>CAJMOC010000006.1:0-91522 GCA_905214945.1 uncultured bacterium
CAGGGCCATCGTCCACGGAATCAGGGGCCGCGGAGGCATCACATGCTCGCGCTCGCGCGTATTCATATGCAAATGCAATCTTTGATCTTGGCAAACTTCTTCTCGCCGATGCCCGAGACCCGCATCAGGTCTTCAATCGAGGTAAACGGTCCGTTTTGCGTTCGCTCATCGATAATCGACTGGGCCATGGAGGGACCGACGCCCGAGAGCGTCTGTAGTTCGGCGGCGTTCGCCGTATTGATATTAACCAGATCACTCACGACGGATGCGCCGACAGACGCCTCACCGGGTCCAGATCCAGCGACGTCGCCAACCGTCTGCTGCTCTCCCACGTGCGGCACATAAATCTTCTGTCCGTCGACCACTTTAGAAGCTCGATTAAGGCCCGCGACATCAGCCTCGGGCGTAAGCCCGCCGGCAGCGTCAATCGCCTGCGCCACGCGCGCGCCCTCCCGCAGGCGATAGACGCCCGGCGTCACCACGGCCCCGCCAACGTCGACATAGACCTCACTGGCCGCACTTACCCTCTTCGAATCACTCGAAGGATCATCATCAGAAGCGTCCGCAGAACCCGTATCCGCCCGCTCAGCCGACGTGGCGTCACGATCAAACGACACCCCATCGGATTCGCCGCCCAACGTTGCCATCGCCAACCCACTCGCCATCGCAATAACGACGAGCATCGCCACGACCACCGCCTTGTGCTCGAACAGCTTTCCCGCCCAGCGATCCATACGTTTGACCCGTTCGTGTTGTTCGCGCTGTGCCATAGCAAACACCTCCCAACACTATCTTGTCAGGCGAGAGGGGTCGCGACGCCTGGGTTCGCACATCGTCGCTCACGGTCAAACCAATACCTGACCAAAACCTTGCGGAAAGGTGTCCATTTATTCAGACACGCGTCGTCAAATGAACAATTTGAAAGCAAACACCCAGATAGCAAAAGGCCGGCGATGCAAATACATCGCCGGCCTATGCAACAAATTACTCGTGATCTTGGTAAATCTCACGCGGAGCGAGCTCCGAATGTTTGCGTTTTAAGGTCTTGGGGGCCTTATACGTGTTGCTGCCAAAATCGATATACTCGGTCTGCTTGAGCAGGCGCTCGATCATCTCCTCGTGATCGAACAGCTCCCAGGCCTCATGCACGGCATCGAGCTTGGCATGCGTCTCGGGACGACGCGGCATAAAGAGCGTGCAGCAATCGGGCGCCGCCTCGGTCGAGATATCAAACGTACCGATCTCCTGGGCGCGCGCGATGATCTCCTGCTTATCAGAACCAATGAGCGGACGGAAAACGGGAATCTTCACGGCCTCGTTGACGGCCATGATGTTCTCGAGCGTCTGGGAGGCAACCTGACCAAGCGACTCGCCCGTCACAATGGCCTTGGCGCCCTCGATATGCGCGATGCGCTCAGCAACCGAATACATAATGCGGCGATACATGATCACACGCAGGTTGCTGGGACAGGTCACCGAAATCTCGCGCTGGCAATCGCCAAACGGAACAACATACAGACGGCCGATCTGAACACCCGGCTCAAGGGCGCGAATGATGTCCTGCACCAGATATTCGCTGGTATCTGGCGTCTGCGGACGACCGGAAAAATGTACCGGCACGCACACGGCTCCGCGACGTGCGAGCATCCAGGTCGCCACCGGCGAGTCGATACCCGATGACAGAAGCGTCACGACCTTGCCGGCAGACCCCACCGGCAGACCGCCCACACCGCGCTCGGAGCGCGCGTACACGTAGACGCTGCCCTGAACAACCAGCACGTGCACCATCGCGTCGGGATCGTGCATCTGGACCTTTTTATCGGGGAACGCCTCGCACAGCACCTCGCCAACCTGTCGATTGATATCAATCGAGGTGAGTTCGTAATCGGTGTTGGAGCGCTTGGCATGTACCTTAAACGAGTCGAAGGGGCCAAACTCACGCAGCGCCTTTACAGCCGCCGCGCAGTACTCCTGCGGGTCGCGATTGGTGTGATACGCCAAAGACACACGAGCAACGCCGGGGACGGTGCGGATGACACGCGCCGCCTCGTCGGCTTGATGCTCGTTAAAGGTCACGAGGATATAACCGGAAATTCGAGACACGGCGCTCACGGAAAAGGCGGCCAAAGCCGCCTTAATGTTATCCATGAGGATATGCTCAAAATGTGCGCGGTTCTTGCCCTTCAGTCCAACCTCGTGATAGTGGACCAGGCAGACGCGAGCTGCCATTTAGGCTTCAGCAACCTTGTGGCCGAGTGCCTTCTCGTAACGGGCCTCGTCGTAGGAGATATCGCCGTCGACGATCTCGTCCATAGCCATCGAAATGGTATCGGCACCAGAGAGCGCAATGGTGATGTCGTCGACATCCTGGACGGCAAGCACGCGATTGTGCTGGCCACGCAGCATGCTATTGATATCGCAGGCGCGCTTAGAGGCAAGCGAAGCGAGCAAGAAGCGGTTGTGATCGGTCTTCTCCAGAAGATCGTCAATGCAAGGCTTTACAACGGACACGGACCTCAGATCCTTTCATGCATATCGAGAACGCGAACGAGCTCATCGGTCGCGCGGTCGAGATCGTCATTCACCACGACGTCGTCGTAGCGGTCGGCAAGGGCAAGCTCATCGGCGGCGTTTGCCATACGCAGCTCAATCGTCTCGGGCGTCTCGGTACCGCGACCGACCAGACGCTCGCGGAGCACCTCAAGCGAAGGCGGCTTGATAAAGATCAGCACGGCCTCGGGGAAACGCTCCTTCACCTGCAGGGCGCCCTGGACATCGATCTCCAAAATCAGAGACGAGCCCGAGGCGAGCTTGGATGTGACCTCGCTCACCAACGTGCCGTAGCAGTTACCGTGGACCTCGGCCCACTCAACAAACTCACCGTTTGCCACGCGGCGGTCGAACTCCTCGCGCGTCAGAAAAAAATAGTTGACGCCGTCGACCTCACCTTTGCGTGGTGCTCGCGTGGTAGCCGAAACCGTCAGACCCAGGTTCGAGCGGCGCTCGCGCACACGAGTGACGAGCGTACCCTTGCCTGCGCCTGACGGTCCAGAAATCACAAAGAGCTTGGAATCCTGAGCGCTCACTTATTTGGTCAGCTGCTCGAGGAGCTGCTCGCGCTGACGGACGCCGAGGCCCTGGACGCGACGAGTAGCGGAGATACCGAGCTCCTCCATGATCTTGGCGGCCTTGGCCTTGCCATAACCGGGGAGAGACTCGATGAGGGTGGAAACCTTCATGCGGGAAGCGATGGGGTCATCGGAGTTGAGCACGGACTCGAGGGACTTCTCGCCCTTCTTGATCTGCTCGCGAAGCTCAGCGCGGGCGTGACGTGCGGCGGCAGCCTTCTCAAGAGCCTGCTTGCGCTGCTCGTCGGTAAGCTGAGGGAGTGCCATTCGTACCTCCAAATAGTTGGGTTATATCTGATTCAATAATTGGCATTTTAGCACGTAGAACGTACAAAATGCCTAATCGCGGCTCCATAGGTTAGACGATACCCGCAAAAAGTGCAATATACTGCGCCCAAAGTTAAGCCCCTGACCTGCGATTCCACACAAAGGATGGGAAAGTTTACGCAGGCACAGGGGCTATTTTGTGCTAATAAGACCCAAAAGTGGTGACTTAGGGGAATCTTTTACGCGACGTTTTCGACCAGCTCGGCGACGATGGCGTCAAAGGCGGCAACCGGATCGTCGGCACCGGTGATGGGACGGCCCACCACAATGTGGCTTGCGCCACGCTCGATAGCCTGGGAAGGCGTCGCCACGCGGGACTGGTCACCAAGGGCGGCACCCACCGGACGCACACCCGGAGTCACGATCAGGGCATCAGGACCCAGCAGCTCACGCATGTCGTGAGCCTCCATCGGCGAGCACACGATGCCGTCGATGCCGTTGGTCTGGGCAAGCTTTGCCAGACGGGCGGCTTCCTCGGCCACGGGAGACTCGACGCCGATCTCGCTCAAGGCATCCTGATTCATACTCGTGAGCACGGTAATGGCGACGAGTTTGGCGCGGTCCTCGCGCGCCTCCTCGGCACCCTCACGGCACGCGGCGAGCATAGCGCCCGAACCCAAGCCGTGGACCGAGAGCAGGTCGGCACCGGCAAGCGAGGCCGAACGGGCGGCACCGCGCACCTGATGCGGAATGTCATGGAACTTAAGGTCGAGGAAGACCTTGAAGCCCAGGTCCTTAAAGGTCTTGACGATCTCGGGACCCTCGGCGTAATAGAGCGTCATGCCAACTTTGAGCCAAGCCGCATGACCAGAAAGCTCGTGGGCGAGCTCGAGCGCACGCTCACGGTCGCAGTCGAGGGCGACGATAACGCGGTCGCGGGCATCATTCTCTAGCATTCGAAAGCACCTACCAGCTCGTTGATATCCTTCACGCCCTGGGACTCTGCCCAAGCCTCGAGCTCGCGCGCGATCTTGATCGAGGCGCACGGATCGACAAAGTTGGCCATACCGACCGACACGCAGGTGGCGCCGGCCAGGATAAACTCGGCCGCATCCTCGCCGGTCATGACGCCGCCGACACCGTTGATGGGGATATCGACCGCCTGGGCGACCTCCCAGACCATACGGACGGCGATGTGGTGGCACAGCGGGCCCGAAAGGCCGCCCTTGGGCTTGGCGACACGGGACTTGCGGGTGTGCACGTCAATGGCCATACCCTGGATAGAATTGATGACCGAAAGGCCGTCGGCGCCCTCGGCCTCGAGTGCCTTGGCGATCTCGGCGACGTTGACCGGAGCCATCTTTACGAACAGCGGTTTATCGGTCACCTTGCGGCAGGCAGCCATAACGGAAGAGGCGCCCTCGGGCGTGGAGCCCATGGCGGCACCGCCGGCGGCGATATTAGGGCAGCTCACGTTGATCTCGTAGCCGGCAGCCCAGGGGCACAGCTCGACATACATCTCGAGCGCGCGGACAAACTCCTCAACGGAGTGACCGGCGACCTGGCAGATGACCTGGCAACCGTCCTTGGAGAGCTGCTCGAGCCACGGACCGGACTCACGGGCAAAGGCAGCCACGCCAGGGTTCTGAAGGCCCACGGAGTTGATCATGCCGCCCGGGATCTCGGCCATGCGGGGCGCGGGATTGCCGGGCCAGGGCTCGGCAGCACAACCCTTGGTGGTGATGGCGCCCAGCTGGGAAACATCAAAGAAGTTCTGGAACTGCCAACCGTAGCCAAAGGTACCGGCTGCGGTGTTGATGGGGTTCTGCATCTTGACGCCGCCGAAATCGACGGCCATGTTCACGGTACCCACTAGAAGACCACCACCTTGGAAGCATCGAACACGGGGCCGCACATGCAAGCACCCTTCATACCGTCGACTGTCTCGACATTGCAGGTGTTGCAGGCGCCAAAGCCACAGCTCATCATGCGCTCGAGCGACACCTCGCAGTACACACCGGCCTCGGCGGCAGCGGCGGCGACCTTCTTCATCATGACAGCGGGGCCGCAGCTGGCGACGTAGTCGTAGCCGCCCTCGCCAAGCAGCTCAGCGACAGGATCGGTGCAAAAACCGTGCGTGCCGAGCGAGCCGTCGTCGGTGCACACGTTGACCGTATCGCACAGCGCGCGGAACTCATCGACTCCCACGGCCTTGGACGCGGTGCCAAAGCCCAGGCACACGTCGACGGCCACACCCTGCTCGACGAGCATGCCGGCAAGGCACAGCACGGGCGGAACACCGATGCCGCCCGCAACGAGCAGCGCCTTCCTGGTGCCCTCGGGAACAAGCCAGCCGCGGCCGCCAGGGCCCAGCAGGTTAGAAGTGGAACCGGGGGCCATCTGCGACAGACGGCGGGTGTCGTCGCCCACGACGGCGTACCACAGCTCGACGGTGCCGGCCTGGGCGTCGGCGCGATAGAAGCTCAGGGGCACGCGAAGCAGCGAAGAGGCATCGCCGGGCACGGCGATGTTCACAAACTGACCGGGCTTGAGCGCACTTGCAAGCTTGGGGGCCGAGATTACGAGCGAGAAGATGCCCTCGGCGATCTCCTTGTTCGAGACGACCTCGAAGTCGTGCATGCGTGCAGTGGAAGGTGTGGGCATAGACGCTCCAATCCCCCATGCGGTTGCATGGTTCAGGCGAACAGAAAGCGCGGCACCGCAAGGGCGCCGCGCACAAAAGCGATAAGGCTATGCTAGCAGATGCAGCCGTCGGCGAGCGTCTGCTTGCCGCCGACAAACACATCGGTGGCACGACCGGTGAGCGTGCGGCCGGCAAAACCGGAATTCTCGGCACGCGACTCGTAGCCGTCCTCGCCGACCGTCCAAGTGGCAGACGCGTCGAAGACAGTCAGGTCGGCAACGGAGCCCGCCTTGACCTGAACCTGGTCGAGGCCCAGGATCTCACGAGGCTTGATGGCCATGAGCTCGACCATGCGACCCATGCTCATCTTGCCCGTGTTGACCAGCTCGGTGAGCACGAGCGACAGCGAAGTCTCGAGGCCGATCATGCCGAAGGGCGCCAGCTCGAACTCGCGGGCCTTCTCCCACGGAGTATGGGGAGCGTGATCGGTGACGATAGCGTCGACGGTACCGTCGATGACGCCCTGACGGATAGCCTCGGCGTCCTCGTCGGTACGCAGCGGCGGGTTGACCTTGAGCGAGGTGTTGTAGGTCTCGTCCAGGTCGTTCTCGGTCAGGAACATGTGGTGCGGCGTGGCCTCGCAGGTGACCTGCACGCCAGCTGCCTTACCGGCACGCACGAGCTCCAGGCCATGGGCGGTGGAGATGTGCTGGATGTGCAGCTTGGCACCGGTCAGCTTGGCGATCTCGATGTCGCGGGCGATCTGGAGCTCCTCGCCGGCAGCCGGCCAGCCCTCGAGAGCCAGACGGGTCGAGACCTTGCCCTCGTTGATCTGGCCGTGGCCGACCAGGTCCTCGTCCTGGCAGTGGCTCATAAAGACCTTGCCGAACATCTTGCCGTAGTCCATGCAGCGACGGAGCATGCCCGCGCCCTGCACGCCACGACCGTCGTCAGTGAAGGCGACGGCGCCGTGGGCGACCATATCGCCCATCTCGGACATGGCCTCGCCCTTAAGACCGCGGGTCATGGCTCCCGACGGATAGACGCGGCAGTGGCCGACCTCGGCAGCGCGGGACTTGACGAACTCCACGACGGTGCCGTTATCGGTGACGGGATCGGTGTTGGGCATGGCGCACACGCCGGTAAAGCCGCCCTTGGCAGCTGCACGGGTGCCGCTCTCGATGTCCTCTTTGACCTCGTAGCCGGGCTCGCGAAGGTGAACGTGCATATCCACCAGGCCGGGGACGAGATATTTGCCGGAAAGGTCGCGGACCTCGGCTCCCTCGACGGCGAGATTCTCGCCGACCTCGGCGATCTTATCGCCGTCAATCAGGACGTCAACGACACCGTCAAGCTCGACGGACGGGTCGACGACGTGGGCATTCTTAAGAAGCAAGGCCATTATCGGCACCTCCAAGCAGCAGATACAGGATAGCCATACGCACGCAGATACCGGCGTAGACCTGCTCCAGGATGACGGAGCGTTGCGGGTGGTCGGCCATATAGGAGTCGAACTCGACGCCGCGGTTGATGGGGCCCGGGTGACAGATGATCGCGTCGGGCTTCATGAGCTTCTCGCGGTCCTTGGTCAGACCGAAAAGCTTGTGGTACTCGCGAATCGTGGGGAACGGTGCGCCCTCAAGGCGCTCCTGCTGCACGCGCAACATGTAGACGACGTCCAGCTCGGGCAGGACGGAATCGAGGTCGCTCGTCACGTGGTCGCAGCCCAGGACCTCGGGCGCCGGCGGCAGCAGCGTGCCGGGGGCGACGGCGTAGGTCTCGCAGCCCATGATCTTAAGTGCGGGGATCAGCGAGCCGCACACGCGGGAGTGCGCGATATCGCCGACGACGGCGACCTTCAGACCGTGGAAGTCACCCTTGTGCTCCCAGATGGTGTACAGGTCGAGCAGGGCCTGCGTGGGGTGGTTGTGCTTGCCGTCGCCGGCGCAGATGACGCTCGCGGGCGAGTTCTGCGTGACGATGTAGGGAGCACCGGCGTGCTTATCGCGAACGACGATGCAATCAATCTTGTAGGCGTTGAGGGTCTCGACGGTGTCGACGAGGCTCTCGCCCTTGACCGTGGAGGTCGAGGAGCCGCCAAAGTTGAGGCTGTCGGCCGAAAGGCGCTTCTCGGCGAGCTCGAAGGAGCTGCGGGTGCGCGTCGAGGGCTCGTTGAACATGTTGACGATGGTCTTGCCCTTGAGCGTGGGGACCTTCTTGATCGCACGCTCGTTGACCTCAGAGAACGCCTTGGCGGTCTCGAGGATGAGCTTGATGTCCTCTTCGGAGTACTCGGTAATGTCGATCAGGTGCTTATGGTTGAACGCCACGGTACTACTCACCTCCCAGCGGCGCGGAGCCCACGTGGGAACCCGGCGCGACGTCGTTAATCTCGACGGCGGTGTGGCCGTCGACTTCCTTCATATATAGGTGCACGTTCTCCTCATGCGACGAGGGAACGTTCTTGCCGACAAAGTCCGGCGAGATGGGGAGCTCACGGTGACCGCGGTCAACGAGAACTGCCAGCTCGATGCGGCTCGGACGGCCCAGGTCCATGACGGCATCCAGAGCGGCGCGGATAGTACGGCCCGTATACAGGATGTCGTCCACCAGCACGACGCGCTTGCCGTCGACGCTGAAGGGAATGTTGGTAGCGTGGATCGCGGGAGCGAAATTGGTCGCATAGTCATCGCGGTAGAAGCTGATGTCCAGGCTGCCGAGCGGAACGTCGACGCCCTCGATCTCCTTGATCTCCTCGGCAAGCTTCTTTGCCAGAAGGTCGCCGCGCGTGACGATGCCGACCAGAGCGAGGTCTTCACAGCCCTCGTTGCGCTCGAGAATCTCGTGCGCGATGCGGGTCATCGCTCGATTGACGGCGGTCTCGTCCATGATGACCGCCTTGGGGGAAGTCGTGCCCATCAATCTCCTTCCTCACATGTCTTGACTGCTGACACAGTCAAAAAAATAGATGCCCGACCGCTCAAAGCGGACAAGACACCCACAGGAAGGGCTGCTCTTTGGCAGCTATGTAATTCCATGTGGGTATCTCGTACCCCTTTAATGGTCAAGGGATAGTGTAGCCAACCTCGAGCGTAATTGCGAGCATAAATATGGAGCAATCCGCAAACGGACCAGATGCTCCATAAACCTATATATTTGTGGGACGAGCTTGAAAACGCACGCACGAGCTGGCATAATCCCCTCTGCTGCACGCAAATCGGATCTACGTCCAGGGCCGTAGCGTGGGCACTATCGCCAAAAGAGAAATATCTCTGTGTAGATTGCGCACAGAGACATGCTTCTGTGCTATAGTTCAGGCTTGTTTGTTAACGCGACATGTTCGTTTGTCGCCCAAGGAGGGTCAGTTATGTCCAAAGTTTGCGAAGTTTGCGGTAAGCACCCCGTTGCCGGTCGCTCCATCAGCCACTCTCACCGCGTCACCAACCGTAAGTTCCGCCCCAACATCCAGCGCGTCTACGTCGTTGTCGATGGTCACCGTCGCAAGATGAACGTTTGCTCCACCTGCCTCAAGTCTGGCAAGGTTGCGCGCTCCTAAATAAGGTCTTACCAACAAGTACCTCGGACTCTCCGGGTCAAAGACCTCGCGTTCATATAGAACTTACCAAAGGCGTCCTCCCCCACGGAGGGCGCCTTTTTGCACTCATTGGGGACAGACTTACATGAGTGTTTGCAGATGTCAAAAGAATCATAGCCCCACTCATTGGGGACACACTTAGATGAGTGTTTTCACGCATTGGGGACAGACATGACGCACGCATGCGGCGTCCCGATCGGCTCCGGCCCCTATCTCACGCTGCATCCTTCCAGCCTGCAGTAGCCTTGGTCACGCTTGTGGCGCCGATACCGGTGATACGGGCAATTTGCTTGACCGTGAGATGTGCCCGCCTGAGCCTCAGCAGGCAGGCATCGCGTTCGGGGCGTGGCAGGGCCTTGAGCAACGCAGGATCTATGCTCGTCAGGACTTCGCGCGCAACGAAAAGGGCGTCCTCATCGGGGATCCGCCGGCGCGGAAGAACCTCCACTGACCAGATGCGCCCGGCAACTTTCTTGAGATGCTCGCAATAGCGACGGGAGCCTCCGACAACATCAAGCATAGGGGCCGCATCACAGATGTCAAAGGGATCATAGCCCAGCTGATACGCCTTATAGCTTGACCAGCGGTACGCCTCGAGCGAGTCAAGCACACCCTTCACGGGATTGAGATGAATATAGTCGAGCAGCTGCACTGCCTGCGTGTCCGACTCAACCGCGACCCGCGAATAGCGATTGTCAAACAGATGGCCCGTTCTTCCCGTTTTCCCATTGAAATACTTGGCATACGCCGTCAGCGCGCACTGCATTGCCTTTGAAAGGTTGTCATATGGGTCATCAACCATCAAATGGAAGTGGTTGTCCATAAGACACCAGGCCAACACCGCCACGTCATGGCACGCAAACCTGTCCGATATGTCCGATAGGAAACGATAGCGGTCGGAATCATCTTCAAAAATGATCTGTTTGGAGTTACCGCGGTCAAAGACGTGGTAATAGCCGGTGAGCGAAATTTTGCGGGCGCATCGGGGCATGGTCTCTCCTTTCAAAGCCGTACAGGCAACACCTAAAAGGAGAGAAGGAACGCGAAATGCTGAGCCTGTGACCTATTTATATACAATGAACGACAAAAACATGCCCAAAACGACAAAATGACAAATCGATGTCTGTCCCAAATGAGTGAAAGCACTCATGTAAGCCTGTCCCCAATGAGCGGGGCGATGCAGCAGGCAGATAATTAGTTGAAACGTTTCAGTTTATTGAAGCGTTTTAGTTTGTCTTTTACGGGAATCTGACCGTTCGCCGAATTATTTCTTGCTATCATGCATCTTGTAGGGTAAATCTCCGATCGCAAGGAGACACAAATGGTGAAAAAGTCACCGGAAAACACTACTCCCGCAATTGTGGACAACGTAGAGGCGCTTGAGGCTAAGCTCGCTCAGATGCGAGAGGCCCAGGCGCTTTTTGCTACGTACACGCAGGAGCAGGTCGACAAGATCTTCTATGAGGCCGCCATGGCCGCCAACAAGGCTCGTATCCCGTTGGCGAAGATGGCCATCGAGGAGACCGGCCGCGGCGTTCTTGAGGACAAGGTCATCAAGAACCACTACGCCGCAGAGTACATCTACAACGCTTACAAGAACACCAAGACCTGTGGCGTTCTGGAGCGCGACGAGGCTTACGGCATCACCAAGATCGCCGAGCCCATCGGCATCGTGGGCGCCGTCATCCCGACGACCAACCCCACCTCCACCGCGATCTTCAAGACGCTGATCAGCCTGAAGACCCGCAACGGCATCATCATCTCCCCGCACCCGGCAGCCGCCAAGTGCACCATCGCCGCCGCCAAGCTCGTGCTTGACGCCGCCGTCAAGGCCGGCGCCCCCGAGGGCATCATCGGCTGGGTCGATGTCCCCTCCATCGAGCTGACCAACATGGTCATGCGTGACGTCGACATCATCCTCGCCACCGGTGGCCCGGGCATGGTCAAGGCCGCCTACTCCTCGGGCAAGCCCGCCCTGGGCGTTGGCGCCGGTAACACCCCGGTCATCATCGACGACACCGCCGACGTGCTGCTCGCCGTCAACTCCATCATCCACTCCAAGACCTTCGACAACGGCATGATCTGCGCTTCCGAGCAGTCCGTGACCGTCATCGACACCATCTATGACCAGGTCAAAGCCGAGTTCCAGAAGCGCGGCTGCTACTTCGTCAAGCAGGGTGCCGAGATGGAGGCCCTGCGTGCCGCCATGTTCAAGAACGGCGCTCTCGATCACCGCATTCCCGGCATGGCTGCCGCCAAGATCGCCGAGCTCGCCGGCATCGAGGTTCCTGCCAAGACCAAGATCCTGATCGTCGAGGTCACCTCCACCGACCCCGCCAAGGAGGAGTTCTCCCACGAGAAGCTCTCCCCGGTCCTGGCCATGTATCACGCCAAGGACTTCCAGGAGGCCGTCGACAAGGCCGAGCACCTGGTGCTCGCCGGTGGCCCGGGCCACACCGCCTCTCTGTACGTGCACCCCGCCCAGGCCGAGAAGATCAGCCTGTTCGAGCACGTCATGAAGGCCTGCCGTATCGTCATCAACACCCCGTCCTCGCACGGCGGCATCGGTGATCTGTACAACTTTGGCATGAAGCCGTCTCTGACCCTGGGCTGCGGCTCCTGGGGCGGCAACTCCGTCTCCGAGAACGTTGGGGTGAAGCACTTGATCAACGTTAAGACTGTGGCCGAGCGCCGTGAGAACATGCTGTGGTTCCGCGCTCCCGAGAAGGTCTACTTCAAGAAGGGTTCCACGCCCGTCGCTCTCGACGAGCTCGGTACCGTCATGGGCAAGAAGCGCGCCTTCATCGTCACCGACCAGTTCCTCTTCAAGAATGGCAACACCCGCGCCATCGAGGCCAAGCTCGACGAGATGGGCATCGCCCACGACTGCTTCTACGACGTCGAGCCCGATCCGTCGCTGCAGTGCGCACGTCGCGGCGCCAAGCAGATGGCTCTCTTTGAGCCGGACGTCATCATCGCCGTCGGCGGTGGCTCAGCTATGGACGCCGGCAAGATCATGTGGATGATGTACGAGCACCCCGAGTGCAAGTTTGAGGACATGGCCATGGACTTCATGGACATCCGCAAGCGTATCTTCACTTTCCCCGAGATGGGCAAGAAGGCCTACTTCGTCGCCGTCCCGACCTCTTCGGGTACCGGCTCCGAGTGCACGCCGTTCGCCATCATCACCGACAAGGAGACCGGCATCAAGTGGCCGCTCGCCGACTACGCGCTGCTCCCCAACATGGCTATCGTTGACGCCGACAACTGCATGACCGCCCCGCGCGGCCTGACCGCTGCCTCCGGCATCGACGTCATGACCCACGCCATCGAGTCCTACGTCTCCATCATGGCTTCCGACTACACCAAGGGCCTCTCCGAGCGCGCTGCTAAGCTCGTCTTCGAGAACCTGCCCTCCAGCTTCACGAACGGCGCCAAGGACCCGCATGCCCGCGAGGAGATGCACAACGCCTCTTGCATGGCCGGTATGGCCTTCGCCAACGCCTTCCTGGGCCTCAACCACTCCATGGCTCACAAGCTCGGCGCCTTCCATCACCTGCCTCACGGCCTCGCCAACGCTGTCATCCTGACCCGCGTCATGCGCTACAACGCCGCTGAGGCTCCCGTCAAGATGGGTACCTTCTCCCAGTATCCTTACCCCAACGCGCTGCACAACTACGCCGAGATGGCCAAGTACTGCGGCATCGAGGGCAAGGACGACAAGGAGGTCTTCGAGAACTTCATCACGAAGCTCGAGGAACTCAAGGACTTCATCGGTGTCAAGAAGACCATCGCCGACTACGGTGTTGACGAGCAGTACTTCCTCGACACCCTCGACGAGATGACCGAGCAGGCATTCAACGACCAGTGCACCGGCGCCAACCCGCGCTACCCGCTCATGAGCGAGATCAAGGAGCTCTACCTGGACGCCTACTACGGCCGCGAGCCTCAGGACTACGCCGTCTGCTAGTTTTAGCACGGTTTTTAACGGCGGGGGTGCACGGGTGTTTCACACACCCCCGCCGTCGCTTCTATCGCATCGTTGAAAGGATGCAACCATGCTGCTACCCGATTCCAAGACCGAGCTCGTCCGCCGTGGCAACAAGGTCGTTTACGACCTGGGCGACAAGATCGTCAAGGTCTTTAACGAGACCAAGCCTGTCTCCGACGTGTTCAACGAGGCTTTGAATCTTGCCCGCATCAATGAGTGCGGCATCCGCAGCCCCAAGGCTCTCGAGGTTTCCCAGCTCGAGAACGCCAACGGCTGGGCGCTCGTGACGGAGAAGGTTCCGGGCACCACCCTTGCCGAGAAGATGACTGCTGAGCCCCAGCGCTTTGGTGAGTATCTCGAGATGTTCGTCGACCTCCAGATCGAGATCCACGGCTATACCTCCCCGCTGCTCAACCGTCAGCGCGACAAGTTCGCCCGCATGATCGACAGCCTTGATCAGCTCAATGCCACCACGCGCTACAACCTTCAGGAGCGTCTGGACGGCATGACCAAGGAGTTCAAGGTCTGCCACGGCGACTTCAACCCCTCCAACGTCATCGTCGGCGACGACGGCCAGCTCTATGTGTGCGACTGGGCACACGCCACCCAGGGCTCCCCTGCTGCCGACGTTGCCACCACCTACCTGCTCTTCGCCCTCAACAGCAAGGACCAGGCTGAGGCCTACCTGGAGCTCTACTGCGACCGCGCCGACATGCCCATGCAGGTCGTGCGTCAGTGGACGAGCATCGTCGCCGCTTCCGAGCTCGCTCGTAAGCGCAACGTGAACGATGAGTTCCTGAAGAACTGGATCGACGTCGTCGATTATCAGTAATATCTGAGCGATTTATTTCGCATCGGAGGCACAAGAAAACCCCGCAGCTCATATGGGCTGTGGGGTTTTCCTTTACCCATCGAGTTTATTCACGCAACAAAATAGACTACTCCGCATCTCTTCCTAAGAGAGATACGGAGCAGCCCCGCAATTACATCTAATAGCAGAAACGTCGATTAACGGCGGGCCGCCTTAACAAGCTCGGCAATCTTGGCGACGACCTCGTCGATCGCCACGTCCTCACGCTCGCCCGTGGCACGGTCCTTGAGCTCCACAGTACCATTCTTGAGGCCACGCTTGCCAAGCACGACCTGATACGGGAAGCCCATGAGGTCGTTATCGGCAAACTTAAAGCCAGGACGCTCGTCACGGTCATCGACGACAACCTCGATACCCTCGGCGCACAGGCCCTCGACGATTTGGTCGCAAACGTTAGCGCACTCCTCCTTCTTGGGATCGAGCGGAATCACCGCGACCTCGTACGGGGCAACGGAGACCGGCCAGACGATACCGTGCTCGTCGTTGTGCTGCTCCACGACGGCAGCAAGCGAGCGGGACACACCAACGCCGTAGCAACCCATGATAAGCGGCTTCTCCTTGCCGTCCTCGTCCATAAAGGTGGCGCCCATGGCCTCGGAATACTTGGTGCCCAGCTGGAAGACCTGCGAGACCTCGATGCCGCGAGCAGCAGAGAGCGGCTTGCCGCAGTGCGGGCAGGGATCGCCGGCAACGACGGTTACCAGGTCGGCCCACTCGTCGACGGTAAAGTCGCGCTCGGGGCAGGCACCGGTAAAGTGATAATCGACCTCGTTGGCACCGCAGGCCCACTGCTTGGACTCGCGCAGGCTCTCGTCGCACACCAGGCGAATGCCCTCGGGCAGGTTAACCGGTCCGATAAAGCCCCTATGCAGACCGTAGGTCTGGAGCTCCTCATCAGTCATCATGCGATAGGCCTTGCCAAAGACATGCTCGGCCTTGCAATCGTTGAGCTCGTGGTCGCCCGGAACAATGGCCACGACGGGCTTGCCCTCGGCGTCGAGGAGTGCCAGAGACTTGCGCGTGCCGTTCTCGGGGAAGCCGAAGAACTTTGCAACGGCCTCGATGGTGCCCATGCCCGGAGTCTCGACCTTGGTAAGCGTACCGTCGCCAGGACCCTCGGTCACAACGACCTTGGTGCTTGCGGCCTCATCGTCGGCAGCGAAGCCGCAATCGTCGCAGTAGACGAGCGAAGCCTCGCCAGCGTCGGCCAAAGCCATGTACTCGACGGAGGTATCGCCACCGATCTCGCCGGAGTCGGCGACAACGGGCAGAGCCTTGATGTAGCAGCGCTCGCAAATGTTGGCATAGGCCTGCTTCATCTTGTCGTACTCCTCCTGCAGGCTCTCCTGCGTGGCGGAGAAGCTGTAGGCGTCCTTCATGATGAACTCGCGACCGCGCATCAGGCCAAAACGGGGACGGAACTCGTCGCGGAACTTATCCTGGATGTGATAAAGGTTCACTGGCAGCTGCTTGTAGGAACGCAACTCATTGCGCACCAGGGCAGTCACGGTCTCCTCGTGCGTGGGTCCGAGCACAAACTCGCGGCCGTGGCGGTCATCAAAGCGCACAAGCTCCTTGCCATAGGCATCGATACGGCCGGACTCACGCCACAGCTCGGCATCGACCATGATGGGCATCATGAGCTCCTGAGCACCGGCGGCATCCATCTCGTCGCGCACGATGTTCTCGATCTTGCGGATCGAGCGCCAAGCGAGCGGCAGATAGGAATACAGGCCGGCGGCCTCCTTGCGGATCATGCCAGCGCGAAGCAGCAGACGGTGGCTCGCTAGCTCGGCATCCGCCGGATCCTCTTTGAGCGTCGGCGCATAGAGCTTAGACATATACATTGCTCGGGTCATTTATTTCTCCTCAATAAGTTTGTCGACCTCGGCCATAAGCGCGTCGACAATTTGATCCTCAGCTACTTTACCAATGATCTGGCCATGCGAAAAGAGCAGGCCCTGACCACGTCCGCAGGCAACACCCAGGTCGGCGTCAGATGCCTCTCCGGGGCCGTTGACCGCACATCCCATCACGGCGATCGAAAGCGGCGCGGAATAGTTCTTAAGCCGCTCGGTGACCTCCTCGGCGATGGGAATCAGGTTAACCTGGCAGCGGGCGCACGTGGGGCACGAGACAATCTCGGGACCACGGCGACGCAGGCCCAGCGACTGTAGAATTCCCCAGGCGACCGGCGGCTCCTCAACCGGATCGGCCGTGAGCGACACACGCATGGTGTCACCGATGCCTTCGGAAAGCAAGATACCCAAGCCTACAGAGCTCTTGATGGTGCCCTGAAGCTTGGTCCCCGCCTCCGTCACGCCCAGGTGGAGCGGAACATGCGGTATCTCGCGCGACAGGGCGCGATAGGTATCAAGTGTCGTCTGTACGCTATGGGCCTTGGCGGATAGCACGATGTTGGTAAACCCACGGTCCTCAAAGTGCCGCACAAAGCGTTCGCTCGACATTACGAGCTTTTCGGGCTGCGTGAGGTCGTCGCGCTCGGCAATATCTTGCTCAAGCGAGCCCGCGTTCACGCCAATGCGAATCGCGCAGCCCGCGGCACCCGCGGCATCGATGACGGCATCGACCTTAGCCCAATCGCCGATATTGCCGGGGTTGATGCGCAGCTTAGAGGCACCAGCCTCGACAGCGCCAATGGCAAGCTTATGGTTAAAATGGATATCGGCGACAATGGGCACCGGAGACTCGGCACAAATCGTGCGAAAGCCCTCGAGCGCAGCCTCGGTAGGCACGCTCACGCGCACGATATCGCAGCCAGCCTGCGCCAACGCGCACACTTGCGCAAGCGTTGCCTGGGCATCAGCAGTATCGGTGCAGGTCATAGACTGAACCACGACCGGAGCGCCACCACCGATCTGCACGCCGCCCACATGCACGGGGCGCGTCAACTCGCGAGGCAAAGGATGGGATAAAGACAATCCAAACACTCCCCTACAGAATAAATCGAAGGATGTCGGAACGAAGCATATAGACAAACAGCAGTGCAAAGAGCGCGATGCCGACATAGCTGACGATTGTCTGCACTTTGAGCGGCAGCTCGCGGCCCGCAATCTTTTGAATGATCTCGATGACCAGCTTGCCGCCATCGAGCGGTGGGATGGGCAGCAGGTTCATAAAGCCAAGCGAGAACGAAATGAGGGCGGCAAAGGAAAGGAACGTGGCAGGGCCGGCAGCAGCGGCCTGTGAGGACATAACGCTAATACCCACGATCGAAGAAGACTGATCGAGAATCTCCATCGTATGCTGCGGCTGGAGCAGGCGCATCACGCCATCCGCTGTCTGCACGACATAGGAGAACGACAGGCGAGCCGACGTGATGGGGTCTAAACGGACCACCTGCGTAGAGGCATACACACCTAGGCGCTCGTCCTCTTTGAGCGCAACCGTGGTCGAATGCTGCTTGCCGTCACGCTCGTACTCGATGGCGATATCGTCCTTACCGGCAGCCTTGCCGATGGCATCGTAGACATCCATCCAAGTGGAACATGAGACACCGTCAACCGAAAGGATCGCGTCACCGCCCTCGATACCCGCCTTGGCGGCAATAGACCCCTCGTCAACCTGACCGATCACGTTGGTATCCATCGGCACGGTGACACCCGCAATGGAATAGATGCTCATAAGGAGCAAAAAACCCGTCAAGATATTGACGATAATGCCCGCGAGCAGCATAAAGGCGCGCTTGAGAAAGCCTTGGCCAAGATAGGTGTGCGAGCGCTCTTGCGCAAGGAACTCGGCCTCGCCGCACGGCAGCTCCCACACATCGCCCTCGGCAGTCGCATGTTCGCGATCGAAACGGCGACCATCAAAGGTGGTATAGCCTGCCTTGTCTCGCGGCAACGTCTGATATTTGGTGGGATAGTAGCTCGGCGAGGGCTTCTCCCCTTCCTCATACCAGGGCGCGATGGAGCCCCAGCCCAGCAAAAGGGCGCATGCCTCGAGCACATCCTCCTCGGAAAGCTCGAGCTCGACAGCAAGGTCGGCCACGGTCACGCGACCATGACGATAGATAGCCGCGAGCACGCGGTCGGCGCACGAAACATCGGTCGGATCCATACCGCAGATGGCAGCGTAGCCACCCAGCAGCAGCGGGGTCACGCCAAACTTGGTTCCAATGCGACGCGACGTGTAATGGATGTCAAAGCGGCACGGCAGACCCAAAAAGAACTCGGTCACACGGACGCCGCAGGCACGCGCCGCCAAAAAGTGGCCGCCCTCGTGCAAAAACACGAGGACGGAAAGCATCAGCAGGCCCCAAAAGACCGATGAGAGAACGCTCAGAACAGTATCCATAAAACGAAAAAGCAATCCTTATGGGTTAGGAACGGGTTGCGGCGAGCACCTGCGCAGCCTTTTCACGCGCCCACGCATCGATGTCGCGAAGCTGCTCAAACGAATCGACCACCTGCATATCGTGGGCGTCCATGCAGGATTCCACAATGCGATCGATATCGGTAAAGCTGCAGCCATCGTGCAGGAAGGCATCGACGGCGACCTCGTTGGCGGCATTGAGCACGCACGGCATGGTGCCACCCGTCTTGCCGGCACGCTCGGCCAGTGCCAGACAGCGGAAGGTATCCATGTCGGCAGCATCAAACGTGAGCTGCCCCAGCTCGCGGAAATCGATACGAGGCGCCGGAGTATCCCAACGCTCGGGATACGAGAACGCGAACTGGATGGGAATACGCATGTCGGATGCACCGAGATGCGCCATCACGGAGCCGTCGGCGAACTCGACCATAGAGTGAATCTTGGACTGACGCTGCACGACCACGTTAATGAAATCGAGGTCGCAGTTAAACAGATGCATGGCCTCAATGCGCTCCAGGCCCTTGTTCATGAGGGTGGCGGAGTCAATGGTGATCTTGGCACCCATGGCCCACGTGGGATGCGCGAGGGCATCGGCACGCGTCACGCGATCGAGCTCGTCGCGCGTGCGGCCAAAGAACGGACCGCCCGAGCAGGTGAGCCAAATGCAGTGGGCCTCGCGCGGGTTCTCCCCCAGATAGCACTGGTAGATGGCGGAATGCTCAGAGTCGACCGGAATAAGCTGGCCCGGTTGCGCCAACGGCATAAGCAAGTCGCCACCGACGACGAGGGACTCCTTGTTGGCAAGGGCAAGGCGCTTATTCGAGGTCAAGGCCGCATGGCTCGCCTCGAGACCGGCGGCGCCCACAATAGCGACGAGCACGCAGTCGACATCGTCGCGACGCGCGAGCTCGCAAACCGCCTGCGCGCCAACGCCGAGCTGTGTGCCCTCGGGCAACTCCTGCAGCACGGCGTCATCGCCATGAGCGACATCGGCAACGGCAACCGCCGGAACCGAGAACTCGCGGGCAGCGGCAACGAGCTCCGAGGTGCTGGAATTAACGGACAGCGCCGTCACCTGCAGGCGATCGGCATGCTGGCGGCACACATCGAGCGCCTGGGTGCCGATAGAGCCCGTACAACCCAGGATGGCAACGCGAAGGCGTCCATCGGGGCCATACGTCGTCTGGAAGGACATTACAGCACGCCTCCAATCATCAGCAACAGCTGTGCGGTGATGCAACCGAAGATAAGCGAATCGCTACGATCGAGCATTCCGCCGTGGCCCGGGATAAGGTTGCCGGAATCCTTGACGCCCACACCGCGCTTGATGCGCGACTCGATAAGGTCGCCGATAACGCCCAGAATGGACACGACCACGCCGCACAGCAGCGCATAGGGCAGGCTGAGCTTGTAGAAGTGCGTCGCCCACAGGATGAGCCAAATCAAAACCGAGCCCAAGATGCCGCCGGCAAACCCCTCCCAGCTCTTTTTGGGGGAGATCTTGGGAACCATCTTGTGCTTGCCGATACGGCTACCCACGATGTAGGCAAACGAATCGGAGACCCAAAGGGACGCGCAAACGCCCACTGAAAGCAGGGCGCCGGCAAAACCGGGCACGGCATCGCGCAGCAGCACGATAGCCGACAGCATAAAGCCAGTGTAGATGGGACCCATGAGCGTCACGGCCACATCAGAGATGCGGGTACGCGGCGACCAGACATACCAAATGCCCACAGCGAGCATCAAGGCAAAAAGCAGGGCATTCAGCAACATCGAATCGCCCAACGCCGACAGCGGAAAGAGTACGGCGGCAGCGATACCCATGCGCTCGTTAGCCATCTTGCCATCGAGCCTTGTCATACGGAAAAACTCATAGCAGCACAGACCGCTCATGACAGAAACAAAGATGGCCGTGGGCACGATACCCAAAACCAGGCACAGGATAAAGACAACGGCGTAGACGATACCGGCGGCGGCACGGGTAATAAAGCCCGCCAGCCACGAACCGGTGCCGCTCTTCGCTGCAGGCGCTCCCGCAGTGGCAGCCTTGCGCGCAGGCGCCGCGGAAACTGGCGTCTTGGGAGCAGATGCCTTGGGACGATCGGACACGATTAAGCCTCCTCGGTCTTGCTCAGTCCACCAAACCTACGGTCACGGCCCTGATAGGCCAAAATGGCGTCGACAAGGCCCCAACGATCAAAGTCGGGCCAATAGGTATCGGTGATGTAGAATTCGGAATAAGCCACCTGCCACAGCAGATAGTTCGAAAGGCGCAGCTCACCAGAGGTGCGAATCACAAGTTCGGGATCGGGAAGACCGGCGGTATAGAGGTGGGAAGCCACCATGTCGTCATCAATTGCGGCAGGATCGATCTTACCGGCGGCAGCGTCGGATGCGATCTGACGGACAGCGCGAGTAATCTCGGCACGCGCGCCGTAGTTGACGGCAAGCGCCAGCGTCATACCGGTGTGATCGGCGCACTCGGCAAGACCGCGCTCAAAAACGTCGCGAGTCTTCTTGGGCAGCGCGGAAATGTCACCCAAAAAGACTACGCGCACATTTTCGCGCTTCAGAAGCGGCAGCTCGTCGATAAACGTCTTGGCAAACAGGTGCATCAGAACGTTGACTTCGTGCTGCGGTCGATTCCAGTTTTCGGTCGAAAATGCATAGGCCGAAAGCACGTCGACGCCCAGGCGCACGCAGGCGGTAATGATCTCGCGCAGCGAGACGATACCCGCCTTGTGGCCCTCGGTGCGTGCAAGACCGCGCGACGTGGCCCAACGACCGTTGCCGTCCATGATGCACGAGATATGGTGCGGAATGTTATTGAGGTCAAGGTCGGAAAAACCGACGCCCGCAGGGGCGTCGGCAAAGTACTCGACCAGTTTATGCTCGTCGTATTGCACCTTAGATCTCCATGACCTCGGCTTCTTTTTCCTTCAGAAGCTCCTCGACCTTGGCGACATATTCATCGGTATGCTTCTGGACCTTGGCCTGCTCGCGACGTACGTCGTCCTCGGTGAGCTCCTCATCGCGCTCGAGCTTGTTGTTGAAGTCGCGACGGATGTTACGGATAGACACCTTGGCCTGCTCGGCGTACTCGCGGCACTCTTTGACGAGCTCGCGACGGCGCTCCTCAGTGGGAGCCGGGAACGGAAGACGAACGACGGTGCCATCGGAGTTGGGGGTAATACCCAGATCGGAAGCGCCGATGGCCTTGACGATAGCATTGATGAGCGCCTTATCCCACGGCTCGATGAGCAGCATGTGAGCCTCGGGGGTCTTGACGGCGGCAACCTGCGTGACCGGCGTGGGGACACCGTAATAATCGACGGTGATGTCGGACAGAATGTTGGCGTTGGCACGACCGGTACGGACCTTGGAGAAGTTATGCTTGAGGGACTCGAGCGACTTGTCCATATGGGCGGTGATGTTCTCTGCCATGCTTAATCCTCCTGATAGACGAGCGTGCCGACGGGCTCACCCGCGAGCGCGCGCTTGACGGTGTCCTCGCCATCGATGTTGAGGACCAAAATAGGCATACGGTTATCCTGGCACAGGGCCGTAGCTGTGGAATCCATAACCTGCAGACC
This sequence comes from uncultured bacterium, assembly GCA_905214945.1. Lineage (GTDB taxonomy): Bacteria > Actinomycetota > Coriobacteriia > Coriobacteriales > Coriobacteriaceae > Collinsella. The sequence goes on from CAJMOC010000006.1 coordinate 22,425, forward strand.
GCGAACGAGAACCTCGTGATAGGTAATCTTGTCAAAACGGACGGCATCGGCGCACTTGACGGGATCCTTGTCGTAGATGCCGTCAACCTTGGTGGCTTTAATCAGAATCTCGGCGCCGATCTCGCACGCACGAAGAGCCGCGGCGGTGTCGGTCGTAAAGTACGGATTGCCCGAACCGGCGGCAAAAATAACGACGTTGCCCTTGGAAAGGTGGTTGATGGCGCGACGGCGAATATAGGGCTCGCAGATCTCGTTCATCTGGATAGCGCTCATCACACGGCAGGGAACGTCGTTATGCTCGAAAGCATCCTGCAGGGCGAGCGCGTTCATAACGGTCGCGAGCATGCCCATGTAGTCGGCCTGAGCACGCTCCATGCCACCGGCAGCGCCTGCCATGCCGCGGAAAATATTGCCGCCGCCGACAACGACGCCGACCTCATGGCCAACGGCGAGCAGCTCCTTGACCTGCTTGGCAAGATGATCGGTAACCTTGGGGTCGATGCCATATTGGCCGTCGCCCATCAGCGCTTCGCCGGAAAGCTTAAGAAGCACTCGTTTATATCGGATGTCGGACAAAGCGATCCTCCTTTAATTAGACTCTCAATATGATATCAAAGGCTCTGATAAGAGCCATGAAAAAGCAGGCTGTGAGTAAAACCCACAGCCTGCTCATTACCAGCTACAAGAGCTTATTTACTCGCCACGGACCAGACGGTCAAAGGCAACGACGGTAATGGTGTCGCCGAGCTCCTTGGAGACCTGCTCAGCGTACTTCTTGATGGTGAGGGAGCTGTCCTTGATGAACTCCTGCTCGGTGAGCACGGACTGCTTGTAGAACTTCTCCAGACGGCCAACAGCCATCTTCTCCTGGATTGCCTCGGGCTTGCCGGACTCGGCAGCCTGGGCCATGTAGATCTGCTTCTCGTGCTCGACGGTCTCGGCCGGAACCTGATCGCGGGTAGCGCAGATCGGGGCGACGGCGGCAACCTGAAGGGCAACGTCGTGAGCGAAGGTCTTGAAGGACTCAGCCTGAGCGGTCTCGGCCTTCTCGAAGGCGAACTCGACGAGGACGCCGATCTTACCACCCATGTGGATGTAAGAAGCGAGCGCGCCGTTCTCGGCCTTGCGGGCAGCGAAGCGGGAGATCTTCATGTTCTCGCCCATGATGTGAATCATCTCGGTGAGCTCGGAGGAAACGGTCTCCTCGCCCATCGGCTTCTCGAGCAGAGCGTCGACGTCAGCAGGCTCGGTGGTAGCGACAACCTCAGCGACCTTAGAAGCAAAGCCGGTGAACTTGGCGTTGGAGCCAACGAAGTCGGTCTCGCAGGAGAGCTCGAGCAGAGCGCCGGTCTTGCCATCCTCGGAGACGAACGCGGCGACAGCGCCCTCGTTGGTCTCACGGCCAGCCTTCTTGGCAGCCTTGGCAAGGCCGTTCTTACGCAGAACGTCGACAGCGGCGTCCATGTCGCCGTCAGCCTCGACGAGAGCCTTCTTGCACTCCATCATCGGGGAGTCGGTCATCTCGCGGAGCTGCTTGACCATAGCGGCGGTAATCTGGGCCATTGTGGTTCCTTTCAAAGAGATGAAAAAGAATTAACTAAGACTGATTTACTCGGCCTTGGGCTCAGCGGCCATCTCGGCCTCGGAGACCTGCTCCTTACCGGAGCCAGCGAGGCAGGCGTCAGCCATGAGCTCGCACATAAGGGTGACAGCGGAGATAGCGTCATCGTTGCAGGGGATGCCGTACTCGACCTCGTCGGGATCGGAGTTGGTGTCGATCAGAGCGACGACGGGGATGTTCAGGCGCTGAGCCTCCTTGATGGCGTTCTCCTCGCGCTTAGTGTCGATGACGAAGAGAGCCTGGGGCAGACCCTTCATGTCGCGGGCGCCACCGAGGTTGGTCTGGAGCTTGGTGAGCTCCTTGCCGAGCACAGCCTGCTCCTTCTTGGGGAGCACTGCCATGCGGCCGTCCTCGACCATGGCCTCGAGCTCCTCCATGCGGTTGATGCGGGAGCGGATGGTGACGAAGTTGGTCAGCATACCGCCGAGCCAACGCTGGTTGATGTAGGGCATATTAGCGCGCTCAGCAGCGTTCTTGACGGCCTCCTGAGCCTGCTTCTTGGTGCCGACGAACAGCACGTTGCCACCCTTGGCGACGTTCTTGACGAAGGTGTAGGCCTGGTCGGCGTCGAGGATGGTCTGCTTGAGGTCGAGGATGTAGATGCCGTTGCGCTCACCGAAGATGAACGGCTTCATCTTGGGGTTCCAGCGACGGGTCTGGTGACCGAAGTGGCAGCCGGCCTCGAGCAGGGTGCGGATATTAATCTTGGTAGCCATGTTAAACCTCCTGTGGTTTGCCTCCGCGCGGGGTCATCCTCCAAAACCAACCCGGACATGTGCTACCAAAGCCCGGGCACCACGGTATGAAGTAGCCGCGCGTGCGTGATAAAAACATGTTGCCGTGAAGCAACCCGATGAATGATAGCAGGAATGCATCTTCGTGCCAACCCGCAATCAAAACCACACACCTGAGTGCGGCGCGGGACGTCCCAGCCACTATTCGCCTCGGGGATGGGCTTGAGCCACGGCACGTTTGAGCCGATCGGGCGTGAGGTGCGTGTAGATCTGCGTCGTGGACAGGCTCGCATGACCCAGCAGCTCTTGAACCGAGCGCAGGTCCGCACCGCCCTCGAGCAAGTCGGTCGCAAAGGTATGGCGCATCGCATGCGGGGCGATGTCGGCCGGAATGCCGGCGAGTGTCGCCAGAGTATGGAACCGCCGCCTGAGCATGGCGGCACTCATGCGATTACCGCGCGCCGATATAAGCAGCGGATGCGGCCCGGTAGTGGGGTCACGGCGCTTTGCCTGAGCGAGCAACTCCGGCCGCCCCTCCTCAATATAGAGACGCGTCGCCTCGAGCGCGCGACGATACAGAGGGACGATACGTTCTTTGCTCCCCTTGCCCCACAGGCGCAGCGTGCGTTCGGACCACACAATGGACTCCACATTGAGTGCTGCGAGCTCAGAGATACGGGCGCCCGAGGCATAGAGCAGCTCGAGCATCGCCGCATCGCGCAGTCCCGCGGGTGTTGAGGTATCAGGCGTCTTGAGCAGCGCCTCCACCTGTTGGGTCGTCAGCACACCGGGTAGATCGCGCGGGAGCTTGGGCGAGGAAATTGCCGAGACCACATCGCCCTCCACGACCCCCTCGGCAGCCATCCACCGATAGAGCGAGCGAATGGCAGACAGGTGTGCCGCAAGCGTTCGGGGAGCCACCTGCTCACGCGAAAGTTCGGCAAGATAGCGACGAATGGTGCGCACGTCGGCAGCGAAAGCATCTATATCCTCACGCTCGCACCAGGCAGCAAAACGCTCCAGCCTCGAGCCATAGGCCGTCACCGTGTTGGGAGAAAGTCCCTCGACACGTGAGATATAGGCGATAAACGAGTCGACGGTGTCGTACAGGTCAAAGGCTATGACCGGTCGCCTCCAAACAAATCGGGGCGAGTGGCCAGATAGGCATCAAGGGCCTCGAGCGCACGGTCCGCATAGGCCTGGTAGCGGTCGCGCTTGCTGCGGCGCTTACCATCCTCGAGTGGCGGCACCAGGCCAAAGTTGACATGCATAGGCTGATAGCCCACGGTGGCAGGATCGGTCGCATAGCCCACGAGCGCACCCAGGGCGCCCACACGCGGCAGCTCGACGCCCGCGGCCCCGATAGCCTCGGCATAGGTGTTGAGCGCCGCGAGCAGACCCGTCGCCACGGCTTCCATGTACCCCTCGGTGCCGGTGATCTGACCGGCCAGGCGCACGCCGGTGCCGGGCACGGCAAAGGTGCCATCGAGCACGTGCGGGGCGTCGACAAAGGTATTACGGTGCATGACACCGTAGCGGAAGAACTCAGCGTTCTCCAGGCCCGGCACCATATGGAAGACGCGCTTCTGCTCGCCAAAGGTCAAGTTGGTCTGGAAGCCCACCAGGTTATAGGCGGTCTTCTCCTTATTCTCGGCACGCAGCTGAATCGCCGCCCAGGGACGACGACCGGTTCGCGGATCGGTGAGGCCGACAGGCTTCATGGCGCCAAAGCGAATGGCGTCCTTGCCGGTGCGCGCAACTTCCTCGGCAGGCTGGCAGGCCTGGAACAGATCGCCGCCCTCAAAGTCCTTGAGCACCACGCGGTCGGCCGTGGTAAGCGCCTCGATAAAGGCCTCGTACTCCTCCTTATTGAGCGGAGCGTTGAGATAGTCGCCGCTCCCCTGCTCCTCGTAGCGCGACTGCGAGAACAGCACGTCCATATCGAGCGTGGAGGCATCGACGATCGGCGCCGCGGCATCGAAGAACGCAAGGGCGTCGCCACCGACGAGCTTCATGACCTCTTCGCTCAGCGCCGGCGAGCACAAGGGGCCTGCGGCAATGACCACGTGACCTTCGGGAATCTGCGTGACCTCGCCGTGAATGATCTCGATATTGGGACGAGCGGCAACCTCGGCCTCGACAAACTCGGAAAACTTGACGCGGTCGACCGCCAAGGCGCCACCGGCGGGAACAGCGGCGCGATGGGCGCAATCGAGCAGGACTGAACCCATGCGCTCAAGCTCGGCCTTCAGCAATCCAGCCGCGGAATCCGGACGGGTCGACTTAAACGAATTGGAACAGACGAGCTCTGCCAGGTGATCGGTATGGTGGGCCGGGGAGCTAACCTGGGGGCGCATCTCGCACAGCCTTACGGCGAACCCGCGATCTGCCAGCTGAATCGCGCACTCCGAACCCGCCAGACCGCCACCGATAACCGTCACCTGATCAAACAGCATCTGCAAACACCTTTCTAATTGACATGTTTTCCATTGTGACCGAAGGGTGTCTGAGCGTGAAGGGCAAACTTGGAGGGCGCATACCTTCCATCCATCATGCGCTCGATAAGACCCTCGAGCTCAAGCGAACCCAGGAGTTTGAGTACGCCGACGGCATCGAGCGAGACGAGCGCCGCGATGTCGTCGACCTTGAGCGGAGAGGCGATGAGCGCATGCATCACGGTCTGCTGTGTTTGATCCAGGTCGGCAATGCCGGGAGCATCGGGGCGCGAGTAGCGCAGGGTGCCGTAGATGCGTGAAATAGCCATCTCGATAGATTCCTCGTCGATGATGCAGCAGGCACCGTTCGCAATGAGGTAATTCGTGCCACGCGACTCGGGCGATAGGATCGACCCTGGCACGGCAAGAAGTTCTCGCCCCAAATCCATAGCAGCCTCGGCTGTAGAAAACGTCCCGGAAGGCATACCCGCCTCGGATACAAAGAGGGCTTGCGACAGGGCCGCGATTACGCGATTGCGGCGCGGAAAGGCAAACTTGCGCGGACCCATGCCCCACGGAGAGATCGACACGACCGCGCCACCCGTATCGAGCGTGCGCGTAATAAGCCCCGCGCTCGAACGCGGGTAGACCACGTCGGCGCCCGTCCCCAGCACCACGACGTGTTTGCCGCCGGCATTGACCGCAGCCCAACCCGAGGCCTGGTCACAACCGACCGCGCCGCCCGAAACTACCGTCACGCCCGCCTCGACCGCAACCTTTGCCGCAAGCTCTGCCACGGCAAGACCATACGGAGAGGCCTTGCGCGCGCCGATGATGGAGAGCGCGGGCGTCGAAAGCACCTCGGGGTTGCCGCGCACATAGAGTGTCTGGGGTACATCAGAAAGCTCCAAAACGGTCTCGGGATACAACGCGTCACCTGGATGCAGCTCGAAGGTCCCCTCGGCCATCATTGGTCCCTCCTTCCCTGGTACATCGCCGCCTCGAGCACGTGGTCCTGCGCCACTTGCTCGCTCTCGGCGACGTCGGCGATGGTACGCGCGATACGCACCAGGCGCACGATGCCGCGGCCCGTGAGATGCGTGCGCTTCGACAGGCCGAGCACACACTTCTCCGCCGCATCATCGAGCTCAAAGGTCGAAACGACGCCGTCAATGGACCGTGTCTCGTCATCCTCGGCCTCGGCATCAGCATCGTCCATACGGGATTCGCGCCAAGCGCGAAAAGCGCGACCGCGCACAACGTAGTCACGTAACTCAGCTGACGACATACCCTCCGCGCCCTCGATAATCACCTGAGGGTCGGGACGGGTCACATCGATCATCATGTCGATACGGTCGGCCAAAGGACCGCGCAGTTTAGACCGATAGCGCTCGACCATCGCCGCCGAGCAGCGGCATGGCACCTCACGATCGCCCAAAAAGCCGCAGGGGCAGGGATTGCTCGCAGCCAGCAGCTGAAAGCGCGACGGGAAGGTAAAAGCCCCGTCGACGCGTACGATCCTGACGTAGCCGCGTTCGATGGGCTGACGCAGCGTCTGCAGCACACCCGTGGGAAACTCAGCAAGCTCGTCCAAAAAGAGCACGCCGCCATGAGCAAGGCTGATCTCACCCGGGTGCACCGGGCGCCCACCGCCGATAAGACCTGCGGTCGAAATACTGTGATGGGGACTGCGGAAGGGCCGGTGCCCTGCCAACAAGCCATCAATGTTCTCACCCAAAACCGAATGGATGCACAGCGCCTCCTGTTGATCCTCAACGGAAAGCTCGGGCAGGATGCCGGTCATACGACGCGCGAGCATCGTCTTGCCCGATCCCGGGGACCCGATCATGAGCAAGCCGAGTTCTCCTGCCGCCGCAAGCGCCATGCCGCGCTTGGCGACCTCCTGCCCCAGTACGTCGGCATAGTCGAGCTCGGGCTCAAAGGTCGCCTCGAGCACTTCAGAATCCAAGTAGTGCCGCGCGGCATCGCCCATGCCATGGGCAAGCTGAGACAAATGATCGATGAATCCACAATCCACGCCCGCAAGCGGCACATGCTGATCGGACCTGCCGGCGATAAAGGACAGCCCCATATCACGCGCCAATAGCTGAAACGCCACCTCGCCCTTGACAGGAAGCACCGTACCGTCCAAGCCAAGCTCACCAGCGATAAGACAACGATCGAGGTTGTCGCGGGGAATCTGACCATCGGCCGCCAATACCGCGATGGCGATGGGCAGATCAAAGCCGCTACCGGTCTTGCGAATATCGCCAGGCGCCAGATTGACCGTAATGCCCGAGCGCGGGATCTCGAACCCGGCGGAGCGCATCGCGCAGCGAATACGACCGCGTGACTCCATCACCTCCATGCTCGGAATGCCGAGCATCTGGATGCCCGGAACGCCACCGGCAAGCGAGACCTCGACCGTGACGCGAATCGCCTCGACGCCGCGGATGCAGGCCGCGTGAACGGCAAACGTCTCGAACGCCATCACGACACCTGCCAATCGAACGCGTTGTACTGATGCTCGATCTCAGCGATATGCCCGCCGCGAATGGTGACACCCACGGCATCGAAGCGAATCGCCTTGAGCGGATAATGATCCATGAGATAGCAACTTGCGATGCGGCGGTAGCGGCGTTGCTTTTGGGCGTCCACGGCCTCCTCGGGAAAGACCCGCGTGCTGCAATCCAGTGCGACGCGTCTGGTCTTGACCTCGGCCATCACCACGACATCGTCGAGCTCATCGAGCAGCACCAGATCGGCCTCGCCCTCGGTGCAACGATAACCCTGCTCCAGCAAGGTGTAGCCGCGCTCGTTAAAGTAGTCGATGGTGATCAGCTCGCCCAGCATGCCCAGCTCGCGGGGACTGAGCCCCTTGATAAACTCGGGCGTCATCGCCCCGCAGTCGAGATCGCCGTTTTCCCAACGCTCCTTGAGCTGCTGCGTCTTGCTCTTTTTGCTTGCGGCACTCATGGGGTCTCCTTTCCCGCACGCTGCATTGCCCCGATGATGAGGGCACCTTTCATGCGGGTAAGTACCGGAAGCAAACCAAAAGCTGACCAAATGCCGTCAAAAAACGGGCCGTACGCAGCAATGGTGTTGCATACGGCCCGCTACCAGCAGGTTTATAAAACCCCTGAGGTCCCTGTCTCCACAATTGACCTAGAAAAGGCGCTCAGTCTGCAGAAAGTTTCCGCAAAAGCTCACGCGGTGCAGTGGACAAAGTCCATGTTTGCGAATGGCCTCGATATGCTCGGGGCTTGCATAGCCCTTCGACTCGGCCAGATGGTACTCGGGATACTCGGCGTCGTACTCGACCATCATCTCGTCACGCGTGACCTTGGCCATGATGGACGCCGCGGCGATGCAGGCGATTTTGGCATCACCCTTCACCACATCGCGCTCGTTAGGAACGGCGCCCAAGGGGTTGCCATCCATGAGGACGCAGTCGGGTTCAAGTCCCGTATCGGCCACGGCGCCCGCAACGGCAGTACGGATAGCACGGGCCATGCCCATCTCATCGATATCCTTAGGCGCGATATGGCAAAAACCGATCGCCGTCGCCACCTCGGCTATCTTCACCGAGAGCAGCTCGCGGCGCGCGGGCGTGAGCTTTTTGGAATCGTTGATGCCCCAGATGCGCGGCTCCATAGGAAGGCAGACGGCGCATACCGTCAAAGGACCGGCCACCGATCCGCGACCCACCTCGTCGACACCAACGACCACCCCATTGCCGCCAAGCTCATGCATAAGCTCGTACATGTCATTGACGCGCTCGCGCTCGGCAAGTTCCTTGGCATGGCGCTTAAGAGCACGCTCGCAAGCCTTGATCACCTGCTGGCGCGGGTCCTCGCGATAATGCTCCACGAGGGCGGGGATCTCCTCAAACGTTGCGCTCGCCAGCTCTCCGGCAACCTGCGATGCCGAAACCGAGCTCGTCATATTGGCCATACCAGGCCCTCCTTGTATGCAAATCAGATAAAAAGAAGGGCCACCCGAAGGTGACCCTTGTGTCCAAACGAGTGGACAGACGCTGCGATCTTCTTAGCGCTTCTCGGGGATGCGAGCAGCCTTGCCCACCTTGTCGCGGAGGTAGTACAGCTTGGCGCGACGGACGCGACCATGACGAACGACCTCGAGCTTGGCGATCTTGGGGCTGTGAAGCGGGAAGGTACGCTCAACACCGACACCGAAGGACATCTTGCGGACGGTGAAGGTCTCGCGGGCACCGGCGCCGGCCATGCGGATGACGTCACCCTGGAAGACCTGGATGCGCTCGCGGTCGCCTTCCTTAATGCGGTAGTGAACCTTGACGTTGTCGGCGACGCGAACCTGAGGAATGTCCTCGCGGATCTGCTGACGCTCGATTGCGCGGATGTAATCCATGTGCAATTCCTTACTCTTCTAGAGGTGCCGTACCATCTTGGCCGGCACGTAGTTGAACAAACGTATTCGAGTATACACGCGCGGGTTTCTGCTGCAAGAACAATTTTTTACGCAGACAAAAAGACAAAACCCGCACATGATAACCGCCCGCCTCACGAATGAGACGGGCGGCATGAAGGGGCGCTACGCTAGGCGTCGATGCGCAGGGGGCTAGGCGTTGCGCTTGGCCTCGAGCTTGGCCTGAGCGGCAGCCAGGCGCGCGAGGGGCACGCGATAGGGCGAGCAGGACACGTAGTCCACGTCGGCCACGTTAAACAGGCCCTTGATGGACTTGGGGTCGCCGCCGTGCTCGCCGCACACGCCAAAGTGCATGTCGGGATTGGTGGCGCGGCCCTTCTCGACGGCCAGGCGCACGAGCTCCAGCACCGCCGCGTCGATGGTCTCGAAGGGGTTGTCTTTCAGGATCTTTTTATGCATGTACAGCGGGATGAACTTGGCCTCGGCGTCATCGCGCGAGAAGCCAAAGGTCGTCTGGGTGAGGTCGTTGGTGCCAAAGCAGAAGAAGTCGGCATGATGGGCGATCTCGTCAGCGACCATGCAGGCACGCGGCAGCTCGAGCATCGTGCCCACGGGAATATTGAGCCCGACGCCCTCTTCGGCGGAAACCTCGGCGATTACGCGCTCAATGACCTCGCGGGTCTGGACATGCTCGGCCGTGATGGAAACGAGCGGAACCATGATCTCGGGGCGCGGGTCGACACCCTCCTTGATAAGGCGGGCAGCGGCCGTGGCGACGGCGCGAACCTGCATGAGCGGCAGATCGCCAAAGACGACGGACAGGCGCACGCCGCGCAAGCCCAGCATGGGGTTGGACTCGACCATGCCGTCGATGCGACGCAGGCGGGCGCGCAGGGCAGTGAGCTCCTCCTCGGGAGCGCCGGCGGCCTCCTTCTTGGTGATGGCGACCTCGAGCTCGCGAGGATTATCCAGGAACTCATGAAGCGGCGGATCGAGCAGGCGGACGACCACATCGCGACCGGACATGGTCTTGAACATCGCCAGGAAGTCCTCGGTCTGAACCTTGAGCAAGTCGGCCAGGGCCTGCTGCTTCACGGCCTCATCGTCAGACAGGATAAAGCTCTGGATGATGTTCTTGCGATCGCCCAGGAACATGTGCTCGGTGCGGCATAGACCGATGGCCTCGGCGCCAAACTCGAGCGCGAGCTCGGCATCCTCGGGGTTGTCGGCGTTGACGCGCACGTGGTTGGCGTGACCGTCGGTCTCGTCCAAACGGATCTCATCGGCCCAAGACAGGATGGTGTCCAGGTCGCCGGTGAGCTCTGCAGAGACCAGGTCAACCGCGCCGTCGACGACGATACCCTGGGTGCCGTCGATGGAGATGACATCGCCCTCGCGCAGCACGCGGTCGCTGCCCTCGATGCGCACGACCTTCTCTGCCGCGTCAATGTGGAAGCGCTCAACGCCGCAAACGCAGGGCGTACCCATGCCGCGGGCGATAACGGCGGCATGGCTCGTCTTGCCACCGTGGCTCGTCAAGATACCCTCGGCGGCGACCATGCCCTTCAGGTCGTCGGGGTTGGTCTCCCAGCGGACCAGAATGACCTTGTGGCCCTCGTTGGCGCGCGCGACGGCGTCATCACTCGAGAACACGACCTCGCCCACGGCGGCACCAGGGCTGGCGTTAAGGCCGCTGGCCAGGGCCTCGTACTTCTTGGAGGCGTCGAACTGCGGGTGCAGGAGCTGGTCGAGCTGCGCGGGATCGATGCGGCTCACAGCCTCCTCGCGGGTGATGAGGCCCTCCTCGACCATTTCGATAGCAATGCGCAGGGCGGCAGTGGCGGTGCGCTTGCCCACGCGGGTCTGGAGCATCCAGAGCTTGCCCTGCTCGATGGTAAACTCGATATCGCACATATCGCGGTAATGATCCTCGAGCGTCAGGAACACGCGCTCGAGCTCCTCGCCTGCGGACTCGAGGCCCGAGGTGGTCTTGAGGTCGGCGATGGGCTCGGTGTTTCGGATGCCGGCGACGACGTCCTCGCCCTGGGCATTCACCAAAAAGTCGCCATAGAACTCCTTGGTGCCGTCGGCCGGGTTGCGCGTAAAGGCGACGCCGGTCGCAGAGGTCTCGCCCTTGTTGCCAAAGGCCATGGCCTGGACGTTGACGGCGGTGCCGAGCTCGTCGGAAATGCCGTGCTGCTTGCGGTAGATGCAGGCGCGCTCGTTCATCCAGCTGCCAAAGACGGCCTGGATGGCAAGGCGCAGCTGGAGCTCCGGATCGTGCGGGAAAACGGGCTTACCGTCGGCGACCTCGAGCTCGGGATACAGGGTCGCCTCGACGTTCTCGGAGAAGATGCCCTTAAAGGTCTCGACGAGCTCCTGCAGGTCCTCGGCCGAAAGCTCGGAATCGACACGAACGCCGGCGACCAGGCGGGCCTGGGTCAGGGCGTTCTCGAATAGGTCGGCGTCGACGCCCATGACGACGTTGGAGAACATCTGGATAAAGCGACGGTAGCTGTCCCAGGCAAAACGCGGGTTTTGCGTCTGGGCGATAAGGCCCCGGACGGAATCGTCGTTGAGGCCCAGGTTGAGGACCGTGTCCATCATGCCGGGCATGGAGAACGGAGCGCCCGAGCGAACCGACACGAGCAGCGGATCGGAGGCATCGCCGAGCTTTTTGCCGCAGCGGGCCTCGAGGTCGGCCTCAGCGGCAACGATCTCATCGAGTGCGCCCTCGGGCCACACATTGCCGGCACCGGAGTACTCGACGCAAGTCTGGCAGGTAATGGTAAAGCCACCGGGAACCGGCAGACCGATGCGGCTCATCTCGGCAAGGTTTGCGCCTTTGCCGCCAAGCACGAAGTTCATGGATTTGTCGCCCTCAGTGACACAGGTGCCCTGGGCGTCGGTTCCAAAACGGTAAACCCTCTTGCAATCGCTCACGATACTTCCCCTTCCATGCACTTACGCGCACGACCGTGGTAACGAATCGACCCGCCGAATGCGAGCCGTGAGGGTACTATACGGCGGGTTTTGGGCGGGCTTGCGCAGAGGGCGCGGGGGTTGGTAAACGTGGTAAATATGGCGGTAAACGGTAGGTAAAATTGGTTACCTTATGAAGATACCAATGCAAGATGCTTGCAGGTCAAATGCTAGTTTATTGCTAAATCGCTTTACCAATATCGTGCATTATTTTTAGGTAGTCTTTTAGAGACGGGCATTTTTAGCTACCCCAATAAGCTAGCTTTGCTGGGCTCGGCGGGCGGCGCGGCGGGCACGGGCATCTTGGATTTCCTCCAAGTGGCTAATGATCTCGGCAGCGCTTTCCTCGATGGCCTTGCCATCGGTACGCACCACAAAGCAGCCTAGGCGCTTCATGAGGGCACGGGCTTCCTCAAGCTCGCTGCGCACACTCTCGGGCTCGGCATAGGAGCCGGCAACGGCACGGGCGTAGTCATCGCCCAAGCGACTATCGCGAATTACGGAAATCACATCGACGGTCGAGATCAGACCAAACAACCGCATCGGGTCAACCTCGTAAATCGACTTCGGCGGCTCCATGCCATGCGCCAGTGGGACATTGGCGACCTTGTAGCCCTGATAGGCTAAATACATCGACAGCGGCGTCTTGGATGTACGCGACACACCCAGCAGCACGATATCGGCACCCGACAGATCGTCGCAACCGCGCCCGTCATCGTGCTCAACGAAATACTCCATGGCCTCGATACGATGGAAATAGCGGTCATCGGTCTTGTGAATCACGCCCGCAACGCACTTGGGCGGCACACCGATGAGCGACGACAGCACGGCAAGCGTCGGGCCGATCAGGTCGACCGAACGGATATGCAGCATACCCAGGTAATCGAGCACGCGGGCGCGAAGCGCCGGATCGACAATGGTATGGAACACGGCGACATCGCGATGGTCGGCATCGACGCGCGGCCCCACAAATGACTTGACCTGCTCCACGGAGGTCACCTTGGGCAGGCGCAAAACGCGAAAAGCCCCTTCATCAAATTGCCCGGACGCCGCAAGCACCACCTCACAAGCGGTATCGCCGAGCGAGTCGGAGATAACGATAACGGTGGGACGAGCGGTGACCGGGCAATCCATGCGGGGCTCCTTTTGCGCTTATGCGCAGGCTGGCTTACTTTTTGCGGGCAAGCTCACCGATGTTGGCGATGCCGGAGAAAACGGCCTCGAAGCGGTTGAGCAGCTTAAGGCGATTATCGCGAAGCTGCTCGTCCTTGTCCATGACCATGACCTCATCGAAGAAACGGTCGATGGGCGCGCGCAGGGCGGCGAGGGCGGCAAATGCGGCCGGGTAGTCCTCGGCAGCAAGGGCGGCATCGACAGCGGTCTGAGCAGCCTCGGAGGCGTCGGCGAGCGCGAGCTCGACCTCGCCCATCAGGCTGCGGTCATACTCCGCACCCAGCTCGGGCTTGGAGATGTGCGCGGCACGGGCATAGGCGGTCGCCAGGTTGTCAAAGGTCTCGGCATCATTCTTGCGGGCCTCGTCGAGGGCGGCGCAGCGGGCGAAGAAGACGGACGGGGCGATGATGTGCACCGCGGAGACGGCGGCAACGGTATCGGCCGGAATCTTTTCGTCGCGGGCCATGCTCACCAGGCGGCCATGGAAAAAGTCACGAACCTGCTGGGCGACCTCGGCGGCGTCGAACTCAATGCCCTGCTCACTGTAGAGCTCGAGGGCAAAGTCGATGAGCGACGTGGGGTCGATCGGCAGACGGTCGCGCAGGATGTTGATAATGCCGATAGCGGCACGACGCAGCGCGTAGGGGTCGGAGGAGCCGGTCGGGGGCTCGCCGATGGCAAAGATACCGGCAATGGTATCGAGCTTGTCGGCGCAGGCCACGATGCAGCCAGCGGTGCCCTCGGGCAGCTCGTCACCGGCAAAACGGGGACGATAGTGATCGCGAATAGCATGGGCGACCTCGTCGTTCTCCCCCATCGCGGTCGCGTAATAACCGCCCATCACGCCCTGCTGGCTCGTGAACTCGACGACGGCGTTGGACACCAGGTCTGCCTTGCACAGGTGTGCGGCGCGAGCAGCGTCGGCGGCAAGATGGGCGCCCAGGTGAGCCTCGCGGGCGATAGCGAGCGCGAGCTGCTCGATGCGCTCGGACTTGGCGAGCACGCTACCGAGCTTCTCCTGGAAGGCAACCTTGGCCAGACGCTCACGGAACTCGTCGAGGGAGATCTTCAGGTCCTCCTCGTAGAAGAACTTGGCGTCGTCCAGACGGGCGCGCACGACGCGCTCGTTGCCGTCGATCACGCGCTCGGCATTCTCGGGCTTGCTGTTGGAGACGACCACGAACTCACGCGTCAGCTTGCCCTCGCCGTCATAGATCGGGAAGTAGCGCTGGTTGGTGAGCATGGACTCGCAGATGATCTCGTGCGGGACCTTGAGGAACTCCTCATCGAAGGTACCGACGAGCACCGTCGGCCACTCGCAGAGGTTGATAACCTCCTCGAAGACCTTCTTGGGCGTATCGACATGGCAGCCGGGACGGGCAGCCTCGACCTCGGCGATACCGGCGAGAATCGCCTCGCGACGGCGCTCGGCAGAGAGCACGCCGGCGTCCTCGAGCACCTGCTCGTAGGCGGCGGGGCTAGCGACAACGTGGTCACCGGGGCCAAGCACGCGATGGCCGCGCGTGGTATTGCCGCTCGTCACGTCGGCAAACGACACGGGCACAACGTCCTCGCCCAGAAGGCAGCAGATCCAACGGACCGGGCGCACGAAGGTGGCGTGCTCGTGACCCCAGCGCTGAGAGCGGTAGTTGGGCCACTGCAGGCCGGCGATGGTCTTCTCGCACAGAGCGGTCAGAATCGGCGTAGCCGGTGCGGAAGGAATATTCTTCTCGGCAAAGACGTACTCGCGGCCGTCGGTGTCCTCGCGACAGACCAGATCCTCGGCAGCCACACCACACTTGCGGGCAAAGCCCTGGGCGGCCTTGGTGGCGTTGCCATCGGCGTCGAAGGCGATGTTGGCCGCGGGACCGCGCTTGACCTCGTGAACCTCATCGGTCGCGGTGGCGACGTCGGCAACGAGCGCAGCCAGGCGACGCGGGCTCGAGATCACGCGGACCTCGCCGTGGGCCAGGCCTGCATCGTCTAAACCCTTGGCGATCATGGTGCCAAGCTGCTTGACGGCATTGTTCAGCGGCGCGGAGGGCATTTCCTCCGTACCGATCTCAAACAGGAAATCCTTAGCGTCTGCCATGGCTTACGCCACCTCGCCTTCCTGGTCGGCATTCTCGTTCACTCCGGCGACCTCGGCCATGTAGGCCTCGCAGCACGCCTTGGCGACGGCGCGGACGCGCAGGATGTAGTTGGCACGCTCGACCGCGGACAGGGCGCCGCGGGCATCGAGCAGGTTAAAGGCGTGACTGCACTTCATGACGCAGTCGTATGCGGGCAGCGGCAGCTTGCGCTCCAGGCAGGAATGGCACTCGGCCTCGTAGTCGTCAAACTTCTGACGCATCATCTCGACGTTGGCAACCTCAAAGTTATAGGCACTGAACTCGCGCTCGTTCTCGAGGAACACGTCGCCGTAGGTCATGGGCGTGCCGTCGGGCAGGTAGCTCCACACCAGATCGTAGACCGAGTTGACGCCCTGGGCGTACATGGCGATACGCTCCAGGCCATAGGTAATCTCGACGGGCACGGGGTCGACCTCGATACCGCCCACCTGCTGGAAGTACGTAAACTGCGTGACCTCCATGCCGTTGAGCCAGACCTCCCAGCCAAGGCCCCAGGCGCCCAGGGTCGGGCTCTCCCAGTCGTCCTCGACAAAGCGGACGTCATGGTCGTTGGGGTCCAGGCCAATGGCGGCCAGCGAACCCAGGTAGAGCTCCTGGGCGTTGACCGGCGACGGCTTGATGAGCACCTGGAACTGATAGTAGTGCTGCATGCGGTTAGGGTTCTCGCCGTAGCGGCCGTCGGCGGGACGGCGGCAAGGTTGAGCATAGCAGGTGCGCCACTCGGCGGGACCGAGCGAGCGCAGCGTGGTCGCGGTATGGAAGGTACCGGCACCGACCTCGGAGTCATAGGGCTGCATAATGACGCAGCCCTGCTCGCCCCAGTACTGCTGGAGGCGCAGGATGATGTCTTGGAAGGAAAGCGATGAAGCGTTCATGCCTCTAATATCCCCTCGTCGAAACGATTACACGGTTAGGTACTGTACTATAGCGGTTTTTAGTCGATAGCGCCGATGCGGTTGAGCGGCCAGTAGCGAACGAGTGCCACGGCCATTAAATCGGAGCGGTCGACCGGCCCAAAATAGCGGGAGTCGGCTGAGTTCTCTCGGTTGTCGCCCATCACCCACACACACCCGTCGGGGACGGTGTAGGGATAGCTCACTTGGGCGCCGGGCGCTTGGACCGAAAGCGGCCAGCTCATGCCCGCCGTATAGTCCTCGTCGAGCGCTTGGCCGTCAACGACCACCTTGCCGTCCTGCAGTTCGACCGTCTGGCCGGCCGTGGCAATAACGCGTTTGACAAGAACATCATGCTCAGAGGTGCCATCGGGGTTGTGAAACACCACGATATCGCCCTGCTTGACGGGCTGACCGAGCTCGAGGCTCACCTTTTGCGCCAGGATCTGGTCGCCAATCTCGATTGTGTCCTCCATAGAGCCGGTGGGCACCACAAAGGGCTCGACCACAAAGGTGCGGATCAGAAAGGTGGCCACAAGCGCGATCGCGATGACCGCGATCCACTCAAAAGCGCCCCTCAACGCGGAATGTTGCGTAGGAACCATACTCACTCCTCGCTCTGCGAATACGAAGCGTCAAGGATCTCCTGCGCGTAAGCGCGCTCCTGGGGCGTGAGCCGCGCAGTCTCGATCAGGTCGGGACGCCAGCGGCAGGTGCGCTCGATGGCGTTCTTGCGACGCCAGGCATCGACCTTGGCGTGATCGCCGCTCACGAGCACCGGCGGCACGCCCTCGCCGTTGAACTCGGCAGGACGGGTGTACTGCGCGTACTCGAGCAGGCCTCCGTCCTCGGCGGTTGAGAACGACTCGTCGACGTTGCTCATCTCGTCACCAAGGGCGCCGGGAATCAGGCGCACGACAGCGTCGGCAACGACCATAGCGGGCAGCTCGCCGCCCGTGAGCACGTAATCGCCGATCGACAGGCGCTCGTCGGCATACGCATACGCGCGCTCGTCGACGCCCTCGTAACGGCTGCACACAAACAGCAGGCGCTCGCTTTTGAGCAGGCGCTCGGCCACATGCTGCGTAAAGGGCTCGCCGCACGGGGTGAAGAACACCACCGTCGGCTTGGGACCCTCCGCACTAATGGCCTCGATGGCCTCTGCGATAGGCTCGACCTTCATGAGCATGCCCTGCCCGCCGCCGTACGGCTCGTCATCGACGGTACGATGGCGGTCGTGCGTCCAGTCGCGCAGGTTATACGCCTTAAAATCAAAAAGGCCGGCCTTGCGGGCGCGGCCCAAAATCGATGTGGACATAACGGGCTCAAACATCTCGGGAAAGACCGAAAGGGTCTCGATCAGCATGTTGTCCTCCCTACTTGTCCATATCGATCAGGCCGTCCATAACGTGGACGGAAATTGTTCCTGTGTCGGGAAGATCGAGCACAACCTGCTCGATCACGGGAATCAGTACCTCGCCGTACCGATCGCCCTCGACAACCCAAACATCGTTCGCGGGCGTCGACATGATCTCGACGATCGTGCCGAGCGAACCGAAGCGCTCGTCGACCACCTCGCGACCCATCAGGTCGGTATAGGCAGCGTCGAGCGAATCGAGCTCAAAATCGTCACGATTTGCCAGCACGTAGCATCCCGTGATGCCCTCGGCAGCCGTCAAGTCGTCAATGCCCTCAAACGAGACCAGATCGCCATCGCCCGTATCGGTGACGGACACGACCGTGCAAAAGCGGTCGCGCTTGAGCGCCGGCGGCGTCAGGGCGACGCGCATACCAGGCTCTAATACAGAAGGAAGCCCCCGCAGCGGCTGCGCGAGGACCTCCCCCTTTCTTCCGTGCGGCTTGACCACACGGGCGATGTTTTTGTACTGGGACCCCAAGGTCCTAGCCCAGAACCTCTACCTCGACAGCAGTGTCGAGGCGAGCGGCCAGTGCACGGGCGAGCGTGCGAATGGCCTTGATGGTACGGCCACGACGGCCGATGACCTTAGCGACGTCATCTTCGGCGACCGAAACCTCAATCGTAGAGGCGTCGTCACCATCGATGACCTCAAGGCTCACGGAATCCGGGTCGTCGACGATCTGAACAACGAGATATTCGACGAGATCGGCGATGCGATCTGAGAGCATTGCCTCACCCTCGAGCTGTGCAGCGTCAACCTCAGGCACGATTTACTCCTCGGCGCCCTCAGCGGCCTCAGCGGCAGCCTTAGCGGCCTCGGCCTCTTTGGCGAGCTGCTTCTTGGACTTCTTGACGACGGTCTCGGTCTTCTCGCCCTCGTTGGCGGCCTTGACCAGAGCGGCGACGGCGTCGGTGAGCTGAGCGCCCTTGGACTGCCAGTCGGCGATCTTCTCGAGGTCGAGGTTGATGGTCTTGGGGGCGGCCATCGGGTTGTAGCGGCCAACCTCCTCGATGATACGACCGTCACGCGGGGCGCGGGAATCGGCGACGACGACACGGTAGTACGGACGCTTCTTAGCGCCGTGACGAGCAAGGCGAATCTTGACTGCCAAAGGAAACTCCTCCAACCAAGCAGCTTTAGGCTGCAACTACAAACAAACAGTTGAACATAATACGCCATCGACGCGGGCAGGTGAAGTCCGTGAGACCAACTTCTTCGGTGTAGTCGAGGGCAAATCCATATCTTAGACAAGAATTCGGGATTTGCAAGCACATACACGCACCCCACATGAGCTGCGCGGTATACTCATGACATGGAAAGACGCGAACATACATACGGTTATGAGGATGCCATGGGCGTCACGCCGCCTCCCTGGACGGGTCCGGCGGTGGGCCTCATGGACCTCGATGCGTTTTTTGCGAGCGTGGAGATGCTCGACCATCCCGAATGGCGCGGAAAACCGCTCATCGTGGGCGGAGACGCCGATTCGCGTGGCGTCGTGTCCACGTGTTCATATGAGGCACGTCGCTTTGGCGTGCACTCTGCCATGGCCTCGGCCGAGGCGCAGCGCTTGTGCCCGCAAGCCATTTGGACGCATGGGCATTTTGATCGCTATCGTGAGGTCAGCGCGCAGGTCATGGCAATTCTCGCTGACGAGACCCCGCGCGTTGAACGCGTATCCATCGACGAAGCCTTTATCGATATCACACCGGGTCGCTTTGCGCCCGAAGACCCGCTGCTGGTTGCGCGACGTATAAGCGACCGCGTGGCAGGGCTGGGAGTGACCTGCTCCATTGGCGTGGGCTGCAACAAGACGGTCGCAAAGATCGCAAGCGAGCGGGATAAGCCGTTTGGGCTGACCATCGTGCGCCCCGGAACCGAGCAGCGCTTTTTGGCCGCGCTGCCGGTATCTGCCATGAGCGGCATCGGACGCTCGGCCGAGGAGCGACTGCGCCGCATGCGCATCTACACCCTCGGCGAGCTTTCGCGCGCGCCTGAGTCCACACTGGCCTCTATTTTTGGCGTCAACGGCGAACGCATGCGCCAGCGTGCGCTGGGACTCGAAATCTCTGAAGTCACGAGTCTCGACGAAGAGCGCGAGGTCAAGTCGGTCAGCAATGAACGCACCTTTGCGAAAGATTTGACTGAGCGTAGGGATATTGAGGCGGCGATTGCACTGTTGGGAGAGTCAGTGGGACGCCGTCTGCGCCGTCAGGGGCTGACGGGTGCCACGGTAACGCTCAAGCTTAAGTATTCGTATGGAAGCGGACGTACGGCGCAGCGTCGACTTCCACACCCCACCGATGACGAGAATATCTTTGTTGCCGTAGCGCTCGATCTGCTCGACAACATCTGGCAGGAAGGCATGCATGTGCGCCTGGCGGGCATCGGCATGAGCGACTTCGACCACCAAGGCGGGATCCAAACCGACCTGTTCTGCGAAGTCGACGACCGCGGAGCCCAATCGAGCGACCGTCGCGACCTCTCGGTCGCTATCGACGCCGTCCGAGACAAGTTCGGCGACACCGCCCTATCCTTCGGCCGCCAATCCCGCTTCGACGATTAGTCCCTAAGGTAAAAAGAAAGCCGGGCAGCTGCGAATGGTGCAACTGCCCGGCGAACGATAGAAGGTAGCTAAATAGCCCCGTCCCAAATGAGCTCCTAGAGGAGGTCGAGGGGAAGCTGGGGAGCGTCGCCCCAGAGCTTCTCGAGGCGGTAGAAGTCGCGGGCTTCGGGAGTGAAGACGTGGACGACAACCGAACCGTAGTCCATGAGCATCCAGGTCTTCTGCTCGCGGCCCTCGATGGAGAACGGATGCTCGCCGCAAGCCTCGGCGACCTTCTCCTCGATCTCGTCGACGATAGAATCGACCTGGCGGTTGTTGGTACCGGTGGCAAGCACAAAGTAGTCGCATACGTCGGAAAGCTCGGTCAGGTCGAGCACCTGAACGTCCTCGCCCTTCTTGTCGTAGGCGGCCTGCGCAGCGGCGCGGGCGACATCCTCGGCGGCGACACCGCTCGCGGACAGCGAGGCGGCGGTGCGGTCGGACGTGGCGGCGAAGCTCTTGTGCTCCACGTTCTCAAGAATCTGCTCGTCAGTCATGGTCTCGTCGGCCATGGAATACCTCTTTCTAGACACACCCGAGCTAGCGCAGCTGGGCGTAATGGTTGTAAATCGTAATAGCCGTGGGATAAAGATAGCGCCCGGACTGGATCACATAGACCAAACCCTGCGCAAAACAGGAGAAGAACAACTCGTCGAGCGTCGACTCCCCCACCATCTTGCGCAGCGCATGCGCATAGTCGCCGTGGCGGTTGGGCTCGATGGCATCGGCCACAAAGACCACCATATCGAGCGGCGTCATGTCGCAGGCACCCACGGTGTGACGGTCGACAGCCTGGAAAACGGCCGGCGACAACTCGGGGAAAAGCTGCGGAAGCTCATAGGCGGCAACAGGACCATGCAAAAGCGGCGTCGCGGCGGAAGGAGAGCCGGCAATCTTAATGCCGTAATGCAGAGCGCGCGTAACCAGCTCGTCGTCGGAGAGCACTTTGTCCCAGTCGTGGATCAGACCGGCAGCAGCGGCATCAAAGCGGTCAACGCCGTAGACCTCGGCCAGATGAAGTGCGGTCTCGGCAACACCCAGCGAATGCACATAGCGCTTGCGCTTATCCTTCATGCGAACATCGAGCAGCTCTTGAATGCGCTTGAGCAGCGCGCGCTCATCGCCCTCAAACTGATCCTCTACCGACAACGTAGACCCCCATCACTCAAAATCTTCTTGGCCCAATTCGGCATATAGCCTGCGTTTGCGAATGTAGCCGAGCACGGACTCGCTCGTAAGGTAGCGCACGCTCATGCCGCGGGCAACTCGCTTACGAATGTTCGTCGAGCTGATCGCCAGCGCCGGAATCTGAATATAGCGCACGTCGAACGGCAGCCCCGACTCTTTGATTCGGGCACGCGCCGTATCGATATCAAAGCCCGGTCGCGTCGCCGCAATAAAGGTAGCAAGCTCAGCGATTCGTTCGGCATCATGCCAGGTCACGATATCGATAATCGCGTCGGCGCCCGTAATAAAGTAGAGCTTTACCTGCGGCGGGTAAAAGTCGCGAAGGGCATGAAGCGTATCGGCCGTATAGGTTACGCCCGGGCGGTCGATCTCGAACCGGCTCGCCAAAAAGGCCGGGTTCGCGGCGGTGGCGAGGACCGTCATGGCATAACGGTCCTCGGCAGGCGTCACCGGCTTGTCAAGCTTAAAGGCGGGAGACCCTGCCGGCATAAAGAGCACAGCGTCCAAGTCGAGCGACTCGCGCGCCTGCTCGGCAGTCACCAGATGCCCGTAATGGATGGGATCAAAGGTGCCACCCATAATACCGAGCCTAAACTCCTGCCCGTCCTCTAGAGGAAGCTCGGGCAAACCGATTCCACCGCGCAGCGACATGGCTTACTCGCCCTCCGGTGTCTCGGTATCGTCCGCGGCATCCGCCGCATCAACAACCTCGACGCCCTCATCCGCAGCATCGGTCACGTCAATGGCCTCAACGGCAACGTCCTCGCCAGCATCCTCGAGCTCCTCGTACTCCGAGAAGTCCTCAGCGCCCTCAAAGTCAAAGGCGCGCTGGCAAATGCGAACCTCGTCGCCCGCACGGCAACCGGCCTTCTCGAGCGCATCGTCAACACCCATACGCGCAAACTTATGCTGCAGGTAAATGACGGCTTCCTCGTTTTCCCAGTCGGTCTGGATGACCATGCGCTCGATGGCACGACCGACCACGCGGAAGGCACCGGGCTCTTCCTGGACAATGCGGAAACGCTTCTCTCGCTGCAGGCGACGGCGCTCCCATTCATCGTCGCGCAGGTCGACCGGCTCATCGGAGACCGCCAGCTCGGCGCGGAGCTTGGCCACCTGCTCACCCACGGCAAGCATCAGCGTGTTGAGGCCGGCGCCCGTCACGGCAGACACGGCAAAGAACATATGGCCATCGTCGAGCGCTGCGCGCTTGAGGTCGGCAATCTTATCGGCCGTGCCCGGCGCGTCGCACTTGTTGGCAACGACAATCTGCGGACGCTCCGAAAGCTCGGCGCCATACTGCTCGAGCTCGCGGTTGATGATGCGATAGTCCTCGACCGGATCGCGATCCTCAAAACCACCCGTCATGTCGACGACATGCATGATTAGGGCCGTACGCTCAATGTGGCGCAGGAACTGGTGACCCAGGCCACGGCCCTCGCTCGCGCCTTCGATAAGACCGGGGACGTCGGCAACGACGTAAGAATATTCGCCGGCACGCACCATGCCGAGGTTCGGCACGAGCGTGGTAAACGGGTAGTCGGCGATCTTGGGACGGGCGGCACTCATGCGCGCGATGAGCGATGACTTACCCACCGAGGGAAAGCCCACGAGCGCGGCATCGGCCATAAGCTTCATCTCGAGCTCAATCCAGTGCTCCTCGGCCGGTTCACCCAGCTGAGCGAACGCGGGCGCGCGGCGCACCGACGTCACAAAGTGCGTGTTGCCCAGGCCGCCGGCACCGCCGGGCGCCACGACTACGCGCTCGCCATCGTGCACCAGATCGGCAATCTCGAACATCGGGGTCTGCGTCTCGGGGTCGAGCTCGCGCACCACGGTACCCATAGGGACCTTGAGAATCAGGTCCTCGCCGCTCTTACCGTTACGACGGGCACCCTGCCCGTGCGTGCCGCGCTCGGCGCGGAAGTGATGCTTAAAGCGGTAATCGATCAGCGAAGACAGCTGAGCATCGGCCTGGATGACGACATTGCCGCCACGACCGCCGTCGCCGCCATCGGGGCCGCCCTTGGGGACAAATGCCTCGCGCCTAAACGACATGCATCCGGCTCCGCCGTCGCCGCCGCACACGTTAATGCGGCTGATATCGGTGAACTGTGACAACAGAATCGCCTCCTACAAAAAGAGGGAGACCCTTGAATCCTAAAACTCAAGTGCCTCCCACATATGTGCTCTATGAAGGGTGAATTACGCGTTCGCGAGCGGGCGTACGCTGACCCTGTGCTTGATACCCTTGTGGAACTCAACGGTACCGTCGACCAGCGCGAACAGCGTGTCGTCCTTACCACGGCCAACGTTCTCACCCGGATGGATGTGCGTGCCGTGCTGACGGACGAGAATCGTGCCCGTGGTTACCGTCTGGCCGGCATAGCGCTTCGTGCCAAGGCGCTGACCGCGGGAGTCACGGCCATTACGGGAGGAACCGAGTCCTTTTTTGTGTGCCATTGTGTATACCTACTCTTTCGTTACGAGTGTAATCTACTCGGCGACGGGAGCCTCGGCAACAGCCTCAGCCTCTGCCTTGACAGCCTTCTTGGCGCGGGAGGTAGCCTGAACCTTCACGATCTTCAGCTTGGTGAGCTGCTGACGGTGACCCTTCAGACGACGATAGCGCTTGCGCTTGTGGAACTTGAAGACCAGCTGCTTCTCGCCCTTGAACTGCTCAACGATCTGAGCGGTAACCTTGGCCTTGGCCAGCTTGTCGGGATCGGTGACGATCTTCTTACCATCGTTGAGGAAGATAACCGGCAGGGTGACCTTGTCGCCCTCATTGCCCTCGATCTTCTCGACGGTGATGACATCGTCGGTGGCGACCTTGTACTGCTTGCCGCCCGTGTTAACGATTGCGTACATGTTTACTTGCCCTTCATGCATCAGTTAGTGCAACAGCCGAATATAGTAGCAGGCGAAAATACCCCCGTCAACGAGTATGTGGAGCAAATCCACAAGTTCGCACAGGTATGGGGCTGACGAGTCGGCCCTCGTCGTCCTCGCATGCTTGATTCTGACGCTCGACATCGTAGGAGCAGATGGTCACGAGGTCTTGCATACCGGTGGAAACAATAGGTGCATCCACGCCCGGGGTCAAGCCCTGCAACAAAACATCAGCTGCAGAAAGCAAAATTTCCGGACGCATGGAGCCCTCGTTATCGGCATGGGTGTCGAGCATGAGCACCAAATGGTCCGGGCGCTCCCCCGCCGTGAGCTCATAGCCCACGAGCGTGTGATCCAAATCCAAGCGCTTGCTTTTTTTGCCGCGCGCGTAGTCGATGCCATGGTCCGCGCGCAGCGTGTCGATCGCACGACGCACCTCGTCGGTGCTTACGGGCGCCTCGGGATCCAAGTGCAGGTCGATGCGATACGACAGACGCGTGAGTTGCGCCGTCAACGCCGGCGTGCGCACGTCGATATACGCCGCCTCGATGGGCGCCAGATCGGCCGGAGACGCCGCAGCCAGGCGCCCAAACGCCTCGTCGAGCGCCACGAACTCGGTCATAAACAGGTCATACCACTCGCAGATCGACGACGTACCCACCGGTAGCGCCGAAGAGAAGCCCACTCGCATGTGCGGAGAGAAGCCCTGCGTGACGGCATAGGGAAGTCCCGCACGGCGCACGATGCGCTCAATGGTATGGATTACTTCGAGATGGCCCAGGTACTTAAGGCGATCGCGCTTGCCATAGCGAACACGAAGCCTAAAGAGCGTGGGGTTGTCGTTCAGGCGCTCACTCATGCGCGATCACCCATCAATACATTCTTGGCGTGGAGCGTGGGGCAGATTCCGCAGCCGGTGCACGACGTGCGGGTGCAGTCGGGAGTCGTGACGCCCTCGAGCGAGCGACGGTACTCGCGCTCGAGGAAGCCGCGCGTGCAGCCGGGGCTCACGTGCTCCCACGGCAGGCGCCAGTCCAACTCGTAGGGCAGGTGCACGAGCTCATTGAGGTCGATGCCGTTTTTGGCAGCAGCCTCCTTCCAGTTATCGAGCGAGAAATGCTCTACCCAGGCGTCAAAGCGAGAGCCAGCGCGCCAAGCATCGATGATGACGGGCGTCATGTCACGACCGGCGCGGGAGAGCGCGGCCTCGATGAGCGAGGTCTCGGCATCGTGGTAATGCACGCGGACGGCACGGTTGCGAACGCTCGTGATAAGCAGCTTCTGGCGACGCTTGACGTCGTCGTAGTCGAGCTGCGGGCACCACTGGAACGGCGTGGCAGCCTTGGGGATAAAGACCGAAACCGAGATCGACACCGAGATCGAGCCGCGACGAGCCTTGGGCACCACGGAACGACCGAGCTCCAGCACGTGATCGGCCAGATTGGCGATGGCCACGATGTCCTCGTCGCGCTCGCCGGGAAGGCCCATCATAAAGTAGAGCTTCATGCGGTTCCAGCCGGCCTCGAAGGCTGCTTTGGCCGCGCGATCCAAGTCCTCTTCGGTCACGTTCTTGTTGATGATGTCGCGCATGCGTTGGCTACCGGCCTCGGGGGCAAACGTCAGGCCGCCCTTCTTTTCGCCGGCGACCGACTCGGCCATATCCACGCCAAACGAATCCAGGCGCTGCGAGGGAATGGACACGCGAATGCCCGTATCCTCCAGGCGACGGTTGAGCCTGCCGAGCACGTCGCGAATGCAGGAGTGGTCGGTCGTGGAGAGCGAGGTCAGCGACACCTCGTCATAGCCGGTCTTTTCCAGACCCTGAATCACCGACGAGACGATCTGGTCGGCCGAGCGCTCGCGCACCGGGCGATACGTCATGCCGGCCTGGCAAAAACGACAGCCGCGGGCGCAGCCGCGCAGAATCTCGATAGACAGGCGATCGTGAACCAGCTGCGCATAGGGCACGCACGACTGCGACAGCGGATTCGTGGCGCCGAAATCCTCGACGACGCGTTTGTAGACCACGGTCGGCGCATCCTTGCCCTCGTGCGGCACGGTGTAGCCATGCGGCGAGCAGGGCTCGTCGTGACGAACCTCATAGAGCGACGGCACGTAGTTGCCGGCAATGGATGCAAGCTGCTCAACAATCTGCGCGCGCGGGACTCCTTCGTCGCGCAGGCGGCGATGCAGCTGGCAGGTCTCGAGCAGCGATTCCTCGCCCTCGCCGATGAGGATGGCATCGAAGAAGGCCGCGTACGGCTCGGGGTTGTACACCGAGGGGCCGCCGGCGATGATGATGGGGTCGTCTTCACCTCGGTCGGCCGCTAACAGCGGAATGTCAGCGAGGTCGAGTGCCTCGAGGAAGTTCGTCACCGCCATCTCGTGCGGCACATGCAGGCCGACGATATCAAACGAAGCGACCGGCGCTGCACCCTCGAGCGAGAGCAGCGGAATGCCTGCCTCGCGCATAGCGTCACCCATATCGGGCCACGGCACATAGCCACGCTCGCAGGAGATGCCCTCGGCCTGGTTAAGGATGTTGTAGAGGATGGCGATGCCCTGGTTGGGCAGACCGACCTCGTACACATCCGGGTAGATCAGGCAGCAACGGTAGTCGGCATCGGCCTTTGAAAGCGTGCCCCACTCGTGATCGATATAGCGACTCGGCTTTTCGACCTTGGCGAGCAGCGGCTCAATTAAATGAAAGCAGTCTTGATACGGAACGCGCAACGGAAAACCCCTAAGCAGCGAGATCGGATGCGTCTTGGTAGGACGCCATAGGACGGGTAGCGCCCGCGACCGTGGTCACCAGATCGCGAACGCGGGAGAACGTGGCAGTAACCACCTCGTTGGCACGACTGTAGTCGACATCGCGCTCGTAGAGCGAAACGAGCGCACGGCCCATGCCATAGGTGCCCGCGGCAGCAGTGAGCGCCTTGACGGCAAACCCAATATGCGGCGTCTGCTTGACGAGTGCGCGGGTGACCGCGCGGATCACAAGACCGCCGGCAAGCACGCCCGCGACCTCGTAGCCGCGCTCAGGCTTAATGCCGCGTCCAAAGACGGCAGCGAGCTCAAAGAGCATGCCCACCTGCGCCAGCGCCATAACGGGATAATCGGCGCCCGGCAAAAACACCAGCGCACCGGTCGCCATATTGGTGAGCGCGCACGAGGTGATGATACGATTGGCCGCCGCGATGCGCATGAAGGCAAAGTTCGCCGCAAAAGCCGTTTCCTTTTCGGTGCGATCGAGAATCCAGCGGGCAAGCGTCTCGAGCAGATACGTCTTATCGGTTGCCGCTACCACGCCGAGCATGGGCGTGGACTCCTCGATAAACGGCACCTCCACAGCAGACTCGGCAAGCACGCATACGGGCGCGCCGGCGATCACGAGCTCCTGCACGGCACTCTCCAAGCGGTCGGAACCACACGAGAGCACCAGCACCACATCGGTATCGGTCTTTGGAGCAATTCGCTCCTCCCCCAGACGCTCGACGCGCACAATGCCCGAGGTCGTCTGCGGCACAAAGGCGTCACGCACCGTCTCGGCCAGAAAGCGCGAGGCGGACGAATCCAGATAGACCGAGACGCGCACCGGCGTATCGGATTCCTTCTTAACGGACGCGCCCATCTTAAAAGCGCGGGTCAGCTTATCTACGGGAATTTTCATAGCAAACCCCTCCAGCGGTTACGCGGCGCCCGAACGATGCCGCCATATGGATTGTACGATACCCACCGTCAGCAGCTGAATCATCATCGAAGACGAACCGAAGCTAATAAACGGTAGCGGAATACCGGTAATCGGCATCATGCCGATGCACATGCCGATGTTTTCGAAGGTCTGGAACGCCCACATGCCAACGATGCCTACGCATGATAAGCGTAGGAACAGAGACTCGCACTTAAAGGCAACGCGGATCGTCGAGAAGATGAGCAGTACGTACAAGCACAGCAGCAAAAAGGAGCCGCAGAAGCCAAAGGTCTCGGACAAAAAGGCGAAGACGAAGTCGGTATGGAACTCGGGTAGGAAGCCGCCGGCCGACTGCGTCGCATGCCCCAGGCCCTTACCAAAGAAACCGCCCGAGCCGACCGCGATCAACGACTGCTGCAGATTGTACGCATCGTCCGAATCGGCATTATCGGGGTCGATAAAGACCGTCAGACGGTTCATCTGATACTGCTTGATGAGCACATCGTGGCCGAGCAACGAATCAAAGACCGAATCGAGCGCCAGGACGAGGGCCACCAGGCCCACGAGCAGGGCCAGGGTCGACAGCACCCATTCGCGACGTGCACCGCTCATACAGATGACGATGGCGCCAGAAACCAGTACGACCAGGCCCGATCCCAGGTCGCCCATGGCAACGACGGCCAAAAACGGAATAGACAGCATGCCGCAGAGCTTGACGTAGTCGCGAACGGTATCGATGCGACCGTTATACTGCGAGCCAAGCGTAGCAATAAAGAAGATGGTGATGAGCTTGGCAAGCTCAACCGGCTGGAATGTCAAGCCGATACCGGGAATCTTGATCCAGCCCGTCATGCCCAGACCGCCCGTATAGGACAGGCCTGGAATCTTGGGCGAGAGGATCACGATCAGGTCGATGACGAGCAACGCCGTCGAGAAATTGGAGATACCGCGCAGATCGGTACGCCAGACCAGCACCGCCAGCACCGCTCCGATGCCAATTCCCAGCAGATGGCGTGAGAACGAGGCATCGGCCTTAAACTGCGAAGCCGACCAGATGATGATGGCACCGTAGGCAACGAGCGCCACAGTAGCCACGAGCACGCCGATATGCACCTTTTGGCGAAACGTGCCGCGCGAGGCCGAAAGTTGCTTGTTGACGCGGTCCAGGCTGCTGCGAGAGCCGGTCTTGGTTGAACGGAACAGATCCGCCGGAGAAAAATCCATCGCAACCTCCTATCGAACCGAAGAATCGCCCGAGGCCGAAGAGGTATCGGGCTCGTCATAAATCACGCCGAGCACGTCGCGCACGACATGCATCGCGGTATCTGAGCCGCCGCCGCCCTGCTCCAGGACAGTAGCGATGACATACTTGGGGTCATCGGCCGGTGCATAGGCGCAGAACCACGCGTATTCGTCCTCGCCGCTTTTCTCGCCCGTGCCCGACTTGCCGTATACCTGCGGCGTCAGGGTGCCAAAGTGAGCCGCCAGGGACGTCGATGCCGTGTAAATCACGTCGTGCATGCCGTTGCGAACAAGAGTCAAATCCGAATCGCTGTTGATCTTGGCCACCAGGCGCTTCTTCTTGCCCTTGCCGTTGTACTTATAGGCATCGCCGTCGCCATCACGCGACACGGCAGACAAAAACACGTGAGGCACGTACTGTTTGCCGCCGTTGGCAAGACCCATATAGGCGCACGCCATCTGCAGGGGCGTCACCAGGATGTCACCCTGGCCGATGGCAATGTTGGTCATATCGCCGGCATTCCACTTGCGGTCCTCGGCAGAGGCGTCGGTAAAGTACGACTCTTTCCACTCGGCATCGGGAATACGGCCCGCGCCCTCACTCGGCAAATCGATACCGCAGGTCTTGCCTAGGCCCCAGCGACGAAAGACCTCCTGCAGGCCCTCGGAATGTTGCTCGTCATAAAAGAACGCCTTGCCCATATCGTAGAAGACGGGGTCGCACGAGTTGGCAATACCCGACTGCAGCGTCATGGTGCCGTGTCCAGACGTCAGCCAGCAGCGCTTGCCCCAAGCCTTGCCCAAGCCCGTCCAATAGCCCGTGCAGTTGGTTGTCTGCGTTGAAGTGTAGGTTCCAAACTCAAGACCGGCCAGTGCCGAGAGCGGCTTGATGGTCGAGGCCGACATGTACTGTCCGCTAATGGCGCGGTTGAGCAGCGGGTGCGAACCCTTGTCATCATTGAGCTCGGTCCACACGTCATTTGAGACGCCGCCGATAAAGACGGACGGATCGAACTTGGGCTCGCTCGCCATGCCCAGGATCTCGCCGTTGTTGGGATCGAGACACACCACAGCGCCGTTGCCGGCATTGCTGTAGCCAGTGGTCTTGGCAAGCTCGATGGCGCTCGCCAGCGCCGTCTCACAGGCCTGTTGGATCTTGAGGTCGAGCGTGAGCTTAATGTCGGAGCCGGCCTTGGCGGGCACGGCGCCGGCCTGACCGGTCACATTGCCCGAGGCATCGACCTTGACGGTCTGCTCGCCACGAATACCCTGCAGCAGGTTTTCGTAGTAGCTCTCAACACCCGCCTGGCCCACGATATCGCCCGACTGGTACGTAATCCGGCCAGCAGAAGCATCATCGTCGCCAGAGGTTTTCTTATTCTGGGCCTCAAGCTGCTCGGAGGTAATGGTGCCGGTATAGCCCAAAATGTGACAGGCCGTCTCGCCGTACGGGTACTGGCGCTCGGTACGCTCGGCAATCTTGACGCCCGGGAACTCGCCGGCGTGCTCCTTGATATAGGCAACCGTTGAGCGGCGCACGTCCGTCGCGATGGTATGCAGACTCTGGGCGCCCTCGGAATTGTCCTGGATATTGCGCAGCACAGCCACGTAGGGCATACCGAGCACGTTGGCAAGATGGCGAACCAGAACCTCATCCTCAGCAAGGTCGCGATAGGCCACGACAGCAAGTGAGGGACGGTTCTGGACAAGCGCCACGCCATTGCGGTCGAGGATGCGGCCGCGCACAGCGGGTGTGGTAACGGTGCGCGTCTGATTGCTATTAGCCTGCTTTTCGTAATAGTCCGACGAGACCATCTGCATGCCCCACAGCTTGACGGCAAGCGCCGCGAACATCGCGCCCACACCCGTGGTGAGGATGGAGAAGCGGCCCTTAAAGGCGGTCGCCGCGGTATTGCCCTCGCCCTCGGTGGCGCGCGGGGCCGTTCCATGCTGCGTATCGTAGGTAAAACGGGAATCGCCGCGACGCATGATGACCAGCGCGACCACGATGGCCACAACCAGCACGATACCGGCGATAATAACCGTCATCTGGGAAGACATCTACGAGCCTCCCCTATTTGAGCTTACGGGTCTTGGGCTTAAAGCGCATGCCCGTCTGGCGTCCGCCACGTGCGGAGAATCCATAACCGGACTGCGGCACGACGCCGGACATCAAAAACGGAATGGCAACCAAACCCGTCAGGATCGAAGACGGCAGCGCATGGCCGAAGATCGCCACGACAAAGCTCGTCTCCAAACCCATAAACAGCAAGATGATGCTGTAGATCACATTAATGACGAGCGCGAAGGCACCCACCGTGATGCCGCGCGCACTCGGGGTACCGCCCGTCTGACCGGCGGCGCTATGCACCAGGGCAAAAGAACCCACGGTCAGCAGGAGCGACATAACGCCCACCGGCACGGCAGCGGAAAGGTCATAGAACAAGCCGCTGCAAAAACCGCACACGACGGCACGGGTCGGGTCGCCCGAGAACACGCTTATGCACACCAGGATAATCATAAAGTTGACGCGACCGCCCGCAATGGAGATCTGCGGTGCCAGGCCTGCCTGCAGCAGCACGCACACGATGGCGGCGATTACAAACGTGCGGGAGCTCATCCCCTGCTCGTGTAGATCCATGGACATGCCCCCTATTCGCTCGAGCCGGAATCGGTCGTCTCGGACGTGTCGGAACCGTCATCCGAGCTCTCGTCCTTCGTCTTGGTCGCAGCATCGCGCGACGTTCCCTGCGGCGTGCTATTAGCGGTGCTCACGTCCTCATCCGAGGCCGACTGTTCGTCGGTCAGCGAGGTGATGACCAGCACTTCCTCGTTGTTCTCGGCCGTCGTCTGGGCGCGCACCACAATGGTGTAGTACACGTCGTTTGCGGATTTTTCAACCGACGAGACGGTGCCGAGCGGTAGACCCTTGGGGAACACACCGCCAATGCCCGAGGTCACGATGATGTCGCCAACCTTAACATCGGAGTCGACGCTCACGTACTCAAGACGCAGCGTGCCGTCAGCCTGACCCTGCAGCATACCCTGGGCGCGCGTGTCCTGCACCATGGCGGATACGCCGGAGTTCTCGTCGCCAATCAGGCGCACGGTAGAGGTCTTGGCCGATACCTCGATAATCTGGCCGATAACACCGGCAGAACTCGTCACGGGCATGTTGATGGCAAGGCCGTCGGCAGAGCCCTTGTCGATGGTTACGGTCGAAGTCCAGGCATCGCCCGAGGCACCAACGATACGAGCTGCGGTCGATTTGAGGTTGTAGGTCGACTGCAGGCCGACCAGGCCCTCCAGGCGCTCGGCAGTCTTTTGAGCCTCGGAGAGCTCAGCAACCTTAGAGGTCAGTTCCTCGTTTTGCTTCTTAAGCTCGTCAAGCGTGTCCTGCGACGCCGTAAGGTTAGAGAACACGTTTCCGATCGCATTGAAGGGAGCCGCCACAGCCGAGCCCACAAAGCGCACCGGCGAGGTAATCGTCGTCACGCCCGAGCGCACGGCATGAATCGGTCCTGCCTCGCCCTCCCGGATGTAAAACGTGAGCAGCAACACCGAAATCAGGCTGAAAACAATCAACGGGCGCATACCCGTTGATTGTCGCTTGGTATTCAGATTTGTGGAGAAACCCGAAGATCGTGCCAAATGGAATCCACCTTTTGGAAATTAAGCATTGGTCTGGACGAAGCCGCCATCAAACGCATTGGCCTCGAGCACGCGGGCACAGCCGTTAACAACGTTATCGAGCGCCGTGGGGCTGACGTTGACCGAAACGCCGGTCTCATCGCGCAGGCGCACATCGAGACCGCGCAGCAGCGCGCCGCCACCGGTCAGCAAAATGCCATAGTACATAAGGTCCGAGGCAAGATCGGGAGGCGTAGCGTCGAGTGCGTCCTTGACGGCCTTGGCCATCTCGTCGAGCGGCTTGTTGAGTGCGCGACGAATCTCCTCGCTCTCGATGCGCACGGTCTTGGGCAGACCGGTGATCACGTCGCGGCCGTTGACCTCGACGTCGAGCTCATCCTTGAGCGGCACGGCGGAGCCGACCTTGATCTTGATGTCCTCTGCCGTACGCTCGCCGATGGCCAGGTTGTAGGCATCACGAACGTGCGTGAGGATGGCCTGATCGAACTCGTCGCCGGCAATACGGATGGACTGCGAGACGACGATGCCGCCCATAGCGATAACGGCAACCTCGGTGGTACCGCCACCGATGTCGATGACCATGGAGCCGGTGGGTTCCTCGACGGGCAGGTCGGCGCCGATGGCAGCCGCCATGGGCTCTTCGATCAGATAGGCCTGGCGGGCACCGGCCTGGATCGTGGCCTCAAAGACAGCGCGCTTCTCGACCGACGTGACACCGGAGGGAACGCAGACGACAACACGCGGACGCGGAGTCCACGGATAGCGCTTCTCGGACGCCTTGTCGATAAAGTAGCGAAGCATGGCCTCGGTAACATCGAAGTCGGCGATGACGCCGTCCTTCAGGGGACGAACGGCCACGATGTTGCCGGGCGTACGGCCGAGCATGCGCTTTGCCTCGATACCGACCGCCAAGATGCGCTCGTCGTTCTTGTCGATGGCGACAACAGAGGGCTCGCGAATGACGATGCCCTTGCCGCGCACGGAGACAAGCGTATTGGCGGTGCCGAGGTCGATGGCAAGATCGCCCGCATAGCTACCGAAGAACATATCCATCAAAGAAAACAACGCAACTCCTGATGTGTTGGATGATTGCTGGAAAACTACTAGCTCATCATACTAGCGCAAGCCCGGCGCCTCACTTGCGGTGAAGCGCCGGGCAAAGCTAAATCCCATAAGGTCACTACTGGTTGTCAGCAGCCGAGAAATCCATATCAAGCGAAGAAACGGCCCAGCCGATATGGTTGTCGGAGCGCACGAATTTGACGGTGTACTCCTGCTCGCCGCCCTTGGACAGCGATGCCTTCACCTTGGCGGTCGTCTCGGTCATGGACTGATCCATGCCCTCGACGGACACGGTGGCACCCTGCGGAATCGAGGAGATGATCATCGACTTAGCGTCCTCGGACAGGCTCGAGGCCAGGCAAGACTCGGCCTTTGCGGCGTCACCGTCGCCGGCAGCCTGGAACAGATCGGTAACGACAGACTCCTGAGACGGGAAGCCGAAGCCGCGCGTGTAGGCAAAGCCCAGACCGCCCGCGGCGATCAAAATGAGCAGAAGCAGCACGATGAAGACTTTAAGACCCGTGTGGCGATGGCGACGACGGACCTTGGCCTGCTTACGATCCTGACGGTCCTGCTGGACCATCTCGGACTCGGACAGCGTAAAGAAGCCGGTGTCCGAGGGATCGGGCATAAACTGACCGGTCGCGCCCGTAGGATCGAGCGGATCGACGGCAGGAGCGTCCATCGCGGGCGCCGGAGCCGTGGCCATAGCCGTCTGGGCAGACAGCGCGGCAAGCGAATCGTGCACGCGGGCAAGCTCATCGGCCTGCTCGGAGGTGAGCTGGTAGATGCCATCGGCAGTAGCGGCGTTAAAGGCGTCGAGTGCGTCGGAGGGACGGCCGGCGGCAGAAAGCGCCTGACCCATGCCGGCGTTGAGCGCACGCGTGTCGTCGCGGGGGCCGGCAAAGTCGATAGCCGTGCGGTAGGTCTCCACGGCATCCGCCGGACGGCCGAGCTTAATGAAGCAACGACCGAGCTCGCCGAGTGCGGCGGCAGGAGCCGGATTGGCGCCGTCGATGGCAGCCTGACGGAAGGCGGTTCCTGCGTTGGCATAGTCGCCCGACTGGAACAGCGCATTGCCCAGGCCCAGATAGGCCTTGAACGGCGTGGCATAGGAAGCATCCTGCGTAGCAGCAGAGAACGCCTGAGCGGCCGTCGTGTAGTCGCCCACGGCGGCAAGCGCCTTGCCGCGGTTGGTGAGCAGCGCGCCGCGCTTGCCGTAGGTGCCGTCGTTGAGGGCGGCGGCATAGGCCTCGGCGGCCTCGGCATACATGCCCAGGTGCATCAAGGCGTTGCCACGAAGGTGATCTGCCTCGCCCATAATCTCATCGGGAGTCTTTGCCGCCCCAAGCATCTGGGCTGCAGCGGAAAAATCACCCGCGCGGTAAGCGGCGCGGCCCTGTTGGATCAGCTGGCTATTCAAGGAAGTCCCCTTTACTCGTGAACGATCTCGACATGGACGATCTCGTCGCCGGCACGCAGCTGCGAAATCACATCGAGACCCTCGACCGTGGTACCAAAGACGGTGTAACCGGAATCGAGGTTATGCTGGGCGCCCAGGCAGAAGTAGAACTGCGAACCCGCGGAATCGGGGTCCATGGAGCGTGCCATGGCAAGGGCGCCATCGACATGGCTGTTGCGCGGATTGGTGGCGAACTCGCCCTTGATGCAGTAGCCGGGGCCACCGGTACCGGGCATGCCGTCGGGGCCCTCAAGACCGGCGGCGACGTCGGCGCCGGACATGTCGCGGGTATTGGGGTCGCCACCTTGGATAACAAAACCGGGCACATAGCGATGGAACTTAAGGCCATCATAGAAACCCATCGTGGAAAGCTCGCAGAAGTTCGCGACATGAATGGGAGCGCCCTCGCCGTCAAACTTGACCTTGATGGTACCCTTCGACGTCTCGATTACGGCGCACTCGTCGCCGACAAGCTGATACTCGGGCGTGTAGAGCTCTTTCTTAAAACCAAACATGTGGTTCCTTCCTCGTGCGTTTAAAGCATATTTGTACGAATTGTAGCAATAAGCACGGGCTTACATCAATTGCGTACGTAGGTTATGCCGACTATGGCGAACTAGTTTTAGGAACGCTGCTGCGGCTTCCAGGAACCCACATTGGCATCGTACTGGTTCAGCGCGCTATTGCCGCCCTGCGCGATGGGCGCCAGGATCTCGCTTTGGTGGGAACTCATCGACTCGCCATCGGGAATGGCCAGCGAAATATCCCAGCTCTGGCAGATCACGTCGACGCGCTCATACATCCACTCGGCAAGCTGCTTTAAGTGGGCGATGTCATCCGCATAGACCGAATCGTCCTGGTACTTAAGGTTGTTGAGCTCATCTTGCGTCTTTTTGATCTGGTCGCGCAGGGCGTAGGCACTCTGCGACAGCTCCTGACGGGTGGACAGCGGCGTTCGGAGATAGCCGTTGTTAAAGGAATCGATGACCTCGCCGATCTGGTCCTCGTCAGCGTAGGACACGATGGTCTGATACAGACCGTCGAGCCTGGTATAGAGCTGATCATCGGTGAGCACGGTTTCTTCCTGGACCACCTCCGCAGAATCGTCCTGCTTGGTATCGTCCTCAGTGGCCTCGCCCTTTTGGCGCGTGGGGAAGGTGGTCTGTGCAGCTTGGCCAAACTGGTCGTAGAAGCCGGGCATGACACCCATGGGATCGGTCGTCACGAACCAATAGGCACCGCCACAAACGACGGCAAGGACCGCGATGACGATGAGCGGCTTGGGGATATGACGCTTATGCTTGTGATAGGCGTCCTCGTCGGGGTGCACCTTGCGCTTGGGTTTTTGAGCATCGTCATGCAGGGAAACGGGCGTGGGAATATCGACCTTGGGGATACCGAAATCCTTATCGAAAGCTGGCAGCACGCAGGTCTCATTGGGGTCGGCGGCGTCCGAAAGCACCGCAGCGGCAGAGGCCGGCGCATGCGGCACCTCGGTATCGATCTGCTCTTGCGTTAGGCGCGGAAAGCCCGCCGTGCGGCCCGCTGCCAGGTCGGATGCTGCCGCGTCCTCGGAGAGGATACCCGGAGCGGGGCGTCCGCATTTGGGGCACGTACGATCATGCGGAGAAAGACGGGCACCGCAGCCCTCACAGAACACGAACTCGGTGTGCTCCGGACCATCGCCCGGACCCACATAGGCGTTGCAGTAGGGGCAGAACGAGGCGCCGTCCTCGATGGTCTTAAGGCAATGCGGACAGATCACGGCATCCTCTTTTCGAAGCAATTCAAACAATCGAGGTTAGAGCATAACATCGCCACGGCCCCACAGGAGCAAGGCACCAATTCAACATCGCCAGGGCGCGTAGTTACTTCTTCTTTTTGCTCGGCATCGAGACTTTGATGCCTTGGGCGGACTTGGTTACGCGAGAGCGCTTGGCTCCGCTACCCTTCTTTTTCTTGGGCTGGGCCTGGGCCACGCCCTCGAGTGCGCGGACCTCGGCCTCGCGAACGGTGCGAGCTTCGCGGCGCTGTGCCATGTCGGCGGCGACGCGCTTGGCAAAACGCTCCGCCGTCGAACCCGTCGAGCTCACCTTGCCGCCACCGCGACCCAAGCGGACGCGCACACCGCGGCCAAAACCAGTTGCGGCATGACGACGACGCGGCTTGAGCGAATCCATCATCGTGGCGAGCTTAAAGAACACCGAGCAGGTAAAGACCACGATGACAGCCAAGATAACCATCTGGCCCATCGACAGGTTGGCAATAGACAGCAGCTTCGGGAATCCGATAACGCCCGTCAGAATGCCGACGACTACAAACACAAAGAGCGCCACACGCAAGGGCGTGAGGGGCTGCGAGATACGCCAGATCAGGCTGACGCTCGCCGCGCACGACGTAAGCAGGCACATCGTAGACAGCGTGAGCTGGTTAAAGCCAAACACGCGCGCCACAAAGATATCGAGCGCCGCGGCCAAAATGACCGCAATCGACGCCGGCAGTGCCCGCTTGAGCACGTTCGTCAGGAACGACCCCTTCACGCGAGCATTGTTGGGCTCCAGGCCCAACACAAAGCCCGGCGCGCCGATGCAGAAGAAGTTGATGAGCGTCATCTGAATCGGCTCGAAAGGGTACGGCGGCAGCGCGATGCACAGCGCCGCCAGGCCCATCGAGAACAGTGTCTTGGTCAAGAACAGCGAAGCCGAACGCTGCAGGTTGTTGATGGAGCGACGGCCCTCGGCCACCACGGCGGGCATCGAGGCAAAATCGTTGTCGACGAGCACGATTTCGGCCACGTTACGCGCGGCATCGGAGCCGGCCGCCATGGCGACGGAGCAGTCGGCCTCCTTGAGCGCCAGCACGTCGTTGACGCCGTCGCCCGTCATGGCCACGGTGTGCTCGCGGCGCTTGAGCGCCTGCACGAGCTCGCGCTTCTGCTGCGGGGTCACACGACCAAAGACATGGTAGCGGTCCACTGCGGCATCGAGCTTGGCCGGCGTATCGAGCGTCGTGGCGTCCACATAAGCGTCCGCCCCCGGCACGCCCACCACGCGCGCGATCGACGACACCGTACGCGGGTCGTCGCCACTGATCACGTTAAGGGTCACGCCCTGCTCGTTAAAGTAGCCGATGGTCTCGGCCGCCGAGGTACGAATCTCGTCGCGGATGGTCACAAAGCCCACGGGCTCGGCCTCGCCCACCATATCGCCATCGGGCGTAAAGCCGTCCACGCGCGCCACCACGAGCACGCGGCAGGTATCGGCAAGCTCGGCGACACGGTTCTCGACCTGGGCAAACGCACGATCAGAGAGCACAAACTGCGCCGCACCCATCACATAGGAGCCCTGTGCAAACGACGCGCCGCTCCACTTTTTGGAAGACGAGAACGGAATGACCGACAGCGGCTCGGACACCTCGACCGGACGGTCGGCGTAATAGTTGAGCAGCGCCTGACAGGTCTCGTTGGCATCGGCCGAAGTCGCACGCGCCACGTTAGCCAGAGCAAAATCGAGCACCGTGGTATCGACGGGAACGGCGGCGTCGCCCTCCCCCGCACCCATACCCTCGACCGGCAGCGGATACGTACCCTCGACCTCCATGCG
Source organism: uncultured bacterium (assembly GCA_905214945.1). Classification (GTDB taxonomy): domain Bacteria; phylum Actinomycetota; class Coriobacteriia; order Coriobacteriales; family Coriobacteriaceae; genus Collinsella. The sequence continues at coordinate 61,621 of CAJMOC010000006.1, forward strand.
ACCCGACGTGATGGTGCCCGTCTTGTCCAGGCACAGCACGTCGACGCGAGCGAGCGTCTCGATGCAGTAAAGCTGCTGCGCCAGCACCTTGCGGCGGGCCAGGCGCACCGTGGCGATGGCGAGCACCGACGAGGTCAGAAGCACCAGGCCTTGCGGGATCATGCCCAGCAGGGCGCCCACCGTGGACAGCAGCGCCGACGAAGGCACATGACCAGCCAACAGCTCGGAGAAGCACCACGAAAGCGCGCTATCGCCCGGGGTTCCCGCGGCATCCCACAGCTCGCTCACACTCGAGGCAAACAACGCCAAACCGAGCGGGATCATGATGATGCTCGCAAAGCGCACGATGGCGTTAAGCGCGTTCATGATCTCGGAATTGACCTTTTTGACGTACTTGGCCTCGTTATTAATTTTGGCCACGTAGTTGTCGGCGCCGACATGGATCACGCGGGCGCGCAGCAGGCCCGAGTCGATAAAGCTGCCGCTCATGAGCTCGGAACCGGGCTGTTTCTTAATAAGGTCGCTCTCGCCCGTCAGCAGGCTCTCGTTCACGAGCGCCTCGCCCGAAACCACCACGGCGTCAGCGGGAATCTGGTCGCCACGCCCCAGGCGGATGATGTCGTCGAGCACGATCTGGTCCAGGTCGAGCTCCACCTCGGAGCCGTCGCGCACCGCGATGGCCTTCTTGGAGGTCAGCAGCGTGAGCTTATCGACCATCTTTTTGGAACGCATGGACTGAATGACGCCAATAGCGGTATTGAGGAACACCACGAACAGGAACGTCAGATTCTTAAACGAACCGGTCAAAATGACCAGGAACGCCAAGATCACGTTGATCAAATTGAACAGCGTGCAGAGGTTCTCGATGATGAGCTCTTTGACCGACTTGGTCTTGAGCTCCATGTTGCGGTTGATCTTACCGGCGGCGATGCGCTCCTCGACCTCGGCGGTCGAGAGTCCGCGCTCGATATCCGTTGCTGCCATACCACGTCCCATCACGTCGCGTCGGTATAAGAAAAACCGCCCGGACCATGCGAGGTTCGGACGGTCTCACGTTCGATGGTGCCCCATGTTGGATTCGAACCAACGGCCTTCTGCTCCGGAGGCAGACGCTCTAATCCCCTGAGCTAATAGGGCCAACGTTTGGCATTATACCCAAGTGCACCACGGGCTATCAAAATAAAAGAAAAAGCTTTGCAATTCCGAGGAAGACGCGGCTCAACGGCCCACTTTAGAAGGCAAAAGCGAGTCAGATAGTATAAACTCTCATGCACCATATGTACACGGCTCGCGATGCGGGCCGTTTTTGCAGGGGCTATCCATCGAGGTGAGAGGCACACCATGATTGCAATTTTAAAAGAGAGCGCCAGCGACGAGGCCGTCAGCCATATCGTCAGCTGGATTGAGAAAAAGGGCCTGAAGACCGATGTCTCGCGCGGCGAGAATGAGACGATCATCGGCCTGGTGGGCGATACGACCAAGATCGACCCGTTCCTGCTCGAGTCCATGGATGTCGTCGAGCGCGTGCAGCGCGTCTCCGAGCCGTTCAAGCGCGCCAACCGCAAGTTCCACCCCGAGGACTCCGTCATCGACTGCGGCCACGGCGTCAAGATCGGCGGCGATCAGTTCCAGGTCATCGCCGGCCCGTGCTCCGTCGAGGGCGAGAACCTCATCCGCATCGCCCGCCGCGTGAAGGCCGCCGGTGCCACGATGCTGCGCGGTGGCGCCTACAAGCCCCGCACTTCCCCGTACGCCTACCAGGGCATGGGCCCCGCCGGCCTGGACCTGCTGTGCGAGGCGTCTGCCGAGCTCGACATGCCGATCGTCACCGAGATCATGGACCCACGCGACGTGCAGGTCTTCCTGGACAAGAAGATCGACGTCATGCAGATCGGCGCCCGCAACGCCCAGAACTTCCCCCTGCTCAAAGAGGTCGGCAAGACCAAGACTCCGATCTTGCTTAAGCGCGGCATGTCCGGCACGATCGATGAGCTGCTCATGGCCGCCGAGTACATCATGAGCGAGGGCAACGACAACGTCATCCTATGCGAGCGCGGCATCCGCACCTTCGAGACCCGTACTCGCAACACATTCGACCTCAACGCCGTGCCGGTGCTGCACCACCTGTCGCACCTGCCCGTCGTCGCCGACCCCAGCCACGCCACCGGCTACACCCGCTACGTTGAGCCCATGGCGCTTGCCGCGACCGCCTGCGGCGCCAACGGCCTGGAGATCGAGGTCCACGACGAGCCCAGCCGCGCATGGTCCGACGGCGCTCAGGCCCTCACCCCCGATCAGTTCGACGACACCATGCGCCGCATCCGAGCCATCCGCGAGGTTGTCTGCCAAGAGACCATGGAGTAGCCCATGGGTACCGTGAGAAACGCGCGCGTTAACCAGGGCGGCCCCAAGTGCGCCGGCATCGTCGGCCTTGGCCTCATCGGCGGCAGCTTTGCCCGCGGCTATGCGCAGGCGGGCGTCCGCGTGCTGGCCTGGGATCCCGATGACGATGTCATGACGGCTGCCAGCATGGGCACCGTTGCCGGCGAGCTCAACGACGAGACGCTCGGCGAATGCGACATCATCGTCCTGGCTTGCTACCCCGAGGCCTGCATCGAGTGGCTCGAGGCGCATGCCCAGGCACTCGCCGACGCCACCGATACCGAGGCCATCATGGGTCCCGTGGTGATCGACACGGTGGGCGTCAAGGGCATCGTGTGCGAGCGCGCCTTTGAGCTTGCCCGCGAGCACGGCTTTTACTTTGTGGGCGCGCACCCCATGGCGGGCACCCAGTTCTCGGGCTACGCTCACTCCTGTGCCGACCTGTTCCAGGGCGCGCCACTCGTGCTCGTTCCGCCCGCGGTGGACGATGCGCTCAAGCTGGAGCTTTTGGGCCAGGTGCGCGAGATGGTGCGCCCCTTGGGCTTTGGCAAGTTCAGCGTGACCAGCGCCGCAGAGCACGACCGTGTCATCGCCTTCACGAGCCAGCTTGCGCACGTGGTATCCAACGCCTACGTCAAAAGCCCCACTGCCCAGGTCCACCACGGCTTTTCGGCCGGTAGCTACCGCGATCTCACCCGCGTGGCGCACCTCAACCCGCAAATGTGGTCCGAGCTCATGATCGACGACGCCGACGCACTCGCCTTCGAGATCGACCATCTGATCGAGTCGCTTGGCGCCTACAGCCGTGCGCTCAAGGACCGCGACCAGCGCTATCTGGAGAATCTCCTTGCCGAGGGCGACCGCATTAAGCGCGCGCTCGACGACGAGGCCTCCCACTAGACCACCTATCACGCCAGGTCGAAAGGACCGAAGCTTATGGCGATTACCATCGATATCGACACCGCACGCCCCTACCAGGTGCATGTTGGCACGTTTTTGCTGGAGCAGGCGGGACCGCTCGTGCGCGCCACTGCCGGCGGCACCAAGGCCGTCATCGTGACGGACACCAACGTGGGCCCGCTCTACCAAATGCCAGTTAAGCAGAGTCTGGAGGCATCAGGCTACGAGGTGAGCATCTGCACCTTCGAGGCCGGCGAGGCCCATAAGCGCGCCGAGACCTATGTTGCCATTTTGGAGTTTGTGGCCGAGCACGAGCTTTCACGCTCCGACGTGATCGTGGCACTCGGCGGCGGTGTCGTGGGCGACGTGGCGGGCTTTGTGGCCGCCACCTACATGCGCGGCTGCAAGTTTGTGCAGATCCCGACGAGCCTGCTCGCCATGGTGGATTCGTCGGTGGGCGGAAAGACGGCCATCGACCTCGCTGCCGGCAAGAACTTGGCCGGCGCCTTTTGGCAGCCGAGCGTGGTTATCGCCGACGTGGGGTGCCTGGCCACCCTCACGCCCGAGCAGTTCGCCGACGGCTGCGGCGAGGTCGTCAAGCACGCCGTGATCGCCGACCCGGAGCTTTTCGCCGAGCTGGAGAAGACCCCGCTCACGCTGGAGCTACTCAACCACGATGTGGCCCGCGTGGCGCTCATCATCGCCCGCAACATCGACATCAAGCGCGCCGTGGTCGTCGCCGACGAGCGCGAAACCAACCAGCGCAAGCTCCTCAACTTTGGACACAGCGCCGGACATGCCGTTGAAGCCTGCGAGCACTTTGAGCTCGGACACGGCAACTGCGTGTCGATCGGCATGGGCATCATCACGCGCGCCGCGGCCCTGCACGGCGTTTGCGATGCTGCACTGCCCGGTCGTATTGAGGAACTCTGCGCCCGCCATGGCCTCAAGACCCGCTGCGACCTAGATGCCGATGCCGTCTTTGCCGAGGCGCTCCACGACAAGAAGCGCGCGGGCGACACCATTGACCTGGTGATTCCGCACGGCATTGGCCGCTGCAGCATCGACCGCACGCCGCTTTCCACTTTCCACGAACTCATTGCCGAGGGCCTCGGCCAGAAGGGAGACGCATCCGCATGCTAGCCCGCATCACCCCGTCCCCACTCAAGGGCACCGTTCCCGCTATCGCGTCCAAGTCGATGGCGCATCGCCTGATCATCTGCGCTGCGCTTGCCAACGGCGAGACACACGTCACCTGCAACACCACCTGCGCCGACATCGAGGCTACGGTGCGTTGCCTCACGGCACTGGGTGCTCGCATCGAGACCGTCGAGGACGGCTTCCAGGTCCACCCCACCATGAAGAGTATTGAGTTTGGCCTGCTCAAGGCCCTTGCCGGCGGCACGCTTGACTGCGGCGAAAGCGGCTCCACGCTCCGCTTTATGTTGCCAGTCGCCTGCGCGCTGGGCGCAGAAGCAACTTTTGTGGGTCAGGGACGCTTGGGCGCCCGCCCACTCTCCCCGCTCTCGGACGAGATCATCGCCGCCGGCTGCGACCTGCAGGGTCTGGGCGGTTTTCCGCTCAAGACGAGCGGACGCATGCGCCCGGGCACTTTTGTGCTTCCGGGCAACGTGAGCTCGCAGTATATCTCCGGCCTGCTGCTGGCAGCCCCGCTGCTGGCCCAGCCCTCCTGCGTGCAGGTATGCGGCCTTATCGAAAGCCGCCCCTACATCAACCTGACGATCCAGGCCATGAAGGCCTTTGGCGTCGAGGTCAACGTCGAGCGCATTCCGGCCACGGACGGCCAGCTCGAGGTCACGAACTTCCGCGTGAGCAGTGGCTCGTACCGCACGCCCGGCAGCGTAGCCGTCGAGGGCGACTGGTCCAACGCCGCCTTTTGGCTGTGCGCCGGTGCCATCGGCACCGACCCCATCACCGTCGAGGGCGTGTCGCTAAGCTCCGCACAGGGCGACCGTAACGTGCTTGCCGCGCTTTCGCGCTTTGGCGCCCGCATCGTGCGCTCCACCAACGCCGCCACCGTGCAGTCCGACAAGCTCGCCGGCTTTGAGATGAGTGCCCACGACATTCCGGACCTGGTGCCCGTCATCTCGGCCGTGGCCTCGTTGGCACAGGGCCGCACCTTTATTCGCGATTGCGCCCGTCTGCGCATCAAGGAATCCGACCGTCTGGTCACCACCACCCGCGAGCTCACCGCGCTGGGCGCGCAGGTGCGCATTGCCGGCGATGACCTCATCATCAAGGGTGTCGATGCCTTCACCGGCGGCGAGGTCGATTCGCACAACGACCATCGCATCGCCATGATGGCCGCTATCGCCGCGAGCCGCGCCACCGGCGAGGTCGTGATCCACGGCGCCGAGGCCGTCAACAAGTCCTATCCCGATTTCTTCGGCCACTACCGCCTGCTGGGCGGCAAGGTCACACTCGAGGAGGAATAGCATGTCCTCGACCTTTGGCAACGTCTTGCACGTAAGCATCTTCGGCCAGTCGCACTCCCCCGCCATCGGCTGCTCCCTCGATGGCATTCCGGCGGGCATCGCTGTTGACCAGGAGCAGCTGCAGGCCTTCCTTGACCGTCGTGCCCCCGGTCGCGACGAGACCGCGACCAAACGCCGCGAGGCCGACGCCGCGCACATCATCGCCGGTGTTGTCGATGGACATACCACCGGCGCGCCCATCGCCGCGATTATCGAGAACACCAACACGCGCTCCAAGGATTACTCCGAGCTGCGCCGCAAGCCCCGTCCCGGACATGCGGACTTCCCTGCGCGCGTGAAGTATCACAACATGCACGATGTCGCTGGCGGCGGACACTTCTCCGGCCGCCTAACGACACCCCTGTGCATCGCCGGCGGCATTGCGCTGCAGGCACTCGAGGCCCGCGGCATTAAAGTGATGGCGCATGTGGCGCAGATCGGCGGCATCTCCGACCTGCCGATGGACGACATAGTCTATCGCGAGGCCGACCGCAAGGCGATCCTTACGAACGATCTGCCGTGCATTGACGCCGCCGCAGCCGGCCGCATGCGCGAGGAGATCCTAGCCGCGCGCGACGAGCTTGACAGCATCGGCGGCATCGTGGAGTGCGGCATCTACGGACTTCCCGCGGGCATCGGCGACCCCATGTTCGACGGCATCGAGAACCGCATCGCGCAAATCGCGTTTGGCATTCCAGCCGTAAAGGGCGTGGAGTTTGGCATGGGCTTTGCCGTGGCCGCCATGCGCGGCAGCGAGAACAATGATCCGTATCGCATCGATGCCGAGACCGGCGAGATCGAGGTCGAGTCCAACAACGCCGGCGGCATCCTGGGCGGTATTTCGACCGGCGCGCCCGTCATGTGGCGCATGGCCGTAAAGCCGACGCCCTCCATTGGCCGCGAGCAGCAGACGGTGGACATGGACGCTATGGAAAATGCCGAGCTCTCGGTCCACGGCCGCCACGATCCCTGCATCGTCCCCAGAGCTGTCCCCGTAGCCGAGGCAGCCGCCGCCCTTGCCATCTGGGACGCCCTCCTCGAAGACGCCGCCCAGCGCTAACTACCCACCCCTCAACATCCCCCGACACGTGAAAGGGGTCTCCATGGACCTTGCTGACATCCGCCAGGCCATCGATGGCATCGACACCACGCTCCTCAACAGCTTTGTCGAGCGTATGGACATTGCCACCGAGGTCGCCAAGTCAAAAATCGAGATGGGCAAGGCCGTCTTCGACCCCGCCCGTGAGCGCTCCAAGCTCAACAACCTCGCCAGCCGCGCGCCCGAGCGCTACGAGGCGCAGACCATCACCCTGTTCCGTCTCCTCATGAGCATGAGCAAGGCCGAGCAGCAGCGCTACATCAACGAGCTCAAGGGCATCACCGTCTCGCAAAAGGCCCACGCCACGGCTGCAGCCTCCGACACGCCCTTCCCTCAAACGGCCACCGTCGCCTGCCAGGGCGTCGAGGGCGCTTACAGCCAAATCGCCGCGTGCAAGCTCTTCGACGTGCCCGACATCGCGTTTTTCGAGACCTTCGAGGGCGTCATGTGCGCCGTGCGCGACGGCTTCTGCGAGTTTGGCGTGCTGCCCATCGAGAACTCCACCGCCGGCTCGGTCAACGCCGTCTACGACCTGCTCGCCCAGTTCGACTTCCACATCGTGCGCTCGCTTCGCCTCAAAATCGACCACAACTTGCTCGTCAAGCCCGGCACCAAGCTTGCGGACGTGCACGAGGTCTACAGCCACGGCCAGGCCATTGCCCAATGCGCCGGCTTTATCGAGGCACACGACCTGCACGCCACCAAGTACCCCAACACGGCCATGTCGGCCGAGATGGTCGCCAGCTCCGAACGCACCGACGTTGCCGCCATCGCCTCGCGCAGCTGCGCGGCGCTCTATGGTCTGGAGGTGCTGGAGCCCAATATCCAGGACTCGGACAACAACTACACGCGCTTCGTCGTCATCAGTCGCGAGCCGCGCGTCTACCCCGGCGCTAACCGTACCTCGCTCATGATCACCACGGCCAACGAACCGGGCGCCCTCTATCGCGTACTCGAGCGCTTCTACGCACTCAACATCAACCTTATCAAGCTCGAGAGCCGCCCCATCCCCGGGCGCGACTTTGAGTTTATGTTCTACTTCGATCTGGACTGTCCCTTTGGCAGCAAAGCCCTCGACGACCTGCTCGACTCGATTGACGAGGTGTGCGAGAGCTTCACCTACTTTGGCAGCTACACGGAGGTGCTCTAGATGACTGACGTCGCCACAACCCGCCCCTACGGCGTGCTGGGCCGCGTGCTGGGCCACAGCTACACCCCGACCATCTACAAGGAGCTCGCGGGGCTTGAGTACGTGCGTTTTGAGCGCGAGCCCGAGGACCTCGCGGCCTTTATGACGGGCGACGAGTGGGAAGGCACCAACGTGACCATTCCCTACAAGCGCGCCGTCATGGACTACCTGGACGAGCTGAGCCCGCTCGCCGAACGCATGGGCAACGTCAACACGATCACGCGTCTGCCCGATGGCCGTCTGCGCGGCGACAACACCGACTACTTCGGTTTCCAGTGCCTGGTCGAGGAGCTGGGTGTGGAGATTGCCGGCAAGAAGGTCCTCGTGCTCGGAGCCACCGGAGGCGCCGGCACCACGGCCAGCATGGTGCTGGGCGACCTGGGCGCGCTCGTGGTGCCCGTGGGACGCGCGAGCGAGGTCAACTACGGCAACATCGCACAGCAGTCCGACGCCGCGTTGCTCGTCAACTGCACGCCTGCCGGTATGTTCCCCCACTGCCCCGACGCGCCTTGCACGCTCGAGGGCCTCGACGCGCTCGAGGGCGTCATCGATATCGTTTACAACCCCGCTCGCACGGGACTCATGCTCGAGGCCGAGCGTCGCGGCATCCCCTGCATCGGCGGTCTGCTCATGCTTGTAGCCCAGGCGGCGCAAGCCGTCGAGCGCTATACCGGCCAGGTCACCCCGCGCGGGCGCATCCTGGACGTGACGGAGCGCCTGTCTCACCGCGAGCAGAACATCGCCCTGATCGGCATGCCGGGCTCGGGCAAAACCCGCGTGGGTGAGCAGATCGCCCTGCTCACCGGCCGCGAGCACATCGACCTGGACCGCGCCCTCGAGGAGCGCCTGGGCATGCCCTGCGCCGACTTTATCGTCGAGCGCGGCGAGGCGGCGTTCCGCGAACAGGAGACGGCGGCGCTGGCCGACATCTCCAAGCGCAGCGGCCTGGTGCTTTCCACCGGCGGCGGCGTGGTCACGCGCGACGAGAACTACCCGCTACTGCACCAGAACAGCCAGATCGTGATGCTCAACCGTAAGCTCGACGAACTCGCCCACAAGGGTCGCCCCATCACCGCCCGCGATGGCATCGACAAGCTGGCCGAGCAGCGCATGCCGCGCTACCGCGCCTGGGCCGACTACATCATCGACTCGCGCGATTGCGCCGCCAACACCGCCCAAGCCCTCCTCGACGCCCTCCCACCCGCTCTCTAACCAAAACCACCACAAAGGGGACAGGAACCTATGTGGTGGTTTTTCATTCCGCCGCACCGCCCGCCCAACCGCAAAGGAAGCAACCATGAAAGCACTCGTCATCAACGGCCCCAATCTCAACATGCTCGGCATTCGCGAGCCGGGCATCTATGGCAGCGACAACTACGACCGCTTAGTGCAGATTTGCCAGGAAGCGGGCGCTGCACAGGGCTTCGACGACGTCGAAGTCTTCCAGTCCAACCACGAGGGCAGCATCGTCGACAAGATCCAGGAGGCCTACGGCAAGGTCGACGGCATCGTCATCAACCCGGCGGCATACACGCATACGAGCGTGGCAATCCTCGACGCCCTCAAGGCCGTCGCCATCCCTGCCGTCGAGGTCCACATCAGTGCCGTCGAGACCCGCGAGGACTTCCGCCAGGTGAGCTATGCACGCCTGGCCTGCTTCGCCACCATCACCGGTGAGGGCCTCCAGGGGTATGCGCACGCTCTGGAGCTGCTGAGGGAGTATCTCGAAAAGTAGCCTCGCGGATCAATTCATTAACACCGATTCACACGAACAAAACTCCGGCGCCGGCAGCAGCGACCTCGCTGCTGCCGGCATTTTATTACTGGCATATAATCGTTGCAGTCACACAACGTCTGGAGACGCGCATGTTAAGCATCCATCTGGGAGATTATCCCGGTTCCATCTACGATACCGAAACCTATTTTAGGAACTCATACTTGGACTCATGGTTCGAAGACCCTATGGCCGCACAAATCATTAAAAGCGTGGACGGATCAGAGCTCATCGGTCCCCACAACATCGTAAGCAAACAACTAGGCTCAATCACTCCACTCGAACTGTCCGGCGGCGTCAAGACGCTGCTGTTAGTACGCAATCTCCCAAATATGGTGTTCAACGCATCTACCTGCGGAGACAACTGTGCCCGCTGGCTACTCAAAATCGGCAAAGAGCAGGATGTGCTGGTGACCCTTTACCACATCATGAAGTTCCCCTGGAAGAACTTTGAAATCCGCATTGAAAACGATGACCGCATCGTCAGAAACATGCAGGAGTTTGTCGGCGCCACGAATGACTTTTTGGATGTTGATGAGTAATGAAGGGAACGCATACCGTTGTCGTAGAGCGTGCAAAGGTCAAATACACACTCACCTTTAAACGCAACATTTCCTTCATTCGCGGTAACAGCGGCACGGGCAAAACGACGCTCATCTCGATGATTCGCGACTACAACGACCGAGGACCGGAAAGCGGCGTTACACTCAGCTGCGACGCGCCATGCGAAACGCTTTCCGGCAGACGCTGGGAGCGCGAGCTGTCGATCATCGAAGATTCGATCGTCTTTCTAGATGAAGGCAACGAGTTTATCTACTCAAAGGACTTCGCCAAAGCCATCAACGGATCGTCCAACTATTTTGTTCTGATATCTCGTCGCGACGCCAACGAACTCCCCTACAGCGTCGACGAGATCCTAAAGCTAGTCAACACCACAAGCAAGACAATTAATGGCCGCAAGAGCGACAGACGCTTCTACTCGGTGACTAAACCGCTATATGACCACACGGCAAGCATGCTGTATCAGGACCTTAACGTAGGGTTCGACAATCCTGACGCCGTAATTGTCGAGGATAGCAAGTCTGGCTATCAATTCTATAGCACCCTTTGCAACCGACTGGGAATCCCCTGCTATACCGCCACCGGCGTAGCGAACCTAAAACGAACGATTCACGAATGTCCCGAGCAAAACATCCTTGCCATAGGAGACGGCGCAGCGTTTGGTCCCTACATCGAAAAGGTGCTCGGACAGCGCGTTTACAAGAACGTTCGCTTGTTCCTCCCTGAATCATTTGAGTGGACGCTTTTGCGATCTGGCCTCATCCCCAACAACGACATTCCAAAAATCCTCAAGGACCCTTCGAGCTATATCGAAAGCCGCGACTACCTGAGCTGGGAGCGGTTCTTCACCGACGTATTGATCAAGTACTCTGCAGACACTCGCTACGTCTACAGAAAGGCACGGCTCAACGAGCAGTACCTAAAGCCGCAGGCGATGGATGCAGTTGCGAGCGTCTTGCCCGAGTGTCTGAAGGCATAATGGCAGTGGGGAGGACCAACTTGGTCCTCCCCACTGCCATGGAAACCCAGCACACGCAATAGCTGCCGGCAAGAGCGGCAACTGTCGCAACCACAAACCCATCCACGCGGCGGCTCGAAAGCTCAAGCCCACTCAGCGCGGCAAGGACAAGCCAAGTGACACCGGCTCCAATAAACAGCAGGGGCTTGCTCACGCTCGGCTCGAGCCCCCCTTGGCGCGCCGTATAGCCAATCCACATCAGCAGCACAACAGCAGCTCGCGCCACGGCTTCGGCCTAAACGTATACCCGGCAAGAATAAAGAACACCTGCATGTGAAAAAAGCCCAGACCACCAAGCGGCCCGGGCTTAATAAACGATGGTGCTCCATGGCGGATTCGAACCGTCGACCTTGGGATTAGAAGTCCCCTGCTCTATCCAACTGAGCTAATGGAGCAAATAACAGCACGCCCAAGCAAGCGCAAGCCTGTCAGGCGCAAGTAATTATAACCTAGTTGAACTGCTCACGGTACGCCTTGCAGACCTTATCGACCGGGCCGTCCATGCGAAGGTCACCCTTCTCAATCCAAACGGCACGCTGGCAGATGCGCTCAACCTGCTCCATGGAGTGCGAAACAAACAGAACCGTCACGTCGCCGCTCTGGATAAAGTGCTGGATACGGGCCTCGCACTTCTGCTGGAAGAACACATCACCGACGGAAAGTGTCTCGTCAACGATCAGGATGTCAGGCTCAGTGATCGTTGCGATTGCAAAGGCAATGCGCGCAACCATGCCCGAGGAGAAATTCTTAAGCGGCATGTCGACAAAGTTCTGAAGCTCAGCGAACTCAATAATGCCGTCAAAGTTGGCATCGATGAACTCCTTGGTATAGCCGAGCAGGGCACCGTTCAGATAGATGTTCTCGCGGGCGGTCAACTCGGGGTCAAAGCCGGCACCAAGCTCAATCAGCGGCGCGATGTTACCGTGCACCTTAACGCTGCCTTCGCTAGGCTCAAGCACGCCAGCGATAATCTTGAGCATCGTGGACTTGCCGGAGCCATTGGTGCCGACCAGGCCCACGACCTCGCCACGATGAATATCGAACGAGATATGCTTGAGCGCCCTAAACTCCTCAAAGAACAGCTCGTGCTTGGCAAGCTTGATGAAGTACTCCTTGAGGTTGGTCAGCGACTCGGACGCCATGTTAAAGATCATGGTGACGTCGTCGACCTCGACAGCCAGAGGCTGCTCGCTGTAATCAACAACAGATTCAGTCATCACAGCACTCCTTAGATGTAGAGGATAAACTTGCGCTCGGACTTATGGAACACGGTGTAGCCAATGACAAGCGCAAGGACCGCCCAAGCGACGCACATACCAAACGTCAAAAGCGAGGGCGTGGTCTGGAACAAGAAGATATCGCGCATAAACTGCAGGTAGTTATACATGGGGTTCGCATACATCAAGATACGCACGAGATGCGGCATTTGCGCAATATAGTCAGTCGTCCAGAAGATGGGCGTAATATAAGTCCACGCCGTAATGACGACGCTCCACAGATGCATAACGTCGCGGAAAAAGACCGTAAGGGCAGAGAGCATCATGCCCAGGCCCATGCAGAAGCACATAAGCAGCAGCAGGCAAACCGGCAGCAGAATCAAATGCCAAGAAGGCATAACGCGGAACCACAGCATAACGATGGCGACGGCGACCAGCGAGAAGGTAAAGTTGACCAGCGAGAAGAGCACCTTCTGCACCGGGAAGACCCAGCGGTGCACCTTAACCTTCTTGAGCAGAGGGGCAGCACCCACGATCGACGTCAGGGCCTGGTTCGTAGACTCGGACATGACGGCAAAGGTAACGTTACCCACGATCAAGTACAGCGGGTACATCTCGGGCGTCATTGAGCCATTGCGGCCCTGGCCAAAAATCGTCGAGAACACGATGGCCATGACGATCATCATCAGCAGCGGGTTGAGCACCGACCATGCGACGCCCAGAACGCTACGGCGATACTTGATCTTAAAATCCTTGGTAACCAGCTGACGAAGGATAAACGCGTCCTTCTCAAATTCGTTCTTAGCAAACGTCGCAGGCAGACTGCGAGCTTCTTGTTGCTTTGTCTGATCCGACACGGATGCAACTCCTTTACTCGTAATCGTTGACAAACGAACAGTATAGACCCGACGGCCATGCAAACGATTCGCGCAACAAAACTGGAGAACTAACCCACATCTTAGGATGCCAAGCCCAAACGGCTATACTTTCAAGGATTGAATGTATAAGGAGCATTGAGTGAATTCTGAATCCATCGCCGTCATCATCCCCTGCTACAACGAAGCCCTCACGATCGGCAAAGTCATCGACGACTTTCACCGCGAGCTTCCGCAAGCGACGGTCTATGTCTATGACAACAACTCGTCGGACGACACCTCACGCATCGCCACCGAGCACGGCGCCACGGTCCGCTTTGAACCCCGTCAGGGAAAGGGCAACGTGTGCCGTCAGATGTTTCGCGACATCGACGCCGATTGCTACCTGATGGTCGACGGAGACGACACCTACCCCGCCGAGGCGGCCAAAGCCCTCTGCGAGCCCATCCTTAACGGCACAGCCGACATGACCGTAGGCGACCGCCTTTCCAACGGCACCTACGCCGAGGAAAACAAGCGTGCTTTCCACGGCTTTGGCAACAATCTGGTCCGCGCCATGATCAAGTGGATCTATGGCTACAGCTTCGATGATGTCATGACCGGCTACCGCGCCATGAGCCGCCCGTTCGTCAAAACCTTCCCCGTGCTTTCCGAGGGCTTCCAGATCGAAACCGAGCTCTCGATCCACGCCGTCGACCACCGCTGGCGCATCAAAGATGTACCCATCGAGTACCGCGACCGTCCCGAGGGTTCCGAGTCCAAACTCAACACCGTGAGCGACGGCATTAAGGTCGTTGCGATGATCGGCACGCTGTTCAAGGACTACCGCCCTCTGAAGTTCTTCAGCCTGGTTGCGCTTCTGTTTGCGGTGATCGGCCTCGCCCTGGGCATGCCCATCGTTGTCGAGTATTTCCAGACCGGCCTCGTTCCGCGCTTCCCCACCGCCATGCTCGCCGCGTCGTTTATGTTCCTGTGCGGTCTGAGCCTTGCAACCGGATTCATCCTGGATTCCGTGGCAAAGGTCGAAAAAAAGCAGTGGGAGGTCAACGTATACAGCAAATACACCTACGACGACCAGCCCGACCACCCTACTTCCAAGCCAAGCAAGAGGTAAACCACCATGCCGCTCATCTCCATCGTCGTGCCGTGCTACAACGAGCAGGAATCACTTCCGATCTTTCTCAAAGAGCTCGATGGCGTCGTTCGCATCATGACCCAGCAAGATCCCGGCATTTCCTTTGAAGCCGTCCTCATCGACGATGGTTCGGCAGACAAAACGCTCGCCGTCATGAAGGCAGAAGCCGCGGCGGCGCATCCATACGCCATCCGTTGGCACTCTTTCTCGCGCAACTTTGGCAAGGAGGCGGCACTACTCGCCGGACTCCAGCACGCAAAGGGCGGCTATGTCGCCACCATGGATGCCGACATGCAGGACCCGCCCTCGCTCCTGCCGCAGATGTACGAGATCTTGCAGACCGAAGACTACGACAACGTCGCAACGCGCAGGACCACCCGCGAAGGCGAGCCTCCCATCAGGTCGTTCTGTGCCCGTATGTTCTACAAGATCATCAACCGCATTTCCAAGGCCGACATCGTCGACGGAGCACGCGATTTTAGGCTCATGAAGCGGCCTATGGTCAACGCCATCATCTCCATGGGCGAATACAACCGATTCTCCAAAGGCATTTACGGCTGGGTGGGCTTCAAAACCAAATGGCTCCCCTACGTAAACGTCAACCGCGTGGCCGGCGAGACCAAATGGAGCTTTTGGTCGCTGCTCCTCTATTCCATCGACGGCATCGTCGCGTTTTCCACGGCGCCGCTCTCCCTCGCCGCCCTCACAGGTATCGTCTTCTGCCTCATCGCTATTCTGGGATTCGTCGTCATCCTAGTAAAGACGCTTGTCTGGGGCGACCCCGTCGGCGGATGGCCGTCGCTCGCCTGCCTCATAACGCTGTTTGGCGGCATGCAGCTTCTGTGCCTGGGAATCATAGGTGAATACTTGGCAAAAGCCTACTTGGAAACCAAGCGACGTCCCATCTATATCATTCGAGAATCCAACGAGGAATCTGATGACACGGCCCAATAACAGCACGCTCAAGAATGTGGCGTTCTACGCCGCCTGCTTCGCATTTTCCGTCGCACTCTTTGTCGCACTTGCAGCGGCGGGACATGTCTATCCCTTTGGCGACAACTCGTTTCTCACCAACGATCTCAAATACCAATACATCGACTTCTTCGCGTGGTTTCGCCGCGTCCTTTTAGGCGAGGCAAACCTTCGCTATTCCTTCTCACAGGGACTCGGCATGAACACATGGGGGCTCTATAGCTACTACCTCGGCAGCCCCTTCAACCTGCTCTGCGTGCTGTTTCCCGCAGACAAGCTGACGCTCTTCGTGCTTGTTATCTCCGCGCTCAAACTGGGCTGCATCCACATCAGCGGCGCTTGGTATGTGCAAAAGCGCTTTGACCTACCCAAGCCCGCAGCATTCCTGCTTTCCCTCTCGTTCACGTTTTGTAGCTGGACCATCAGCAACCTGCGCAACCCGCTCTGGATCGATTGCCTCATCATGCTGCCCATCTGCGCCTACGGATGCCACGAGCTCATCCGCAAGCAGCGCATGATCCGCCTCGTCATCGCAACGGCGCTCAATGTCATGTTCTGCTGGTATACGGCCTACATTAGCATCCTGTTCCTCTGCATCTTCGTACTGGTTGAATTTGTCGATTATGTTGCAGAAGAAGGATTTAGCTGGAAGCTCATGCTCGATCGGGCCCTGCGATTCGCCGGGGCTATCGCGCTCGGACTGCTTCTGTCCGCTTGGACCTTTTTGCCGACCATCCTTGCCATGTCCAAGGGCGGTCCCGTTCTAGCACTCGGCCCCCTACTTAAAACCAACCTCAAGTCGCTCATCAGGGGCTTTCTTCCCTGCATGTGGGTAAGCAACGAAAGCACACCTCAGTTCTATTGCGGCATCATCATGATGCTGCTTGCGGTGAGCCTGCTGGTTAACCGCACGGTTTCAATCAAGACGCGCATCGCAACACTCGTCGTCACGATAATCCTGGTTGCAAGCTCCGTTTTGAGCCCGCTCGAGTACATCTGGTGCGGCATGCGCGTTCCCAACGGCTTCTACTCGCGCACGGCTTTTTTGCTGAGCTTCTTTGCGCTGTGGGCTGCGGGCTATACCCTGCAGATCCTCAAGGATCAACCTAAATTGCGCCAAGCCTATCGCCCCGCCGTCATCTTGCCACTCCTGGCGCTCACCGCTATTGAACTGTTTGCCAACGCTCATGTAGTATGGAACCAGCTCTACGCGGGCTATTCCGAAAATACCAACAGGGCCTATGTAGCCACCGCAACCAACACGATCGCTACCACTACAGAACGGGATTCAGCTCCGTTCTACCGCATCGATCGTACAACCACACGAGCCGATAGTGCCGCTCTAAACGAAGGCCTGGCACTAGGGTATAACCAGCTATCTTCTTATTCGTCCGCCAATAACCCGCAGGCAATTGCATTGCTCAACTCCCTTGGTTACAGCAGCGTCGGCGAATTCTCGACCCGTTATGCCGAGCCCATTCTTGCCGTCGATGCCCTACTGGGAGTCAAGTATGCCATTCCCGAGAACGCGCCTGCGGGATACGTTTCGACCAAGACGAATCAGGTCGACTCCACAAGCGCGGTGTACGAGAACCCCTATGCGCTCAGCATTGGCGTTGCAGCCTCAAGCGATATCCAAAACAGCACGCTGAAAAACGAGAACCCCTTCGAAAAGCAGAACGACCTCTACAGCAAAATCCTAGGCCGCGAGGTCAAGCTCTATACCAAGATCGAGGCCACGAGCACGGAGAATAGCGATAGCTTAAAGCAATGGAGCGTTACTGTACCGGCAAGCTCCATCGGGTATCTCTACATCAACAAAGATACGACTGCCGGCAGTTATTGGCCCGTCACCCTTACCATCGACCAACGAACGATCGAAAACGAGGCCTGGAGATTCGACAATAATATCCGCCAGATTGCGGATGCATCGGACGCCCCGAGCCAGCATACGGTGTCAATCGGAGTCGCGGAGGGCTATACAGACATGCCCCAAGACAATGAGCCGGTCTTTTACGCCCTCGATCTGGACGTTTTCGAGCAGATTATTAACGAGCTTAAGACGAGCGAATTTGTTCCGACAGTTTTTGAGGACGGAAGAATCGAAGGCGAGTATACCGCCAAGGAAGACGGCAACCTGCTGCTGAGCGTTCCGTACGATGAGGGCTGGAACGTAACGGTAAACGGAACCGCCGCAGAACTAACGCCCGCCGCCGATAAGGGCCTGTCGTCCCTGAACGTGCAGAAAGGCGCGAATAGGATCGTGATGACCTACAAGACTCCGGGTGCCCTTGCGGGGCTTGCAGTGAGTCTGGCGACCACCGTCGCCCTTGTTGCAGCGGGGCTATACGCCAGGCATAAGAAAAGCCGCCGTTAACAAGCGGCGGCTTTTACTCTCGAAAAGTTAATAGCGGCTAGAGCATCTTGAGGTACTCCCCCAGCTCTTCCTCCCAGTCGGGCATGTGGAACCCGACCGACTCGAGCCCGGACAGGTCGAGTGCGGAGTGGACCGGGCGCGGTGCGACGGGGCCCTCGGCGCTCGCGTAGTAGTCGGCGGTCGATACCGGCACGACCTTCTCGCCGTTGCCGTTGGCGGCCTCGAAGACGGCGCGTGCGATGTCCGCCCAGGACTTCACCGCGCCGGATCCGGTGCAGTCGTAGGTGCCGTAGGGGGCGTGCGTCCCCAGCACGTGGAAGATGGCCTCGGCCATGTCGCGCGTGAAGGTCAGGCGGCCCAGCTGGTCGTCGACCACGGTGACCTGCTCGAGCTTGTCGTCCGGGTCGGCGACGCGGTCTGAGAGTGCCTTCATGGTCTTCACGAAGTTGTGCCCCTCGCCGATGACCCAGCTGGAGCGCATGATGTAGTGGTGCGGGCACCCGGCCACGGCGATGTCGCCGGCGGCCTTGGTCTGGCCGTAGACGGACAGCGGGGAGAACGGCTCGTCCTCCGTGTGGACCTCGGCGGTGCCGTCGAAGACATAGTCGGAGGATACGTGGACCAGGGTGATGCCGTACCCGGCGCAGGTGCGTGCGAGAAGGGCGGGCCCCGTCGCGTTGGCCTTCCAGGCGGTCACGCGGCCCTCGGGGGTCTCGGCCCTGTCGACTGCCGTGTAGGCGCCGCAGTTGATGACCGTGCCGTAGAGCGACCAGTCGTACTGCGAATAGGCGTCCGGGTCGGACATGTCGAAGGTGTCGATGTCGCAGAAGTCGAAGTCCTTCGCCACGCCGCGCTCCTCGGCGAGCGCGCGCACCGCATGGCCCAGCTGGCCGTTGCAGCCGGTGACGAGGGTGCGCTTCGGCGCCATCGGGACGACGTCCTTGAGCATCGGGTGGTTGAGGTCGGCCTCGGAGACGGTGGCCTCATCGAGCGGGATCGGCCACTCGATGGCGAGCTCGGGGTCGGCGAGGTTCACGAAGGTGTAGGTCTTCTTGAGCTCCAGCGACCAGTGGGCGTCCACCAGGTAGGTGTAGGCGGTGCCGTCCTCGAGCGCCTGGAAGCTGTTGCCCACGCCGCGCGGGACGTAGATGGCCCTGGACGGGTCGAGCGTGCAGGTGAACACCTTCCCGTAGGTGGCGCTGCCCTCGCGCAGGTCGACCCATGCGCCGAAGACCGAGCCGCGGGCCACGGAGATGAACTTGTCCCAGGGCTCCGCGTGGATGCCGCGGGTGACGCCGCGGCTGTCGTTGTAGGAGATGTTGTTCTGGACGACCTTGAGATCGGGGATGCCGAGCGCGCACATCTTGGCGCGCTGCCAGTTCTCCTTGAACCAGCCGCGCGAGTCGCCGTGGACGGCCAGGTCGACGACCTTGAGGCCCTCGATGCCGGTCTCCGCGACCTTCAGGTCCTTCTCGAATTCGATGTCAGCCATGTGGTTAATTCCAATCGTGTTGCGGGCGCCCCTCGCGGTGCCGCAGGATCATCCCCATGCCCTGCGGCACCGCGAGGGGCGCTCGAAAAGGTAAACGTCCGGGAATCCGGGCCTACTGCCCCTGCGCCCTGTAACGGGCCTCGGTGGCCTCCTTGGCCGGTCGCCACCAGGACTCGTTCTCCACGTACCAGCCGATGGTCTGCTTCAGGCCCTCGGCGAAGTCGGTGTGGGCCGGCCTCCAGCCCAGCTCGCGCTGGAGCTTCGTGCTGTCGATGGCGTAGCGGCGGTCGTGGCCGGGGCGGTCGGCGACCCAGTCGAAGTCCTCGGGGTCGCGCCCCATGGCCTCCAGGATCATGCGCAGGACCGTGATGTTGTCCCTCTCGCCGTCCGCTCCGATGAGGTAGGTCTCCCCCGTGCGGCCTTTGGTCAGGATGTCCCAGACGGCCGAGGAGTGGTCCTCGGTGTGGATCCAGTCGCGGACGTTCTCGCCGCGGCCGTAGAGCTTGGGGCGGACGCCGTCGATGATGTTCGTGATCTGCCTGGGGATGAACTTCTCCACGTGCTGGTAGGGGCCGTAGTTGTTGGAGCAGTTGGAGATCGTTGTCCGTAGGCCGTAGGTGCGGGTCCATGCGCGCACGAGCATGTCGGAGCTGGCCTTGGTGCTCGAGTACGGGCTGCTCGGGTGGTACGGCGTCTCCTCGGTGAACTTGGCCGGGTCGTCGAGTGCCAGGTCGCCGTAGACCTCGTCGGTGGAGACGTGGTGGTAGCGGACGCCGTGCTTGCGGACGGCCTCCAGCAGGCGGAAGGTGCCCTCGACGTTGGTGCGGAGGAACGGCTCGGGGTCGGCGATGGAGTTGTCGTTGTGGCTCTCGGCGGCGTAGTGCACGATGGCGTCGTGGCCCGGGACGACCCTATCGAGCAGAGCGGCGTCGCAGATGTCGCCCACGACGAGCTCCACGCGGTCGGAGGGCAGACCGGCGATGTTCTCGGGGTTGCCGGCGTAGGTCAGCTTGTCCAGGACGGTGACGTGGACGCCCGGGTGGTTGTCGACCACGTAGTGCACGAAGTTGCTGCCGATGAAGCCGCAGCCGCCCGTGACGATGATGTTCTTAGGTTCAAAAATCTCAGACATGAATCTCCTTTTTTCGCCTACTAGAGATGTAAGTACTTAAACATTTGAACATATGAGCCTTCAGCAGAATCAGAATCTTCTCCTGCAGGTTTGTTTCTTATGCCAAACTCTCTGTATCCCATGCGACTATAGAACTCAATAAGACCAGGCTCATTGACAGAGTCCAGAAACACAAACCTTCCGCCAACAAGACGCTGTATGTCAGAAATAGACTTTTCAACGAAAGCCATGAGTTCTTCACCGGTTACGCGACCTATACCTGAATCGCTTTTCCCAAATTGCGCCAACAGAACACAAGGCAAATCAAAACAACCAGTTTCTGGTCTAAGTTCACCAAAAGAAGCCAACTTCTTGTGAGCTGTTTTTGAAACGACATTCTCAGGAATGGAGGCAATCTTTAGAGCAAGGGCATAAAAGCCAACTAAAGCGGCCGCATCTGTATCAAATACAAGATAAGAGGCACAGAAACCCCTCAGGTTAAAATCAAACGCGTTATAACGAACAAAATCCTCTATATCCTTGTTACGTTCACAGCGAAAAGAGGAGAGAACGTCCGGAACCTCGTCCTCTCCTCGCGCATTAAGTAATTGGAGTAAAGAATACGATACAAGCGCCATTTCTAGAAGCCCATCGATTTAAACAAAGAATCGATGGCCTTCTTCATGTCTGGCGTCAAAGACGGATCCGAAGGCGATGGCTTGAACTTCAAATCCTTGGTTACGCCTTCATCATATGCGTCGCACAACGCCTTTACGCCCTGAGGAGAGAGCATCCTAATCGGTGTTTTTAAACTTGAAGTAGCCATATGCCCTCCTTCCCTTAAAAATATCTACTTAGATTATAACCGAAAATACGAACACATATTCGAATTGCCCGATTATCATGAAATTCTAACGCAGCTTCTTACTTCGCTTGCTGCTCAAGGCGCTTTACAAGCTGTTCCTCAGAATGGACAAACTCAAATGGTTCATACTCGCCATATGCGGAAGGACGACTGATGTTAATGAGCTGAAGGTCAGAGATGCCGAAACGATCCTCTATCCTTCGCATCATCTCGACAAGCTCCTGGCCCGGCTTAACGGCCATTACCAACGAACCTTGCTCAGAAAACCACTTAGCAACCAGATAACGCATCAGCCAACTCGCCTCCCCAGTACGAAAGGGATGAGAGAAGGTCGACTGAAAGGCCATCACGCTCCAGAATATCGGTCATCACTCATCCCCTTTCACCAGGCAATTAATACTCGCGCGGGCTGTTGACAATCTCGCCGGCGGCGACCTTCTTCAGGTGCTGCCCGTAGACCGACTTGCCGTAGGCCTTCGCTGCCTCCTCCAGCTCGGCGGTCGTGATCCAGCCGTTCTCCCAGGCGATCTCCTCGGGCACGGACACGGGCAGGTCCTGGGAGTGCTCCACGGCGCGGACGAACTCCGCGGCCTCGTGCAGGCTCTCCATGGTGCCGGTGTCCAGCCACGCGTAGCCGCGGCCGAGGGTGACGACGGACAGCGTCCCCTCCTCCAGGTACATCTGGTTGAGCGTGGTGATCTCCAGCTCGCCGCGCGCGGAGGGCTTCACCTGGTGGGCCTTGGCTGCCACGTCGCCCGGGTAGAAGTACAGGCCGGTGACGGCGTAGGAGCTCTTGGGGCACTCGGGCTTCTCCTCGATGGAGACGGCCCTGCCCTCGCCGTCGAACTCAACGACGCCGAAGCGCTCGGGGTCGTCCACATGGTAGCCGAAGACCGTGGCGCGGCCCGACTCGGCGTTCTGGACGGCGCGCGTCAGGTGGCGCGACAGTCCGTTGCCGTAGAAGATGTTGTCGCCGAGCACGAGGGCGCACGGCTCGCCGCCGATGAACTCCTCGCCGATGGTGAAGGCCTGCGCCAGGCCGTCGGGGCTCGGCTGCTCGGCGTAGGAGAGGTTCACGCCGTAGCGCGAGCCGTCCCCGAGCAGGCGCTCGAAGTTGGGCAGGTCCGTAGGCGTGGAGATGATGAGGATGTCCCGGATGCCCGCCAGCATGAGGGTGGACAGCGGGTAGTAGATCATGGGCTTGTCGTAGACCGGCAGCAGCTGCTTGGAGGTCACGAGCGTGAGCGGGTACAGGCGGGTGCCGGAACCGCCGGCGAGGATGATGCCTTTCATAGAATTCCTCTCAGTTGACAATCGTTGAGCAAAAGCTGCTAATTGCAAATAACGATTAGACAAACATAGTTATTAAAATTATATGCGCCGGCAACGGCTTCCTCCTCATTCTCTTTAAAACGGACAGCAGAAACACGCATCTCTTTCTGCATTTATCGCGAGGTAGGAAATGAATTAGTACAATGAGCAGTGTCCAACAAACGAAAGGCAAACAATGCGAGTCGAAACAACCGGAGTATGCAGAGGAAACTGGA
Source organism: uncultured bacterium (assembly GCA_905214945.1). Classification (GTDB taxonomy): domain Bacteria; phylum Actinomycetota; class Coriobacteriia; order Coriobacteriales; family Coriobacteriaceae; genus Collinsella. The sequence goes on from CAJMOC010000006.1 coordinate 84,630, forward strand.
AAATCTACCAGCAACTTAAAATAGAAGGCATCCATGAAGGCTCCAGCATAAAAGCTCAAGCGGCAACGGATGACGACCGCCGCTTACCTTTGTCTCTTCTAAAATTCAAGGACAATAACGGCGAATCGAACTCATACGTTCTTGTAATCCCCGACCCCGATACCCGAGCCATTAAAATTGAGTTTAACGAAATCGGCAAAGACGGTTGCAACCTGAGCAGCGACTCCCTTTCGCTCAATTGCAAGAACATCAAATGGGAGTCGCGTCTTAACTACAAAATTAAACCTGACATGTGCAGCAAACTCCGAAATTACGATGACGTTTCAGAGTTTGAGATGGCGACGATTGATTTTTGGCAGTGCATCGAAGATTCAAACGAGTATATCCTGAGGTGCACGGTTAGAACACCGTACCGCAATGACTCGCAAATCAAACTTCGCTGCCTCGACCGGTTCCTCAATGAGGTTGGGCTGAGCATAGTCAATTTCGGTTCAAATGTAACGAGCGTTGGATTTACATCCGAGAAAAAGCAACTTGAAACGCAGCTCTCGATCCGCATGCCAAAGGCGTTTGATCGTTACTATTTTATTATTGACGATCAAAATCACCCATCATTCAGTGCATTTGACTGCTTAACGCCTGATAAATTAGGCTTGCTTCTTGAGGAGACCAACTTCCTCTTTACCCATGCGCAGTTTGACCCCGAATACCCCGAATGGTTTACAGAGCATAAGGCAACCATTGGTGCACTGGAGAAGCAGAGAAAAATCGTCTTCAATAGCGCTCCGAAATTCAGCATCATTGTCCCTCTTTACAACACGCCCATTTCGTTTTTTAACGATATGGTCGAATCCGTAAAAAACCAGTCTTATGCAAACTGGGAGCTCCTCCTAGTTAATGCAAGCCCTGACAATCAGGAACTAAAGGCTCGCGTTGAGCAGGAGACAGCCCGCGACAATAGAATTAAATCAATTACCCTTGCCGAGAATAAGGGCATTTCCGAAAACACAAATGCCGGAGTAGCCGCTGCTTCGGGCGATTTCGTCTGCTTCTTTGACCATGACGACATCCTTGAACCGGATTTGTTGTTCTCGTATGCCGAGGCAATTGAAAACAATGATGACGTTGATCTTCTTTATTGCGATGAAGACAAACTCATGCCCGATGGAAAGCTGGCACAGCCGTTCTTTAAACCGGATTTCAATATCGATTTACTCAGAAATAATAACTATATATGCCACATGCTTACCATCCGTAAGTCCCTTCTTGACACTCTAGAACCGAATACGAAAGAGTTTGATGGAGCCCAGGATCACAATTTGACTCTCCGGGCCGTTGAAAAGGCAAGGAATGTCCACCATGTTGCAAAAGTTCTATATCACTGGCGCTTAAGCGAAACGTCAACCGCAGCAAATGCCGACAGCAAACCTTATGCCACCATTGCGGGAATTAAGGCGGTTCAGAATCACCTCGACAGACTTGGGCTCAATGCAAAAGTTGAACAAGCGCGTCGTCCCTTTACATATAAAGTAACCTACGCCGCGCCAGATTCCCATCCGCTCGTTTCGATCATCATTCCGACCAAAGATCACGCTGATATCCTCGATAACTGCATTACGTCAATTGTCGAGAAATCCACATACGACAATTACGAGCTTGTAATAATCGAAAATAACAGCACGGAAAATGCAACGTTCGAGTATTACGATAAGTTACAAGCCAAATACCCTGATATCGTTCGCCTTGTTACCTGGGAGCACGAATTTAACTTTTCCAAGCTCATGAACTTTGGAGTGTCCCATGCCAAGGGCAATTATCTCTTGCTGCTGAATAACGACACTGAAGTGATTACGCCCAATTGGATTGAAACTATGCTTGGCATCTGCGCACGCGAGGATGTTGGCGCAGTTGGTGCAAAACTCTACTATCCCGACAACACCATTCAACACGCTGGCCTATGCGTCACGGGCGGCGTGGCAGGACATCTCTGCCAAAGCATGCCAAAAGACAACTGGGGCTATTTTGCACTCAACGATGCACAGCAAGACTTCAGCGCCGTCACGGCGGCTTGCATTATGACCAAACGTAGCGAATACGAAAAAGTCGGAGGTTTTACCGAAGAGCTTCAAGTCGCATTTAATGATGTCGACTTTTGCCTAAAGCTTCGCGAGATTAACGATCTGGTTGTATACACGCCCGAAGTCGAGCTGTATCATTACGAGTCAATTTCTAGAGGCGTTGAAAACAACACGGACAAGCAGATTCGCTTCCACAAAGAGGTTGCGTACATGAATTATCGCTGGGCAAACTACTATGTAGAAGGCGATCCATACATGAACCCGAATTTCACCGTGGGAGAACCAGGAAATCGCTATTACCACTTGTAAGATCTAAATGCAGTCTCACAATAGGTATTAGCAATATCATTGCACTATAGATAAGGGGACGGGGCCTCCAATCCCCCGCTCTCTTATTGCCGCGACTTAATTGATAGTTACTGATCCCTTTTTCTGTGTTTTGAGAAAGGGGGCTCATTGACTGAGTAATCGTCTTTCTCCATACCACCTATAACGCACTTCAGTAACGCCATCCAAAAACGTGAATATTGCCCTTCGGTACCGCCCGCGGCGCGCTTGAGTACCGCTCGCATCCGCGCCCGCGCCCCACCGGTCCGCCGCCTATACACTCGAGACGCGATCAATGCAAAGGTTAATAATCACTTGTTGCTCATGGCAATAGAGATGCCGGATCTGAGCGCCTTGTCGAGTTTTGAGATTTCTGCTGTTCTCTATGGAAATGTTGAGACGTAACGAGAGGTGTGCAATATCTCGATTCATTCGATCGGTTGCGCGTCGTTTATTCTTGAGTAATAGACTTTCTCCGTTCCACCTGCAACGCGCTTCGGTAGTATCATCCAAAGACGTGAATATTGCCCTTCGGTACCGCCCGCGGCACGCTTGAGTACCGCACGCATCCGCGCACGCGTGTTTGTGTCAACGGCCAACTGAACACTGTGGCACGCCGCCCCAGAACTCGTACATGTGCACGTAGCAGCACAGCCAGGTGCGCTCCCTCATATCCAGCGTCGGCTCGAAGTAGGCCTTCTGGCTGAACGGGAGCACGCCGACGAACAGGTAGATCTTCGAGACCTCCCTGGTGATCGGGTTCACCAGCCCCCTGCCGTTCGTCGGGCCGGACCAGTCGACCTCGCACGACACGCCCGCCTTGTGCTCGATGCGCTTGGTCAGGTTGTTCGCCGCGGTGTAGTCGCCGTAGCGCTCGCAGAACCTGGTGTAGCCCATGGCGACCATGTGCCCGCGCGAGCACTTCGACTTGTACTCGTCATGCAGCAGGCGCAGGTTGAAGCCGACCTTCGCCATCTCGGCGTGCGCGTAGGACCAGTCGGGCTCCTCGAAGACGCTCTCGCGCACGTTGCGGTCGGGGTAGAACAGCTCGTAGACCCGCTCGTCCCCAATGCCCTTCACCTGGTCCCAGGTGATGCCGCGATCGCCCGCGATGTCGAACGCCTCGCAGACGCTGCCCATGGACATGTGCCTGGTCTTGGCGATCGATCTCCTCGACATGCCCTGGTCACGGAGCTCCATTATGAACTTCGCCCTTATCTTCCTTGCCATGTGGTTTCTCCTTCCGTGAATCGGTTGCACTGCAAGCCGATTCTACGGACGGAGGAACGGCGATACGGAAATGGCAGAACGGGCGATGCGGAAGGAGCGAAACGTCTGGATGGGAAGCGATACGGAAAGCGCGAAACAGATGCTGCTCAGAGCGCGCAATACTCAAACTGGCAAACTACCAGAGTACTATGAAATAATACGAACATGCAGCGGAGAAAAAGATCATAATTGACGTGAGGAACAGCATAGTTATTCTTGTCGTACTTTCTTCCTTTATCAATTTGCCTGAATTACTGATCTGTATGCCCCCTGTAGAAAAAGAAGGGGCAAGCAAGGCAGCGTATAGCAACAGCGGAGTAAGGTATCGTGCTTGACAACCTGCAATGGTATTCGATCCAACTGATGTAAAGCTCACATATAAAGCCGTGCAAACAAGAGCAATCGATGATGCGACTATAGTAAGAACCCACAACCTACCACACAGGCTCAATCCAAAAGTCTTCGTTTTTGGACTATCAATTAAAGATCCAACGATGAGAACCGTAAAGGGCAAGGCTGAGCTCCATTGCAACACAGCCGGAAGAGAGACGCCCATATAAGAGAACGAAAGCGAGTACATATCGGAATTAACAGGGGAAATATAGCCCAATATGAAGTTGATGAGTGTGTATGCGTAATCCAACGGATGAGAGAGAATATACGCGATTTGACCTGAAGCACTAACATCAGATCCCCCGCGGGCATCCCCTGCTTGCGCATCAGCGCTAAATAGCATTGGCAACACAAATGATAAAACCATTACGAGCCCGAAGGCGACTACGAAACCGATATAGCGTTTGTAAGCGGTGCGCGAGGAAAACTTGGCTCGGGGCATAAGAAGTAGCAGACCAATGACCGGAAAGTAAATTGCCTTTGGAGCAAGCCCTAGGAATAACGCAGTGACGATTTTTAGCAGGCTTTTGATTGTAAGTCGCTCGAGCGGACGACTAATTTCTCTCACTACCAAAGCAGCTGCAAGCATGAGAAATGACGTCACAACAGGATCATACGAATAATTTGAAGCGAGAAAAATACTCGTCGGAAGAAGACCAATGAGCATCATGGACAACTTTTTAGTAGGGATAATACGGATGGCAAAAGCAATAACTACTGCATATGAAATAAGGTTGCCCATCTTACCAAACATGAAGCTCACCAAAATTGGAACATGGAATACGCGAGCCACCCACAGACCGATTGCCGATGGAACATACCCGAATGTGGAGACCGTAGTGAGACTGCTTTTCGATATGGGCGATGCAAAACTTGGCTGCTCCATATATTCGCCCGACTGTTCAGCAGAAGCACCCGCCTCGGCGACCTCATCCACCGACTCGTAGAGCAATTCATGGTCTAAATTCACCGCGGCCCAGGGCTTAGTGACGAGCAGTTGATCCGCGTATGAATACTCCGAATGTCCTAGGTATGACAAACCGAGCGCCCTATCGTAATGAATCTCGTCATCCCAAGAAATCGCGGTTACCGGAGGTGCGATGAAAACCAAGAAAGATCCCAATAGTAGGCAAGAGCTGAGAAAAAAAAGCTCGACCCTTCCCTTCTTCCAGAAATAAAAGAACGCACCAACGCCGACAAGGAAAAAGCAAATCAACAGATAAGTTAAACGACCCGCAACTACACCGATTATCTTAGAGACAAAGTAACTAGGCACCAAGCCAATTATTGCGACAAAGAGGGTCATCAGCGTGACACCCGGAATAGAGTAGGCAAACAGTTTGCCAATAGACCTTTGATACGAATGCCCTGAAGGCCCGATCTTGGGAACCGCGGCGTACGAATTGGAGACATGTACGATCATGCAGCCCGAAATAGCGACGAAAAAGATTAGAATACGTCGCTTGCTCCAATCTGATAACTCTAACGGGGTAGACAACGGCGCTCCCCAAAGCGTAAACACCTCAAGAAGAATGGCACCTATAGCGCTTAACCCAATGATACAAGCGAGCATCTTGGGAGAAGAAACGCCATATTTGGTCTGTTTCGGAGTCCTAAGAAAGAAATGATACGAATAAGCAATGAATACAGATCCGACAAACGCAGCCAGGGCATAGACAAAAGCCGCGGAAGGACATAGCTTGATAAAGGCCAGCGACGCAGCAGATAAAACGCCGACGAACAACGCGGCAATTACCCCAATATCCGCCTTACTCAGATCGGCCTTCCCAATAGTCATCTTTCTTTATCCTCCAAACCTCAAGCGGGGCTAAGGGCAGTTTCAGAGTTTTCCCCTCACTTGCTATTCTGCGCTGGTTAGTATCGATACAGCATGCCTGGGCTCAATCGATTTCTCATCATCTGATGATACAGTGAGCCCTCTTGGCTATTTGCTCATTCTCAAGTTCTTGTTCCAAGATTAGCAACATCCCGTGCAATTTTGAACGGCGCCTTGCAGAGCATGCCCTAGACGCAATAAATAAGATGAGAATTACACATGAAGCGGAAAACCAAATAATCAGAGAGGCAATGGTGCTATCCGCAGAAATCTCACCATTGCCTCCCTTGTACCATTCTGAGAAGGCCCAGCCGATAGTAGCTCCCGGAAAACCCATCGCCACTGACATAAGTGAAACGATCTCGCCGTCCCCATTTGCGGCATCAAGCAGTGCAAGCAGGATTCTTACTTACTGCGCCAAACCAAGCCCCATCTTTTGAGGAGCCTCGGATGTGCAGCTTGAACAAAAAGAAATTCTAACCAAACGCCTCCTGGAAACTTTCTTATCGTTGTTACTCATTTTGAGCTCATACTCCGCACAGCCCAAAATCCTAGAATCGCCGTGACATCGTTTATGCGAAAGCATATCCGGGATTTTTATATTTAATATCCCTAACACACTCCCCAACTCGCCTGCAGCGCTACGCATCTTCTTGATCGTCCAATCACTTCATGAGCGCAAGCTATTCGCCGCGAGAATTCTCGCGGCGAATCAATTTGGGGATTTTTACCATGGTTGATTCGGCAGGAGATGGCGAGTCTAGCACCGGGGCTGCGCCGCGAGGTGGGGTATAATCACTTTTCGTTGAACGTTTTGTCCGTGAAAGGCAAGTGCATGCGATGCGAAGATACTGGTTGATTTCCGATCTCAGCCGAACACATTGAGCAAATAGGCCATTCCCGCAGTTAGCCGAACGCCCCCGCGTCCCCTCCTGGGGCCCGGGGGCGCCGTTTTCCCAGTTGAAGGAACGGTGGAGATGTGTTTCGAT
>CAJMOC010000007.1:0-75674 GCA_905214945.1 uncultured bacterium
TGAGCAGGAGGTTGCCGCGCATGGCGACGATGAACGAAAAAGATTACTACGAGATTCTGGGTGTCTCCAAGGACGCCACCTCGCGTGATATTCAAAAGGCCTTCCAGCAAAAGGCCCGTAAGCTCCATCCGGACGTCAATAAAGAGCCGGATGCCGAGGAAAAGTTTAAAGAGGTTTCCGAGGCCTACGCCGTGCTTTCGGATGAGCAAAAACGTGCGCGCTACGACGCCATGCGTTCTGGCAATCCCTTTGCCGGTGCTCCTACGGCTTCGCCCTATGGTGGCGGCTACACCGGCAGCACGGGCTATGGCAATCCCTTTGAGGGCGGCTTTCCCTTTGGTGGCGCCTGGGGCCAGCAGCGTCGCGGCCAGGCTGCCTACAATCCCGAGAACGGCGCCAACGTGGTCGTCGATATCAAACTCGACGCCAAGGAGGCCAAGGGCGGTGCCCGCAAGACCGTCCGCTACACGCGCTTCGATACCTGTAGCAACTGCGGCGGCTCGGGCTCCGTTTCGTCTGAGCATGCCCATACCTGCCCGAGCTGCGGTGGCCGCGGCCACATCGACGTCGACCTGTCCTTCCTGTTTGGTGCGGGCACGTTCCAGTCGGTCTGCCCCGAGTGCGGCGGTTCCGGTAAGGTCGTGGCCGACCCCTGCCCCGATTGCGGTGGCAGCGGGCGAACCCGTGTGACCTCCGAGCAGACGATTGAGTTTCCTGCCGGCACGCACGATGGCGACGAGGTCCGCATTGGCGGCATGGGTCATGCTGGCACCAACGGTGCCGCGGGCGGCGACCTGGTCGGCCGCGCCCATGTTGAGGCCGAGCGCTTGGAAGGCAAAGCTCGTACTGGCTTTTACTTGATGGGCATTGTGGCGCCGTTTTTGGTGCTGTCGGCCATCTCGGGCGTGTTCTCGGCCTTTGCCGTGATGTGCTTTATTCCGTTTACCATGGGCCTGTTCATGGTGCTTTCGGACGGTGTGCTTCATCGCAGCCTGCTGTGGTGGAAGCGCGGTGCGATGCAGTTTGCCAACGGTTTTGCCAACGGCTTCATGTTCGCGCTCGTGTCGGTTTGGTTCGCGAGCTGCTCGCAACGGGCCATGCTTTCGCCGTATCAAATGCAATAACATCAAACCCTTTGTTTGCGGTCGGCCCAGCTTGGGTATAGGACGCACTGTGACAATAATGAAAGTCGGAAGGATTCGGTCGTGTCGGAAAATAGGGATTACTACGAGGTGCTTGGCGTCGACAGGGATGCCGACGCGCGGACGATTAAGCGTGCGTTTTTAAAGAAGGCCCGTACCGTACATCCGGATGTTTCGGACGATCCCGAGGCCGAGGCCAAGTTCAAGGAGCTCAACGAGGCCTATTCCGTTCTTTCCGATGAGCAGAAGCGTGCTAACTACGACCGTTACGGCACCGCGGACGGCCCCGGTGGCTCTGGTTATGTCGACATCAACGATATCTTTGGTGGCATGGGCATGGACGACCTGTTCTCGTCGTTTTTTGGCGGCGGTGCCGGCGGTGGCGCCCGCAGCCGTCGTGAGCGTCGTCGCGGACGTGACATGGCCATCTCGCTTTCGGTGACGCTCGAGGAGGCGGCGCTCGGCTGCAAAAAGACGATCAGCTATGATCGCCTTGCTCCTTGCGAGGACTGCAACGGTACCGGTAGGGCCGAGGGTGCACAGGAAAAGCAGTGCGGCCGCTGCCACGGTACGGGCTACGTCACGACGGTTCAGCGATCGTTTTTGGGCCAGGTTCAGTCTTCCTCGCCTTGCCCCGACTGCCATGGCGAGGGCACGGTTATCGACCATCCCTGCGAGACCTGCGACGGTCAGGGCCGCACGCCTTCGCACGAAAAGATCGACATCGATATTCCCGCCGGCGTTTCGACCGGTCGCCAGCTGCGTGTGAGCGGCTTTGGTGAGGCCGGTCTTCGCGGCGAGCCTTCGGGCGAACTGATTGTCAACGTGCGCGTTGCCGACCATGAGCGCTTTAAGCGCAACGGTGACGACCTGTACCTGGTGAGCGATATCTCGATTGCGCAGGCTGCGCTCGGCTGCGAGATCGAGGTCGAGGGCATTATGCCCGACGAGGTCGTTAAGGTGACGGTTCCCGCCGGCGCCCAGTACGGCGACACCGTGAGCGTCAATAATTACGGCATGCCGCGCATTGGCGGTGGCGGTTCGCGTGGCCGCCTGATCGTGCAACTGCGCGTGGTCGTTCCCACCAATCTTTCCAATAAGCAACGCGAGCTGCTCCGTGCTTTTGCCGATGAGATGGGCGATGACGTCGCTTCCGGTAAGAAGTCGGTGACCGACCGTATCAAGAGTGCCCTCGACGATATCCTCGATTAAGGAGCCCGCGTGCTCGCACCCCATATTTCCGTCGTCAACCTCGGCTGCCGTGTCAACCGGGTTGAGTCTGACCGTATCACTGCCGATCTTATGCGCTTGGGCTTTGCTATGGTAGAGCCCCAGAATGCCGATCTGATCGTCATTAACACCTGTGCCGTTACGGGCGAGGCCGAGGCCAAGACCCGTAAGGCCGTCCGTCATGCGCTGGCCCATCCAAACGAGCCTTATGTGCTCGTGACCGGTTGCGTGGTCAATTTGCATCCCGAGGAGCTGTTGGAGCTTTCGGATCGCGTGATCGCCGAGCCGTCCAAGATCGATGTCGCCGAACGTGTCTGCGAGGTGCTGGGCGTTGAGTCCGATAGCGTTCCCGCCTGCAGCGATGGCGAGGTGGTCGATGCGCTCGGTCGCTCTCGCCTGGGCGTGAAGATCCAGGATGGCTGCAACCATCGCTGCACCTATTGCATTGTGTGGAAGGCGCGCGGCCCCGAGCGCTCCGTGCCCGTCGAGTCCGTGCTTGAGCAAGTTCGCGAGGCCCGGGAGGCCGGCGTGCCCGAGGTGGTGCTGACCGGTGTGAACCTGGGTGCCTACGATGGCAAGAGCGCGACCGACGAGCATGTCGAAATCGATGAGCTGCTCGAGGCCATCATGGAGCGCACGACTATTGCGCATGTGCGCATTTCCTCGGTCGAGCCCATGGATATCTCTGAGCGCCTGCTTAAGGTTATGGCGCGCTATCCGCAGCGTATCGCCCCGTTTTTGCACCTGCCCGTGCAGTCCGGCTGTACGGCGACCCTTCATCGCATGGGTCGTCCCTATAGTGCGGAGGCCTTTGAGGACACGGTGCGTATGATTCGCGCCAACTTGCCCCAGGCGTCTCTTTCGTGCGATGTCATCGTCGGTTTTCCTGGTGAGACGGACGAGGAGTTCGAGGAGTCGCTGGCGCTGTGCCGCCGTGTGGGTTTCTCGCGTATGCACGTGTTCCGCTATAGCAAGCGTCCCGGTACCCTTGCTGCCGACATGCCCGACCAGGTGCCGCCCGAGGTTATGGCCGAGCGCAGCCGCCGTATCCGAGACACGGCGCAGGAGCTCGCTATTGCCGATGCTCGTCGTCGCGTGGGCACTGTCGAGCGTGCCGTGCTCGAGTATGGTGACAGCCTGACGCTCGGTTCGTTCCATCATGCCCGTCTTGACGATACCTGTGGACTTACAGCCCCGTGCCTGCTCGATGTTGCTATCATCGGAGTCGATGATTCCGGCTTGGTCCATGCGCGCAGGGAGGTCCATGGAAGCCTCGAAGATTAGACTTACCGTTCCCGAGGGAGTTGATCCCTCGCGTGTTTTGGGCGCCGGCGACGGCGTCCTTCGTGCGCTCGAGAGCTTGGTTCGCGCTCACGTGGTCGCCCGTGGCGATAGCATCTCCGTGAGCGGCGACCCGGACGAGGTCGAGCTCGTGGCTCGCTTTTTCGAACATGCTTTTTGCGAGGCGGCGGCCGGTCGTACCCTGTCTGCTGACGACGTCTCGCGTTGCCTGGCCGTCTTGCGCGACGGCGAGCATGAGGCCACATCGCTTCGCGATGACGTGCTGCTTTCATACCGCGGTCGTGTCATTCGTCCCAAGACGCTTGGGCAAAAGCGCTATGTGGATGCCATCCGCTCGCATACCATCACGTTTGGCCTGGGTCCAGCCGGTACCGGTAAGACTTATCTGGCCATGGCGCTCGCCGTTGCCGCGCTCAAGCGCCACGAGGTGGGCCGTCTGATCTTGACGCGTCCGGTTGTCGAGGCGGGGGAGAACCTGGGCTTTTTGCCCGGCACCCTCGAGGAAAAGATCGATCCGTACATGCGTCCGCTCTACGACGCCCTTTTTGACATGATGGATCGCGAGCGCACCGATGAGCTTATGGAGCGCGGCGTGATCGAGATCGCCCCGCTTGCCTATATGCGCGGTCGTACACTGAGCGATGCTTTCGTGGTGCTCGACGAGGCGCAAAATACCACGCCCGAGCAGATGAAGATGTTCCTGACACGCCTTGGATTCAACTCCAAGTTCGTGATTACCGGCGACCTCAGCCAGCGCGACCTGGTGGGTCGTCGTGGTGGCTTGGCGGATGTCGAGAAGATTTTGGGCCGTGTCGACGATGTGGCGTTTGCACACCTGGAGCGCGCCGATGTGGTGCGCCATGCCTTGGTGGGGCGTATTGTCGAGGCATACGATGCTTATGATGATGTGCGCGAGCAGCGCTCGCGCGACCGAAAGGAGTCCCGTTGAGTGTATTGATCAGCAACGATGCCGAGCTCGATACGCTGCTCGACGCGCAGGAGGTGGAGCACATCTGCGAGGTTGTGCTTGCCGCCGAGGGCGTTGAACGTGAAGTCGAGATTTCCCTTTCGTATGTCGACGAGGACGAGATGCACGAGCTCAACCACGAGTGGCGTGGCATCGACCGCACCACCGATGTGCTCTCGTTTGAATGCGACTCGGCCTTTGACGAGGATATTCCCGCCGACGAGACGCTCGAGCTCGGCGATATCATCTTGGCCCCGCAGGTTATTGCCCGTCAGGCCCCCGGTTTTGGCAATAGCCCTGCTGACGAGTGCCGTCTGATGCTCGTACACGGAATGCTGCACCTGCTGGGCTATGACCACATCGAGGACGACGAGGCCGAGGTCATGGAGGCCCGCGAGGACGCCATCCTGCGCGATCTGGCGCTCGAGCGCGGCGAGGACCCCAAGCTGGTCCACGTCGGTCCCATCACCAATCATGCCCACGACTAGGAGCCGTTTATGATTCCCGGATCGAACAAGGACCATCCGTCCTTCTTAAAGTCGTTTTCTTACGCCATGGAGGGCTTCGTCACCGCCGTCAAGACCGAGCGTAATATCAAGGTCATGCTCGCGGCTGGCGTGTGTACCGTCATTGCCGGCTGCATCGTCGGCCTCGACATTGCCGAGTGGGCCACGGTTATCATCTGCTGCGGCCTGGTGATTCACGGCGAGCTGTGCAATACCGCTATGGAGGCGATCGTCGACCTGGCGACCCAGGAGCTTCATCCGCTGGCCAAGCGTGCGAAGGACATCGCCGCCGCCTCTGTATACGTTCTTTCCATCACCGCCGCGATTGTGGGCGTGCTGGTATTTGCCCACGCGCTCGGCTTTATTTAGAAAGGGATTCCCATGTCCGACAATATGCAGCCTACCGATGAGATTTTGGACGACGAGTCCCTGGACGAGGCTGAAGGTGCCGATTCGTTTGACGAGGCCGAGGAGTTCGACCCGTTTGAGGGCATGAGCGATGAGGAGCTCGACGCCCTGTGCGACGAGGGCGACGGCCTCGCGGGCTTTGGTGACGTGGAGCCCGGTTTCCGCAGCGGCTTTGTGGCCCTGGTCGGACGCCCCAACGCCGGCAAGTCCACGCTGCTTAATGCCTGCTATGGCAAAAAGGTCGCCATCACCTCGCCGGTGGCACAGACGACCCGCCGTCGCATGCGCGCCGTCGTCAACCGTCCCGGCTACCAGCTGGTCTTTGTCGATACCCCGGGTATTCATAAGCCCAAGGACGGTCTGGGATCCGAGCTCAACAAGAGTGCGTTGTTCGAGCTGAACGATGTCGATGTTGTCGCGTTTTTGATTGATGCCACTAAACCGATTGGCAGGGGAGACGCCTGGGTTGCCGAGCGTGTCAAGAATGCCCGTTCCAAGAAGGTCCTGGTGCTCACCAAGGCCGATGAAGCCGACCCCGCACAGGTCATGGAGCAGCTTAAGGCCGCCCACGAGCTTATGGAATATGACGACGAGATCGTGACGTCGTCGGTCAAGAACTTTAACGTCGATGCCTTCATCGAGACCGTTGCGCACTTTTTGCCCGAGGGTCCGCGTTGGTTCCCCGAGGACATGGGTACCGACGCTTCCGATGAGACGCTCGTTGCCGAGTTTGTGCGCGAGAAGGTTTTGCGCCGCACCCGCGATGAGATCCCGCACTCCGTGGGCGTGATTTGCGATGCGCTTGAGCAGACCAAGAAGGTGCTGCGCGTGCACGCCACCATTTACGTCGAGCGCGAGGGCCAAAAGGGCATCATCATCGGCAAGGGCGGCGAGATGATCAAACATATCGGCATCGACGCCCGTCGCGACCTTGAGCGCATCTTTGGCACCCAGGTCTTTTTGGAGCTGGACGTGAAGGTCAAGGCCGGCTGGCGTGACGACGAGGCCCAGATTCGCCGCTTTGGCTATAACGCCGAGGATTAGGGACACGCGGCGCGAATGGCAGGTTCTCGTACATATCGCACGAAGGTGCTCGTCCTCGATAAGACCAAGCTCAAAGAGACGGACCTGATCCTGACGATGCTTGACGAGCGGGGTCGGCAGGTTCGTGCCGTGGCAAAGGGCGCGCGCAAACCCGGTGGACGCCTGGCTGCGCGCTGCGAGCTGTTCTGTACCGTCGATATGTTGCTCGCGCATGGACGCTCGCTCGACGTTGTTTCTCAGGCCGAGCTTTTGGAAGCGCCGGTTGGCGCCGCGCCCGATTACGAGACGACCTGCGCCGCAAGCGCGATTGCCGAGGTCGCGCGCGTGTGCTCATTCGAGGACGCCGAGGACCCGTTCACCTTTGCCATCACGCAGCGAGCGCTTGCCCTGGTGGGCAGCGGGCTCGACGCGGCGCATATGGACCTGCTCGTGGCGGCCTTTGTCTTTAAATTGCTGTCGCACGTTGGCTACCGACCCGATTTTTCGGCATGCGTGCTGTGCGGAGACCCGATGCTGTCGTATTTTTCGCCCCAGGCGGGCGGCCTCATGTGCGGGTCGTGCGCGTCGAGCGTGCCCGGTGCCGAGCTGGTGTCGACCGGTGAGGTCGCATGGCTGCGCGCCCTTATGTCCATGACCTTCGATGCGCTTATGGCCGAAAGGGTCGACCCCCATACCGCTGCCTTTTTGCTGGGGCTTTCGCACGTGTGGGCTGCGACGCACACTGATCAACGTCTCCGTGCGATGGAATTCATGTTGGGTCGGTGATGATGCGCAGGCGCGGGCTGCTTGTGGTAACATACCGACCTGTTGGTACCTCGACCTTGGATGCTCGCTCCACCGGCGGCTTCCCAGTCCGAGGCGAATAGCGTCGCCCGCGGGCGACAAGAAACGAAAGGTGAAACAATGACTGTTTCCAAAGAGCGCAAGGCGGAGCTGACTGCCCAGTTCGGTAACACCCCGGTCGACACCGGCAACCCCAAGGTTCAGGTCGCCATCCTGACCGAGCGCATCAAGGAGCTGACCGAGCACATGAAGTCCCACCAGAAGGACTTCCACACCCGTCGTGGTCTGCTCATGCTCGTCGGCCGTCGTCGTCGTCTTCTCTCCTACATCAAGAAGAACGACATCGTCGAGTATCGTGAGCTCATCAAGGCTCTGGGCATCCGCGACAACATCCAGTAAGGATTTGTACATGCAAGGAGCGTCCTGCGCAGCGGGGCGCTCTTTTTGTGTAAGGGCGTGAACAATCACGCTCTGAAGCGTGGCGGGGGCAGGGGGCCCGCGTCACATGAGGAGCCTGCAGGCAAGGGGCCTGCGGGGTAAAGGAGAACAATGACACTCGTATCCAAGACCTTTGAGCTGTACGGCAAGACCTACACCTTTGAGTCGGGCGAGCTTGCCAAGCAGGCCACCGGCGCCTGCCTGGTCAAGCAGGGCGACACCACGATGCTCGACACCGTGGTCGTCTCCAAGGAGCGCAAGAACTACGACTTCTTCCCGCTGACCGTCGACTTCAACGAGAAGATGTACGCCGCCGGCCGCATCCCGGGTGGCTACCTCAAGCGTGAGGGCCGTCCCAGTGAGAAGGCCACGCTCACCGCGCGCATGATCGACCGTCCGATTCGCCCGAGCTTCCCGGACGGCTTCCGCAACGAGGTACACATCGTCGCTACCTCGCTCGTCGCCGACCAGGTCAACCCCTTTGACGTCATCAACGTCATGGGTGCCTCCCTGGCCATGACGCTCGGCGGCGTGCCCTTCGAGGGCCCGCTTGCCTGCGTGCGCATCGGCCGTAACGTGGAGACCGGCGAGTTTATCGTCAACCCCACCTACGAGGAGCGCGAGAACTCCGACCTGGACCTGGAGCTGGGCGGCTCTGCCGACTTCATCTCGATGGTCGAGGCCGGCGCCGAGGAGATCTCCGAGGACGACATGCTCGCCGCCATGAAGTTTGGCCAGGAGGCCCTTGCCGCCTTCTGCCAGGCCCAGGACGAGTTCGTTGCCGAGTGGGAGCAGGTCAATGGCGCCATCGTCAAGAAGGAGTACCCGCTCGACCAGCCCGTCGAGGAGGTCCAGGAGCGCATCTTCGCCCACTACGACGAGATGGCCGCCGCCCTTCGCGATGCCGACAAGCTCTCCCGTATCGGTAAGGTCGAGGCTCTGAAGGAGTCCATCCGTGCCGAGTTCACCGAGGAGGAGCAGGCCGCTTGGGAGCGCGAGATCCCCGTGGCGCTCAAGAAGCTCGAGAAGAAGGCTATGCGCACCATGGTCGTCGAGACCGGCGAGCGCGTCGACGGCCGTGCCGCCGATGAGATTCGCCCCATCATGGTGAAGGATAACTACCTGCCGCTCGTTCACGGCTCCGGTCTGTTCCAGCGTGGCCAGACCCAGGTGCTTTCCGTCCTGTCGCTCGGTATGCTCAACGAGGGCCAGCGCCTGGATACCATCGAGCCCACCGAGGGCAAGCGCTATATGCACCACTACAACTTCCCGCCGTTCTGCACCGGCGAGACCGGCCGCATGGGCAGCCCCAAGCGCCGCGAGATCGGCCACGGCAACCTGGCCGAGCGCGCTCTGCTTCCGGTGCTCCCCGACGAGAACGAGTTCCCCTACGCCATCCGCGTCGTCTCCGAGGTCATGGAGTCCAACGGCTCCTCTTCGATGGCTTCGACCTGCGGCTCCACGCTCGCCCTTATGGACGGCGGCGTGCCCATTAAGCGCCCGGTCTCCGGTATCGCCATGGGCCTGATCCAGGAGGAGGGCAAGACCGTGGTCCTGTCCGACATCCAGGGTCTCGAGGACTTCCTGGGCGACATGGACTTTAAGGTCACCGGCACCACCGAGGGCATCACCGCCCTGCAGATGGACAACAAGGCCACCGGCCTTACCTTCGACATCCTGGCCCGCGCCCTGCAGCAGGCCAAGGAGGGTCGTGCTTTCATCCTGCAGAAGATGCTCGATGTGATCCCCGAGCCGCGCCACACCACACGCAGCACCGCTCCGCGTATCGTCTCCATCCAGGTTCCGACTGACAAGATTCGCGACGTCATCGGTTCCGGCGGTAAGGTCATCCGTGGCATCCAGGACGAGACCGGCGCTTCGGTCGACATTCAGGAGGACGGCACCGTCTTTGTCGGCGGCACTGGCGAGTCCGTCGATCAGGCCGTCGAGCGCATCAAGCTCATCATCAAGGTTCCCGAGCCGGGCGAGGAGTACACCGGTCGTGTGGTCTCCATCCAGCCATTCGGTGCCTTCGTGAATCTGCTGCCCGGTAAGGACGGCCTGCTGCACATCTCCCGCGTCGCCAAGGGTCGTGTGGAGAAGGTCGAGGACGTCCTCAACGTGGGCGACGAGGTCAAGGTCGTCGTCATCGAGGTCGACGATCGCGGCAAGATCTCGCTCGATCGTCTTGACAAGCCTGAGGCTCCGGCTCGCGCCGAGGGTTCCTCCGAGGGCGACGGCGAGCACTTCCAGCGCCGTGAGCGTCCGCGTCGCGAGCGCTCCGAGCGCAGCGACCGTCCGCGCCGTCCCGGCGACAACGGAGGCCGAAAGCCCCGCCGTCACCACGACGCCGAGTAACAGCCGTACATAACCAGCACCGCAAGGGCGACTCCGGACAGGGGTCGCCCTTTTGCTTGCGCCCGGGAGGGCCGCATATGAAGTTTCCTGCTCTACAGTCCTGCGCAAGATGGAAAGCACATTAAGTGCTTTCCTTTGCGTGCGGAACTCGCGATAAACTTCATATGCGGCCCTCCCGGGCGCAAGCAAAAGGACTGGTTAGTGCCGCTCGCTATTTAGTTAGACAGTCTATTCAGTAGTCAGATTTCAGATCTGTAGATAGCCGCAGCAGCATCTTCCCAGATAAAACCGACCAAAATAAACCTGTCCCTTTTTGGCAGGTTTCCCGTGGGGCGGGCACTGATGAAGTTTATCGCGAGTTCCGCACGAACAGGAGGCCACTTAATGTGGCCTCCGTCGTGAGCAGGACTGTAGAGCAGGAAACTTCATCAGTGCCCGCCCCACGGGAAACCGGCGGGATAGACCGGTTTGGATGGGGCTTTGATGCATGGGTGGTCTGTTGGTGGGCAAATGGGTATCATACTGTGGTTATTGCATCGACTCTGTGATGCATGTTTGTACGTTCCCGGCGGTCGGTTTGCCAGAAGCGCCCCGTCGGTTGTTTCAGACCCGTTTCGAAGAAAGGAAACAACACTAACCTATGGCAGCTAAAAAATCATCTCCCTTGAAGATCATCCCGCTTGGCGGCCTTGACGGCATCGGCAAGAATATGACGGTCTTCGAGTGCGGCGACGACATGGTGCTCGTCGACGCCGGCCTCATGTTCCCGGATGACTCCCAGCCTGGTATCGACCTGGTGCTTCCCGACTACACCTATGTTCTGGAGAACGAGGAGAAGCTCCGTGGTATCGTCGTCACTCACGGCCACGAGGACCACACCGGTTCGCTTCCGTATCTGCTGCAGGACCTCAACAATAAGGTGCCCATCTTCTCGAGCAAGCTGACGCTTGGCTTTATCGAGGGCAAGCTTTCTGAGTTCCGCATCCGCGCACCCAAGTTCCGCGAGGTCAAGGGCGGCAGCCATGTCAACCTCGGCGGCATCTCGCTCGACTTCTTCTCGATGACGCACTCCATCCCCGGCGCTCTGGGCGTGTTCATCCGCACCAATCAGGGCACCGTTATGCACACCGGCGACTTTAAGCTCGACCAGACGCCCATCGACGGCGTCACGCCCGATTATGCCGCTATCAGCCGCTTTGCAAAGCAGGGCATCGACCTGCTGCTTTCCGACTCCACCAATGCCACGGTTCCCGGCTTTACCAAGTCCGAGGCCGAGGTTGGTCCCAACCTGCTGCACGCCATCAAGAACGCGCCGGGTCGCGTGTTCGTCGCGTCGTTCTCGAGCCACATCCATCGTCTGCAGCAGATCTGCGATGCCGCCCGCAAGTGCGGCCGTAAGGTCGTTGTGACCGGTCGCTCCATGCTCACGAACACCCGCGTGGCGCGCGAGCTCGGTTATCTCAACATCGATGATGCCGATATCATCGATGCCTTCGACATTGATAACCTGCCCGACGACAAGATCGTCGTCATGTGCACTGGCTCGCAGGGAGAGCCGCTGTCGGCCCTGTCCCGCATGGCCAATGGCGAGCACAAGACGCTCTCCATCCACGAGGGCGATACCGTTATCCTCTCGGCAACTCCTGTTCCCGGCAATGAGAAAGCCGTCCAGCAGGTCGTCAACAGCCTGGCCAAGCTCGGCTGCGATGTGTGGGATAAGAACCGCGCTCTCGTCCACGTCTCGGGTCACGGTAGCCAGGAGGAGCTCAAGCTCCTGATGGCCATGGCCAAGCCCACGTACTTTATGCCGGTTCACGGTGAGGCCGTGCATCTGCGCGCCCATGCTCAGCTGGCCCGCAAGATGGGTCTCAAGGACGATCATATCTTTATCCTCGATAACGGTGACACGCTCGAGATGCGCGGCGGTATCGTCAAGCGTGGTACGCCCGTCGAGTCCGGCGTCGTCTACGTCGACGGCCTGCGTATCGGCGATACCGACCCCATCGTCCTGCGCGATCGCCAGAAGCTCGCCAATGACGGTATGGTCACGGCCGTTGCTATCGTCTCGCTCAAGCACAAGAAGATCGAGGCTATCGAGTTCTCGGGTCGCGGCGTCTCGTTTGCCATCGACGACCAGTTCTCCGAGGATGCCTCCGCATCCATTATGAAGACGATCGAGAAGGGCAAGTTCAGCTTTACCAGCAGCGGCTCCGATGCCATTCGCAAGGCCGTGCGCGATTCGCTCTCCAACTTCATTTGGAGCCGTACGCGTACCCGTCCGATGATCATCCCGGTCGTCATGGAGGTTTAGTTTGGCGCGCGGATCTGCACAAAACGCCAAAGGCAATAAAGCCAACAACCAACCGGCATCTGCTAAGGGTGCCGGTTCCCATCTGCGTGCCAATAAGGGCCATGAGGCAGACTTCGACGATTTTGAGCCCTTGGTCGAGCCTTCGGCCAATCGCGATATCGCCGGCGTGGTCATTGCCGTTTTGGCGATCGCGTCCTTCATTGCCGTGATCTCACCGGCAACAGCGCCCGTGACGGCTGCTGTTGCCGGGTTCTATCACCTGGGCTTTGGCCTGGGCGCCTACGTGCTGCCGATCGTCATCTTGCTGTTTGCCGCCACGCTCTTTTTGGGTGAGGACTCGCCGCTCAACGTGCGCTCTGTTGCGGGCGGCGCCGTGGTCTTTATCGCCGTCGTCTCCATTCTTTCGCTGATGGTGCCGGGCACGAGCGATTCGTGCGACCTTATGTTTACGCCGCAGAACCTTTCCGTGTCGGGTGGCTACATTGGCGCCTTTATCGCAAGTGCCTTGCAAAACGCCCTGGGTAAACCTATCGCCATGGTTGTCTTGCTGGGGCTTGTCGTCGTTGGTTTGGTCATTATCGGCTTTTCGGTGGGTGGCGTTTTGCGCTCCGCACGCGATCGCGCTGCCGATTTTGCCGAGCGTCGACGTGCCGATGTCAATGCGAGCCCGTGGGGCGATGAAGAGGCCTTGTCGGTTCCCGGCGTCGCCCGTCCGCACCTGAGCATTCTGCGCCAGAAGGGGACTGACGCCGCGGTGACCACGGTCATGGGTGGCGATGTCGACCCGGTTTTGGATGATGACGAGGACGATGACCCGTTTGTCGACGTATCCGAGTCGGTTGAAGCCGAGCGCGCCAAGACCACGCTGTTGCCGCGCCGCCATGCCAAGAAGGGCAAGTCTGCGCCTAAGCTCAATACGAGTGAGCCCGACCCGTCTTGGTCCGATAGCGAGATTGAGCTCACCGAGGGCGATGACGAGGACGACGAGGGTCCGATTGAGACCGCAAAGACAACTTTGCTGCCGCGTCGCCATGCAAAGCGCGGCCAGGTAACCGGCCAGCTTTCGATGGAAGACGACCCCGATAAGATTGACGAGTCCGAGCCGCCGTTTGCCGTGAATCCCGTCCCGGCCGCACCTCAGATTCCCGACTTCCTGAAGCATCCCAAGGTTGCCGATGCGCCTGCCACGAGTGCTATCGAATCGGCTGCGGCTCGTGATGGGGGAGTGGACGACGGCGCCGCAGATAACGAGGGCGAAGAAGAGGACGGCCTCAAGCTTCCGCCGCTCGAAATCCTGCATGCCAACCCGCAGTCGGCTTCTGCCGCGTCTTCGGACAAGGAGCTGGAGCAGACCGCTGAGTCACTGCAATCCACCTTGCTTGAGTTTGGCCGCAGTGCCCGCGTGGTCGGCTGGATCGCCGGCCCCACGGTGACGACCTTTAAGCTGCAGCCCGGTGAGGGCGAGCGTGTGAGCAAAATCTCGAGCCTCGAGGACGATATCGCGCTTTCGCTCGCTGCCCAGTCGGTGCGTATCTTTGCCCCGATCCCCGGCACCTCGCTCGTGGGCATCGAGATTCCCAACCGCAAGCGCCAGAACGTCAATCTGGGCGACGTACTGCCCTATGTGAAGGGCGGTCCGCTCGAGCTCGCCATCGGCCGCGACGCCGAGGGCACGCCGGTTGTCGCCGACCTCGCCAAGATGCCTCACCTGTTGATTGCCGGTACGACCGGTTCTGGTAAGTCGGTGATGATCAATTCCATCATCACGACCTTGCTCATGCGCGCCCTTCCCGAGGACGTTCGCCTGATTATGGTCGACCCCAAGCGCGTCGAGCTTGCGGGCTATAACGGTCTGCCGCATCTCTATGTGCCCGTGGTGACCGAGCCCAAGCAGGCCGCGAGCGCTCTGCAATGGGCCGTGTCCGAGATGGAGCGTCGCCTGAAGGTCTTCGAGCGTCTCAACGTGCGTAAGATCTCGACCTACAACGAAAAGCAGGCCGCCGGCGAGTTTGAGCATTACGACAATCCGCCGCAAAAGATGCCCTACCTGGTCATTATCATTGACGAGCTCTCTGACCTGATGATGGTCGCCGGTAAGGATGTCGAGGCCTCGATCGTGCGTATTGCACAGCTGGGCCGTGCCGCTGGTATTCATCTTATCGTTGCCACGCAGCGCCCCAGCTCCAACGTGGTGACGGGCCTCATCAAGGCCAACATCACCAACCGCATCGCCTTTAACGTCGCCACGGGCATCGACTCGCGCGTCATCATCGACCAGATGGGCGCCGAGAAGCTCACCGGTTTGGGCGACATGTTGTTCTCCAAGGTCGACTGGGGCAAGCCCCGCCGTATCCAGGGCTGCTTTGTCTCGGATGATGAGATCAACGAGATTGTCGAGTTCGTCAAGTCGCAGAGTGAGCCAGACTACCACGAGGAGATCCTGTCTGCCGTGGCGCCCGCTTCCATGTCCATGGCGGGTGGCGGAGGCATTGTCCGCACCGGAGTAGCCGAGCCGCAAGACGATGATCCACTCATTTGGGAAGCCGCCCATATTGTGGTGGAATCGCAGCTGGGCTCCACATCTGGCCTGCAACGTCGTCTGAAGGTTGGCTATGCGCGTGCCGGGCGTATTATGGACATGCTGGAAGAAAAGGGTGTCGTCGGCCCGCCCGACGGTTCCAAGCCGCGCGAGGTCCTGTTGGACGAGGAGGGGCTTGCCGCGCTGGAATCTGTCGACGCCGAGATGGCACGTGAAGATCGTGAGTTTGGAGGATTCTGATGGCTGCACGCTTTGGTGACATGCTGCTCGAGCAGCGTCGCCGAATGGGCCTTTCCATTCAGCAGGTCGCCAACACCATCAAAATCAGGCCGCAGATCATCGAGTTTTTCGAGACCGGTAACTTTGCTTCGATGCCGCCGCGCGGCTATGCGCAGGGCATGATTTCGAGCTATGCTCGTTTTTTGGGCCTCAATCCGCGCGAGGTCGTCAATGCCTACTTTGACGACCTGATGGCATACGAACGCGAGACGTCGCAGCAGGGCGGTCGTTTTCAGGACGCCGCCGGCTACGTCAATTCGCGTTCCTCGGTCGATAACGGGCGCTTCCTGATGGTTCAGGGTGGTCGCTCAACGCGTTATGGTCAGCGTCCGCAGCAGGCTGGCTATATTACCGAGACGGGGTCCAGTGAGGAAATCCGTTCTCAGCGCGATCGTTTCCGCAGCACGCCTATGCCCGACGATCGTGCGCTTCCCGCTGCCCGCGGTGTGGTGCGCGATCCCCGTGTCGGCTACGGAGATGGCGGCTATTCCGATCGTGGCTACCGTGGTGTCTCTGCCGGTCGTGCTCTCGGCGGCTATGCGGACGCCGATGCCACGCAGGTGACGCCGCGTCTTCGCTCTCAATCACAGCCGTATGGCCAGCGCTCTTCGGCTCCGCGTGCGGGCCAGCGTGGCTATCAAGGCCGCGGTGAACTTGCGCCCCGCTCGGGTCAGCGCAGCCTTCAGGGCCAGGGTGGCTATCGCGGCCGTTCCGACAGCAATCGTGGTCGTATGCCTCAGGGAGGCGGCCGCAGCAGTTCCAGTCGTGGACGCGGCGGTTCCCGTACTCCTCAAAACAACGGTCTCGATCCGCGTATCGTCTACGCCGGCATCGGTGCCGTGGCGTTGCTGCTGATCGTGCTCATCGTGGTACTTCTGCGCGGCTGCGCATCTTCGACGCCCGAGACCACGCCCGAGACGCCCACTGCTACCAAGACGACGCCCAAGAAGTCTTCTAAGAAGACCGAAACGGTCGACGAGGACGATGACACCGATGAGGCGACGGATGAGTCGACCGTTTCGGACGCCACCAAGACGACGGCTAAAAAGGAAGAAAACGAGGTAACGAAGGTCAAGGTCTCCGTTGCCAAGGGAAAGACCGCCTGGATTGAGGTCAAGGTCGATGGCAAGTCGGTCTATGGCGCCCAGGCGACTGGCCCCTTTGAGCAGGAGTACACGCCTGAGTCCTCGATCGAGATCACCACGTCCAAGCCTTCCGATGTCACCGTTACCAAGAACGGCGAAAAGGTCCGTTACGATACCAAGACCTCGGGCGTGGCGCGTGTGACGATCACCGTTCCCAAGAAGGAGACGACTGGTTCCGAGAATGGTGAAAGTTCTGATGGTACCGACACCACCGATGGTACCGACACCACCGACGGCACCGATGCCCAGTCCACGGATGGCGCCGATACCGCAACTGACGGCCAGACGCCCACCGATTCTACCGACTATTCGTACGATAGCTACTAAGCCGCTCGTACGCGAAAGGAAACATCATGGCTAAAGATTCCAGCTTCGACGTCGTGTCCGAGGTCAACATGCAAGAGGTCGACAACGCCTTCCAGCAAACCACGCGCGAGATTTCCCAGCGCTATGACCTGAAGGATTCCGGCGCCACGATCGAGCTTTCGAAGGGCGACAAGCTCTTTACGATCAACGCCCCGGCCGACTTTGTCTCCAAGCAGATTATCGACGTGCTGAGCTCCAAGCTCATCAAGCGCGGCATCGACCTCAAGGCTGTCTCGTGGGATGCTCCGCAGGCGGCATCGGGCGGCACCGTGCGCGTGCTCGGCCATATCGTCGAGGGTATCGACCAGGCGACCGCCAAGAAGATCAACAAGGACATCAAGGACCAAAAGCTCAAGGTCAAGGTGACTATCGAGGCCGACAAGCTGCGTGTTTCCTCTGCTTCGAAGGACGCGTTGCAGACCGTGATCCAGTTCCTGCGCGACCAGGACTACGGCCAGCCGCTGCAGTTCACCAACTACCGCTAATATCATTCGAAAGGACTGCTCTCCAACATGGATACACCGTTGGGCTCCGTGCTCTACATCACCCTCGGGTGCGCTAAGAACGAGGTTGACACCGACCGCATGCGTTCTCTTTTGACCGCCGCGGGCTACGAGGAGGCATTCGACCCACAGGATGCCGATATCGCCATCGTCAATACATGCTCGTTCCTCGCCTCCGCAACGTCCGAGAGCATCGAGACCACGCTCGAGCTCGCCAACGAGGTTCAGGACGGCGTTCGTTCTTGTCCCATCGTCATGTGCGGCTGTGTGCCGTCGCGCTATGGCGACGACCTGCCTGACGAGCTGCCCGAGGTCGCTGCCTTTGTGAAGGCCGACGAGGAGGACGGCATCGTGGCGGTCATCGATGGCGTGCTGGGTGTCGAGCGTGAGATCGCTGCCTATATTCCGCAAGTCAAGCGCACTGTCGAGGGCGCCGTTGCTTACGTCAAGATTTCCGATGGCTGCAACCGCTTCTGCAGCTTCTGCATGATCCCGTATATCCGCGGTCGTTATCACTCGCGCAATGCCGAGAGCATTATCTCCGAGGTACGCGACCTGGTTGCCGGCGGTGTGCGCGAGATCGTGCTGATCGGCCAGGACACGGGTATTTGGGGCACCGACTTTGCCGACGAAGACGTCACCGATGGCTCGCCGCGCAATCTGGCGCAGCTGCTGCATGCCGTCGCTGAGTCCGTGCGCCCGCACAACGTCTGGGTCCGCGTGCTCTATCTGCAGCCCGAGGGCATGACCGACGAGCTTATCGATACGATTCGCGATACGCCCGAGGTGCTGCCTTATATCGATATCCCCGTGCAGCACTGCGACGCGCGCATCCTCAAGGCTATGCGCCGTTCTGGTTCGCGCCAGGAGCTCGAGGACCTGTTCCGCGATCTGCGTGAGCGTATCCCCGGCATCGTGATCCGTTCCACGGCCATGGTCGGCTTCCCGACCGAGACCGACGACGAGTTCCGCGACCTTATCGACTTTATGGACACCGTCGGCTTTGACTACACGAGCGTCTTTGCCTACTCGCAGGAGGAGGGCAGCCTGGCCGCTAAGATGGAGGGTCAGGTCGATGAGGAGGTCAAGCTCGAGCGCGCCCAGGAGGCCATGGACCTGGCCGAGTCGCTCGGTTTTGCCGCCACCGCCGCACATGTGAGCGAGCGCGCCCAGGTGATTGTCGACGGCATCGAGGAGACCGAGGACGGCGCCGAGCTGATCGGCCATGCTTGGTTCCAGGCGCCCGATTCCGATGGCGCGGTGCACTTGGACGCCAGCGAGGCGTCCGTGGGCGATATTCTGACGGTCGAGTTTACCGATAGCTTCTGCTATGAGCTTATCGGCCATGTTGTGGAGTAGGAGAGCATCGTGGCAAACGAGAGCAATAAGGAACTGACGAGTGTTTGGACGCCCGCCAACATCGTGACGTGCGTTCGCATCGTCTTTATCCCGGTGTTCATGATCGTGTCGGCGCTTTCTCACACGAGTGTTGCCGGTACAGATTGGAGCACCTTCGACGGCCCGCTCGCCGCCGCTGCCTTCATTCTGTATGTGATCCTGTCGTGCACCGATAAGGTCGACGGCTACCTGGCGCGCTCGCGCAACGAGATTACCGATTTCGGTAAGTTCTTGGACCCCATCGCCGATAAGCTGCTCGTGTTCTCGGCCTTGCTGCTGTTCTTGGACTTTGGCACCGTGACGGTTTGGTCCGTGTTCATCATCTTGTTCCGCGAGCTGTTGGTAAGCGCCCTGCGCATGGTTGCGAGTGCCGCCGGCGTGGTCGTTGCCGCCGATAAGCTTGGCAAGTACAAGACGGCGACCACGATGGTCTCCATCTGCGGTTACCTGTGCGTCTTTGCGATGGCCGGCTTGCACCTTGGCCCGCTGGCGCTGACGCTCGGCATCTACTCGGTGTCGCGCTTCCTGTACGCCGTTGCCGTTGTCCTGACCGTTATCTCGGGCGCCCAGTACTTCTGGAACTGCCGCAAGATCGTCTTTTCGGTCTAGGTCCTGGTGGGTATGACGGACTCTTTTGAGCAGATTTCCGCACATAACGAGGAGCTGGCGCGTGATATTGTCGAGCGCGCGAGCGCTCGGGGCGTGACGGTTTCGACGGCTGAGTCGCTGACGGCGGGTATGATCGCCTCGACGGTTGCCGATATCCCGGGCGCCTCGGCGGTGCTGCGTGGCGGTGCGGTGACCTATTGCGATGAGATTAAGCATCGTGTTCTTGGTGTTGAGCAGGAGACGCTCGACCGCTATACCGCGGTGTCGCATCAAACTGCGCGCGAGATGGCGTCGGGTTCGCTGGAGCTGTACCAGAGCGATATTGCAGTGAGCGCAACGGGTTATGCCGGCCCCGGCGGTGGTACTGAGGACGATCCTGCTGGCACTTTCTATATTGGCTGGGCACATCGTTCCGCCGATGGGGGAGTGCCGGTCGTGGACTCTGTGCGCTGCCACTATGAGGGCGACCGTTCGTGTGTTCGTGCCCATGCGGTCACGGAGGCATTGGGTCGCATTGTCTGCGTGCTCGATTCTATGGAATAGACGTGTTTTAAGGGGCCTCCGGGCCCCTTAATTGTGGAGATGGGGACCTCAGAAGAATTTAGCGTTTGTGCTGTTCATAGGTGTATTTTTGCCTGCCTTGTTCTTATTTGGCCCTTTATGGTCAAGCATTTGGTCAGTGTTTGGTCGGCTTTTGGTTGGGTTTTGGAAAGGTCGGCTGCATATGATTTATCTGAACGGTTGACCACGAACAGCCGTTCGTTTATTATCGATGCAGGTTGTTAAGAGGAGGGCTATTCATGGCCAAGAATTCAGGTCCCGTACGTACCGTTCATGCTCGCACGACGGGTAAAGAGCGCGATGAGATGATTGCCACCACCAAGGCTGAGATCGAGAAGAAATTCGGCCAGGGTTCCATCATGAGGTACGGCGACGGTGGCCCCGAGCTCGAGGTCGAGGCCATCCCTACGGGCGCTCTGGCACTCGATGCCGCGCTGGGTATCGGCGGCGTGCCGCGTGGCCGTATCGTCGAGATTTACGGTCCTGAGTCCTCCGGTAAGACGACGCTTTCGCTCGAGATCCTGGCCGAGGCCCAGGCAATGGGTGGCGTTGTGGCATTTATCGATGCCGAGCATGCGCTCGATCCCACTTATGCCGCGCGTATCGGCGTGGATATCGACGAGGTGCTCATTTCTCAGCCCGATACGGGCGAGCAGGCGCTCGAGATTGTTGACATGCTCGTGCGTTCCGGCGCCATCGATGCCATCGTTGTTGACTCCGTCGCCGCGCTGACCCCGCGTGCCGAGATCGAGGGAGAAATCGGCGACACTACGGTCGGTCTTCAGGCTCGCCTGATGAGCCAGGCGCTCCGCAAGCTCGCCGGCTCGCTGTCTAAGTCCAACACGACGTGCATCTTCATTAACCAGCTGCGTGAGAAGATCGGCGTCATGTTCGGCAACCCCGAGACCACGACGGGCGGCCGCGCCCTTAAATTCTTCTCTTCGGTGCGTATCGACATTCGCCGTATCGATAGCATTAAGCTTAAGGACGAGGTTATCGGTAACCGCGTGCGCGCTAAGGTCGTTAAGAACAAGGTGGCAGCTCCGTTCCGTTCTGCTGAGTTCGACATTATGTACGGTACGGGCATCTCTAAGGAGGGCTCGATTCTGGACATGGCTGTCGAGTGCGGCATCTGCAAGAAGATGGGCTCCTGGTTTGCCTATGGCGAGGACAAGCTCGGCAACGGTCGCGAGGCCGCCAAGGCGTTCCTGCGCGAACACCCCGATTGCGCCGACGAGATTGAGCATAAGGTCCGTCTTGCCTGCGGGCTTGAGTTTGATGACGATGCTCCGTCCGAGGTAGAGCTGACCGATCAGCCTGCGCCTGAGGAGTTCGATGAGCTCTATGCCATTGACGGCTCCGCCATGCTCGATGATGACGACGAGTAGCGGTTACGCTCATGTCGTATACGGTGACCGAGGCCACGGTCGTCTTTCCCGATAAGAAGGCGGCCTCCTCGTTCTCGAGCGGGTATGCGTCTAAAAAGCCCTGCGCGCATATCGATTGTGAGCTTGAGGACGGTTTTGAGCGGTCCATTTGGATTCCCGTGCGGGTCGCGCGCCTGTATGTCAAAAACCGCCCTGATCTTCCCTGTGATTGGGACAACTTTCGTGAGGCGGTGCAGTTCATCGAGCGTAAATGTGCACTTACCATGGTGACCGAGATGTTATCGCGCCGCGACCATGCGACGGGTGAGGTCCGTGACAAGCTGGCTAACTACGGCTTTCACCAGCCCTCGATCGATTTCGCCGTCGAGCGCGCCACCGAGTATCGCTTTTTAGACGAGAACCGCTTTTGCTCGTACTTTATCGAGGAACGCAAGCGGCGCGGTTGGGGACAGCGCAAAATCGAGACCGAGCTCAAGCGTCGTCATGTCGTGCTCGATGACATTCCCGGTTATCCCGAGGAATATTTTGCCGTCGAAGACGATTTGGCGCGTGCGTCAGCCCTACTTGCCAAGCGGCGTGTTCCAGAGACTCGCGGATTCGAAAAACTGGTTCGGTTTTTGATGGGCAAGGGCTTCTCGTATCACATTGCCGCCGATGCCGTTAAGGCACGCCTCGATGCCGAATGCGAGGAATGTGCGGTTTAGGCATATGCGTTTTGTGGTCCTGCCGTTCACCGCGTTTTAGCCGCCGTACTGGGGCCATTTATTTGACAGTTGTTGTGGTTCAACGTACGATAAACACTGTCATTTGCTTTGTGATATGTGCTCATCTGTGATGAGTTTGTTTATATGTTTATCTGTATCCGACCCGCATAAGCTGCGCCCATATTACTCAAATGTCGCGAGCCGTTCGTAAGGACGGTTCGATTTGTTGTGTAACGAATCCATAAAAAGGAGTGAGCATGCCTATCATTGCAGCGCTCGTTGGCATCGTTTTGGGTGCCGTCGCCGCCATTGCCTACATGCGCACCGCCAAGCAGGGTAGTCTTCACGAGGCCGACGAAAAGATTCAGTCGGCACACGCACAGGCTGAGTCCCTGATCGGTGATGCTAAGCGTCAGGCCGAGACCCTCAAAAAAGAGGCTCTGCTCGAGGCTAAAGAGGAGATCATCAAGAACAAGCAGGCCGCCGAGGCCGAGGACAAGCAGCGTAAGAGCGAGATTCGTACGCTCGAGAACCGCGTGATGCAGCGCGAGGAATCCCTCGATCGCCGTAACGACGCTCTCGACAAGCGCGAGCATCAGCTGTCCAGTCAGGCCGGTCAGGTCGAGAAGCGCTCCCGAGAGCTCGAGGAGCTTTGCGCAAAGCAGACCTCCGAGCTCGAGCGTATCGCCGACCTTACCCGCGAGGACGCCCACAAGGAGCTCCTCGATAAGGTTCGTGGCGAGGTCACCCACGAGGCTGCCACGATCATTCGCGAGTCCGAGCAGCAGGTTCGCGCCGAGTGCCACAAGACCGCCCAGGAGATTCTGTCCCTGGCGATTCAGCGCTGCGCTGCTGACCACACTGCCGAGGTCACCGTTACCTCCGTGCACATTCCCTCTGATGACCTCAAGGGCCGTATCATCGGTCGCGAGGGTCGCAACATCCGGACCTTCGAGCAGGTTTCCGGCGTCAACCTCGTGATCGACGACACGCCCGAGACCGTCGTTCTTTCGAGCTTCGACCCGGTCCGTCGTGAGACCGCCCGTGTCGCCCTCGAGAACCTCATCGCCGACGGCCGCATTCACCCTGCCCGCATCGAGGAGATGTATCACAAGGCTGCCGACCTGGTTCAGCAGCGCGTGCGCGAGGCTGGCGAGCAGGCTGCCTTCGATACTGGCATCCACGACCTGCACCCCGAGATCGTCAAGACCCTTGGTGCCCTGCGCTACCGTACCTCGTTTGGCCAGAACGTGCTTCAGCATTCCCTCGAGGTCTCTGATCTGTGCGGTGTGATGGCTTCCGAGCTTGGCCTGGATGTTGTGACCGCCAAGCGTGCCGGCCTCCTGCACGACCTGGGCAAGGCAATCGACCACGACGTCGAGGGCCCGCATGCCGTTATCGGCGCCGAGCTTGCCCGCCGTTATGGTGAGAAGCCCGTTATCGTCCACGCTATCGAGGCTCACCATGCCGACGTCGACCCCAACACGGTGCTCGATGTCCTGGTACAGGCCGCCGATGCCGTCTCCGCTTCTCGCCCCGGCGCCCGTCGCGAGTCTGCCGAGAACTACATCAAGCGTCTTGAGAAGCTCGAGGAGATTGCCAACTCCCATGACGGCGTCGAGCGTACCTATGCCATGCAGGCTGGTCGCGAGGTCCACGTCATGGTTCAGCCGGACAAGATCTCCGATGCCCAGTCCACGGTCCTGGCTCACGATATCGCCCATCAGATCGAGGAAGAGATGGAGTATCCCGGTCAGGTGCGCGTCGTCGTGATTCGCGAGAGCCGCGCTGTCGATATCGCTAAATAACATGAGCGACGCGAACGAGCTCATCTCATTTATCGCGTCGATGTCGGGGGAGGGCAACCTTCGCGTCGAGGAGAACCTTGGCGAGGGGTATGTCCGCCTCCGCGTTTCGGAGGCCGAGCGGCGCCAGGCAAAGCACGACATTCAGCATGTCGAGGATATCGTCATCGAAATGCTCCGTAATGCTCGCGATGCTGGCGCCGACAAGGTCTATCTCGCCACGACCAAGGAAGATGGCGTCCGCACGCTTGTCTTTCTGGATAACGGTTCGGGCGTTCCGCAGGACATGCAAGAGCGAATCTTCGATGCCCGCGTTACCTCCAAGCTCGAGAGCATGAAGATGGACCGTTGGGGCGTTCACGGTCGTGGCATGGCATTGTTTTCGATCAAGCAGAACACCGACGAGGCCCGCGTGGTCACGTCCGGTGTCGATCTTGGCTCAGCCTTTAAGGTGAACGTCGCAGCCGATCGCCTCAGTGAGCGTGCCGATCAGTCCAGCTGGCCCCAAGCCGTCAAGGATGAGGACGGGCGTTATGTCTGTGCTCGCGGTCCGCATAATATTATTCGCGCTGCTTGTGAGTTTGCGCTCGAGGAGTTGCGTGGTTGCGATGTCTATCTGGGCTCTCCGTCCGAGATTGCCGCGACCCTTTATGCTCAGGCGTCAAGTCGGCTCGATACGTCTCGTCTCCTGTTCATTGATGACGAGAGCGAGCTTCCGGTTGTCGATCGTTTAGGCCTTGCCTCCGATGCCGAGGACTTTATCCGTATCTGTTCGGGTTTGGGTCTTGAGATGTCCGAGCGTACGGCCCATCGCATTTTGGCAGGGCAGATTAAGCCCGTTCGCGGTGTGACCGCGCGTCTGCTGCGCGAGCGTGACTCATCCTCGCATGCGCCGGCTCCTGTCGATCTCGCGAAGGATCGTCGTGGGCTACGTATTGCCAAGGATGACATGGCACAGTTTTCGCGCGCTGTGGAGCGCGACTTTAATGACCTTGCTGCCCGGTACTATCTCAACCTTTGCGGCGACCCAAAGATTCGCGTTTCGCGTGATCGAATCACCGTGACCTTTGATCTTGCCAAAGAGGAATAGTGCCTTTACCGAGTCCACTCGGTACGATACAGTTATTGCAGTTAAAACGTACTTTTAATCGCAGGAGTTTCTTCATGGATTGCCTGAAGGTATCAAGCAAATCATCGCCCGCGTCCGTTGCCGGCGCCATCGCCGGCATGGTCAAGGATGGTGTACCCGTCAACATTCAGTGTGTCGGCGCCGGTGCAGTCAACCAGGCCATTAAGGCCGTGGCTATCGCGCGTGGTTTTTTGATTCCAACCGGTTTTGATATTTCCTGCGCGCCTGTGTTCTCCGACATTCTCATTAACGGGGAGTCGCGCACGGCCATCCGCCTTTCTATCTACGTTCACCAGATCAATCGAGCTGCTATGGATAACGTCGTCATGGATGATGTTAAGCCTGTAGCATAGCTTCTGATTGCCTCGCTTCGCCCCCCATCGTTAGGACTTATGCACATGGACCAGCGTTCCGTACGCGATATTCTTGCCGGTAAAACCTACTTTATCCGCACCTTTGGCTGCCAGATGAATCAGCACGATTCCGAGCGCGTGAGCGGTCTGCTCGATTCGTATGGTTGCCTCATGGCGCTCGATCCCGAGCATGCCGATATCGTTGTCTTCATGACATGCTGTGTGCGTGAGGCCGCCGATACTCGCCTGTACGGTCAGTGCAATTCCTGCAAAAGCCTGCCGCCTTCGCCTTCGGGCAAGCGTGTGGTTGCCGTGGGCGGCTGCATCGCGCAGCGTGATGGCGAGGGCCTGCTCACCAACGTCGATAACGTCAATGTCATCTTTGGCACGCATTCTATCGCACATGTGGCCGAGCTCATTGCCGAGGCGTTCCTTGACGGCAAGCGTCATATCCGCACCAATGAGCATGAGGATACGGATGCCATGAGCATGCCGTGGCATCGCGAGACCCAGTATCACGCCTGGGTGCCCATCATGACGGGCTGCAATAATTTCTGCACCTACTGCATCGTGCCGTACGTGCGCGGTCGCGAAAAGAGCCGCCCCTTCGAGGAGATTGTCGACGAGGTGACCGGTTTGGTGCGCCAGGGCGTGCGCGAGATCACACTGTTGGGCCAAAACGTTAACTCATATGGTCGCGATCTGTTTGGCAAGCCGCGTTTTGCCGATTTGCTGCGCGCCGTAGGCGATACGGGTGTGGAGCGCATCTTCTTTACATCTTCACATCCCAAGGACCTGCTGCCCGAGACCATCGACGCCATGGCCGAGACGCCTGCCGTTATGCCGCAGCTGCACTTGGCTGTCCAGTCAGGTTCGACACGGATCCTCAAAGAGATGAATCGCCGTTATACACGCGAGGACTATCTGGGCCTTGTCGATCGCATTCGCAACCGCATGCCCGATATCGCGCTCTCGACCGACATTATCGTTGGCTTCCCGGGCGAGACTGAAGAAGACTTTGAGCAGACGCTCTCACTTGCTGAGACGGTCCGCTATGCTCAGGCCTATACCTTCATCTATTCCAAGCGCGCCGGTACCCCGGCCGCCGAGATTGACGATCCTACGCCGCATGAGGTTATTCTCGAGCGTTTCAACCGCCTGGTTAAGGTTATCGAGACCACGGCACACGAGTATAACCAGGGCGAGCTTCATACTGTGGTGCCGGCGCTCATTGAGGGAACGAGTAAAAAGAACGACGCGGTCCTGCTGGGCAAGAGTCCCAAGAATCAGACCGTGCATGCGCCTATCCCCGAGGGTTACAGCATCGATCAGCTTGTTGGCAAGATCGTTGATGTTGACGTTGACGTTGCCAAGACCTGGTATTTGTCCGGCTCCGTTGTGGGCGAGCCGCGCTAATGGTTTCTCCCGGGGCAGGTCTTTCCGCCGTTGCGATCGTCGGTCCGACGGCGGTTGGTAAGAGTGATGTTGCCGACCGTTTGGCCGCTCGTCTTTCGTCCGAAGTGCTGTCGTGCGATGCGATGCAAATCTATCGCGGCATGGACATCGGCACCGCAAAGATGGCGCCCAATGAGTGTACGGCGCCGCTGCGTCTCGTCGACATTGTAGAGCCGGGTGTGGCGTACTCTGCGGCGCTTTACCAGGTCGACGCTCGCGCGCATGTTGATCGTCTGCTCGGGTCAGGACGTCTTCCGGTGTTTTGCGGGGGTACAGGCCTGTATCTCAAGGCCGCCCTCGATGAGATGGACTTTCCCTCGGGAGAACTTGAGGACGATCGCCGTGCGGGCTATCAGGAGCTTGCCGAGCGTATTGGCGAGGAAGAACTGCATGCTCTGCTTGCCGAGCGCGATCCAGAATCGGCTGCTGTTATTCATCCCCATAACGTGCGCCGTGTGATTCGTGCGCTCGAGATGCATGATGATGGTATCTCCTATGCAAAGCAAAAAAGTCAGTTTAGTGTTCCGCGCGAGCATTATCACACCCTATGGTTTGGTCTGACGCGTAATCGCGAGGTGCTCTACGAGCGCATTAACCTGCGCGTCGATCTGATGTTTGAGCAGGGCCTTGTCGATGAGGTCCGCGGTCTTATGGGCCAGGGGCTGGGAGATGCCCTGACGTCGATGCAGGCAATTGGCTATAAAGAGATCATCGATGCTTTCAATGGTGTGATGAGCATGGATGAGGCTCGCGAACTCATCAAGATGCGTTCGCGTCGTTATGCCAAACGTCAGCTTTCGTGGTTTAAGCGCGATGACCGTATCGTGTGGTTTGATATGGATGAATGTACGATCGATGAGGTCGTTGAGGATATCCTGCATCGTATTGAGGCTGCCTAATGGCCCGTTTCCCTCTTGTTCCCACGGCACCCGAGCCCGAGCGTGCCATTTTGGTTGGTGTTGAATGGCGCGACAATGCATGGCCGCTCGATCGCTCGCTTGATGAGCTGGAGCGTCTTGCCCACACGGCTGGTGCCCAGTGCGTGGCACGCTTGTCGCAGCGTTTGGTAAAGCCGTATCCTAAATCGTTTATCGGTTCCGGTAAGGTTGAAGAGCTGTGCGGCCTGGTGCATCGCTTAGATGCCGATGTCGTTATTTTTGATGACGACCTGTCGCCCTCGCAGCAGTCCTATTTGGAGAAAGCCGTGGGCGAGCCGGTAAAGATTATCGATCGTACAGCACTGATCCTGGATATCTTTGGCCTGCATGCTCAGACGCGTGAGGGACGCCTACTGGTACAGCTGGCACAGCTTCAGTATCTGTTGCCTCGTCTGCGCGGCATGTGGAGCCATCTTGCCAAAGAGCAGACGCGCGGCGGCATCGGCTCACGCTTTGGTCAGGGTGAAAGCCAGCTCGAGGTCGACCGTCGCCTCATTCGCAATAAGATCGCTGCGCTTCGTCGTGAGCTCAAGCAGGTTGAACAGCGTCGCGATGTCCAGTCCAAGAGCCGCATTGAGTCTCCGGCGTTTCGCGTCGCGTTAGCCGGTTATACCAATGCCGGTAAATCGACGTTGCTCAATCGTCTGACCGGCTCTACGGTACTTTCGCAGGACAAGTTGTTTGCTACGCTCGACCCGACGACGCGCTCGTATCGCCTGCCCGGCGGTCGCGGCATGACGATTACCGATACCGTCGGCTTTATTCAAAAACTGCCGCATGGTCTGGTCGATGCCTTTAAATCGACGCTTTCCGAGGTGTTGGGTGCCGATCTAATTCTCAAAGTCGTAGATGCGTCTGACGAGGACTATGAGCGGCAGCTGGAGGCTGTCGACCGCGTGCTTGATGAGATCGGCGCCGGAGAGCGTTTAACGCTGACCGTATTCAATAAAATCGATCTTCTCGATAGCGTTGATCGATTGAGTTTCCGTCGTCGCTATCCGGAAGCCGTTCTGTTCTCGGCCCAAACGGGCGAGGGGCTCGACGATCTCGTCGATCGCATTGCTCGCGAGGCAGCTGCCACCGATGTGTTGCTCTCCGCTGATATCCCGTATCGCGAGGGCGCTCTCATCACGCTGGTGCATGAGCAGGGAGCCCTTCTGCATGAGGAATATCTCGAGGACGGCGTTCGCATTGTGGCGAAGTTGCCGGCTCGTATTGCACCGCGGCTCGAGCGTTATCGCACCGAGTAGACGAGCTCCAAAATGCCCAGAATGATGGGCTGATGCAGCAGATAAAAGGGGAGAGCGTGACGTCCAAGGCTGGCGAGCGCCGGCAGGGGGTTGGCGTAGGCCCAGCTAGGGACGGTCTTATCGATACTCTGCGCTATGTGTGCGGCGAAGTATCCTGCAAGATACATAAAGATAAACGGGATGATGGGGTAGTAATCACCTGAGACAAACCCAGGGCTCGGAAATCCCAGCCACGCCAGGTAGGGGACAGGGTAGATCGTTTTGGGGATGCTCCAGGTGAGGGCGAACAACACAAGGCATAGGGGCATGCCCCATCTCGCCGTTATCTTCTTAAGGACGGGATCGGTCAACGCCACGATGCCGGTGCATGCGGCCATGCAGTAGATGATGCCAAAATTAACCGAATCGTCGACTGAGACAAGTGTTGTTGCCAACCAGACAACGAGTGCTGCTAAGGCGTATTTGGCGGCACGTTTGATATTGTTGCGCGAAAGAGTGCACATCCAACCCGCGATAAACAAAAATACCCAGCTGATGCTGGCGCGCCAGACGTCTTGAAAGACAGTCTGGGTAAACCAAGGCATATCCCAGCCGTACAGGTAGGCAAGATCATAGCAAGCGTGAAAACCTGCCATAGAAATCATCGTAAACCCGCGGACGGTATCAAAGATGGTGATGCGTTTTTGCATTACGAGAACCGGCGCATCAAGCCGACGACTTTGCCCAGGATAACGGGATTCGTTGCATAGATAGGCTCCATAGTGTCGTTCTCGGGCTGCAAGCGCACACGTCCCTGCTCCTTGTAGAACGTCTTGACGGTCGCCGAACCATCAATCATGGCCACGACAATTTCGCCGTTCATGGCACTCTTTTGTTCACGGACGATGATGTAATCGCCATTGAAGATGCCGACATTGATCATTGAGCTCCCATGCACCTCAAGGATAAAGGAACCCTGATCAGTGGCGATTTCGGTCGGGATAGTAAACGTGTCTTCGATATTCTGCTCGGCCAGAATGGGGATCCCAGCCGCGACGCGACCAACGAGCGGTAGCGAGACCGTTCCGCGAGGTACGGTGGGCTCGTCAGATTTAGAAATTGAGACAGAAGAACCGTCCTCGTTAAAGAGTTCCAGGGCACGCGGCTTGGTGGCATCGCGCTTGAGCAGCCCGCGCGCCTCCAGGGCAGAGAGATGGGCGTGCACGGTGCTTGGGGAGGAAAGGCCCACGGCAGAAGCCATCTCGCGCACGCTGGGCGGATAACCCTTCTCCTGCTGATATTCCTTGATGAAGTCGTAAATTTGCTGCTGACGCTTGGTAATTTTGCGAGCCATCAGGGCATCCTCTCTACCCATGTCAAACAAATGTTCGAATTTTGCTTGACAGGAACAACTGTTCGAAGATAATAATAACCGAACATTCGTTCTCGCGCTAGACATTTTTGTCCGCGCGGCTTGATAAAACTGTTCTCAGCAAAACACGCGAGAGGAGAACATGATGAACGCAACGAATATGGTCCAGGGAAACCTCGCCCTTAAGCTCGAGACGCCTGCAGAACCCACTTTTACGGTTGTTCAGGGTGGCCGCTCCGGCATTCAACCTTTGACCGTAAAGCCTGCTCGCAATCAGCAGGCTGTAGTCGCGCCGGCCCGCGTTGCCCTGAAGGTTCCGACGATTGTCGCCGTCGCCGTTGCGCTTACGCTCTTCTTTGTCCTCGCTACTTCGGTCTTTAGCGCTCGTCACGCCGCGTATGCCGAGTCCGTTTCCAACATTACTTACGAGACCATTCGCGTTCAGACTGGCGATTCTCTTTGGTCGCTTGCCGAGGAATATCCAATCGAAGGCCTTTCCACGCAAGAGACTTCCGACATGATCCGTAACGTCAATCATCTGGAGCATGGTTCGCTCGCCGCCGGTGCGCATCTTAAGGTTCCTGCTCGTTCGTAATCATTATCGCGCTGCGCATGGTACCCTTGTTATCGTTTAAGAGGAGGTACCATGCGCTGTCCCAAATGCGGCAAGGCACATACCCGCGTCGTTGATTCCCGTATGCAGGAGTCAAATAACACCATTAAGCGCCGTCGCGAATGTTGCTCGTGTAACTACCGCTTTACAACGTTCGAGCGATGCGAAGACCCAATCGAGGTCATTAAGTCAGACGGAACCAAGCAGCGGTTTGATCGCAATAAGCTGCTCGTCGGCTTGATGCGCGCCACCATCAAGCGCGATATCGACACTAAGAAGCTCAATGAGATTATCGACGACATCGAGGTTGAGCTGCGCTCTCGCACGCTGACGGCCGTCACGTCCCATGAGTTGGGTGACATGGTGCTCAAGCGCTTGGCCAAGATCGACAAGGTGGCCTACATTCGCTTTGCCTCGGTCTACCGCGATTTCAAAGACGTCGATGAGTTTCTGCAAGAGCTCGACAAGCTAAGGTGATTCCATGTCCAACATTACCGTCAACATAAAGCGTCTCGACCCCACCGTTGAGCTTCCCAAATACGCCCATCCCACCGATGCTGGCTTGGATTTGCGCTCCAACGAGGACTGCGTCCTGAAGCCCTTCGAACGCCGTCTGGTCTCTACGGGGCTGGCCATCGCCCTGCCCGATGGCTACGCCGGCTTCGTCCAGCCCCGCAGCGGCTTGGCCATCAAGCAGGGCCTGTCTATAGTCAATACGCCGGGCCTCATCGACGCCCACTACCGAGGAGAACTCAAGGTTATCCTCATCAACCTGGATCCCACCAACGACATCCAAATCAACAAAGGCGACCGCATAGCCCAACTCGTCATCCAAGAAGTCCCCACGGTCAATCTCATAGAAGTAGAAGAACTAGACGAAACCGACCGAGGCAAAGGAGGCTTCGGCTCCAGCGGCATCGCCTAGGGCGCCCGTATCCCTCCCGCCCGGGGCTTACCTATATCATTCCATGCTCAAACATTCTCGCGTCGCTTCGCTCGCTGCGAAACTGCGCGTGGAACGATATAGGTAAGCCCCGGGCGGGCGGCTACTCGCTTGAAACACTATTTACTTTTCTAGTAAGTCGATGCGATGAAGGGACGCCTCCTTTGTCGCATCGACTTACTGTATTTATATTTTCTGGTTCCCCTTTGCAGATTCTACTGGTGGGAAATCTGGTATAGCCGCTGGTACGTTAACGCAGCTTACCTGCGGGAGGCCCCTATATATCGTCCCACGCGCAGTTTCGCAGCGAAGCGAGAATGTTTGAGCATGGGATGATATATAGGGGCCTCCCGCAGGTAAGCGGACATAAAGACGCTAGCGGATATGCGCGGGTTTTCCGCCCCAGTAGAAGCGGCAGAAGGCTCTTTTGCGCTTTTGGGGTTTGCCTACGAGCTCCATGGTTGCGATGGCTATGTCTTCGGCTGCGTGGGGGCGGCGCAGCACTTCGCCATTGATGAGTAGGGCTTTGAGTGATTCGGGATGATCGTGTAGGTGGCGCAACGTCACGATGAGCTCTCGTGCGGTGGTGACATGCATGCTGGCGCCCAAGCCGGTGAGCATCGTGGTGTTGGCCTTTTCCTGGCCGTATGATTTGCCCAGCAGGATCATTGGTAGGTGTGCGCATAGGCACTCGGTGACGGTGAGTCCGCCCGATTTGAGAATTGCCAGGTCGCAGCCGTGCATGAGGGCCGCCATGTCGTCGACATAGTCCAGCACCGTGACATTTTCGAGCTTCATGGCGTCGAAGAGCGTTTTGAGACGGGCGGCGTATTCCTTATCCTTGCCCGGCAAAAAGACAAAGTGCATGTCCTCGAAACTGCGCAGGAAGGGGAGGGTGCGGTCCATCTCCGCGCGAAAGCGGACGTAAGGCTGAGGCAAGCTGGCACCGGCCATTACTAGCACGACGGTCTTGTCGGTGGGGAGGTTGAACTTGGCTAGCTCTTCCTCGCGATCGTAATCCGTGTCGAATCCGGCGCGTATAGGAATGCCGGTAATGCGAATCTTTGCCTCGGGCACCTTGCGCGGACGCAGCGTTTCGGCCATAAACTCGTTGGCAACACAGAATAGATCGGTGTCCTTGTGGGGCCACCAGCCCTCGACTTCGTAGTCGGTCGGCACGCAGATGACCGGATAATCGATACCCGTAATTACGCGGGCGCCCACGGCGACATTTGCTGCTGTGATGTGCGTTGCGACCACGGCTATGGGACTGCGGCTACGAATATATTCGTTGAAGGCGGGGAACATAATTCGCGACCATGCTGTGCCGCCACCCCAGAGCAGATGTCCCGTAAGCGTATATCGCCAGGTCAGGTCGTAAATGGGGCGCGTGGCTCCCGTAAAAGAAGCCGCGGTTTTATTGCCGTCGAATTTAATACGTCCAAAATCAAGGATATCGAGTACTTCAATCTCAACGTCCTCGGGGATGCCATTGGTGCCGCGGATGAGGTCGAATGCCTGCGCAATCGCATTTGCGGCGGCCTTGTGGCCCGAGCCGACCGAGGCGTGCACGATGGCCACGAGAGGTTTTTGCTGAGCCGAGAGCGTGGTTTTCTTCGATTGGGGAGTGCTGAGCGTAAGCAGGGGAGCGTCGTCGCTCGTCTGCGTCTGATCCATCGATAACTCCCCTTCGACGTTGTAACACGGATTTATCATTGTAGTGCATGAGTGTCACGTTTGCTTAAATTTGGGTATGAGCGCAAAGAACGACAACGTTTTGGCGAGAGGACTCTTCATGACTACCGATCAGACGATCGATGTTGCGATTATCGGCGGAGGCCCCGCGGGCTATGCTGCCGCCATTTATGCTGCGCGTGCCAACCTGACGACGACCGTGATTGAGCAGGGCATGTCGGGAGGGCAGATCGCCACAACAAATGAGGTCGAGAACTATCCGGGTATCCCGCTCC
Source organism: uncultured bacterium (assembly GCA_905214945.1). Classification (GTDB taxonomy): domain Bacteria; phylum Actinomycetota; class Coriobacteriia; order Coriobacteriales; family Coriobacteriaceae; genus Collinsella. The sequence continues at coordinate 33,789 of CAJMOC010000007.1, forward strand.
TGAGTGGCGCCGAACTCGGCGAGCGTTTTCAGCAGCATGCAGAGGGCCTGGGAGCACAGGTTACATGGAGCATGGTTACGGGTATCGATTACGATGCCGATGCAGCGTTGTTTACGGTGCATCACGATATGGGCGATACGCTGGCCTCGAGCGTTATCGCTTGCATGGGTGCCACGCCGCGTCCGGCAGGTTTCGCAGGCGAGGATACGTATCGCGGTCGTGGCGTTTCATATTGCGCAACATGTGACGGCATGTTTTTCCGCGGCAAGCAGGTTTTTGTAATCGGTGGTGGCAATTCGGCATGCGAAGAGGCTCTGTTCCTGTCCGACATTGCCAACAGTGTGACCATCGTGCTGCGCCGCGACCAGTTCCGTGCGCCCGATGGTGTTGTTCAGAAAGTACTCGCAAAGGACAATATTACAGTTAGGTACCAAACTAGTATTGTGGAGCTATCGGGCGAAGCCATGCCAACGACGATTACCTTTAAGGACAATGCATCCGGCGAGACTCATACCGAGTCATTTGAGCCCGGCTCGTTTGGCATCTTTGTCTTTACCGGAACGCAGCCCCATACCGAGCTTGTTGAGCATCTAGTCGATCTGGCGCCTAATGGCGGCATTCTGACTGATGAATCCATGGCGACCCGCACGCCAGGTCTATTTGCCGCTGGCGATATCCGTTCCAAACGTTTACGCCAGGTTGTGACCGCTGTTTCGGACGGAGCCATAGCGGCAACGAGCGCATACGCGTTTCTCCGTGGATAAGTACGATAATATATCTTATGTAAGGTTGTTATCAATTTACTAAATGGCGGGACGATGCATCAGTGCACTGTCCCGCCAATTTTCTTGGCGGCTATGTGGTATGCAAAACTAGATAACCTAGAATACAATATAGAAAACGAACGGAGGCCTCTTATGAACCACGTTAAACACGTTATTCCGATGTCCGATTCGTCGGTCAGCATTAAGCCTGAGGATATTCAGCCCACTGTGCTGCCCGATGCATTTATTCAGTCCGAAATCGTGCGCAAACTCAATACGTTGAGTCTGCCGCGCTATGACCAGTTGCCCAATGTGACGCTCTACCGCGACCAGGTTATTGAGTATGTTGCGCTGTGGATGGAGCCGCTGTCCATTTGCGTTGAGCACCCTGTCATTACGCCATCGATGATCAATAACTACGTGAAGGTCGGCCTGGTGCCTGCTCCGGTCAAAAAGCAATATGGCCGCGAGCAGATTGCCCGCCTGATCGCTATCTGCCTCTTTAAGCAGGTGCTACCTATTGCTGCGGTGCAGGCACTCTTTAACATTCAGCGTTTGAGCTACGATGCCCCGACGGCCTTCGATTATGTGGTCGATCAGCTCGAGGCATCGATTCGTTCGGCGTTTTCCGTCGAGCAGACGCCGGTTCCCGATACGGCGCATCAGATAACGCGTGAGTCGCTGCTTGTGCGCAGCGCGGTTTCATCCTTTGTTTCGAAGGCTTACTTGATGAGCTATCTCAAGTTCAACGGGTTTAATAGCTAGCCGAAGTATAAAACGGGCGGGACAAAGAGCCATCTGTCGCTTTGTCCCGCCCGTATTTTTGCTTGGTTGGACTTTATTGGCCCGAAGCCACGTCCATGCCGTAGCCGATGATGAGGCCGTGCATCTCGGCGTAATAGGAATCCAGGCCGTTGCAGGGCATGATGATAGTCTTGGAGCCTGGCCAGCGCTCCACAATGCGGCTGGCAAGTGCCTGGGCGCCTGCCTCATTCTCGACATGGTCGATGACGACCTCGCCGCCCGTAAAACCCTCGGCTTCCATGGTGTCGATGATCTTGTTGAACATCTTCTTTTCGCCACGCGTGTGTCCGACGAGTTCGATTTTACCGGCCTCACTCGCCGTGCCCAAAATGCGAATATTGAGCTTGTTGGCAATGACGCCGGCTGCCTTAGGGATACGTCCGGCTTTGGCCAGGTTTTCGTAATTGCACAAGCTGAAGAGGATTTTGCTGTTCTGCTCAAGGCTATTGAAGTATGCGCAAGCGTCCTCGAATGAGACATCCGGATTGCTTGCAAGATAGCGGTCGAACAGCAAGAAAATGAGGTCCATTTTGCCGCCAGCTGCGCGCGAATTGACTAGATGAATCTGCCGGTCGGGCTCCTCGGCAAGAACCATATCGCGAGCCGTGGCTGCTGCGTTGTAGCTGCCCGACACGCCCTCAGAGATCGGCATGCAGATGGTTTTGTCGGCCAATTTGAAGAGCTCGGCCCACTCCCCTACGCTGGGACAAGCGCTCGAAGAAGCGTTCGTCTCCGCCTGAACAGCGCAGTTGAGCTCATGAACGTCGAGTGAAAGGTCATCAACGAATTCACGCTCCCCCACTCGAATTTTGAGGGGCGCAAATGCAAAGGTGGTATGGGGCGCGGTCGGTTGCCAATCGCGGAGGTTGCAGCTTGAATCGGAGATAAGTGCCCAGCTCATAGAGGGTCCTTTCTAATTGTTCTCTAACAATTATAGCCATCTTGCAGACCGAGTGGGCCGCTATCTAGTATTCAAAACTAGATAGCGGCCTGCACGAAAGGCAAAAGAATGGACCCCATGGCTCAAAGCCACGAGGTCCATATCCGTTTGCTTTATCTGAATACTTAGTAGCGAACGAAGATATAGTTGTTGTTCATGCCGGCGGCAACGGAGCTGATGATAACACCCGTGTTGTAGTCGGAAGCATGAATCATCTGACCACCACCGATGTAAATGCCGGTGTGGTACGAGTTGACCACAACGTCACCGGGCTGCGGATCGGACACACGCGTCCAACCCATAAAGGTGCCCGTGGTGCCCAGGCGGCAATAGCGACCAGTGAGGCAATAGCTAACAAAACCAGAGCAGTCGAAGCTGTTCGGGCCAATTCCGCCCCAGGAATAGGCGCAACCAAGTTTGCTGTATGCACGCGAGACAACAGAACCGCCATCGACGGACTGGCTCGGAGCAGAAGGCGTCGGAGCCGGAGGAGGCGTGGAGGGCTGCGGCGTCGGAGCAGGTGCCGGCGTAGGAGCCGGAGTGTTGCCGCCCTGGTTGTTGTTATTGCTGGTCTGACCACCGTTGTTGGTGTTCTCGGTCGTACCAGCAGTCTCGTTGCTCACCGTGGCCTTCTCGGCAGTACTGGCGTTGATGCCGGCCTGCAGCGCGGCGTTGGCCTCGGCCTCGGCGGCAAGCTCGGCCTGCAGCTGTGAATCCAGGGAGTTTACGACGTTCTGGGCTTCAGCCTGCTGAGCGTTAAGCTCGTCGACCTTTTTCTGCGTAGCGGCGACGTTCTTTTCCTGCTCGGCCTGCTTATCGGTGAGCTGCTGCTTAAGCTCCTTGACCTCTTGAATGGTCTGAGCCTGCTTATCGGAAACTTTGCCGTAGTAGAACAGACGGTTGAGCATATCGCTCAGGTCATCGACGCCGGTCAGAACCTGAAGCAGGCTCAGACCGCCGGTTTTGTACTCGCCGGCGACATAGGTCGAGAGCTTGGCCTGACCGTCAGCGATCTCCTGCTGCTTTTGCGTGATCTCGCCAGCAGTCTGATCGAGCGCCTGCGTCTGCGTGGCGAGCTCATCGTAAATCTGTTGGGTTTGGGTACCGATCTGCTCGAGCTTCGTACGAGCAGCGGCAAGGTCGGATGCGGTATCGGCGTAGGCAGGAGCCGCGAGGCCCAAGCCCAAAACACAAGCGAGGGTTGCCGTAGCAGCGCAGCGTGCCATGTTTTTGTGCGTGTTTGCTGTGCGCATGTAGCTTCCTTTCCAGTAACTAAGGGTAACGGCTAGTCTACCGTCACCAGGCTAAAGAGCTCCACATCGTCATCAGACGGCGTGAGCTTCTCGCGCGGGTTGAGAAACGCAAGCTCAAGTATACAACCGTAACCGATAAGCTTTGCGCCCATATCTCGCACCAGTTTACCTGTTGCCTCGACGGTTCCGCCCGTCGCGACCAAGTCGTCCAGAATCAACACGGTATCTTTAGAGCTGATAGCGTCGGCATGGATCTCAATGGAATCCGTTCCGTATTCGAGCTCATAGCTTTGGCTCACGGTCTCGCGCGGCAGCTTGCCCGGTTTACGTGCGGGAACAAAGCCAGCGCCAAGGGCTACAGCCACCGGTACGCCAACCATAAAGCCTCGAGCCTCTGGGCCCACGACCTTGGTGATTCCCATGCCGGCAAAGTGCTCGGCGAGGGCATCGGTCATGGCTTTGAGCGCCTCGGGATTGCCAAAGAGCGGCGTGATGTCTTTAAAGATGACTCCGGGCTCGGGATAGTCGGGGATGTCGACGATTTGAGATTCGAAGTCGTACATTGCATGACCTTTCAATGGGTTGCCGGATAAGCGGCAGCTGTTATTTGCCCGCGGTGGCGGTGCCGGTTTGCGAAGGGGCGACGACCTTGAGCGGCTTTACGAGAGAATCCTCGTGCGAAGCCGGCGCGACAGTTTCTTCGTTTTTTGCTTTGGTGAACTCGGAGCGAGTGATTTCCTCATCGAGTGCATCGATGTCGGCGTCCTCGACCACGGCGTTGAGCGACTCAAAAACGCGGTTCTTGAGCAGCGCAGTGTGCACACCCTCCGTCAGGTCGTGAAGCTTCTTAAACGCACGCTCGAGCTTGGCGTCGCGCTCGTCATCGGAGGTGTCCATGCCGAGCATGCTTACGAGCACTTGCTCAAACATCGAGGATTCGCGGTTGGCGGAAGACACGTACTGACGCAGGTTGCGCGGCTCGATATGGAAGCGTGACAGCTCGGAGCAGTAGCGGATGATCGGAAAATCGCGACCATCGACGAGCTCACGGTTCTGCGGACTCTTGATGATGCGAATGAGGTCGTTCTCGGCGAGCGAGCGGATAAACGAGATCTCGACGCCCAGCATATCGGGAATGGTCTCGATGGGATGCAGCTTTTGTTTGGTCTCCTTGGGCTCCGTCTTAAGCGGAACATCGGACAGCAAGCCCACCTCGTAGGCGAGCGTTGACAGGTCCGTGGCGTTTTCCAAGCGCTGCTTAATCACGTTGAGCGGCATGTAGCGGGTCTTCTGCAAGTGCAGAATGACCTCCAGGCGATCAACGTCCTCCTTGGAGTACTGACGGTATCCCTTAGGCGTACGATGAGGGGTAATGAGCCCCTCATCTTCTAGAAATCTAATTTTTGAGTTCGAAAGATCGGGGTATGCGCCTCGAAGAAGGTTGACGACTTGGCCGATACTCAGATAGTTGCGTTCGGCCATGCCCTACTCACCGGTTTCGATGCGCTCCGGCGTGCTCTCGTGGTAGATGAGCGTAAACGTACCGATCTGGACGGAAGAACCATCGTGCAGCGGGGCCGCATTGACAATGGCGCCGTCGACCCAGGTGCCATTGAGCGAGCCCAGGTCCTCAATGCGAGCGCCGAGGCCCTCGCGAATAATGCGCGCGTGGCTACGCGAAACGGTCATGTCATTGAGGAAGATGCCGTTCGCAGGATCGCGGCCGATGGTGGTCACGTCGTCCTCGAGCTCAAAGGCGGCACCAGTCTGCGGACCCTTGACGATGGACAGAACGGGGGCGGTGATGCGCACGTTGGCCATGAGGTCGGGAACGGTGACGTCGCTTGAAGGCACGCGGAATACGCAGGTAGCGTCAGCAGTCTTATCATTGTGAGGCATATTGTTAACCATGTTGTCCATGACAACCCCTAACTTATCGCGGACGTGCCGCAAATAATGAACCGTACGTAATCATACCCCAACGAATCAGTCTTCGATTTCAGGGTTCAGAAAGTCGATGTCCTCGTCCTCGGGATGCGCGAGAGCCTGTTTAATGGCCACTCCGCCCTTAATGGAATAGATGACAGCCGTGAGCATGGAGAAGATCACGCCGCCGTACACAAAGAAGATGCCGAGGGGCACCGAGCTTCCGTTGAGGCCCGGGAAGGCCGTAAGGGTTGAAGGTAAAAGATGCAGGCCGTCAATAACGGGGAACCCGAGCAGCATGAGCGAGAAGCCGGTCATGAGCAGTGCAGTGGCAATCTTTCCGGGAAAGACGACATCGATGGGGCGACGGTGATAATGACGAACGATAAGCGTGCCGATGCCCAGATAGATGTCGCGGCCAATAATGAGCACGCAGACCCAGATGGGCAGCTCTCCGCGGACCACCAGCCCAAGTACGCCGGTGAACAGCAGCGCACGGTCGCAGATGGGATCCATGACCTTGCCGAGCCACGAGACCGTCTTGGTCATGCGGGCGATCTGACCGTCCATCCAGTCGGTAGAGGCGGCAACGGCGTAGATAACGATGGCGATGACGCGGTTGTTATCCGTCACAAACAGGTACAGAAATACCAGGGTGAGGATCAGGCGCGTAAAGGTGATGAAATTGGAGATCGTAAAGATCTTATTCGACGGGTAATCGGAAGTGCCGATAAGCTCCTTTTTGATCTTCTTTTTGATGCCCACAGGACTCCCCCGCTGGTTAACGACAAAACTTTCGATACTATACCCGTTCCGGCGATGTCTATCCAGCGTAAGCATAGAGAGTCCAGACATATGGAGGATGCTACTGGGTTGTGCGGGATTCTGCATTTGTGTACATCAGCCTCCAAATATGACATTTTTCGGCATCTTTGATGGCTGATGTACACGTTTTGATTCGGTGATTACATCGATCGGGAAAGTTGTTGCCTTAAGCAAATTAATCATGATGTGCGGGTCGAGAAGGGTTGGCGCCAAAAGAGCCCAACGGCCGTTACGGCTTCGTTAGAAACGCGCCCCACCATGGATGGTGAACCCGAAAGGTAAGGCGCGCGGGCACGGCGACTCGGCCCGCGCGCCCGGAAGAGAAAGGATAAACCCATGGGTTACATGCTCGAGACGCGCGGGCTCACCAAGCGCTTCGGCCGCGGCGACCAGGCGCAGGACGCCGTGGCCGACGTGAGCCTTCATATCCGCGAGGGCGAGGTGTACGGGCTGCTCGGTCCCAACGGCGCCGGCAAGTCGACAACGCTCAAGATGATCTGCGGGATGCTGCGGCCGACGGCCGGGGAGATCCTCTTTGCCGGGCACGCCTGGCGCCGCGAGGACCTCTACGCAATCGGCAGCCTCATCGAGGAGGCGCCGCTCTACCCCAACCTCACCGCGCGCGAGAACCTGCGCGTGCGCACCACGCTGCTGGGCCTTCCCGAGAGCCGCATAGATGAGGTGCTCGCCGCCGTGGACCTCGCGGACACCGGGAAGAAGCGCACCGGGCGCTTCTCGATGGGCATGCGGCAGCGCCTGGGGCTCGCGCTGGCGCTGATCGCCCGGCCACGCCTGCTCGTGCTCGACGAGCCCACCAACGGCCTCGACCCCATCGGCATCGAGGAGCTGCGCGACCAGATCCGCGGCTTCGCGGCGGCGGGTACGACGGTGATCGTCTCGAGCCACATCCTTTCCGAGGTGCAGCAGATGGCGGACACCATCGGCATCATCTGCGGGGGGCGTCTCGCCTACGAGGATGCGCTTCGTCCCGGGCAGGACCTCGAGGAACTCTTCATGAGCTTCTGCCGGGAAGGGCGACGAGCGCGCGGGGAGGTGGCGGCATGACGGGCGAGAAAGGCGGCCTGCTCGCGGCCCTGCGCGCCGAGGCCCTGAAATCGCGCCACGCGGCACCGGTTCGCCTGGCCGTGCTCATGGCGCTGCCGATGCCGCTGCTCGGCGCGATGCCCTACCGGGGCGTGCAGATCTTCAGTGCGTGGAACTACTGGTACGCGCTCTTCCTGCCCGTGTCTCTCTCGCTCGTGGTGGCGTGCGTCGCGCGGGCGGACGCTCGCACGCGGATGCGGGGGCTTCTGGGCCTGGGCTTCCCGCTCGGGCGCGCCTGGTGGGCCAAGGCGCTCTGGTGCCTCGCGCTCTGCACGCTCTCGAACCTCGTGGTCTTCGGCATCTACCTCGCGGGATCGGCGTTCTCCTCGCAGGGCCTCACGGCCGCGGGTACGCTCACGATGCTCCTCTGCGCGCTCGCCAACACGGTGACCGCGGCGTGGATGATCCCCGCAGGGCTCTTCCTCACGGCGAGGCTCGGCATGCTCGCGGGCATCTTCTGCCCGCTCGCCGCGCAGCTCGTGGGTGGGTTCGCCTGGTCGCTGATGCCGCTGCCGCAGCTCTTTCCGCCGTCGGCGAGCATGGTCATCCCCACGAGCTTCATTCCCGTGCTGCCGAGCGGCGAGCCGCTCGCGGCGGACATGGCGCTCGGCGGGGCGCTCACGGCGGACGGCGTGCTCACGCTGGCGGGTCTTGCGGTCTGTGCGCTCGCGTTCGCCGCGCTCACGGCGGCGGGCGCGGCCTGGTTCGCGCGCTCCGAGGAGAGGTGATGGCCATGACACGACTCTCCGACCCGACGCCGCGCATGACTCTCCCGCGGGCCCTGCTCTCCGAGGCCCTGCGTCTGGCGCGCTCCCCGCTCTCGGCGGTGCACCTCGCCTGCGGCCTGGCAGCCGGTCTTGCCTGCGGCGAGTACTTCTCCGTAACCCGATGGGACCCGGCGCTGGGCGCGGACGCCTATGCCCAGTTCCTCGGCGCCCTCATGCCGCTCATGTGCGCCATCGTCTGCGGGCTCGCCGTGGACGAGGAGCGCGCTGCCGGGCGCCTCGCCAACCTCACGGCGGTCCCCTCGCGCGGGCGCGCCGTCGCGGCGAAGCTGCTCGCCCTTGCGGCGCTCGGCGCGGGCGCGCTGGCCGTGGCGCTCGGCGTTTTCGGGGCCGTGCTCGCCGTCGCCGGGCGCCTGCCGCTCGGGCCCGCTCCGCTTGCGGCCGCCTGGGCGGGCATCGTGCTGGGCAGCCTGCCCCTCTACGCGCTGGGGCTCGGCGTGGCCCTGCGCCTCGGCCGCAACGCCACCATCGGCGCCGGCGCGGCGGGGATGCTCCTCGCGTTCTTCTCAGTGGGCGGACTTGCGCACGGTCTCATGACCGGCGAGCTCACCGGTGCCCTGGCGACGCCCCTGAGCTGGGTGCCGCTCGCCTGGCCCGCGCGCCTGGGGTCGCTCGGGGTGGAGGCCTTCATCGACGCCGCACGCGCGGCGGGCCCACTCCTCACGACTGCGCTCGCTGGCCTCGTGCTCACCCTGGCAGCCGACGCCGTCCTTCTCGCCTGGTTCTGTCGCTTCGAGGACGGGAGGGCAGATGCGTAGGAGGCCGCTCGCCTCCATGCTCGTCCTCCTCTCCGCAGCGCTCGTCCTGGCCGGGATGCCCTGCTCGACGCCGGCTGGGGGTCGGCACTGCGCTCGATTGCCGACCGCGTGCTGCCCAACCCTGAGATCGCTATGTGGGCGCCCGCGCTCGAGCCCGGTAGCCACGCGAGCTCCTACGCCGACGCCACCGGGGCGGGGACAAACTATGTCTACCTGGTGGACGCTGCGGACGACAGGGGCAATGTCCGAGAGCTCCAGCTCATCTTCTTCGGGCGGGAGTCGGACGGCGAGGGCTGGCTCGGGATCGAGGCGCGCGGCGGCTCGGGCGTGCGCTACCGCGCGTGCGAAGCGGCTGAGGCGCCCGCAGCTGCGCGCAGGGCTCTGGACCGCTGAGTGCGGCGCTAGTACAATTCCGACGAGAGTTTCAGGAGGTCGAACATGGCGAGGATACTGGCAGTGGATGATGAACGGGCTATCCTCGACGCGCTCGCGCGCGTCCTCGGCCGCGACGGCCATGAGGTCGTCAGGGCGACGGACCCGACGGCGGTCCCGGGGATGGACCTCTCGCGCTTCGACCTCGTGCTCTGCGACGTCATGATGCCGGGGCTCGACGGCTTCGAGCTCGTGCGGCAGATCCGCCCGGACTTCGACGGGCCCATCGTCTTCCTGACCGCGCGCGTGGCCGAGGAGGATGCCGTGGCCGGCTACGGCCTGGGCGCCGACGACTACGTCCGCAAGCCCTTCGGTGCCGCGGAACTGCGCGCCAAGGTCGCGGCCCATCTACGCCGTGAGCGCCGGCCGCGCTCGCACGCTCTCTCCTTCGGGGAGGTGCGGATCGACCTCGGGGCGCGCGACCTCGCCGTGGGCGGCGAGACCGTGCCGCTCACGCCCACCGAGTACGCCATCTGCGAGTACCTCGCGCGCCACCCCGGGCAGGTCATGAGCCGCGCGCAGATACGCGAGGCGGTGCTCGGCTGGGAGAGCGACGCCGACGATGCGGCCATATCCATGCAGGTCAGCCGCGCCCGGAGGAAACTCTCCGAGGCCGGCGCCGATCCGATCGCGACCGTCTGGGGGATGGGGTACAAGTGGCAGCTCTGAGGATCGGGGCGCGAGGTCGCGGGGGCATGCCGCTCTCCTTCGTCATCGCGCGCTACTTCGCCTACGCGTTCGCGGCGGTCGCTACGGCGTGGCTCGCCTCGTTCATGGCGCTCTCCGCAGCGATCAGCGCGGGCTTCGTCTACGAGGCAAGCTGGGGGCCGGCCAATGCGCGCGAGGTCGCGGAGGGCCTGGCACGCGACGGCGTCTGCGGACAGCAGGACGTGCCGACGGCGTACCGCTACCTCATCCTGAACAAGGACGGATACGTGCTGATGACAGACCTCGAGGGCACGCGGCTCGAGGACGCGACGGAAATGGCCCGTACGGCACTCGCCGCTGATCCGGGCACAGTGGAGATCGAGGGCGGGGGCTCGGGCCTCACCTACGCCGCGTTCCCGCTCAAGGACGGCGGGGCATGCGCGCTCGTCAGCGAGTACCTGCCGCAGTGGGTCTCGCGCGATCTCGCCGGCCTGCTTCCCAACCCGCAGAACCTCATGCTCGTCGGCGCCGCGGCGGGAAGCGCGCTCGCGCTCGCGCTCGTGGCGCGCCGCGCGAGCCGCGTGATCTCGCGCAAGATGGCGCCGCTCGCGGAGGCGGCGGGGCGCGTCGGCGCGGGGGAGCTCGACTTCGCGGTCGGCAGCACCAACGTGCGCGAGGTGAACGACGTCCTCGCCGCGATGGACGCCATGCGGGCCTCCCTCGCCGAGTCGCTCGAGGCCCGCTGGGCCGCGGAGCGGGGGCAGCGCGAGCAGATGGCGTCGCTCGCCCACGACCTCAAGACGCCGCTCACCGTGCTGCGCGCCAACGCCGACTTCGTGGCGGAGGAGCTGGAAGACGAGAAAGACGCCGACCTCGCGGCCGCCGCGCGCGACATAGCCGGCAGTGTCGAAAGGCTTGACGGCTACGTGCGCCTGCTCATCGAGGCGTCGCGCGGGTCCGGCGGGGCGGAGAGGGCCCCCATGCGGCCGGCCGAGCTCTGCGAACAGGTCCTCGCCGAGGCCGCCCAGATCGCCCGGGCGCGAGGCGTGACGCTCGACGCAGCCACGGGCCCCGCTGTCGCGGGCGCGCCCGAGGCCCCACTCGACCGAACCGCCCTGGCGCGAGCCGCCGCGAACCTCGTGGCCAACGCCGCCGAGCACGCGCGCTCGCGCGTGGTGGTCTCCTGCGACGTCGCTGGTGGATACCTCGTCATCGAGGTCGCCGATGACGGACCGGGCTTTTCTCCCGCCGCCCTCGAACGCGGCTGCGAGCGCCTCTTCACAGACGACTCCTCTCGCTCCTCGCGCGACGGAGGCCGCCATTACGGGCTCGGCCTCCACGTCGCCTCCGAGGCCGCGAGCGCCCACGGGGGCTCCGTCTCGCTCGCCAACAGCCCCTCGGGCGGCGCGGTGGTCACCATCGCGGTCCCCCTGTGCGGGATCTGACGACTTCCTCGATGTCTACCTCGACTGCGATATGTCGCTCGCCGAGGCCGCGACGAGATGGTGTTGCGTCTGCCCCGCTTGGTGCTTCTAGCTCAAATTTGATCTGATGTAAGGCTCGTGCAATCCTGCATGGGCCGTTCTTTTGGCAATTGCTCGACCGATTCGTGGCTTGAAACACAAATTATCGAGTTAAGGAGACATGGGGTCACACAGCGGCTCTCAGAGCGCCCGCCGCACTCCCCCGCCATTACCCTGCGGCGTCCTCGTATAGAGCCCATCCTGGTTGGCGTTTCGTTGCAACAGCCCACTTGTCCACCGATCAAGTGAACTACTGGAATAAATACAGCGACACGCTTGTCCGTTATAGTCGCTATATCTGTGTTAATCGCCGCGATAAATACAGCCTGTACTCGGCTGCATACCAGCTACGCGTATGTAGATTCATATCGCGTTAATAAATCGGCTCAAGCGTGTGCAAAACGCGCAAGTAGCCGCAAAAGGCGATTATCGCGCAGGTAGATTTTTGGCACCCTGTTGCTTAAACAAAATTAAGCAATTGCTTAAAACAAAAAAGGTCAGGCACAAGGTGCCTGACCTGCAAACTTCTGGTCGGGACGACTGGATTCGAACCAGCGACCCCTTGACCCCCAGTCAAGTGCGCTACCAAGCTGCGCCACGTCCCGAAGCTTTTGTTTGTTGCTCTGCTCTCGCTCGCAACAGGGAGTATATTAACCCGAAACTTTAGACTTGTGCAAGAACTTTTTTACAAATTCTGAAGCAAGTCCAAAATTGTATCTGCGAGCTGGGGTTTTGCTAGAACGGGAAGTTCTTGCGTACCCGTTGTGCTCACAATCCAGGCCTTGTTGGTATCGGTTCCAAAGCCCGAATCGGCGCGTGAGACATCGTTGGCGATAATGGCATCGCAACCCTTGCGGTCGAGCTTTCGCTGTGCGTACTCCAGGACGTTATCGGTCTCGGCCGCAAAGCCGATCACGCACCGCTCCCCCTTCTGGCGCGAAAGCTCAGCCAAAATATCGACCGTCTCGACCAGTTTGATGCGATCCAAGCGCTCGTTGGCCTTTTTGAGCTTATGGTCCGCAGGGGATACGGGGGTGTAGTCGGCGACAGCGGCCGCACAAATGGCCACATCGGCCGTCTGAAAGGCGTCCAGCGCCGCCTGCAGCATTTCAGCGGCGGTCTGCACGCGCACGCACTCCACGCCGTGGGGAACGTCGAGCGATGTCGGTCCCAGCACGAGCGTGACGGCGGCACCGCGACGTGCGGCCTCCCCCGCCAGGGCGATACCCATCTTGCCCGAAGAACGGTTGCCAATGAAGCGCACGGGGTCAATCGGCTCATGCGTGGGGCCGGCGGTAATGACGATGCGCTTGCCCGCCAGGTCTTGTTGCACGGGATTGAGCACCTCGCAAACGGCCTCGACGATGTCCTCGGGTTCGCTCATGCGCCCCGTGTCCACGTCGCCGCAGGCAAGGTAGCCACTGCCGGGTCCCACCACGTGGACGCCGCGCTCGCACAGCGTGGCCATATTGGCCTGCGTGGCCGACGCCTTCCACATGCCATTGTTCATGGCCGGCGCGATAACGACGGGCCGCGGTGTCGCAAGCAACGTTGTGGAGATGAGGTCATCGGCGATGCCGTTGGCCATCTTGGCGATGATATTGGCCGTCGCGGGCGCCACGACCACCAAGTCGGGCTCCTGCGCCAGCGAGATATGGTGGATGGGGTCAGACGGGTCGTCGAATAGCCCAACCGCGACCGGCTCATTGGTGAGCGCGCGGAAGGTGAGCGGCCCCACAAACTCAGTGGCATGCTCGCTCATGACGACCTTGACGTGCGCGCCGCGCTTTTGGAGCAGGCGCACGATATTGCACGACTTATAGGCGGCGATCCCGCCGGTAATGCCCAGCAGGATCGTTTTTCCCTCAAGTTGCATTGAATTGTTGGGTGCCGCCATCGTTTAAGCTTCCTTGCTCGGGAGCACCAGCAGGCGGTGGCAGTACGGGCAGTGCGTAATCTCGCTACCGTCGTGGTTGAGGTCGCTCATGGACGATGCCTGCAGCGCGGTGTGGCAGACCGTGGGGATGTTGCCCTTGATGGTCTCGACGGCCAGGCCGCGGAACTGCTTGAGCAGACGTTCGTAATCGGTGAGCACGTCGGTCGGCAGCGTGGCGGCAAGCGCGGTGCGCTCCTTGGTGGCGGCATCGATCTGAGCCTGCAGATTGGCAGCCTTGGCGCGGGCAGCCTTGGTATCGGCCTTCACGCCCTCCTCGAACTTGGCGATGATGGCCTGCGCGCGAGCCTCTCGGTCAAGCGCTTCCTTATGGGCGACGACGACGTCCTTGCGGGTGTGCTCGATCTTGTCCAAGCGCTTGGCCAGGGTGGCGAGCTCGTTCTCCAGGTCCTGAACCTCGCGGTAGTCGGAGCCGTCCACGTGGCGCTTCTTGGCGGCCTCGATGGCGTTGTTGGTCTGAATCTCGGTGGTGTTGAGATCGTCGAGCTCAATGTCCAGATCCTTGCGCTGGGCGTAGAGCTTGGTCATCTCGGACTTGAGCTTCACATAGGTCTTGCGCTTGGAAGCGAGCTCCTTGAGCTCCGGCATATTGGCAAGTTCGCTCTTGTTGCGGGCGAGCTCCAAATCGATCTGTTGCAGCTTGAGTAGCGTAGCGCCGGCGCTCATAAGTTCTCTCCTTTTGTCACAGTCCACCATTGGCAAGGGTTCAGTATTTTAATCGCATGACGGGGGTCGACCCCGGCGTCAACTGCAGAGTTCATCAATATATCAACGAACGGCTCCTCGGAGCGGTCGTGGCCGAGCAAGATCACCGGCAGCCCGCGCAAGGCAAGGTCCTGTGCCACGTGGTAGCCTGCCTCGCCCGTCACGATAACATCTGCGCCCGCGGCGATGGCGAGCTCTCCAAAGTCGCCTAAGGAGCCGCCCAAAATGGCGATGGTGCGGCACGGGTGATCTGCCTCGCCCCACACGCGCGGGTCGCTGCCAAACGCCTGGGCGGCGCGGGCGGCAAGGTCGCGCAGGCTGCAGGGGTCGTTGAGGGTCGCAAGGGCGCCCAGACCGGTGAGTTCAGGCTCGTCCGCATGCTCCAGCGAGCTTATGGGCTTTGCGCCTAGCAAATCGCTCAGGCGAACGCGCGCTTCGTGCGAGCGGTCCAGGTTGGTGTGAAGCGAGATGATGCTCACGCCGCAACGAGCTGCCTCGTACAGCGCGGCGCTGCATTGGGGGCGTGTGGAATCCGACGGACAAAACGCCTCGGGCGCCTTGATATAGATGGGATGATGCGTTAGCAGCACGTTGGCGCCGGCCTCCTGGGCGCGGTGCACATTGGCTTCGGTCGCATCGAGTGTGCAGGCAACACCGGTAATCTCCGCGGCAGGGTCGCCGACGGAGAATCCTACATGGTCCCAACTCTCGGCATCGGTCTTGGGATAGCGTGCCAGCAGCGCGCGCTCAAGCTCGGCGACGATCATGCGGCGCCTACGATCGAGAGCAGCGTCTGGGCAAACTCGTCCAGATCGTCCGGATTCACGCGGTCGTCAAAGGAAATGCGTAGTGCGCCCAATGCCTGCTCGCGACCGATGCCCATCGCGCTTAAAACATGGCTCGGGTCCATGCTGCCACTCGAGCATGCCGAGCCTGCCGACACCTCAAAGCCGGCGGCGTCGAGCTTGATGATGAGTTCCTCGGAGTCCATGCCGTCAATGTAGATCGATACCATGCCGGGCAGACGGTCGGCTTGTGCGTAGTCACCCATGGTGGCGTGAATGCGCTGGTGGGCCGTAAGCGTGGCGTAGAGCTTGTCGGAAAGGGCTTGCAGCTTCGCGCGCTCCTGAGCCACATGGGGCGTCAGAGACGAGGCGGCAGCGGCAAAGGCGAGCTGCGTGCGCAGGTCTTGCGTGCCGGCACGACGTCCGGCTTCCTGTCCGCCGCCAAAGATGCGCGGGCGCAGCGGCGTGCGGTTCTTAAGGTAGAGCGCGCCGGATGCCACGGGGCCACCGATCTTGTGCGCGGCAACGGTCATGGCGTCAACTCCCAGCTCGGTGACATCGAGCGGAATATGCAGATACCCCTGGATTGCATCGGTGTGGAACAGGGCGCCAACGGTATGCGTGGCCGCGACAAGCTCGCGGATGGGCTGCACCACGCCGGTCTCGTTGTTGGCAACCATGATGCTCACGAGCGCCACGTCGTCGCCTAGCAGCTCGACAAGCGTGGCAGGCTCAATGTAGCCCATGCGGCAGGGCTGCACCAGGTCGACGGTAAAGCCGGCGGCACGCAGCAACGGCAGGTTGTCCAGAATCGAATCGTGCTCGATGGCCGAAACGATTACACGATCGCGCTTGCGATCGCGCTGACGAGCGCCCTCGGCAAGACCGAGCAGCGCCAGCTGGTTGGCTTCGGTGCCGCCGTTGGTCAGTACAATCTCGGACGGGCGGACGCGCGTGCCAAAGCTGCGGGCGATCTCGCGACGTGCAACCTCCAGACGCGCGGCAGCCTTGCGGCCGAGCGAATGCAGCGAGTTGGGGTTGACGCCGGCAAGCTCGCTGTCGTCGTACTCGCGCTGCGCAAGGAGCGCCTCGGCGCGCATGGGCGTCGAGGCGGCATAGTCAAGATTCACGGGTATGCGGTTTTGACCTGCGGTCATAAGGGTTTATGCCTCCTGTGCGGCCTCGTTGCCCAGCTTCTGCAGCAGCGCAACCTCGGCAGCGGGATCTTCGGACTTAAATACGGCAGAACCGGCCACGAGCACGTTGGCGCCGGCCTTGACGACCTCGACAATGTTCTTGGAAGAAATGCCACCGTCGACCTCGATGAGGGGCGAAACGCCGTGACGCTCGCACATGGCCCTGAGCTCGTGGAGCTTAGCGATGGTGCCTGGGATAAAGCTCTGACCGCCAAAGCCCGGGTTCACGCTCATGAGCAGCACCATATCGACGACGTCGATGATGCTCTCAAGCACGCACACGGGGGTGGCGGGGTTGAGCACCACGCCGGCCTTAACGCCGCGCTGCTGCAGATGGGTGAGCGTGCGGTGCAGGTGTGTGGAGGCCTCGTAGTGTACGGTGATCATGTCGGCGCCAGCGTCGGCATACCAATCGACGGTCTCGTCGGGGTTCGACACCATGAGGTGCGCATCGACCGGCACGTCGGTGGAGCGCTTGACGGCCTTGAGGATATCAACGCCAAAGGTGAGGTTGCCGGTAAAGTGACCGTCCATAACGTCGAAGTGCACGTAGTCGGCACCGGCGATCTTGTCGAGTTCGCCCTTGAGGTTGGCCATGTCGGCCGAAAGGACAGACGGAGCGATTTTGATGGAACCCATGGTAGAAGCCTTTCTGCGCTAGTCGGTGAGTCCGTAGAACTCTTGAGAAGGGACGCGATCGGTAAGAATCTCGAGCGCCCTATCCAAAGTAACACCGTTGTAGAGCGTTTGCTCCACGGCAAAGGTGAGCGGAATGTCTACACCCAGTGAACGGGCAAGCTCGCTGACGCTGCGGGCCGCGACGGCGCCCTCGACCACCATATGCGTACGTGCCTGGTACTCGTCGAGCGAGACGCCGTGGGCAAACTCGTAGCCAAAGGTGCGGTTGCGCGAATGCTCCGAGGTACAGGTGGCGATGAGGTCACCCATGCCGGCAAGTCCCATGCAGGTTATGGCCTGCCCGCCGCGGGCGTGCACCAGACGGCTGATCTCGGCCAGGCCGCGCGTCATGATAAGGGCAAGCGTATTGTCGCCCGCGCCCGAGCCGGAGGAGATGCCGCACACGATGGCGATGACATTTTTCATGGCGCCGCAAACCTCGACGCCGGTCATGTCCTGCGACAGGTAGATGCGGAAGGCCGTGGATAGGAGCAGGTCCTTAAAGGTCTCCCCTACCTGCGGATCTTTGCTGGCGATGACGGCGGCAGAGAGCCCGCCGCGGCAAATCTCCTCGGCATGGTTGGGGCCCGAGAGGGCCGCCACACGCCGCTCGTTGCCGATCTCGCTGGCAATGACCTCGCTCATGAGCAGGCCGGACTCGGGCTCAATGCCCTTGGTGAGGCAGAGCACCGGGGTGTCAGCGGCGATGAAGGGCGCTGCCTGATGACATACGCTGCGCAGGTGTGTGGAGGGCACGGCAAAGATGATGGCGTCGGCGGCGTCGAGCGCTTGCGCCAGGTCCGTCGTGGCGACGACGTTGCCGGGCAGCTCGTAGTCAACCAGATACCGGGGGTTGCAGTGCTCGCCATTGATGCCGGCGGCCGTCTGCTCGCTATGGGCCCACATGGTCACGCGCTCGGCTCGCGCGGCGGCAAGGCCGGCGACGGCGGTTCCCCAGGAGCCGGAGCCAATCAGCGCAACATTCATGACTCTCTCCTACTTATCGTCGGGCTCGGTGACGCGCTTGGTAAACGAGAGCTTGGACTCCTTACCAGTCATGAGCTTTTGGATATTCGCGCGATGGGCCCACACCACGGTGATGCCGATTAGTGCCATGCAAAACTTAAGTCCCAGGCTGCTGTACGGAAAGACCGCGCAGGCGGCGATGGGAAGACCGATGGCGGCGGCGAGCGATCCCACCGACACATATTTGGTGATGGCGACGGCCACGATAAACATGCCCAGCAGCGACAGGCCAATAGGCCAGTACCAGGCGAGGATGACACCCAGACCAACTGCGATACCCTTGCCGCCGTGGAAGTTGAGATAGGGCGAGAAGATATGGCCCCACACGGCTGCCAGGCAAATGACACCGAGCATCCAGTCGCCGGGGGCTCCGGGCGCCATGATGTTCGGCGGAAATCCATAGCCCACGCTCGCGATGAACGGACGGGCGATGACAACGCAGACGGCGCCCTTAAGACAGTCGAGCAGCAGCGTGAGCGCGGCCACCTTGGGGCCGGCTACGCGCAGGGCGTTGGTGGTGCCGATGTTGCCGGAGCCCGCCTTGCGAATGTCGGTGTGGTTAAACACGCGGCCCAAGATCAGGCCAAACGGAATCGCTCCGATAAAGAACGAGACCACGGCGCAGATGGCGGTCAGCAGAATCGGATTATGCATCCTTTTGCTCCTTCTTCCTAAAGAAGAGTCGAATGGGCGTGCCGGCAAAGTCGAAGGTCGAGCGCATGCGGTTCTCTACGTAGCGCTGGTAGGTGTCGTTGACCAGGTCGCTATGGTTGACGAAGAACGTGAACGTCGGCGGGTTGACGCCCGTCTGGGTCACGTAGTGCATGCGCAGGCGACGCTTGCCGTCTACCACGGTGTGGCCAAACTCGCGCAGGTCGGTGAGGAACGTATTGAGGCGCGAAGTGCTGATCTTTTGCGAGCGCGTCTTTTCGGCGGCGTCGACCATCGCCCAGATCTTCTCGACGCTACGGCCGGTCAGGGCTGAGATGCGCAGGTACTGGGCCCAGGGAGCCATGACGCCCAGACGGCGGTCGACGGTCTCCATGCAAGCCTCGCGCTTGCGGTCATCGTCGAGCAGGTCCCACTTGTTGAGCAGCACCACGATGGCGCAGCCGCGCTCGATGGCAAGGCCCATGACCTTCTGGTCCTGCTCGGTAACGCCCACGGAGGCGTCGACGACGAGCAGCGCCACGTCGGCGCGGTCGATGGCGCGCAGGCCGCGGACCATGGAGTAGTACTCGATGTTCTCGTACACGGTGCTCTTCTTGCGAATACCAGCGGTGTCAACCATGCGGTAGTGCTTGCCGTTGCGCTCGACGACCGTGTCGATGGCGTCGCGCGTGGTGCCGGCGATGTTCGAGACGATGGAGCGGTCGGCGCCCAGGATGCGGTTGAACAGCGACGACTTGCCGGCATTGGGGCGGCCGATGATGGCGACGTTCAGCGCGTCGGGGAACTCGTCGGCGACCTCGTCCTCTTCTTCCGGAAGCAGAGCCACGATATCGTCGAGCAGGTCGCCCGTGCCATGGCCATGCAGGGCCGAGAGCGGCGTGGGCTCGCCGATGCCGAGCGAATAGAACTCCCAGATGCTGTCGTTCTCGCGATCGGGGTTGTCGAGCTTGTTCACCAGCAGAAAGACCGGCTTGTCGCAGCGCTTGAGCATGCGGGCGACCGACTCGTCCTCCTCGGTGACGCCGGTGCGGCCGTCGACCACAAACAGGATGACGGCGGCTTCCTCGGCGGCGGCGAGGGCCTGGTCGCGGATGGACGTGGCAAAGACGTCATCGCTCTTGAGCGGCTCGATGCCGCCCGTGTCGACAATGGTGAACTCGCGGCCGTTCCAATCGGCCGTGTGGTATGAGCGATCGCGCGTGACGCCGCGGGACTCGTGGACGATGGCGTCCGAGGTCTGGGCCAGGCGGTTAACGAGCGTGGACTTGCCCACGTTGGGGCGTCCGACGACGGCGACGATAGGTTTCATCTGCTCTCCTTTAATGGGTAGGGTCAGCGGAATTAGTAGAGTCGGCAGGCACAATGCCAAGGATGTGCTCCAGGGTATCGAGCAGCTCATGCGGCATGGTCGACACCACATGAACCTCGGCGCCGCGACTGGTAAGGCTTGCGAGTAAATCGTTACGATGATACTCGTCAAGCGTCATGCCGTCAGCGTTGAACATGAGCTTAGGCACAAAGAGCATAACCCCCGAGAGGTCCTGTGGCAGCTGCTCCAAGATGTCGCAGGCGACAATAAGCCCGGTCACGTCCACGTTGCCGCCAAAGTAGCGGTTCTTGATGGCCGTGACATAGCCGGCAAGGCCCTGCGGCGACTCCACAAAACGCGCCACCGTATCGCGCGCGCTGGCGCCCGAGAGGCACAGGAGACGCTGGCTCCGGGCGGCGAGAGCCTCGCGAACACGGGCGAGCCGCCCGGCATCGGCGGCGAGCACGTCGTCCGTCTCGTCCAGATAGGAGCGGATCATGCCGATGCCGTCGTAGTACTGCGGGTAACCGTCGTAAAAGTCTGCCTCGGGAGGATCGATGCCGGCGTCCAGATAGAACTCGTCGCTCATCTGGAAGGTGTGGCGGCCAAAGCGCTCATAGGCGCGGTCCTGGAACGGCCGGATCATGGCAATGGTCTCGCGCGCCAGCTCGGGCTTGTCGCTGTATGACCAGCTAAAGCGGTTTTGGTGCTTGGTAAAGCCGAGCGGCACGATGCCCAGGCTGGTGATCTGCTCATGTTCCTCGCAGTAGCGCAGGGTCTTTTCCAGCTCCTCGCCGTCGTTCATGCCGGGGCACAAGACAATCTGCGCGTGAATCTCGATGCCAGCGGCCATGATGGCCTCGAGTACGTCCATGCCGCGCTGGGCGTTGCGGCCCATCATGCGGCGGCGGACATCGGGGCTCACGGCGTGGACCGACACGTTCATGGGGCTCATGTTGCGTTGGATGACGTTTTGCACGTCCTCGTCGGTGAGGTTCGTAAGCGTGACAAAGTTGCCTTGCAAAAAGCTTAGGCGATAGTCGTCGTCGCGAATGTAGAGCGTGGAGCGGCCGCCCTTGGGCAGCATGGTCATAAAGCAGAACACGCAGGCGTTTACGCAGGTGCGCATGCCATCAAAGATGGGGCCATCGAACTCCAGACCCCAGTCCTCGCCCGGGAAGCGGTCGAGTTCGACGGGGGTGACGGTGCCGTCGCGCGGATCGAATACCTCAAGCTCGACGGTGTCGTCGTCGGCCTCCCAGAGCCACACGATCATGTCGGTGAGCGCCTCACCGTTGACCGTGAGCACGCGCATGCCCGGCTCGATACCCACATCCCACGCGGGCGATTCGGGACGCACGTACTTTACGAGCGCGCCCTCACCCGGCTCGGGGTCGCGGCTGCGCCCGTAATCGGCCACCTCGGCGGCGTATGCGGGTACGGTCTGGTCCATGATTAGCGACAAAGCTCCTTGATGCGCGTGACAGCGCGCTCGATGTGTTCTTGCGGGGTGGAGGCTCCGGCGGTGATGCCAATGTGGTGAGCGTCGGTAAACCACGCGGCCTGGAGCTCAGAAGCTTCCTCGATGTGATGCGTGCGCTCGCAGGCGTCTGTGCAAATCTGCGCCAGGCGGCGGGTGTTGCCCGAGTTCTTGCCGCCCACGACGACCATGCAGTCGCAGCGGTTAGCAAGTTCTGCTGCTGCCTGTTGACGCTCGCTCGTGGCAGCGCAGATGGTGTTGATCACACGCAGCTCCTGCACGCGCGGGGTGATAGCGGCCACGACCTCGGCGAGGTTCTGCGCGGTCTGGGTGGTCTGCACAACCAGACCCACCTTGCCCTTGAGCGGCAGGGCATCGGCGTCGGCGGCACAGCTCACGACCTGCGCGTCATTACCGGCGTGGCCCAGGATGCCCTCGACCTCGGGGTGGCCCGGCTCGCCCACGACGATCACGCGGTAGCCTTCGCGTACCAGGCGCTCGGCGGCCACGTGGACCTTCTTGACGTAAGGGCAGGTGGCGTCGACGACGTTAAGGCCGCGCTCGCGAGCAGCATCGATCACCTGCGGCACCACGCCGTGCGCGCGAATGATCACGGTGCCCGACGCGGCGTCGTCCAAGGTTTCTGCTAGACCGACGCCTGCCTCGGCGAGCTCGCGTACCACGATGGGGTTATGGATAAGCGGGCCTAGGGTATGGACCGTAGCGGTCTCCCCCGCCTGCGGGGCGGCCGCCAGGGCCATATCGAGCGCACGCTGTACGCCGTAGCAAGTGCCGGCGTGGGCGGCGATCTCGATGGTAGGCGCGGTTGCCTGGTCGGACGCGGTCACGGCGGTGTTCGTCACGTTCTCGCTCATGGCTAGAACCTGCCCGGATGCTCGGCGCACAACTTGTCGCGCATGGCGTATACACGGTTCATGGCCTCGGACTCAAACCAGGCCAGGCGCTCCGTGCGCCTAAGCCCGGCCGGCGCGTCCGAAAGCGAGACGGCCTTGCCGGCGCGGATCCAGCACTTCTTGGGACGCATGAGTTTTTTGCCCGCAGGCGTGATGTCGGACCAGCCGCAGATGGCGAGCGGGTTGACGGGCGCCTTGCCCATCTGGGCGATGAGCGCAAAACCGCCGTGGACCTCGGGCTTGATCTCGCGCGAGCGGATGCGCGTGCCCTCGGGGAAGATCAGGACGTCCTCGCCGCGCTGCAGCGCATGCTGGGCGGCGCGCAGGCACTTCATGTCGGCGGTGCCACGCTCGACAGGAATGCCGCCCACGCGGCTAAAGGCCCAGCGTACGATCTTGCTCTTGGCGAACTCGGACTTAAAGATGGGGCGAATGCGGCGGCCGCCAAAGAACAACGCCGTCTCCACGGCCAAGAGCTCAGCCATCGAGGTGTGGTTGCAGATGACCACGCTGCCGCGGCCGTCCTGGCGCTCAAACAGCAGATCGGCATCTTCGACCTTCCAACGCCACATGAGCTTGGAGAAGGCCCAAAGGATGGCCATGACTACGACGACGGTGCCGCGAATGAGCGCTGGGAACTCTGCGTAGGGGGCGTTGTAATAGTCCTCGGGCGTCTGCTTAAACAGGCGCATGGGCTACCTCCTTTGGTTGATGAGGTCCTCAATAATGCGGACGACCTCGTCGATGGTATGGGCGGTGGAGTCAACGTGCACGGCGTCCTCGGCGGGCACGAGCGGTGCGACCTCGCGGCTGCTGTCGAGCTTATCGCGCTGCTTGAGGGCGTCGAGGGTCTCGTCGACCTCGGCCTCGAGCTGCTCGGTGGTGAGCGGCTGGGCGTCGTTTTGGTGGCGCTGCAGTACACGGCGACGGGCACGCTCGCGCGGGTCGGCGGTCAGGAACACCTTGACCTGCGCGTTGGGGAACACGACGGTTCCGATATCGCGGCCCTC
Source organism: uncultured bacterium (assembly GCA_905214945.1). GTDB lineage: Bacteria > Actinomycetota > Coriobacteriia > Coriobacteriales > Coriobacteriaceae > Collinsella. The sequence goes on from CAJMOC010000007.1 coordinate 57,280, forward strand.
GGCCACGATATCGCGGTCCTCGGCGGCGCGGCGCTGGTGGATGAGCATGGCGGCGCGCACGCCCGGGTAGGCCGAGACCTTGGACACGTTGGCGTCGACCTGCGGGGTGCGGATGGCAGCCGATGCATCCTGGCCGTCGATGGTCAGGCGCGTGTCCTCGCCGGTGCCGTTGGTAAAGCGAATCTCGATCTGCTCGGCGAGGGCGTCGATGGCCGCCTCGTCGTCCAGATCGATGCCGCGGTCGAGCGCGGCGAAGGTGACGGCGCGATACATGGCGCCCGTGTCGAGCTTGTTAAAGCCCAGCTGGCGAGCGATCTCCTTGGCGATGGTAGACTTGCCGGAACCGGCGGGGCCGTCGATGGCGACGATCATGCAATGCTTCCTTTCGATGGTTGACGTGCTGGTATGGTTCGCGGGCGCTGGGGCGCGGCGGGTTGCCTAGCCTGTGTAGCGCTCTCGGTAGGTGTTGCGCTTGGGTGCGGAGCCGTGGCTGCCGTGGTGACGCGTGCGGCTGGCGGGCGTGTCTTGGGGCTTGCCGCCGCTGCGCTTGGCGCTCGCCTGCTTGGGCGGGATGCCGCCGCTTTTGAGGATCTGCACCTCGCGGTCGGTGAGCTCGCGCCACGAGCCCTTGGCCACGCCCTCGAGCTCAAGGCCGGCAAAGTTGCAGCGATGCAGGCGGATTACCGGATGGTGGATCTTGCTCAGCATGCGTTTGACCTGGTTTTTGCGGCCCTCGCGGATGATGACCTCCACGGCGGTGGTGCCGGGCTTTACGCCTTGCGGAGCCACGGCCTCTGCCTCGCGCGCGTTGATGACGCGGCAGATCGCCGGCTGGCACAGGCCGTCGTCGAGCTCGATGCCACGGCGGAGCGGGTCCAGATCGCGGTCGGTCAGCTGCCCGTCCACGAGCGCCTGGTAGGTCTTGTAGACGTGCTTGCTGGGGTGCAGCAGGTCCTGCGACAGGTCGCCGTCGGTGGTAAAGAGCAAAAGGCCCGTGGTGTCGCGGTCCAGGCGACCCACCGGGAAGAGCCCCGGAAAGCGGTCGCGCGGGACAAGATCAGCCACGCAAGGGCGCTCCTGCGGATCGCTCATGGTGGTAAGGTAGCCGGTCGGCTTGTAGAGCATCAGGTACACGGCGCCCTGGTTGAGCTTGACGGGCATGCCGTCGACCTCGATGTGATCGCGGTCGACATCGACCTTGGTGCCCAGCTCGGTCGCAACCTCGCCGTTAACCGTCACGCGGCCGGCGGTCATCAGGTCCTCCGACCCGCGGCGGCTCGCTACGCCCGCACGCGCCAAAAAGCGCTGCAGGCGCATGGTATGCGGGTAGACGGGCTGGGCGTCGGTTGCGGGTACTGCGTTGCCCATGGCGCGCGTCTCCCCTGCTTCGTTAGTCCTCGTCATGCAAATCCTCCGAGGTCTCGTCGACGACCAGGGTCTCCAAGTCCTCGACTGCCTCAACATCTTCAACATCGGTATCAAGCAGTTCGCGCTCTTCGTCCAGGTCCTCGGCCTGCTCCTCGAGCGTGGACTGAATGCTGCGGCCGCTCAGGCGCTCACGGATAAACTGGCGCGACTGCTCGTCGGGGGCAAACTGCTCCAGATCGGGCAGGTCGCGGGTGGAGCGCAGACCGAACTTTTCCAAGAAGGCGTTGGTCGTGCCGTAAATGATGGCCTGACCGCGCTGGGGGTCACGGCCGAGCTCGCGCACCAGACCCTTGTCCACGAGCGACGCGATGACGCCGTCTGAGTTGACGCCGCGGATGCCCTTGACCACCTCGCGCGTTACGGGCTGGTGGTATGCGATGACGGCCAAAGTTTCGAGCGCCGCCTGCGACAGCTTTTGCGTATCCCAGCTCAACACATAGGCCTCGACCACATCGTGGTAGGCTGGGTGCGTAAACAAGCGCCAGCCGCCGGCGACCTCGCGCAGCTGAAAGCCGCGGTTGGCCTCCTCGTACTCAACCTTGAGCTCGGCGAGCAGCGACGCGCACTCACCGGGGGCGATATCCAGTGCGCCGGCGAGCGCGGGCGCACTCACCGGGTCGCTCGATACCAGCAGCAGCGCCTCGAGGGCGCCTTTGAGGCTGTTTGCCTCCAGCGTTGAAAGGGTTGTCATGGTTGCCGCTCCTATTCGGTGAGCTCGGGGCCCTCGCCGGGCACGTATGCCTCGGCGCCCTCGACTCGGTTGATGCAGATGGTTCCGAAGATCTCGTCCTGGCTCAGCGTGAGCGAGCCGCGCTTGGCGAGCTCGAGCATGGCCAGGAAAGTGACGACGAGCTGCTCGGTCGTGGCTTCGCCGTCCAGCAGTTCGCGGAAGGTGCAGGTTTGGTGCGCCATGGTAAAGCGGTCGACGGAGGCCACCGTCAGGTCGAGTGGCACGCGATGCGGTGCCACGTGCTCGGCCTCCAACAGGAATGTCTGGCGCTTGCCGTCCAGGTCGGCACAGATGACGGCTAGGCCGCGCAGGGTGATGCCGGCCAGATAGTCGGGCATAAGGCCCAAGAACTCGGGGTCGGGGCCGGCCACACGCGGGTGCATGCGGCTTTCGGCCTGCATGCGGGCACCGAGGGCCGCGGCCGCGCCTTTAAACTGCTTGTAGGCGATCAGGCGCTGGATCAGGACCTCGCGCAGGGCGTCGCCGTCGAGTGTGCTGAGCTCCTCGAGGTCTTCGTCGAACTCGCCATCGTCGTCATCGATTTTACGCGGGGCCTCCTGCGGCACCAGAGAGGCGGCCTTGATGTCCAAAAGGGTTGCCGCGACCAGCAAAAAGTCGCTCGCCACGTCCAGGTCTAGCGCCTCGATGCGCTCGGCCTCGGCAAGGTACTGCTCGGCCACCTCGCTGATGGAGATGGCGCCGATATCTACTTTTTGGCGGGTTACCAGCTGCAGCAGCAGGTCGAACGGTCCGCTGTAGACCTGCGTCGACACGCGATACGACATCTTCGACCTCCTTTGACGGCGCCTTCGCGGCGCGGTTTGGGTGCATGTTACGACCGTTTTGCACGGTCGACCTGTAAGTTTACCTTAGATGCCGGCGATTGCGAAGTTGAGCAGCTGCTCAGCGAGCGGATACACGGTAACGTCGAAATAGCGGCCGATCACGTCGATGCCGGTCCACATGGGCAGCAGATACAGCACAATGATGAGGATGGGCATGGCGTATTGCTGCAGGTGGTAGTAGTTGTTGAGCGCCTTGCCTTTGAGGAACGGCACGATAATCGACGAGCCATCGAGCGGCGGGATTGGGATGAGGTTGAAGAACGTGAGTGACAGGTTGACCACGATAAACGTGGCGCCGAAGTTCATGATCTGCGACGCCAGGGCAAAGGACATGCTGGCGTAGAGGTTGCCGTACGTTGCGTGCATGAGGACGGCCGCGAGGCACGCGAGTGCGATGTTCGATGCGGGGCCGGCAACGCTCACCAGAACCTCGTCGCGCTTGGGGTGCTTGAGGTTGTTGAGGTAGACGGGTACGGGTTTGGCGAAGGCGAACACCGGGCCACCGGCTGCGAGCATGAGCAGCGGCAGGATGATGGTGCCAAACGGGTCGATATGGTTGAGCGGGTTGAGCGAGACGCGTCCGCGCGAACGGGCCGTCTTGTCGCCGAGTGCCAAGGCTGCGGCGGCGTGCGCGCTCTCGTGGATCACAATACCTATGATGACGGCGACGGCGCTGGCGAGCAGATTCATCATGTAGCTGCTGGACATGGCGCTCCCCTAGCGGACGCGACGCGAAGCGCGCGTGAGCAGGTAGTCAATTACAAACAGGATGACGGCGACGATAGCGTAATCCAGGCGGAAGACGCCGCCAAAGGGAGAGGTGATGACGCCGTAGCCGGCGATGGCGCTCGGCAGCGCGCGCGAAAGCTCAACGACAAAGCCCACGATCTGCAGCTTGGCGGTGAGGCCGCTAAAGCACAGCAGCACGGTCATTGCGCTCATAAAAATGCCGCAGATGCGACAGGCGATGGCGATGATACTCATCGCCACGGCGGTGGCCTTACGAGAGTTCACGCGCGGTCTCCTCTTCGATCTGGGTGGAAAGCTCCAACCATTCGTCCTCGAGCTTAGGTAGCTCTTGCTTAAGGCCGTTATATTCCCCCAGCGCGGCGTTGAACTTATCCTGATCGGCATAAAGCTCTTCGCTTGCCATCAATTCCATAAGCTCGTCATAGCGGGCGCGCTTTTTGTCGAGCTCCGTCTCGATCTTCTTAAGCTGGTTACGCACGCCCTTGAGCTTTTTGTTGAGCGCAGCGCGGGCTTGGGCCTCGGCGCGCTTTTGCTCCTTGGTCTTTTTGCCCTCGGCAGGCTTGGAAGCGGCGGCGGGCGCATCGGGCTGGGCCGCGGTGACCTTAGCGGACTTGATCGCGCCCGGCGCGCTCTCCCCTGCTGCCTCGGCAGCGGCGCGGGCCGCAAGGTCCTCGCGCTTGTAGAGGTAGTAGTCGTAGTCGCCGTCGTAGACCGTGACCTTGCCGTCGCGGATGTCGATGACGCGGTTGGCCACGGCGCGTACCAGGTGCTCGTCGTGGCTGATCAGCACGATGGTGCCGGGGAAGTTTTGCAGGGCGTTCTCGAGCATATCCACCGAGTCGATGTCCAAGTGGTTGGTGGGCTCGTCCAGGCACAGGAGCGCCTCGGGGGCCACAAGCATCTTTGCCAGGGCCAGACGTGCCTTTTCACCGCCGGAGAGGACGCGTACCTGCTTTTCGATTGCGTCGTTGTCGCTAAACAGGAAGGCACCCAGCAGGCTGCGCTGCTGCGGCACGGTCCACTTGGGCGTGACGGTGTCGATCTCTTGCAGGACGGTGTTGGACTCGGTCATGCCCTCGAGCGCGTGCTGGGCATAGTAGGCGACGCCGACGTTGGTGCCAAGATCGCGGGTGCCGGTGGTGGGCTGCTCCAGGCCGGCGAGGATCTTCATGAGCGTGGACTTGCCGGCGCCGTTGGGGCCGACGAGCGCCACGTGCTCGCCGCGGTAGAGCTTGAGGTCGATATCGCTGTAGATGTGCTTGTCGCCGTAGGACTTGGACACGCCCTCGAGGCCCACGACCATGTCGCCGGAGCGCGGCGGGTCGGGGAACTTAAAGTCGATGTGCTTGTGGCCCTCGGGCAGGATGACGAGCTCCTTTTTGATCTGCTCGATCTTGCGGATGCGCTCCTGCGCCTGGGCGGCCTTGGTGGGCTTATAGCGGAACTTGTCTACGAAGACCTGCATGTGGGCGATGTCGCGCTCCTGGGCGGCACGCTTTGCGCGCATCTGCTCCAGGTTGTCCTCGCGCTGCTTGAGGTAGCTGCTGTAGTTGCCGGTGTAGGTGGTTACGCGGCGGTTCTCGAGTGCGGCGACGTGGTCGACGCAGGCGTCCATAAACGCGCGGTCGTGGCTGACGATGAGCACAGCGCCGTCATAGTTGGCGATAAAGCCGCGCAGCCACTGGACGCTCTCGAGGTCCAGGTGGTTGGTGGGCTCGTCCAGAAGCAGCAGGTCGGGGTGACGCAGGAAGAGCTTTGCCAGCGCAATACGCATCTGCCAGCCGCCGGAGAACTCGGAGCATGGGCGCTCAAAGTCGGTGACCTTAAAGCCTAGGCCGGACAGGATCTTGCGGGCGTTGCTCTCGAGCTCGTAGCCGCCCAGGTGCTCAAAGCGGTCCTGGACCTGGCCGTACTCGTTAAGGAGTGCGTCGACGTCCTTGCCCTGCTCGGAGAGCTCGGTGATCTGGGCCTGCAGCTCGTTAGCGCGCTCGCCCATGCGGCGGATTTCCTTGGCGGCGGCCATGACCTCGGCAAGAATGGTGGTGTCCTTTTGCTCCAGATTAGTTTCCTGCTCTAGGTAGCCCACCTGGCAGTCCTTTGCGTACTGGACCTGGCCAGCGTCGGGGCTGTCGATGCCCATGATGATCTTGAGCATGGTGGTTTTGCCGGCGCCGTTGGGGCCCACGAGCACGAAGCGCTCGCCGGGGTTGATCTGGAAGGACGCGCCGCTAAAGAGGACGCGTGCGCCGAAGCTTTTTTCGATCTTGTCGACCAGGAGGATCATGCTGCCGCCTTTGACCTTGTGTGCCTATATGAAAAAAGGCCCCAACTTGCGTTGGAGCCTCATTCAATGCTCGGGTGGAGACGAGGGGGATCGAACCCCTGACCTCTTGACTGCCAGTCAAGCGCTCTCCCAGCTGAGCTACGCCCCCGTGCGAAGAAGTAGTATACGGGAACTCGGACCACGATGCAAGGACAATTTTGGAAAAATTTTCGCGAGTGTCGGCGCGCACGGGACCGCGCCAGCCCGCGGGGCGCCTGGCCCCCGCACAGCCCGTACGCCGGCCGACTTGGCGCGTGGAACACGACGCGCCCCGTTCAACAGGGTTTTCCGTGCGCCGCCAGTCCCATTATCGGGTCCGATTGCGAAGCGCCCCTCCCCAGCGCCTCAGAACCATGCCAGTTTACTACGATAAATCAGGAATGTCCAACCACACACGCCTTTTCGTGCAACCGGCGGGCTACCTACCTGCGGTTTTGCAAACGGAGAACACACGGTGCTCGGGGGTCGCCGATTCGTCGTAGTAAACCGGCATGGTTTTGAAATGGCATCAGGTTGATTTCACGCAAAAGTGTGTTGGAGCCCTGAATTAAAGGCCTTAAATTTTTTAGATCGTGTCTTTTCTGCGACGCGCCTAGAATTGCTGTTGATTAGCATCGGGCTTGATCTTGCGTTGTGCGACTTGCTCGTGCATGGTAGTATTTCACGTCGTGAAGCGAAGAAATTAGGTCTGAGTTGCCTTTGTTAGAATTGCATTCACTGTTCATAAGGGCTCTTGGCGCAACGGTTAGCGCAGGGGACTCATAATCCCTGGGTTCTGGGTTCGAATCCCGGAGGGCCCACCAGAGAGTTTTAAGGCCGGGCGTTACGCCTGGCCTCTTTGTTATTGGTGCTGCGGACTAGCTTTGCCATCCACAGACGTAAAGTTATTAACATTCATATTCATGATTAACAATGGATATGTAGCCAAGATGCTGCCCAGCCAACAGATGTGTAAATCGATTAATATGAAAATAGGCCCCAACTTGCGTTGGAGCCTAGTTCAATGCTCGGGTGGAGACGAGGGGGATCGAACCCCTGACCTCTTGACTGCCAGTCAAGCGCTCTCCCAGCTGAGCTACGCCCCCGTGCGTAGAAGTACTATACGGGAACTCGGACCACGATGCAAGGACATTTTTGGAAAAATTTTGCGGCGCGTGGAACGGGTGTGGGGCCGAAAGGACCCACGATGCCCGATCCATCTGGTCGCTTAATAAACAGACCGGTTTACTACGCTGATTCCCGGATTTCCGACCTCAGGCTTACTTTCGCATAACGGGCAGGCGATCTACCTGCGGTTTTACGAGCGGCGAATTCGGTGTGCTCAGCCACACTCAATCCAACGTAGTAAACCGGCATGGTTTTAAAATGGCACTTAATTATTAACAGCATATAAAGTATTAAAATTGCTCACATTGAAATTATTACTTACCAATACCAAGCCAATTGCACAGAACGTTGGCCCGCAATCTGGTCTCAGCGCATCTCATCGCCTCGGTTTTTGGTTTGTAGCACAACTCCAATCGCTCACACACACTGTGAATGATGGCATCAAGCTGATCGTGATCATTGAGCATGTCATGGGTTACAAGAAATACGTCGTATCCCATGCTTTGCAATGCTGTCATTCGGGTGGCATCGTGGTCAAGCACAGCGCCCGATCCATGAATATCCTCACCTTGAAGTTCGATAATCACGGCCTTCATTGTTATTGGGTTTACGATGACGATATCGCCGTAACAGATTTTCTGACCTGCGATTTTCCGAGCTGAATTCGACAGCGGTGTTAGGTCGTTGACGAATATGTTTTTAAACTCCGCTCCGCCGGCACGCCTCGGATGACTCAGCAACATGATTCCAGCAACTTCTAGCGGGGATGCAGCCATACCCATTACCTGCTGTGCGGCTTCGCAGAATTGCTTTCCCCACATCTCGCCCTTAACCTTCGCCGCAAATCTATGTAATTCTTCTATTTCAATAAGAGGCTTTCTCATCCAAAGCGATGTGCCCTTTCCGTTAGTTTTATTTCCGAATCCGTCATCCCGCTGCCCACTTTGATCATGCTCGCTGTCCTTCTGGTGCACCCGAGCATAGACTCGCTTCCATGGGGCCTCGTCTTGGTTTTCGTCTAGTTCAAACAGACTTTCTGTGGTGTACTGCTCTTCTTCTTCTGATTTTGCCCGCTCAAGTGCCATGTCAACCGCGGGCGATGGTTTAAAAACCGAGAACCATCCGCAAAATTCGTACATAGCCAGAACCAGATCGCATGAAGAAACGCTTCGAGTCATGGTGAATAGCGTATTAAGAGGGTCTGTGACGCTAAAGCCCATGCCCGTGTCGATGGAAACCTTCTCCGTATAGGCGTTGTTCCATCGGATGGTCCGTCTTGTCTTGGAATGCAGGTTGCTTCGTGTTGATGCTGCTGTGATGACTGGCGTCTTGAGAACTTCGGTTACAAAAGGGGCTTGGGATAGAGCTCGCCAGCCATCTTCGGAGCTAGGTAAGCGCGGGAAGAGGTCGCGCACCTGCGGTGGGCAGCGCCAATAGCGGAATGCAGTATTTGCGCAGACGATTTCGTCCATTTGCGCCTCCCCTGGTTTACGGCCTCGGGCCGTGCGGATTGCGGGTAAGGTCGATTATCTACTGGCGCATCATGCGGGTAAGTACGGGAAGCTGACCAAACACTGACCAAAAGCTTGACGCAATCCGTTGAAAAGCCGCCATAGGCATGAACGAGCTGGTACAAGCTGTGAGCCAGCGGTCTCTGTCTCCACAATTGCACATAGATTACGCAGGGAATTCAATGAATGAACACAGACGCATTTTGCAAAACGCGCAATGACGACACCTAAGGTGAATTGCGTAACATATAACGCCTTAAGTGACTTCGCTTCGATTTTAGTGTCAAAAAGAAAAAGGCCAGAAGCTTAACACCTCTGACCTGCGGTTTTGATGGTGGGCGATACAAGATTCGAACTTGTGACCCCATCCGTGTGAAGGATATGCTCTACCCCTGAGCCAATCGCCCGTCGCCTTTCGGCAAAAGAGATACTAACATAGCCGCGCGAGGTTTTCCAAGAACTTTTTGCCCCCGATTTTAAATTCGTGCGCGTCAGCCGCGCCATGGCAAACGCCGTAACCACTAAAACCGCAGCTCAACGCTGCTTTACAGCTTGAACCACGACGTCTCGGGGTGGCAGCTGCGTCGATCAAGGCGATGCTGTCCAGATCATCGGGTAAAGTACGGGGTGCTTTCGGCACGATAGGGTCGGTTGCGTCTGCTGTACAGTTGTCAAAAGTCATAATTATTGATGCATGCTTCTCTTCACTGCTTTTAAGAGCAATCCTTCAGTGACGGTGTCTTTTAATCTCACTCACTATGCCGGCACATCTCTTCTCAATGCTGTCGGGAAAGAGCGAAGCTTCGGTAATGCCAATTTTACTCAACTCGTTCAGTATTGATACTTTTCTATCAGATGGCACTATGCAACGACCGGCTATTACGGGACTGTCTTTGGGCAGTGGACTTATCAAGTCATCAAATGACAAACATGGATCTTTCTCACGAATGTCATTTGGGAAAAGGATATATTGGCCAGACTGAGCGGCCTGTCTATCAAGATATCTAGTTCCGTAGACAAATAATGTGTCTTCGCAGCACTCCTTAAACCATTTTGCCTGATCAGTTGGTTCAGGGAAACTTGAAAGCACTAGATCACGTTGATAGTCAAAGTATGGTCTTGATATTGCAAGTGAGGCAAAACGGGACAGAAACTTTGAGTTCATAAACAGATGCCACGAGTCTGCGATTGCCTGGCAGATGGGATATTCCCGCTTATCTCCTCCTGGTCGCCTAAAGATGAATACTTCGCCCTCGTCAGCCACATTGCCACAGGCGAAATAGAGGGCAGCAAGCGCGTTTGAAGTGACATCTAATAGTCTGGTGGGAACTCCGTAGTGTTGGAGACAGGCTAAAAGATCAATCGGAAGCAATTCTCGTTTAAAAACATTTGGCAATATGCGGCAAGCAGTTTCAATGAAATCAGCCTCGTGCTCAAGGCTGCCTGGTATAGGGGAAATGGTGTTCGATCCCGGTTTACGCCAATAGCTGTCTCTTCCGATTGACGGAACGAGATCGTACTTAGTAGAACCTTGTCCTCGAAAAACAAATGTAGATTCATATGTTCTGGCGTCACCATCTATTGTTGGTGAAAGCTCGTTGATGTATTTGATATACGAGGCTACATCTTCAACCTCAACTTTAGTTTCATTAGACATATATCAATCCTTTAGTGGAGCAAGAGGCTTTATAAACGGCAGCATTTTGATTGTAATTATCTTATCGCTCTGGCAGATGGGGTTTAAGACTCAACATCGGTAACAGATTGTGAAGCTGTAGAGCAAAACTAAATAGTGCCGTCTCAGCGGAGGCTGGTATGGCACCAATCTCTAAGAAAATGAATTTGAAAAAGGCTTAAGGCTTCTGAAATAGCTGCTTTACCTCTCCCCTGGTCTCGCTTAAACGGGGTCTCAGCAGCGACATGCTGCACCTAACAGCACTGTCCCCAGTAGGAAAAGCGCCACAGAGGCGACGATCCAGTTGTTGTCGCCGGTCTTGGGGAGCGCCGAAGTGGCCGCGGTGTCGGGTTTGGACTTGGACGGCGTGGACACCGTGGTCTTGGTTGCTGTCGTTGTTGTCTTGGTTGTCGTGGCCGCGGGTTTCAGCGAGGGATTTGCCGTGGGCCCCGTGGTGGGCTCTCCAGCAGCGGAGCTTACATTAGCGGGAGACTTGTCCGTGCTATCGCCCAGCACGTCGCGTCCATCGGTCTCCCCCGCCGGAGGCGTGGCCACATCGGGCTCAACCACCACACGCGGTGCCGCCGCACCGGAGGCGTCCACCACGCCGCTAGCACCAAAAGCCCCACCAGCAGGCGTCACAAACCGCGCAGATACAAGTGACCCGCCCGTGCTCGCAAGGCCGCCGTCGGCACCGGTCGCATCGAGCCACGAGGCGTCGACGGAAAGCCGACAGCCGGCCGCACCGTCGCCAAGGCCCGCATCCTGCAGACACACGCCGTAGGCGCGCACGCCCGCTCCGGACCCGGCGCCCGCGGCGACGAAGCGCCCGCCGCCGCGCACGGCCATATCGCCTGCGATCACGCCGGCGACCGCCTCGTCCGTAATATCGGCCCCATCCGCCCGCGCATCGACGGTGCATCCGTCCACCACGAGCGCCTGCGAGACGTGGATCCCGCACTGTGAGCCCGTCGCCGTCAGGGTCCCGGTACCGCGAAGCGTCAGGTTGCCCCACACCTCCATGCCGCACAGCGTGATGTCCGCATCGGGCGCATGCGACTCCGTCACGGAGTTTTGCCCGGCAAGCGTCAGCACCAGGTCGCCTTCGGCGCCGATGGCCTCCCCCGCGTAGCCGTTAAGCTCCAGGTGGTCGGCATCGGTCCAGGCCCAGCCGGGGCCCGACACGCCCGGCTCGCAGTACGTCGTGCCCGCGATGATGAGGCTCTCCGCGCCCGCGGCATAAGAAGGCCCGCCCAGCAAAACGCATAGGCAGGCCATGGCAACAATCGCAATGTAATGACGGCTGGTGTGGGACTCGGCAGCAAACATACCCGCTCCGATCTTCGCAGGAGCCAATAGAATGTGCACCAGAAAATGCCCTGGTAGCAGCAGTTATTAGTTTAGCGAGATCAATGCAGGAGCAAAGAGAAATCGCGTAAGCGATGTCCACAATTAGGTGTAAATCGTTTTGTCAGTCGGTGAAAGGAAGGATAAAATTACGAATGCGAGCGCCACGTCCTCCACAAGTTCTAGAATTTCAGAGACAAAGTCGAAGGGACATGTTAAGGTGCAGTCAGTAAACCTGCCCGGCCTCTGCTTATCATGCACACTGGCGGGTCTTTTTTCAAGTTCTAGGAGCCGAGATAAGTTGGCGGCGGAACGCTTGTTAATCGGCTTCTCCGGATGCTTGCCGATTCGATCGCTCAGGAAGTAGCTCTTAGGGATCCCCGGGTCGTGCGGTCCGTTGCCAAGGTCGCAGTTGATGACTATGACCAAAGAGGGACACGAGCACGTCGGTCAGAATGCGTTCGGTGGCCAACTTGGCGAAACCCGTCTACGGGCATGGAAACAAAACAAGCGACGCTGCTAATTAGTAGCGCCGCTTGTATCAAACGTCATTGCTCCGGTGAGCTTGGTGGATACTCATAGGTAAGCGAGTCGAGGCGTCCAAGTCTTATGAAAATGACAGTCTAACTCTTGGCCAAGCCAGAGACATATCCCAACGCGTCGGGAAACGACGAGCTCACGGCATCCAGCAGCACGAAGAGCTTGATGCAAGTCTTGCGTCGGACCGGCTTGTACATCATACCGTGCTGGAGGAAGTTTCGGTTAAGCTCGCCCTCTCGCTCGCGGTTGAAGTCATCTCCCGACCTAAAGAAGTAGTCCACGGCATCGCATATGTTGGCAAAGTCGATTAACGAAATGGCCATTGCGGGGAGCTCACCGTTACTTCCATCCGAAAGCGAACGGTTCAGTTTTTCATCTCGCGAGACCAAGACCTTTGTTTATGATTGTCCCTCTCATCTCGCCTAGGCCCACAGCATACGCGAAACAGCTCTCGGTCAATAAGCGAGCAAAGCATCATGGCACAGGGCTTATAGTGCCTCTCGCGGAAGAGCGCGACGGCCTCGAGAAAGTCAACTTTCTTGGTAACACTGCTCTCAAGGCCAGCAATAAGGGCGTCAACATCGAGGAATGAGAGGTAGACGGCATCGGCTTCCCCCAGCGTCGAGGGGCAGTGCGGCGGGGAGTTGTAGGTGAACTGGTTGTTCGTGATTGCCCAGCCATACGAGCCCCAACGCCTCGAATCCTCAAGGATGGCCTCTCAGTCGAGCGAAGCGCCTATCTCCGCTAACTGCTTCATCAAGGAGGCTAGGTTCGAGCAGATGGACTCTCGTAACTCGTCAAGAACACCGAACCAGGAGCTCAGTTGCAAGCTAAGCTGGTCGGCAAAGCTAAAGAGGCCTTCGAGGTTCTTGGTGAATTGCTCGGTCATGGCGCGCACGGAGTCCTGGATCTGTGCAAGGCCTTTGAGGTGCGTGGCGCACGCGGCACAGATGGCGTCCGAAGTGCTAGGAGGAAGCTTTACGATGGCGCCAGAGCCGGCGGCGGTATCGGCAAGCTTTATTCGCTTGACTCTGAGCAAACACCGCCCTGCTGTTCATTAGACAAAGTTAGCTCCTAACACGCGATATCCGAACGAGCCAAACTCGGAAAAACAAAGGGGCTCCGAAGATGATACTCCGGAGCCCCGAATGCTTGTGCTACGCGATTGTTCAAAGGACTTGAGAAACCTCTAACATGCCACTTCTTGCGCAAGGGCAAGAGCTGAGCCTATTGCAAGCCGTATTGTTTGAGAGACGAGTTCGTAGCACCTTCAGCCGTCGCCGTAATGAATGCGAAAGAAATCGTCCTAACGGTCTTTGCAACGAGAGGTTGCCCCCTGTCCCTGGCCGCCTTCTTAATCTTGCCCCACCTCGAATCGTCCTGAATCCTGTCGAGGAAGTCATGGCCTTTCCAGCTCAGCGAGCCGACGCTGAAAGTCCAAATTTCGTCATCCGCGTATTGAACGCTGTAGTGACCAAGGCAAAACTGCTTCGAAAGCGAGTTTGCTGGTATAAGCTATAGCTTCGGCAGAATATCCATCAATCTTGAGATTGATGGGGGCCGAACAGTCATAGTCGTCTAATTTCATGCCAGGATATTGGGGTTTCGTGGCATAAAGATGCGGAAAGTGCAGTTTTCGGGGCTCCAAAAACCTTGCGACATCAGTCTATTTCAGGTCGCTCTTTTTGAATGAAGTAGATAGCATCATGAGCAGAACGTCGTTCACTAACCTGCCTCGGAAATTGCAAAGCGCGGTAAATGCGGTTTTGCTAAGGAGCCCCATCTCATCATCGTCGATTCGGCCCTTTTCCGGCGGGCAGTGAACGATAAGGCCGCATCGAGAGCTCTTGCTGTTGATAATCTCTCTAAAGCCATCTTTGTTTAAATATCCGTAAACCACAATCAGCAAGAGCGCATCCTTTACCTTGGATATATGTTTATCCGAAACGCGTTGTATGTTCTTCCTCTTGATCAGACCAGAGTCGGAAAGATCCTCTTCGAGATCGTGGTAGTCCTCGTCATTCGCAACAATCATTATCTTCTTGCCGTACAGCGCAAAGCCAAAGCGCCACGCCGCTTTACCGAGACGCGTGAAGGCTCCGATAACCATTGCGATGACCGACAGGAATCCGATGAATTCGAGCACGAGAGATATGGTTCCTTCAACAGAAAGAATGCCAGAGATTACGTTGTTGATATCCATCGATTAACACCTACTCAACATTGATGAAGAACGGGTTGCTCCAACGGACGCAATAGCCCCTTCGAATTACAAAACATTGAACATAGTGTTTTCCCGTATACGCCGTCTCCTCGCGACGGGAAGTCTTTTCTATGTTTGGGAGCTCGAAACCACCCCTAGGGCAAACCTTCATAGCTTCATCGCCGGTATTCGTGACCTGCCACTTTACCTTGCCATCTTTTACCGGCCCACAGTTCACTCTGTACATGATAGTGGAGCCCTTCGGTATGGGCGCGCCATCGTTTTCGAGTACTCGTATTTCTCCTGAAGGCAATTTGACCGTTGCCGTAATTGTTGCATTTGGCTTACGAGCCTGCATGGGGAAGCCTAACGGTTGCCTGTGCTGAACAGACAATGCGTACTGTTGATTTTTTGACTTAGCTGATGACGTGGTTCCGCACGAAGGGCCTCCCGATGGGAAGTTGTTTCCAAGTATTTGCTTCCAGACGCTGTTGCCGGTTCCCTCATCCGCAAGATGCGAGAGGTGCTCGTTGAGTTTGTCCACGAACTGGGCGAAATCGTTATAGCAGTACTTTCCGGCAAGGTTGTTTCCCTCTATGGCTGGATCCTCAATGAAGGGAACCTGGTACGAGTCGAGTTCATCAGCGTATGCAACCGCAAGGTTTGCCATTACCTGCATAACGCAATCCTCGATTGACAACCCTGCTTCAGGGAGGTTGTCGGCGATCATCTTCTCAAGGGTGATGCCCTTAGGGAACTTCACCAAACTTGGGCAGTTCTCCCTTCTCCACCACTTCATTATCTTCACTAGAGGCTTGTAATCCCCGTTGAACTCTTTGTTAACCTCAGTCGACCAAGTGAGATGCTCTTTTGGATTCGTCTGCCTCCATTCGCTATCGTCTTTCGAACCGATGTAGAGAAGGCCGTCTTCATCATTGACCAAAGGGACAACATCGAGATGGAAGTTTGCCATGTCAATGCCGATGGAATGCGTTTGCACTCTGACGTTCTTGTAGCACTCGCGCTCACGTATCGCATCCTCGAGCTCGAGCAAGACGCAAAACGGGGAATCGTTGATGGAGTGGTTTGTCTCAACGATGACGTCAATATCGCAGCTGTCAGAATCTTTCTTCGGTCGTATGAAGGTCTGCTTGGCGTATGAACCCGAGAGGTATGTGTCCTTGCATATAGCCCCATAGGTCTCACTTGCCTTAAGATGGTCCCTGAGATTTCGGTGAAGTCGACTCGCTTCATCAATGGTGCTCTTGCTGGGATTGATGTCCTTCAAGAATGATTCAAAGTCTGCGCTATTTGTCATATAACCGCCTTTCCAAACAGATGTTCTAGTGTCTGACATTATAACAACCGTGCTTTAAAAATGTGGTTTTTAGAGCCATTGCTAGGCACAAGATGTTGCGGTCTCATTCCATCCGTACGATTCAGGAGCTGTCTGGCAAGCAGGAGGACAGAATGGAGCCTCAAAGCCTCCTTGAAGTCATTGAGATTCTTGTCGATTTTCGAAACATTTGCGCGCGACGATCGGCTTTGCTGTGCAAGGCCGCGCGGGCGCGATTTAAGCAATATGCTCCACTCGCTCGAGAGGGTTTTGCCCACAAGCGAGATGCCGGAACTCGTCAATGAGCTCGACTCTGTACTACTGAAGCATCCTACATGTCTACAGCAGAATCACGCTGGAAATCGCAAAAACAATGGTGCCTTTTTTAAGGCCGCTATGAGCCAAAGCTGCCAAAGAGCAACAAACTAACTACAAACCATTGGCCTGCAAAAGCCCCGTGCATTGCAGCCAGCAGCGGTCTGCAATGCACGGGCCTGCCGTTGTGCTATGTACGTGAGATTCATACAGTGGTCTACTGCCCCTGTGCCCTGTACATGCCCTCGGTTGCCTCATGGGTGCCGCCCGGACGGGTCCGCCCCCGAGAAGCCGCATGAAGGCGAAGAGGAAGGCGAGCAGAATGGCCTTCCTGCTGCACCTGATTGGAATGGGCATGGGGCTGTGCACGCTCGTCGTCTACGCTTGCATCAAGGTTGGGGCTGAAAGCGAAGCGGCTGACTATGCGGGCTGATCAGTGAGCCTCAAACTGTTCGGAACCGAATGGAAAAAGAGAGGCCCTTTGCAAAAAGGACCTCTCTGCTGAAAGCATTCTAGAGAGCAGCCTTGGATTACCTTAAGGTAACTGTAGCGAAATCTTTTCCTTGACTTTGGTTGCCATGGCGTAGGACTTAGCGGTTTTGGATGTTCCGCCAAGGGCCAGATAAACATCCAAAACCATGTCCGCAACTTCTTGAATAATTTCATCCGACAGCTTGTCAAGGTCGAGTTTCTCTATGTCACCGAACGTCAGGTTATCTTTTTTGGACAAGATGGAAGCAACGCCCATTATCACGTAAAATCGTATGTCGCTTATTTGGGACCCTTCTAAGTCTCTCTTAATTTGCGGAAACCTCAAGCAAACCTGTTTTCCAAGGCTAGCGGCTCTGTAGTAAGCCTCAAGGTTGCCATCCTGCCCAAATATTTTCTTATACTGAGCCTCGTCAGACAAAAGCGTCGACGGTCTTGCTCTTGCCTGATCCGGTCTGCCGAGAAGTATCGACATCATGCATTGCGCAAGAAAGGAGAGGGTTACGATCTCCTCCCTCTTCCTCCCCTGGTTTTTGTAATAGTTCTTCCGCCTTTCGTAATACAACCCATTTCTTTTCATGTAGAGTTCGATTTGAATATGGATTTGGTCAGTAGCGCGAAGCGATGTCTTTTTCACCTGAGTTTGGTTGTTCGTCGCCAGTATCACTCTGTTTCTGGTCTCATCGCTTCCGGGCACAAGGATTTTTACCATCACATTTCTGGAATCTTCGGCGTCTTCCGTACGAGACTCCATAAATTTGTATATTTCATATGACGTTTGAAGTCCATTAACGATGCGAGGCTCTTCCATTTTCACTTCTGCTCCTGCTATTTGATAGGCTTCAGAAGCCAGTATCGTTACTCCGTTGTTGAGCCACCAGAAATCGTCTTCGCTAGGATGCTCCAACGTTTCCCTGATTCCTTTGTTGACTGAAACATTTCCCTCGTAATCTCTGACGTTCGCCTCGAAAAGATAGCTACGGAGCTGCCCCTGGTCGTCAGTGAGGAAGCGGTAGTAATCCGACAAAGACACCAGGCCAAAGACGTCCGTTCTCTGAGGAACCGACGCATAGGACCCCGAAAAACGCATAACAAGCCCGCTCTCTGCGGGAGGCGACCAGATGCGCATCAATTCGTCTGCTCCAACTAAAACGCACGAAGAGCTAAATCGGCTTACGCCGACGATTTCGTCAATGGCGGCCGGAAGCTGCTCTTTCTGAATCTTAACGCCGTCCGATGGTGAATCCGCATTCGCGATGTACACGAACTTCATTCGGATTTCGTTTCCGGCCATCGCTGCTGCTTGAATCGCTTCTCTTATTCTTCTAAAAGTATCGATAACACGTTCGGAATATTTATCATTGAATTCATTTAAATTTATACCGAATGTTAGAAGGTCATTACAGGTGTCCTTCCACTTCAAGAACACGTCTTCTTTGAATGATTTTGAAACCTTGGTCTGAAGAATAACTATTTCAACCCTTGATCCACGATTGATGTAGTCTTTAATCTGGACGTCCTCACTCAAGAAATTATTGTTGGCAAAGATGTAGATCGCATCGCAGCCCCCGTCTCGCGACCCTCCAATGAGCCCTTCCGCTATCTCATCGTCGTCAAGGTCGTATGGAGCCATGTATCGAGAAGAGGCCAACAGTTCAAAGTAGTCCCCTTTAGAACTATACTCAGCCTGCTTAGAGAATTCGTCCGAAATGAATCCGTCTATCAGAATCTGGCTGTTAGTCCTTGATTCTCATCTTCATTGCAACAGCCTCAGGACTCAGCGCAACGCGTTGCGC
>CAJMOC010000008.1:0-71635 GCA_905214945.1 uncultured bacterium
CCTCGCCCTCGCTATACCACCATTCAAAGTTATCGATATCCATACGGGGCGCCCCTTAAGCCTCGCAAATAAACACTTGCCAGCCTTATACCCCCAGATGGCACGGGAGCTCGCCGGCACAGACAGGAAAAGCGTCACAACATTCGACGCTTTTCCTCGTTTTCGAGATTTTCATCGAATGTTGTGACGGTTTGGGCGACTGGCTGGCAGCGCAATGCGACAAAGGGACTGCCCCTTTGTCGCATTCTGTTAGAGTTGCAGGGATTGAATCCCGCTTATTCATGCGACATTGGAGTGACAACCTTGACCGCCGCAACCACGTCTAAAAGTAAGTCAACCGCCGCCGCGCTCTCCCCCGCGCGCACCAAGCTCTGCCTGGCGCTGCTCGTGCTGTTGGGATTCTCGCTCGGCTGCTCAGAGTTCGTGGTCATCGGCATCGAAAGCGACTTGGCAACGGAACTCGGCGTATCACTTGCCACTGCGGGCCAGCTCATCAGCGTGTTCGCGCTCGTCTACGCCATCGCCACGCCGGTGCTTGCGCTCAGCACGGGGCGATTCCGCCGCTACCAGTTGCTCGTGTACTACAGCATCGTCTTTGTGCTCGGCAACCTGGTCATGGCGTTGGCGCCCAACTTCCAGGTGCTCTTTATCTCGCGCATTGTCCTGGGATCCGTCTCGGGCGCGCTGCTCGCCGTGGGCGTGACGTACATCCCAGAGCTGCTGTCCCCGCAGCAAACTTCGCTTGCCATCTCGGTCGTGTACGGCGCGTTTTCCGTGGCGATGGTCTTTGTCACTTCGATCGGCAAGTTTGTGGCCGACACGCTCGATTGGCACGTGGCCATGTACGGTACGCTGACCTTTGCCGTTTTGATCTGCGGAGCGCTCGTGGCGTTTATGCCGCGCGCCGGACAGACCGACGAACCCGCTACCTTCCGCGAGCAGGCGGGTCTGCTACGCGAACCGAGCATCATCACCGGCATGCTTATCTTTTTGTTTGGCGTGGGCTCGGTCTATGTATTCTACGGCTACGTTACGCCTTATCTTGAGCAGGTGCTGGGTATGGGCACGGTCGAAGCCAGTACCACGCTTATGGCCTACGGCGTGTTCTGCCTGATCTCGAACATCCTGGGCGGATGGATCGACGCGCGTTTTGGCATGAAGGCACTGCTTGTGACGTTTGTGCTGCAGGCCGCGGCGTTACTCGGGCTGTTTGCCGTGGGCGGCACCATGCCGCTCGCGCTGGTCTTTGTCTTTAGCTTGGCGCTGCTCATGTACCTGTTCTCGGTGTCATGCATCACGCACTTTATGGACGTGGCTCGCAGCCGCCATCCCAAGTCGATGGTACTCGCAAGTTCGGTTGAGCCCATGGCGTTTAACGTCGGCATCTCGTTTGGCACCGCAGTGGGCGGCGCCGTGGTAAACGGAATTGGCATTGCGTACGTGGGTGCCGTGGGCGCCGCGTTCTCACTTGTGGCCTGGGCGCTCACGCTGGCGACGATTAAGTTGGCTCGCTGGGAGCGCAGGCGGGCGAGGGCGTAGAGCGAGGTTCCCTCTAAAACGCCTATCGTTCCGGTCGCGACGCTTACCTGACGACAGGCTAGGCCAGCTCCTTTAGCTGTGGTTCGATCTCATGTACTTCGAATGCACGATTTTCCAGTTTTCGTGTATATGAAGTACACGAAATGCGCGCGGGGCAACTCAAAGGCGGCGGAAGACGCATTGTCTGTCGCCGCCTTTTATACCGGATTTTATAGATATGTGGGGCGTTTACTCCATACCCAGCAGCTCGCGCATCTGAGTTGCGTAGTTAGATGCCATGTTACCGTAGACAATCTACACGCCGCCGTTAACATGCACGATGCCACGCGCTTCGAGCTTTTCGGTAAACTCGGCGTCATCAACCACCTTGTCACAGTCATTGAGCTGGATGCGCAGACGGGTGAAGCAGGCCTCGACAGACTTAATATTGTTGTCGCCGCCCACTGCCTCAACGATGGCGGGAATGAGGTCGCTGATCACGGTCTTGGGAGCCTTTTCGGCCTCATCGTCGGACTCTTCCTCGCGGCCGGGGGTCTTAAGGTCCTTCTTAAGGATGATGAACTTGAAGACGAAGTAGTACACCACGAAGTAGATGGGGCCGAGGAACAGGATAACCTGCCAGTTGGAGCCCTTGGCTGCACCCATAATGCCGTTAAAGATCAACGACAAGAGCGGGCCGCCAAAGGATGCGGAACCGGCCACGTTGAACTGCAGGATATAGGTCAGCGCATAAGCAAGACCAGCCATGAGAGCGTGGAATACGTAGAGGATGGGCGCGATGAACAGGAAGGAGTACTCGAGCGGCTCGGTAATGCCGGAGAGGATGCAAGGCACCACGATGGCAATCATGAGCGCTGCGGTCTTCTTCTTGTTCTTGGGAAGCGCCGTCTTGTAGAAGGCGAGTGCAGCGCCGGGCAGGCCGAACATGGCGAAGATAACCTTGCCGTTCATGACAAAACGGCTGACCTCGATGTTAAACGGCGTGCTGGGAGAGCCCAGGATCGCGTTGTAGATATTGATAGCGCCCTGAACAGTCTGGCCGTCGATGGTCTCGACGCCACCAAGCGACGTGAAGAAGAACGGCAAATAGACAAAGTGATGCAGGCCAAAAGGCAGGAGCATGCGCTCGCCGGCGCCGTAGACAAATGCACCAAAGGCACCCGTAGTCTTGATGAACTCGGACAGCGCGCCGAGAGCGTTCTGAATAAACGGGAAAACAAAGGACATGACCAATGCGAGGATGCTGCATGAGAGCAGCGTCACCGCCGGGATAAAGCGCGTGCCGTTGAAGATGGAGAACACGGCAGGCAGCTCAATCTTGTAGTAACGGTTATGCAACCATGCGACGATTGCGCCCACCAGAAGACCGCCGATAACGCCCGTGTCGAGCGTGGTGATGCCGAGGATCGTGCTCTGGCCCGTCGTAAGATTCGCGGGATCGATAACGCCAGTCGCCGTAAGGAACGTGCCCATCACGGAATTCATGCACATGTAGCCCAAAAAGCCACAAAGCGCCGCGGTAGCCTTCTCGGACTTGGCGAAGCCATAGGCGAGACAAATCGAGAAGATAACCGGGATGTTGTTCATAACGATGCTGGCAGCGGCCTTGAGAATCGAAAAGAAGATCGCAAAGCCCGGAGCAGCAAGCCAGGGAACAGCTGCCGTAAGGGTGGGGCTGGTAAAGGCATTGCCAAAGCCCTGAAGGATGCCGGCGATTGGCAGGATCAAGACAGGCGTCATGAGGACTTTGCCCAGGCGCTGGAACTTTGCCAGCAGCTCATCTTTGTTCATGGGATACCCCTCTTAAAGAAACGGGGCGTGCAGCTCTACAGCCCACACGCCCCATAACAGTTATCAAGCGCTATGGAACTAACTACTTAAGCTCCGGCCAGTAATCCTTATTGGCCTCGATGAGCTTGTCGAGCACTTTGCGAGCCTTCTTGGCGTCACCGACCAGACGATTAAGCGTGAGTGCCTGCAGAGCCTTCTCGTAGGAGCCCTCCATCCAAGCCTCAACAGTCAGGCGCTCATAGGCGTACTGGTTCTCCATAAGGCCGCGATAGAAGGTACCGATCTTGCCAACAGCATAGGGCTGCGGGCCATTGGCGCCCACGCTTGCCGCAACCTCGACCATGGCGTCATCGGGCATACCCTCGATAATGCCGTTGTTGGGCACAATGACAATGAAAGTCTTGTTGGTGTTGCGATAAATGGCCGACGTGATTTCCACGATCATATCGCCATGAGCGTCGTTTTGCACAACCGAGGAGTTCTTTGCGGTGCCGACTTTGGCAACACGCTCGCACTCGGCGAACACGCGCTTCTCACGACCGTTGATAACCTCGTCGGAGCGAGTGTAGTCGGGGTCGAGGTGAACGACCTTGTACTCGGGATACAGATAGTACTGCAGATAAGTGTTGGGCAGATAGTCGGGGAAGTCCTCGAGCATGTCCTTGACCATGGCGTAGGTATCAAGCCAGGACTGGTCACGCTGCTCGGCATCGGCAGGAAGGAAGCCGTTCTTCTCCGTGTACTCCTTAATCTGCGGGACGAGGTCATGGCCCTCTTCATCGTAGATGTGCTTGAACCAACCGAAGTGATTGAGGCCAAAGTACACGGGCTGCGTCTTGCTCATATCGCGACCGAGCAGGCGACCGTAAGAGCGCATGAGGTTGACGGGCTGGTCGCAGATGTTGAGGACGCGATGCTCATCGGGCAGGACGCGCTCGAGACCATATGCCACAATAGCAGCCGGGTTGGTGTAGTTGATAATCCACGCCTCCGGGCTATGAGCGCGAACGTCGTTGACGATCTCAACCATGTCATGCATGGAGCGCATACCGTAAGCCATGCCGCCAGGGCCCACCGTTTCCTGGCCGATGATTCCCATATGCAGCGGAATCTTCTCGTCCTTGCTGCGCATCTCGTAGCCGCCGGTACGAATCTGGCAGAGCACGAAGTCAACGTCGGTGTAAGCCTCCTCCTTATCGGTGGTGTAACCAAACTCCACACCGGGCTCCTCCTCGGCGAAGAGGATCTTGCCAAACTCGCCAATCGGACGCTGACGCTCGGCATCGATGTCATAGAGCATCACGCGGTTCAGCGGCAGAATGTCCATGTGCTTGGTCAGGGCCTTAAGAATGCCAGGGCACCACGTGGAGCCGCCGCCAACGATCACAATATTGAGCTTATCCTTCATGTTCCGTCCCTCCAGGGTTGGCTGATCGGTGTTCTCGAAGGCCTTGGGCTCCGCGGTTGTCCTTGGCTTGCTTCGTTTCGATTGTCATTTTGCGACCTGAAGCCATTTACAAGCCCCACACGAGCCAAAGCGGAACGGGGACACATGATTTCGCCCACAACACAGATATGTGTAGGCAGACACGCACGTTTGCCCAGTTCATGGGCAATAGGCAATCTTGACCGATTATCGATTTCTCACCTGGCAACACAAAGCGGTACCATATATACGGCGAGGTGCGAGGAGCTGAAACATCTTATGAAAGATCAAGAATCTTTTTATGATCATGTGCGAGCTGGCGAGAGCAAGCTCAACGATCTCGAAAGCGAGATCATGCGCTACATCATCGAGCTGCGTGATGATATTGACGATGTCACGCTTAAGAGCGTTGCCGAACGGTTCTTCGTCGCTCCCAATACAATCGTCAGGCTTGCCCATAAACTTGGCTTCTCGGGGTTTACGGAACTCAAGCGGTCATATTCTGCCTCACTCGACCGCAATCGATTCACTATCGAGGCACTTCCGCTCGACACCCAGCTCGTACAGACCAAAGATCTGCTCAACGAACGAACGATCGATGCAGTGGTAGCCCTTATACAAGACGCCTCGCATATCGTGTTCTTTTGCTCGGGCTTTTCAAAATATCCATGCCTCGAAATGGCAGAAAAGCTCAAAATCATGGGCAAAAACACCGATACACTCAGCGAGCGCCACGTCATGAGGCACTACGCCGAATTGCTCGGCAAAAATGATCTCGTCTTTAGCGTTTCAGTCAGCGGCGAGACGCAAGTATCAATCGATGCCACCTCAATAGCAAAGACACGTGGTTGCAAGGTGGTGACGCTCACCGGCTTTTCGCGCAACTCACTGTCAAAACTAGCCGACTTCCCTATCTACACCGTGCAAAAAGAAATCCGCTTGGGCAGCATGGATCTCGACAGCCGTCTGATGTTCTATTACGTATTTGAGCTGCTATTTGAGCGCTATTTCAAACTGGCCAGGAAATAAAACTTGGCATGCGCCCGGCTTCGACTCCTTAGCAGCCTTCTATATGAAAGGTATCGTCCTATGCAACGCGTACTGTTTATCTGCCATGGAAATATCTGTCGGTCGACGATGGCTGAGTCGGTGTTTACCGAGCTCGTGCGCCGCGCCGGGCGCGAGGCGGAGTTCGCCATCGATTCCGCAGCGACCTCAACCGAGGAGATCGGCAACCCGCCGCACCATGGCACGGTCGCCAAACTGCGCGAAGTCGGGATTCCCGTCATTGCCCACCGCGCGCGCCAGGTGCGTCGCGCGGAGTATGGCGACTGGGATCGCATCGTCTACATGGATGCCGAGAACGCGCGCGGCCTGCACCGCATCTTTGGCGACGACCCCGACGGCAAGATGACGCGCTTGCTTGATTGGACCGAGCGCCCCGGCGACGTGGCCGATCCCTGGTACACCGGCAACTTCGATGCCACCTACCGCGATGTGCTCGCCGGCTGTACCGCGCTGCTTGAGCAGCTGTAGGTTCGCGAGCGCGCAAACCGCACCATCGGCATAAATCGAGTGTGGATTTTCTCCCACTTTGAACGTTCAAGCGCGCCCTAAACGTGAGAAAATCCACGCTCATTTTCTCGGGATAGCGGATGCGACAAAGGCACTGTCCCTTTGTCGCATTGGGGACTGACCCTAGACCGGCTTGACCTCCAGCTTTATCCCCTCGGCACGGGCGTCACCCAAAACATCCGAAAGGGCCCAAGTCGCATATAGCGGCAGATAGAGAACGGCTCCGTTGCGCTCAACGTTGCCTCTCGAGAAAACAATTCCGAGCCTTACGCCATATTCGGCAGTATCAAGCACATGACCGAGCGCAGCGTGCGCGTGGTAATAAGAGCCCGATTTAACCTCAATCGGAACGGCCATCCCATCCGGCCCGTCGACCACAAAGTCCACTTCGCCGCGTCTTTTTGTCTGATAGTAGTAAAGCTGGCGATTTTGGGCAGCCAGCTGCTGGGCCACCACGTTTTCGTAAATGCCGCCCAGATTGGGCTCCTTGTTATCAAGATACGCCGCTTGGGCGACTCCAACGGGGTAGCGCGCCATCAACATGCCCGTATCCGATTGATATAGCTTGAACTGCGATGGCCGCGCCGTCTTGAGCAGGGGCGATTTTGGCTCGGTTACGATATCGGCCTTGAGAGCAACGCCGGCATCGACAAGCCAGACAAAATCTCGCTGGTACTTGTCGTAATGCGCCTTGGAGTCAATGGAATTGAGCACGAAGCGTTTGTTTTCGCCCTCGAGCATGATAGGGAGCTGATCGTAAATGCTCTGCACCTGAAGGGCTCGCCCACTTGCATACTTGGAGATATCCCGCCGGTACTGTTCGTTGAGCTCTGACTGTAGCTGACGAACAGAGGCAAGGTCGCCCCGCATGTCAAGGAAGCGCTGCACGACCTCTGGCATTCCGCCGACAACGGTATAGGTCCTGAAGTTTGCCATCATCGCATCATGAATGTAATCAGGAATGGGCTTCTCGTTAATACACGCGTCGCGTATCGTTTGGCGAGCCCCCTCGCTCACCTCGATTGCCCAGCAAAACTCCTCAAAATCGAGCGGGAACATCCTAAGCTCGTGAACATACCCCACGGGATAGGACCTGACGCCCTTGAACTGGGTCCCGAGCATTGACCCCGAAAACGCCCAGCGGCACCTCCCGTCCTCAACAAGGAACTTTGCCATCGTCATGATGTCGGGGGCCTCTTGGACCTCATCGATAAACACGAGCGTTTTGCCCGGTGCAATCGACTTTCCCGAAAGAAGCGTCACCCTGCTGATGAAATCATCGGCATCCCGCGCCTCGAGAAGAGCGTCTTTTGCCTGGCGATTTTCCATGAGGTTAAGCTCGATATAGTTTGCTTGGCTGGCTTTGCCAAATGCACGAATCGAATAGCTTTTGCCGATCTGGCGAGAACCCGTAATGAACAAGGCCTTTTGCTCGGCAGACTTCAGCCAACGCTCCAGCTCTGCCGCTATTTTCCTGCGCAGCATAGGCTCTCTCCTCGGTGTCATCGAATGAAATGCAAAGTTTTATATGCTTGATTATCGATGAAACGCAGAGTTTTTAGAACCTAAAATCGGATGAAATGCAGAGATTTGAGATTTAGAGCATGAAGAGGCGCATCCACTGCCGAGTGTGACACAGGGACTGTCCCTTTGTCACACTCGGCTACTCGTCGACGATCTCGGCAAGCCAGACATTCAGCGTATCGACCTCGGGGCAGCAAAACTTCGCCGTACCGGGCTCGTTGCCGGGCACGGTTCCGCCATAGCGCAGGATATCGATATAGGGAAAGCCCACATGGCAGGCCATGGCGCACATCTTGCCGCGGTCTCGGTCAAAGTCAAAGACGTCGCCCGGCTTATGACCGTGGTGGCAGCGGCACGTCCCCAGCTGGTCCATGCAGCTCACGCGGATACGCGGCCGCTTGCCACGCGGCGCGCCGAGCGGCCCGTTCTCGCCCGCAGGCTTGACGCCGCCCTCGCCAGCATTACTCATGGTCAATCACATCCAGGCAGGCCTCGATGGGCAGGCCGGCAGACTTATCCTCCTGCGCAGCATTGCGCTCGATAAGCTCGGCCACCACGCGCATGGCATCGGCCGTGGCGCGCTGAAGCGTCCAACCGCTCATCACGCGACCCATAAGCACGGCCGAGAACGTATCGCCCGTACCCGGGAAGTACACCGGGATCAGCTCGAAGGGGATCGTGAAGTACTCCCCCGCCACATGGTCGTAACCGATAACCGCGTTCGTGCCATTGACCACGGCGCTCGTAATGACCACCGACTTGGCACCCAGCTCGCGCACGGCGTCCACAAGGGCGCGGGCCTCATCGGGCGTGATCTGCTCTGCAATAGGCGTATCGGTGAGCAGACAGGCCTCGGTGTAGTTGGGCACCGCGTAGTCTGCGCACTCCAGCAGGTGCCGCATAAGACCAATCGTGGACTCGGGCACACCGGCATAGAGCTTGCCGTTGTCGCCCATGATGGGATCGACGAACACCTTGGTGCCCTTTTGCGCGCGGCGGTGGCAAAAGTCCGAGATGATACGCGTCTCTTCCTCGGTCACGATAAAGCCGGTGGAGATGGCGTCGAACTCAAAGCCGAGCTCCTCCCAGATAGCGAGGCTTTGACGCACGTACTCAGTGGTGTCGTGGATGTAGAACTTGGGGTAGTTGAGCGTGTCGGAAACGAGCGCCGTCGGCAGGTTATGGATACGGTAGCCCATGTGCGACAGCACCGGCAACATGGCGGAAAGCGCGACCTTGCCGTAGCCGCACATATCGTTAATCAGCAGCAGCTGAGTGTTCTTCATGAGGGTCTCCCTTGTTTCGGGTGCGGCACGATGGCGCCATAGTGCAACTAAGTGTAGCGCAGGGGACGTTGTGAACGGGCGCTGGCACCGCAGAGGACGAATTGTTGCGGAAAGGTTACGGGAAGGAGGAAGTTAGTCGTTGGGGACGTTCTTAAATGACTAGTCGACACAAGGAGTGTCCCCAAATGCCGGCACATAAGGAACGTCCCTAAGTGCCGCTCGAACATAATAAGTTTGGTACCTTGACATTTATTTACCGTGCTCCTAAATTGGTTAGGCACAAAACAATTCAACTACCTAACTAAAGAAAGGAGCGAAGCTTAGATATGTGTGTTGAACCACTCGTCCTTCCGCATGAGCCCGGCGGTGACCCGTCGCAACCGGTAGACATACCCGAAGCGGTCAGCGCCGAAGACAAACTCGCCAAGCGCATCCTGAGCGGCCTGGGCTTTTGCGGCCATTACATGCATTTTCATGGCGGAGGCGTGTCCGGCAAGGCGCCCATCATCTGCCTGCTGGCCAAGCAGCCCGGCGGCGAGATGTCGCAGCAGGAGCTCGGCATGCACTTTGACCTCAAGCCGGGATCGCTTTCCGAGATCCTGTCCAAGCTCGAGCTCAACGGCCTCATCGAGCGCAGCCGTAACCCCAAGGATCGACGGCAACTCACCATTCGCCTGACCGAAACCGGCCGGGAAAACGCCCGCATCGACCAGGCAGCCCGCATCCGCTTTAGAGAACGGGCCTTTAGCGCGCTCACCCACGACGAGCGCGAGGACCTCGCCGAAATGCTCGATAAAATCCGCGTAACCTGGGAGGAACTGGATGATTAAAACCCTCATGGGCAGCATCCGCGACTATATGAAAGTCACCGTTGCTACGCCGTTGCTCGTGCTTGGCGAGGTGCTCTGCGAGATGCTGATTCCATTTATCACTGCCAACCTGATCGACGCCATCAAAGACGGCGCCACCGTAGCCGAGATGCTTCCCACCGCAGGCTTTTTGGTGCTCATCGCGCTGACGTCGCTTGCTTTTGGCGCCGCGGCAGGCGTCACCTGCAGCCATGCGAGCTGCGGCTTCGCCAAGAACCTGCGTCACGACCTGTTCTACAAAATCCAGACGTTCAGCTTTGCCAACATCGATGAGTTCTCGAGCTCCTCGCTCGTCACGCGCCTGACCACCGACATCAACAACGTGCAGCAGGCCTTTATGATGATCATCCGCATCGCCGTGCGCGCGCCGCTGGTATTGATCTTCGCCTTTACCATGGCGTTTATCATGGGCGGCAGTGTTGCCATGGTCTACCTGGTCATCATTCCGCTGCTGGGCTTTGGACTGTTCTTTATCATCTTTAAGGTGCGCCCCATCTTCTCGCGCGTGTTCCACAAGTACGATGCCCTTAACGAGTCCGTCGAGGAAAACGTCACCGGCATGCGCGTGGTCAAGAGCTATGTGCGCGAAGACTTTGAGAAGGAGAAGTTCGCGACCGCCGCGCGCGACGTCCAGATGGACTTCACCCGCGCCGAGAAGCTGCTCGCCTTTAACAACCCCATGATGAACATCTGCGTCAACGGCGCGTTTGTCGTCATCATCTACCTGGGCTCCAAGCTCATCATCACGAGCCAGGGCACGCTGTTCGACGTGGGCCAGCTCTCCTCGACCTTTACCTATGGTTTCCAGATTCTCATGAGCCTGATGCAGCTGTCGATGATCTTTGTCATGGTGACCATGGCCGACGAATCGGCACACCGCATTGCCGAGGTGCTGGCCGCCGAGCCCACGATCGCCGATCCCGCCGAGCCCGTGCTCGAGGTTGCCGACGGTTCCATCGACTTTGACCACGTGAGCTTTAAGTATTCCGCGCATGCGAAACGCCAGGCGCTCGACGATATCGACCTGCACATTACGAGCGGCGAGACCATCGGCATCATCGGCGGCACTGGCTCGGCCAAGTCCACGCTCGTTAACCTCATCGCCCGCCTGTACGACACCACCGAAGGCGCTGTGCGCGTGGGCGGCGTGGACGTGCGCGACTACGACCTGGATGCGCTGCGTCACCAGGTCGCCATGGTGCTGCAGAAAAACGTGCTGTTTAGCGGCACCATCGCCGAGAACCTGCGTTGGGGCGACCCGAACGCCACCGACGAGGAAGTCCGCGAGGCAGCGCATCTGGCCTGCGCCGACGAGTTTGTCGACGGTTTCCCCAAGGGCTACGACACCTGGATCGAACAGGGCGGCTCTAATGTTTCGGGCGGTCAGAAACAGCGCCTGTGCATTGCACGCGCCCTGCTGCGTCGCCCCAAGATCTTGATCCTGGACGACTCCACCAGCGCCGTCGACACCAAGACTGACGCCAAGATTCGCGCAGGTCTGGCAAGCTATCTGCCCAACACGACCAAGATCATCATCGCCCAGCGCATCAGCTCCGTGCAGGACGCAGACCGCATCATTGTCATGGAGGGCGGCCGCATCGCACAGATCGGCAACCACGAAGAGCTGCTCAAGACGAGCGAGATCTACCGAGAGACCTTTACCTCGCAAAACAAGATGTCTGCCGAGGGCGAAGGGGCCGTCGAGGCCAACACCGAGGCATCCGCAACGCAAACTCAGACCCAGGAAGGAGGCGAGGCACATGAGTAAGGCAACGACCGCCGAGCGCGCGCTCAACCGCAAGGGCGGCACCATGTCGCGCCTCATCAAGACGCTCTTTGGCTTCTATCCTGTGCTTTTGCCCCTCGTCGTCGCCGGCGTGGTGCTCTGCGCCATCATCAACTCCATCGGCGCGACCTTCCTGCAGAGCGCCCTGCAAATTATTAGCGAATCGTGGCAGTCGGGCGATTGGGAAGCCGCACAGCCCAAGATCGCACAGCTCGTGACCACCCTCGCCTGCATCTACGGCGTCGGCGTCCTGTCCTCGCTCTTCTGGAACCGCGCCATGGCTATCGTCACGCAGGGCTCGCTCGAGAAGCTGCGCGAGATGATGTTCAACCGCATGCAGGACCTGCCGATCCGCTACTTCGACACGCACCAGCGCGGCGATATCATGAGCCACTACACCAACGACATCGACACGCTGCGTCAGATGATCAGCCAGTCGCTGCCCAACCTGCTCATGACGATCATCATCATCGTCACGGTGTTCTTTATCATGCTGTACTACAGCGTGTGGATGTGCTTGGTCATCATCGCCGGCGTCGCCTTTATGACCTTTATGACCAAGCTGCTCGGATCCAACTCCGCGCGCTTCTTCATTGCGCAGCAGACCGAGCTTGGCGTGGTCGAGGGCCATATCGAGGAGGTCATGAACGGCCAGAAGGTCGTCAAGGCGTTCTGCCACGAGTCTGCCGCCGAGGCCGATTTTGACGAGCGCAACGAAAAGCTCTTCGAGGTCTCCCAGAAGGCCAACATGTACGCCAACATCCTCATGCCCATCCTTATGAACCTGGGCAACCTGCTCTACGTGCTGGTCGCACTGGCGGGCGGCATTTTCCTGGCGCTGGGCGTGCCCAACCTGAGTATCTCGGGCATGGCGCTGTCCATCGCCGTCGTGGTGCCGTTCCTCAACATGACCAAGCAGTTCTGCGGACAGATCGGCCAGATCTCGCAGCAGATCAACGCCGTGGTCATGGGCCTCGCCGGCGCCGACCGCATCTTTGAGCTCATCGACGAGAAGCCCGAGGCCGACGAAGGCTACGTGACGCTCGTCAACGCACAGGTGAACCCCGAGACTTGGGAGTTCGAGGAGGCTGACCACCACACCGGCATGTGGGCATGGAAACATCCGCACCGCGCAACCGGCGAGATCGAGTACGTGCCGCTGCGCGGCGATCTGGTTATGGACAACGTGGACTTTGGTTACACGCCCGACCACGAGGTGCTGCACGGCGTGTCTGTGTTTGCCAAGCCGGGCCAGAAGGTCGCGTTTGTCGGCGCAACCGGTGCCGGCAAGACGACCATCACCAACCTCATCAACCGCTTCTACGACATCGCCGACGGCAAGATCCGCTACGACGGCATCAACGTCAACAAGATCCGCAAGGCCGACCTGCGCCGAAGCCTGGGCGTCGTGCTGCAGGACGTGAACCTGTTCACCGGCACCGTGATGGATAACATCCGCTACGGCAACCTAGACGCCACCGACGAGGAGTGCATCGCGGCGGCAAAGCTCGCGGGCGCGGACGACTTTATCACCCGCCTACCCGACGGCTATGACACCATGCTCACCGGCAACGGCGCCCAGCTGTCGCAGGGCCAGCGCCAGCTGATTTCAATCGCGCGCGCCGCCGTCGCCGATCCGCCGGCAATGATTCTGGACGAAGCAACGAGTTCCATCGACACCCGCACCGAGGCCATCGTGCAGGCGGGCATGGACAAGCTCATGGAGGGCCGCACGACGTTTGTCATCGCGCACCGTCTCTCCACCGTGCGCAACTCCGACGCGATCATCTGCCTGGACCACGGCCGCATTATCGAGCGCGGCAACCACGACGAGCTGATCGCCAAGCGCGGGTACTACTACCAGCTGTACACGGGCGCGTTTGAGCTCGAGTAGAACTGGTTACTGACGGAGGGTGCCCCGGGGGCGGCGGGGTAATTCCTCCGTGCTCAAACATTCTCGCTGCGCTGCGAAACTGCGCGCGGAGGAAATACCCCGCCGCCCCCGGGGCACTCTCCTACGCGCAATCAGCCCGTCGTTTAGAACGGAATAAAAGTTAGTGAGGCCCTGGCCGGTTGGCCAGGGCCTCTTTTTACGGGCTTACCGTTCCTCGCGCTGCAGCCCGGCTGCCTCAGCTGTCTTTACGCGGTTCTTGTCGATGTACATGTTTTTGTCGGCCTGGGAAAAGAGCTCGCGCATCGTAGGCGGTTCATCATAATCACTAGAAAGCGCATAACCCACCGCATAGCTGATAGGCATGTCGGGGTGAGCCTCGGAATACTCGTTCACGTTCGCACGAACTCGAGCGAGACAGGACTCCACGGCGGCTCGATCGGCATCCCACAGCACCGCGATAAACTCATCGCCGCCGTCGCGGCCCACAAAGCAGGTCTCGGACGCCACGCGCCCCAGCTGATGGGCAAAAGAACGGATGTACTCGTCGCCCTTCTCGTGGCCAAAGTTGTTATTGACCGTATGCAGATTGTTCAGATCGAATACGCACAGTGCAACGGGCGCTTCGGCGGAAACGGGGCGCTCTCGCCCCAAGATCTCCTTGCACTTGTTCTTGTTGGGCAGTCCCGTGGCTTCGTCGAGATAGACCTTGTTCTGCAGCTCGCGATTGAGCGCGGCGGTGCGCACCGCGCGAGCAAGTTCGACCGCAAAGGTCGCCACCAAGCCTACGATATCGATGATCACCAAGCCCTCGAGATAGTTGAGCGCCGACGCCTTCTCCTGAGAGTAGTCCTCTGCGAGTCGCGTAGCATCGTCGCAAATGCCAAAGAACTCCTCGCTCATGGAGATGATGTCGGTGCTCTCGTAGCCGACTTCGCGCACGCGGCTAATCTCGGCGCAAAGCTCATCATAATAATTTGCAAGCTCGGTCATCTTTGCCTGATACTCATCGTCGTCGAGACGGACGAGGTTGAGGTCGTCACTTCCGTAACGCAAACCGTTGATGTATGAATCCACGGCTTTGAGCAGGTAATCTTGAGGCTGGCCCGCGTCCTCGAGCTTAACGATTCGCTGCGTGGTACCGCGCACCAGACCGGCGTAGTTGACCACGCGCGCCGTGCCCTGGATATCGGAGACGAGCAGCATAACATTAATGAAGAAGAAAATGAGAACTGCCGTGAGCACCATCATGAGCAGGCGCATCGCCCGACTGGCTTTCTTGGCGACAGAAGTATTCACAAGTTCACTCCCCCAAATGACAAAAGCACAGGTGATACGCAGTGTGCTGAAATTCACGTGAGGTCAACTCTACCAGATGATTTTTCTAGGACGGGGATTAAAGAATCATCGACACGATAGCTATTTGATAAGTTGTGCCATGGCGTTGACGAATTTTTGGACTTGGAGGGTGGGCTCGAGCGGGTAGTGCAAGAAGACCGGCACCTCGCGGCCGCATAGGAACGGCACGCCCACAAAGGCCGGGTGCACACCCGACCATGCGCCGCAGGTGAGCACCGCGTCGCCCTTTTCCTCTGCCTCGTTAAAAAGCGCAAAGTCAAAGCTATCCACGTCGATCACGTCCACGCCGCCGTCGGCCAAAAGGTCGATGCGCAGGCTGTCCATGGCGTCGTTGCCGTGGCGCAGTACGCGCAGACGCATACCCTCCAAGTCGGCGATCGAAATACGGTTCTTGCGTGCCAGCGGGCTCGTGCGCGGCAGGTCGATATAAAACGGCACGTTGACAATGCGGAGCTTTTGGCAGGCATCACCCCAGCGCGGGGTCGAAAAACTCGACTGCACCACATCCACCTCGCGCCCCAGACTGCGCATGACGGTCTCGCGCTCATCGTAAAGGTCCCCCACCGGCACAATCTCAAAACGCAAGCGCGGCTCCATGTCGTGCACCTGCGGCCACAGCGCAAGCGTGTGGCGCCCCGGGCACATCATCGATACGCCCAGGCGCACCGCACCGCCATCGCCCGCCGCTCGCCGGGCGCGGCGCAACGCATCCTCGGATTGGCGCATGATCGAGCGCGCGTCGTCCACCAACAGCGCGCCCGCCGGCGTCACCTTGACGCCCGAGTGCGAGCGCTCGAACAACGTGATGCCAAACTCGGCCTCGAACCCCGACACCTGTTTGACGAGCGCCGGGGTCGACACGCGCAGCTTTGCCGCGGCACGCGAGAAACTTCCCAGCTCCGCGGCGGCCGAAATAGCGTCAAGTCGTCGATCGTACACGTCAATCTCCCGTTTTCGCACGCGCGGGCCCACAGCGCCGCAGGGGGTCGTTTTCGCAGGTCACACGCTCAATTGAGAACAAACCTCAATGCACAGTGTAAACCTACGGTTAACGCCATTCTAACAAATATGCAATTCACCTGCGCGAACGCTAAGCATACGATAACCAGCGAAAACCACGTGGGTCGGTTAATGGGAGCGACCCACTGGGAGGCACAAGAAGGGAAGTTCCTATGAGCAATTGGCTTAAGCTCGAGGGCGATGTCTGCGCCGTGACCGGCGCACTCGGCGGCATGGGCGTCGAGATTTGCCGCGAGTTCGCCCGCAACGGCGCCAACGTCGTCCTGCTCGATCTGGACGAGGAAAAGGTCAAGGCCGCAGCTGCCGACCTCGCCGCCGAGTTTGGCATCCACGCCGAGGGTTACAAGATGAACGCCACCGACGAGACCGAGGTTCAGGCCGCCGTCGACGCCACCATCGCCGACTTCGGCCGCGTCGACGTCCTTGTCAACACCGCCGGCATCCTGCGCTTCGCAGCCATGGAAGACCTGCCGCTGAGTGACTGGAACGAGGTCATCAACGTCAACCTCACCGGCTACTTCATCACCTCGCAGCGCTTTGGTCGCGAAATGATCAAGGCTGGCCAGGGTCGCCTGGTGCACATCTCGACCGTTGCCAGCCACTCCCCCGAGACGTTCTCGGGCGTGTACAGCTCCACCAAGGCCGGCGTCAACATGATGTCCAAGATGCTCGCCGCCGAGTGGGGCCCCTACGGCGTGCGCTCCAACTGCGTCGAGCCCTGCTTTGTTAAGACCCCGATGTCGGCGAGCTTTTACGCCGACCCCGAGGTCGAGAAGAGCCGCAGCCGCCTCATCGCCACGCGCCGCATCGGCGAGGTCAGTGATATCGCCAACGCCGTCATGTTCCTGGCGTCCAAGCGCTCGGACTTTACCACCGGCGACGCCATCAAGGTCGATGGCGGCTTCTCCAATATGATGGGCGACCTCACCGCCAAGCCCGGCGGCCGTCGAGCCTTTGCCGACAACTACCTCAAGAACAAGGGTGTCGAGCTTTGGTCCGACGAGTCTGGCGTCGCAAAGCCCACTGACCAGTAAACCAGCCTGACAGGGAGGCTCGCAGTGACGCCTGCCCCTCCCCCGCATCGATTAGAAAGAGTCCAATGGCTTCCACCAACTCCAACAAGGGTCGCGCCGTCGTGCTTTCCGCCGCGTGCGTCACCATGTTCTTCATCAGCTCCATCGCGCTGTATTCCGTCGTGAGCAAGAACCTGCTCGCCGTCTACCCCGAGTGGTCCAGCGCCCTCACCTGGGCTTTCCCGGTCTTTCAGACCATCATGGCCGTGACGGGCATCTTCGCCGGCCGCATCTCCGATAAGATCGGCCCGCGCAACGTCGTGATCGCCGCCGCCGTGTGCTACGGCCTGGGCTGGTTCATGTCCGGCACCGTCACCGAGCCGTGGCAGTTCTACCTGTGGTTCTCGCTCATCGCCGCCATCGGCAACGGCCTGGGCTACAACCCCGCGCTTACCACCGGCCAAAAGTGGTTCATCGACAAGAAGGGTCTCGCCTCCGGCATCACCCTGGCCGCTTCGACCGCTGGCCCCGCTGTGCTGTCCCCGGTGCTCGCCTCGCTGCTCATTCCGAGCCTGGGCATCTTTGGCGCCCTTAAGGCACTCGGCGTCATCTTCTTTGTGACGATCGCCGCCTCCGCCCTGTTCCTGAAGGCCCCCGAGGCCGGCTGGCTGCCCGAGGGCTTCGAGGCCCCCAAGGGTGGCGCGCACGCCGGCACCTTCGGCGACCTCACCCCGGGCGAGATGGTCAAGACCCCGCGCTTCTGGGTCCTCATCGTCACCTTCGCCTGCGCCGCCACTGCGGGCACCCTGCTCGTGGGCAAGGTTGCCTCCATCGCCGCCGTCCAGCTCTTCGCCGACCCCACGTGCGCCGCAGCTGTCGCCCTCGGCGGTGTGGTGGTCTCCGTCAACACCTGCGCCAACCTGGTCGGCCGTCTGTCCTTTGGCCAGATCATCGACAAGCTCGGCGCCTACAAGTCGCTGCTCATCAGCCTTGTCGTCACCATCGTCGCGCTCGTCATCATGTCGATGAGCTTTACGCAGAGCATGTTCTTTGTGGCGCTCGCCCTGCTCGGCTTTAGCTTTGGCGCCCTGCTCGTCATCTACCCGCCGCTGACCGGTGGCGCCTTCGGTACCAGCAACATCGGCGTCAACTACGGCATCATGTTTTTGGGCTACGCCGCCTCTACCTGGATCAGCCAGCCCATCACCGCCGTGCTGTATCACGCCGAGGCCGGCAGCGCCGCCTACCAGCAGTCCTTCTACGGCGCCATCGTGATTGCCGCCATCGCCGTCGTACTCACCGTCTACATGATGGTCTCCGACAGCAAGAAGAAGTCCGCCTAGTTATACCGATGTGACAAAGGGGCTGTCCCTTTGTCACATTCCAAGCCACCAGCATTAAGGAGTCGAAATGTCTGAGCTCAACCCCGTCCGCATTGCCGTCATCGGCGCCGGCGCCATGGGCCGCAACCACATCCGCTTTGTCACCGAGGAGCCCGAGGCCGAACTCGTCGCCATCGCCGACGCCTTTGAGGGCGCCCGCGCCACGGCCGAGGCCGCCGGCGTGCCGTTCTTTACCGATCCTGCCCAGATGATGGACGAGGTCAAGCCCGAGGCCGTCATCATCGCCACCCCCAACGACCTGCACCTGGGCGTTGCCCGCGAGGCCATCAAGCGCAACATCGTGCCGCTGGTCGAAAAGCCGATCTCCAACGATCTTGAGGATGCCCAGGCCTTCGCCGCCGAGGCCGAGACCGCCGGCGTGCCCGTGCTCGTGGGTCAGCACCGTCGCCACAACCCGTTTGTGAACAAGGCCAAGGAGATCATCGAGTCTGGCGAGCTGGGCAAGCTCACCGTGTCGAGCTTCCACTACATGATCTATAAGAACGACGAGTACTTTGATGTCGAGTGGCGCCGCAAGAAGGGTGCCGGCCCGATCCTGGTCAACCTGGTGCACGACGTCGACCTGCTCCGCTACCTGCTGGGCGAGCCCGTCGCCGTCCAGGGCATGCAGTCCAGCGCCGCCCGCGGTTTTGAGACCGAGGACTCCGCCGTGGTCAACGTCCGTTTTGCCGATGGCGCGCTCGCAAGCATGACCATCTCCGATGCCACCGCCAGCCCCTGGAACTGGGAGGCCACCGCTCGCGAGGACCCGCAGTACCGTCCCTTCGACGCCGACGCCTACTTTATCGGCGGAACCTTGGGCGCCCTGTCGCTGCCCCGCCTGCACCAGTTCTCCTACGACGGCGCCTCCAACTGGCACAAGCCGCTGCAGATGGAAATTCCGGCCGTCGACCCGGCACTGCCGCACAAGATGCAGCTCAAGCACTTTGTAAAGGTTGTCCGCCGTGAGGTTGAGCCCGTCGTGACCCCCACCGACAACGTTAAGACGCTCACGCTTCTCAACGCTATCAAGGAGGCAGCCGAGACCGGCCAGCTCGTCGAGCTGTAATGCCTTAAGCGCGGACCGCGGCAGAAGCCCCATGCGAACCCTTCGGTCCGCCACCAACAAGCCCCTCTTCTTTGCCCCGCGAGCAGCCTCCTGCCCGCGGGGCTTTCTTTGCAGCCGCGGCGCGGGCGGGTGGTAGACTGGGTGGCTCATGCACCTGTAACGTACTCACAGACAGGAAGTTCCATGGATCTTATCGCCCAGCTCGCCCGCGAGCTCAACCTTAAGGCCGCCAACGTCGAGGCAGCCGTCAAGCTCATCGACGAGGGCAACACCATCCCCTTTATCTCGCGCTACCGCAAGGAAGCAACGGGCGGCATGGACGACGTTGCCCTGCGCGCGCTCGACGAGCGCCTGTCCTACCTGCGCAATCTTGAACAGCGTAAAGAGGACGTCATCCTGCTCATCGACGCCCAGGGCAAACTCACGCCCGAGCTCGAGCAGCAGATTCGCGAGGCCACACAGCTCCAGCGCGTCGAAGACCTCTACAAGCCCTACCGTAAAAAGCGCATGACCCGCGCGCAGAAGGCCCGCGAGGCAGGTCTGGAGCCGCTTGCCAACATGGTCATCATGCAGGCCTCGGCCAAGGGCAGCGCGCTCGACGCCGCCGCGGCATACGTCAACGAGGAGGCCGGCTTCGACACGCCCGAGAAGGCGCTCGCTGGCGC
This sequence comes from uncultured bacterium, assembly GCA_905214945.1. Taxonomy (GTDB): domain Bacteria; phylum Actinomycetota; class Coriobacteriia; order Coriobacteriales; family Coriobacteriaceae; genus Collinsella. Next base: position 20,196 of record CAJMOC010000008.1, read on the forward strand.
CGCTGACATCGTGGCCGAGACGGTAGCCGAGGACCCCGAGAACGTCGCCGAACTGCGCGCCTTTACGCAAAACACCGCCGACATCGTCGTCGAGGCAACCGACCCCGCCGAGAAGACCCCCTACGAGCCCTACTACAACTTTGACGAGCCGCTGCGCCGTATTCCCAACCACCGCGTGCTGGCTATCGACCGCGGTGAGCGCGAGGGCAAACTCCGCGTGCGCGTGAACGTCGACGGCGCTGCCGCCACGGCGCGCCTCGGCAGCCGCTGGCCCCGTCGCCAGGGCGTGTTCGCGCCCGTCTTTGACGCCGCTATCGCCGACGGTTACAAGCGTCTCATGGCCCCCTCGCTGGAGCGCGAGGCCCGCGCCAAACTCACCGTCCGCGCTCAGACCGAGGCCATCAACGTCTTTGCCAAGAATCTCGAGGGCCTGCTCTCGGCACGCCCCGTGCACGGTGCCCGCGTGCTCGCGCTCGACCCGGGCTACCGCACCGGCTGCAAGGTCGCCGTCATGGACGAGACCGGCAAGCTGCTCGACCACGGCGTGGTCTACCCCACCAAGCCGCGCCACGACGTCGCTGGCACCAAGCGCGAGCTCGCCCGCCTCGTCAAAAAGGACGGCGTCAACACCATCGTCATCGGCAACGGCACCGCCAGCCGCGAGACCGAGGAAGTCGTCTCGGAGTTCATTGCCGAGCAGGCGCCCAGCCTTCGCTACACCATCGTCAACGAAGCCGGCGCGTCGGTGTACTCGGCCTCCGAGCTCGCGAGCCAAGAGTATCCCGACCTGGACGTCACCGTGCGTGGCGCCATGAGCCTGGGCCGCCGTCTGCAAGACCCGCTGGCAGAGCTCGTCAAGATTCCGCCCCAGTCCATCGGCGTGGGCCAGTACCAGCACGACCTTGACCAGGCCGAACTCTCGCGCACCCTGGGCCACGTGGTGGAAGACGTCGTCAACCGCGTGGGCGTCGACGTCAACACCGCGAGCGCGAGCCTGCTGGGCTACGTGTCGGGCATTACGCCGAGCGTGGCCAAGAACATCGTGGCATACCGCGAGGAAAACGGCGCCTTTACCGATCGCCGCCAGCTCAAGAAGGTCCCCAAGCTGGGACCCAAGGCATACCTCAACGCCGCGGGCTTCCTGCGCATCAGCGGCGGCAAGAACCCGCTCGACGCGACAAGCGTCCACCCCGAGAGCTACGAGGTGGCCACGTCCGTCCTAGAGCGCGCAGGCGTTAAAGCCAGCGAGCTCAGCCGCGGTGGCGTGCCCGACATCGAGCGCCGCCTGGGCAGCATCTCGGCGCTGGCAAGCGACCTGGACTGTGGCACCCTGACGCTCATCGACATTGTCAACGAGCTCAAGAAGCCCGGTCGCGACCCGCGCGACGACGCGCCCGAGGTGGTCTTTAGCCGCTCGGCACTTTCTATTGACGACCTGGAGCCCGGCATGGAGCTCAAGGGCACGGTGCGCAACGTCGTCGACTTTGGCGCCTTCGTCGACGTGGGCGTGCACCAGGACGGCCTCGTGCACATCTCCAAGCTGGCCAGCCGCTTCGTCAAGCACCCCAGCGACGTGGTGCGCGTCGGCGACACGGTGAAGGTATGGGTAGAAAAGGTCGATCGCGACCGCAAAAAGATCTCCCTCACCATGGTGCGGGGCAAATAAGCCGCTGCAGGCGCTCGGCGGGCCCCATTCCGCCGAGCGCCTCTCCTTCTAAAACGATTTGGCGATATCCCGAAGTGCGAGACGCCGTTTCCGCTAATCATCACCTGCAATTATTGAGATATTCGGCCTCGCTGGGCCGCGATAACACTTCTTCAAAGTGCAAGCTCAACAAATAGGCATCAGATATTCCACAAACGTCCCATATCTGCACCCGCAGAGGTGCGGTACGGGACGTTTTTCAGCCATATTGGCAATCTTGACGGCACTCTGAGGCCGAATATCTCGATTTCTGTTGGTGGGACACTTATGGGCACGAGCCGCAAAGACCTCGTTTGCCCGGTAGAGCTGTTCAACCACGTCAAGCATGAGATCTTGCATGCGCGGAACAAAGGATAATCGAAGGGTCTTGGGCGACTTGCGCGTCGCCCCGAACACATAGCCGGCAGGGTCCTTTGCCTTGGCGATGACTGCCAACTCGGGGCCGGATCGTTTTCGATACTTGATAGATATGGATTAGAAGATCATTAGATTACAGGTTGATCCATAATGCGGAACCGCGTTGTCCACGCGATGCCGTCGGAGCCCACGCCGCCGTCCGAGGTGACGCCGGCCGCGTAACACGAATCGTCATCCGGCGAACGAAGCCGCCAGTGGCACGCGGCGTTGCCATCCGAGCCCAGCCCCATTACTGCCCGAGACAGTTGGCGGGGTAGCACTGTCGACCCCCATCGGAATAAAGGTAGCGATTCAGCTCAGGACCTACCGACGGGTTCGTGTCGGCAGCCCCGGCCTTTCCTTTGCCTAGCGCGACCCTCGCGAAGCGCGTGAGCGATAGGGAAAGGAAAGGCCGGGGCGAACAACCCGCGGCGCAGCCAGTGTTCGCGTTACGGCAGGATATGGAAGCCTAGCGAGGCGATATCCTTGGCAAAACCGCGCACGGTATCGAGCGAGACCTCGTACGGATCGCGACCGATGTTCTTGCGCTTGGCCAGGATGCCGTTGGGCACCGTGATGATCTGACAGCCGCAGGCCTGCGCCTGGTAAATGTTGATAAGCTCGCGCGTGGACGCCCACAGGACCTCGCAGTTGGGCTTGGCGGCGGCCTTCTTGACCGACTCCGTCATAAACGGAATGGGATCGACACCCGTGTCGGCGATACGGCCGGCAAAGAGCGAGATGATGGACGGCGTCTCGGCGTCGACAGCGTCGACCATCTCGTCGACCTGCGCAGGCGTAAAGATGGTGGTGACGTTGACCTTAATGCCGTCGGCGGAAAGCTTGCGCACCAACTCGGCCGTGGACTCGCCCTTGGTGGTCACGCACGGAATCTTGACATAGACGTTCTCGGCCCAGGTAGCGATCTCGCGGGCCTCGATCTCCATGGTCTCGACGTCGTCGGCAAAGACCTCAAACGACACAGACACATCGGTGATATGGGCCAGGACCTCCTTGGCAAAGGCGCGGTAATCCGTCACGCCGCCCTTTTTCATAAGGGACGGGTTGGTCGTGAAACCCTGAACGTTGCCGTTCTCGTACATGTCGAGCATGCCCTCGAGGTTTGCACCGTCAGCGAACACCTTGATTGCCATCTGCCTGATTCCTTTCGCTTGCACACGGGCGTTAAACTGCTAAACACTTTACCTACGTTTATCAAGGCGTGAACTGCGGTTTTTTATCTTCTCGGCGAACGGTATAATCGCTTCAGTGTTTGGATTGATAAATCGATTGAGCATGCAAAAGCAAAGAGTCGCAGTTTGAGCAAACGTCAGAAGGCGAGATTCATTAGATGAGGCCGAAATGTTGCATCGCGGTGACGGTGCCGTCGTTCGCGACGTCGTCGGTCACGTAGTCGGCGACCGCCTTGACCTCGGGCATGGCGTTGCCCATGGCCACAGCCGTCTCGACGGCAGCGAGCATGCCCAGGTCGTTGCCCGAATCGCCGAAGCCAAAGGTGCGCGCATTTCCCTCGCGGCCCAGATACTCCAGCGCTCGCGCCACACCCACGCCTTTGTCAATACCCTTGGGGCTCAGCTCGCGATTCTGGCCGCCGGTATTGCACAGCTCAAAGTTGCGGTCGATAAAGCCATCGTCGTTGGCCACGCGAGCCAAGCCGGGCGCGTTAAGGCACACCTTGCCCACGCGCAGACGACCGTCGATGCGCATTTCCTCGGCGCTGTGCACCGCAGCAGCGCCGATCAAAGACGACTGCTCAACGCCCGCAGGCTCCAGCGCAAAGGTCGCAGCATTGGCCTCGAAAAAGGCCTCGAACCCTGCCGCAACAATGCGACGCGCAAGCTCCTCGACAATACCCTCGTCAATGCAATCCTCGTGCACCACACGCCCCTCGACCTCGAGCGTGGCGCCCGCCATGGCCACGACACCCGCAGGGTCGAGCGCGCGCAGGCTGTCCGCAATCAGCCACAAGGGGCGACCCGTGCAGATAAACGCCTTGTGCCCTGCGTCGCGCAGACGATGAAACGCCTCGATGACCGCCTGCGAGGGATGCACCGCCGAAAAGTCCTTATCGGTCATATCGTCGGGATCGAACGACGTCAGCGTGCCGTCCACGTCAAAAAAGAGCACGGCGGAATCGGGGCACGCATCAATCATATGGGTTCCTTTCGGGGGCGAGAGTAAACGAAGCATCCATCATATAATGGAGCGACGCAACCAGAGAGGTCACCCATGGAATTTTATGCAAGCTGCCCCGAGGGCTTTGAGTCCGCACTCGCCGACGAGCTTAAACGGCTCGGGCTTTCGCATGTCCGCCGTCTCAAGGGCCGCGCCACGTTTGAGGGCGAGCTCGAGCAAGGCTACCGCGCCTGCCTGTGGTCGCGCCTGGCCAGCCGCGTGTTTGTGGTGCTCGGACGCTTTGAGGCACAGGATGCCGACGAGCTGTACGATGCCGTTTACGACATTGCCTGGGAAAACATCGTCCGCGCCGGCGCCACCATTGCCATCACTGCCCGTGGTGTGACCGAGCAGCTGCGCAACACGCGCTTCTCGGCCCTGCGCGCCAAGGACGCATTGTGCGACCGCCTCGCCGAGACCACGGGCCGTCGCGCCGATGTCGATGCCGCCGACCCCGATGTCCACCTGCTGCTTTCGTTGCGTCAGCGCCGCGCGAGTATAAGCCTGGACCTTTCGGGTGACCCGCTATTCAAGCGCCTGCCGCCCGCCGCGACTCGAGCCGGCGAGGGCGCGCACGTGCTGCGCCCCGACTACGCCGCCCTGGTGCTTTCGCAGGTCGGCTGGACCGCGCTATGCGAGCGCGAGCTGACGGCCGACGATTACGAGAACGAGGCTCTGCCCACGCTGGTCGACGCCTCGTGCGCCGGCGGCGGTCTGCTGCTGGAGGCCGTGAACATTCTGACCGACCGCGCCCCGGGCGCCGCACGCGGGCGCTGGGGCTTTGAGGGCTGGCAGCTGCACGACGCCGCTCTGTGGGAGCAGCTGCTCGCCGAGGCACGCGAACGCGAGGCGGCGGCGCGCGAGCGCCAGGCGCGCATCGTGGCCGTGGACATCGACCCCGCCGCCCGCAAGACCGCCGAGCGCATGGTCAAGTGCGCCGGCTACAAGCGCTTTGTCGATTTTTGCGCCGCTAAGCCCGCCACCGTGCTGGACCATGCGGGTGCTGTCGCCGGCGTTGCCGTGGTCGCAGACACCACCGAGACGCCGCTTTCGCTCATGCACGACGCCATGACGCTGGTCGGCGAGCTGCGCCGCGCGCCCGAGCTCGCTACCGCACCGGTCGCCGCGCTCACTCGCGACGGCCTTATGGCCCGCGCGCTCCATGCCGAGCCCGCGCGCTCCATCGCCGTCATGCCCAACAACGAAGAGGCGACTATTGAGGTTTGGCCCTCGCTTGACCACGCTGCCGCGGCATTTGAAGCTGCGACCAGCACGGATGCCGAGGACAAGACCGCAGATGCCGAAGACGAAGCCGCCAACACCCCCATGTCCGAACCTGCCGCCACGCTCGACCTGGGCGACGGCAAGCCGCTGCCCGTGCTCATCCCCGAGTCCGAGCAGTTCGCCAACCGCCTGCGCAAGAACGCACGCCTGCGCCGCAAGTGGGCCAAGCGCGAGGGCGTGAGCTGCTACCGCGTCTACGATGCCGACCTGCCCGATTACTCCGCCGCCATCGACCTGTACGAGGGCTGCCCGCAGACACCGGGCCGTTGGCTCGTCATCGCCGAATACGCCGCACCCAAGACCATCGACCCGGCGCTGGCCCAGGCCCGCATGCTCGATATCTTGGCCATCGCGCCGCGCATCCTGGATGTTCCGGCCGAGCACGTGCACGCCAAGGCACGCATGCGTTCGCGCGGCGGCTCGCAGTACGGCAAGCAGGGCGCCGGCAAGGGCGGCTCGGGCGAGCGCGCCAACATCGCGCGCCGTCGCCTGCCGCTCATCGAGGAAGGCGGTCTTACCTTTGCCGTCAACTTTGACGACTACCTGGACGTGGGCATCTTCTTGGACCACCGCGTCACGCGCGATCTGGTGCGCGAGCACGCCAAGCAGGCACGCCGCTTCCTCAACCTGTTCGCCTACACCGGCACCGCTACCTGCTATGCGGCCGACGGCGGCGTCGAGGAAACCGTGACGGTCGACCTCTCCAACACCTACCTGGACTGGGCCGAGCGCAACATGCGCCAGAACGGCTTTGTGGGATCGCAACACCACTTTGTGCGCGACGACGTGCTCGCCTGGATTCGCGACCAGCGCCAGACGCGCAACCGCTGGGACCTGATCTTTGTCGATCCGCCCACGTTTTCGAACTCGTCCAAGATGGGCCGCCGCACCTGGGATGTTCAGCGCGACCATGTTGAGCTTTTGGCCGGCGTATCGCGCCTGCTCGCACAGGGCGGCCATGCCATCTTTAGCTGCAACCTGCGAGGCTTCCGCCCCGAGACACGCAAGCTCGCCCGCGCGGGCGTAGTGCTACAGGACATTACGGCACAGACCATCCCCGAGGACTTCGCGCGCAACCAGAAGGTGCACCACTGCTATATCGTGCGCCGCCTGCCCATCGAGGACGCCATGGCCGAGGTCGGCTTTAGCGCCGAGGAAATTGCCGAGCGCGTCGAGGAACTGCATAACCCCGAGGCCCGCAAGCCCCGTGCGGCAGTACCCGCGCACGCGCAGACCGGCAACGGCAAGTCCAACTTTGCCGGCAAATCCTCCCCCGCCGGCAAGCCCAAAAAGAAGAAGTTCTACGCCAGCAAGCCCAAGGGCAGATAACAAAGTTGCGGTGGAATACGGACTGTTTTGCCTGGAATTAGGTAAATTTAGACCGTATTTCACCGCAACTCATATTGGGATGGCGGATGCCGACCTATCCCTGGATGACCAATCGGTAACCAATACCCACGTGCGTCTGGATATAGCGCGGATGCGCGGGGTCGGACTCGATCTTCTTGCGCAGCGTGCCCATAAAGACACGCAGGCTCGCCAGGTCGCTCTTGGTCGCCGTGCCCCAAATCTCGTGCAGGATAAACTGGTGCGTCAGCACCTTGTCGGCGTTGTGTGCCAGCAGGCACAAGAGCTTGTACTCGATCGGCGTCAGATGCAGTTCCTCGCCATCCATCGTGGCGATGCCGGCATCAAAATCGATATGCAGCTCACCGGTATCGAACGAGCCCTCGGAGACAACGCCGCCCGTCTGCGCATACGAAAGGCGCCTGAGCGTCGTGCGAATGCGCGCGAGCAGCTCCTCGACCGAAAACGGCTTAGTCAGGTAGTCATCGGCGCCGGCATCGAGTGCGCGAATCTTGTCCGCATCCTCGCTACGCGCCGATACCACGATAATCGGCATGCCCGACCACGCGCGCACCGACTCCACCACCTTGACGCCGTCCATATCGGGCAGGCCCAGATCGAGCAGTACTATGCTCGGCGCCTGCGACGAGGCGGCGGCGATGGCGGCATGGGCGGTCTCCACAGCCATATGACGCAAGCCGTGCGCCTCGAGCGCGGCAACAATAAGATTGCGAACGGCGGGGTCGTCCTCAACGACCAAGATGAGCGGTTTTACGGCAGAGTTCGGCACGGCGCTACTCCTTATCAAACGAAACATCGGCGACGGGAAGCTCAATCGTAAAGACCGAGCCGTGCGGGTCCGCCGCGGCAACCTCTATGCTACCGCCATGCGCCAACGCAATGGAACGGCAGAGCGAAAGTCCCAGGCCCACGCTGCGATGGCTGTCGGCAAGACCGTGGTTGGCGGTGTAGAACGACTCAAAGATGCGTTCGCGGTCCTCGGGCGCAATGCCCGGCCCGTCATCGGCCACCGAGCACGCCACGCGTCCATCGTCGACGCCAATCGAAATCACGATATACGAGCCTGCGGGCGTATAGGTGATGGCATTGTTCACCAGGTTCACCACGAGCTGTACCATCAGACGCGCGTCAACGTTAACGAGCGCCGGCTCGTCGCACGCCACCACCTTAAGATCGTGCTCGCGCACGGCCGGGTTCACGTGGCGCAGCGCCTCCTCGACGATATCGTCCATGAGCTCGAGCGTAGTCGCCAGATGCATACCGCCGCCCTCGAGCTTAGTGATGGCAAGCAGGTTCTCGACGGTGGCGTTGAGCCATTGCGCATCCGCGCGAATGGACAGGAGCATGCCGCGGCGCGTCTGGTCGTCGAGCTCGGCAGTGCCGGTCGAGCCCTGGTCGAGCAGTACGTCGGCATTGCCCGAAATGCTGGTAAGCGGCGTACGCAGATCGTGCGAAATGGAGCGCAGCAGGTTGGCGCGCAGCTGCTCGTTTTTGGCGAGCACCGCCGCCTCTTCGCGGGCCTCCATGGCGCGGGCGCGATCGAGTGCCAGCTCGCCTTCGCTCACGATGGCATCGGCAAGTGTCCGTTCCTCGTGCGTCAGCACGTCGGACTCGGCAACGATAGCCAGCACGCCCACAACCGAGGCGGGGTCGCCCGCGCGCACCATGGTGTCGCCCGAGCGTACGGTCAAGTAGATGCCAAAGAACGCCGAGCCACCATAGGTGGCATCGAGCGGTGTTCCCACATAGGCGGACGCCGAGAGCCGCGGCGGCATCTGCGACGCCAGCTCGTGCACCGGCACGGCATCGCCCACGGCCGTATACGTCGCGCGCGGCAGCAGGTCATCATCATCGGCATCATCGCTGTACCACACGACCGGACAGCCCGAAAGACGCGCCAGCTGCGTTGCCATGGCGTGCACAATCTGCTGCTGATCGGCGCAGCGCTGCAACATGCGGTTGGTCTCGAGCACCATCTGCGTGCGGCGGTCGCTGGCGGCGGCCTGCGCCAAGGCGCGGCGCAGAGCCAGCGCAATCGAGCTCGACACGAGCGAGACCGCAAACATGATGAAGAACATGCCGGGATAGACACGGTCGATAAAAGACAGCGAGTAGCGCGGATCGACAAACAAGAAGCTGTAGAGCGCCACGGCGGCAGCCGAGCTCAACAGGCAATACAGGCGGCTCCAGGTGAAAAAGGCGCACAGCTGCACGGCAAACACGTAGACGATCATGATGCTGGGAGCGAGACCGGGGCGGTCGAGCAGCACGCCCACAATCGTCGCCGCTAACAGCAGCCCCGCCGCCACGCAGATGTCGTACAGGGGGCCGCGACGCGTCGACGTCGTGCGCCGCCACCAAAAGTTTTCGGCAATATCGCCGTCCGCATGGACGTCCATCAGCGCCCCGCCCCTCTCTTAAAAACAAAAACCACCACAAAGGGGACAGGCACCTTTGTGGTGGTTTCCCCTTGTGGTGGTTCCAAGTGTATAGCCTTGCAGCGTGCGGTCGCTAGACAAACAGCACGTGCGCGAGCAGTGCGCACACGCACGCCGCGACAAACACCAGCGCCACGACCGAAATCACGCGATCGGCCATGTCCATGTTGGCCCGATCCGTAAAGAACCGGTCTTCGGCGGCGTCGACGCGCGCCTCGTGCGCCAGCTCGGCCGCAAAATCGCGACCGTCAAGCCCCTTTGCATCCATGGTTTCCTCCCCAGGCTCAAACCCTGTCATTGCAATCCGCCCGTTCGCAGCCATACCTTAAGCATCGACTACGGGCGCTCGTTGGGGGCCAGGCGCTGCATCTTGTTCACAGCCTTGAACTTGGTGAACAGCGGCACATACTCAAAGGTCACGTTGGAGTTCTCCAGGCCATACCAGCGCGCCGGCGTGCCGGCGGCGCGGCGGATGATGTACTTGAGTGTGATGGCCGTACGCTCGCTCGGTTCCACGTCACTCTCGGGCGCCAGGAGCTTGCGAATCAAGACGAACTTGAACGTGCCGATGTTGCCCGGATCCTTGTAGACCGAGTAGTCATGCGTCTGCGCCGGCAGCTCGCCGGTGGCAGCCAGGTCCTGAACGACCTGACGCAGGTAGGCATTGACGCGCTGGTTGATCTTGTAGCCCAGGTACAGATGCACGCGGAACACGTAGTCGGTGCCGAACGTCTCGACCGAATAGGCAAAGGTATGCGGCTCGTCCATGGTCTCGACATTCACGAGCCACCAGGCGCGAGCGCGCTTGGGATGCTTGTCCAAGATCGAGTAGACGATATCACGGTCGATGTAATCGGTATGGGTGTCCTTGGTCAGGTACACGATGTTGTCGCTCATAAGCTCGTAGCGATCGTCATCGCGCAGGCGCTTGAGTTGCGGCAGGTAGCTACGCAGCGGCAGCAGCGTAAACTGGCGCTGCTCGACCGCCGTGCCGTTGTACCAGCACACCATAATGCCCATGATGAGTGCAGCCATGAGGATGGTGAAGTAGCCGCCGTGGAAGAACTTGGTGAGCGAGCTCACAAAGAAGAAGCCCTCGAGCAAAAGGAAGAAGGCCGCGAAGATCCACGGAGCAACCTTGAGCTTGCGCTCCTCGTGCAGGTAGAAGAAGAGCAGCAGCGTGGTGCACATCATAGTCAGCGTAATGGCAAGGCCGTAGGCGGCTTCCATATGCGCCGAGTTCTGGAACAGCAGCACCACGATGACGCAGCCGACAAGCATGACGTTGTTGACCATGGGGATGTAGAGCTGGCCTTTGGTCTCGGCAGGGTAGAAGACCTGCATGTGCGGCATGAGGTCCAGACGGCTGGCCTCGGACACCAGCGAGAACGCGCCGGTAATGAGCGCCTGCGAGGCAATGATGGCCGCGATGGTTGAAAGGCCAACGGCAAACGGACGCAGGCCCGGGGCGAGCATCTGATAGAACGGGTTGAGGTCGGCAATGCCCATGAGCTCGGGGTTGGCAGCGTTGTTGATAAGCCAAGCGCCCTGGCCCATATAGGAAAGCAGCAAGCAGCACTTAACGAACGGCCAGGTGGCGTAAATGTTGCCGCGGCCCACATGGCCCATGTCGGAGTAGAGCGCCTCGGCACCGGTGGTGGCGAGGAAGCAGCTGCCCAGAATCATGATGCCCGCATGGTTGTTGGGACTCAACAAAAAGCCGACGCCGCGTAGCGGGTTGAGGCACAGCAGCACCGCGGGGTACTGGAAGACAAAGAACAGGCCCGTACCGCCCAGGAACAGAAACCACAGCGTCATGATGGGGCCGAAGGCGTGACCGATCTTTGCCGTACCGATGCGCTGCACCAAGAAGAGCACGATGATGATAGCAAGCGTGATGGCCACGACGCGGGCCTGATCGTCGCCCAACACAGCATGGACTGCCGGAATGGTGCGCAGGCCCTCGATAGCCGTAGTCACGGTAACGGCAGGCGTGAGGATGCCATCGGCGAGCAGCGCCGCGCCGCCCAGCATGGCGGGGATGATAAGCCACTTGCCGCAACGCTTGACCAGGCTGTACAGGGCAAAGATGCCACCCTCGCCGTGGTTGTCGGCACGCAGCGAGATCAGCACGTACTTGACGGTCGTCAGCAGCGTGACCGTCCATACGACGAGCGAGAGCGCGCCGAGCACGAACTCCTGCGTGACGCTTCCGATGCCGCCGTTGCCGGCAACGAGCGCCTTGGTTACATACATGGGGCTGGTGCCGATATCGCCATACACCACGCCCAGCGTGACGAGCATCGCCGAGATGCTTACAGGAATCGCAGCGTGCGAGGCTACTTCCTTTGCCTTTTGTTCCATAAGCCGGTTTCCTCCCAATTTTAACGTTCGACGGGATTATATGTAATCAGCCCATATTTTAATGGCACCGTTTTCCCAGCTAGATAAACATTTATGCGGCCTTTAGGCCACCGCGGCGATATGGAATGCGACAAGGGGACGCCCCCTTTGTCACATTCGTCATTTTCCGAGCCAGTTTTTGAACCACCACTCCATAGAGCGGCTCATCTCGGCCATAAAGGGGCTCGTGTGCTTACGGGTGTAGATGTCGATGACGCGCTCGCCCACCTCGCGGGCGTGCGGGCGAAACATCGCATCCATCTCGGCCACCTGCGCATCCATCGTCGCGGCGTCGGCGCGACGATAGCGCTCCTCGTGCACCAGGTTCACCACGGGATGCGCAATGGCCGGGCGCTCTTTGCGAGGCGTGCCGATGATGAGCATCGACAGCGGCATGGTATAGGGCGGCAGATCGAGCAGCTCGGCAACTTCCTCGGCATTCTCGACGATATCACCGATGTAGCAGCTCCCCAGCCCCAGGGCCTCGGCGGCAACCACGGCGTTTTGCGCGGCAATCACGGCATCCTGCGCCGCGATGGCAAAGTCGCCCAAACCCGGCGCGCGGCGGGGCGCCTTGCCCGTGCGCTCGACAAACTCGGGCTCAAAGCAGCCCACGTGCTCAAACAGATCGATCCACTTGGCATAGTCGACCACAAATATAAGTGCCCAGGGCGCCTTGGCGATCATGGGCTGGTGGTCGCACAGGTCGGCAAGACGATCGAGCGTAGCCTGCTCACGAATGCTTACGATGGAATACATCATCATGGCGCCCGCCGACGGCGCGCGACTCGCCGCATGCAAGATCGCCGCCCGCTGTTCGTCGGTCACCGCCACGGGACGGTCGCTGTCATCGCGCGCAAAAGCGCGCGTGGACGAACGGTGCTCCAAAATGTCCAGTACCGCGTTGCCCGTAGTCTCGACCGGATAGCCGTACGTATCCACGACCGCAGCTCCGTCGCCGCCCATGTCCGCCTTGCAAACCTGCTCGCTCATCGCCCTACCCTCGCCATTTCTTTAAGAAGCCTTTACGTTTCCGTGTAATTCCCGTCCATTATCGCGCAGGTGGGCACTCCATTGCGCAACACCGCCATACTCGCGCGTTATTATGGCTGGTTGTTGTACGCAGCCGTCAAATGCTGCGCATATCTCGGTAACAATCGGGTTAATCCCCGCTTTCGTAGGTTTTAAGTTTGTGAGGAGTCTCAGCATGTTCGCTGCCGCCATCTCGCTCGTCGGTCTTGCGGCGACCGTCTACCTTGTCTTGCGCGAGGCCAAGGCCATTCGCGCACAGTCGGGCACCGTTGCCAAAAGCGCTCTTGGGTGGAGCGTCACCTTCGGCCTGTTCCAGCTCTTTTTGACCGTCTGGGGCGCTATTGGCCTCGTCGCCCAAAACGAGCCGCTCGCCTTTGTGATGCTCATCCTGACCAACGCCATCCTCACCGGCTGCGCTTGGGCCAGCATCGCCCGCGACCGCATCGCACCGCGCGTCTTTGCGTTCGCCTCGGCCGACGCCCCCGCCCCCACCGGCAAGCTCACCCGCCTGCGCGGTGCCTTTGTGGGCCGCCCGCTCGTCGCCGCCGTCTTGTGCCTGCTGCTCGCCGGCGTCTTTGCGCTGCTGGGCATGGAGGTCTCGTCCAACCACGACTTTACCTGGGTCTACCCCCTGTGCATTCTGCTCGAGTGGGCCATCATCACCGTGCTCATGACCGGCTTGTTCTTCCTATTCCAGCGCCACGGCGCAGCCCCCGCGGTCCTGGCCTTTGCCCTCTTTGTCCTGGGCATTGCCGAGTTCTTCGTCATCACGTTTAAATCCATGCCGATCCAGCCGGGCGACCTTTCGGCCATCTCCACCGCCGCCGCGGTCGCCGGCAACGGCTACACCTTCTCGATCTCGCTGTTCTGCGTGCTGTCCATGAGCTTTACCGCCATCGCCATGCTGCTGTGCGAGTACGCCGGCCTGGTCGCGCCGCATCGCCAGAAGGGCGCCGCCAACGCCAAGCGCATGCTGCTCACCAACCTGCTCGTGGCGGTGCTGTGCCTGGGCGGCGTGACCGCGCACGTCACCCTCATCGACTACTACAACACCCTCGGCATCACCGTCTACACCTGGCGCCCGCTCGAGAGCTACTGGCGCGAGGGCTATCTGCCTGCCTTTATTAGTGCAGCGCAGTCCATCAAGCCGCCCAAACCCGCCGACTATTCTGTCGATGACGCCAAGGCCACGCTCAAAAAGTACGCCAAGGCCTACGACAAGTCCGACGCCGCCAAGAGCGACGAGCGCACCGCCGCAAAGGAGCAATTCGACAGCGAGAAGCCCACGGTCATCGCCATCATGAACGAGACCTTCTCGGACCTGTCCATCTACCAGAACATGCGCGCCGGCTACGAGGGCCCGCAGTACTTTAAGAACCTGTCCAACTGCCTCAGCCGCGGCAAGCTCTATGTGAGCGCCTACGGCGGCGGTACCGCCAATACCGAGTTTGAGTTTATGACCGGCAACTCCATGGCCAACCTGGGCTCGGGCGTGTACCCCTACACCATCTACAACATGGAAACGACTGGGAACCTGGCAGAGCAGTTCAAATCGCTCGGCTATTCCACCACGGCCATGCACCCCAACCACGCGACCAACTGGAACCGCGAGAACGTCTACAAGGACTTTGGCTTTGACCAGTTCCTGTCCATCAACGACTTCCAGGGAGCCGACACCCTGCGCGGCATGGTGACCGACCAGGCTACCTACGACAAGATTCTTGAACTGCTCGACCAGAACGCCGATCCGCAGTTTATCTTCGACGTGACCATGCAGAATCACTCGGGCTACGACACGGGTCTGCTGCCGGTCGACAAGCAGATGCACCTGAAAATCGACACGACCGACCTGGACGCCAAGACTGTCGAGGACGGCACGCTGTCCGATGTCGACGAGTATGTCTCGTGCATTGAGCAGTCCGACCAGGCGCTGCGTTACTTCCTCAACGCCCTGAGCAAACTCGACCGCAAGGTAGTCGTGGTGTTCTGGGGCGACCATCAACCGTTCTTCCCGTCCAAGTTCAACGACAAGTGGTTTACCGGCGAGGATGATGCCACGCACCAGGAACGCCTGTGGCAGACTGACTACATCATCTGGGCTAACTACGACGTTGCCGGTTGCGACCAGACGAGTGAGGTCGACGACCTGTCCACCAACTACCTGTCCACCCAGCTGATGCAGCTGATCGGCGCCCCGCTTTCCGACTATCAGAAGGCGCATATGACACTGCGCGAGTCGCTGCCCGCCATCAACTCCGTCGGCTACGAGGACGCCAGCCTGCGTTGGGCGCTTTCCTCCAACGTCACCGGTGACGACGCCGCTGCCGCAGCCGCCACCAAGGCGCGCGAGGATTACGCCAAGATGCAGTACTACGAGATGTTCCGCGACGGCAAGAACGTCTATACCGAGCACTTCCAGACCGAGGCCAACGAGACCGACCCCAACCTGGCGCCGGGTACGACCAAGATTAAGTAGCTGCTAGCTGCTGAGCCACAACTGAAACGTCTGTCCAGGCGGAGGCATATAAGGTTCCCTGCTCGGACAGTCCTGCGCAAGACGAAGGCCACGTTATGTGGCCTTCTTTGTTTGCGGAACTCGCGACAGACCCTTCCCGCGCCTCCGCCTGCCGCCGCCCCTCACCCGTTGCGAGTTGAGTGGGCTGATGAGAAGCTGCGCTCGCCTCGTAGCAGAAGCGTGGCCTGGCATGCGCATCGCGGAAAGCTTGTCCCGGAATTCACGTCCGGAATGGGATGCGGTTTCCGTTTGTGGCCCCGTTGGGAAACCGCATCCCATTCCGATCACAAATTCCGGGTCACATTTTCCGCCAAGGCTTCAACCGGAAACCGTGTCCCATTTCTCAGCCGAATACTGGGATGCATTTTCCGCTGAGTCCCTCAATCGGAAAGTGCATCCCATTCCAAAGGCGAATTCCGGGATGAGCTTTCCGAGACCCCGCCCATCCGGAAAGCCCGTCCCACTCCGTATACATCCAGGCATGAAATCATCAGCTTATTAGGCCTTCTATCAATAAAGAGACACCCTCCCGGGCGGCGGGCACGAAGTTCATCGCGAGTTCCGCACGCAAAGAAGGCCACTTAATGTGGCCTTCGTCTTGCGCAGGACTGTAGAGCAGGGAACTTCGTGCCCGCCGCCCGGGAGGGCGTTGCGTTTAGAGGATGGACCTAGTACTTATCCCTCCGGGACAAAAGCAGCGCGGCCATAAAAGCGATGATTGCAAGCGTCAGCAGCATCAAAAGCCATGCGAGCGTGCTGTCGCCGGTTGCCGCCAGGCCAAACAGACCGGGGCTCTTACTGTCAGCAGGTTGTACGGGAATCTTCTCGCCATCGTCCTCGGCGGTGATTTCCCAGCGGATGGTCTTGCTTGCGTCGGCAAGCTCATTGCCCACCGACGTCGGGACACTTAGTTGCAAATTGAGCACCGTGCTGCCATCGCTCGTAAACGTTGCGACCTGCGTGGGATAGGCGAACACACTGCCCAGAGTTCCCGTCTGGAGCCAACCTGCAGACGCATCGCCCGCCGACGCCGTTAAGGTAATGGGCGACAGCAGGTGTGCCGTCTCGTGATCGACAACGGCCCGCACAAACACGCGTACCTGGGACTTTACACCAGTGGCACGAACCTCAATCTGCTGCTCGCGCACATCGCCGGGCATTAGACCTTTAAAGGCGGGAAACAGATCGGGCTCCCCCGAGGAGCCCGTCGCCCCCGAGACCGTCAGCTGGCGCGCATTTCCGTCATAGGCAATCGCGGGAGTATCGGCAAACGCACGGGCAGGAACGGCGAGCGTGACCATGCAGAGAATAGCCGCGACCACGCAACGCAAGGAGCGCGCAACACCTTTGCGAATCGAGAACGCCATACTTACGCACCTCCATACGGCGGCACCAGCACGCCATCCTCGACCGAGCAACCCCATGCGTCGCGCACGGCCTCATCGGGCGTCGCCTGGACCGCCTGAGTGGAGATATCCACGACAAGATTGCGACCTTCGGTTGCCTTGAGCTCGGTAACCCTATTAATGAGCACGCCGGTTTCCGCGCCGGGAGCGACGGGCGACGTCCAGTAATAGAACCCGTCGCTCGCCTTAACCCAGTTATAAGCCGAGTTCGCGCTCGAGGCATCAGCCACGCTCCACGCAATCTCGTAATCCGCCTCACCCTTCGGCTCCTCCTTCGGCTCATCCCACAGGCGTGCGCCATCCTGGTCCTGCCAGTAGATATCCACTGCAGCACGAATATAGGCGGGCGCAGTACCCGTGTTCTTCGCCTTGACATCGCTTTTCACTTTGCCGTTGAGCGTTTCCTGAACCGATGGCGTCACCGACCCGATGCCGAACTGGTTGACCAGCACGCCCGTAACCGAAAGCCAGGCCAGCGTGCCTGCCGTACCGGCCAGGAGGATAGCCCCCACCAGCAAGGCGATGATGCGCTTGCGCTTGGACATGCTAATCCTCCTTCTTTGCTACGTTGCCGTTGCTCCAAACGTTATGGGCACGATTGCTGCCGTCGATCCATTTGTCGTTCACACGCGTGTTCGTGCAGGTGAACGTGGCATCGTTCGCGCTCGATGCAGCGGAGATAGTCGCCTGCGCCTTATCGCCCGGCTGCTTGCCAGGGACGCCGATTTGGTTGCTGTAGCGCCATGCCCACGCTGAGTCCTCCTCGACGGTGTAGATACCCGCCGGGACCGCAAGCTCGATAGCGCCGGAGTACCAGGCGGAACCGTCCTTCAGCTGCGCATCCGATGACACCGTTACCTCAACCGTGCGCTCCTCCAAGGCGTTGCCGTCCATGCCGGCCCGGGAAACCTTGAAGCGGAACGTCTTGCCCTTCGCCCAGCTATCCTGGGTTTGCTTGACGATCTTGAGCGTATGCGTAGCGGCGAAATCGAACACCGCATTGCCATCGCTCTGAGTGCCGTCGCCCGTGAGCTTGTAGTCCAAACGATTCGTCAGCTCAAACGAGCCCTCGCCTGAACCCGAACTGTAAAGCGAGACATACTTCCCGTTGACAGGCGCAGGAGTCTGGCCAGGAAGACCATAGCCCACGCGGTCAACGTGCACCGTCAATTGCGTGCCCATGAAGGGCTTTGCAAAGCAAGCCTTGAACGGCGCCTTATCGCTCTTGTCATCTATCGTGTTCGCGGCATTGGGATCAAGCAACCACTTGAGCTGCCCGGTCACATTCTTAGGGCTCGCATCGTCCGATGTGTCGTTAGCGACGACCTTATACGTCACCGGATACAAATCCATGTTGGCTGTAACCGGTTTACCCTTGAAGTCGCTCCACGCCACAGCTTTGTCGCCATTAACCCACTGCCACTCCAAGAACAACTCCTTCAAGCTGCTATCCGCTCGCTCGCCCAGGAATGCGACGATTGCGGAGTAGGCTTCGGGATCGTAGGCCACTTCCTTTGGCTCCATGACGGGTTCACCCTTGTCGTCATAGAACGGGTTGCCGTTCTCGTCCATCTTGGGCACCTTAACTGTCTGAACAAAGCCGGCATTGCCATCCTGGCCACGCAGAACACTCGTATCGTTCGGGTCTACCGTAGCGGTGTAGATGACGTTGCCTTCGGTGTCGTGATAGCGCACTTTAAGCGGCGTCTTCTTGTACACCGCAGTGTAGGTCACGCTCTCAAAGGGCTCGCTGCCCTCGAGGGGATACTTCTCATCGTCAGTCATCAGGGTGTACTGCCCGTCATTGACATAATCGCGCGACCAGCCGACAAAGTCGTACTTGGTGCCGTCAGTGCCCTCAACCTCCTCGGCGGCCTTGACCTCAAGAGAAATCTGGTCGCCGGAATCAGTGCGGCCGAGGCTACGGACAAGATCGGGATTCGCAAGTTTAGAGTCAATGTTCGATTGAACGGTAACCAGGCTGGGACGGTAGACCGGGTACAGCTCCATGGGGGCCTTGACCACGGTAGAAGCACTCACCATACGGATGCCCTCTGACCAAGCGACATAGCCCTTGCCAGGTGCCGGCTCGGCTTCCGTCCAGCCCACGAAGACGTTGAACTTGCCTGTATCCGCATCGATAGTGCTGACGTCATAAGTAGGCTTCGGGATGCCGCCATTAAGGTTGCCGAGCATATCGTCTTGCTGAGCAACTTTGCCGTCCACATCCGTGGCATTGAGGTGGTACACAACCGCCAACGGCGAATAGTACGCCACGAATGTATAGGCTCCGCCAGGTTCCACCGGATAAGAGCAAGTACCATGCTCCACATCGTAGGGAAGCGTCTTGATCTCGCCGTTCGGAAGCTCGATCTCAACCTTCTGCAACTTATACAGCTCACCGCCTGCTTTATAAACCGGCGTCGTAACGTCAGGGGTCACCGTTGCCGTAGCAGGATTGGTGTCCGCGTTGATAACGGGAGCGATGTTGTAGCTAGGCACATTGACCTTGTCCGTACCCTCAAAACCTGCGCGATGCAGGTTGGTGGTGTAGCTGACGTCGTACTTTGCGTAGACGGGATAGGCATCCTGCCACTGGGTGACCTTGGACTCGTCGGTCGCCAGATACGGCTCTGCCTTATCCGGATCACTCGTCACATAGGAGTCGCCGGCGACGTCGTAGATATACTTCCAGACGTCAGAATCCTTCTGAACCTCGGCGGTCGAAATCCAGCCCAGGAACTTATAGCCAGGCACGGCCATGTCGGCATCGGTCGGAGAGGCTTCGAGTGTCAGACTGGGATTGACGTCACCATCCTTTCCGTCGTAGGGCCTTGTATTAACCGTCCTATCCTTATAGAGATGCGGATAGCAATACAGGAACGTCGGATCTTTACCTTCCGCCGTTTTCTGCTGAAGCAAGTTGCTTTCATAGCGTCGAGTAGCAGCCTGCTTTACGTTGCCATCCTTGTCATAGAAGTTGACGTCCGTGGTCACCATGGCGCGGACATAATATTGCTCTGTCGTTAAAACAGCACTCGAAAAAGGATTCTCTATATACGTCCAAGAACCGTCGTCGGGTCTTTCGAGCGTCCAAAAACTGAAGTGGTACCTATCATGTGCGGGGGAAAATTGAACTTTAATACTTGACGCTTTCCACTCATCACTCAGTTTACCGGCTCCTGGAAAATCAGTGTCGGCAATCATATCCTTGATAGTATTTGCGCCAGTGTCGTTACGCACATTATGCGAGTAGGCGTTAATAGGCGCAACGATTCGCGTCGCATCAGAGAGAACCGTAGTGCACTTATCCGCTGGATTCTTATCATCGTGTAACACGTGAGCGGAATCATCCGTACCAGCACCCCAATGGACAATGTTTTCACGAACATATGTCGCGCCAACGTTTTCCTCAAAGGGCGACTTGTACTTATTCCAAACCGAGCAGAGGAGCTTGCTGTCCGTTAGACCGCTATTTGTGAATGCCCGGATGTAGTAATCCACGCGGTACTCAAAGCGTGCGGTATAGGTATGCGGAACGGTCAGGTCCACATTGCCGGGAAGCTTGTAGCTCGGATCGCGGCTCACGCGAACATCAACCGGGGATCCATCGGCAGCCTGCTTGTTTTCATACCAACCCAGGAAACGATAGCCGTCGGGCAGCTGGCCCTCCTCGGATATAGCTTTACCGGATACGTCGAGCACCTGTACGGTATACGCGCTTGTGCCATCTTCTGCAGTCTCAACCTTAACGTCAGTTTTGCCCACACCGTCGCGCCGAGTCTGATCGTCGGTTGCATCCTGCTCATTGCCCTCAAACACCGTCATGATGTTCGACACATAGTCGGTGTACACCGGATAAAAATCGGTAGGGCCAAGCACAGTGATCTCGGTGCCGGCAGGATAGAACGCACCGGCGTTTTTTAACTCGGCAAGCTCAGGCGAGGTGATGGCCGCGTAACCGCCATGCATCCCGGCCTCGCCACTCGGCTGCGTCGTCCAACCGATAAAGGTGGCGCTGGCAGAAAGAGTGCCGCGGTCCGCAGGGGCAGCCGGCGTTAAACCGACGCCATAGCGGTACCAGTCCGTCGACTTGTCGTGCTCCTCGCCGCTCTGCCACGCGAGCGTCTCGCCCTTGACGTTATAGAACAGTACCTGCGCCTCGTACGAAGCAATAAACAGGTCGTTGCCCTTAAAGGCCTCGGCCCCCTTCGCGTTATCGGCGGTATAGCTCGACGTTATCTCGTGCGCTTCGTTCTTCTGGACCTGCTTGCCAGCCTTAACGGCATCGGCATCGGTCTTGCCGTTAAACCAGGCGTTATCGGCATCGATACGGTTCACATTGACTCCGGGCTCACGGAACCAGCCCATAAAGCGGTAGCCGCCGTTGGCCTCGGTCAAACCCTCTGGCTTTGCGGAGGTATCCTGCTTAAACGTTACCGATGTATCGCCCTGGGCCAGGCCTTGGGCCGTTCCCGCCAGCACGGCGCTCACGGCAAAGGCGTACGGATCCGAGGTCGCCTGGTCTTTGCCAAGTTTGGTCTTCTCGATTGTCGCGGTGCCCGCACCGGGAAAATCGATCGTCGCCTTAACGCTTTGGCCATGCACGGGAATTTTCAGCTTGTAATCCATCGCCCACTCATTGGGGTGCGGGGCACCCAGGGCCTTGTCGTTAGCGGTCGAGCGCATGGTGCCGGCACAGAAGTCGTAGTCGTGCTCTTCCCACAGCTCGCGCGTGGTGTAGCGTTCGTCATCCCACGGACCATAGCCATCGCCCTTGATGATGCCGTCGCCGCCAAACGAGGGGATTTTCTTTTTGGCAGGGTTGCCCTGGCTGCTGCCGTTTAGGCTCACGCTCGGCTTAAAGTAGCATTCGGTAACCGTGGCGTCACCCTTGTTGGCGCGCGCAGCAATACCGCCCAGGTTCACATCGTTTTGAATGATGGGGATCACGGCGATGGGATTATACTGACGCGAGCTCAAGTCACCCGCAAAATGGCTTCGGACGAGCTCGTTGCCCTTTTCGGTTAGAATACGACCCGCCAAGCCACCCGTCCACGCACGCGTCACGGCGACGACGCCCACATATGACGCGGCATAGCTGTAGCACTGCGCCGTCGAGAAGCAGTCGATAATCTTGGCCTCGCCCGCCATGCAGCCCACAAAACCCGAGGCGTACACGTTGTTGCCGCCCAGGGCGCCAATTGCCACGTCGTACTTATTGGTGACGTCGGTCATGCCCTTCTCGGCAATCGAGCCGTCGTCCTTACGCGTCGGCGTCACGCGGCAGTACTCGATAGTCGAGTTCTTAACGTAGCCGGCAAACGCCGCCATATACAGACCCTCACCGCCGAGCGCCTGCACGCCCGAGGTCGCGTTGTTGACGGCACGGCCGCCACGGACCTCGCAGTTGTAGAGGGTGCAGCCGTCGAGCTCGCCGGCGATGAGACCGCCCTCAAAACCTGCGTTGGTAATGAGGTTGAGAGCATTGTTGGCGCAGGTCACGTGCAGCGTGCTCTCCATGACCATAACGTTTTCGAAGCGCGTTTTGACGGCCTTGCCCACGATAATGCCACCGCGGAAGTCCGCCCACACGTTGGCGTCCTTGACCAGGAAGTTTTTGATGGTGGCACCGTTGGTCTCGGCAAAAAATCCCGTATCGCGCTCGGGGTCAAAAGCGTCTTTATCGTAGCTCAGGCCCTCAACGGTGTGGTTTTGACCATCGAACACGCCCTTAAACGGATGCTCCTTGTTGCCAAACGACAGATGCTTAACGGTGTGCGAGACAATGGTCTTCATGTCGTCATCATTAAGCACGATATCGTTATCGAGATAAACGCGCCAGCCGGACGTATCGCGCTCACGCGAAAGCGCCACGTACACCAAAAAGTCGTTCGCGTTTTTGATGTGGTATTCGTTTGTGTTCTCGGGCACGTCCTCGGCATGCACCACCGTTGGCAGCGCCATAACGCAGCAAAGGGCAATCGCTGCGACGGCAACCAGCCTGCTAAGCATGCCCCGGTTTATGTTCCTGATCTTCATAGGCTAGTTCGCCTCCGGCCAACCCACAACGTCAAGTACGTCGAGGGCGGTATCGCTTGTCTGCTGGTTTTTGGCCTGCACGGCCTGAACATCGATATCGAGCCTGAATGAGCCACCGCGCGCGGCATCATGGTAGTCGCCCACAAAACGCAGCGAGTCCATGAGGCTCTCCGTCATAGCATCGGGGTCGAGCACGCCGCCACGCCCGGTCAATCCACGGTAGTAGTACCACCCATCGCCGCCATCGATCCACGGAGACCCCTCGCCCGCGTTCACATGAAACGCGACGTTGTCCGAGGCATCCGCGCTCGAACCGTCGGGCGCCACCGACGTCATGCGCAGGCGCGCGCGAACGTACTCAGGCTGCGCGCCGACGTTCTCCACGCGCACAATGCGGCTGATGTCAGAACCCCCGGCCTTGGTGTCGGGATAGTCACCGTGCTCGTTGGGATCAAACGGAATCTCCTCGCCCTGCACGTTGAGGGTGTATTCGCAGACTCGTACCTTCACGCTGCCAAACGATAGGACGTTGTTCGCCGGAACCATATCAACGGTAAAAGCCAGCGTGCCGCACAGGCACGCCAGGGCCAACAGCGCCATCGCAGCAAGCGCCAAGGTGCGTTTCTGATTGTCGGAAAGATTATTGAGCATTACGTTCGCCAGTCGTCGATAAAAAGGGGGACCGAGATCCCAGCCCGAAAATGGGGATGGGGAGCGGGCCGGGATCTCGGTGGAGGGGGATTAAGCCTGAGTCTTAGCCCATTCCTTGGCCTGCGCGATGGCGTTCTCGGCATCGCCCTGGTCAGCGCCGAAGATGTAGCAGGAGACTGTCATAGTGGGCTTGGCGGGACTCTGAACAACATCCGTGTTGTTCATGGCAGCCGGGATATGCACGGTGCTGAACAGCTCACCGGTGTAAGCAGCCTTTGCCTCGGTAGTCTCAGTCTTTGGAGTAGGAGCAAGCTTGGCAGGGGTGTCGGTGTTACCAGCGGTATACATGAACAGACCGCTCACGTACTGGTTAGGGTTACCGTTGTTCTTAGCACCCACGGTGGTATCCGCAACCGGCTTCCAGTTATCGTTAAGCGTGAAGTACGGGGTCTTAGCAAGAGCGTCAGTGGCATCTTTCTTCACAATGGCGTTCTTCACGTAGATGAACACATAGGACTCATCAGAGTCCTTGCCGATACCAACGTTGGGGTTCTTGGCAATATTGGTGTCGGGAATCATCTTGGAATCTTTCTTCCACAGGGTCTCGAACAGATAACCATCCACTGAGGGGTCCGTGGGCTTGTCGCCGGGCTTGTTCGGATGATCAGGGTCGGGCTTCACTTCGGGCTTGTCGATGCTGCCAACCGTGAACTCGTTCGTCTCGGAGTCGGTTGCCGACAGCCATGCATAGGTGCCAACGCCGGCGGCCAGCACCAACAGCAGCAGGGCGGCAATGATGCCGTAGCGCTTTTTCTTCTTGTTTTCCATCGTTCTCTTCCTTTCGAGAATCGTTTTCCCCGCCAACGGCCCCTACCGCCGCCGACGCTTTTCCCTGCCGCTATGAACGCCGCTCCCTCGCATGCACGCGGGTATGCTTGCCCGCAGGCTCGTCGGGAACCATCCGATCGAGCACTATCGACGCCGCGACTAGCAGCGCCAGAACGGCCACCACAACAAGCAAACCGGGCATCGTCGTGCAATATGCGTTAACGAAGCCCAGGTAAGGGACACAAAAAGAAACGACACCGATCACGCGTGAAAAAGGCGTCTGCTCGGCGTCGTGCATGATGCTTCCATCTGCATTTTTGTTTGCGATTCCCTGCGTGCCGATCATCTGCGCCGCAGGGTCGATCTCGTACACCTGGTGCGTCACCACGGCGCCGTCCGATCGGTAAAAGGTTGCATTGTCGCCCACGGCAATATCCGTTGGATCAACTTGGTGAACAAACACCATGGAGCCAACGGGTAGCTCGGGCTCCATAGAACCCGAAAGCACTGTATAGGGCGTGTATCCAAATGCACGAGGGACAAAAGAAACGACGGCAAGAGCCATGACGAGCGCAATCGCCAAGCTACTCAAAAGTGCAATAAATCGTTTGAGTCTACGCGCCGTCAAAGTGATAATTCATCCCCATCGAGGCCTTATTCGACCCATCCAAAGGTCAGCAAGTTTCAACAGGAACCGCAAGGCGATTGAAAAGTGAGTCCGAAATAAGCCAATTTGGAATCTTTTCGTAATAAAAACATAGCGATATGCTACAAATTTTTCAATGTTTTGTCGCCAAATGCTACCTATTTTGGCGTAAGTGGTCATTTATCCCCAAATTAGTCTGTTTTATCCAATATCTGTGACTGACCACCTACGCAACTTCCCCATAGAGGGATCGATTTTTTGCGAAAGTAAAATAATGGTACCCCCCCCCACATTAAAACAAACTGCTGGAAGTGCCATTTATTTCCGACCCCCTTTTACCGGAGTTTTATGACGGCCCCATGTAGTTCGCAGCCCATAATCCTCTGAGAACTGTGTCCCAGAATTCCCGTCCGGAGTGGGATGCGGCTTCCGCTTGTGGCCCCGTTGGGAAACCACATCCCACTCCGATCACAAATTCCGGGTCGCACTTTCCGCCAAGACCCTCAACGGGAAACCGCATCCCATTCCAAAGGCAAATTCCGGGACGCAGCTTCCGCAACCCCACCCATCCGGAAATCCCATCCCACTCCGCACACATCCGGGCATAGAACAATCAGCTTATTAGGCCTTCCATCAATAAAGGGGCGCCCACGAGTGTCAAGAAAAAAGCCTCGAGAATTTCGAGGCTTTCACATTTGTATTGTTTTGCACGAAGGACCGCGAACGACGAAGTTACTCGCCCAGCACGGCCTTCTTGGCCGCCGCCGCCATGTTATCCACATCTTCCTTGGTGGGATGATCCTTCGCGGCAACCCAGTTGTCGAGCAGCATCTTAAAGCGGGCGTTGTCGGGATCTTGCTCGAGCATGGCCTCGTAGCGCTGCTTGACCGCGGGGCCCATCTTGCCCTGGCACATCGCCCAACCTGCAAGCTCGGCATCCTCAGCCAAATTGGAAGTTACGCGATCAATAATCTGCTGGTAATAGCTCTGGTCGGCCCCAAAGCCGCAGGTGCCAAACAGGAAGACGCGCTTGCCGTGCAAGGCGGAGAGCAACGCCGCGACCGACGGCGTGCACGCGCCCTTGTCGCACCAAAAACCGACGAGCACCGTGTCGGCCGCGCAGGCGCCCTGCGCCTCGAGCGCAACCTGATCTGCGTCCGCATCGTCGCTCAACGCCGCGGCGTGGACAAACTCAACGCCCGCAGTCTGCAGAGTGCGCTTGATCGCACCCGAAACCATCCTGGTATTACCGCTCTTGCTGTTAACCACCAAAGAGCACGTCATAGTCACGTTGCCTCGTTTCCCCCAAAACTAAAGCCACTAATGCAATTTATTAGATGAATATCTTAGTACTAACGTGACAGATGTAAACCACCGTCTGTCGATTGGCGACGCAGACGACATCTTTGGACAGATTTCGAACAGTATGTGCTTCGGATTGAAACCGCCGCAGAACGTTTCACGAATGGCCGAAAAACTGTTTCACAAAACGCCGTCAAATTGTGTCACGGAGTATCGTCAAAATGTTTCACGCGCTGGTAGAACGCTATATAACAAGATCGCTCTATGGGACAAACAAACCTGATTAATTTGCCCCACGGGCTTGCTCACTGGGCGAATTGGCTGCGGTAGAGTTCGGCGTAGAAGCCGCCTGCCGCTAGCAACTCGTCGTGCGTGCCGCGCTCGATAATCTCGCCGTCGCGCATCACCAGAATGCAGTCGGCGTTGCGGATGGTGCTCAGGCGGTGCGCCACCACAAAGCTTGTGCGGCCAGCCATGAGCTCGTCGAATGCTGCCTGCACCTGCAGCTCGGTGCGGGTATCGATGCTCGACGTTGCCTCGTCCAGCAGCAAGATCGCCGGGTCGGTAAGCATGACGCGCGCGATGCACAGCAGCTGTTTTTGACCCTGGCTAAACGTGCCGCCGTCCTCGCCAATCACCGTGTCGTAGCCGCCTGGCAGCTGCACGATAAACTTGTGCGCATGCGCGCGCTTGGCCGCCTCGATAACCTGTTCGCGTGTGGCATCGGGACAACCGTAGGCGATGTTGTCCGCCACCGTGCCCTCGAACAGCCACGTATCCTGCAGCACCATGCCAAAGGCACGGCGCAGGCTTGCGCGCGTGTAGTCACGCGAGGAACGGCCATCGACCGCGATGCGACCGGCGTCGATATCGTAGAACCGCAGCAGCAAATTGATGAGCGTTGTCTTGCCACAGCCCGTGGGACCGACCAGGGCAAAGCGCATGCCGGGCTTGGCATCGATGCAGATATCCTGCAGCAGTTTGCGGTCGGGCACATAGCTAAAGTCCACATGCTCAAACGAAACCTCGCCCTGCGGGGCGGCAAGCTCTACGGCGTCCGACGCGTCGGGCTCCTGCTCGCGCGCATCGAGCAGCGCAAACATGCGGCGCGCCGAGGCGTACGCGGTCTGGATCTGCGTGATGACGTTGGTGACCTCGTTGAACGGCTTGGTGTACTGGTTGGCATAGGACAGGAAAATCTGCACGCCGCCCACCGTAAGCGCCGCTGGCACGCCCGTGATCACGCCCACGCAGCCGATCACAGCGACCACGGCATAGATGATGTTATTGATAAAGCGCGTGCCGGGGTTGGAGAGCGAACCCATAAACTGCGCGCGTTCACCTGCTGTATAGAGCTCGGCGTTAAGGGCATCGAAGCGCTGCTGAGCGTGCGGGCCGTAGGCGAAGGCGTCCACCAGCTTTTGCTCACCCACATACTCCTCGATATGACCGCCGAGCTGCCCTTGAATACGCTGCTGAGCCGTAAAGCTTTTGTTGGAGAGCTTGGCGATGGCGCCAGCTGCAAAGATGGAAAGCGGCGTGACGAGCACCACCACGAGTGTCATGGTCAGGTTAATGGAGAGCATAAACGCAAGCGTGCCCACGATGGTGATGACGCCGGTAAAGAGCTGGGTAAAGCCCTGCAGCAGACCGTCGCCCACCTGATCGACGTCGTTGACCACGCGGCTCATAAGGTCGCCGTGGGCATGGCTGTCGACAAAGCCGAGCGGCATGCGGCTGAGCTTGTCGCTCGCCTCCACGCGCATGTCGCGCACCGTCTCGTAGGACAGACGGTTGACGCAGTAGCCCTGCAGCCACTGAAAGGCCGCAGCACCCATCACGACAATCGCGAGTTTGGTAACGAGCGGCAGCAGCGCATCGAAGTCCACCTGCCCGGTGGCGACGATCAGGTCGATGCCCTCACCAATGAGGATGGGCGTGTAGAGCTGCAGAATCACCGAGATGGCGGCGCTCACAAACGACGCCGTAAACGAAATACGGTGCGGGCGAACATAGCCCAGCAGGCGGCGCGTCACCGCGCCCACGGGATAGCGCTCGGGATCACCGGGTTGGCGCGGGCCGTCGCCCAGGTCGTTGAGGTTATCGTTGCCGGACACATTAGCGGTCATCGTGGCGACCGAACCGGAAGAAGTATACGGGTTCATCTAGCAACCCTCCTTTGAGCAAGTAGGCGCAGGGGCAGTCGGGGCGGACGCGGGCACCGTGCTCCCCTGCTGGCCCTCGAGCTCCTCGCGGCGCAGCTGCGACTGGCAAATCTCGCGATAGAGCTGGCAGCTTGCATACAGCTCGTCATGCGTGCCCAGGCCCGCAACCGATCCGTGGTCGAGCACGCAGATCATGTCGGCATCGCGCACGGTCGAGACGCGCTGGCTCACGATGACCGTCGTGAGCGGCAGCCCGCCCTCGGCGGCACCGCGCACGCTGCGCTCGCGGATGGCATGGCGAAGCGCCGCGTCGGTCTTAAAATCGAGCGCCGAGGCGGAGTCGTCCATGATCAATATCTGAGGCGAGCCCACCAGGGCGCGCGCGATGGTCAGGCGCTGGCGTTGGCCACCGCTGAAGTTCTTACCGCCCGCCTCGACCGGGGCATCGAGCCCCTGCGGCTTGTTGCGCACGAATTCGCTGGCCTGCGCCATATCGAGCGCCGCCCAGAGCTCATCGTCGGTCGCTGACTCGTCACGCCAGGTCAGGTTGCTGCGGATGGTGCCGCTCACCAGCGACGCGCGCTGCGGGACGGTCGCGACCACATGGCGCAGCTGGTCGAGCGGCCAGGCGCGCACGTCGGCGCCCATCACGCTCACGCTGCCAGCGCTCGCATCGTACAGGCGCGGGATAAGCGAAACGAGCGTGGACTTGCCGCTGCCCGTGCCGCCGATAATGCCGAGCGTCTTGCCCAGCGGCAGCTCCAGCGTCACATCGCTCACGGCATTTGCCGCGCCCACGCCAAACGAAAAGCTCGCATGGTCAAAGCTCAACGCAGGAACGGGAGCGACATTGCCCGGCTCGGGCAGTGCGACCGGCTGGTTGCCCTCATCGGTAATGCTCGGCACGCAATTGAGCACCTCGTTGATACGCGACGCGCTGGCGCTCGACTTGGTAAAGACC
Source organism: uncultured bacterium (assembly GCA_905214945.1). GTDB lineage: Bacteria > Actinomycetota > Coriobacteriia > Coriobacteriales > Coriobacteriaceae > Collinsella. Next base: position 49,534 of record CAJMOC010000008.1, read on the forward strand.
ACGACCAGGTTGGCGACATACACGATGGAGGTGAGGGTCTGCGTCATGTAGTTGACGAACGCCATGACCTGACCCTGCGTGAGCTCGCCCACGTTGACCTGGATGCCGCCGACCCACAGGATGGCGCACACGCCCAGGTTCATCACAAGAAACGTGACGGGGTTGAGAATCGACGAGAGCTTGCCCACCGCGATGGCAGTATTGGCCTGGTCATCGGCGGCTTGGGCAAAGCGCTCACGCTCGTGATCTTCACGCACAAACGCACGGACCACGCGAGCGCCCGAAAGGCCTTCGCGGCAGATAAGCGCGATGCGGTCGAGCTTTGCCTGCAGCTGCTTGTAGTACGGAATACAGCGCGCCATGACAACCCAGAACACCAGACCAATGGCGGGCGTGCAAATCAAAAAGATGATGCCGAGCTTAAGGTCGATGGCAAGGGCCGCGACCATGGAGCCCGCCGCCAGGAAGGGCCAGCGGATGAGCATGCGCACGCCCAGCGCCACGGCGAGCTGCACCTGGTTGACGTCGTTGGTAATGCGCGTGATGAGCGACGGCGTACCAAAACGGTCGAGTTCGGCATAGCTCAGCTTGTTGATGTGCTGGTAGAGCGCGCCGCGAATGTCGGTGCCCATGCCCTGCGAGGTGAGCGCCGCCATCTTTTGGCAGACGAGCGTAAACGAGATGCCGATCACAGCCATGGCGCCAAGTACCATGCCGTAGTGGATAACGGCATTAACGTCGTGCGAGCCAATGCCCTTATCGATCATCTGGGCAATCACCAGCGGCGTCAGCAGGTCAAAGATCACTTCGATCAACTTGCACGCAGGGCCGATCACCATATATCGGCGAAACTTACCACCAAAACGCCTGAGCAGCTCAATCATAAAAAGGCGCTCCCTATCATCATCTCTCTTCAATCTGATTCATGATAGTACGGCGAACCCTGAAGATGCGTAAGCAACTCGTTACAGATGTAAGGGCAACGGCCGCTAGCGCCCAAGGCACGTAGCAGCCGATGTTTTGGCAACGCCAGCGAGCGACATAACGCCAGGGATTCAATTATCAGATAAATGTGACCCTGCCGGCACTCGCGGGTAGCCGCGGCACGAAAAAGCGCCTGCGCACTCGATGGATTCGGATGCCCGACAGAGGCTCCTTATGGCTGCTTCCTTCCGGACCTGACCAGATTCGGAACATGTCGTCATCCGAACCCATCGAACGCGCTAGGCGCTCGATATATCTTACCTGCTCCCGCCCGATGGGGCAAGACAGCTAATTTGGGACGGGGCTTTTTTGACTACTTTTTGACTGGGGACATCAGGGTGACGAAAGTAGCCAAGAAAGCCCCGTCCCAAAAAGACTGATCTGGTGCTGCGCCACGAAAAGGCCCCATCTACTACGTTTTGGTCGCAGGGGTCGACCATAGCCGACTTTTTCGGAAATCGGCAAGCTCTCTACCTGCGGTTTCATTTTTGCAAATTCCGAGATAGTCGAGGGTGGTCGGTTAAACGTAGTAGATAGCCGTGTTTCGTGGCAAACGGTCCGACTCGAAACCCATGTCGACCAGCCTCGGATGACCATTCACGAAGTTACGGTGGAATACGGACTGAATTGGCACCTTAAAGGCAAAAACACTCCGTATTTCACCGCAACTTATCGAGGGGATGGGTTTTAGAGGCGGGCGAGGTCGTAGGATCGAGCGGCAGACTCGCCGGCGCAGATAAGGTTGGTTATGGCTTCTTGGGGATCGAGCGCCAGCTCAAGGCCCATGGGCTTGCGGCAGATCGTCAAAACCAGGTCGACGCCCTGCTCATACACCGCATCCAGGTTGTCAGCGCGACCGCCCACGACGGCGACCACCGGCTTGCCATAGCGCTTGGCACGGCGGGCCACACCCACCGGCGCTTTGCCGGCGGCGGATTGCTCGTCCATATTGCCCTCGCCCGTTATGACCAGATCGACATCCCGCACGCGCTCGTCAAACCCAATCAGATCAAGCACCGTCTCCACGCCCGAATGTAGCTCTGCACCGAGCGCTAGCAGCGCGGCGCCCAGACCGCCAGCGGCACCGGCGCCGGGCACGCCGAGCACCGAGCCAAACGTCCGCGCACCCTCGGACACGCGCAGCAATCCCTGAGCCCGTACCTCGGCAATCGCCGTATCGAGCAGGCGGCCGTAGCCGACCATCCAGCCGTCGCACCCGCCCAGCGCTTCGACATCGTCTGTCGGCAGGCCCTTTTGCCCGCCAAACACCGCAAGTGCCCCGCGACGCCCCACGAGCGGGTTTTCGACATCGGAAAGCACCACGACACGCGCGCCATCCAAAGCCTGCAGCGCTGGCGCCAAATCAACGCTCGCCACCTGCTCAAGGCCCGCAAGACCGGGAGCGATATTGCAGCCACGGTCATCGACAAGACGCGCGCCCAGCGCTTGCAGCATGCCGGCGCCACCGTCGTTGGTGGCGCTGCCGCCCAGTCCCATATATAGGGTCCTCGCCCCCGCGCGAACCGCACGAAGCATCAGCTCGCCCACGCCATAGGTCGTCGCGGCCAACGCCGCCGACTCCGTGCACGGCGAGTACCCGATGCCCGCGGCTTCGGCCATCTCAATGACAGCCGACTCGTGCTCGCCGTCCACCAGCATCCGGGCAGCCACGCGCTTGCCCAAGGGACCCGCCACCTCGCAGGTCACAATCTCACCGCCGCACGCGGCAACGGCATCGAGCGTTCCCTCACCGCCATCCGCCAGCGGCAGCGCGCTTACTTGGGCATCGGGCCACACGCGGCGCACGCCCCCGGCAACTGCCGCCTCCGCCTGCGCGCTCGACACGCTGCCCTTAAAGGAGTCAATCGCCAGCAGCACACGGCGGGGCCGGCGGCACGCAGGACCAAAGTCAACTGCCGCGCCAGCATCCTCACCGGCACCTGCAAGCGCTGCGGCGTGAGCGGCGTGTGCTTCAAGATCGGCCCCACAACCGCAATCAGCGCCGCCCGCTCCGCGCAGACCGCCAAAATAGCTACTCAGCAGCTCGCGGCATTCATCCGCCAAGACCCCAGCCGTCACATTAAACCGATGATTCAGGCGCGAATCGGCATTGAGGTCGTATAGCGACCCCAGGGCGCCCGCCTTAGCATCGGCCGCGCCGTACACGCAGCGCCCCACGCGCGCATTAACCATAAGCCCCGCGCACATGCAGCAGGGCTCGAGCGTCACGTAGACCGTACAATCGGAAAGGCGCCAACGACCGAGCGACTGAGCGGCGGCGCATAGGGCCGCAAACTCGGCATGCGCCGAAGGATCCTGGTCGAGCTCGCGGCGATTATGCGCCCGCGCGACAATCTCACCCGCGCGCACCACTACGGCACCGATCGGCACCTCGCCCACCGCCGCGGCGGCACGCGCCTCCGACAGCGCCTCACGCATGAACTTCTCATCGATTCCGGTGCTCGTCATCGTTCGCCTCCCCTGTTGCAAATCCAAAACGATGCTATCATTACGACTCACGGAGAGATGGCAGAGCGGTTGAATGCGGCGGTCTTGAAAACCGTTGAGCGCGAGAGCGTTCCGGGGGTTCGAATCCCCCTCTCTCCGCCACTCTTAGTGACTCACCGGCGTCATGGTCCGCTCGAACAGCGCATCGACCACGTCGGCGATTTCGGATCGGCGCTCCAGTACGTGGCCCGATTCCCACCACATGGTGAAGAGCCGAATAATGCCGCCGGCGACAAACTCAGACGTCGTCTCGAGCGATACGGGCGCAAGCGCATCCTCGTCAAGCGCGCTCATCACGCGCCCGCGTATGGAGCGCGCGATGCGGTCGCAAATCATGCTGGTCAGCATGCCCGACATACTGCTCGCCAAAATGTTATCCATGAGCTGCTCATGCGCCAGAATCAGATCCATGGCATCGGCGAACACTTCGTGGCGAAGCGCGCGCACGTCCTCGGCGCCCTCCGCGCCATCCGCATCGGCCCGCTTTTGCGGCAGACCCGACATGAGTTCATCGATATAGAAGGCAAAGTAATCGTTTTTGTCGCGGAAGTGCTTGTAGAACGTCGTCCGACGAATCATAGCGCGGTCGCACAGCATGGCAACCGTCACGTCCTCAAACCGATGCTCTTCGAGCAGCTCAGTAAAGGCCTCGAACAGGGCCCGATAGGTTTTCTTGATGCGAAGGTCCATACGTATCGCCCTCCTCAAGGAAAAGACATCGCTCACTAATCTGTCGCATATCTTACACCTGTATCGCCCACCCCCTGGCGAACGGCCTCACCTTGGTGGAAACATAACGCTTACCGGAAAGTTCGGTATCGCCAAGGGTTGCGGGTATACTAGTAGCGTTACACCAACGGCAGCCGGCGGAAGACGCCGCGGCCATTCGAAACGGAGACACCATGATTCCCGTCATCATCGGTATCGTTGTTGTCGTTGTGATTGTCTGCGCCATCGCCGGCATCTACAACAACATGGTCACCAAGCGCAATCGCATTGATAACGCCTGGCAGAATATCGACACGCAGCTGCAGCGCCGCAACGACCTGATCCCTAACCTAGTCGAGACCGTCAAGGGCTATGCCAAACACGAGCAGGACACGCTTGCCGCCGTGGTCAACGCGCGCAACGCCGCCGTAAGCGCCACCACGCCCGAAGCCAAGATGGAAGCCGACAACGTGCTGACCGGCGCTCTGCGCCAGCTCTTCGCCGTGGCCGAGGCTTACCCCGATCTTAAGGCGAACACCAACTTTACGCAGCTCCAAGCCACGCTCGAAGACACCGAGAACAAGGTGAGCTACGCGCGCCAGAGCTACAACGACTGCGTGCTCAGCTACAACAACGCCATCCAGACGTTCCCTGCCGTCATCTTTGCCGGCATCTTCCAGTTTAAGGAGCGCCAGGGCTTCGAGGCCGCCGAAGCAGCCCGCCAGGCACCGACCGTCAAGTTCTAACAGGTTGCCAGCGCATCCTTAATCCGCTATATGCATAAACCGCCCCGTCGAATGCATACTTCGACGGGGCGGTTTCCTTTGTCGCGAAGGTCCCCCTCAAGGCGCCGTGCATTTTTGGGAGTATTCAGCATGCCCGACAGCTTCGAGCGCCACGATAAATGCCAAAGACCGCGAATATCCCTGCAAATCAAATGCTGTCAGCCCATAACCCCGCCCATCATTCGTAGAAAACATCGATAAATCCCGATTTTTCGCCCGAGGTCGGTATGCAAGGGCCTTCGATTGCAGAATACTCGCAAAAATGCACGTCGCCACCACCCCCACATGGCGCGAAGCAAAACAAAAGCGCGGCCCAAAAGGCCGCGCGCCATCTTTAATTCAGATTAATTATTGTTCGTTGTGACATCGCCGAGCCCGCAGGGCGGGTAAGACAAATTACGCGACGGTGTAAACCCAGTTGTGCTTATCCTCAACAGCACCAGACTGGATGCCCGTCAGGGTCTCGCGAAGTTTCTTCATCACGGGGCCGATCTCGGTGTAGCCAGCCGGGAAGGTCACAGTCTCGTCGGCACCGTAGACCTTGTTGTCGATCTCGCCGACCGGGGAGATAACGGCAGCGGTGCCGCACAGGCCGCACTCAACAAAGGTGCCGGCCTTGACCTCGGCCCACTCGACGGGACGCTGGTCGACGGTCATGCCCAGGTCCTGAGCAACCTGAACGAGCGAACGGCGGGTGATGGAGGGCAGGATGGAGTCGGTGTGCGACTGCGGAACGACGAGGGTGCCATCCTCCTTCACGAACAGGACGTTAGCGCCACCGGTCTCCTCGACATAGGTGCGGGACTCGGAGTCGAGATACAGGTTCTCGGCATAACCCTCGCGGTGAGCCTCCATCGTGGGCTTCAGGGACATGGCGTAGTTGAGGCCGGCCTTGATGTTGCCGGTGCCGTGCGGTGCGGCGCGGTCGTACTCGGAAACGCGCAGCTTGACGGGCTTAAGGCCGCCCTTAAAGTACGGACCGACCGGGGTCACGAGAATGCGGAACGTGTACTCAGGAGCGGGAGCCACGCCGATTACGTCACCGGAGCCGATCATAAACGGACGCACATACAGGGTTGCGCCAGAGCCGAAGGGCGGAACCCATGCGGCATTGGCAGAGACGACCTGCTTGACGGCCTCGACAAACTTGTCCTTGGGGAACGGGGGCATCTCGAGGCGCTGCGCAGAGTTGTACATACGCTCAGCGTTCATGTCGGGACGGAAACAGACGATGCTGCCGTCCTCGGCGGTGTAGGCCTTCAGGCCCTCAAAGACCTCCTGGCAGTAATGGAAGATGCCACCGCACTCGGAGACATGCAGGGTGTGGTCGGTGGTCAGGCCGCCCTCGTCCCACTCGCCATCCTTCCAATGAGCCTCGTAGCTGTAATCGGTCTTCATGTAGCCAAAGCCGAGGCTACCCCAATCGATATCCTTCTTCTCGACAGTCATATGTCGCTCCTTACATACACAGTTGCATACTCGCGAACCCGCACGCAAGGACCGGGGCCGACCGCGTCGCAACGTCACACGCCCGGAGCGTAGAGCCGGACGGGACACGCGGACGACATCAAAGCCGATGACACGTCGATTCGCATGCACGAGATTGTACTCCGCACACGCATCGGATAAAACGTTTTTCTTTAACTAACTAAAGTATTTTCATTTGACCGAAGCTAGAGAGGCCCGCCACCGTAATCGGTGACGGGCCTCAACGGCACGGTTTGCGCGCTAGCTCGGACTAGGCGTTCTTTTTGCCCAGCTTTGCCTTAACCAGGCCGACCACGGTCGGGATAATCGACACGGCGACGATGCCGATAATCAGCAGCTCAAAGTGCTCCTGCACAAAGGGGATGCCGCCAAAGAAGTAGCCCAGCAGCGTAAAGACCGTCGACCAGGTAATGCCACCCAGCACGTTAAAGATGACAAAGTTGCGCCAGTGCATGCCGCCCATGCCGGCGATAAAAGGCACAAAGGTGCGAATAAACGGGAAGAAGCGACCGAGGAAGATGGCCAGATGGCCCCACTTATCCAGGAAATCCTCGGACTTTTTGATGCGCTCGGGCGTCATGGCCTTTACCTTGCCCGAGGCGATGATCTTGCGGCCAAAGAAGTGGCCGATCATAAAGTTGCACTGATCGCCCAGGATGGCTGCGGCCCATGCGACGGCCAGCAGGGCCACGATGTTAAAGCCGCCGTTGTGGGCAAAGAAGCCCGAGGCAAACAGCAGCGAATCGCCGGGAAGGAACGGGAAGAACACCACGCCCGTCTCGATAAAGATAATTAGGAACACGCAGCCGTAGGCCATGAGCGGGCCAGCGGCGATCCAGCTGGCGATCGCAGTGCGCGGATCCTTAAGCAGCTCGGCGATAAAATTAATGAAACCCATGAAGTTAAACCTCTCAGTTGTGGGCGCGGACACGTCCAAGTTGACCAGTATACGGTTGCGGCGCCCCCTCGTGCGCAACCCCACAAAAGCATGACTCCATTACCAGCAAGTTTGCATAACTGACACCTGTCGCGCAATGCCGCCAAGATTGTCCTTCCTAATCCCTAGCGAATCGCTATACTTTATTGAATCGCATTGCCATGGCGCTAAGGGAGGGCGGCCGGTGAGCTTTATCAATACCATTCGCGAGGACATCAAAACCGTCCAGGCGCAAGACCCCGCTGCGCAAAACGGTCTGGTCATCTTCCTGTCCTACCCCGGCCTGCACGCCAAGTGGAACCATGTGCCCGAGCACTGGCTGTGGGAGCATGGACATCGCTCGCTCGCCCGTGTGCTCTCGCAAATCACCCGCCACATCACCGGCGTCGAGATTCATCCCGCTGCACAGATCGGCAAGCATTTCTTTATCGACCACGCCATGGGCGTCGTCATCGGCGAAACCACCATCGTGGGCGACAACTGCGTGCTCTACCAGGGCGTTACGCTCGGCGGCACCGGCAACGAAACCGGCAAGCGCCACCCCACCCTGGGCAACAACGTCACCGTGGGCACGGGCGCCAAGGTGCTCGGCAACATTCGCATCGGCAACAACGTCAAGATCGGCGGCAATTCGGTTGTCGTTAAGGACGTGCCCGACAACTGCACCGTCGTGGGCGTGCCAGGCCGCATCATCAAGCGCAACGGCTGCCGCGTGTTCGAGGAGAGCTTCGATGCCAAGCAGCATCGCGAGTACATGCCCGATGACGCCGCCGAGCAGTCCGCGCTCAACCGCCAAGGCATCACCGAGAATGCCCGCCGCGTCAAGGAACTCGAGCGAGAGGTGGCCGAGCTCAAAGCCCTCGTCACGAAGCTCATGGACGAACGCTAGAAGCGGATGGCTACCGACAACATTGACGTCAACGCAAAGGCGCGCCAGGGAATTCATCCCCGGCGCGCCTTATTTGTGATATGACAAAGGGGCTGCCCCTTTGTCAAATTATGCGAACTGGCTCAGATAGAGGTCGGCGTAGGCACCCTCGGCAGCCAGCAGCTCCTTATGCGTACCCTGCTCGATAATGTTGCCATGATCCATGACCAAGATCAGGTCGGCGTCCACAATTGTCGACAGGCGATGCGCGATCACAAAGCTCGTGCGCCCGCGCATAAGCGCATCCATGGCACGGCCGATGGCAAGCTCGGTACGCGTGTCCACGCTCGACGTCGCCTCGTCCAAGATGAGAATCGCCGGGTTGTTGAGCAGTACGCGCGCGATGGTCAGCAGCTGGCGCTGACCTTGGCTGATGCTTTCGGCATCGTTGGCCACGTGCGTGTCGTAGCCCTGTGGCATGGTACGCACAAAGAAATCGACCTGCGCGGCACGGGCGGCGGCCACGACCTCCTCGCGCGTTGCCTCAGGGCAGCCATATGCGATGTTTTCGGCAATCGTGCCATCGAACAGCCAGGCGTCCTGCAGCACCATGCCAAACTGCTGCCGCAGCTCGCCGCGATCCATGCGGCTCGTATCCACGCCGTCGAGCGTAATGCGCCCGCCGTCAATCTCGTAGAAACGCATGAGCAGGTTGATGAGCGTGGTCTTGCCCGCGCCCGTGGTTCCCACCACGGCGATCTTCTGGCCCGGCTCGGCGGTGAACGACACGTCGCGCATAAGCGGCTTTTCGGGCGTGTAGCCAAAGCGCACATGCTCAAAGGCGACGCGGCCCTCCACGCGACCCGGTAGCTTGGCGGCCTCGCCCGGCTGCGGATCGGCCTCCATCTCGGGCTCATCGAGCAGGTCGAACACGCGCTCCGCACTCGCCAGCGCGCTCTGCAGCGAGTTGAAGGTAAACGACAGCTGCGTCATGGGCTCGGATGCCTCGTAGATAAACTGAAAGAACGCTTGGAACACGCCGACGGTCATGTGGCCGGCAACCAGCATGCTGCAGCCCACAATCGCAATCACGATCTGTGCCAGGCGGCCGATAAAGCGCACCGCGGGGCCGACGGCGTTAATCATAAAGTCGGCCTTGGCACTCACGCGTGCCAGCTCGCCCGAGGCCTGGTGCACCTCGGCAGAACTCTGACGCTCGCGGTTAAACGCGCGAATCACCAGACGGCCCGAGTAGCCTTCCTCGACTGCACTCGTAATCTTGGACACCCACTCCTGGCGCTCGCCGGTTACGTCATGCGTGCGGCGCGAGACCACCTTGGTCACCAGCAGCGACAACGCCGTAAAGAACAAAAAGACCAGCGTAAGTGGCACACTGAACACAAACATCACGCCCACAGCGCCCACTACCGTACCAATCGACACCAGCAGCTGCAGCAAGCCGCGCTGCATGCTCTCGGACATCTTGTCCAAGTCATTGGTCGCGCGGCTGACGACCTCGCCGGGACGATGCGCGTCAAAATAGGCGAGCGGCAGACGATTGAGCTTTTGAGCGATGCGGTTGCGCAGACGCAGGTTGAGGCGTTCGGCCACGCTCGACATCAAAAAGCTCTGGAGCGCGTAGAACGAGGCAGCGGCCGTCCAGATCATAAAGTAGATGAAGATGGTCCTGCCGCAGTTCTCCCAGGTGATGTTGAAGGTGGTGTCGTTGGCAAACGCCACCTGAATGTGGCCCCACAGCTCATCGATCACGCGGGCGCTATATGCCGGCGCAGCGGTGTTAAAGATGGCATAGAACACGATGCTCGCGAACACGATATAGAAGCGCCAATGGTCACCGGCATCCTCGCTCCACAGGCGGCGCACCGTCGCCCAGGTGTCGCGGGGTTTCTCGTCCTCGTCCTCGTCGTCCACATCGCGCATGCGCTCTGCCTCAGCGCGGGCGCGCTCGTCCTCGGCGCGTTCGTTTTCCTCGTAGAGCGCTTGGCGGCGAGCCTCGCGCTCGGCTGCAGCCTTGGCGGCCTCGTCCAGCTCGGGTGCTACGGCAGCTGTTTCCTCAACAAGCCCCGTGGCAACGGCGTCATCAACGCTGGCCTGCTTCCTGAGCTCCTTGGTCATGCTACTCACCTCCCTTCATCTGCGATTCCGCGATAGCGCGGTACACTTCGCAGGTTTCCATGAGCTCGTCGTGCGTGCCTAGGCCCACGACCTCGCCGTCTTTGAGTACCACAATCTGGTCGGCGTGCAAGATCGTCGAGATGCGCTGCGCGATGATGAGCACCGCAGCGTCACGCGTCTCGTCTTGCAACGCATGGCGCAGGGCGGCATCGGTCTTAAAGTCCAGGGCCGAAAAACTGTCATCGAAGATATATAGATCGGCATGCTTCATGAGCGCACGGGCGATGGCCAGACGCTGGCGCTGGCCGCCCGAAAAGTTCGTGCCGCCCTGCGCCACCGGGGTATCGAGCCCCTGCGGCTGATCGAGCACAAAGGTGCTCTGAGCAACCTGGAGCGCGTGAAGCATGTCGGCCTCAGTCGCGTCTTCGTTGCCAAAGCGCAGGTTGCTTGCCACGGTGCCCGAGAACAGCCATGCCTTTTGCGGCACATAGGCAATGCGCCCGCGAATCTCGCCTTGCGAAAGCTCGCGCAGGTCGACGCCGTCCAGGCGAATGGCGCCCTTGGTGGCATCGTGGAAACGCAGCAGGAGCTTGGCCACCGTCGACTTGCCCGAGCCCGTCGAGCCGACGATCGCGGTCGTCTGACCGCGGCGACAGGTAAAGTTCAGATCGCACAGCGTGTCCTCGTCGGCGTCGTCAAAACGAAACGACATATGGTCGAACACGGCGACCGCGTCGGCACTGTCAACAGGCTCCGCCGCGCACGTATCCAGCGTGCGCTTGCCGTCCACAATGCTCGGCTCAATCTCCAACACCTGTTGCGCGCGGTTGAGGCACGCCGCAGCGCGCGGAAGCGTCAGAATCACCATCTGCGCCATCATCACAAAGAACAGGATCAGGATCGCGTATTCCAGTACGGCCGAGATGCTGCCGATTTGCATGGCATGGGCGCCCACGCGGTTGCCGCCCACCCACAGCACCGCCACCTCGGCGATGTTCATCAAAAAGAAGCTTGAGCTGTCGAGGCCCACAAACAGGTGGTTGACTTTGATGGCGTTGGCGGCGTAGTCGCTGAACACCTCGTCCAGGCGCCGCTCCTCGTGACGCTCCTTGTTAAACGCACGGATGACGCGCACGCCCACGATGTTTTCGCGCAGCACCACGTTCATGCGGTCGATAAAGCTCTGCAAGCGCATAAAGATCGGAGCCGCGTTGGCAACCGTAAAGACCGCCGCCACCAGCACAATCGCAACCACGACGCCCAGAAGCGTGCCCATGGCAGGATCGATAAACCAGGCGAAGATGATGCCCGCCACAGCCAAAAACGGCACGGGCAGCACCAGCTGAATCGTCTGCAGAATCGCCTGCTGAATCACGTTGATGTCGTTGAGCGAGCGCGTGATCATCGATCCGGTGCCAAAGCGCTCAAAGTCGCTGGCCGCGAGCTCGAGCGACTTGTCGTACACGGCATTGCGGATATCGCAGGCCACGTTGGCGGCCAAGCGCGCCGAAAGATAGCAGCCAAGCACCGCGCCGCCGCTGGCCATGCCGGTCGCGATAAGCATGTAGAGGCCATTGCGCAAAATGTAGTCGACATCACCCGTGGTGATACCGGTGTTGACCATGTTCGCCAGCATCGTGGGAACCAACAGCGTGCCGACGTTATCAACCAGCAGCACCAGCAGCGTCACTGCGATAAGCCCTCGATAGGGCTTCAGAAACCTCATTAACAGTCGCACGACTCCCCCTCACATTGATCCTGCGTCTGGCTTGCAGCTGCCACCTGCTGCTTAAATGTCTCGCACTCCTCATCGAGCACCTGGGAGAATTTGCCGATCAAGCGCATAATCTCGCGTTGCTCACACGGCTCAAGCGCGCAAAATGCTCGCTGTTCGGCCTTAAGTGCCGGCAACGCATAGCGCTCAGCAAATTGCCTACCCTCTTTGGTCAGGCACACAACCTTGTTCTTGCGACTGCCTTCGGCAAACTCCAGCGTGGCGAAACCCCGCGCCTTCAAGGTTTTAATTGCCGAGTTGATGGTCTGTTTGCTGTAGAACCATTCGCTTGTCAGACGGCTTACGGCGACGCTGCCGCCCGCCGTGCTGGTATCGACGAGCATCCAGTAAGCGCAGTCCGAAAGACCGCAGGCGCGCGAGAACTCCGAATAAATATGGTCGAGTCCATTGAGCAACCGGTCGAAATCGACCAGCGTAACCGCACTATTCATCTATCCCACCATTCGATTGTCCGATTTTTGACCAATTTATATCTCTAGATTAGTCCGAGTTTTGACTATCGTCAACAGGCTCTCCGCAAATGCTTGCACTTTTATGGCCTATCGGCAGAAAAAGACCGCCGGCGCGGGGGCAGCGCCAGCGGTCACGTGAAAATCGGGTTTTATTGCCCGTTAAGCGGCGACGGCCTCATAGACCGTAGCGCCCGAGAAGCTGTCATGCAGGCTCTTGCCGGCAATCCACGGCAGCTCGACGACCTCGCAGACCGTGTTGACCAGCTCGGAGCAGTCAGTAAAGTGGCCCTTGTCGTTGAGGGCCTCGCAATCCTGAACACGCCAATAGCCATCGGTGTGCGTGATGTAGTACTCGTGATCGTCAATCGTCACAAAAGCGCGCGTCTTGGAACGCAGCAGCTTCAGAAATCCTTCGAAGTCGGTCTCGACGACATCTCCAGCCTGGAACATGATGTTACCTCCTGGCCCGGCGCCACCACGGCGCATTGATAAACGTTGGTACTCCTTTAGTAAAACCTTTATCAGAGGTTATGCGTTCGTCATTTAGGCAAGTGGTAAAAAACCGCAGGGTAGACGGGATAAAACGTTTAACCATCCCATTTGTTTGTCACATTCTGAAGGTACTTTTATGCAAACCTACTTTCCCAATTGGGATCTACCCTTTTGGCCGGGCAATTGACCGTCTATCGTTTGAGCCCGACGGGTATGAACGTGGCATCTGCAACGCCACCGCAAGGAGACACCATGGAGACTATCGAAGCACTCATCCACCGCCGCAGCTGCCGCAAATACAGTGATCGTCCCGTCGAGGCCGAAAAGCTCGCACGCATTATCGAGGCCGGCCAGTATGCACCCAGTGGCATGGGGCGCCAGCCGGTGACGTTTGTCGCCGTCACCGACCCCACGACCGTTGAGCGCCTCTCGCAGCTCAACGCACAGGTCATGGGCAGCAACAGCGACCCCTTCTATGGCGCCAAGACCGTTGTGGTGGTACTGGTCGACCGCAGCGTGCCCACGCACCTGGAAGACGGATCGCTCGCCATGGGCAACCTGCTCAACGCCGCCTATGCACTGGGTGTCGACTCATGCTGGATTCACCGCGCGCATGAGGTCTTTGACTCGCCCGAGGGCCTGGAGCTGCTGGCCAGCTGGGGCCTGCCCGCCGACGGAAGTCTGCGCGGCGTCGGTCACTGCATTCTGGGCTATGCCGAAGACACGCTACCCGAGCCCAAACCCCGCCGCGACAACGTGGTGTACGTTAGGTAATTAGTTCCGCCGTTCTAACGAACGGCGGACCCGCTCGCAACTTATCTTGCCGGTGGAGTTGTCGTCGTTTCGTTCGTGTGGGTCGTTTCGGCGCCGTCGCCCTGTTCGCCCTCGTCCTTTTGAGCGTCGGCGATGGTGGAGGCTGCCGCAACGATACCGCGCTGGGGCGCGACGCCCGTCTGGGTCTGAGCGCCCTCGACAATTTCTGTGCCTGCATGCGCGAGCTCGGGCGATTTAAACACTGCGTCCAAGTTGGCGCCGCCGCCGGCGTAGCCAAGCGCAGCGAGTGCGATGATGATCACCGCAATGACGACCGCGATCGGAACATAACGATGCCAACCAGCCGGATTGAGTCCGCTGCGACGAGCCGCCCCGCGGCTGATGTAACCGAGCGTGCCGTCGTGCTTGAGCTTTGAGCCCACCACGCACTTGCGGCCCCACAACGAGGACTCTGCCTGCATGGCCAAGCGGGCGCTTGCCGAAGGATAGCCGTATTTAGTGCGCTTGAACGAACCATCAAACCCCGAGGCGTGTTTGCCCCACGTCACCGATGTCGTGCGTCGGTTGACCGGTGCGGCGCTCCGCCTTCTGCGGCTCGGTTTTGTAGTCTCAGCCATACGCCCTCGCACGCCGTAACCAAATCGAAACAATAACGCTTTGGACTGTAGCACACGCGTCGCGCGCGGTCACGGGCGCCTCGCTCAACGGTCATCGTCCTTCAGCAAGCGCCACAGCGTTGTACGGCTTATGCCCAGCACCTCCGCCGCACGGGTTCGGTTGCCGTGGAGATGGTCTACAACCAGATGCGCGATATCTCGCTCGGTATCGGCCAGCGGTCGCAGGATATACAGGTCGCTTTCGAGTGTCGGGGCGCCAAAGGTTGCGGTCTTAATCACGTCCTCTTGGGCGAGCACTTCCTCCGCCACAGCGCGGTCCACCGTGCCCGCCCCCACCAATATATACAGTCGTTCCGAGACCTCGCGGAGCTGCAGATAATTGCGCGGCCAGCGGTAAGCATCGAGCGTCTTCGTCGCCGTGGCAGACAGCGTGGGCGCTGCCGTCCCAAATGCATCAGCGAGATATTCCAAATAGCGCGCGACCTTCGTCGACGCGGCTCCCTGCTCGGCGATTGCCGGCGCCACGCTCACCGCACAGGCGAAGCGCTCGGTCACAAAGGCGGCTTGATCACTTTCGCTGCCGCCCGGCATGTCATTCGCCGTCAGCACCACATGGCAGCGCGTCGCCAACGCGGTGTCGGCCATCGTGGAAACGAGCTCGCGAAGGCGCTGGGGACCAACCGCATTCCAGCCCTCAATGCAAAGGGTCAGCCCTGTTTGAAACAGCGGCGATTCGGCGCTTTTGAGCACGTGGCGCCAACCGCGCTCGGTGAGCTCATCGAGCGCGACGGAAACAAAGGGTTGATCGGCAAAAGGGCCATCCAGATAGAGGCGCTTGGCTATCTCGACCTGACCCGCCCCCAGCTCGCCCTCGAGCATAAGGGGCACGCCGCGCGCGTAGCTCTCGGCAACCGGCGCAGCCACCGAGGCCGCCCCCTCAACGATGCCGTACGCGCTCGATTCGTAGCGGGCCTCAACTTCGTCGGCGTTGAGCCACTCGATGCCCGCATGCGCCGCGGCGCCGCGCACCTCGCGGACCACGACGACCCAAAGGCCCCCGCCCTCTTTGTCGGTGGGGCGAACGGTCAGGCTCAGGCGCGTACCCGCACGCCCCATAACCAGACGCGCGCCGTCTCCTATACGGTCGAGGCGCTCAGCGACAAAAGCCGCCACATCCCACTCGAGCGCCGCGTCATTCATGGTCGAGATCGCGACGTCCCCACGCGCATCGATTGCCAATGCCGAGGCCCCGGCAGCAGCCAGGGCCTCGGTCAAGATGTTCAGCTTGGCATCGCTATCCATGATTTGCCCCTGTCCACAGCGACGTGCAACCGCCGACGGTCGCACGACCGAGTGTTTCAAAATTGAACGATATTGCTCACCAAACACTATAGGGCAGAAAGCGCCGTCCTGCGAGTATAGGTGTTGCCCCGCATCGCCATCCTGGCGGGGCGATAAGAGCTCTTCGGGACTTATAAACCTGCGGACAAGCCATACCCGCAAGAGCTCCTATCGCTCCACCGTGAGAATGCGCTCACCAGCAACCAGCACGCGAATAAGCTACTTCTCTACCAGATTCCCAGCACGTGCTGCATTCCCAGGCTCATGCACGCAATGCCAATCCAGCAGCAAAAGCCCAGCGCGATGGGCTTGCCGCCCTTTTTGACCAGCTCGACGATATCGGTATTAAAGCCAATAGCCGCCATGGCCATCACGATAAAGAACTTCGAAAGCTCCTTGATGGGCGCCGTAATGGACGTGGGAAGCTGAAACACCGTGGTGACCACGCTTGCCAACACAAAGAACAGCACGAACATGGGAAACGCGCGTTTAAGCGAAAACGTGCTTTTGGCGTCGCCGCCGGCCTTACGCGCCAGATGCATCTGCCAGCATGCGAGGACCAACGTGATGGGAATAATGGCCAGCGTCCTGGTGAGCTTGACCACCGTGGCGCTCTCGAGCACATTGGCACCGGGATGCATACTGTCCCAAGCACTCGCCGCAGCCGTTACGGACGAGGTGTCGTTGATGGCAGTGCCGGCAAACAGGCCAAAGCCCTCGTTGGTCAGCCCGAGCATACCGCCGAGCGTCGGAAACACGAGCGCCGCGATAACGTTAAACAGGAAGATGACCGAAATAGCCTGGGCAATCTCGCGATCGTCGGCATCGATGACGGGTGCGGTCGCGGCGATGGCAGAACCGCCGCAAATCGACGAACCCACACCTACAAGCGTCGCGATCTTGCCCGGCACGTTCATAACGCGGCAGAGTACAAAGGCAATGACAAGCGAAGTCGAGATTGTCGCCACGATAATCGGCAGCGACTGGGCGCCCTTGGACAGGATCTGCGAGAGGTTCATGCCAAAGCCAAGCAGGATAACCGCGTACTGCAAGACTTTTTTAGATGTATAGGTGACACCGGCGGCGAGCTGTTCGCGGCGATTCTTGGGAAAGACGAGCGCCAGGACCATGCCAAAGAGGATGGCAAATACCGGCCCGCCGACCACCTCAATTTGTTTGCCGAGCAACGTCGCGGGGATAGCGATGATCAGGCAGAACAAGACACCCTTCCAGCGCTCGCGTACGATATTCGCCAGTTGCATATGGGATTCCTTCTTTCTCTTTCACGTTTGCGACGGCTTATGATACGGCAACATTGAGCGCAGCCTTGCGTAAACAAAGACTAAGATGCCGCAATAGTTCTCGGGCGACAGCCGAATTACCCACCGCGGAAAGCTGATCGCGGCATAATTAACAACTGACATATGAGTTTGATAGAACAGTTGCGAGGCGCTATGGAAGAATCGATGCACGTCGGCGAGCAGGAAACGAGCCTACAGGACCAGTCCTACCACACCATTCGACGCAAAATCGTCTACCTTGACTACAAGCCGGGCGAAAAGCTAGGCGTCAAGCAGCTTTGCGACGACCTAGATATGGGGCGCACCCCCGTGCGCGAGGCTTTGGTTCGTTTGGCGCAGGAAGGCCTGGTGCGTACCGTGCCCCAAAGTGGCACCTATGTCTCGCCCATCAACCTCACCCTTGCCGAGAGTGCCTGCTACATTCGCGAGCACCTGGAAAAGCAGGTAATTGTGGAGTGCTGCGCCCGTGCCACCTCGGCAGGCATCGAGCAGCTCGACCGCGCCATCGCGCTGCAGGAAAAGGCCATGGCCGAAGAGGATCGCATCGGTTTCTTTTTGAGCGACAACCTCATGCATCACATGATTTTTAGCATCGCATGCCGCAGCACCGTGTGGTCGTGGCTCGAGGAGACCAATGCCGACCTGGAGCGCTTCCGCTGGCTGCGCGCCGCCACGCAGGTTCTCGACAATCAGGACATCGTGAACGAGCACAAGCAGATTCGCCGCGCTATCGCCGGTCGCGACCCCATCGAAGCGAGCTTTTTGGTCAGCAAGCACCTGCATATGATGTTCCGCAACCAGACCGAGGTCCTGGACCAATATCCCAAGTACTTCGAGACCAGCAAGCTCCGCTAACCTGCCAAAAAGGGACAGGTTTATTTTGGCAGGTTTTATCCGGGCAAATACAACAAGGCCCGGCTCCGCTACAACGGAGCCGGGCCTTGATCGTTAGGGGGCACCAGCAATGGAGTACTTGATGTCAGTTACCAAAAGCGAGCGAGCCGCATTTGCGCCAAGGTGACGTGAAATGAGAGGGCGCTGACCTTCTGGTCGCGCCCTCGAAATTGAACGTCAGATTGGCGTGAATGCGGCTCGCGCAGCGTCAGCAGGTCCGCCGTTCGGCAGAACGGCGGAACAACAATTATTCCACGGTCACGCTCTTGGCGAGGTTTCGAGGCTGGTCGACGTCGCAGCCGCGCAGGATGGCGACCTCGCGGGCGAGCAGCTGCAGCGGGACGCTCGCCGTGATGGGGCTGAACACGTCGCGGACTGTTGGCACGCGGATAATACAGTCGGCGATCTTGTTGATCTCCTCGTCGCCCTCGGTGGCAACGACGATGACCTTGGCGCCGCGTGCCTTGCACTCCATAAGGTTCGACACGGTCTTGTCGTAGGTGGCGCTCTTGGTGGCCACGGCGATGACGGGGAAGCCCGGGTCGATCAGGGCGATGGGGCCGTGCTTCATCTCGCCGGCGGCGTAGGCCTCGGCGTGCAGGTAGCTGACCTCTTTGAGCTTAAGCGCGCCCTCGTAGGAAATAGCGGCACCCATGCCGCGACCCACGAACAGTGCGGACTGCGCGTCCTTGCACAGCAGGGCGGCCTCATGCACGGCCTCGGTCTGGGTATCCAAAATCCACTGGATCTGCTCGGCCGTATCGGAAAGCTCGCGGAACAGCATGCGCGCCTGCTTGGTGGTCAGGCGGTACTTGACCTGCGCTAGCAGCAGAGCCAAAAGCGCAAGGCTCACGACCTGGCCGATGAAGCTCTTGGTCGAGGCGACCGCGATCTCCTTGTTGGCCTTAGTGTAGATGACGCCGTCGCTCTCACGCGCCACGGGGCTGCCCACCACGTTGGTGATGCCGAAGACCTTGGCACCCTTGATGCGCGCGTCGCGAATGGCGGCAAGGGTATCGGCCGTCTCGCCCGACTGGGACACGGCAACGACAAGCGTCGTCGGCGTAATGATGGGATTGCGATAGCGGAACTCGCTGGCCGCCTCAACCTCGGTGGGGATGCGAGCCCAGCCCTCGATGAGATTCTTGGCAATGAGACCGGCGTGATAGCTGGTGCCGCAAGCGATCACGTAGACGCGGTCGATGTCGTTGAGTTCCTCGAGCGAAAGGCCCAGTTCGTCGATGTCAAGCTCGCCGGCCGGCGTCATACGACCGACCAGCGTGTCGCGCACGACGCGCGGCTGCTCGTGGATTTCCTTGAGCATAAAGTCGGGATAACCGCCCTTTTCTGCCATGTCCAGGTCCCAGTCGATGTGGGTGACCTTGGGCTCGATAACGTTGCCAGCCTCGTCGGTGTACTCGACGCCTGCGGGCGTGAGCTTGGCAAACTGACCGTCCTCGAGCACCACGACATCGCGGGTGGCGTCGATGAGCGCGATGACATCGGAGGCGACATAGGCGCCGGTCTCGCCCGCGCCGACCACGATCGGGGAATCCTTGCGGGCCACGGCGATCACGCCGGGCTCGTCAGCGCACACGGCGGCCAGACCATAGGCACCGACCACGTGGGTGCACGCCTCGCGCACAGAGGCCATCAGGTCGTGCGTCTCGGCATAAGCCTCTTCGATCAGATGCGCGAAGACCTCGGTATCGGTCTCGCTCTTAAAGTGATGGCCGCGGCCCTCCAGCTCTTCGCGCAGCTCGGCGAAGTTCTCGATGATGCCGTTGTGGACGATGGCGATACGACCGTCGCAGCTGGTGTGGGGGTGAGCGTTAACGACGGAGGGCCTGCCGTGGGTGGCCCAACGGGTGTGGCCGATACCGCAGGTAGCGTCGCTGTCAATGTTGGAAAGCTCGCTCTCCAAGCCCGCGACCTTGCCCACGCGGCGGATGACGTCGAGGTGCGCCGCGGCGCCCTCGCCCACCTCGAGCGCGACGCCCGAGGAGTCATAGCCGCGATACTCCATGCGCTTGAGGCCCGTGACCAGGATGTTCTTTGCAATATCAGAGCCGGTGTAGCCGACGATTCCGCACATAGGATAAATCCCTTCGTTCGCGTGACTGCAAGACGTCCACGCACAAGGGGCGCTGAGACGCATAACGTTCGAGTATTGTACTCACGCAGGCGCAAGCTGATATACCAGATGTGGTATCTCAACTTAGATACCACCCGATACACACATGCCCAGCCGGTCCAAACCGCCACAATGGGGACAGGCACCTTTGTGGTGGTCGCGCTGGCAACGGCGTTTCCCCAGATAAAACCTGCCAAAATAAACCTGTCACTTTTTGGTTGGTTTAGGATGCTACAATCTGGCTTGTACTTGAAACGCATCAAAGGGGCCGCTATGGCAAAGGTTAAAATCAGCGACGTCGCGCGCGAGGCCGGGGTTTCGCTTGGCACGGTTTCCAACGCGCTCAACCATCCCGAGAAGTTGCGCCCCGAGACCCTCAGGCTCATCAACGAGACCATCAATCGCCTGGGCTACCTGCCCAACCAAAGCGCTCGTCAGCTCGCGGGCGGCGCCACCAAGTCCTTTGGCCTGGTGCTCCCCCGTCTCGACCACGGCTTTTCGCTCCAAATCGCCAGCGGCGCCCACAACGAGGCCCGCAAGCACGGCTACGATCTGCTCATCGCCAATGCCGATAACGACGATATTCTCGAGGATCATTACCTGCGCTATTTTATGGGCACGCAGATGTCCGGCGTCATGGTTCAGCCCATGGCGTCCCCCGACTGGCACCCCGCTATGACCAAGATGCCCGTGCCGATCGTCTATCTGGACATCCATTGCTCCGAGCCCGGTTACTACGTGGCCGCCGACAACGAGGCACAGGGGCGTATTATCGCCGAGCTCGCCATCGCCCGCGGCGCACGCCATATCACCGTTGTGGGCCGAGCGGCATTTATGCAGCTCGGCCTGCGCGTCCTTGGCATCCACAAGGCACTTGCCCTGCATCCTGATATCAAAATTGAGGTCATCGATGCCGGGGAGTGGAATACCGCAGCCGACGGCTACAGCATCGGTACCCAGATTGCCGAACGCCCTGCTGACGAGCGCCCCGATTTTGTCATCGGCCTGACCGACGTATTGGCCTCGGGCGTTATCTCGGCGCTGACCGACAAAGGCATTTCCGTCCCCGGCCAGGTCCGCGTGGCCGGCTGCGACGGCAACCCGCTCGCTTGGAGCGGATCGGTCCCGCTCACCACGGTAGCACCCCCAGGCTACGAGATTGGCCGCAAGGGCGTTCAGCTGCTCATGGAGCAGATCGAGGATAAGCCTGCCGCCAAGACCAAACGAGTCCGCATCGGCTCCGCCGCGCGCACCGTCACCACGGCCACGGCCGCCGAGGACATTAACCGTCAGGAGCTCGTGCGCCCCTTCTTGCTCGAACGTGTGAGCACCCAAAAGGCCGAGCAGCACCCGACGGGCCCATCCGCGGCCCCAATAACCGACATCAACCTGGGCGCCTACCTGTAACAAAAAACGCCGCAACGGGAACAGTCCCGCTGCGGCGTTTTGCTGGCCCCATGTTCCCTCCCCGTTTAGCCGGACCTGCGGCTACGGATATTTATAGAATGTAATCCATTTTTCATTAACTTTTTTGCAAAAATGGATTCAATTCCATTTTTTAGAACAGTGCCCCCGCGCGGTCACCGTTAGCGGCAAACGACCTCGACAGGCACTTTCAAAATCTTGGCGACCTTAAGGATCGCGTCGGCCTTGCTGCCTAGGCAGGCAGCCATATGGTGAGTCGGGCCGTCAACGTTCTCGCCCTCGACAACCGCAGACTTAAAGTTGCCGTCACCGTCCCGCGGGATCGGGCGCGGGACATGGCGACTCGCGTGCAAACGCTAGCGCACGGCCTTGACCGCCGCCGTCAGATCGAACAGCGTATCGAGCACGGCCTCGCAGCCATCCACCACGTCCTGCGGCAGCGGCACGATATCGGGAACGGCAA
>CAJMOC010000009.1:0-63444 GCA_905214945.1 uncultured bacterium
GTATCCGTATCCGCGGCGAGCGCTTGGGGCTCGAGAGCGTCACGCTCAGCGGCGGTCGCATCACCTTCCTGGGGGTTGACGTTCCCAAGAAGGTGGCCTTTGAGTTCAAGAATCGCTATGGCGCGGTGAACTTTCCCAAGAGCCGCAAGCTGTCGGTGCCCTACAAGGCGGGCGCCGGTGTGGGCAGCGGCCTGGGCCGCGGTCTCGACGCCAACGACGGCACCGGTCCCGTGGCGGCCGCACTCATGCTGCTGCAGCAGCTGGGTGCCAGCGACGACGACTAACGGGTCGGCGCTGCAAACGCCCCATTTGGGCAATCTGGTTCCATCGAAAGGAAAGCATGTTCGGGTACATCTACAAGAAAGACGCCGCTGCTATCGCGGTTATCCTTGCCCTTTGCCTGGGCGTGGGCAGCTTCTTCGATTATCAGATCTCGAGCGCGCTGCTCAACATCGGCAGCATGTACGGTCGCTTTATCGAGGCTGCCGGCGAGTTGCCGTTTGAGCTGACGGCGAGCATTGCGGGCGTTATGCTCGTGCGCGCGGTGCGTCCCGATTCCAAGGCAAGCAAGTGGCTCGCCGCGCTGGGCATTCTCATCAACGTGGGCCTGCTCGGCTACGAGATTGTCGGATCGCAGCGTGTCGGCGGCAAACTCATCGCGTTTCAGCTGGTGCTGACGTTTGTGCTGGTCATCGCCGCCAACCTCATTGTCTATCGCCTCACGCGCGACACCGAGCCCAAAGAGCTCACACGCTGGGCATTGATGGTGCTTGCCGTGTGGGTCGCTCAGGCCATTATCCTCAACGTGATCGTCAAGCCGCTGTGGTCGCGTCCGCGCATGCGCGTGATCGAGGTGACGCAGGGACTCAATTTTCAGCCGTGGTGGGTGATCGGTAACCCCGATAAGTGGTCATATATCGCCGCCGGCGTGATCAAGGACGGCTTTAAGTCGTTTGCGAGCGGACACACGGCGCACGCGGCGATCGGCCTTATGCTCGCCGGGCTTCCTGCGGCGTCCTTTAAGGAAAAGCCGTCGCGACGCCGCGTTGTCTTTTGGGTCGCGGCCGTGGTCGCGGCGCTCGTCGCCTTTGGCCGTATCGTGATCGGTGCACACTTTTTGACTGACGTGAGCTGCGGCTTTGCCCTGGTGTTGGCGCTTGAATGCCTCGCCGCGCGCATTGCCTATCCCAACGGCGTACAATAGCCCCACCTGAATCATCTGGACGATACCTGGTAAGAGAGGATTGTCATGCTCGCGTTTAACAACGACTATTCCCACGGCGCACATCCGGCGGTGCTGCAGGCGCTCGTCGACACCAACATGGAGCCGCAGCCTGGCTACGGCACCGATGCGCACACCGAGCGTGCCAAGCAGCTTATTCGCGAGGCCTGCCAGGCCCCCGATGTCGACGTGTTTTTTCTGGTGGGCGGCACGCAAGCCAACGCGACGGTGATCGACATGCTGCTCGCGCCGTACGAGGGCGTGGTTGCCGCCGAGACTGGCCACGTCGCCTGCCACGAGGCAGGAGCCATCGAGTTTGGCGGCCACAAGGTGCTCACCATCCCCGGCTACGAGGGCAAGATGCACGCCGAGGATCTCGAGAACTATATCCAGGTGTTCTACGAAAACGAGAGCTACGAGCACACGGTGTTCCCGGGCGCCGTGTACGTGAGTCTATCGACCGAGTACGGCACGCTGTACTCCAAGGCCGAGCTCGCGGCGATTCACGCGGTGTGCCAGAAGCGCGAGATTCCGCTGTTTGTGGACGGTGCTCGTCTGGCCTATGCACTGGCGGCCGATGAGTGCGACATTACCCTGCCCGAGCTGGCGCAGCTGTGCGACGTGTTCTACATCGGCGGCACCAAGTGCGGCGCGCTTTGCGGCGAGGCTGTGGTGTTCTGCGGCATGCACGCTCCGGCGCATCCCATTCCGCGTATTAAGCAGCACGGCGCGCTGTTGGCCAAGGGCCGCCTGACGGGCGTGCAGTTTGAGGCGCTCTTTACCGATGGCCTGTATTTTGAGATTGGCCGTCAGGCGATCGAAACCGCGCAGGCGCTTCGTCGCGTGCTGCACGAGCACGGCTACCGGTTCTTCTTGGAGACGCCCACAAACCAGCAGTTCGTGATTCTGCCCAACGAGGACATGGCCCGCATTCGCGAGCATGCGGCGATCGAGTACTGGGAAAAGTACGACGATATCCACACGGTGGTGCGCTTTTGCACCAGCTGGGCCACGACGCAGGAGGACATCGACGCGCTGGCGGCTGTCCTGTAGCCTGATGTAATGACGAGGGGCCGCCTTGCGCTGGGTTTGGCGCAAGGCGGCCTTTGTTTTTGAGAGAGAAGGGTTGTATGACCGAGATGTCCGAGCCGACGATTCGTCTGGCGACGCCCGAAGACGCGCCGGCGTTGCTTGCCATCTATGAGCCGTATGTGCGTCAGACGGCGATTACCTGCGAATACGAGGTGCCGAGCGTTGAGGAGTTCGCCGGGCGAATCGAGCGTACGCTCAGGCGCTATCCGTATCTGGTGATGGAGTTGGACGGGCGTCCGGTAGGCTATGCCTATGTGAGTCCGCTTAACAGCCGCGAGGCATACGACTGGTCGGTCGAGACATCGATCTACCTGGCGCGCGACGTGCGCCACGGCGGGCTGGGCCGCAAGCTGCACGATGCGCTCAAGCAGTGCCTGATCGCGATGGGCATCACCAACATGTGCGCGCTCATCGCCGTGCCGCACGACAAGGACGACGAGTATCTAACGCACAACAGTCAGGACTTCCATGCCCATATGGGATATCGCTTGGTGGGTGCTTTCGACCGCTGTGCCCAAAAGTTCGGCCGCTGGTACGACATGTGCTGGATGGAGCTGGTCCTGGCCGAGCGCACCCCCAACCAGCCCAAACCAACCTGGTTCCCCGACCTTCCCGCCTAAAACCACCACGAAGGTGCCTGTCCCTTTGTGGTGGTTAGCCGATGGGCTCGGTGTATTTGGCGCGGTCGGTGCGCTGGATACGCTTGGAGATATGGAGCGGGCGGCCGTCGGCGTCGTAGACGTAGTCGGTGATCAGGATTAGCGCCTGCCCGCGCTCGACGTTGAGCAAAAACGCCTCGTTTTGCGATGCATAGCACACCTCAAAGGTCTTGTGCCCCTGCGCCGGCGCGCGATGGAACTCCTGGCGCAGCGTGGCGTAGAGCGATCCGTTGATATCGCGATCGATGAGCGGGGCAAAGCTCGGCGCCAGGTAGGTGGTCTCCAGGCACAGCGGGGCATCGTCCAGATAGCGCAGGCGGACAAGTTTGACGAGCTTGCTGCCCGCGGGCACATCAAAAAACTTGGCCACGTCGCCGGCGGCCTTGGCAAAGCCCGAGTCAACCGTGCGTGTGGTGGGCTTCATGCCCTGACCCTGGACCTGTGCCGTGTAGCTCGAAAACACCAGGTTGTTCTCGTGGAGCGCCGGCGTGTCGGCCACAAAGGCACCGCGCCCGCGTTCGGTGCGAAGCAGACCCTCATCAACGAGTACCTTAAGCGCGTGGCGCACGGTGCTGCGCGACAGGCCCGATTCGTCCATGAGTTCCATCTCGGACGGCAGTTTATCTCCGCGGGCGTAGGTGCCGGCGGCAATGCGGTCGCGAAGCGTTGCCGCCAGACGCTCGTATTGGGTCAAGTTCTTTTTCGACGAAGTGCTCATGCGAACAACCTGTATCTAACTTGTATGCTTACAGAACCAAGCATGTATCCAACATGACAACAAAACCGCTGGTAATGGCTTGCCGAAAACTTTACCAGCAAAATTTCTAAGACAAATATAGCATACAACTAGTCGACATAACCAAAACATGTATGTAACTTGTATGCCATCGAGAGCATCAAACGAGAAGAAAGGCTGATGCACGATGACTACTCAGGAACAGGTTAAGGACGTCGTCTCCCAGGTTTTGGCTGACAAGGCAGACAAGGGCGGCATCAAGCGCGTCGTGTGGATTGGCGCCGGTGGATCCAACGGCGGCAACTATCCTGCCCAGTACTTTATGGAGCACGAGGCCACGCAGGTCGTGAGCTCCAGCTACACCAGCAACGAGTTCGTGCACGCCACGCCTGCCTACGTCAACGAGAACACCCTGGCCGTCGTCGTGTCCATGCGCGGCACCAAGGAGACCATCGTCGCCGCCCAGGTCGCCAAGAACCACGGCGCCAGCACCATCGCCATCTATGTTGACGAGTCCGGCCTCACCGAGGTCTGCGACTACAAGATCCAGTACGACAGCCTGGCCATCGACGAGTCCTGCATGGGCCGCACCAACTCCGCCGTCGTGACCATGATTGCTATGGAGCTTACGCAGCAGACCGAGGGCTATGCCGAGTACGAGGCCGCTATGGCCGCCTTCGACTTGGTCGACCCCATCTATCGCAAGGCTGTCGAGTACACCCGTCCGCTCGCTGCCAAGTGGGCCGAGCAGAACGCCGACAAGCCCTGCATCAACGTGATGGCTCAGGGCCCGCTCTTTGGTGCCGCCTACGTCTTTAGCATCTGCAACGTGCAGGAGATGCTGCAGATCGACTCCTGCACCATCAACACCTGCGACTTCTTCCACGGCCCCTTCGAGATCCTGGACAAGCGTACCTCGCTGTTCCAGCTCATCAGCGTCGGCCGCAGCCGCTGCAACGACGAGCGCGGCATTCGCTTTGTCAACCAGTACGGTGGTGAGCGCGTCTACCAGCTCGACGCCAAGGAGCTCGGCCTCAACGACATCAAGGACAGCGTGAGCGAGTACTTCAACCACCTGATCTTTGCCCCGATCCTCAACAACGTCTACATGCGTGCGCTCTCCGCCGTCACCCACAAGGACTACATGACGCGCCGTTACATGTGGAAGCTGGATTACTAAGGGATAGAGCGGCCTAACAGCCCAATACCCCTCATGAGTTGCGGTGGAATAGTTCCTGTTTGGGAGTGTGAAGCCTCTGTTTGAGAACTATTTCACCGCAACTGCTAGAGCGGCACTTGGGGACGTTCCCTTTCTGCCGGCAGTTAGGGATGTTCCTTTTGTGCCGGCAGTTGGGGACACTCCTTGTGTCGAGAGATTTCCCGTCCGCCGATTTGTGCCTTGAAAAATATATATAACGACTATAACGTAGCATGAAACATATTGGAAATAATACTGAGGAGGCTGCGTTGAAGAGGAGCAATCTGGGCTATGTGCTGGTGCTGATCGCCGCGCTTATGTGGGGCAGCATCGGAATCTTTGTAAACGGCATCTCGGCCATGGGCGTTTCGTCCCAGAGCATGGCTGCCTTTCGCTTGTTGGTCGGAGCGCTTATCTTGGCGCCGGTCCTGATGTTTATGGGCTGCCGTCCGGGTGAGGGGTCTACCGTGGTTCAGGGTCCGCTGACCCTGTTCAAGGCAAGCCCTAAAGAGCTTGTTTCCTGCGCGCTTGTCGGTATCGTCGGTTTGGCTGCCGCCAACACCTGCTATTACGAGTGCATGCGCGAGGTGGGCATGTCCACGGCATCGGTGCTGCTCTACACGTCGCCGGTGTTTGGCGTCGCGCTCGGCCGCGTCCTTTATCGCGAGGACGTGACCCTCAACAAGCTCGTTGCCATTGTCTTTAACATCGTTGGCTGTGTGCTTGCGGTGACCAATGGCGACCTTTCCGGTTTTCATTTTTCGGTTTGGGGCGTCACGTCGGGCGTGATTGCAGGCCTTTGTGGTGCGTCGCTCGCGGTGTTTAGCCGGATAGCAACCAAGACGGTCCACCCGCTGGCTGTCACGTTTTGGGGCTTTGTTTTTGGCGGTGCGGTTATGGCAGCTATCGCGGCTCCGTGGCCGGATGTCGCCGCGGCAATGTCGCCACAGCTGCTGCTGCTGTTCCTTGGCTTTGGACTCATCCCCACAGCCGTGGCTTACATCTTATATATGCAGGGTCTGTCCATGGGGCTCGAGACGTCGAAAGTTCCCGTCGTAATGTCATTCGAGACAGTCGTCACCGTACTGCTGGGCATTGGTGTCTACGCCGAGCCCGCCGGCGCGATCAAAGTTCTGGGCATCGTTTTGGTGCTCGCGTCCATCGTGATTATGAACACCGACTTTTCCAAGCTGCGTAACAGTGTGTTTGTCGGTCATGTCGTTGAGAGCATGACCTTTAAGCCCAACGCGTGGTGGACGGAGAAATCGCAGGACATGGATCTCTTCCGCGAGCGCACGGGCATTGCGCTGGAGCCCACCGTGCAGGAAAGCCCCTGGTACTTCGTGCGATAGGGGGTTGCGCGCGGCGTCCGACCTGGGGTTATCCAGCCAGCGCCGGCCTACCCAAGACCATCGTTTCGATTGCGTTAAACCCGTCAACGGTCGTTTTTCACCCGCGAACGGTCTTTATACTAATTAGCAATATCCGCAACGTATAAGACGTTATAATGACCATAACGAAAAGGAGGAGGCAAGATGAATCAGATCATTCTCGCATCTCATGGCGGCCTGGCCGCAGGCGCCAAAGACACGCTCGAGATGGTTCTCGGCGACGTGTCGAACGTCCACGTCGTGTCGCTTGCTCGTGACGACAAGGAGCCCATCACCAATAAGGTGGACGCCATGATCGCCACGTTCAACGCGGACGACACCGTCTATGTGCTGACCGATATGCTCGGCAGCTCGGTCAACAACAACATGGTCGAGCTTTCCAAGAACGGCACGAAGTTCACGGTTGTCAGTGGTTTCAACATCCCGCTGGCGCTCACGCTTGCTATGAGCCCCGTCCCCGTCAAGGGTGCCGAGCTCGCAGCCCTCATCAACGAGGCCCGCACCGGTCTGACCAACCCCAACGCACCGGTCGAGGCCGCCGCGGCTCCCGCCAAGAAGGCCAAGGCATCCCGTCACAGCTCCGGTCCCGCCAAGATCGTCCTCGCACGTCTTGACTACCGTCTGCTGCACGGCCAGGTCGTCTTTACCTGGACCACCAAGGTTCAGGCCGAGCGCATCATCGTCGTCGACAACGCTGCCGCCAACGATGACATCAAGAAGGGCGCTCTTAAGCTGGCCAAGCCCCAGGGCGTGCGCCTGAACGTCTTCACCGTCGAGCGTGCCCTCGCCAAGATGGACAAGCTCAACACCCTCGGTGAGCGCGTGATGTTCGTCTTTGGCAACACGGCCGAGATGCTGCAGTTCTGCCAGGGCTACAAGCTCGACGCCATCAACCTGGGCGCCACCGCCAACCACGACGGTGCCGATCAGATTGGCGGCAAGGACAGCTCCGTCTTCCTCGACGCCACCCAGAAGGCCGACGTCAACCAGCTGCTCGACATGGGCATCAAGCTCTATGTCCAGCAGACCCCTACGTATCAGAGCGTCGACATCGACGCCAAGCTGTAATCAACCAGGCTTTTGCCTGACTGAAAGGAGAAGGGTATGAATACGTTCATCAGTGCGGTGCTCGTCGGCCTCGTCGGCGTGTTCTGCATGTGGGACTCCCGCCTGCTCGGTCGTCTTAACTTCGAGCAGCCCCTCGTTGGCGCTACGCTCGTCGGTCTGCTGCTGGGCGATGTGCCCACCGGCCTTGCCGTCGGTGCCGCCGTCGAGCTCGTGTCCATGGGCCTGGTGCAGGTCGGCGCTGCCGTTCCGCCCGATATGGTCCTGGGCGGCATCGTGGCCGCTGCCTTTGCGTGCCTGACCGATGCTTCCGCCGAGACCGCCATGACGATCGCCATCCCGGTCGCCGTCCTGGGTCAGCTCCTCGGCATCGTGTTCCGTTCCATCATCGCCGCCCTCACCCATGTGGCCGATAGCGCGATTGATAACGGCAAGTTCAAGACCGCCTACCGTATGCACATCTGCGCCGGCTCCGGTCTGTACGCCATCATGTACTTCCTGCCGATCTTCCTGGCCGTCTTTGTCGGTACCGACCTGGTCCAAGCCATCGTCAACATGGTTCCCGAGTGGCTGTCCGTTGGTCTGAACGTCTCGACCAAGATCATGACCGCCTACGGTCTGGCCCTGCTGCTCACCATGATGATCAAGAAGGGTATGACCCCGTTCCTGTTCATCGGCTTCCTGCTCGCCGCCTACCTCAACCTGTCCGTCATCGCGGTCGCTCTGATCGGTGTGTGCCTGGCTATCGTCTTCATGGGCTTCAAGTTCAATGGCTCCCATGCAGCCGCCGGTGTCGATTCCGACTACGATCCGCTCGAAGACGACGAAGACTAAGGAGGAACACACTATGGCAACCGCAACCAAGGACGTGTCCCTGAACAAGAAGGTCAGCCAGTTCTTCTGGCGCTCCTGGGCCATCCAGGCCTCTTGGAACTACGAGCGTCAGATGAACATGGGCTTCCTCTACGGCATGGTCCCCACGCTCGATCGCCTCTATCCGGACGAGTCCGACCCCAAGCAGCTCGCTGCTAAGAAAGAGGCTTACCACCGTCACATGGCGTTCTACAACTGCACCCCGCAGACGAGCGCTTTCATCCTGGGCCTCGCCGCCTCCATGGAGGAGGAGTACGCCAAGGATCCCGAGAACTTCGATCCCGATTCGATTAACGCGGTCAAGACCTCCCTCATGGGCCCGCTTTCCGGCATCGGTGACTCCTTCTTCCAGGGCACCATCCGCGTTATCGCCTTTGGCCTGGGCGTTCAGCTGGCTCAGCAGGGCTCCATCATGGGTCCGATCCTGGCCATGCTCATCTCCATCGTGCCCTCCGTGCTGATCACGTGGTTCGCTGCCAAGATCGGCTACCAGGGCGGCCACGAGTACCTGAGCAAGCTCCAGGGTGGCGACCTCATGGAGAAGCTCATGTATGTCTGCGGCATCGTGGGTCTTATGTCCGTGGGCGGCATGATCGCTACGCTGATCGGCGCCACCACCCCGCTGCAGTTCGCTGAGGGTACCGTCGTGATCCAGGACATCCTGGACGGCATGATGCCCCAGATGATCTCCCTTGGCCTCACCGGCCTTATGTACTGGCTCATCAAGAAGAACGTCAACACCGGTTGGCTTCTCGTGATCGCCATCGTGGGCGGCATCGCCCTCTCCGCGGCCGGCATCCTGGCCTAGTCGCGACCAAGCGCCTAACCGCTTTCCCCCGGGGGCCTGCCTGGCATCCCATACCCCAGGCAGGCTTCCATCCCTAAATGTGACAAAGGGACAGTTCCTTTGCCACATCCTCAACGGGCCGGCGACTCGGTCCAAACCACGGTAACCCTGCGAGCGCCCGGCAATGTGGCGCCGCAAAAAATCGAAAGGAATGTGTCAGATGTACGAGATCGACCTTAACCTCCCTAAGCAGATCGTCGCTGACGTCCTGTCCAACCACGAGATCCACAGCGTCGCCTTCGTCGGCTGCGGTGCTTCCATGTCCGACCTTTACCCTGCCAAGTACTTCCTGGCCAACAACACGGACAAGCTGAACGTTCAGATCTTCACCGCTAACGAGTTCAACTACGACACGCCTTCCTGGGTCAACGAGCACACCTTCGTGATCACCTGCTCCCTCGGTGGCTCCACGCCCGAGACCGTCGAGGCCAACAAGACCGCCAAGAAGCACAACTGCCCGGTCGTCTCCCTCACCAACAAGGCCGGCTCCGCTCTGACCGTCGACGCCGACCACGTCATCGTTCACGGCTTCCATGCCAACTACGCTGCCAAGTGCGAGAAGCCCGGCTACGCCATCGCCCTTGCTCTCGAGATCCTTCAGCAGACCGAGGGCTATGACCACTACGAGGACATGATCACCGGCCTCACCAACGTCTTCGAGCTCTGCGAGAACGCCGCTCAGTCCGCCAAGGGTCTTGCCAAGCAGTTCGCCCAGGACTTCAAGGACGACGAGATGATCTACTTCATGGCCTCCGGTGCCTCCGAGAAGATGGCTTATTCTCACGCCGCCTTCCTGTTCACCGAGATGCAGTGGATCGACGCCGCCGCCTACAACACCGGCGAGTACTTCCACGGCCCGTTCGAGGTTTCCACCGAGGGTAAGCCCTACGTCTTCTTCATGTCCGACGGTGCCACCCGTCCGATGGACGCCCGCGCCCTCACCTTCCTTAAGCGCATGGGCGCCAAGGTCGCTCTGATCGACTCCAAGGACTACGGCCTGGCCGACGCCGTGCCCGCGAGCGTTGTCACCTACTTCAACCCGCTGCTGCACCTCGCCGTTATGCGCGAGTACGGCAACCAGATCGCCGAGGCCCGTCAGCACCCGCTGACCATGCGTCGCTACATGTGGAAGCTTTCCTACTAATCACAAGTAAGTAGACCTTACGGGTTGATTGAGAGGGGATGGGGTTTGCGCCCCGTCCCCTTTTTTGCTATCGAAAGGAGATGCGTATGATCAAGGCAGTGCTGTTTGACATGGACGGCGTGCTGGTCGATACCGAGTGGTTCTACAACCGTCGCCGCGTGGCATTTATGGAAGAGAAGGGCTTCCACTTTGACGAGATCCCCGATCTTTCGGGGTCTAACGAGCCTGCCATCTGGAAGGCGCTGGTGCCCGACGATGTTGAGCTGCGCGAGCGCCTGCGCGTGGAGTACAAGCAGGTCTACAGCCTGGACCACCCCGTTCCGTATACCGAGCTTCTCAACGAGCAGACGGAGCCGGTGATGCGTGAGCTGCACGAGCGCGGCGTGAAGTGTGCCATCGCAAGCTCGTCCTATCGCGAGCTCATTGACGAGCTGGTGGGGATTGCCGGTATTGCCGACGTGCTGGACTACACCATCAGCGGTCACGAGTGCAGTGCGTTTAAGCCCGACCCCGAGATCTACCTGCGTGCCATGGAGACGCTGGGGGTGGAGCCTGCCGAGTGCCTGGTTATCGAGGACTCGCCTTTGGGCATCGAGGCCGGTAAGCGCTCCGGCGCCCGCGTCCTGGCACTGCGTCCGCACGAGGGCGTCAACCTGGATCAGTCCGCCGCCGACGTTGTCATCGACAACCTGACCGACATCCTATCTGCCATTTAGGGACAGGTTTATTTTGGCAGGTTTTATCTGGGCAAATGCCGAATTCGCCGTGAAGGGATCGCTTTCTTCACGGCGTTTTTCTTTTGAGTGGCCTCACGGTCCTTCTGATGGTTGTCGAGAGAGGGTGAATTGAAGCGCCCTCGCACGCTCCATGCTACAATCGCGGGCATGCCCCACAACTACATCTGCCTTCGAAAGGAGCCTGCGTGGCGAACGCCATCGAACAGCTCACGGACCGCGTGCTCGTGCTCGGCCGCCTCACCATCGTCCGCCGCGCCATTACCGCCGTGGCGGTCGCCATTTCCGCCGTTCTCCAGACATTTCTGATCCAGGCGTTCATTCGGCCCGCCGACCTGCTTCCGAGCGGTCTTACCGGCGTCGCGGTCCTGCTCGATCGCGTTACCTCGCTGGGCGGCGTTCACATCGACATCTCACTCGGTATGCTTGCGCTCAACATCCCTGTGGCGCTCCTATGCTGGAGCGGCATCAGCAAGCGCTTCGTCATCTTCTCGATGATGCAGGTCATGCTCTCGTCGCTGTTCCTCAACATCTTTCACTTTGCCCCGTTTTTGGGCGACAAGATCATGCTCATCATCTTTGGCGGCGTGGTCTCGGGCCTGGGCGCCGCCATCGCGCTTAAGTCCGGCGCATCCACCGGCGGCACCGACTTTATCGCGCTGTGGGTTTCCAACCATACAGGCAAGACCATCTGGGGCGTCATCTTTGGCTTTAACTGCGCTATCCTGGCGATCTTTGGCTTTATGTTTGGCTGGGACAATGCGGCGTATTCCATCGTGTTCCAGTTTATTTCGACCAAGACCATCGACAGTTTCTACCGACGCTACGACCGTGTGACGCTGCAGATCACGACACGCAAGGCAGACGAGGTCATGACAGCCTATGTTGACCATTTTCAGCATGGCATTAGCTGCGCCGAGGTCATTGGCGGATACAGCCGCGAAAAGATGTATCTGCTGCACGCCGTTGTCTCGACCTACGAGAGCCAGGACATTATCAAGCTGGTGTGCGATATTGATCCCGGCGCCGTGATCAATGTGTTCCACACGCTCAACTTCGTGGGCGGCTGGTGGGGCGGTCATGTCGACGAGCCCATGCCCACGGCCGTACCCGATCCCGACAAGCCCGCGCGCATGGCCAGCAGGCAGGCGCGCCTCAGCGAGCAGGACAGTCTGCAGCAGGACGACGGCAAGTAAGGATTTGCTGTATGTGGTGTATCGTTTTATCAAACTGAGATAACATATAAAAAGACGTTATATACGTATTAGTTATTTCGCTATTTTGATAAGAGTGATCAGATATGCCCACACCCAAAAATGCACCGCTTTACCAGCAGATTTATGACGAGATCAAGGATGCAATCGAGAAAGGGGTTTATGCACCCAAGGAGCGCATTCCGTCCGAGCTTGAGCTTGCCGAACAGTACGAGGTGAGCCGTATTACGGTGCGCCGTGCCGTCGAGGAACTGTGTTCCGACGGCTATCTGGTTAAGCAGCAGGGCCGCGGCACCTTTGTCTCCACGCCGCACATCAACCGCCAGTTCCACGCCTCGACGCTGCAGACGTTCACCGAGCTTTGCGCCGATAACGGCATGAAGGCGGGCGCGCATGTGATCGATCGCCAGATTGTGCCGGCGCGCCAAAACGAGATGGAATTCTTTGGCCTGCAGAAGGATGCGCTGCTGCTGCATATCAAACGCGTGCGTACGGCCGATGGTGAGCCCATCTTTGAGGAAAACGTCTTTGTGCCGTTTGACGCCTACCGTGAGCTGTTGACGGCCGATCTTGAGGACAAGTCGATTTTTGCCGAGATCGAGCGTGTTGGCGGAACGCCGATTGTCTCGGTTGGCTACCGCACGGTCGAGGCCGTTCGTGCCAATGCCGAGCAGGCGGCTGAGCTGGGCATTGCTCCGCACGATCCGCTGCTCAACCTGCGTGCCGGCTTTATCGGCCCCAATGGCGAGCCGGTTTTGATGGGTAAGCAGTACTACGTGGGATCGCGCTACGTTATGGTCATGTAAGTTACGCGGTTTTACCAAACCGCGTAACGGCTCGACGCTGCAAACGCCCCTAAGCGGCAATCTGACGTTCAATCGTCGGTCGCGTACCGAAGTACGCTTCCCTCCTCTTTCACGTCACCTTGCTCGCTTAGGGGCGTTTTCGCTGACTTATGCTCAACCAGCGACGTTTGCGTGCTTGTCAAGAGATTAGCCGTTGGGAAAGTGTCCAAAAATCCCACGCTCGTTCCTTTTGGATTGCGTTGCCCGTGGCCGACAGCCGTGCGGCACCGGTCCGCGTGGCGGCGTATAATCGGCGGCAGATGACTTGGACGTTAGGAAACCATGACCGATAGCATGCAGCAGATGGCGCTCGACACGCTCGGCGCCTATTTTGGCTACACCTCGTTTCGCCCGGGACAGGACCGCATGGTCGATGCGATCCTTGCCGGTCGCGATGCGCTGGGTGTTATGCCCACGGGTGCCGGCAAGTCCATTTGCTACCAGGTGCCCGCGCTCATGCTGCCCGGCATCACCTTTGTGGTGAGTCCGCTGCTGTCGCTTATGGAGGACCAGACCCGTGCGTTGCTCGCGGCGGGTGCGCGACCCAGCTATCTCAACTCCAGCCTTACTCCGGCCCAGCAAAACACCGTGCTCAAGCGGGCGCGCGAGGGCCGCTACCAGCTTATGTACGTGGCGCCCGAGCGCTTGCTCGAGCCGCGTTTTTTGGCCTTTGCGCAGGAGGCTGCGGGTTCCGCCGGCATTGGCGTGCCGCTCGTGGCCATTGACGAGGCCCACTGCGTAAGCCAATGGGGTCAGGATTTCCGCCCCGCCTATCTGCAGATTCGTGAGTTCATCGATTCCCTGCCGCAGCGCCCCATCGTGGCGGCGTTTACCGCCACGGCGACCGAACGCGTGCGTGCGGATATTCAGCAGATGCTCGGCCTGCAAAACCCTGCGACGGTGGTGACGGGCTTCGATCGCAAGAATCTCTACTTTGGTTGCGAGGAGATGGGCGACAAGGCCAAGACTGCCTGGGTGCGCGACTATGTGATCGCGCATTCGAGCGAGAGCGGTATCGTGTATTGCTCGACCCGCAAGACGGTCGATGCGCTGGCGGGCGAGCTTGCCGAGGCGCTGGGCCCCAGCGGCATTCGCGTTGGCCGCTACCATGCCGGCATGGGCAACGACGCCCGTCGCCAAAGCCAGCGCGCCTTTATCGACGACGATATCCAGGTGATGGTTGCCACCAACGCCTTTGGCATGGGCATCGACAAGCCCAACGTGCGCTACGTGATCCACAACAACGTGCCCGAGAGCATCGAAGCCTACTACCAGGAGGCGGGCCGCGCCGGCCGCGATGGCGACCCGGCCAGCTGCTACTTGCTGTGGAACGGCAACGATTTTCGCATGCGCCGCTTTCTGATCGACCGCGGCGATGCTGCCGATGAGGCGCTCGACGACGAGCAGCGCGCGTGGGCGCTCCAGAATCGATATCGTCTGCTCAGCCAGATGGAGGGCTACTGCAATACCACCGGCTGCCTGCGCGAATACATGCTGCGCTACTTTGGCGACGAGGCCGCGGCCGAGCATGCTGCCGCGGCTGGTGCGGGCGCCACCGCCACGGATGACGCCGAGGGTTGCGGCAACTGCAGCAACTGCCTCACACAGTTCGAGGTCGAGGACGTCACCGACATGGCCCGCGCCGCCGTGCAATATGTGGCCACGCGCCCCATGCGCTTTGGCAAGTCGCTGATCGCCGACGTGCTTCACGGCGGCAACACCGAGCGCATTCGCCAGATGCATCTGGACGAGGATCGCGGCTACGGTGAGCTGTCGAGCGAATCGGTCGGGCGCATCAAGGACATCATCGGCCAGCTGTGCGGGCGGGGCTACCTGGCCACCTCGCAGGGCCAGTATCCGGTCGTGGGTCTGGGCCCGCGTGCCGGCGAGGTCGAGGACGAGACGTTCGCCTTTACCGTTAAGCGTCGCGCGTCCAAGCGCAAGGCCTCGGCCCGTGCCCGCCGTGCGGTGGATTTGCTGCGCGAGGAGGCCGAGCTGGATCAGCGACCGCGCGTGGGCGACGACGCCGAGCTGTTTGAGCGCCTACGGGCACTCCGCAAGGAGATCTCGACCGAGCTGGAGATGGCACCGTACATGGTCTTCTCTGACAAGGCCCTGCGCGGCCTGTGCCGTCTACGTCCTCAGACGCGCGACGAGCTTATCCAGGTCAACGGCATCGGCGAGAAAAAGGCCGACGCCTTTGGCGAGCAGTTTATGGCGGCGATAGAAGAGTTTGAATCCGAGCATGCACGGGATGGAGCGTAACGATGGCGACCGATAACAAGACCGACCGTACTGACGTGCCCGCCGTGCCGCTATACCAGCAGGTCATGGACGACCTAAAGGGCGAGATCGCACGCGGCGTGTACGCGGCCGGCTCGCGCATTCCTTCCGAGATGGAGCTCGCGAAGTCTTACGGCGTGGGGCGCATCACCGTGCGCCGTGCCATCGAGGAGCTGTCGCGCGCGGGCTACCTCAACCGCCAGCAGGGGAGGGGCACCTTTGTGTGCGCTCCCAAGCTCAAACGCAAGATTCGCCAGAAGGGCGACGTCCAGAGTTTCACCGAGGGTTGTGCCGCCAACGACATGGTGGCCGGAGCGCGCCTGGTGTCGCGCACGGTGGTTGCGGCGACGCGTGAGGACGCGGCATTTTTTGGCGTGGAGCCCGGCTGCGAGCTCATCGTGGTCGAGCGCGTGCGCACGGCAGATGGCGTGCCCGTCATGCTCGAGAACAACGCCTTTGTGCTTGCCGACCATCCCTACCTGCAGACGTTGGCCGATGAGGACCTCACCGATAACTCAATCTTTGCGCTCGTTGCCGAGCATTCGGGCCGCGCGCCGCTCAAGTCCGACCCCTGCACCGTGGAGATTGCGCTTGCCGATGCTCAGGCGGCCCCGCTGCTGGAGGTGCCGGTCGGCGAGCCGCTCTTCTATATGGAGGCATACTTTACCGATGAGGACGAGCGGCCCCTGCTGCTCGGTCGTCAAAAGATCGTGGGCTCGCGCTACGTGTTCGACATCTAACGTCCATAGATAGAACAACATAGAACAAATTTGCCGAGATGACTTCACGGGCGTTATTACACGTGTTATAAATAGGACAACATAGAACGACCGCAGGTACGAGCTGCCGTCGTTCAAAGCCGCCACACAAGGAGGAGCGTCACCGTGAACGCACACGATCTGATTCAGGAAATTATCGAGCGCAAGGGTAAGATCGAGAACGTCTTTTGGATCGCCTGCGGCGGTTCGATGATCGACCTGATGCCGGCTAACGAGCTGCTCAAGCGCGAGGCCACCACGTTTGCCTCGACGGTCTACACGGCACGCGAGTTTTGCCTGATGGCGCCCAAGAGCCTGGGGCCGAAGTCGCTCGTCGTCGCCTGCAGCCACAGCGGCAATACGCAGGAGGTTGTCGATGCCTGCGAGATGGCGCTCGCCGCCGGCGCCGAGGTCGTGACTATGACCGACTACGCGGGCTCCAAGATCGACAACGGCAAGTGGACCACCTGGGTCTATCCGTGGGGCAAGGGCGAGTCGCAGGCCGAGGTCCCGCAGGGCATTGGCGTGCTAATGGCTGCCGAGCTGCTCGACCAGCAGGAGGGCTACGAGGCGCTCGCCGACATGTATGCCGGCCTTAAGCAGATGGACGCGCTGCTGCCCGCCGCCCGCGAGAAAGTCAACGCCGAGCTGGGCGATCGCTTTGCCGAGCTCTGCCAGCAGCACAAGTTCTTCTATATCCTGGGCTCCGGCCCCAACTTTAGCCAGACCTATGCCATGGCCATCTGCTCGCTCATGGAGATGCAGTGGCAGCACTGCTGCTATATTCACTCCGGCGAGTACTTCCACGGTCCCTTCGAGGCCACCGAGCCCGGCGTGTTCTACTTTGTGCAGCTCGGATCGGGCGAGTGTCGCCCCATGGAGGAGCGCGCGCTGGCGTTCCTCAACACGCACACCGACACGATCATGGTGCTCGACGCACTCGAGTACGGCGTGGGCGACGTGCCTGCCAGCGTGCGTTCGTACCTGGAGCCAATCTTCTTCTACGCGATGAGCTGCGAGCTGCGCGCAGCCCGCGGTAAGGTGTTCGACCACAGCCCCGAGATTCGTCGCTACATGGGCATCGAGCAGTACTAAGTAACGGGAAAACCATTCACCTTCGATTCGCAAGGGCGCTGCGTGAGTCAAAAAAGTGGGCCGCGCCGGGGATTTCCGGCGCGGCCCGCTTAGTATCGCGCTTAGATTCGCAAGGTTGCGGTAGCCAGCGGCCTACTTTGCGTCGTAGGCCTCGGTGTCCCACCAGTCGAGCTGGGCGATGTTGTCGCGGATGTGCTGGCAGCTCTTGTGGAAGCCCTCGAGCTCGTACTCGGAAAGGTCGAGCGTGTAGACCTCCTCGACGCCCTCGGCGCCGATCACGCACGGCAGGGACGTGAAGATGCCCTCCTCGCCATACTGGCCGGTCATGAGCGTGGAGGCGGAAAGCACGGCGTGCTCGTTGTGCAGAACGGCAGCGCAGACGCGCGCGGCGGAGTTGGCGACGGCGTACTCGGTGCACTGTTTGCCCTGGTAGGTTACGTAGCCGCCCTTGCGCGCGAGCTCCTCGACCTCCATGTGGTCAAAGGCGTACTTGTCGGGGTTCTCGGCCTGAAGCTCGTTGAGGCTCTTGCCGGCGATGGTCGCGGCCTTAAAGGCGGCCAGTTGGCTAAAGCCATGCTCGCCAATCATGTAGGCGTCGATGGACTTGGGGCTCACGCCGACCTTCTTGGAGATCTCGGTGCGCAGGCGGGCGGAGTCCAGGCCGCAGCCCGAGCCGATGATCTTCTTGGGATCGTAGCCGGTCAGGTGCCACAGCTCGGTGCACACGACGTCGCAGGGGTTGGAGATGCTCACGAAGATGCCGTCAAAGCCGGCGTCGACGATGCGCTTGGCAAAGGTGCGGGCGGCGTCGGTGGTAAAGAACAGCTCGCCGTCGCGGTTGCTGGCGGCCAGCGCGACCTTGCCGGCGGCGTTGACGATGACGTCGCAGCAGGCCAGCTCCTCGTAGTGGTCGTAGCAGTTGACGATCTTGGTGTTGTACGGGACAAACGAAAGGGAGTCGCGCAGGTCCTGGACCTCGGACGTCACCTTGGCCTCGTTGATATCGCATAGGTACAGCTCATCGGCAATGCCCTGCATGAGCAGGCTGTTGGCGACATGTGCTCCTACGTGGCCCTGGCCGACCACCCCGATCTTACGCGTCTGGTACATATATGTATCCTTTCGGCCGAGTTTTTCGCGTCGAACCATTGTAGCGTCCTGTTGCCACTTTGCTAGGCTAAAGCGCCACAGATTTTGGGACATGCCGTAATCTCTACTTTTGGAGTGATTTGGGCCGCTGACGGCATCGCTGGGCGATGTGCTCGCGCGGATGGGGCCGGTCGTTGTACCATAGCTGCAACTGACTCGTAAGGAGCATCCATGCCCATTCGCATCCCCGACGCCCTCCCTGCCGCCGCGCAGCTCGAGAGCGAGAACATCTTTGTCATGACCGAGTACCGCGCGCTGCACCAGGACATCCGTCCGCTGCGCGTGCTCATCCTCAACCTCATGCCCACCAAGATCGCCACCGAGACGCAGATCATGCGCAAGCTCTCCAACACGCCGCTGCAGGTGGAGGTGGAC
The DNA here is from genome assembly GCA_905214945.1 of uncultured bacterium. Classification (GTDB taxonomy): domain Bacteria; phylum Actinomycetota; class Coriobacteriia; order Coriobacteriales; family Coriobacteriaceae; genus Collinsella. The sequence continues at coordinate 18,681 of CAJMOC010000009.1, forward strand.
CTGCTGCGCACCAAAACGCACGAGGCCACGCACGTGAGCGCCGGCCACCTGGAGACGTTCTACCGCACGTTCGACGACATCCGCGACATCCACTACGACGGCCTGATTATCACGGGCGCGCCCGTGGAGCAGATGCCGTTCGAGGAGGTCGACTACTGGCCCGAGCTCTGCCAGATCATGGACTGGTCCACCACGCACGTGCACTCGACGCTGCACATTTGCTGGGGCGCGCAGGCGGGGCTCTACCATCATTACGGTATTCAGAAGTACGATCTGTCGGCAAAGGCGAGCGGCGTCTTTGAGCATTATCTGGTGAAGCCGCAAAGCCCGCTGGTTCGCGGCTTCGACGACCGTTTCTATGCCGTGCATTCGCGCAACACCGATGTGCGTCGCGAGGACGTGGAGGCCGAGCCTCAGCTTGAGGTCGTGGCCGTGTCCGACGAGGTGGGCCTGTACATCGTCAAGTCGACCGACAGCCGCCGCTTCTTTGTCTTTGGCCACCCCGAGTACGACACCGACACGCTACGCCTGGAGTACGAGCGTGACGTGAAGCGCGGACTCAACCCGGAGGTGCCGGCGCATTACTTCCCAAACGATGACCCCTCGGCCGAGCCGCTCAACGTCTGGCGCAGCCAGGCTCAGCTGCTCTACACCAACTGGCTCAACTACTACGTCTACCAGACCACGCCCTACGACCTGGCCCGCGCCGGCGAGGAGCACTAGGCCGCTGTCGTGGCTGTGGCTGCGGCGGTTATCGTGGCCGCTACGCGACGAGCGTGGATAATCGGACGCATGTTGAATGAGCGTGGATAATCTCCCACTTTTGGTCGAGGAACAGGCCCAAAGTGGGAGATTTTCCACGCTCGATTTTTCTGCGGCTGTCGTAGGCGGCAGCACCACGCGTCGAGTGTTTACGGACAGCATCGCAAACTAGGTAGTTTCGAGCCACAGCATATTTTCTTTTAAGGAAATCGACGGCTTTTGAGGCATAAAGATGTGGAGACAGGGACCTCTGGACAACCGCTCTACCTGCAGATATAGAGCATTGGCCTAAAACGTCCAAAACCGTCAAGCATTTGGTCAGCTGCTGGACAGCATTTGGTCAGACTTCGCATGAAACCGTCTGGTACGTTGGCGCCGTTCCAAGAGTTTGGAGGCGACATGGCAAACATGACGGCGAATCAAAGACTTGCAGGTCACATTAAGGCATGCGAACAGCAGATGAGCTGCGTGTACGCGCGAACTGCGGCGGAGGCAAAGCAGATTGAGCGACGGGTGGCGGCGGGAAGTCTCGAGGCGGTCATGCCAGGGCTGTATGCGCGTCCGGAATATTGGTCCGAACTCAAGTTTCGACAGCGTTATCTGCATCGGGTGCGGGCCCTTGCGCAAAAGCATCCCGACTGGACGTTTTGCTCCTATACGGCGGCTGTTATCTATGGCCTTTCGGTTTCGCATGCCAATTTGACGCACATCCATATCGCCGTGGCACCGGCACAATCAACGACGCCGGACTCTCAGGTCGTTCGCCATCGTTATGTTCGTCAAACACGGGCCACCCAGATGGACATTGCCGTGACCGATATCGATCAAACGATTACGGATTGCCTGGTCGATGCATCGTTTGTCGAGGGACTGATCATTGCGGACTCGGCGCTTCATGAGCAGCTGTTGTCGAAGGAGCATCTCGTTGAGGCAGTCAACAAGCTTGGCTTAAATCGTCGCGGTGTTGTGACGGCGCGCAGGGTTGCAAGGTATGCCGATGGCCTGTCGGAAAGCGGTGGCGAGTCCAAGGCGCGCGCCCTGATGATCGAGCGCGGCTGGCAGACGCCGGAGCTGCAAATTGAGCTGTTCGACCCGGTTGAGCCGGGACGGCCGTATCGCGTCGACTACTTGTGGCGCGTGGAAGATCGGCTGATCATCGGGGAATTTGACGGATTCGTTAAAAGCGAGAAGGCAGCGGAGGAGGGCAAGCTCGCAAAGGCGCAGTTTGATGAGCGCCAGCGCGAGTCGAGGCTTTCGCTGCTTGATAACTGCAGGATCGTGCGCTTGTGCTGGGATGATCTGAGGGATCCGGCAAAGCTCGATCGCAAGCTCAAAGTTGCCGGCGTGCCGCGTGCATGTTGAGGCGGTTGCGGGGCGTTAAGCTGCACGAGCGCGGATAATCGGACACACGAGCGCGGAAATCTGGACGCGCGTTGATTGAGCGTGGATTTTCAGACATACGAGCGTGGATTATCGGACGTTTGAATAATGAGCGTGGATAATCTCCCGTTTTTTGCCCCCGAACAGTCCCAAAGTGGGAGTTTTTCCACGCTTATCTTGCGGGTGCGATACAACGACATTTAGGCGCTGACGATGTTGGGCAGCGGCAGGTCGTGGACGTCGGTGGGGACGTGGTCGATGCGCTGTTCGTCAAAGGCGATGCCGACGATTTGACATGCGGGCGAGAGCATGGACAGGTAACGGTCGTAGCAGCCGCCGCCGTAGCCCAGGCGCGCGCCGGTTTGGTCGAAGGCCACGAGCGGCACAACAATCATGTCGAGTGCTTCGGCAGGCACGATGGGGAAGCGGTTGCTGCCGATGTCCGCGGCAGCGAAGGCTCGCGTGGGATGAGTGATAAACGGAGCCGCGGACGCATCGTCGGCGGCAACTGCCCGCATGCACATACGCTGGCCACAAGCTGCGGCTTCGGCTGCCGAGAGCATGCACGGATAGGCTGCGCGCCAGCCGCGCGCGGCGGCCGCAGCGGCAAACGCGGCAGGGTCTGCCTCGGAACCCATCGCGGCATAGACGGCAACGGTGCGCGGCGCCGCGGCATCCAAGCGGCCCAGCAGCTCAACCAGCCGTGCACAGATATCAGCAGACTTCGCTGCCCGCAAGTCCAAATCAAGAGCATCGCGCCGAGCAATCACCGCCCGCCGCAACTCAGCCTTATCCATTCCAGCCCCCTCTCCCAAACCTACCAAAAAGGGACAGGTTTATTTTGGCAGGTTTTATCTGGGCAAATGTCGAAACCACCACAAAGGGGCCTGTCCCCTTTGTAGTGGTTTTGCTTGCTGTGGTTAGCCCATCAGGTCGACTACGTTGAAGCCGGCGTTGCTCTTGGCGATGACGTCGCGGCCGCCAAAGACGCAGGTGGGCGACGCGGCTGCGATGCGCGTCACATCGGCGCCGAGCGAGCGCAGCTCACCGGGCGTGGCGGCGAGCATCTGGGCGCGACGCTCCTCGCGCGCGTGCGGATCGAGCCCGGCCAGGTAGGTCGTGTTGCGGCGCTTGGTGAGCGCGTACGGCTTCACCGGCGCGTCCATGCCACTTACGCAGCTCACGATAAAGCCCTCGAAGGCGGCCTCGTCGGGCTCAAAGCTGCCGAGCCATTCGCCTGCGCGTTCCACACGCTCAATCGAGGGGTCGATTGCCGGGTCGCGGTAGGTATAGAACGCCGTCTGGCGCTCGCCGGCTGCGCGGAATCCGCAGCCGTACGCACCGCCCTTCACGCGGATCTCGTTCCACAGGTAGTCGTAGGAGAGCGCGTTGGCAGCCACGGCCCAGGCTCCCGTCACGTCAATGCCCAGACGACGCGGGTCGCACGCGCTTGCCGCAAAGCAAATGTCGCTGGGAATGACAAAGGCCTCGTGACGGTCGCGCGGCGTCGGCACCACGAGCGCGTCGCGGCCGGCATCGACGTCGTCGCCAGCGTCCAGCCCCAGGTTACCCGCGGCATCCCAGTACGCGTCAAAGTCCTCGTCGCTGCCGGTAAAGCTCGCCAGGCAGCCATCGGCTACAAAGATACGCTCCGCCAGCTCGGCAAGCTTGGCGCGCAGGTCGTCCAGGCGCTCGTCAAAGTGCTCGAGCAGATCGCGCAGGAACAGATAGAAATCCACGCCCGAAAGCTGCTCACGCACCACGGCCGAAGGCGAGCTGTAGCTCATCGCGCGACCGAGTGCCGCCGAGTGACCGTTGTTGATAAAGCCCTGCTCAAGCCCAATGCGAATCTGCGTGAGCACGTCGCGCACGCGGTCGGCATCGGCATCGAGCAAAAGCGTGCTCGACCACACCTCGCGCGGCAGGCTCGCCAGCGCATCGATCTTCTCGGACAGGGCTCCGGCGCTCACCAGCAGATAGGGGCGCACGCCGTCCACGTCGGGCTGCGTCATGACCTCGGTCGTAAAGCTCAAAAAGCCCAGCTTGCCGGCGAGCAGGTTGTCGAGCTCCTCAGCCGAATGCTCGCGCGTGGGCAGCTGCTTGAGCAGGCGGCAGAGCAGCGTCACGTAGGGCAGGTCCTCAAATGCGACGCAGCTCAGGTCGAAGTACTGCATGACGTAGGCCAGGCGGTTGGTGGGGATGCCGTGGCGCAGGCAGGGGATGGGCGCGGTCGTGTCTACGACCAGCGGCGGCTCGGGGCGCGCCTCGCCAATGTCGGACACGCGCAGGCGCGGCAGCGTGGCCTTGGCCTCGGGCGTGTCCTCGGCCTCCTGCGCGGCACGCAGCACGGCCGTGCGCTCGACCACGTCGACCAGCTCGGCATCGGTCATGGCGTCGTGCTTGGCTGCCAGCTCGGCGGCCTCGGCGCTCTCCGAACCCTCGGCGGCGTCCACCGGCACCAGCTCGACCAGCGCCATGTGGTCGTTTTCCAGCACCAGCTCGCGCAGCAGGTCCTCAAAATAGCTGCCGTCCAGCTCACCTCGCAGCTCCTCGTACACCGGGCCGTACTTGAGTGCTAGCGTCGCGGCGTCGTCATCGTAGAGCCAGGTGCTCAGCGCGTCGCACGCAATGGCCACGCCGTCGGCGATACCGTAGTCGCGCTGGCGCAGGTCGTATTCGTTGCTGCTGATGATGGCTTCCAGGCGCTCGCGCGGAACGCCGTGCTCGCACAGGTCGCGGCAGGCGTCCTGGAACACGCGGCGCAGCTCGCGCGCCACGCCGGGCTGCGCGTTTTGCAGCATGATGAGCTCGTAGGGCTGCAGGCTCTCGGCCGCGGTGTAGCTCACCACGTTGCCGCCCAGACCTGCTGCCAGAATGGCCTTCTTAACCGGTGCTTCGTTGGAGCCCAGCAGCGCTTCGAACAGGACATCTGCCGCGATCGTGCGCTTGCGGTCGAGCGCGCTGCCCAGCACCAGGCCCAGGCCCACCAGGGCGTTCTCGGGCGTGGTGGCCATCTCGACGCGCTTATACTCGCAGGTCACAGGCGCCTGCACGTCCAGCGGATTGGGCGCCAGCGCGGACGGGTTCTCGCCGGCGGCGACGGCAGCGTCCATGCGGCGACTCGCGGCACTCGGCTGCGACAGATAGCGCTCGTCCAAAAAGGCCAGGGCGCGGTCCACGTCCAGGTCGCCATAGAGCGTGATGTAGGAGTTGGAAGGATTGTAGTGGCGCGCGTGCGTGTCCAGGAACTGCTCGTAGGTGAGCGCGGGAATCGCGCGCGGGTCGCCGCCGCTCTCGTGCGCATAGGCGGTGTCGGGATAGAGCGCGGCGTTGACGGCGTCGTCCAGCACGCTCATAGGGTCGGACAGCGCGCCCTTCATCTCGTTGAACACCACGCCGTTATAACGCAGCGTGCCCTCGCGCGGGCTCGCGGCGCTGCCGTCGCCCTCGACGCCCTCCGGCAGGTCCAGCTCGTAGTGCCAGCCCTCCTGCTCAAAAATAGTGGGCTTGGTATAGATGGCCGGGTTGAACACCGCGTCCAGGTACACGTCCATCAGGTTGTACAGATCCTGCTCGTTGGTGGTGGCAACGGGGTAGATGGTTTTGTCGGGGTAGGTCATGGCGTTGAGGAACGTCTGCATGGAGCTCTTGATCAGATCGACGAATGGCTCCTTGACGGGAAACTTGGCCGATCCGCACAGCACCGAGTGCTCAAGAATATGGAACACGCCGGTGGAATCGGCCGGCGGCGTCTTAAAGCCAATGGCAAAGGCCTTGTTTTCGTCGTCGCATGCCAGGTACAGCAGGCGAGCGCCCGAGGCAGTGTGGCGCAGCACATAGGCGTCCGAGTCGAGCTCAGGCACGGTCTCGCAGCGCTCGACGGCAAAGCCGTGGCAGGTAGTGCCGGGCACCAGCAGTGCGGCGGCAGCGGCGCGCGGGTCGGTTGAGGTGGTGGGCATATGCAGTCTCCTTTGACGCCCCGGCGGGGGCGAATCGAGTCGAATCCTCGAGAGTATACCCATATGGGGCCGCGGCTCTGCGGCGAACTGGCGACGATGCAGCCGGATTGGGCATAGGTCCCGCGTGCCCGCCGCACGAGCGTGGAAAATTGGACACTCGCCAAACGAGAGTGGATATTCGGACGGACGAGCGAGGATTTCCGGATACCTATCGAACGAGAGTGGATATTTGGACGGAATTTGCCGCAAAAGCCCCAAAAACCGTCCAAATATCCACTCTCGATATCCGACCGTCCGAAAATCCTCGCTCGTCCATCACTCGCGTATCTCTCGTCTCTCATTCGTCTCTAATATGAGAGATGACAGGAAGATGAGAGAAAAATATGAGAGATAACTGAGCAGCAAAGAGGCAGGCAATCATGGTATTGTCTCAATACCGATTGTTCTACCAGCAAAAATATGTATAAATGAAGCAAATGGTAGACATTCCATCTCTATCTATCTCTTATCTCTAAGCCGAGAGATAGAAAGATAAATGAGAGATAATTACGAGAGATAACTGAGAGACGAGGGAAATCTATCCGCGGCATTCTCCGCAGGACCGAGCGAAAGGACGTGCAGATGAACGAAAACGAACTGACCGGTCTGCTCGAGTCTTTAAGGCGCATGGGCTCGGACGATCTTAACGTCGAGGTCAAGGAGAGCGCCACGACGCTTTCCCGCGACGTATGGGAAACGGTCAGCGCTTTCGCAAACACCGCCGGCGGCATCATCGTACTCGGAGTGAGCGAGCGCGCGGGTTTTGTCCCAGTTGCAAACTTTGAGACCGAGAAAGTGCTCAACCAATTCGTGGCGGGCATGGGCGATGCGGGCGGTCGCGGAAAGCTGGCCAATCCGCCCAAATACGCGATCGAGCGAGTGGAGCTTCAGGGCGTCATCGTTCTCGTCATTACGATTGAGGAGCTCGACCCGTCGAGCAAGCCTTGCTATGTCATAGAGCGGGGCGCTCAAGGTGGCAGCTACAAACGCATCGATGACAAAGATGTCCCCCTTTCGTCGACCGAGGTTTTGGCACTGTCGTCATACGAACGGACGAGTCCTAGCGATCGCGATACGGTGCCCGGCACGAGTGTGGGCGATCTCGACGAGTCGCTGGTCGACCGCACGATAGAACGCGCCTATTCGTTGACGCCTCGAGCGATGCGTGGTGCGACGGACAAGAAGACAAAGATGGAGCGCCTGAATCTCCTCGACTTCCAGGGCAATGTTACCAAGGCCGGCCTCCTTGCCGCGGGCGTTTACCCTCAGCAGTTCTATCCCAAGCTCTTCATTGATGTGGCTGTCCATGCGGGAACTCAAAAGGGCGCTGCGGGACCGCTAAGATTTATGGACCGCACAGTCTGCGAGGGCACCCTGGGCGAGATGATTTCGGATACTGTCGCGGCTGTCGCCAAAAACCTGCGCCGCACCTCGACCGTCCAAGGCATCTCGCGTATCGACTCGCTGGAGATTCCCGAGGAGGTCCTGCGCGAGGCAATCGCCAACGCCGTAATCCATCGAGAATACGGGGATCGGTTCTGTGGACAATCGATTGCCGTCGACGTCTTTGACGATCGTGTCGAGGTGACGAATCCTGGCGGCCTTTACGGGGGAAAGACTCGCGAGAACTTGTTTGACGGCAGCTCCCGATGCCGTAACGCGACGCTTGTGAAGCTCATGTCGATTGTCCCGCTGCCGGATGGCGCAGGTTCGCCGGCTGAGGGCAATGGCTCGGGCATCCCGATGATGATCGATGCTATGCGCGCGCATGGTCTGGCCGAGCCCCTGTTCTGCCCCGGATTCGATCGGTTCAAGGTCGTACTTTACCGTTCAAAGATCGAGCCGGTCGATCATGGCGGGGGCTTAATTGTGACGGCACTCAAACACTACGGCGAGCTGGGGACGCGCGAGCTGGCAGAGCACACAGGGCTCACAATTTCCCAGGTTAGGTCGCGCGTCAACGCGCTCATTGCTCAAGGCGAGCTTGAGCCCACGGCGCCGGCGACGAGCCGCAACCGCAAGTATCGACTGTCGGAGCGCGTGGGATAGATGCGTTAGTGGACGAGGCGACCCAATAATCGACCCTCGATTGGCGTCCATTAAGGTAAAGCGGTTTTTGCCCAGTCGACGGTGATGCTAAAGACTCGGCTTACGCCGGCATGGCCCCGAACTCGTCCATCAAGAACAGCCTAAGAACCAGCTTGATGACATTTCCCGGTTTGACTTCTGCCGCGTCAAAGACGCGGCATTCGGCGAGCTCGCTGCAGTATGCATAGATGTCGCGGATAAGGTCCGCGCCCGAGAGCGTAAACATGTAGCCTGCGTCCGAAAGCGCATTGGGCGCGGCAGGCAACTTGGCCATGTGACAGAACGTTTGCAGGTCGGGCGCCATAACGTTCTGGTAGTCGAGGTGGCCGTTGGCATCCTGCGCGGCAAGCTCCAATTGGCGCACAAAATCCAGCGCCGCCGCTAACACAAAGCTCGGCGTAGGCGCATTGACGTCCTGAGTGGTCGCCACAAGCCTGCCCGCCGCCTGCGTGACAAGCCAAGCGACCTCGCGCTGGCAACGCACGGCCTTGCGCGTAACCGGCTTGATGGACGAAGAAGAAACGCTCCCCTTAGGCGGATTCGAAGCAGCCACAAGACCCTCCCATGAACAATCCGGCCCAACAGGCCCGGACGAAACACGTGCTACATCAGTATACAGGGGAGTGGGGTAGTGGGGCACAAGCGCGCCAACGTCAAACCGAGAGCATCAACGATGTGCCGGTCGCGGAATGAGATCTCGTAATAATTGACTCTCGGCCATATTATTAAGGGGCATGACTCGCGTTCGTATGGTTGTAGGTGCTAGCGATGAACGACATTGACCTTGCTGTTCCGTTGGTGGATGGACCAAGCTATGACCGCGCCTGCAGTCTCGTGCCTTCCGAATACGTTGAGGCATGGGAGTGGTTTCTGGGTGAGGAACAGCGCGGCGGCGTTTGGACCAGCCTTCCGCACCACACCAAGGAAGATAGCCCTCAGTATCAGTATCGTTTGAGAATTGGCTCGGACTTCTTTCCCGTAACGCGGGATTCAGGGATCTTCTGGCCGGGCCAGGATCGGGTGAAGCAAGATCCTAATAAGATCTTTGCACTTTCGGTCCATAACTCTAAAAAGAGCTTCTACACCGATGTGCCTCCGCTCTATTTGGACGATGGTACGTGGGTCATTAAGTACTCGGTTCAAGCGCCGGGTACCGTTGGTTTTCGAGACCAGAATTACAACCGTAAAATGCTCAACTGCATGGAATGTGGCGTTCCAGTCGGAGTCATATTTGCAACCGAGGTGGGCTATAAGGTGCTCGGCCTTGCGTTTGTTGAGCGGTTCGAGCCCGAAAACGGATGGTTTGTTCTGCACGGTCCTGTTCATAAAGGCGGACCGGACCCTCGTTTTGCGCCCGACATGAGCTATCTGAAGCACATGCCCGTCGATATTGAGTTTGCCGGACAGGGTACGACCGACGACGAAAAGGTCCGCTATGCGTTAAGGCGCGAGCGATTGGGGCAACAATGGTTCCGCAAGCAGCTCGTTGCCGCCTATGATGGCCGTTGCGCGGTGTCGGACTGCGGCGTCGGCGAAGCCCTGGAGGCTGCACATATCGAGAATTACTCGGGACCCAAATCGCAGGTTGCCAGCAACGGCATTCTGCTTCGGCGCGACCTTCATTCCCTATTTGATGCTCACCTGATTTCGTTTGAGCCTGTTTGCGGCGAATATCGGCTGTGCGGATCGTACCTGCTGGATAAGACCGACTACGCTTCCTTTGCGGGTGCGACGCTAAGGCAGCCGAATGAGCGTCAGTGGCGACCCAATACGGTGTTTCTTGAGGCCCATCGCATCGAGTTCGATCGCTCGGAAAAGAAGCGTGAAAAGGCGGGGCTTCTGCCGTATTAGCGTATTTGGCTTTGGCGGTCTTTTACGATCGTGTCTTTTGATCGGATCGCGTGGCGATGCAATCTCGCGCGCACTTGCCGGTGCATGCTCTTCCTGGTTTGAATAACGGGAAGGGAGCGAGCGTGGGCTGGCGAGGCGATATTGCGATGGGGAAGTACGGAAAACTGCCGCGTGCCCTTATAGACAACAATATGTTTCCGAGCGTAGAGGTTGATTGCGGGTCGTTTGTCGTCACCTGCCCTTGCTGCGGCTCGCAAATACCGTGTCTCGACATTCGGTTCATCGATGCACGTGACAGGTTCAGCGACGAAGTGAGGAAACGTACGGGCGTTCATATGCCGGTGTATCCGGAGAAATGCCCTGTTTGTGGCCTCGATATCGTGTACGACGCCGGCGACGAGGGATAGGTGATGCGGAGGAGCTGGCTGTGAAAGCCTCTCCGCCCCTACAAATAAATCCCCTCACCGAGCTGCTTGTGGAACTCGGCGTGATGGTCGCGTGTCCAGGTAAAGAGTGCCTGGTCAAAGTCGGTACGCGTGGCCGGGACGCCAAAGACGCCGGCAACTTCGACGCGCACAAACTCCAGTGCCGGCAGCTTGTTGATGGCAGTGAGGGCAAACGGGGACGAGGGCTCCTCGAACAGATAGCGGCTGCCTTGCAGCGCGTCGCAACTGGTGCACGTGTTGCCGAGTGACGGGGCTTTGGAGGCTCGCGCGCCTACGGGCTTGTAGCCGCAGCGCTTATGAAGGTAGTCGCGGATCTCGCCCGGCACGCAGCCAAGAGCGGGCACGATGGCGAGTGCGTTGGCGTTGGCCGTGTCGATGGCAATGTGCCCGGCTTCGTTGGGCGCGTGCGCGATGGCGATGCTCTTGTCGTTATCGGTTCGATAGGGAATGCCGAAGGCCGCGACCGAGGTCTCTTTGTGACACTTCCAGCACTCGCGCTTGCCCAGTACTAGATATATATACGGCGCCGAGGGGTCGGATCGGTCAACACCGGGCAGCCACTCGGCAAAGGGCTCGGGGTTGACGCCGCTGGGTACATACCAGATCTTCTTGGTCCGGTCCCATTTGGCGCCCAGCGCCTTGGCTTCTTCTTTGTGTGAAAAGGGGACATCGAGCTCGGTGCGCATGGCGGCTCCTTGGTGCTGCAGGTGCAAGTGGCTCAAGGATACCGCAGGGCGCAGACATCGTGGCGTTTTGCCGAGAAGTTGCGGTGCGGACTGATTGGTTATGCCGATGGATAGATTGGCAAGTAGATGGTCGGCTTTTGACCAGTTGGGCGGTTGGAGCAGTTTGCGGCGCAGTTTTGTGCCTGGCTATTGTTGATGTTGGGGTATTGAATTTGTTTGGCTTCCATTCGTCAGGTGAATTGATGCTACGTTGCGATGACGGTTGGAGCTGCCAGCGGATTTGGCGACATAAAACAAAACAGCCCAGAGACATAGCCTCTGAGCTGCGAACATTTGGTGGGCGTTAGAAGATTTGAACTTCTGACCTCTTCCGTGTCAGGGAAGCGCTCTCCCCCTGAGCTAAACGCCCGATCAAGGGTACGCAAGTGCGCAAGGGATAATATAACGGAGCCTGAACTCGGTGGCAAGAACATTTTTAAAAATCGCTTACATTGTGGAATTCGGGGGCTTTGTCGTATCCATTTCAAAAGAGCCTGCTGCCGCGATTTGGCTGTCGCATAATGCGGGGCCATTGCGGTATCGAGCTATGGAAAGACGCCTGCGGAAATGTCCTACCGATAAGCGGACAAGCCTCCGGCTGGTGCCTTCGCCGTGGTAAGGTAAGCCGAATTGCTTCCAGACTGTTTCGGGGGAGTGGAATGAGCAAAGAGTGTGTCGAGCAGGTCGAAGGCGCAGGGGCTTCGGTGCCGATGACCGATATATCGAACATTGATGTGCCCGAGGGCACCGACGAGCTCAGCCGCAGCACCCGCCGTGCATGGCGCGACCGCCTCAACGACGCGTCGTCGCGCAAGATGATCACGGGCGTCTTGGCTACGCTGGTGGGCGGTTCGTTTTGGGGCTTCTCGGGCACCAGCGCGAGCTTTCTGTTCGATACCTACCACGTCGACACCTTGTGGCTTATGAGCGTGCGTCAGATTCTCGCCGGTCTACTCTTTATGGCCGTGGTTGTTACGCGCGACCGCGAGCGCCTGATTAAGCTCTGGACCACACCCGCTGATCGCAAGCAGCTGCTGCTCTTTACCGCCTTTGGCCTGCTGTTCAACCAGTTTTGCTATCTTTCGGCCGTGCGCCTGACGAACGCCGGGACCGCGACGGTGCTCCAGTGCCTGCAGCTCGTTATCATCATGGGCTACACCTGCGTGACCGATCGCCGCATGCCGCGTACTCGCGAAGTCATCGGCATTGGCCTGGCTCTGGGTGGAACCTTTTTAATCGCCACCGGCGGCGACCCCACCAGCCTGAATATCTCGCCGCTTGGCCTGGCAGCAGGTCTTATGTGTGCGGTCAGCGCCGCGTGCATGGCGGTGATTCCCGCCAAGATCCTGCCCGAATACGGCAGCCCCATCGTCACGGGCTCGGCAATGCTCGCGGCGGGCGTGGTCTCGTGCGTCTTCGTGCAGCCCTGGGCGCATATGCCGGCGCTCGACGCCGCCGGCATCGAGGCGCTCGCGGTGTTCGTGGTTATCGGCTCGTTTTTTGCTTACATGCTTTATATGCAGGGCGTTAAGGACATCGGCTCGGTGCGCGCGAGCCTCATCGGAACTGTGGAGCCGGTTTCGGCGACCATCACCAGCGCCGTTATGCTGGGCACGGTGTTTTTGCCGACCGACCTTATCGGCTTTGCCATGATCATCGTGATGATGTTCCTCACGGTGTAGCTGGCGCCGCCGCCAAGACAGAAAAGGTGTTGTGCCGCATTTTCGCCAATTGATGTCCGTGTCTGGAGTTTAGCTGTCGATGCTCAAAATGCCATAAACTAGTAACGTTATGGACTTTTTCATTGCGACTCAATTGCGAGGATTTCTTTATGGCTGGTAATCACTTTAAGGGCAGCGATAGCGGCCGTCCTGCAGTTCCGCCGCGTCCGAACGGGGCTGGTAAGGCCGGCACGCCGGGCGGCGCTGGACAGGGCGGTTCCGGTAAGCGCGTGTCCCCGGGCGAGACGGCGATGTTTACCGCTCTGTACGAGCAGTCTCAAAAGGCAAAAAAGACCGGCCGTGCAAGAGGGAATGTCTTTGCGGGCGGTGCAACCTCCGTGTCGCAGCCGAGCGGGGCTCCTTCGGTACCTGCGAACAACGCAGGTGCTGCCAACGCCGCGAATGCCGCCGGCAACGTTAATGCCGGCAAGGCCGACAACAATACTCCTTCTGCCGGTGGCGCGGGACTTACGGGTAACCTTGGCACGATCTACACCGGCGCCTCCGAGACTGGCACGTTCGCCCGCCTGGATGATAGCGGTGCCGAGTTTGCGGGCTCGGGATCCAAGGAAGATTATTACGATTTTGGCTTGAACTACGGTAGCGATGCTTCGTCGAGTCCGACCTCTGACGGTCTGGTCCGTCATCGCCATCGCAAGGGCGAGCGCAAAAAGCGTCACACCGGCGCCATTATTGCCGCTGTAGTCGCGGTGCTTCTCGTTGCGCTTGGCGCAGGCGGCTTTATGCTGCTTAACTCGGCAAAGACCGTAAAGAGCGAAGCGAAGGAGGCTGTCGAGATCGTCGGTGGCCTTAAGGACAAGGTCACGTCGGGCGATTTTTCGACGCTGCCTGACGACGCGAAGAAGATCGATGAGCTCTGCAACAGCATGAAGGCGGAGACCTCGAGCCCGCTGTGGACGGCGGCTTCGTTTATCCCGGTGTATGGCAGCGACATCAATGCGGCCCGCACCATGATCGACGCCCTGTCCGATGTCTCGAGCAATGCGCTGGTTCCCATGGCCGATAACCTTTCGCAGGCTACGCCCGGCAAGCTGTTCCAGGACGGCATGATTAACGTGTCCGCGCTGCAGGCGGTCGCCGATTCGCTTTCCAGCAGCTCGAAGGTGTTCAAGGGCGCCAACGAGAAGATCCAGGGTATTGGCGATACTCATATTTCCCAGGTGACCGAGCTGGTCGATAAGGCCAAGGACGGTTTTGCCACCCTCAACGGCGCGGTTGACGCGGCGGAGAAGGTCGCTCCCGTCCTTCCCCAGATGCTCGGCGCCAACGGCCAGACGCGCAACTACCTTATGTACGCCATGAACAACGTCGAGATTCGTGCTTGCGGCGGCTTTGGCGGTTCGCAGGGCCTGATTTCGGTCACCGACGGCCAGATGTCGATTGGCGAGTTTGTTCCCCGCATTGGACTCAGCGAGGATGAGGCGGTCGAGAGCGTCGACGAAGAGGATGAGGCGCTGTTCGGCAACCACAGTAACCTGTACAACTCGGGCAATACCTATTCGCCTGATTGGCCCCGCAACTCGCAGCGTGTCGCCGCGCTGTGGAAGTCCCAGTATGGACAGGACGTTGATGGCGTCATCGGTATCGACCCGGTGTTCCTGCAGTATCTGCTGGGCCTGGTCGGTAACGTGTCGCTGCCCGACGGAACGGTTGTCGACGGCACCAACGCCGCAAAGGTCCTCATGCACGATGTGTACTGGAACTATCCGGTCGAGGAGTCTGACGGCATCTTTGCATCCGTCGCCAGCGCTGCCTTCGACAAGATCCTTGGCGGTATCGGCGATGTCGATGTTACGAAGCTTGTCAGCGCCGTTGAGCGCGGTGCCGAAGAGGGCCGCCTGATCGCTTGGATGAGAAACGATGATGAGCAGAATGCCATCAAAGAGACGGGCATTGACGCTTCGCTGCCCGATCCGGATGATCCGAGTGCCGATCCCGTTGCCGGCGTTTACTTTAACAACCTGAGCTTCTCCAAGCTCGACTGGTATCTGAACGCCGACACGCAGATTGGCCAGGGCATCAAGAACGGCGACGGCACGTGCTCCTATCGCATCACCGTTACCCTGACGAACATCATGACGCAGGAGGAGGCCGGCAAGCTGCCCGACTACGTCGCGGCGAGCGCGCCCGATGCCGCGCGCGACGACGAGCGTCTGAATGTCTCGTTGTTTGCCCCGACGGGCGGCAACATTACTGATCTGACCGTCGAGGGCACCCAGTTTGGTCTTGGCGCCGCTGCGTGGCATGGAATCCCCTTCTATTCGGGCACCGTTGACCTGCATGCTGGCGAGACGACGACGATCACATATACGCTGACCACGTCGGCCGAGGCGGGGGACAAGCCGCTTACGCTGCGTCAGACTCCTACATGCCAGGCGGCTCGCGACAGCGCGTCGGCGTAGGGTTTTTCTGGTAGCGCAGATAATCGAGTACCATTTTGGGGCGGACAGGCAATCTGTCCGCCCCTATTTTGTAAGGAGAGCGCATGAAGTACTTTGGCACCGACGGCTTTCGCGGTGAGGCCAACGTTGGGCTGACGGTAGAGCACGCTTATAAGATTGGCCGTTTTGTGGGCTGGTATTACGGCGCCAACCGCGAGCGCAAGGCGCGCGTCATCGTGGGCAAGGACACCCGTCGCTCGAGCTATATGTTTGAGGCGGCGCTGGTGAGCGGCCTGGTCGCGAGCGGTGCGGACGCCTATATGCTGCACGTGATCCCCACGCCGGGCGTGGCGCATCAGACCGTGGAGGGCTGCTTCGATTGCGGCATCATGATCAGTGCGAGCCACAACCCGTTTTGCGATAACGGCATTAAGCTCGTCAATAGCGACGGTTTTAAGATGGACGAGGACGTACTGGAGCTCATCGAGGACTATATCGATGGCAAGAGCGAGGTGCCGCTGGCAACGGGCAATCACATCGGCGCCACGGTGGACTACATGCAGGGCCGCAACCGCTATATTGCCTCGCTCATCGCAAGCGCGAACTTTTCGCTGCAGGGCGTCAAGATCGGCATCGACTGCGCCAACGGTTCGGCATCCTCGGTGGCCAAGCCGGTGTTCGACGCACTGGGTGCCGACGTGCGCGTGATCAACGCCGCGCCCGATGGCTTTAACATCAACGTCGACTGCGGCTCCACGCATATGGAGCGCCTGCAGCGCCACGTGGTGGAGCAGGGCCTGGACGTGGGTTTTGCCTATGACGGCGATGCCGATCGCTGCCTGGCCGTGGACGAGCGCGGTCGCGTGGTAGACGGCGACCAGATCCTGTACGTGTGCGGCGTGTATCTGAACAAGCACGGGCGTCTCTCGGGCGGTACCGTGGTGCCGACGATTGCCAGCAACTTTGGCCTGGTCAAGTCGCTGGAGCTTGCCGGTCTGAGCGCCGTGACCAGCGGCGTGGGCGACCGTCACGTGTATGCCAAGATGCGCGAGGGCGGCTACAGCCTGGGTGGCGAGCAGACGGGCCATACGATCTTTGGCGATATCGAGCGCACGGGCGACGGCATTATGACCTCGCTGCGCGTGATGGAAGTGATTCGTGCCGAGCGCGAGACGCTCTCGCAGCTCACGGCTCCGTGCAAGCTGCTGCCGCAGGCGCAGGTGGCCGTGCACGTGGCGGACAAGGACGCCGCGCTCGAGAACATGGGCGTGCAGAACGCCATCGCCGAGGCCGAGGCCGCGCTGGCAGGCGAGGGCCGCGTACTGGTGCGCAAGAGCGGAACCGAGTCGGTGATCCGCGTTTTGGCCGAAGCCCCCGACCAAGCCGCCGCCGACGCCGCCATGAAGCGCATCGCCGCCGCGCTGGAAGCTCTGTAAGGTAGTCATTGGGGACGTTCTTAAACGACTAGGTGGAAAGGGGACGCTGCGGATTGGTTCCGCGGCGTCCCCTTTGCGTTGGCGTGTCGGTTATGCCTTACAGCTCGTAGAGCGTGGTGAACTTGTCCTGCAGGTAGCTGCAGTAGTAGCGGGCATCGAACGCCATGCCGCAGGCGCCCTTGATGAGCTCCGGCGCGTCCTTGGCGCGGCCCCACTGCCAAATGTGCTCGCCCAGCCAGGCGCGGACAGGTGTCAGGTCGCCGCTCGCGCAGGCACCGGTAAGGTCGACGCCGTCGCGGCACATGGCCGGCACAAACATGGCGTCGTAGGCGCTGCCCAGCGCATAGGTGGGGAAGTAGCCAAACGAACCGCCGCTCCAGTGCGTATCCTGCAGGCAGCCGCGCGTGTCGTCGGGAACGGGAATGCCCAGGTACTCGTTCATAAAGCGATTCCAAAGTGCGGGGATGTCCTTGGCCGTGGCCTCGCCGGCAAACAGCATGCGCTCGATCTGGTAGCGCACCATAACGTGCAGCGGATAGGTGAGCTCGTCGGCCTCAGTGCGGATCAGCGAAGGCTGCGCGATGTTCACGGCGTGGTAGAGCGTGTCCTCGTCGACGTCGCCGTAGACCTCGGGTGCGTGGCGGCGCAGTACCTCGAGTAGCGGTCCCATAAAGGCGCGGCTGCGACCCACGGTGTTCTCGAAAAAGCGGCTCTGGCTCTCGTGGATACCCATGGAGGTGCCGCCCTCCAGGCAGGTGCGCGCATAGGCGGGGTTCACGCCCAGCTCATACATGGTGTGACCGGCCTCGTGGATGATGCTGTAGACGTTGGAGATGCAGTCGTCCTCGTAGATGTGCGTCGCGATGCGCGCGTCACCCACGGCAAAGCCCTCGCTAAACGGATGCTCGGTAAAGGCAAGCGTGGTGTCGTCCAGATCCAGACCGACGAGCTTCATAAGGTCGAAGCTCATGGCGCGCTGGGCGGCCTCGGGCACGCGGGCGTGCAAAAAGTCGGCATCGGGCTGCTGGCCGCGCTCGCCGATGGCGTGCACGAGCGGCACGACCGTCGCCTTGACCTCATCGCAAAACGCATCGAAGCTCTTGGCGGAAAGGCCGCGCTCGTACTGGTCGAGCCAAACGTCGTATGGGTCGCGCTTGGGGTCCATGAGCTCGGCCTGATGCTTAAGTTGGGCGACGATTCTATCCACATAGGGCTCAAAGCTTGCCCAGTCATTGGCCGTCTTGGCCTTGTGCCACACGGCATCGGCCTCGCAGGTGAGCCTGGTCCAGGCCTCGGCCTCCTCGGTGGGGATGACGCTTGCCTCGCGTTGGTCGCGACCGAGCACACGGATCTCGTCGAGCAGCTGCGGGTCGTCTACATGTCCGCCTGCAACCGTCTCGCGCGCTAACGAGCGTACGAGCTCAACGGACTTCTCGCTGGTCAGTAGCTTGTGATGTTCGCCGGCAAGCGTGCCCATGGCGTCGGCACGGGCGGCAGCGCCGTTGGCAGGAGCAATCGTCGCTCCATCGAACTCGGCAATCTTGAGCAGGTACTCGCGAGTCCACAGCTTGCCCTCGAGTTTGCGGAACTTTTTGACGGCCTTGTCGACCTTCATGCCTTTAGGCGTCTTGCCCGCTGCGGGCTTGGCCTTCTTATCGAGTTTCTTTCCCATAGCGTATCCTTAATCTCGCAGGCCGAGCGCCGCAGGCAGGTGCACGGCCAGTTTGCACAGCTACCTGCTTTGTACCCAGCGCGAACAAAACGGAACGCGGCGATGCGCTCGCGAAATGTGTTATCCTGTAGCCCAATGCGTTGACGGAGAGGGTTTTGCCCGCCGTGTCGCCGGCAAGAGAGGGAAGGTCATGGGCTGCAAGCCTTCCTGCGGTGGCAAGGGCCAAGCGTTCACTCCCGAGCAGCAACCTCAACGGGCGCGCGGCCAGCGGCGGCGAAGCCCCAGTAGGGAAGCCGTGAGCCTCGCGATAAGGGGTAAAGAGTGGACGCGGCGGGCCAGACATCCGCCGGGTCAAACAAGGTGGTACCGCGGAATTCAACCGTCCTTGGGCAATGCACATGCCCGAGGGCGGTTTTTTGTTACCGAACCGGGCCGCGCATCCGCAGCATCGGGCGGCGTCAGCCGTCCCGGAGCGCGGATGCGCGAGAGACGAAAGGGAAGACATGAGTCTGATTGATGATCTGGTCAAACTCGAGGAAGAGGCCAAGGAGCTCGTCGAGAGCGCCGAGGACGCCGAGAAGCTCGAGGCCGCGCGCGTCGCGCTGCTCGGCCGCAAGGGCCGCATCACCGGCCTGATGCGCATGATGGGCAAGCTCGCCCCCGAGGATCGTCCCGTGATGGGCAAGCGCGCCAACGAGATGCGCCAGCTGATCGAGGGCATGCTCGACGAGCGCACCACCGAGATGAAGGCCGCCGCCCTCAAGCACGCACTCGAGCACGAGGCCGTCGACATCACGCTGCCGGGCATCCGTCCGCAGATCGGTCACCAGCACCTGATCAAGCAGATCATCGAGGAGGCCGAGGACATCTTCTGCGGCATCGGCTACACCGTCGAGTCCGGCCCCATGGTCGACACCTCCTATTACAACTTTACCGCGCTCAACGCCCCCATGGATCACCCGAGCCGCTCGGCCCGCGATACCTTCTACGTGGTCGACAACAACCCCGGCAGCGTCGCGCACCCCGAGGCGCATGCCCATGGCGAGTCCGACGTACTGCTGCGCACCCAGACTTCGGGCGTGCAGATCCACACCATGGAGTCGCAAAAGCCGCCCATCTACATGATCTGCCCGGGCACCGTCTATCGTCCCGACACGGCCGATGCCTGCCACCTGCCGCAGTTCAACCAGATCGAGGGACTGGTCGTCGACGAGGGTATTACCTTTGGCGACCTGAAGGGCACGCTCGACTACTTTGTTAAATGCATGTTTGGCGAGGATCGCAAGACGCGCTATCGCCCGCACTTCTTCCCCTTCACCGAGCCCAGCTGCGAGGTGGACGTGAGCTGCCACGTGTGCGGCGGCAAGGGCTGCAACTTCTGCAAGCACAGCGGCTGGATCGAGATCCTGGGCTGCGGCATGGTCGACCCTAACGTCCTGATCAACTGCGGCATCGACCCCGAGAAGTACACCGGCTTCGCCTTTGGTATTGGCGCCGAGCGCGTCGCGGCACTGCGCTACGACCTGCCCGACCTCAGAACTCTCATGACTGGTGATATGCGCTTCCTGAACCAATTTTAGGCTTGCCCAGGCACCCCATCTTGGCGTTCAAACCGTCGCTCGCGTACCTTTAGTACGCGTCGCTCCTCTTTCACGCCAACCTGGGGCACCTGGACAACCCTAAGGCGAACGTCTTCATTTGATATTTCCTCCCTATGCGGAGATTAAGAACTAGGAGAGCTACATGCGCGTTTCTTACGACTGGCTCAAGACCATGATCGATATTCCGGAGGATCCCAAGACCCTTTCGGACGAATACATCCGTACCGGCACCGAGGTCGAGGCGATTGACACCGTGGGAGAATCCTTTGACCATGTGGTGACTGCCAAGGTGCTCACCAAGACCCCCCACCCCGATAGCGACCACATGTATGTGTGCTCGGTCGACGTGGGTGACAAGAACCTCGACGCCGACGGCAACCCCGCTCCGCTGCAGATCGTCTGCGGCGCGCAGAACTTCGAGGCCGGCGACCACATCGTCACGGCCATGATCGGCGCCGTGCTTCCCGGCGACGTCAAGATCAAGAAGAGCAAGCTTCGCGGCGTCGTGTCCATGGGCATGAACTGCTCCGCGCGCGAGCTTGGCCTGGGTGGCGACCACTCCGGCATTATGATTCTGCCCGAGGATACGCCCTGCGGCATGCCGTTTGCCGAGTACGTGGGCTCGAGCGACACCGTGCTCGACTGCGAGATCACGCCCAACCGCCCCGACTGCCTGTCCATGATCGGCATGGCTCGCGAGACCGGCGCCATCTTCGACCGCGATTTCCACGTTGAGTTGCCCGCCATCAAGGCCGAGACCGGCCGCGCGACCGACGACGAGCTTTCCGTCGAGATTGCCGACGAGGGCCTGTGCGACCGCTACGTTGCCCGCATCGTGCGCAACGTCAAGGTCGGCCCGTCGCCCGACTGGATGGTCAAGCGCCTTAACGCCCTGGGCGTGCGCCCGCACAACAACATCGTCGACATCACCAACTATGTGATGATGCTCACCGGTCAGCCGCTGCACGCCTTTGACCTGGACACCTTTGCCGCGCGCGATGGCCACCGTCGTGTGGTGGTTCGCGCCGCCCAGCAGGACGAGAAGTTCACGACGCTCGACGGCGAGGAGCGCGTGCTCGACGCCGGCATGGGCCTCATCACCGACGGCGAGCGTCCCGTGGCGCTGGCCGGTGTCATGGGCGGCATGGATTCCGAGATCGAGGACGATACCGTTGACGTGATGGTCGAGAGCGCCTGCTTCGACGCCGGCCGCACCTCGCACACCAGCCGTGACCTATCGCTGATCTCCGACGCCTCCATTCGCTTTGAGCGCCAGGTCGACGAGACCGGCTGCGTGGACGTCGCCAATGTGACGTGCGCGCTCATCGAGGAGATCGCCGGCGGCGAGGTCGCCCCCGGCTATGTGGACGTGTTCCCCGCGCCCAAGACCATCGACAGCATTAAGCTGCGTTTGGCCCGCGTGCACGCCATCTGCGGCGCCGACATCGAGCCCGACTTTATCGAGCGCTCGCTTACCCGCCTGGGCTGCACCGTCGAGCGCGACGGCGAGGACTTTATGGTCACGCCGCCGAGCTTCCGTCCCGACCTGCCGCGCGAGATCGATCTGATCGAGGAGGTCCTGCGCCTATGGGGCATGGGCCGTGTGACGGCGACCATCCCGGCTGCCAAGAACCACATCGGCGGCCTGACCCGCGAGCAGAAGCTCACCCGCAAGGTCGGCGAAATCCTGCGCGCCTGCGGCCTCAACGAGACTACGACTTTTGGCTTTGCCGCCCCGGGCGACCTGGAGAAGATCGGCATGTCCACCGAGGGCCGCGGCTGCCCCGTGGTGCTCATGAACCCGCTGGTAGCCGAGCAGACCGAGATGCGTCGTTCGCTGCTGCCGGGTCTTTTGCAGTCCGTGGCCTACAACGAGGCGCACGGTACGCCCAACGTGCATCTGTACGAGGTCGGCAGCCTGTTCCACGGTCGCGAGAACGCCAGCCTGCCCAAGGAGACCAAGTCCGTCGCGGGCGTGCTTTCGGGCCAGTGGAGCGAGCAGTCCTGGAACATGAAGTACCGCAAGCTGCGCTTCTTCTTTGGCAAGGGTATTGTCGAGGAGCTGCTCGCCCAGCTGCGCATCGAGAAGGTTCGCTTCCGTCCCGTCGAGGGCGAGGGCTACGCTTTCTTGCAGCCGGGTCGTGCGGCCGAGGTTCTGTCCGGCGGCACCGTGCTGGGCTGGGTCGGCGAGATTCACCCCGAGGCGCGCGAGGCGATGGGCATCGATGAGGTCGTCGTTGCCTTTGAGCTCGATCTGGACAAGTTGATCAAGGGCGCCCGCAACCAGGAGAACTATCGCGAGTTCTCGCAGTACCCGGCTGTTGAGCACGACCTCGCTATCGTGGTTGACAACTCCGTGACCTGTGAGGATCTTGAGCGCCGCATTACGAGCGCCGGCGGCAAGTTACTCGAGGGCGTGCGCCTGTTCGATGTCTACCGCGATCCGGTTCGCATCGGCAAGGGCAAAAAGTCCATGGCCTTTGCGCTTACGTATCGCTCCGATGACCACACGCTCACCAGCGAAGAGGTCGAGAAGGCGCACCAGAAGATCGTCACCAAGGTGTGCAAGGGCGTAAACGGCGAGGTCCGCGGCTAGGATTTGCGCCGGGAGCGCAGGGCCTGATGGCGGTTGCTGTGGGCTCTGCGTGACCGCGGTGTTCGGAATAAGGCATCGCTGACCCTGCATATATGACACGCGCATTACAAAACGGCGTGCTGCTTTTGTGGCGGCGCGCCGTTTTGCTATGATAGCCCGCGGCGTGTTACGAATCATCGTGCTCGTAACACTGATGAAATGGTTCAAGCGGCGCTGCAACCCCATGCGCCGGCAACCGGGAGGCGTATATGCACATTCCAGACAACTACCTGTCCCCGCAGACCGATGCCATTATGGCGGTGGCGATGGTGCCCGTATGGGTCCACTGCATCAAAAAGGTGCGTGCCACGCTCGATCGCGAGCATATGGCGTTCTTGGGTATTTGCGCCGCGTTCTCCTTCTTGCTCATGATGTTCAACGTGCCGCTGCCCGGTGGCACCACTGGTCACGCTGTTGGCGGCGCGCTCATCGCGTTGCTGCTGGGCCCCGAGGCTGCGGCTATCGCTGTCTCGGTCGCGCTGGCGCTGCAGGCGCTGCTGTTTGGAGACGGCGGCGTTCTGTCGTTTGGCGCCAACTGCTTTAACATGGCCTTTGTGCTGCCGTTTGTCGCTGCTATCGTGTTCCGTGCGCTCAACAGCCGTCTGCACGACAAGAGCTGGGGCACCTCAGTTTCTGCCATCGTAAGCGGCTGGGTCGGCCTGTGCCTGGCGGCCCTGTGCGCGGCAATCGAGTTTGGTATTCAGCCGATGCTCTTTACCAATGCTTCGGGCGCGCCGCTGTACTGCCCCTTCCCGCTGTCCGTGGCTATTCCGGCCATGTTGATCCCGCATATGCTGGTTGCCGGCGTGATCGAGGGCGTGGCGACGGCCGCGATCTACGGTTTCATTAAGAAGACGGCGCCGAGCATCATTGTCGGGCCCGAGGCCGTCGATGGCCAACTTGCTGCCGAGGGCGTTGCCGCCAAGAAGACCTCGCTGGTCCCCACGCTCATCCTGGTTGCCGTGCTTGTCGTAGCAACACCGCTGGGCCTGCTGGCTACGGGTGACGCCTGGGGTGAGTGGGACGCCGAGGGCGCCGCGACCGCCGTTCAAGAGGCTGGCGATGACAGCCTGCAGGCTTCGGTCGGTCTCGATACCCCGACCTTTGCCGATGCCCTGCCCACGGGCGATTATCTGCAGGCCTATTCCGAGGAGCAAGGCCTTGGCTTTGCCGGCCAGGCTGCCATGTATATCCTTTCGGGCGTGATTGGCGTGGCGGTGCTCACCATCGCATTCCGTCTGATCTCGCTGACGGTCAAGGAAAGCGGTGCTCATGGCAATAGCCGAGCTGCCTAGCTGGCTTGCGGTCGAGCAGCGTTACGAGCCCGCGGGGGCTCGGCATCGTGTGATGCAAAAGAACGTCCTGCACCTGGCGAGCCTTCTTGAGCGGGTTCGCCTGGGTGGAGGCGCGCACGAGGGCGGGTCGATGGTCGACCGCGCCCTTTCTTGCGTTTCGGCTCCGGTGCGCCTGGTGGGGATGTTCGTCTGCGTCCTGTGCGTGTGTCTGACGCAGAGCCCGCTGTACCTGATGCTGATGGCGGCTATCGCGCTGGTGTTGGTCGCGGTGCGCCCCGCTCGCGGGCTGCGTGCGACCTTTGTACCGGCGCTCGGCGCCACGGGGCTTGCGGTGGTTCTGGCACTGCCTGCCCTGCTGCTGGGCGCGTCTGCCGCGGGCGCCATGCTCAAGATCGCGCTCAAGACTTTCATTAATGTGTCGCTGGTGCTGGGTGTTTCGTGGACGCTTACCTGGAGCCGCATGTCGGCGGCGCTCAAAATGCTGCACCAGCCCGACGAGGTCATCTTTACGTTTGATATGGCGCTCAAGCATATTGAGGTGCTGGGACGCACAGCGCACGATCTGTGCGAATCGGTCATGCTGCGTAGCGTCGGTTCCGCGCCTGCGGGTTTTTCGCGCACCGATTCGCTGGCGGGTATCATGGGCATGACGTTTATCAAGGCGATGGAATGCAGCCGCGCGATGGACGAGGCCATGCTGTGCCGCGGCTTCGCCGGCGTATATCCGGCGCCTGCACTGAGCGGCTTTGGCTGGCGCGATGCGGTTTATGCGGCCGTTGTGGCGTTGCTCGCCGTGTTGTGCGCGGTGTTGTAGTGCGGACGGTCGAACCGTCGATGTGAGTAGGGAAGGGCAACGTTTTGGCAAACGATACGAATAACGCGATGGGTGCGAGCGGTGCTGCCGGCGTTGAGACCACGCCGCTCATCGAGTTTCGCGACGTGGCGTTTTCCTATGCGGGCCATACGGTGGTCGACGGCGTTTCGCTGCAGGTGAACCGTGGGGAGCTCGTTGCCCTGCTAGGTCCCAACGGCTGCGGCAAGACGACAATCATGCGTCTTATTAACGGCCTTGAGCTTGCGGACGCGGGTGCGTACCTGTTCGACGGGCATACGGTCGATTCGGCATATCTCAAGGATTCCGCGACGGCCCAGCGGTTCCATCAGCGCGTGGGCTTTGTGTTCCAAAACGCCGATGCGCAGCTCTTTTGCGCTACGGTGGGCGAGGAAGTCGCGTTTGGCCCGGCTCAAATGGGGCTGCCGACAGACGAGCTCGAGCGCCGCGTCCGCGATGCCATGAAGCTGTTCCAGGTTGCCGATCTGGTCGATGCCTCGCCCTATCAGCTCTCGGGCGGGCAAAAGAAGCGCGTTGCGCTGGCTGCGGTGGTGTCGATGAACCCGGATATCCTGGTTCTCGACGAGCCTACCAATGGGCTCGACGAGGATTCATGCGACATCGTGGTTAACTTCTTGCTGGCTTACGTCGCGGCGGGCAAGACGGTCTTGATGAGCACACATCACCAGGATTTGGTGCGACGCCTGGGTGCCCGTGCAATCTATATCGATCGATATCACCATGTGGTCGAGGCGCCTTCGCCGTCGTATGGGACCGAAAGCGGTGCTACGGACTAGTTGCTGCGTAGAGCGTGCGTAGCCGCCCGCGCGGCTTTGCCGTGATGGTATAGTTATCCAGGTTTTTTATGGGGGTGGCTATGCCAAGCTGGAACATTCATATCGCTCAGACGGAGCGTTTGCTGGAGCGCACCGGTGCGCTTGCCAATAGCGTGCGCGACCGCAATGCCTTTTTGTTTGGCTGCGTGGTTCCGGATATCTTCGTGGGCTATATGGTCCCTGGCATCGCCGATCCCATCCCGTACCGCATCACGCATTTTGCCAAGCCCGAGCCTATTCCTAAGCCGCGCGAGCACGAGTTCTGGGATACCTATGTGGCGCCGCTGCTTAAAAGTTCGCCCACCGGTGCGCCGGCCGCGGCGACCTCGATTATCGAGGAACGCGAGCGACTGAACCGCGTGCACTATCCCCAGCGCTACAAGGATGCCGAGCCGGTTGTCGGTCCTGACGCCTGTGATTTCTCGCTTGCGTCTGAAGATGTGGCGCAGTCGCTGCTCGATTTAACGCTGGGCGTCTGGTCGCATCTGGTGGCCGACACGGTATGGAACACGCGTGTGAACCAGTATCTGAAAGCACACGGCGGCAAGCCGTGTGAGGAGTTCCGCATTAAAAAGCAAGGCGATTTTGACTGGTTTGGCAAGACACTGGGCATTGTTTCCATCCCGCGTGCGACCGATCGCCTGTATACCGCTGCGACGCGTTTTGGGCAGTATCCCATCCATAAGGAGTATGTGCTCAAGACCATCGGCGTCATGCACGAGATTGTACGCGAAAACCCCGGCGAGCCCGATCATCCGCCGTATCGCCTGCTAACCGAGGAGTTCTTCGACGCAACGTTTACCGAGGTCGTTGAGCTAACCGAGGCGGGATTTGCCGAGCGCGTGGCCGCTCCCGGCACACCCGCGCTGCCCCTGATTGCTAGCTGCTAGCTTTACGGCTTGACGGCGAACAGCTCATCCCAATCGACCAATAGCTCCCGTCGCAGGGCATCTTCGGTGGCGCGTTCCTGATCGGTCTTTGGGATGTAGGGGAGCCCCGCCTTTTTATGGATGAGTTCGGCGATGTTGTTAAAGCTCTTCGTGTCTTTGATTTGCTCATAGGTTATCTGGATAACGTCATAGCCCATGCTGGTGAGGGCGGTGGTGCGCTCGGCATCGGAGAGACTTGCGGCTTCGCCATCGTGGGCGGAGCGGCCTTGGCATTCCAAGATGACGCCCATGCTGTCGGTGTTGCTCTCGATGAGGATATCGGCGTAGCAGCAGGTTTTGTCATACAGTGAGCGCGCGGCGTCGCTGAGCGGGATGCGCACGTTGTTTGCGATGTTGATGCCCATGCCGCCCTCGTTGCGGGGGAGCGAGACAAGCATGGAGGTCTGTACTTCGAAGGGCGAGGCGGTCTGCCCCGTCATGTGCTCGGCGGCCCAGCGCAGTTGTTTAACGCCGCGCAGGCCTGCGGCCTGCTTGGCGAACGCGGCGATATCCGCCGTGCTGAGGAGCGGTGGACGCTTCCATAGGTTGGTGTCCTTGCCGTTGACGTCGCTAACTCGCTCCCAGCCGCAGTTGGGTGGAATGAGCTTAAGCGAAATAGCTTCATCAAGTTGTTGTTGCGTTCGCTTGCAGGGCTTAAACACTGCAAAGGAGCCGCACATCTCGTAGCAAGCCATGAGTAACTGGTTGCGTGGGACCCGCGTGGCAAGGCTGAGCAGCGTGAACTCCGGTGAAGTGACATCAAATCCATGTTCAGTTTGCCTAAACGACCCCGGAGGTGGTTCCTGGGTCATGAGGTGCGATTTAAACAGACTTCGCGATCCGGATTGTGCCCGAGTGAATACAAGCCTGTGAAGCGGTGCGTGAAGCAGGTCTTTTACAACTGCATGACTTCCGAGGCCGCAACATCTGCGATCCATATTGCCAAGGCTAATGGCGGGGTAAAGGCCTAATACCTGCGGCGGGATACGGTAATAGTAAAAAGCGGATTGACCGCATAGCGTCAGGTCCATGACGTCCTCCAGGTCGAAATGTGCTTTTGGACCGTGCGATGCCAGCGTCAATTCGGAAGTATGCGGCAAAATCTGAACCCTGTGAGCAGACCTGGCTTTTGAGGCTAGTTTATCAGGCATTTTGTTGCGAAAAAACGGGGTGTGCTCGGAGGTCTCAGAATTTGCCGCATACTTCCGAAAACCAGGTCGATCCGGCTTTTGCTAAAACGATTTAGCAGCGTCGGTTAAGGTGTGGGTTTGCCGCTGGGCGAACACTTTTAGCGCTTGGGACTTTATTTATTGGGCCTCGAAAGGTGGATTTCGCCCTTTTGGTAAAGAAATGAGTGCGTGTTTTGCCGTGCGCCGGCATTGACACAGAAAAAGGGCCCGGAAGGCGAAGCCTTCCGGGCCCTTTGCAATGCAAGTGTGCTTGCAAGTGCGTTTTAGCGCACCTGAGCGACGTAAGCGACGTTGGTCGAGGAGACCTTGTCCTCGAGCTGGACGCTCATGCGGGGATCGCCGGCGGTAGCGACGGTCAAATCGCCGGCCTCGACGTAGCCGAGCTCCTTAGCGGTCTCGATCGCCTTGACGATCGTGCCGTTGACGGTGCCCTGGGTAATCTCGGCCTGGTGCGGGATAACGCCCCAGTACATGATCATCTGCTGGACGGCCCACTCGTGGCGGGAGAACGCGCAGATCGGCATGTTGGGACGGAAGTGCGAGATCAGGCGAGCGGTACGACCGGTGGTCGTCGGCACGGTGATGCACTTGGCGCCAACGGTGGTAGCCATGTTCACAGCGGACATACCCACAACGTTGTTGACGACGCGGGTGCCATGAGCGTCGGCCGGAACCTCGAGCGGAGCGTGGGCCGGGAGGTACTTCTCGGTCTCGAGAGCAATGCTGGCCTGCATCTTAACGGCCTCGACCGGGTACTTACCGGCAGCGGACTCGCCGGACAGCATGACGGCGTCGGTGCCGTCGTAAATGGCGTTAGCAACGTCGGCAACCTCGGCGCGCGTCGGGCGCGGGTTCTGCTGCATGGAGTCGAGCATCTGCGTAGCGGTGATAACGGGCTTGTAGGCCGCGTTGCACTTGGCGATGATCTCCTTCTGGATGTGCGGAACGAGCTCGGGCTTGATCTCGATACCCAGGTCGCCACGGGCGACCATGATGCCGTCGGAAGCCTCGAGGATCTCGTCGAAGTTCTCGACGCCCAGGGCGCACTCGATCTTCGGGAAGATCGTCACGTGCTCGCCACCGTTCTCGCGGCAAAGCTTGCGGATGCCGCGGACGGACTCGCCGTCACGGATGAAGGAAGCGGCGATGTAGTCGATGTTCTCGGTCAGGCCAAAGAGGATGTCCTGACGATCGCGCTCGGTGATGGCGGGCAGCGAGATGTTGACGTTGGGCATGTTGACGCCCTTGCGCTCGCCGATCAGGCCGTCATTCTTGACGACGCAGGTCATGTCCTGGCCGTCGACGGACTCGACCTCGAGGGCAACCAGGCCGTCATCGATCAGGATGAGGGAGCCCTTCTCGACCTCGGAGGGCAGAGCCAGGTAGTCGAGGGAGATGTGCTCAGCGGTGCCGTGGAAATCCTCGGACGTGGGCTGAGCGGTGACGACGATCTTGTCGCCGGTCTTGACGGCAACCTTCTTGCCGTCGACCAGAAGGCCGGTGCGGACCTCGGGGCCCTTGGTGTCGAGCAGGATGCCGACGGGCAGACCGAGCTCCTTGGAAATACGGCGGACGCGCTCGATGCGACCGTGGTGCTCGTCGTAGGAGCCGTGCGAGAAGTTAAAACGGGCGACGTTCATGCCCGCCTTGATCATCTCGCGGATGGTCTCGTCGCTATCGCAGGCGGGACCCATGGTGCATACAATCTTAGTGCGCTTGTACATTCAGACCTCCATCTGACATCGTCTTGCGCTGATAGATAAACCATAAGAAATAAAACCGTGTTGATTATAACGAAATGCTGACCGAATACCCCATAAAATCGACCGTATGCCGAATTAGAAGTTCATTTTTTGCGGGATAAACGGTATATGAAAAAATTTACCAACCGCTCTAACCGCTGCTATCTGGGCGATATTTCAGTTTGACGATGTGCCGAAGAAAAAACGTTTTACCAATGTTGAGCATCACACGGTCTGCACCGTTGCGTGCGGACCATATTTCCAAACCGATTGTTTTGGCTAGACGCGTCGCTTTGGGGTACCATAGCTCCACTATCAACTGCCGCTCAGCACGGCAGCCTTGATGAGCCCTTGCCCTTCTCCTGGGAATTATGATCGGGCATCAATCTGCTGAGTGGCCCGAATCCCAGGAGGGGACTCTATATGCAAAAGGAATACCTGTCCGCCGCGGCGGAGGTGCTCAGCGACCAAGGTGTCGATGAGAACCTCGGCCTGAGCAACGGCGAGGCGTCGTCGCGCCTCGCCAAGACAGGCCCTAACAAGCTCGAGGAAGCCGAGAAGACGCCGCTGTGGAAGCGTTTCTTTGAGCAGATGGCCGACCCCATGGTCATCATGCTGATCGTTGCCGCCGTCATCAGCGCGCTTACGGGCGTGGTCAAGGGCGAGGCGGACTTTGCCGATGTCGCCATCATCATGTTCGTCGTTATCGTCAACTCGGTGCTGGGCGTGGTCCAGGAAGCCAAGAGCGAGGAGGCCCTCGAGGCCCTGCAGGAGATGAGCGCGGCGCAGTCCAAGGTGCTGCGCGACGGCAAGCTCGTGCATCTGCCGAGCGCCGAGCTCGTGCCTGGCGACGTGATCATGCTCGAGGCGGGCGACTCCGTCCCGGCCGATTGCCGCGTGCTCGAGAGCGCCACGATGAAGATCGAGGAGGCCGCCCTTACCGGCGAGTCCGTGCCCGTCGAGAAGCATGCCAACGTGATCGAGCTCGCCGCCGGCACCGACGACGTGCCGCTCGGCGACCGCAAGAACATGTGCTACATGGGTTCCACCGTGGTATACGGCCGCGGCCGTGCCGTCGTGGTCGGCACCGGCATGAACACCGAGATGGGCAAGATTGCCGGCGCTCTTGCCGAGGCCAAGGAAGAGCTCACGCCGCTGCAGGTGAAGCTCGCCGAGCTCAGCCGCATCCTTACCATTATGGTTATTGTCATCTGCGTCGTGATCTTTGGCGTCGACATCCTCCGCCACGGCGTGGGCAACGTCCTCACCGACCCGACTGCCTTGCTCGACACCTTTATGGTTGCCGTCTCGCTCGCCGTCGCTGCCATTCCCGAGGGTCTGGTCGCCGTCGTGACCATCGTGCTGTCGCTCGGCGTGACCAAGATGGCCAAGCGCCAGGCGATTATCCGTAAGCTTTCCGCCGTCGAGACCCTTGGCTGCACGCAGACCATCTGCTCGGACAAGACCGGCACGCTTACCCAGAACAAGATGACCGTCGTCAAGCACGAGCTCGCTGCGCCCAAGGAGAAGTTCCTGGCCGGCATGGCACTGTGCTCCGATGCTCAGTGGGACGAGGAGCTGGGCGAGGCCGTGGGCGAGCCGACCGAGTGTGCACTCGTCAACGATGCCGGCAAGGCGGGCCTCACTGGCCTGACTGCCGAGCACCCGCGCGTGGGCGAGGCCCCGTTCGACTCGGGCCGCAAGATGATGTCCGTGATCGTCGAGACCCTGGACGGCGAGTACGAGCAGTACACCAAGGGCGCGCCCGACGTGGTGATCGGCCTGTGCACCCATATCTACGAGGGCGATAAGGTCGTTCCGCTGACTGAGGAGCGCCGCGCCGAGCTCGTGGCGGCCAACAAGGCCATGGCCGACGAGGCCCTGCGCGTGCTGGCGCTGGCAAGCCGCACCTACACCGAGGTCCCGAGCGACTGCAGCCCCGCTGCGCTCGAGCACGATCTGGTCTTCTGCGGCCTGTCCGGCATGATTGACCCGGTCCGTCCCGAGGTGGCCGACGCTATCCGCGAGGCGCACGACGCCGGTATCCGCACCGTCATGATCACGGGTGACCATATCGACACCGCCGTGGCCATTGCCAAGCAGCTGGGAATCGTCACCGATCGCAGCCATGCCATCACCGGTGCCGACCTCGATCGCATGAGCGACGAGGAGCTCGACGCGCACATCGAAGACTACGGCGTGTACGCCCGTGTCCAGCCCGAGCACAAGACCCGTATCGTCGAGGCTTGGAAGTCGCGCGACCAGATCGTGGCCATGACAGGCGATGGCGTCAACGACGCCCCGTCCATCAAGCGCGCCGACATCGGCGTTGGCATGGGCATCACCGGTACCGATGTCACCAAGAACGTCGCCGACATGGTGCTTGCCGACGACAATTTCGCCACCATCATCGGTGCCTGCGAAGAGGGCCGTCGCATCTACGACAACATCCGCAAGGTCATCCAGTTCCTGCTTTCGGCCAACCTTGCCGAGGTCTTCTCGGTGTTTATCGCCACGCTCATCGGCTTTACCATCTTCCAGCCGGTGCAGCTGCTGTGGGTGAACCTGGTTACCGACTGCTTCCCTGCGCTCGCGTTGGGCATGGAGGATGCCGAGGGCGACATCATGAAGCGCAAGCCGCGCAACGCCAAGGACGGCGTCTTTGCTGGCAACATGGGTCTGGACTGCGTGGTCCAGGGCTTAATCATCACCGTGCTGGTGCTGGCGAGCTTCTTTGTGGGCGTGTACTTTGACATGGGCTACATCCACATCGCCGATATGATCGCCGGCAATGCCGACGAGGAAGGCGTGATGATGGCGTTCATCACGCTCAACATGGTCGAGATTTTCCACTGCTTCAATATGCGCAGCCGTCGTGCGTCGCTGTTCACCATGAAGAAGCAGAACAAGTGGCTGTGGGCTTCCGCCGCGCTGGCACTGGTGCTGACGGTGATCGTGACCGTGCAGCCGACGCTTGCCGAGATGTTCTTTGGCCCCGTGACGCTTGAGCTCAAGGGCGTTCTTGCCGCGCTGGGCCTTGCCTTCCTGATCATCCCGCTGATGGAGATCTACAAGGCGATCATGCGCGCGGTCGAGAAGGAGTAAGTTAACCTGTCCGGGCCCGCCCCTGCGTGTTTTCTTCTTCGCTGGTCCTCGCGCTTCGCGCTGCGGGATCGCTCAGAAGAAACCCCTCCCGGCGTCGGGCCTTCGGATAACCTCTCGGGACCATGAGCTGAGGGAAAGTGTGTGAGCCGGTCGAGCGTTTGCTCGACCGACTCTTTTTTGTGGGAAAATACCTGCTCAGTTGTGATTTATGGTGCTGGGAGGCGCTTGTGGGCAAGGCTAGGGCTAAGGCGAAGAAAAAGACGACGGGGGCGCGGGCTAAGCGCGATCGTCGTCGGAAGCTCGCGACCGAGGCTCCCGCACCTGCTGAGGAGCTGCTGGCAAGCGTGCCGGGACTCGACGCGCTGCAGGACGTTCCGGCGTTCGATGACCTGCCGGTCGATGAAGCTCAGCAGGCTGCCTTTGATGATTTCTGCGCACATGCTGAGGAACCCGAGCAGATGCAGCTTGGCACCGTGGTGCGCTTGGATCGCGGGTTTCCACTGGTGGCGACTGCCGATGACACGTTTCGTGCCGAGCATGCTGTGGGGTTTGCCAAGTCACGCGGCGAGGACGAGGTCCTGCTGCCTGCCGTGGGAGATCGTGTGGCGGTGCGCCGCGCTCCCGGGCACGATATGGGCGTGATTGAGTGCGTGCTGCCGCGCCGTACGAGCTTTGAGCGTTGGCGCGGCCGTGCCCGCGGAGAGCGCCAGGTGCTCTGCTCCAACGTGGATAGCGTGCTAATCGTGCAGGCGCTCGGTGCCGGCGAGGTGCTGCTCGACCGCGTGGCGCGCTCGCTGGTGTTGGCGCTCGACTGCGATGCCGAACCGGTGGTGGTACTCACCAAAGCTGACCGCTGCGATGCCGGGGAGCTCGAGCGCGATCTAGACCGCGTGCGCCGCCTGGTGGGTCCGGACGTGCGCGTGATCGTGACGTCCTCTGCCGAGGGCCGCGGCCTGGACGAGGTCCGTGCCTGCGTGCCTGCCGGGAGCTGCGCCATGATTCTGGGCGAGTCGGGTGCCGGCAAGTCGACGCTGCTCAATGCGCTGCTGGGCCACGATACGTTGGCGACCGGCGGTGTGCGCGAACGCGACGACCAGGGCCGTCACACTACCGTCGCGCGCGTGATGGTAGCGCTGCCGGGCGACGCCGGCGTGATCGCCGATGCCCCGGGCCTGCGCAGCTTACCGCTCGTGGGTCACGAGCGGGGTCTGGCGCGCGCCTTCCCCGAGATTGTCGAGGCATCGCGCGCGTGCCGGTTTGGCGATTGCACGCATACCCATGAGCCGGGCTGCGCCGTTCGCGAGGCCGAGGACGCCGGGCAGATCGACAGCCTGCGTCTGGAAACGTTCCAAAACCTGGCGTCATCCATGCGCGTGAGCGCTCAAATGCTCGATCCCGATGTCCATCTGTAATTGATTTTTCCTATGACAGCCGTCTCCCAACTGTTCGGGAGACGGCTTTTTTGCTGCGGAAAAGCCTCGAAACATGCAGTTTGCTGACGTGCTGACCAAAACCTTGCCACGAGCTTGACGGGCTGGTCAGTTTTTGGTCAGCGATTGGTTCGACATCGAAAACCAAGATCGCGATTGCGCCGCTTTGCACTCTGACCGCCCAGACAATGGTGGTACGGGCATTCGCCCGGCACTGCCATGAGAGGAGCGGCCGTGAACAAGAGCAAGCGCATTGCCATCAG
This sequence comes from uncultured bacterium, assembly GCA_905214945.1. Classification (GTDB taxonomy): domain Bacteria; phylum Actinomycetota; class Coriobacteriia; order Coriobacteriales; family Coriobacteriaceae; genus Collinsella. The sequence continues at coordinate 53,020 of CAJMOC010000009.1, forward strand.
TCTGGTCGCGGGCGTGCTCGCTGCTCTGCTCTGCATGGTTTACGGCTCGTCGATCCGCTCGCAAGCCGAACAGGTCCAGGCTGAGACCTTGGCCAAGTACGGTGGCGATCGCGTCGAGGTATGCGTCGCGGCGCGCGATATCGATGTGGGCGAGACCCTCGATGAGACCAATGTCATAACCCAGGAATGGCTGACGAGTCTGCTGCCGCGTGACGCGGCGACCGAGCTGCGCCAGGTGCGCGGCGACGTGACGACTTCGCGTATTCCCAAAAACGCCGTGATCTGCAATGTCTACACCAAGGCCGAGAGCCACAAGCTCGAGGTGCCTAAGGGCAAGGTCGCCGTTTCGGTGGCGGTCGATGCCGAGCACTCGGTCGGCGGTGCTACAGGCGTGGGCAGCTACGTGGATGTGTATGTGCAAAAAGACGGCGTGACCGATCGGCTGTGCGGCGCGTACGTGATCGATACCAGTGAGGATTCCGGTGCCACGCGCGAGGGCAAGATCGAATGGGTGACGCTGGCGGCTGACCCCGAAGACGTCAAGGAACTGCTGGGAGCCTCGGGCAAGGGAACGGTCAGCTTGACGATTCCCGCCACGGCGCGCGGCAAAAAGAGCGGAGGCGACGAGTGATGAAGGCGATCTGGCTTGCGTGCTGCGCGTGCGGCGATTACGGGCTGTTGCAGCGGGAAGTCGAGGGCCGTGATGCGGGTGCACAGGTGCTTCGCGTGGGTGACCTGGACGGGCTGGTTTCCATGGCGCGGGCGTTTCCGTCGCGCCGCGGGGCTGCCATCATCGCGGCGTCTCTGTTTGATACCGAAGATGTGCGCAAGACTGTTGCGCGCCTGACGGCCGAAGGCCGCGTGAGTCGCGTGGTCGTGTTGATAGAAGCGCTCGATCCGTCGGATATCGAGGGGCTGTTTCGCGCGGGGGCGACCGAGGTCATCGCTGCACACAGTATATGCGGCAACGGGCGCGCGGGCGAGGGAGCGGTTGATTCCGATCGGCGCATGACGATTGAGCCCGATGCTTTTGTTGATAGGGAACCCGGGGCGCCTCGCGCTACAAGAGGCCCGCGTGTTGATGATTATGGAAAAGCGGAAGCCGAGCATGGTCGGCGCCCCCGGAACCCCCTTGTATACGATGACGCTGGAGGGCCGGCGCAGCATGCTGGCGACTACCCGGCTGTAGATATGGGATACGTGCACGGCGTGAATCTGGCGGATGAACTCGACGAAGTTGAGGGCTTTGCCGGGTGCGGCGAGTTGTCGCTGATGCAGCATGAGCAGATTGCACAGAACGAGCCTGCCTCGCAGACCGAACAAGCTGCCATGCCGGCTTGGACGCGGCGTGTGGTTGCGGCGGGGGAGACGGGGACGCTGTCACCGACGCCCGCCCCGCCGCCTCCGATGCCGCCGGCAGACGCTGCCGCTCCGCCGCATCGAGCTCCAGTCATCTGCGCTATTTCGGGTTCGGGCGGTTGCGGCAAGTCGACGATCGTTGCCACCATGGCACACACATCGTCGCTGTTGGGCTTGCGTGCCGCCGTGCTCGACCTGGACCTGATGTTTGGAAACCTTTACGACTTGTTAGGCGTCGATGCTCCGCGCGATATGGCGGCACTTATCGAGCCGTCGGCGGCGGGCACGCTCACCGAGCCGGATATCGTAGCCGCTTCGATGCGCGTGGCGCCGGGCGTTACGCTCTGGGGTCCCGTCGCGGCGCCCGAGCAAGCCGAGCTCATGGCACGTCCGGTGGAGCTACTGCTTGATGTCCTGCGTCGCGAATCCGACGTGGTCTTTATCGATACCTCGGTCTTTTGGGGCGACGCCGTGGCGGCTGCGGTGGCGGCGAGCGACCGTTGCCTGGTCGTTGGCGATGCGGCGGTGTCGTCCGCGACATCGGCGTCGCGCGTCATTGAACTGGCAAGTCGAGTAGGTGTGCCGCGCACGCGCATGAGCGCCGTGTTCAACCGGTTCGGTGCGCGCGGGGCAGACGAGGACGTCGCCATGCGCTTTGAGATTGCCTGTGCGTTGAGCTCCAAGATTCGTATCGCCGATGGCGGGCAGGATCTCGCCGCGCTCATGGCGTTTGGGCGCGCTGACGAGGCAGTGGGGCAGACCAGCGCTTTTGCGACTAGCGTGCGCGAGGCCACGCGCGAGATGCTCGTGGAACTGGGGTGCGCCGTCGGCCCTTGGAGCGATATGGTCGCCGACCGTGCAACGCGCACCGAACGCCCGCGTATCCGCCTTCCCTGGTCGCGCGAGGGTGATCAGCGATGAGCCTGCAAACGAGGATTAAGGCTGCCGGCGCTGCGGCGGCGGCAGCGCCTGTAGATGCGGGGCGTCGCCGCGCGATGAAACGACGTACCAAGCGCGCCGTGATGGACCGCATGGGTTACGACGAAGTGGCGCGTATCAGCGCCTATATCGACCCGGCACTTGCCCGCTCGGAATTGCGTCCCGCGGTGGAGGCGGCGCTCAATGTTGAGGAGCCGACCGATCTCGCGACGCCCGAGCGCGAGACCATCATCGACGAGATTTTGGATGACGTGGTGGGCCTGGGGCCGTTGCAGCCGCTCATCGAGGACGACACCGTTACCGAGATCATGATCAACGGCTGCCGCTCGGCTTTCTTTGAACGCGGCGGCGTCTTGTACCCCATCGAGCATGCGTTTGAGGATGATGAACAGATCCGTGTGCTTATCGACCGCATCATCTCGCCACTTGGCCGCCGTATCGACGAGCGCAGCCCCATCGTCAACGCCCGCCTCAAAACGGGTTATCGCGTCAACGCGGTGATTCCGCCTGTGGCGATTGACGGACCGATTCTCACCATCCGAAAGTTCTCGGACCGTATCTGCTCGCTGGACGAGCTCGTGGGGTTGGGGTCGCTGCCGCTTTGGTATGCGCAGCTGCTGTCGTGCGCGGTGTCGCTGCGACAGGACCTGGCGGTTGCGGGAGGCACGGGATCTGGTAAGACCACCCTGCTCAACGCGTTGTCATGTGAGATTTCCACCGGCGAGCGCATCGTGACGATCGAGGACTCTGCCGAGCTCAAGTTTGCGCATCATCCGCACGTGGTGCGCCTAGAGGCGCGCGAGGCTTCAATTGAGGGTGAGGGCGCGGTGACGATCCGCGACCTGGTAACTAATGCCCTGCGCATGCGCCCCGACCGCATCGTGGTGGGCGAGGTGCGCGGTGCCGAGTGCTGCGACATGTTGCAGGCCATGAACACGGGCCACGACGGATCGCTCACCACACTTCATGCGGGTTCAGAACAGGAGACCGTGGTGCGTTTGACGTTGCTTGCACGTTATGGGATCGATCTGCCGAGTGAGCTTATCGAGGAGCAGATTGCCATGGCACTCGACGGTATCGTGATGTCCGAGCGCCACGCCGATGGCAGACGCTTCGTCTCCTCGTATTCGGGGGTGCGACGCGCCGCATCGGGCGGCGTAGAGCTCGAGCGCTATGTGACGTTCGATGCCGCCGAGCGCACCTGGACGCTTGACCGCGAGCCGCCGTTTATCGCAGAAGGCCTGCGGTCGGGGACGCTCACACAAGAGGAGGTGGACGAATGGAGATCACTGTGCCCTTCGTCGTAGGGGGCTTGGCAGGGCTTTCTGTCGCGACGGCGTGCGGGGCGGAACCTCGTGTGCCGCAGGTATCGCCGGCGGAGCTGGCGCGTCAGACGCTCGAGACGGTGGCAGAGAAGCTGCCGCGTGAGCTGGTGGAAAACGATCTGCTGAAAAAGATCGCCCGTTCGTGGGCATCGCTGGCTCCGGCGCATCGCCTTGGCCTCGTGATCGAAGATGCTTCGGGGCGTTTGGCGTTTCTGCTGCTATCGAGCGGTGTCTGCTGCGTTTTACTAACGATGGTGTCGTTATCGCCCCTCGGATTTGCCTTGGGACTTGTTGCTCCGTTTGCCGTTGGCGCCGCCCGGGATGGCTTTGAGAGCCGGCGTGAGCAACACGATGCAGAAGGGGCCATGCCCGAGGCGTTTACCGCGCTTTCCATGTCGCTTGCCTCGGGGCACTCTCTTGCCCAGGGCATGCGCTTTGTGGGCGCTCATGCGCAAGAGCCGGTGCATACCGAGTTTTTGCGGGTGGCGGCGGCGATCGATTGCGGTATCTCGGCGACCGACGCGCTCGATGACTTGCTCGTGCGCATCGACGCTCCCGGCCTTTCGCTTGTGACCTTGGCGCTTAAGGTGTCTCAGCGCACCGGTGCTCCGCTTGCCGACTTACTGTCCGAGGCGTCGAGCATGGTGGGGGAGCGCATTGAGCTCAAGCGCCGCCTGGATGTTAAGACGTCGCAGGCTCGCATGTCGGCGCATATGGTCGCGGCGATGCCGGCGGGCATGTGCACGGTGTTGGCGCTGCTTTCGGCAGATTTTCGTCGCGGTCTTGCGATGCCTGCCGGCGCGGGCGCTGTGATGCTGGGTCTTGCCCTCAACGCCGTTGCCCTGGTGGTTATCCGGCGCATTATGCGGGTGGAGCTATGAGCGCCCCGGTTGCAGTTGCGGCTTGCCTGTGCGCCCTGAGTGTATTTGTCGCGACGGGTTTGGATCGGGCGGATGCACGCAAGATCGCAGGGGCCTGCAAGCGCGAGGCGGTGCTGGTCGCTGCCGCGGGTCGCTCGGTGGTCGATGCTCTGACCGCGCGAGTGAAGGGCGCGGTTGGAGCGGGCAGCCCGGCGCGAGTGTCGCTTGGCGAAGTGTCCGAGATGATCGATGTTGTGCGCTTGGGTCTTTCGGCCGGTCTTTCGTTTGATGCGGCGCTTGAGATTTTCTGTGCCAACCGCCGGTCAGTGCTGGCTCTTCGACTTGAGCGGGCCTGCATGGCGTGGCAGGTGGGCGTGGGCACGCGTGAGGACGAGTTGTTGGCCGCCGCGCGCGACCTGGACGTGCGAGCGCTTGAGACCTTTGCCATCACGGTGGGGCAGGCGCTCGCCCTGGGTGCCCCACTTGCCGAGACGCTGGCCGCTCAAAGTCGCGAGATCCGTGCGGCTCATCGCGCCGCGGTCGAGCGTGAGATCGAGCGTGCGCCCGTCAAGCTGCTGATTCCCACCGGCACGCTCATCTTGCCGGCGTTGCTTCTGTCCATATTGGGCCCGCTGCTGGGAGCAGGCGGGATGATGTAGGGAGGAATACATGAACACGATGGTCGAAGTTGCTGACAAGGCTTGGAACTGGGCTTTTTGCCGGGCGATCCGCGCTCGCCAGCATGCCAAGGAGCTGTTGCGGGAGGAGAGCGCGCAGGGTACCACCGAGTACGCCATTTTGGTGGGCGTGCTTGTGGTGATCGCGATTATTGCCATCGTTGCATTTAAAGGCAAGGTCCAAGATCTATGGAACGCTATCAGCGAGGGCATCAACAGCCTGTAGAGGGCGAGCGCCCCATCGGGGTGCTGCTGGTGTTTGCTTGCCTGACCGTGGCGATAGCGGCGGTGCTTTGGGGGCTTAACGCCGCGCGGCAGCAGCGTCCTGGGGCCGCCTTCGATTCGGGCTCAGATTCGGCGGTGGCGTCTCAAAAAGATGAGATGCGAGATGCGGACGATTCGGATGTCGCTGTCACGGCGCAAACCTTTCTGCGGACGCTCGACAAGCGGTCTGGCACTGCGACGGATTCGCCTGAGGACAACGCGATTGCGGTCCGGCTTGCATGGTCCGAGGACCGACCGATGACCGAAGCGGCGGCGGATATGCTGCGTTCCTATCGCGAGGTACCCACGGCGCAACTTGCTCTGAGCGGCTATCTCGACATCAAGGGAAACGTGTGGGGCGCCATCGTGCGTGACGGACGCGGCTGGGTCGATATGGTGACGGTTGCTGCGGATACTGGCGATGCTTCGTGTCGTCTGCGCGCCGTGCGCCTGGTCCCGCAAACAATAAGCTCAAAGGAGGGGTCGTGAAATGCATGGCGTTCTGCGTGAGGAGGTTGCCCAAGCGACTGTGGAATACGCCATCGTCACGGTGGCGCTGTTATCGATCGTGCTGGCGATTGCGGGGCTTTGGCGTGCTGGCACCGATGGGCGCTTGGCGGCGCTGGTCGAGCGGGCGGCGTCTCACGGCGTCACCTCGACATCGGTTGTCGACGCTGCTGCGGGTGCTGAGGACATCGCGCTGTATTGATATCGCGCGCGAGGACCGGGCGCAGTCTACGGTCGAGGCCGCTTTTTTGCTGCCGACGTTTCTGACGCTCATCCTTCTCGCACTGCAACCGGTGTGTCTGCTCTATACGCGCGCGGTCATGGAGTCTGCCGCCGCCGAGACCGCGCGGCTCATGACCACGACGACGGCGGAGGACGACGATCTTAAGGAGTTCACCCGCCGCCGACTTGCCGCAGTGCCCAACGTTTCGATCTTTCATGCCGGCGGGCCGTTGTCGTGGGATATCGAGCTTGGCCGGGTCGGTGCGGGTGGCGCCTCGTCCGTGTCCGTTTCCGGCGAGGTCAAGCCGTTGCCTGTGATCGGTGCGTTTGTGCAGGCTATGGGTGGTACCGCCGAGGGCGGCTACGTTGAGCTCAAGGTCGATGTCTCGTATCAATCGCGTCCCGAATGGCTGGAGGGAGATTATGATTCGTGGATTGCTGCATGGGATTAAGCGTTTCTGGTCTAGACGCGTTTTGACGCACCGTCCGAGCTGCCATCGCAAGCGAGGCGGCTTTATGGGTCGAGCCGGTGTCGATCTGTTTATCGAAGACGGTGCCTATACCACGCTTTCTTCTGCCGTGGTCATCCTAGTGGTGCTCACATTGTTGTTTTCGTCGACCGCGGCGATATGGAGCATGTCGCGTGCCGGGGACACCCAGGTGGCGGCTGATAGCGGCGCGCTGGCGGGTGCCAACGTGGTGTCGTCCTATCACACGGCTGCCACGGTGGTTGATGCGAGTATCTTGAGTCTGGGGCTGGCGGGGTTTGCCACGATCGGGACGGGCCTGGTCGCCATCCTCATCCCGGGTGTCGAGCCGGTTGCCGGCAATATGGTCGACACCGGGATCGAGATCATTAAAACGCGCAACAAGTTTGCCAAAAGCGCATCGGAAGGCTTACAGAAAATCGAGACGGCTCTGCCGTATCTGATCGCCGCGCGTGCCACGCAGGCGGTGTCGGCGCAGGATACCGATAGTGTGACCTATACCGGTACGGCGCTTGCCGTGCCCAGGACATCCGAGTCGGACTTCGCTGCGATCAAAGGGTCAGAGATCTCGACCGATACCATTAAAGACACATCAGATGATTTAGAGCGTGCGGCCGAGGAGCTGCGGAAGGCTTCTGAGGACACGGCGAAGGCTAAAGAGCGTGCTTGGCTGGCGGATTGTGGTGGGTCTGACAAGGGCTCGGTCGGCAGCTGTTCTTGCATGTGGGAGCGCGCGAAAAGCCTAACGGATCTTTCCGGTGTTCAAAATCCGCATTACTCATCGAGCGTTACGTGGGAGCCTCAAGTTGCCCTTGATCGCGCGAAGGACTACTACCATTGGCGTCTGACAAATGAGAAGCCCCAGGGCTCGAGTGTCGAGATGAAGGCAGAGTCTGCGGCGCGTAAGGCGTTTTATACCTATGCGAACGCGGAGGTCGATCGGGCATATATAACCGAGAACGGAGACAGGGTTTCCTCCTATATTCCGCTGCTGCCGCGCAACTCTGATGAGGTTCGGGCGACGGAACTCTATACCGATGCGGTGTGGCCGACTAGCGTGAACGATGACAAGGCGTATCTGCATTACGGGACGACCTGCCCTAACTATAAGAAAGGGACGCCGAGCGGATTTGCTTCGGTTGCCGATTACGATGGACAGGATAAATGCAGCAAATGCCATTTTGGCGTTTTGTCGCTTGGTGCTGTTGCGGCGCCTTCAACCTCTATCGAAAACGGCTTCGAGTATCACTTTGACAAGTTTAAAGACGCCCTGGAGGACTACGTCGACTGTCGCAACAAGGAGCTCGAGCTCGAGCGTCAGACCGAGGACGAAGCCGACCGTGCGGGCAATGCGTTCGATACCGCCATCAAAGAACTTTCCGGTGAGCGCCCGCGTATCGCTCCGCCCGGTCGCAACGGCGTGGTTGCCTTTGCGGTTTCGGGTGCCATCTCGAGCTCCGATGAACTCAACTCTTCGTTTAACGCGGCGGTCAGGCTTGGCGAGCGCGGTGCTATCTCTGCTGCGGTGCTGGCACCCGATGACGCGACGGCTCAGAACAACGTTCTCTCGCGGTTTTTCTCGACGTTGGAGGAGCGTTCGGGCGGTGTTGTCGGCGTACTCGATGGCGTCATGGATGTTTGGGGACGGCTGCTTGTGGGATACGGAGACATCCAAGGCTCGGCCGACGAGCTTATGGATGAGATGATCGATGGCCTGGGAGGGGGCAGTGGCACGCTGGGCTCCATTGCATCGTGGCTCGGCGATACCGTTTCGGCGTCCGTGGCGGCGCTGGGCTTGGAGCCGTGCGACTTGCGCCTGCGAAAGCCGGTGCTGACCGATACCGCCAACGTCATCAAGAGCCCGGGGTCTGACATCACAGCTCTTTCTGATGCGCAGGACAAGCTACGAAGTATTCCGCTGGGCGTGACCGACCCCAAGGCGCTTTGCGAGGCGCTGGAATATCAAGTCGAGCGCACCATCAGCGGTGCGGTGTTCACGCTAGCGGAGATTCCGCTGCCCGGCGGCGGTTCCATCCCACTTACCGTCGATGTCGCCACACTGACGGGTGCCCTGGGCGGTGGGTCGTAATGGGCATCCGCAAGCGCCTGCGCGAGGAGCGCGCCCAGGCGACGGTCGAGATGGCCGTGGTCGCGCCAATCCTGCTGGTTCTGGCTCTTATTGTGTACAACGTCATGCTCTTTGCCGGTGCGGTCGCACGCTTCGACCGCGTGGTGCCCGATATCGTGCTGGCGCACGCCGTGGCTCCGAGCGGGGAGGGAGACGACAGCTCCATCGATGCCTCCGCGACCGTTCAGGCTCAGATCCAACATGCCATGGAAGGCTATGACTTGCAGATCGAGGTCTCGAGCGAACAGGGTGCGACGACATCGGATGGCGGTCTGCTTTCGCTTTCCGGTACGTTTAGGACCTATACCTGCACCATGCGCTACGAGCCGTGGCCGAGCTCGCTCAGCATCGCCGGCGTTTCGCTGGGGGCACCGGCACAGTTGTCGCACGAGCGCGCAGTGACAGTTGACCCGTGGCGTCCGGGGGTGGTCACGTGACCGCGGTCTCATCCTACATTGCCTACGCGCGGGCGCTCGACAGGCTGGGTTGGACACCTGCCGAGTTTGTGGTGGCGGAGTCGTTTGCCGTGCGCCTGCGCGGCATGCTGGGGCGGTCGCCGATTGCTGCCAACGGATTGCCACTCGTCATGGCGTTCCCACGCTGCTCTTCGGTCCACACCTGCTTTATGGCCTATCCCATCGACATTGCTTTTATCGACCGTAGCGGCAACGTCCTCGCATGCTACGAAAACGTCCGCCTTTGGCGCATGTGTTCCTGTCCCGGTGCCTGGGCGGTACTGGAACGCCCTTCAATCCTCGCTACACCTCCCACCCTCCAACAAGTGCCGGCGTAAGAATTGGCGACAGCGGACTTTCGTCATACGAAATTGGGTAAGATGGAGGAGAAGATGCATGGATGTTGAGATCCATCCCAACGCCAAAAAACACTTGACGGAAAAGCAGGTGCTTGGTGCCTGGTTCGCGGTTACTGAGTGCATTCGCCGCGAGTCGGAGGATGAGCCGCCGAGATGGCTTGCCATTGGATGGCTTCCAGATGGTCGAAGTGTGGAACTTGTTGCGGTCGAACTAATTCGTGGATGGCTCATTATTCATGTCCTGTCTCCGGTTCAGAAGAAATTCTGGCAAGAGATCGAGCGAGCTCGGCAGAGGGGTCGATGATGAGCAAGGCGTATACGGCTGCCAATGGTCAGGTTGTAACGGATGAAATGATTGACACGTGGTGCGAGTCGTACGAGCATGGCGAGTTTCCGGACGGCGAGCATACCGTTGGGGGGATCGTGCACGGGCGGCCTCCACTTTCAAGCGAAGGTACGGCAACGCTATCGGTCAAGATTCCCCTAGGGATGAAGGAGGCGATTCGTCGACGGGCGGCGGCTGAAGGAATGACGCCAAGTGAGTTTGCCCGTGCAGCCCTGAGCGAAAAACTTCTTGCGGCGGGTTGATATCTCTAACGTGCTGTTCTATAGGATCGGACTTGTGGCTGACGCCGTGCTCAAAAACTTTTTTAAATTCTCGGTTGACCGGAGCGCGTCCTTGGTTATACTAATCAAGCCTTGAAACAAGGCACACCTCAAATGGCTGGGTAGCTCAGTTGGTAGAGCAGAGGACTGAAAATCCTCGTGTCAGGGGTTCGATTCCCTTCCCCGCCACCTTGAATTGACTAGGACCTCTGCAAAGGGGTCCTTTTCTTTTATGT
>CAJMOC010000010.1:0-60634 GCA_905214945.1 uncultured bacterium
CGATAGCGGATCATACGCGGTCCCGACCAGCGCATGACCTCGCGGATCTTCTCGCGCATGGCAGGCCGGTAGCAATGCGAAGGACAGGCCGAGCAAAATGTCTTGGTGCCCATGTGCGGGCAGTGCTCAATGCGCGCGATGGCGTATTTCTGCAGCTCGGCGCATTCGGGGCAGAGCGTAATGGTCCGAAGGCCGAGCTTCACGCGCACGGGCTCATCGTCGCCAGCCTGTTCGACCGCATGCCCGCCGCCATGATGCCCACGACACCACAGCGCAATCATCTGCGACACCATTTGGGCCTCGCGCTCACGTTTGCGTGCCAGCTCCGGTGTGTCGGCGGTGCGCGCCATCTAGCTCAGCCTCCCGTGCTCGACCGAAAGCGAGCAATCGGCAAAGGCGCAGGTGCTGGCACGGTGGCTTACGAGTACGATGGTCTTGCCGCGGCGCTTGAGCTCGTCAACGGCCTGCATTACGGACGCCTCGTTGAGGGCGTCGAGTGCGCTGGTGGGCTCGTCGAGCAAGATGAAAGGCGCGTCGTTGAGGAAGATGCGCGCAAGGCCGATGCGTTGGCGCTCGCCGCCCGAGAGCGAGTCGCCCAGCTCGGCAACCGGGGTGTCGAGACCCTGCGGCAGGCGGTCGATGAGGGCGGTAAGCGAAGCGGAGCGGCAAGCGTCGAGCAGCTCGGCATTGGTGGCGTTGGCGTGCGCGACCAGCAGGTTCTCGCGTACGGTGCCGCAGAACAGATGCGTGTCCTGGGTCATATAGGCCTCGTGGCTGCGCAGGCTCGCCGTGTTGATGTGGCGGGCATCGACACCGCTCACCGTGATGGTGCCGGCTGTGGGGTCCCAAAAGCGCATGAGCAGCTTAAGCAGCGTCGACTTGCCCGAGCCCGAGCGCCCCATGATGCAGGTCATGGTACCGGGCGCAAAGGTGCAGGTCACGTCGTCGAGGATGAGATTCGCAGCGGCGTCGTTCGCGACCTGCTCTGTGGCGCCGGCACCGCCCGCGTCCACGCCGCCCGCATAGCTAAAGCTCACATGCTCGGCTGCGGCGCCGGCAAACTCAACGTCCTGTCCATCGGCGACCTCGGCGCACTGGGGCTGCTCGTCGAGCAAATCGAGCACGCGTGCGCCCGAGGCGAGCGTCTCCTGCAGTGAGGTGCCCAGCCGGCTCACGGCCATCACCGAGCCAAACGACGACACAAAGGTAAAGACGGCGACAAACGCTGCGGCAAAGTCAATCATTCCCGCAGCCACCAGCTGCAGCGCACGCCCGAGCATCACCAGATTAGCCACAAGAATAAGCGCATCGGCTACGGCCTCGCTGACCGCCTGGCGGCGCTTGAGGCGCGCGTCCACGGCGCCGACTTGCTCGGTCAGCTTGCCCAGGGCACGGCCGCGATCGGTGCCACCGGCAAACTGGATGGTCTCGCCCGCGCCGCGCAGACTGTCGAGTACAAAGGCGCCCAGCTTACCGGCGCCCTCGCGGCTCTGGCGGCCGGTGGTGCCGCATGCCTTGGCCGAGGTCAGGGGCAGCAGCACGCCCAGGACCGCGTAGGCCACGAGCGCGATGCCCGCGAGCTCGGGGCTCACAGCCAGCAAAAAGCCCTCAAACACAACGGTGCAGACCAGAGCTATGGCAATGGGCGAGATGGTGTGCGCGTAGAAGACCTCGAGCAGCTCGATATCCGAGGTGACCAGGCTCACGAGCTCGCCCTTGCCGCGGCCCTCGAGCTTGGCGGGGGCGAGCTGGCGCAGGGCGCCAAACACCAGGTCGCGAATGTGTGCGAGCAGACGGAATGCGATGTAATGGTTGCAGAGCTGCTCGCCGTAGTGGAGCGGCCCGCGTGCGATGCCGCAGGCGGCACAGGCCGCGCATGCTGCGATAAGACCAAGCCCCAAGGCGTTGCGGCCCAGCGCGGCCATAAGGCCAAGGGCGCCAAAGGCCGGCACGAACGCGGCGGTGAGCATACCAATGCTGCCTAGCGCGACGGCTAGCACAAGCCAGCCGGCAAGCGGTCGGACGAGCCCCATCATGCGCCACATGATGGACGGCGCCGAGCGACGGACGCGGCCGGAGTCAAGCGCCGCGGCAGCGGAAGACGAGCTAGCACCGTTGAGGCCATCGGTACAGGCAGCGCTGCCGTCAACAGCCTCAACCGCGCCGGCATCTTCGACGTCCTCGGCATCATCCTCCGCATACGCATATGCCGAGAGCTGCTCCTGGCTGTTCCACATGCGCGCATAGGCGCCCGCGGTGGCCAAGAGCTCGCCGTGAGTCCCGTGCTCGGCAATACGGCCACGCTCCAGCACCAGGATCTGATCGGCGCCTACGATCGTCGACAGGCGGTGTGCCACCACGATTACGGTGTGCCTGCCGGCAAGCGACGCGATGACCTCGCCGATCGCGGCCTCGCTTGCGGCATCGACGTTGCTCGTAGCCTCGTCAAACACATAGATCGGCGAGTCGTGCAGCAGGGCGCGGGCCATGCACACGCGCTGGCGCTGACCGCCCGAAAGGTTGGTGCCGCCCTCGTTAATCACCATGTCGAGCCCGCCGTTGGCCTGCACAAAGGCCGCCACGCGCGTGCGGTCGAGTGCGCGCAAAAGCTCGGTATCGGTGGCGCTGGGCTGGGCGAGCAGCAGGTTGTCGCGCAGGGTGCCGGCAAACAGGTAACCGTTGGTGGGCACCAGGGTGACGGCGCGCATGAGTGAGGCGGCCGTGGCGTCGCGCAGCTCGACGCCGCCGATGCGAACGCTGCCACGGTAGGCACCCTTGCGGCCCGCGATAATCCCCGCGATCGTGGACTTGCCGCCGCCGCTTTCGCCCACGAGTGCCACGAGCGAGCCGTGCGCAATGGTCGCGCTGGCGCTGTCCAGCACCGTGCGGTCGCCGTATGCATAGCTCACGCCCGTGAGCTCGATATCGCCGCGACCGTCAAGCTCAACATCGCCGCGCTCGGGCTCGGGCGTATCCAAAATGCCAAACATGCGGCGCGAGGCGGCCATGCCGTTCATGGCCGTGTGGAACAGCGATCCCAGGCGGCGCATGGGCAAAAAGAACTCCTGTGACAGAAAGACGATGAGGAAGGCAGCCTCAAAGCCAATCTTGCCCGTGGCGAGCTGCAGCGCGGCTACGATAATGCCGAGCGCGGCGCCCATATAGACGACCAGGTCCATAACGCAAATGGAGCGCAGCTGCATCACCAGCAGGCGCATGGTCGCCGTGCGGAAACGCTCGGACTCGGCGTTGATGCGCTCGTGCCAGCTGCGATCGGCCTGGTAGACCTTAAGGGTGGTGAGACCCTGCACGGCCTCCAGGAACATGCCGCCAAGATCGACATAGCTGCCCCAGTACTCGGCACCGATCTTTTTGGCGTTGCGCATGACCATCATAATGGAGACGGGGATGACCGGAACGCAGGCGAGCAGCAGCGCGGCGGGAAGACCCGCCTGGCCCACGAGCAGTACAAACAGCGTGATGGGTGCCAAGCCGGCAAAGAAGAGCTGCGGCAGGTAGCCGCCAAAGTACACCTGGAGTTGCGTGGCGCCCTCGACGCTGGTCTGGACGGCCTCGGCGGTGGGGACGGTCTCGGTGTAGGAGGGGCCGAGTGCGGTGAGCTTGTCGTAGACGAGCGAGCGCACGCGGCGGACGGCCTCGAACGCGGCCTTGTCACCGGTGCGCTGCGCCAGGTAGATGGCGGCGGCACGCGCGATGATGGCGGCGGCGAGCGGCAAGGCCGCCTGTGCGAGGGCATCGACGGCGAGCGCGGCGGAAAGGCCGTCCGTGACGATGCCGCCCAAGATGCGCGCAAGCACCCACATCACCGTGATGTTTGCCATGAGCGCGATCCACTTAAACAGGACGCTTGCCATAATGTAGGGCGTTGCCTGCGGAACCAGGGAGAAGAGCCGCTTCTCGAACATGAAACCTCCTATGCCGTAACGGTGCCGGTCGGGGTCCTCGGCAGCCGCTTAGTTAGCCAAATGCAACTAGAGTAGCATCGTGCAGCCTGTAAGTATGCCGAGGGTAATTTTTTGGCCGATGAACTGCGTGGAAAGTTCAAAATTGTTGAGTGTAGTGAACTTTGTGGTGGACGGAGTGCGAGCGCAATTCTGATCGTGCGCGGCCCCGCTCCAAAACATGTACATCAGCCTCCAAAAGCTGCAAAAAATGACATGTTTGGAGGCTGGCGTACATGTTTGGATAGGGGCGAGGGCGGCGACGGACGAAAGTCACGCTTGCGCCACGTCCGATGTGCTAGCGTTTGGGTGAATAAAACGAGCCCGTGCGGAAAGGATCCGGACCGTATGCAACGTGGAAGTACATCTCCGCTGTCTCGCGAGACCGATGCACCCGAAACTATCGTCAAGCTGGAGTGCGACATCGACGATGCGTCGCCCGAGGTACTCGCTTATGCCGCGGACCGCCTGCGCGAGGCAGGTGCGCGCGAGGTGCACTGGTTGCCTCTCTACTGCAAAAAAGGTCGCCCCGGCTGGCAGCTGCAGGTAATCTGCGCCCGCGAGGACATTGACCGTCTGCAGACGATTATCTTTTTGGAAACCACCACGAACGGCATCCGGCGCCAGGTGATGGAGCGCGTTTGCCTGCCGCGCCGCTTTGAGCAGGTCGCGACGCCTTGGGGCGAGGTGTCCGTCAAGGTGGCCACCCTGCCCGACGGCAGCGAGCGCGCGGCACCCGAGTACGAGGACTGTGCCCGCCTTGCCCGTGAGCACAACGTGCCGCTCCAACGCGTGATGCAGGCGGCACAAGCCTCGGCACTGCGATTTGAATAGCGCGCCCGGCCACATCTCGCGCCTGGCCACATCAACCCCATCCGAAAGGACCCTCCCATGAAATACCTCATCGCCTCCGACATCCACGGCTCGGCATATTGGACCGAGCTCCTCTGCGCCGCCATCGAGTCCGAGCAGCCCGACCGCATCGTCCTGCTGGGCGACCTGCTCTATCACGGTCCGCGCAACGACCTGCCGCGCGACTACGCCCCCAAGCGCGTGATTCCGCTGCTCAACGCCCTGGCCGACCGCATCATCGCGGTGCGCGGTAACTGTGACGCCGAGGTCGACCAGATGGTCCTCGACTTTCCCGTCATGGCCGACTACGCCACGCTGTTCGACGAGGCCGGCCGCGAGCTGTTCCTGACGCACGGCCACGTTTTTGGCGCCGGCATGCACAACAGCGTCGACCACGTGCCCGCGCTGCCCGAGGGCTCCGCGCTCGTCTACGGCCACACGCACATCAAAGTTAGCGAGGCAAGCGAGACTCACCCGGGTCTGTGGCTCTTCAATCCCGGCAGCGTGAGTATTCCCAAGGACGGTACGCACAGCTACGGCATCTACGAGGGCGGCGCGTTCCGTCACGTGATCCTGGAGGAGAAATAATCATGGCGCAGCACATGGCTCGGCAAAATGCCGAGGGCTCGCGCGATCTGTCCACACTGGTCGACGCGTCGGCCGAGCTGCAGCATCTGGTGCAGACCATCTGGCGTCTGCGTCAGCCCGATGGCTGCCCGTGGGACCGCGAACAGACGCATCAGAGCATCGGCAAGAACATGATCGAGGAGGCCTACGAGGCGCTCGATTGCATCGAGGCGGACGACGTGGCGCATCTGCGCGAGGAGCTGGGCGACGTGCTCATGCAGGTGGTACTGCATGCGCAGATTGCGGCGGACGCCGGCGAGTTTACGCTTGCCGATGTGGCACGCGATATCGACGCCAAGCTCATCCGTCGTCATCCGCACGTGTTTGGCGATGCGGACGCCGAGAGCTCCGATGAGGTGCTCAAGATCTGGGACGAGGTTAAGCTTGCCGAGAAGGCTGCCAAGGACAAGGCCGTGGCGGCAGGCGAGGCTGCGCCCGAGGGCCTGCTCGACGGCGTGCCCACGCATCTGCCGGCGCTGATGCAGGCCCAAAAGGTGTCGCGCAAGGCGGCTGCCGTGGGCTTTGAGTGGGAGACGGTCCAGGACGTGTGGGACGAGGTCGCCGAGGAGCGCGCCGAGTTTGAGGCCGAGACTCCCGGCTCGCCCGAGCGCGAGATGGAGTTTGGCGACCTGCTCTTTGCTCTGGTCAACGTTGCGCGCAAGGAGGGAATCGACGCCGAGAGCGCCCTGCGTGCCAGCACGGCAAAGTTCCGCCGCCGCTGGGCCGCGATGGAGCAGATGGCGGCCGACGCCCACGTGGATCTGGCCGAGCTTTCGACCCACGGCCTCAATGACCTCTGGGATGCCGCAAAGGCAGAGGAGTAAGACTGCGGGGGCGACGGGACGGACTTTCTCATCGCCCCCATTATTTTTCAAAAAGATTGTATCCCTTGGCTAACTTAGGGCATAATGCAAAAAGTGCGATAAGGCTAACTTATGAACCTGCGCGCCACTGTAGCGTGCAAGCCGTGTCGCCAAGCATTCAACCCGTTTCCAAGTGAGAGGGAGACAACATGAGCGATATTTTGGATGTCTACGGTCGCGAGGTACTCGACAGCCGCGGCAACCCCACCGTCGAGGTCGAGGTCGTGCTCGAGGACGGCAGCTTCGGCCGCGCGATGGTGCCTTCGGGCGCTTCGACCGGCGCCTTTGAGGCCTGCGAGCTGCGCGATGGCGACAAGGGTCGCTACCTGGGCAAGGGCGTCTCGCAGGCCGTCGAGCACGTCAATAACGAGTGCGCTAACGCCGTCGTGGGCCTCGACGCCTTCGACCAGCGCGCCGTCGATGCCGCGCTGATTGCCGCGGACGGTACCCCCAACAAGACCAATCTCGGCGCCAACGCCATTCTGGGCGTGTCGCTGGCAGTTGCCCGCGCCGCTGCCGAGTCGGCGGGTCTTTCGCTGTACCAGTACCTGGGTGGCGTCAACGCCCACCTGCTGCCCACGCCCATGATGAACATTCTCAACGGCGGCGTGCATGCCGACAACAACGTCGACTTCCAGGAGTTCATGATCATGCCGGTGGGCGCCCCGAGCTTTACCGAGGGCCTGCGTTGGTGCGCCGAGGTATACCACACCCTCAAGGGCGTGCTGCACGAGGCAGGCCTGGGCGGCGGCGTGGGCGACGAGGGTGGCTTTGCCCCCAACCTCAAGACCAACGCCGAGCCGTTCGAGTACATCACCAAGGCCGTGGAGAAGGCCGGCTTTAAGCCCGGCGTCGACTTCATGTACGCCATGGACCCGGCCTCGACCGAGTTCTACAACGCCGAGACCGGCATGTACGAACTCAAGGGCGAGGGCGTGGAGTACACGAGTGCCCAGATGGTCGATTACTGGGAGAAGCTCGTCGACACCTATCCCATCATCTCCATCGAGGACGGCATGGCCGAGGAGGACTGGGACGGCTGGGTCGAGCTGACCCGCCGCATTGGCAACAAGGTGCAGCTGGTGGGCGACGACCTGTTCGTCACCAACACCGAGCGCCTCAAGAAGGGCATCAAGCTGGGCGCCGCCAACGCGATCCTGGTCAAGGTCAACCAGATCGGCACGCTCACCGAGTCGCTCGAGGCCATCGAGACCGCCAAGGAGGCCGGCTACGCCTGCATCGTGAGCCACCGCTCCGGCGAGACCGAGGATTCCACGATCGCCGACCTGGTCGTGGGCGTCAATGCCGGCCAGATCAAGTCGGGCGCCCCGTGCCGTAGCGACCGCATCGCCAAGTACAACCAGCTCATCCGTATCGAGGACGAGCTCGAGGGCAGCGCGCACTACGCCGGCAAGGCCGCGTTCTACAACATTCGCTAAACGGGCGAATTTGGCGAGGAGGAGGCTGACTCGGTTCCGCCCCGCCTTGGCTGGACGCCGCAAAGCGCTGTGGGCGCTGGGCCATATGGCTCAGCGCCTTTTTTATGTCGAGCAAAGGCTGGCGAAGGCGGTGCGGGCGCTCGTGCTATAACTAAAGGACTTAGCGCAAACAAACCTCAACCGCACAAGGCGCACATGGATCAGATTTACGACAACAGGTACTATTCCGCCAGTTCGCGTGAGCCGTCGTCTCGCCGCGCGCATTCGGTGCAGCTTGGCGGGCCCGAATATACGGGTGCTGACCGTCCCACGCATCGCACGCCGGGCACTTCGCACTCCCATGCTCAAACGAATATGTCGACGCATCGCCCGGACCGTCCGTCGCGCGCGACGTACGAATCGCGCCCGTCTGCTCAAGCGCACGACAAGTCGACCAAGCCCTCGAGCACGACCTCGACCTCGGACTTCATGCACTACGCCAACGACAACGCGGTGATTAAGGCAATCTACGACTTTACCCATGGGCCCCAGCGTGGACTGTTTATCGGTATTGTCGTTGCCCTGGTGCTCGTGAGCCTGTACTTTCCCGTGCGCGACCTCTACGTTGCCAAACGCTCGAGCGACATCTTGGCCAAGCAGGTCGAGATTCGCCAGCAGTACAACGACGAGCTGCAGAAAAGCGTCGACAAACTGCTCTCGGAGGAGGGCATTAAGGACGCGGCGACCGAGGATCTGGGCCTGGTGATGCCCGGCGAGACCAAGATTGACGTGCTGGGCCTGGACGACGATTCGGATTCGTCTTCGAGCAAGAAGTCGTCGAACGCCAAAAAGGCCAGCGAAGTGGCCAAGGAAATCGAAGAAGTCGGTAAGGACGCGCCGTGGTACATCCAGGCGCTTGACATGCTGTTTGGTTTTAACGGCGTCGAAGGTCAGACGGTCGCGTCCAGCGGCGAGTAGCGCCCAGAGGGGATTCCGCAATGGCAGGTTGCAAACGATATAAGGTGGCGGCGATCGACCTGGGGACGGTGTCGTCGCGACTGGTGCTGGCCCAGGTCGAGGGCGGTGCGATCGTTGACTCGTCCAAGCATACCGAGATTACCGACCTGGGTGAGGGCGTGGACGCGACGGGCCGCTTTTGCGAGGCGGCCGTTGAGCGCGTGCTCGCTGCGTGCCGAATGTTTGTGGACGAGACTCGTGCCTTTGGGGCCGTGTGCATCTGCACCACCTGCACGAGCGCCGCGCGCGATGCATCCAATGCCGCACTGCTGCTGGACGGCCTGCGCGATCTGGGGCTTGAGCCGCAGGTGATTCCGGGCGAGGTCGAGGCGCGCCTGACGTTTTTTGGCGTGGCGCACGACTTTGCAGGCGAGCGCATTATCGTCGCCGATTCGGGCGGCGGCTCCACGGAGCTCGCGACGGGCGTATACGCTCCGGAGCGCAGCGTCTTTGCGCTGGAGGGAACGCGCTCGCTGGACATCGGTTGCCGTCGCGTGACGGAGCGCTTTTTCTCCGCGTTGCCGCCCGCGGATGGCGAGCTTGCTGCCGCTGCCGCGTGGGCAGGCGAGCAGTTCGCCGCCTATTTTGAGGGCCTGCCTGTCGACTTTGAGCGCGCCGAACGCTTAGTCGCGGTGGGCGGCACGGTGACTACGCTGGTGGCTCTGGTCCACGAGCTGGAACCGTACGATTCGAGCTTTGTGCACCTACGCGAGCTGTCGCTGGAGCAGGTCTCGGCCGCTATCGAGCGCATGTCTGTGTTGGACGCGGAAGGCATCGCCGCGCTACCGGGTGTACAGCCCAAACGCGCGGGCGTGATCTTGGCTGGTGCCGTGGTGATTCGCGAGCTTATGCGAGCCGGCGGCTACGACACGCTTACCGTAAGCGAGAACAGCCTACTCGCCGGCATGGCCGCCACCATCAACGAGGTTCTCGACGGTGAGCTACCCACCATCGGCTGGACCCCCAGCCTCAGCGCCCTCCAATAAGTTGCGGTGAAATATGGACTAAAATCGCCCTTTCGGGCCCCAAACAGTCCCTATTCCACCGCAACTCAACAGCCGGCACTTAGGGACGTTCCTTTTCTGCCGGCACCTGGGGACAGTCCTTGCGGGGCGTCCCCACAGCGCCTATGCCAGCTTGTCGATTTGCCCAATCTCCCAAAGCGGAATATTGACGAGCATGCCTTCATCTCTATATGCCGCCAGGGAGGTCCTCACACAACGCATGAGCTTGAATTTTTCGCAGGCTATTTTCAGGCTCTTTGCTTTGAGGTTCTCCGCCGCCTTGACCTCAAGCGGAAGCACGGTTCCCGCATGGTCGATGGCAAAGTCGGTTTCGGCATTGCCGGAGGTAGAGGACCAGTACGCAGGACTTTTGCCTTGCAGCAAGAGTTCCTGTGCGACATATTGCTCGGTGAGCGAGCCCTTAAACTCAGTGAAAACAGCGGATCCGTTTAGGACGATGGTCGGGGGGAGGCTGGAGAGCGCTCCAAGGATGCCGGTGTCAATGCAAAATAGTTTGAAGCCCGAGAGATCCTCATAGCTCAAGAGCGGTGCTCTGAGGGCAGAAACGCGCGGAACCTTATGAACGATTCCGTAGTCCGCGAGCCACTGGAGGCTTTCCTCAAAATCGCGTGCGCGCGCTCCGGGGCGAAGGGCGCCATAGACAAACTTCTTGTTCTCCTTGGCAAGCTGGCCGGGAAGGGATTTCCAAACCAACCTCATGCGCTCGACGATGCGGGCGGGTGCATGTTTGCCAAAATCGGATTCGTAAGCCTCGATGATTTGCTGCTGAAGCCTTCGGGCTTCGATGAAGTCGCGTGTCTCGGCGAAAGCGGAGACAACTTCGGGCATACCACCGACAACAAGGTATTCCTTGAGCAAGTGCTCGAGCTTTTCGGTAACGTTTGCTAGAAGGTTCATGTCTGCGGCAAGGATGGCGTCGGCGAGCGGGTTGCCGTCGACGGCACGAACGAACTCGGCAAACCCCATGGGACGCATGGTGAGCTGGTCGATTTTGCCGACGGGAAATGACTCGTTTTCGCGTCGGAGCGCGAGACCCATATAGGAGCCGGCTGCTACGATGTGGTATTCGGGTGCAAGTTCGTTGAAGTACTTGAGCGAGGTGATCCCGTGTGGCGCCTCTTGGATCTCGTCGAAGATGATGAGCGTGTCTGCCGGCGTTATGGTTTGGCCACTTAGGAGTTCTATCTGGGAGATGATGCGCTTGGGGTCGAGGTCCCCATCGAACAGCGAACGTGCGCTCGGCTCGAGCATAAAGTCAAAACGAATGACGTTTCGATACTGCTGGCTTGCGAATTTGTTAAGAAGCCACGTCTTTCCTGTCTGGCGGGCTCCCTTAAGCAAGAGAGGTTTGCGATTCGCCCTTGATTTCCAAGCGATAAGTTCACTCATAAGCTGTCGTTGCATATTGCCTCCCAACCCTCTCGGCTAGTATAAGGCCATATGCGCGTTTCCCTTGGAAAATGTGCGAGACAACCACGTTTTTCCATCGAAAAATGCGCGAGACAACCACGTTCTTCCATCGAAAAATGTGGGAGTATCAACCTAAGCTGCGGTGAAATAGTTCTTAAATAGGCTGGTAAACAGCATAAACAAGAACTATTCCACCGCAACTTATCATCCGTGTCGGCATCCACAAGAAACGAGCCCGCATCCCTGGGGGACACGGGCTCGTAAGCACTACATGGTAGGGGCGGTGGGACGTCTGCGAATTTGCGCAGCAAATACGCACCGGCCTCGGTCGCCTGCCGGCGCCCTCGCCGGCTCGCTACAAACGCTCCGCGTTTGCTTAACGCTCGCCCCCTCGCGGGTTCGAGCCCCACCGGCGTGCAAAAGAAACGGGCCCGCATCCCTGGGAGATACGGGCCCGTAAAAGCCAATGGTAGGGGCGGTGGGACTCGAACCCACAATCCTTGCGGCGAGAGATTTTAAGTCTCCTGCGTATGCCAATTCCGCCACGCCCCCGTGAGACTAGAAGTCTAGCACAAGCCGTCCGTTACGCGTTGACGGCCATCGAGTGCTGGCCTGACTTTTCCAAGTACTCGGCAAACTTGGCTTCGTCGCCCTTGTTCTGGTACTGCAGGGCCAGCAGGTACTCCAAGCGGCAGCGCTTGACCGGGTCGTCGCCGACATCCTCGAGCATGCGCTCCAGCTCGGGAATGTCGTTGTGACGCTTGAGGATCATCGTGTCGTACATCAGCTGGCACTCGTGCGCGACCGCCTCGGCCTGACCGCCCTCAAAGCCCTTGATTTCGTGCAGCAGCTCCTTGGACTTTTTGCGGTCCTCCTGGCCAACGTAGTAGTTAAAGGCCTTGATCACCAGGTCGACGCGCTGCATCTTGGGCAGGTTGAGTCCCAGCAACAGGTCGAACATCTCGTTGGCGTGTTCGTGGTCCTCGCGCAACAGATAGGAGTTCAGGCGCAGGTAGTCGCGGTTGTAGCGCGGGTACAGCATGCTGGTGAGTTTGCCGTCGAGCAAACGATCGAACTCGTCCCACTGTTTGGCAGCCATCAACTGCTGCAGGCGCTTAAACGTGGTGCGTTTTTTGATGCTAAAGAACACCGACACGGCGATACAGATGATAACGACGGCGGTCCAGAGTGTGCGGGAATCGGGCATATTAGGGTCCTTAGTCGCTCATAAAGCGAGCGGTATGACAACACGTACTGGATGTATTATACGCAGCGCGCAAGCAAACTGGCATAAAAGCTCATCGAGGCCGAGTGCCATCGCTCGCTGCGGTACACTTACCTAAAGTAAACCATGAAGGGAGACATTACCTATGAAGAAAATCGTTTTGGCTTGCGGTGCTGGCGCTGCTACTTCCACGCTCGTTGCCCAGAAGGTCGCCACCCTGCTCGACGCCAACGGTTACGCCGACAAGTATGAGATCGTGCAGTGCGCCATCTCTGAGGCCAAGGACGCTTGCGACGAGGGCGCCGACCTGCTGATCGCCACCACCGTTGCCCCCGAGGGCCTCACCTGCCCGTACGTGAGCGGCGTGCCCTTCATGACCGGCATGAACCGCGTTGCCGCCGAGAAGGCCGTTCTTGACGTCATGGCTCAGTAGGCGCTGCCTGCATGAGTGAGCAGAACGCCAATCCGGTAGAGCTCTTTGGTATGCGCGTTGCCCATGTGGGCATTAACGCTGCCGACCCGGCAGACGCCTTGGAGATCGCGGAGCTGTTCTCGACGATGATGGGCCTGCCCGTTATCGAGACCCCGGTTTCGTACTTTAACGATTCGCTGGTCGAGGTTATGAAGCAGAACGGTCGTGGCACCAAGGGCCACATTGGCTTTGCCGTCAACGACATCGATGCGGCCGAGAAGTGGTTTGCCGAGCGCGGGCTCGAGGTCAACGAGGAGTCGCGCGCGCTGCTGCCCGACGGTAGCACCAAGCTCGTGTACTTTAAGCGCGAGTTCGCCGGCTTCGCCGTGCACCTGTGCCGCGAGTAGCGCACGAGCTGCTTTAGTTAGCAAAAAGGGATAGGGCCGTATGGCCTTATCCCTTTATTTATGCCGAGGGATCGACTTTTGCAACGGTCAAAAAACCGAAGTCTAATACTTTTCCGAGAAGTGAACGAGACAAATCAGCCCCCCCCGAAGCATCGACACTTTAAGGGCATCGTTTCCTGCAGTTTCGATGCTGGAATCCTGCGATTTTGCGGCCGAAAAATGCGGATGCTTCGGGGGTCCGAATATGGTCGTTCACTTCTCGGGAAAAGTATTAGACCTCGATCCACGAGGGGGCATCCCTACCGTGGCAGGCGAATCGTAAAGCGGCTGCCGACGCCCTCGACTGAGGTCACACCAATGACGCCGCCGTGGCTGTCGACGATCCACTTGGCGATGGCGAGCCCCAGACCCGAGCCCTGCGCGCCGGCATCGCGCGCGTTGTCGGCGCGGTAGAACCGTTCAAACGCGTGAGCTGCGGATTCCTGGTTCATGCCGATGCCCTCGTCCTCAACGCTTATGTCGACCGTGCCCGCGCCCGCATCCGGCGCTACGCCAAACGAGATGGGCGTGCCTGCGTCCGAATACTTGGCGGCGTTCTGCACGATCACGCGCAGAGCCTGCTTCACGAGCGCCACGTCGACAGATGCGTCGCAGCGCGGGTCGTTGGCAAGCGTGGTGTCGTACGCCAGCCGATACGTGTGCTCGGTATCGATCATCTGTGATTCTTCGCATACCTCGCCGACCAGTGCGGCCAGGTTGGTATGCGCACGCCGCAGGACCGTGCGCCCGGCATCGCCGCGTGCCAAAAACAGCAGCTGTTCCACGAGCTCCTGCATGTGCTCGCTTTCGGCCTTGAGGGACGCGATGGATTCTGCCAGCACGTCCGGGTCGTCTTTGCCCCAGCGGTCGAGCATGTTCACGTAGCCCTGAATCACCGCGATGGGCGTGCGCAGCTCGTGGCTCGCGTCGTTGACAAAGCGCATCTGCTGCAGCTTGGCCTCTTGCATCTGGCGCAGCAGGCGGTTGAGCGCGACCTCGATGCTTGCCAGGTCGGCGTCGCCGGTGGTGACGCTCGGCGAGTCGACGCTTGCGCGCTCGATGGCCTGCTCCAGCGTTTCCATCTTGCCGCCGGAGAGCTGCATGCGGCCGAGTTCGTCCACGCGCAGGGCCAGATCGTTGAGCGGCGCCATGGTGCGGCGCACGCGGCGGGCGCCGCCGAGCATGTTGAGCACGCTGATGACCTGCCAACCCACAACGACAAGGTAGAGAGGCCATAGCGTGACGAGGTCCTGCGCGAGGGGGAAAGTCTTGGTGGTACGCGCAAGCTCGACGGTATAGGTGAGCGTTGTCAGGTCCCAGCCGCGCGCGGGCGTCAGCGACATGCTGCGAACGGTGGCGCTGGGGATCCATCCTGCGGTAAACGCGCCGTTGGGCAGCGTCCGGTTGTATCCATAGACGAGGATCGCCACCGCAATAACCAACAGCAACAGATCGAGCCAGACGTAGCTCATCAGGCGGCGCCACATATAGCTCCAGTTGATGGCGCGGGCGATGGAGGTGACGCGCTTGGCCTCGGCATTACGCGCGGCAGACATAGCCCACCCCGCGCACGGTCTGGATGATGCGGGCGCCGCCGGCGTCTTCGATCTTGGCGCGCAGGTGCGCGATGTGCACGTCGACGTTGTTGGTGTCGCCTACGTATTCGTAGCCCAGCGCCTCGTGCGCGATGCGCTCGCGCGTGAGCACGGTGCCGGCATGCGCCATAAGCAGGGCGAGGACGTCGAACTCGCGGGCCGTGAGCGCGATGGGCGAGCCGCCGACCGTGACTTCGCGGCGGTCGGGGTCGAGCGCAACCGAGTCAACGGTAAGCGCGGCGTGGGAGGGCGTGGCAGCGGTCTGGGTCGTGTCGGTTGCCGGGGACATTGTGGCGATACCGGCGCCCGCGCCGCCTGCCGCGCCCGCCCCAGTACCGGCGCCGCCAACGCCCGAAGCCGCCCGCACGGCCTCCGAGCGCTTCAGTGCCACGCGGATCCGTGCGAACAGCTCCTCAATCGCAAATGGCTTGGTCAGGTAATCGTCAGCACCGGCGTCAAGCCCTGCCACCTTGTCCATCACGGCATCGCGCGCGGTGACCATAATCACCGGCACATCCTTGTGCTTGCGGACACGTCGCAAGACCTCCATGCCGTTGAGCTGCGGCAACAGCACATCGAGCAGAATCAGGTCGTAGTCGCGCTCCAGCGCCAGGTCCACAGCGGTGCGGCCGTCAGCGGCGTGCTCCACCTGGTAGCCCTCGTGCTCCAGCTCGAGCGTCACAAAGCGGGCGATTTTCTCCTCGTCCTCTACGATCAGGATTCGTGCCATACGTGCCCCCGTCTGCGATTACTTGTCGTCGTTCAGATTTTGCTTGATGTCGTCCGCGGCATTGGCAGCGCTGTCCATCAGGTTGTTGATGCTGCCGGGCACGTCGCCGTCGCTATCGATGCGGTAGCGCAGGCCAAAGAACAGGCCAAGCAGCATCAGCCATATCGTGGCACCCCAAGCAAACAGGGCGACGATGGGAATCAGGATGGGGATGTTGAGGATGATCGCATCGCGACGCGTGGCGATAAACTTGGTGTCCAGACTCAGGCGGAAGAGCTTTTTGAGGTACTCCCACACGCTGTCCATCTTCTTGGAAAAGTCGGTTTTTTCGCTCGACTTTTCGTAGGCTGCCTGCGCGGCGACCATCTCGGCAGAGGGCTCATCGACTGACGCGGACTCGGTGGCGGCATGCGCCGACGTGGTCTGGGTCTTGCCCTGCGACTCGAGCCAAATGATGGCATCCAAAACATTGCCGTCGGCAGCGTCGAGCGCGGCCTTGGCATCGGTGTAGCTCACGCTGCACTTGGTGCGGATGGTTTCAACTTTTTCGAGGTCGTCCATGACCTGTCCTTTCGTTCGATGGGCGCGACGCCGGGCAATTTGCTCGGGCGCGAGCGTTGCGTTCGGCGGTCTGCGTTGCGCCGCCCCGCCCTTGGTCGAACTCTATAGTGCAGGTTATAGATTAAGCGATTCTTGAGCCAAGATTAATGTTGGATGAGTTTTTGGGTGGTGTGGGCACAGACAGCCTTTGAGGCAAGCGCGGGCCGAGCGGCTAGACCCCAGGGGTAAATTTGTGTCCGCACGGCGAGATATACTTATTGTCAACGTTGAGGGCGCGACGGGCCAAAGTTGCCCGGCGCCCGCGAAATCAGAGGGGCCGCCGTGCCGCATGGTGCAAACGAGCGAGACCCCGACGCAAACAGGGGGTCATACGTGCATATCTACGCTATGAGTGACATTCACGGGTGCTTGGACGCCTTTAAGGCATCGCTTTCCACCGTCGACCTCGATGCCAGGGATTCCAAGCTGGTTTTGCTTGGCGACTACTGCGACCGAGGTCCCGATTCGCTCGGGGTCTTCGAGCTCGTCATGGACCTGCAAAAACGGTATGGCGATCGCGTCGTGGCGCTGCGCGGCAACCACGAGGAGATGTTCCTCGAGTACATTGACGAGGTAAACGACCTTAATTTTACGCAGGCATGGATACTTGCCGACAGCAATCTGGCAACGGCCAAGAGCTTCTTAGACGCCGGGGCATTCAAGCACGTTAAGCACCTTTTGAGGCTCAGGAAGTTCGAGGACGCCTACGCCTATACGGTTGAACGCATGAAGGCCGAACATGCGGACATTATCGCGTGGGTTCGCAATCTTCCTTACTTTTACGAGAGCCCCTTTGATCAGGTCTTTGTGCATGCCGGCGTTGACGAAGAAGCTGGGGACTACTGGAAGATGGGCACGCCTACCGAGTCGTTTACCATGATGCCGCCCGATTACGTGGGACGTAAGTTCTATCTGGATGTTATCGCCGGGCATATCAACACCGAGGCGGTCTCGGGCATTGCGGGCTACCGCGGTATCTGGCATGACGGCGCCAGCCATTTCTTCATCGACGGGAACGTCATGGAGCACGGCGAGGTCGCAGTGCTGAGCTACGACTCGGAGACAGGGAAGTACGGCGGCCCCGGGTTGGAGTAGGCTGGCGGGCAATTGGCTCGCGGATTGTCTGCGTGGGCTCGATTCGGGGCCTGGGCTGCGCCTTTGACGTTAACGGGATGTGGAAGCACCGAGAGGGGCGCTTCCTCGGAAACGATCGTCGGGGCTTCTTTTATCCAGTGACATAAGGCTTATATTTGGCTAGCTTTTTGGTCGACTCGACCATCGCGTCCTTTATCCAGGTCATCGAGGCATCGGAGGTGTAGTCTCTGCCCTTAATGACGTTTAGTGAGAGGCTGCTTTGCAAGCTGAAGGTTGCAAGCTGCAAACTGAAGAAAGGTTTTAGTTTAGATGAAATTAAAAAAGAACCACGCTAACTTATAATTATGGAACTGTGAGAGGCATCTGAAAAAGGTGACTATAAGATGGATGACAAGCGTATTTTAATCATTAACGGCAAGACCGAGGACCAGATAATCGAGCAAATTATCGGTCTAGTGAATGATGATGATGAGCTAGGAGACATTCTAAAATCATATGAGGAGTCTCCTGGACTTAACGAATTAATAGAGAACATGTCTGCCTTCTTCACCGTTCAATAGAAAATTGCTTTTATGCGTAGGCCAGGGATAAAGCTGGTGCCAGCTTGGGGCAAGAACGATGAAATTGTTTTCCCGCACATTGTCAAAGGCGTTGATTATAAATTGAAGGTGCAAATCAAATGAAGATTAAAGAATTTGGCTCTCATATTATTGATATGTATGCTGGTGGTTTTGATGAGGATGTACTAAATACAGAATTTTCAAAATCTGGTTTTGAAGAGTTTCATAAAAATCACGGTAATAAGTACTTATTGGCTAATTTAATTGATAGTACCGATGACGATCAAATTATTACAACTTTTGATATGTCTGGTACGTTTCCAAATGATGATGGCGATTTAATGACAAGGTATACTCCTACTGGAGCTTATGCTATTGGACCTGCAAAACGAAGGAATATCTCTGCCGAGCGTACTATTGAGGTCACAATTTGGGTTACTCATATATTTGATTATATAAATTTCTTTGAAAATAATGTTGACGTAAAACCGTTGTACAAGAGGGACGTATTGTATGAAGAAGATTAATATCGCAATCGATGACAGGACTGGAAAGTATTTCGTTCCTGATGATTCACCAAATAATGATTATTACGATGATGAGGATGAACAATTCATTTCAAATCGTAAAACTTTTAAAACTGTAGATAGTTTCATTTATTATGCTAAATCTGTAAAGCAATACCTTGCAAAAAATGGTGTGCCGGAAAGAATTTATTAACCGGTTCGTTTGATTACTAGCTATATCGGCACTGCGATTCACAATACGGCATCGCCAAAGAACGCCTTCCTCGGAAGGCGCGGCTACGCACGGGCCAACGAGCGCGAGTGCGTTACCGGTCCCGCGTGTGCGAGGAATAGGAGTTGAACGATATGATTGCGTCGCAGCGCGGGGATGATTTCACGCGCTGCGACGCAATCTCAGTTGCGCGTTTGCGGCAAACTGCCAATCAGCATATTTGTGAATATAACCGCAGTACACCCCGATCTTCGAAGCGGGACACGACGACAGCCTTTCATACTCATCGAGCATTGAGCGCAGCTTCGTGTGCTCAACAGGCTCGATCTTCCTCTCGACTAGCGAATCGACGTCAATGGTCGTGACTTTGTTCTCGGGCATCGCAGGCTACCGCGGTATCTGGCATGACGGAGCCAGTCATTACTGCATTGACGGGAACGTAGTTCAGCACGGCGAGGTCGTCGTGCTGAACTACGATTCGGAGACGGAGAAGTACAGCGGGCAAGGACTGGAGTAGGGTTGTGAGCGCCTGACATGTGGCCGGCCTCGTTTACTTGCCTTCCTGCTTGACCAGTGCGTCCTTTATCCAAGTCATCATGGGCTTGGACTTGTAGTCTTCACCGCTGATGACTTTTAGCGAGAGACTGCTCTTTAGCTGCAGTTTTCCCTCGTTTAGATCTCCTTTATCGTATGAACTGAGGTACGGATAGAGGCAATGGTATTCGTGCTGATCATTGCTTAAAGCGTGGGCGACATCAAGGTATGCGAGCACAGAGATGAGCACATGCCATTGCTGGTTTAAATTGTCGTGCGCGCTGTCGGTAAAGGGCTTGAGGGGATCGATTCGTGCAATCGTATTGTCGCTATTATCAAACTGGTAGTGGTAATATCCTTGCTCATCGGGACAGTCCTTGAGTCTGAGCTTGAGTGCGAAATAGAAGGCAACGTTCTCTGGCAGCTCTTTCTCTAGTATTTGTGCTACCTTACCCGGCTTGTACTCTAGTCTGGAGAGAAGCTCTGCACCCTCGGTACCTAACAACTTCATCGTCCTGTCTCTAAGGGGCATTTTGGTGTCGCTAATTGTAGGGCTAGCCAGATTTTCGAGTATGCGTTCGGTTGCCTTGGGTTTGTCGTTGCTAAGTTTTTCCAAGGCGCATATGGTCTGACCCAGCCTATAGGCTGTGTCAGACTTGCTGCTTTTGGGATAATAGTCGCAAGGCTCGTTACACCATCCAATGAAGTTCTTGACGCCTATCGGCCGGACAGAAGAGCTGTCGATACGGTTGAAAAAGTCCTGGATTTCGTTCAAATCGGCAAGCTGGGTTTCGTCCATATCTGGATTCCTTTCTCATCAGGAAGCAAGCCTCATTATAGGCATGCCTGCGGTCGAAGCGGCTAGGGATGCCAGTATGGTCTCAGGGAAGGAAAATGATGACCTCTCAACGACAGCGCTGCGGCAGGAACGAGTTAAGCAAGGTACTGCGCCTGTGCGTTGTGCTAATCACGTTGCAAAAGTATGAAAATATCCTGCAATTGCGACATGAAGTATTTTAGCAACATAACGGCGATAAGCGAGCTTTCCGAGAGCGAGGGCGTGTTCACCACGGACCAGGCGGCTCGCATGGACATCTCTCGAGATGCGCTGGCACACTCATGCCGTGCGGGGCGTCTTGAACGGATATGCCACGGCGCCTACCGGATGGCTGGAACACAGCGCCGAGACACCGACGAGCTCAACGCTTTTTGGAAGCTCACCAATCCCTCCCTTTGTGCGTGGGAAAGAAAACGCCAGTGGGATGGCATCGCCGTGAGCGGTACGACGGCGGCGAACCTGCAGCAAATGGGCGATTTCTATCTGTCCCCCTACAGGATGATTGCGCCCATGCGCATCAATACAAGAAACGAATCCCTTTCTTTTGTAAAGCGCGAGGTCGCCGAGCAGGACATCGTTTGGTTCGACGGTCTGCCGGTAACTAAACCCGAGCGCACGCTTGTCGATCTTTGCCTCGATTGCGAAGACCCCTCATTAATTATCGATGCCTATCATGACGCGCTTGGACGTGGGCTCGATATACAGCGGCTGAGAGGTCTTGTAGAAGAAAACTCTAAAACCGTCAAACGACGCGAACTAATGAGGCCTTTGCTGATGGTGCTGAACGGGTAACGCGAATAAACATGCAGTCTCTAACAGCGTTCCGTCATGCGGATCTTTGTTGATCACCTATACTGGTTGGGCTCAACTGGAGAGGTGATAACTAGTTATGAAATCAATCAATGTTGCAGCAGCGATTATTCAGAAGGATGGGAAAATCCTGAGCTGCCAGCGCGGCTATGGCGAGTTTAAAGACGGCTGGGAGTTTCCGGGCGGAAAGCTCGAGCCGGGCGAGACCGGCGAGCAGGCAATCGTGCGCGAGATTCAAGAAGAGCTCGAGGTCACGATCGGCAACCTCGACTATCTTTGCACGGTCGAACACGATTACGAGACGTTCCACCTGTCGATGCAGTGCTACCAAGCTAACATCCTTTCGGGGGAGTTCAAAGAGCACGCTCACGAGGACATGAAGTGGCTCGATACCAATAACCTGTGGGATGTCGATTGGCTTCCAGCGGACGTTAAAGTCGTTAGGGAACTCGAAAAGAAACTCGGGCTTAAGTAAGAAAGGGGCGGGCGCTGCATGGTGCCTCGCTCCTTTTTGTTACTCGGCTTCACTAAGATCGCTGAGCATAAACTCATAAATGTCCTGCCTCACGGGTGCGTTGAGCTCATATTCGATTTCGACGGCGTTGTCGTTGCTCTTAGTTTTAATAGCCTCGAACTCGCCGGTCGGATGCATTTCGCCTAAGAAATAGAACTCCTTGCCACCCTTATCGTCCTTGTTCTTTCGCATAAACAAATACGTTTTCAAGCCGTTTTCTGGCCATGCCTGCAGTCGCAGAATCTCGGGGGAGTTGAGCATGCGGTTGTTCTTAGAGATTGCAACTAGCTTGCTCGGCGAAACAAAGCGATCTTCATACTGAATTGACTCACTAATGTCGGGTGCCTTGTCATAGTTAATAAACACGGGGAATGTATTGGTCTTCTCGTCGTAGAAGTAGCCGCCAAGATTTTGGCCGTTGATGTTCTTTTCCCAGTTCATCAAGCGGCAAACCTCTTCGTATGTGTACTTGGCATTGAGAACGAAATTTGTGTTTTCGTACGTCTCGGCATAGTCGAGTCGGTTGCGCGCAATGCCAAAATCCAGCACCTCGAGAATCTGACGCTTGAATTCTGCGTTGCGCAGGGCGCTCGCAAACACTTCGGTCAGACGAGGTCCGGTTCCGTCGTCAATAAGCAGGGAAACGAAATCCTTAGGAGTGGCAAAGTCGCCCTTAAGGACGGCGATTGCCGACCTAACGGCGCTGTCCTTAAGTTGTGCGCGGTAGTTCCTAAGCGCGGCCTCGCGCATATGTCGATAGCCCTCGTGTCCGGCTTCGACGAGCGTTTGAAGCAAATAGAGGTCTTCGAATCGCTTGCCCGCGGCGAGCTTTTGCGAAATAAATTTGAGAATCTTGGTTTGATCAGAGGAAAAATGGACTGTGTAGCCCGGCTCGTATTTGGAAAGAAATGCGTGGTAGGACCCCAGGCCGCTGTTCTTGAAGATAAGCAGTGGATCGATGGAGCCATTACGATCAAATTCGAGCAGCGAGGGAATCTTGCCGAGTTTCTGACGCAAGTCGAGATATTCGTTCTTCAAAAATCTGACGGAGGTAAAGTCACCGCCGTCGATGGCCTTATAGATGCGAGCTTCGGAAATACGATCGAAGCTTACCGTTGAGCATCCGGGGATCGCCGAATCGCTCTCTTGGACGAGACGACGCAGGCGGTCTTTGTTGTACGTCTTGTCACCCGAAAGCGCGATGGGCACCAAGAAGTTGCTCTGGTAATTGCCAATAAAGTCTAG
Organism: uncultured bacterium; assembly: GCA_905214945.1. Lineage (GTDB taxonomy): Bacteria > Actinomycetota > Coriobacteriia > Coriobacteriales > Coriobacteriaceae > Collinsella. The sequence goes on from CAJMOC010000010.1 coordinate 22,517, forward strand.
TACCAGTGTGTATTCCTTGCCATCATTCAGGCGTAAACCTCGTCCGAGCTGCTGAATAAAGATGATTGCGGAGTCGGTGCGTCGAAGCATGATGATCTGATTGAGCGAGGGGATGTCGACGCCTTCGTTCATGATATCGACCGAGAAAATGTACTCGAGCTCGCCGGCTTCAAGTCGGCTGATCGCGGTATCGCGGACTTCATCGGAATCTTGACCGCTAATCGCAGCCGTTCGATATCCGAGAGCGTTGAATTTGCGCGACAGTTCTTCGGCCTCGGCGTTTCGATTGCAGAAAATTAAGCCCCTGCGGTTGCTTTTGGTGACGCTGTATTCTTCGATCTTCTCGGTGATGTGACGCACACGCTCGTCAGACGTCAAGCGTCCGAACAAGGCAGTGTCTTCAACCGTCTCGTCGTCAATCTCCAGATCGTGAATGCCAAAATAATGGAAGGGGGCTAGCATCTCCTCGGCCAAAGCGTCCTGCAGCGTGATCTGGAACGCGATGACGTGATTGAAAAGGGCAAAGACGTCATAGCCGTCGGTGCGATTAGGCGTAGCGGTCATGCCCAGATAAAACCGAGGCGTAAAGTGCGACATGATGGATTGGTAGCTCTGAGATCCCGTGCGGTGGGCCTCGTCGATGACGATGTAGTCGAACTCATCGGGACGGAGATCGCTCAGATGCTTGGCGACCGAAGAGCACATGGCAAACACGCAGGTAGCATTGCTTATATTCTTGCCAGTTTGATAGGTGTCGAACGTATAGGTGCTACCCAAAAGCCGTTCGTAGCTTGCACGGGAGGCGTCTATAATGCGCCGGCGGTGCGCAAGAAAGAGGATGCGCCGGGGTTTAGTTGCGAGCACGTCGAACGCCGAAAGGAAGGTCTTGCCAGTGCCGGTTGCCGAGACCAGCAATGCACGGGTCTCGCCCTTGCGGTGGATTACGCCGAGCGCCTCAAGGGCACGCTGCTGCATTTTATTGGGCTTGATTTCCTCGAGGTCGTTCGTGGTTGGGCTAACAGTTGCCTGGAACGTCGGTTTCAATTTGGGCTTTGGCGGATGGGCCATTCGATATGCGGTGTAGTTATCAATCCAGTCTTGGGAAAGCGCAACGGTTGAGGCGTCGTTCCACAGCGAATTGAACTCGCCTCTAAGTTCTCCGAGCAGGCGGCTGTTTTCAACGGTCCGGTAGAGCACGTTCCATTCTTTATTGCAGGTGAGGGCGGTCTGCGTCATGTTTGAGCTGCCGACGATAACCGTGCTGGTTTCGCCTTTATCAAAAATGTATCCCTTAGCATGCAAATTTCCTTGGAATACACGGACTTCGATGTTGTCATACTCCAAGAGCTTACGAAACGCATCGGGTGAGTTGAAGTTGAGATAGGTGGATGTGAGCAACCTGCCCTTAATGTCGCGCTGTTTGAGCTCTTGGAATGCTTCGACCAGGATCTGCAAGCCGCCGTCCGCGACGAACGCCACGCAAAAGTCAAAGGAGCTGCAGGTTGAGAGCTGCTCCTTGATAACGGATAGTAGTGTTCCGCCGGTCGCCTTCGAGTTGGCGATGAGCTTGGGTGAATCGTTCTCGTGTGTAAGCGAGTCGAATTCAATATCAATCTGCTGCTGAGCAACCATTTCGCCGGACCTTTCGAAAGATCATGTTTGCGCCAGGATAACAGATCGATCGTTCGTGTTTTGGGCGTATGTGATTTTTAGACTATCGGCTACTCAAGTTTGTGGCTGCGGCCTTGGTGCCGTGTCTTGCTGGGCCTCTCTCTATCTATATGTATGTGTTTTCGTCTTATAGGCTGCTGGGAGAAGTCCTGCCCCCAAGATTCCGCGCATGCCATGGCTCTGTGTCGGCCATGTGGCAAGCTGCTTGTCATAGCCTCGCCGGAATCCGACTGCAAATGGCCACGGACGGATATGCAGGTTCTTGTCGCTACGTGAGAAAAACTTGCAAAACTCGCAAGTTCTTGTCATGCTGTGAGAAAAACTTGCAGATTGGGGCGGGCGATGGATAAACGGATGGTCCCTAGAAATCGATATCTCGAGAAATTGATTGCCTTTCGTGATGCGGATGTCATCAAGGTCGTAACGGGTATGCGCCGTTGTGGCAAATCGACGCTTCTGGACATGATGCGCAAACATCTTGAGGATAACGGCGTTCCATCCGAATGTCTTTTGACCTTTAAGATGGAGTCGTTTGAGCTGGAGGGCGTGCATGATTGGCGAGAGCTTTACCGCCACGTCGACGGCCTAATGCCTGCTGGTAAGAGGTGCTATCTCTTCTTCGACGAGCTCCAGGAGGTTGCCGGATGGGAGAAGGCGATTAACGCACTTCGTGTCGACCGGGACTGCGATATATATGTTACGGGTTCGAATGCTTTTCTCCTCTCGTCAGAGATTGCGACCTTAATCTCGGGCAGGTATGTCGAGATTCGGATGCATCCGCTCACTTTTTCGGAATATGTCGACTTTCTTGGTCCGACTGACGTCACGAATAGGCTCGCTGTTTTTGATCGGGAGGACATCGTTGCGCTCGACGATCTTCTCGACCGTTATCTTACGTTTGGAGGCCTGCCGTTTCTCGCTGCTTCAAAGCTACCGGAGCAGGAAATGAAGGACTATATCTGGAGCACGTACCAAACAATCGTCGGGCGCGACATTTTGGCTCGCGAGGCGCGTCGGGGTAGACGGTCGGTGACGAGCAGGAGTGTGCTCGACCGCGTCACTTCCTACTTGGCTGATAACATTTCAAACCCGACATCAATTAATAAGATCGTTGGAACGCTGGCAGAGAACGGGGCGAAATCCTCGCACGGCGTCGTGGACACTTGTGTGTCTGCCCTTGAGGAGACCTATATCTTCTCGCACGCGCGCCGATTTGATATTAAGGGTCGGGACATTTTGAAGACCGGTGGCAAGTTCTACATTGAGGATCTGGGGCTTCGAGCTTTCTTGGATGGGTATCGCGGCAGCGACAGCGGGCGTGTTCTCGAAAATGCCGTTTACAATCGCCTTGTCTATGACGGATATCAGGTCTTCACGGGTCATCTTCGAGATGCCGAAATCGACTTTGTTGCGATAGGCGACGGCTCGGATCGTAAGTTTATTCAGGTCACAGAGTCGATTGACGAGGGGGCGACGCGTAAGCGCGAGCTGCGTCCATTTGAGCTCAGGTCGCTCGAGAAGATTACCGGCGGTTACGAGAAGATCGTCGTCGTTCGTCAGGGGAGCCATCCGACCGACATCGACGGCATCAAAATCGTTTCTGCAGTCGATTTCTTAATGGGTAGGCTTGGGGCTTAGGGCGTTTGGAGCGCGTCTGTTTCCTATGCCTAGCGACATTGCCGCAGCTCGTGACGCCGCCGGCTTCTTCCTTTCCGTCGGGCGGCACCAACTCAGCTGATCCGTTGGGGATGGAGGAAAGCGGATCATTTTCGGCGCGCCGCAGGTGATACGAATCCTGCGGCGTGCTGTTTTTTGCGCGAGGTCTTTCAGCTGTGTCCGCGTGGCGTGGGAGACTTAATTTGTCGCCCTGCTCTGCCGCGGCGGCATGTACCCGAACAACGACCCTCTAAGGAGTTCGATATTGATGAGTGACAACACCAAGCATCTCGCAAAGAAGTGCGTCAAGGACGCGGGGCCGTGCCTCGCGCTGTGCGTAGCCGGCGCAGCGGTCGCGCTGCTGGCTGTTCTGGGGCCATTCGACGTGCTCCGAAGTGCCAGTTCCCTGCACGTTTGCATGGCCCTTGCCGGCGCCATGATGACCGGCGGCGTGCTCGATCTGGTTTTTTGGGTGCTTGACCCGTTTGGATGGAAGAACGAGGGGTAAGCCCTAAGGGATGGAAGGGCTGGAACGGTTAGCTTAGTAATCGTGCAGAATGCGGGCTAGCGACTTGCAGGGAAGTGGTGATCCGATGACGGTCTATGTGACGGGCGACATTCACGGTGGGCTCGACATGCAAAAGCTGCGCGACTGGGAGCTTGGGGATAGTCTGACGAGTGACGACTATCTCATCGTCGCCGGCGACTTTGGCTTTCCCTGGGATTTCTCTGCCGAGGAGTGCGCCGATATTGCTTGGCTGGAATCACGTCCCTATACCGTGTTGTTCGTCGACGGCAACCACGAGCGTTTCGATCACTGGGCGGAGCGCCCCATGGAGTTGTGGCACGGTGGGCTGACGCAGCGCCTGTCGGATGCCTCGCCCATACGGCGACTGACGCGTGGCGAGGTTTTTGAGCTCGACGGCTCAACGATCTTTACCATGGGCGGCGCCACGAGCGTGGACAAGGAATACCGCATTCCGTATTCCAGCTGGTGGCCGCAGGAGCTGCCGGACGAGCGCAACTTTGAGGAGGCGCGGGCAAAGCTCGACAGCGTGGGCTGGACGGTCGACTACGTGATCACCCACACCTGCTCTACGCGCATGCTTTCGTCCACGCTTTATCCAGCGCCCGGCTGGAATTGCCCCTCCGTTGATCGGCTTACGGCATTTTTCGATGAGCTGGAAGACCGCTTGGACTACAAGCGCTGGTACTACGGGCATTTTCATCGGGATACCAACCCGGCCGAGCGTCACACCGTGCTCTACGACTGCATCGTTCGCTTGGGCGACGAACTCCAGCCCTGGGATGTTGCGTAGAGGCGGGGTGGCTGGCTACTCGACCGTTACAGTGATGTTCTCCCGATGCGTGCGGATGACGTCCCAGCTAAAGTGCTCAACCAGCTGCTCGGCAGAGCGCGGTGTGGTGTCCGGCGCGATGCCTGTTTGCCCGGCGAGCCATCCCAACAGTGCCTCGGGTGTGCCAAAGCGGGCGCGGAGTTCGCCCAGGTCCAGATCGCGGTCTCGTTTGGAAAGGCGGCGGCCGTCCGGTGCCATGAGCAGCGGAATATGTGCGTAGTGCGGCGTGGGCAGTCCCAACAGGTGCTGCAGATAGATCTGGCGCGGCGTGGACCCCAGCAGGTCGCATCCGCGCACGACCTCGGTGACGCCCATGGCAGCGTCGTCGACCACCACGGCTAGCTGATAGGCAAACACGCCGTCGCTGCGGCGCACCAAAAAGTCGCCGCACTCGGTGGCGAGTGCTTCGCATTGGGCGCCGTACGTGCGATCCACAAATTCGATCACGTCGTCTGCGAGGTCGTCGACGGTGGGCACGCGCAGACGTGTGGCCGGGGCGCGCAGGGCGCTGCGGCGGGCCACCTCCTCGGCCGAAAGACTTCGGCAGGCGCCACGGTAGATGGGCGTGCCGTCGCTCGCGTGCGGTGCACTCGCGGCGTGGAGCTCGGCGCGTGTGCAAAAGCAGGGATAGGTGAGGCCGGCGTCTTTCAGCCGGCGCAAGGCGCTCTCGTACAGGTCTAGGCGGTCGTGCTGGTAGTAGGGGCCTTCGTCCCACTCCAGCCCCAGCCAGGCCAGGTCGTCAATCAATTGGGCGGCAAGTTCCGGGCGCTTGCAGCGATCGTCCAGGTCCTCAATGCGTAACACGATGCTGCCGCCCTGGCTGCGGGCCGAAAGCCATGCGCACAGGCAGCTGAACACGTTGCCCAGGTGCATACGGCCCGAGGGCGACGGGGCGAAGCGCCCCACGACGGGCGCGGGAGCGGCCGGCGTCGTTGGCGCGTCGGCGGCGGTTGTTGCTATGTTGCGTGCGTTGATGTCCATGCGGACGAGTATAGCGCGGGGCGCGGTGGGGGAGACGCTGCCGTGGCCTGCAAGTTACTGAGGCCACACGTTGCGCGTGCCGGACCACCGGCTCGGCGCCTTAATCGTCGTCAATCAATCTAGCCTTCAAACGACAGAAACCCCGGCAGCTCTTCGCAACTGCCGGGGTTTCCGCGGAAAAGGGGGACATGATCCTCAAGCGGACGGCAAAGGGGCAAACCGTTTTCGCTCAACTGTTTTATGCCCCTCAACTGGCGGCTCAATCAGCGCATGCCGCGCCCACACAAAGCCGCTACACCTGTGATGGAGCTATGAAGTGGTATCTATTGCCGGAGCGGGCTATGCCAAGGAGTGTCCCAGATTGCCGGCAGATAAGGAACGTCCCCAGGTGCCGGCGGCGGGCGTGACTTTTGTCCCGTTTTGACGCTCCGCTGACCTAGATGTTCGTCACATGAACTCGCAAACGTGGGACAATGACGCTACTGGTACCACAGACAAAGGATGTGCCTATGAACGCCCCCGTTGCCCAGCCCTGTCGGCAGCGCCGCCTGTTTGCGCGGTTCGCTTCCGTCTGCGCACTCGTCGCGCTTGCGTTGTTGCTGCTGCCTGCCGTCGCGCACGCCGACGGCTACTCCATGAGCCAAACCTATATCGGTGCCACGGTTGAGGCCGATGGCTCGCTGACCGTTGTCGAGGGACGCCAGTTCGATTTCGACGACGACATTAACGGCGTGTATTGGGATATCAATACAGGCTCTAACCAGCAAGGCGGCTCGGTGGTCGTCAATGTGCTGAGCGTCGAGGAAGACGACGCTGCGTTTAACAAGGTCGACAGCGCAAACAAAGGCGACGACGGCGTTTACACGGTGGAGCAGTCCGACGACGGCGTAAAGATTAAGGTGTTCAGCCCCCACGAGAGCGGCGACAGCGCAATCTACTACGTGAGTTATTCCATGACCGGTGCGGTTATGAACTGGGCCGATACCGCCGAGCTCTACTGGAAGTTCGTGGGTGACGGCTGGTCGGCGGATTCCGATGACGTCGAGATGGAAGTCTACTTTGCAAATGCCGCTGCCGGGACGGCTGCCGTCAAGGGCGATAACTTCCGCGCGTGGGGCCACGGCCCACTGACGGGCGACGTGTCGCTCGATGCGGACGAGCCCATGGTCACCTATACCATTCCCTGCGTGCATGAGGGCGAATTCGCCGAGGCACGCATCGCCTTCCCCAGCGACTGGGTGCCGCAGCTTGCCGTCTCGGGCGAAAAGCGCATGTCGACGATTCTGAGCGAAGAGAAGGAATGGGCCGACGAGGCCAACGCTCGCCGCGCTCACGCTCGCATGATTGCCAATGCGCTTGCCGTGCTAAGTGTTGTCGCGGCGGTGGCCTTTACCGGCACAATCGTTGTGCTCAAGCTGCGCCGCCGCAAGCCCAAGCCGCTTTTCCAGGACGAATATTTCCGCGATGTGCCTTCGGCCGACCATCCCGCCGTGCTTTCGGCCCTCATGAGCTGGAACGAGGTGCCCGATCAGGCATATATCGCCACGCTTATGAAGCTTACCGACGACCGCGTGATCAAGCTGGAAGAAGCGACCGAGACCAAGAAGAAGGGTCTGCTCCGTCGCGAAAAAGAGGAGCAGACGTATCGCATCACAGTGACCGACGAGGCCTGGAAGGCTGCCAAGAAGGACGGCATCGATCGCGATGTGCTCAAGGTCTTCTTCGCCGGCGTTAAGCCCGATAAGGACGGAGTCCGTTCGCGCACGTTTAGCGAGCTGGAGGAGTACGCTAGCGAGCGCACCACATCTGTTGGCGACAAGCTCGAGGACTATCAGAGCACGGTTAAGGGCAAGCTGGAGGCGCGCGAGCTTATCGCCTCGGACGGCACCATCGCCCTGGTTGCCGGCTTGGTTCTCGGCATCATCATCGTCTTTGGCATTCTGGGCTCTCTGATCTATACCGACTTTGCGGACGCCAACGTCGGTGCCGCTATGATCTCGATCCCCGTCACGATCGTGGGCTTTGTCCTGAGCTGCACCTTCCGCCGCTACACGCCGGAGGGCGCCGAGGTGGCGGCTCGCTGCAAGGCGCTCAAGCATTGGCTCGAGGACTTTACGCGTCTGAAGGAGGCCGTCCCCAGCGACCTGATCTTGTGGAACAAACTGCTGGTGATGGGCGTTGCCCTGGGCGTTTCGAAAGAAGTGCTGCGACAGCTGGCCGAGGCCGTGCCTGCGGACCTGCGCAACAGCGACGATTTCTACGACAACTACCCCTGCTACTGGTGGTATTACCATCACTACGGCAACGAGTCCCCGCTCGATTCGTTCAACGATGTGTACCACGAGACCATCCACGAGCTGGCTTCGAGTTCCGATAGTTCGAGCGGCGGCAGCGGCGGCGGCTTTTCCGGTGGCGGCGGTGGCGGCGTCGGCGGAGGCGGCGGCGGAACGTTCTAGCGAGCGCTTGCTTTGGGGTGGATCTTTCTGGGCGGTTGCCAGGGAAGATTCATCCCATTTTTGTGCATCGAAACGGGTCAAACTTTCCGCTGAGGACCTTCGCACAAGGGGCAGTGGACAAAAAATACCAAATATGAGTACTGTTGCTGCGTTGGTCACATATGTTTGCACATAATAATGGGCTCCTAATGAGAGTACTCCTCGTTAGGAGCCCATTTTATTGAACATTTGGGGAGTTACGTCAGCTCGTGCAGCTGGTCGTCATGCCTATAAGCATCAAAAATGCCCCGAATCGCTGCTACTAAAAAGGTAACAGTACTCATATTTGATGTATTTTGACCACGGCTATCTACAAACCCCCTAGGCCACTCATTGGGGACAGACTTAAATGACTAGTTGTTGGGGATCAGTCATTGGGGACGTTCTTAAATGACTAGGTGTGGCTGCTTGGGCTAGGCTGTTAGGTCGAGTTCGTAGAGAAAGCTTTCGCGCGGCATGTCGTGACGACGCTCTTCGCGGTTGGCGCGGTGCGTGGCCGTGCGCTTAAAGCCGTGCAACTCGTAGAACTTCCACGAGCAGTTGGAGTCGGTGTACAGGTGCGCCCTTGTCGCCCCGCGCGAGGACAGGTACGAGACCGCGGCATCGAGCAACACTGAGCCTACACCCAGGCCGTGGACATCGGGATCGACGGCGAGCAGCGTGACTTCGTTGTCGTGCGGCAACGGGCTGCTCTCGAGCAGGCGGTTGTTGGTTCGGATGGTTGCGCGCACAAACGAGAGATACTCGGCGCAGACATCGGGCTCCAGCTCGCGCATCTGCGAAAGCAGCGCGCGTTCGGTATCCATCCAGTGTTCCTTAACGGTGGCGCCGGAACTCTGTCCCGCGCGCGCGAGCGCAATGCCACGCGCCTGACCGTCGATTACGGCAACCTGCGAAAACGTCGATGACGAAAGGCAATGGGCGAGGTCGCACGCGGCCTCGAGGCGGTTGTACTCATCGTTATCCGAATTGTTATGCCAAAGCTGCTGCAGAATCAGCGCGATGGCGTCGAAGTCTTCGGTATCAAACGGTCGGTAGAGAACCCGCGAGACCATGGTGCCTCTTTCTTTTGCGGATGCATATCGAGCACAGTTCTACCACGCTATTGGCATCTAATTATGGTGCCCCTGTGTTCCATGAACTCACCGTGCCCGGTGCCGTGCCCATCCCCTCCGCGCGCAAACTTTTTCTGCACATGCGCCCGTTGCGGGGTGCATCGATGCGCTCGATGCGCTACATTGAATCAGTATTTTCAATGCCGCTGCGCGAGCGCTGCAGATCGACGTATCACCGACTCACAGAGCACGGCGGCGTACCAGACAGGAGGACTGCATGGGATCTGATGTGAAGATCGCACGCGCGTTGATCTCGGTTACCGATAAAACGGGTGTCGTCGATTTCGCACGGACGCTGGTCGATGACTTTGGCGTCGAGATCATCTCTACGGGCGGCACGGCTCGTGCCATCGAGGACGCGGGCGTTCCCGTAACCCCCATCGAGGAGTTCACGGGCTATCCCGAGATGATGGACGGCCGCGTTAAGACCCTGCACCCCAAGGTTCACGGCGCGCTGCTGGCCCGCCGCGATTCCGAGCAGCACATGCAGGAGGCCGCTCAGCACGGCATTAAGCTGATCGACTTGGTCGTCGTCAACCTGTACGAGTTCGAGAAGACCGTCGCCAACCCCGAGGTCACCTTTGCGGACGCCATCGAGCACATCGACATTGGCGGTCCCTCCATGCTGCGCTCTGCCGCCAAGAACGCCGCGAGCGTTACCGTCATCTCCGACCCGGCCGACTATGATGCCGTCCTGGCCGAGATGCGCGAGACCGGTGGCTGCACCACGCTTTCCACCCGTCGTCGCCTGCAGGTGAAGGTCTACCAGACCACCGCCGCCTACGACACGGCCATCTCCCGTTGGCTTGCCGCCCAGGCAAGCGACGTGGCGGACACTTCTGCCAAGCTCGAGATCTCGCTGGAGAAGGTCGACGACCTGCGCTATGGCGAGAATCCTCAGCAGAAGGCTACGGTCTACCGCTTTGCCGAGGGCCGCGAGAACACCGCGAGCTCGCAGTTCCCGCTCGTTGGTTCCGAGCAGATCCAGGGCAAGCCGCTCAGCTACAACAACTATCTGGATGCCGATGCCGCTTGGAACCTGGTCCGCGAGTTCGACGAGCCGGCCTGCGTGATCCTCAAGCACCAGAACCCCTGCGGTTCTGCCGTTGCCGAGGACATCACGGCTGCCTACGACCGCGCCTTCGCCTGCGATCCCAAGAGCGCCTTCGGCGGCATCATCGCCTGCAACCGCGAGGTTCCCTATGAGCTGGTCGAGCACTTTGCCGATCAGAACAAGCAGTTCGTCGAGGTCATCATCGCCCCGAGCTACACTGCCGAGGCGCTCGAGCGCATGGCCAAGCGCCCCAACCTGCGCGTGCTGGCTACCGGCGGCGTGGACCACGGCGCCCAGGTGGAGCTGCGCTCCATCGACGGCGGCATGCTGGTGCAGGAGGTCGACCACGTGACCGAGGACCCCGCGACCTTTACGTTCCCCACCGACCGCAGGCCCACCGACGCCGAGATGGCCGAGCTCGAGTTTGCCTGGAAGGTCTGCAAGGGCGTTAAGTCCAACGCCATCCTGGTCTCCAAGGGCAAGGCCGGCATTGGCATGGGCCCGGGTCAGCCCAACCGCGTTGACTCCGCACTGCTTGCCTGCGAACGCGCCGAGGACTTTTGCGAGCGCGAAGGCGTGGAGAAGGGCGGCTTTGCCTGCGCAAGTGACGCGTTCTTCCCGTTCCGCGACAACGTCGACGTGCTTGCCGCACACGGCGTGACCTGCATCATCCAGCCCGGTGGCTCCAAGCGCGACGACGAGAGCATCCAGGCCTGCAACGAGCACAATATTGCGATGGTTTTCACGGGTGCCCGCCACTTCCGCCATTAAGTAGGGAGGTGGCGCTGCGGCTTGCCCAACCACCGCACCTTGCCGCTCATTCGTCGCTCGCGTACCCAAGTACGCGTCGCTCCTCTTTCACGGCAATCTGCGGCACCTGGGCAACCCTCGCCGACCTGTTAGGTTGACTGGGGAGGATGGGATGTTATCTCGTCCCTTGGACCGCCTCGCTTCTAAAATAATCTCTGCAAAAGACGGTCGCTCCGTTTGGAGGGCCGTCTTTTTGGTATAAGAGGACGGAATGACTAACACGAAAGGTACAACCATGCCCCAGATTGATGATGCAGAGCTGTTTGGCAATGCCGAGGACCAGCGTGCGTACGAGGACTTTTGCGCCAATCAGGAGGCGGTCGAGAAGTTTACGCTCGACAAGCCCGCGCTTATCTGCCGTTGGCGCATGTCCAACAAAAAGGTGCCCATGCTCAACCGTCACATTCGCGCGCTGTCCGAGCGCTTGGTGCAGGGCGAGCCGCTTACCCATAACATGCTCAGCTGGGCCAAGCAGCACGTTGAGTGGTCGCTTGCCGAGGGCGATTACACCGCGCACGACGGCGTGCTCATGCTGGTGATCGACGTTAACGGCAATGCCGCCATGACGGTGGGTGAGTACGAGCCGCTGGCCGATACTTCGGCCAAGGCGCTGCGTGCCCGCTCCGCCGAGGCCCGCTCCGAGGCCGACGAAACCGGCGTGGCGCCCGAGCTGCTAGCTGCCGTCAACAACGGCGAGCTGGCCTTTGTGGCGCCGGCGGACGAGTGTCTGTGCGGCACGGCGACGCTCATCGAGCAGCTGGCCCAGACCAAGGGCATCCCGGTCACGCGCGTAGATATTCCCGCGCAGCTTAAGGGCGCGCTGTTCCTGGTGAGCGACGAGCACGGCGTGGTCCCCGCAACCGAGACGGACGCCGCCGAGGCCGACGCCGCCACGGTCGCCTTCTTCGCCGACGGCTACGAAAAGCTCCGTGCCCGCCGTTCCTAACCTCAAGGTGGGGTGGGCTTACTGAAGCGAGCGAGCGCGTTCGATGGCGTAGGCGAGCGACAGCTGCTCCATCTCCGGGGCGCATTTGTAGCTCAGTCCGGTGAGAGCCGTCACCTTATCGAGGCGATATCGAATCGTGTTCGGGTGCTGGCCAGTCTGCTTGGCGGTTCGCTCGATACGTCGGTCGTTCTCGATGAATGCGGCGAGCGTGGATTCCAGCTCGCTGCCATGCTCACTGTCGTGCTCGCGTATCGGCGAGAGAATCGCCTCCGAGAACGATCGCATCTCCGGGGTTTCCGCAAAAGGCATCACGGTTCTCAGGATGCCGAGCTGCGTATAGCGGACGGGACCCTCGGCTCGTTGACAAGATAGGCGCTGTGCGTAAATCGCCTGCGAGATCGCCTGCGCCACCGCCTCGTCTCCAAACAGAATATCGCTGATGCCGAGCCCTTCCGCTCCGCCATCGATGCCGCTAGCCTCGATGAGCTCCGTGAGCGCCTGCACGATTCGCTCCACATCGAGCGTCTGCTCCGAGTCGCTTGTCGCTACGAATAGCAATCCTCCGTCATAGGGTGCCAGCATGTTGTGGCATCCGGCGAGGGTCGATTTTGCACAGAGACGTTCGATTTGCAAAAACGTGCGCGGGTCGAGGGACTCTGCAAACGATGCGAACAGGGCGACCGCTTCGTCCAGAAATGACGGGTTGAGGCCTCGGATGCGTCGGCAGATGGACTCGGGCGATACGTCTGTCCTCAGGGCATCGATCTCGCGCTGTGCGAAGTCGATGGACGCGAGCTGCTCGATATGCCGTTTGACCTCGTAGATGACGCTGTCAAAGAACAGTGAGTCGTCGGTCGTGAGAAAGACCGGGTAGTGCCGCGCGTTGGCGTAGCGGATGGCTTGGTCGGGAATCGGGATGTGCAGGACGTTTTTGATGATGAGACCGCTCGTTCCCTTGGCGACGAGGTATTTCACGGCTTCAGTGATGAGGTACGGGTCGTCCTTCGCATAGAGGAAGGTGCTGAGGACGATCTCGTCTGAGCTGAAGTTGACGCGCTGGTACTTGTTCTTGAGGCCGGGCATGAGTTCATAATCGAGGATCCCGACGCCGGAGACGGCACGCGAGATGCCATCGCTGCCGGCGATTAGACGGACCGACCCCTCATATTCCCGTGAGAAGTCCGAGACGGTGTATAGCATCAACATCACCCTGTAAATCACTACAATAAATACCGGCATAAAAAGGATAATCGCACATCCGTATGCCGTTGATGCGAGAAATAGTTCAAATATCTGCTGATAGAGCAAAAAATCAGATTAAGAATTGTTGTAGATTCCAACAAAAAATGATCCCTGGCGGCATCGTTACTAAACCGTACAGTGAAGCAACGTAAAGCTTTCGCTGAAAGGAGCGATGATGGGGCAGATGGTGGTGCTTTCGGCCGAGGAAGTTTCCAAGGTGCTGACGATCGAGGATGCAATCGCTGCCGTGGAGGAGGCATATCGCCAGAAGGCAACGGGCAAGGGTGTTGCGTGGCCGATGGTATATGAGCAGTTCAAACCCGGCGTGGCCGATATGGATATCCGCTCGGGCGAGTTGGCGGGAAGCGGCCTCTTCGGCCTGAAGCTCACTGCCTGGTTCTCTCAGAATCCCAAAAAGGGGCTCCCCGAGATCTTTGGCACTACGCTGCTGTGCGACAACGCGACGGGCGAGCCGTTGGCGCTGCTCAATGCCTCCGCCGTCACTGGACTTCGCACCGGTGCTGCCGCTGCGCTCGGCGCCAAGTGGCTGGCTCGGGCGGATGCGTCCAAACTGCTTGTTGCGGGTGCCGGCCACATGAGCACCTATATGGTGGCGGGCGTGCTCGCCGCCTGTCCCAAAGTGAGCGAGGTCAAGGTGTGGGAGCCGGTTTCCGATGCCGCGCCCGAGGCTCGCGTCGAGCGCATGCGAGACGAGGTCGCCCATATCTTGGGCGCTTGCGAGCATGCTCGCGAGGCATCCACCTATTCCATCGAGGCGACGGCCGACGGCCAAGGCGCCGCGGCAGAGGCCGACATCATCGTGACGATCACGCCTGCGACCAAGCCCATCATCCCCGATGCATGGGTGCGCCCCGGTGCGCATATCTCCTGCGTCGGTGCCGACATGCCCGGCAAGCAGGAGCTCGCCTCGGCGCTTGTCGCCCGTGCCGCTGTTTACGTCGACGACCGCGAGCAATCGGTCGCGTCCGGCGAGCTGGAGATTCCGGTTGCCGAGGGTGCCATCACACCCGAGGACATCAAAGCGGAGCTCGGCGAAGTCATCGCCGGCACGGCTACGGGGCGTTCGGATGACGAGCAGGTGACGGTGTTCGATACGTCGGGCATCGCCGTTCAAGACCTTTCGGCATCGAAAATTGCCTACGACCGCGCCGTCGAGGCGGGGCTGGGCACCGTGGTGGAACTGTAAGAAAGTCAAGGAAAGGAAACGACAATGCAGATCAAGGATTTCGCCGTCGAGCAGTGGATGAACGAGTGGGAGACCAAGTGCACCCACAACGTTGCGGAGACGTGCGTCTACTCCCTCACGCTCGACCAGCTGTTCGAGCTTACGAACACCGACAAGAAGGCGTGGCTCGATAGCCTGTGCTCGCGCCGATTCACCTACGGAGACATCGAGGGACAGCCCGGCTTCCTCGAGGGGGTCGCGCGTCTCTATAAGACGGTCGAGCCCGGGCATATCGTGCCCACGCACGGCGCGACCGGCGCCAACTCCCTGGTTATTTCCACGCTCGTCGAACCGGGCGATCATGTAGTCTCCGTCAAGCCCACCTACCAGCAGCTTTATTCGATTCCCGAGATGTGCGGTGCGAAGGTCGATATCCTTCAGCTCGATCGCAAGAACGGTTACCACGTCGACGTCGACGCACTCGATGCCTTGGTGACCGACGATACCAAGCTCATCTGCATCAATAACCCGGACAACCCCACGGGCGCCCTGCTCGACGCCGATACGCTCAAGGCGATTGTCGAGGTCGCACGCAAACACGACGCGTGGCTGCTCTGCGACGAGGTCTATCGTCTGCTTACTCAGACGGATGAGTACGCCGAGTCCGTGGTCGACCTGTACGACAAGGCCGTCGCCACCGCATCCATGTCCAAGGTCTGGTCGTTCGCCGGCCTGCGTCTGGGCTGGGCGGTCACCAAGAGCCCGGAGCTCCGTCGCGCGCTGCTCTCGCATCGCGACTACAACCTGATTTCCGCCGGCATATTCAGCGAGTCGGTGGCGGAGCTGATTCTGGGCAACGCTTCCGTGATCCTTGAGCGCAGCCGTCGCATCGTCCGTCAGAACCTTGCTGTTCTGGAGAAGTGGGTCGAGAGCGAGCCGCACCTGTCGTTCGTCAAGCCCGAGGCGGGTAGCACCGCGCTCGTGTATTACGACTACGACATTGACTCCAGGACGTTCTGCACCGACATGATTAAGAAGTCCGGCGCACTCGTCACCCCGGGCGATTGCTTCGAGGAGCCCAAGAGCATGCGCATTGGCTATGCATACTCCGATAATACCGACGACCTGCAGAAGGGCCTGGATGCTATCTCTGCGTACATGCGTACGCTCGAGTAGAGGCTCGAGGTCGAAGCGATGGGGCCGATCGGTTTAGGACCGGTCGGCCCCTATTTTCTCTTAAGGCTACCGAACACTTTTGTCATATTAGGTGCCCACGGGGTCGCATCGCTGCGACGCCGTGGGCATAATGGTGTGGAAAGTGCAAGTTACGAGAAACGGGAGGACACATGGCGCTGATTTATGTCGTTGAGGACGACGAGCCCATTCGTCGTGAGCTTGTCGACATCCTTGCCCGCGCCGGGTTTGAAATCGAGGCCTGCGAATCGTTCGAGCATGTCTCGCGCGATATTCTCGCCGCCGCGCCCGACCTGGTGCTGCTCGACCTCACGCTTCCCGTCAAGGACGGCCAGCATATCTGCCACGAGGTTCGCCGCGAATCCGAGGTCCCCATCATCGTCCTCACCTCGCGCACGACCGAGATCGACGAGGTCATGGCCATGACGCTCGGCGCGGACGACTTTGTTCCCAAGCCCTATAGCGCGCGCGTGCTCGTGGCGCGCATCAACGCACTGCTGCGTCGCACCGCGGCGTCAGGCGAGCGCAGCACGCTCGTCCACAAGGGGCTGGAGCTCGACCTCGCCCGCTCTATGGTCACCAACACGGCGACCGGCGACAGCACCGAGCTCACCAAAAATGAGCTGCGCATTCTCTCGCTGCTCCTGAGCCGCGCGGGCAAGATCGTCTCGCGCTCGGCCATCATGCAGGACCTGTGGGACTCCGACGCCTTCGTGGACGACAATACGCTCACCGTCAACATCAACCGCCTGCGCACCACGCTCGAAAAAATCGGCATCAAGGGGTATTTGACGACGCATCGCGGCCAAGGCTATTCGGTCTAGGGGCCGGCTATGTCGTTTGGCAAGTTCTTTAAAGATGCACTGCTTCCCGTCGCCGTGTGGACGTGCGGCGTGCTGCTGAGCTGCTTTGTGCTGACGGTCGCCGGCGCACCCGTTTCTATCGTGGTCGTGGCGGTCTGCGTGTCCTTTGTCTTTGGCATGCTCGGCATTGTGATTGAGTATGCGCGCCGTCGTCGTTTTCTGCATCAGCTGGAGCGCGCGGCCGAGGAGCTGGAAAGTCCCGCATGGGTGCAGGAGATGGTCCAGTGCCCGACGTATGCCGAGGGCGAGCTCGAGTACGAGGTCTTGCGCCGGGTGGGCAAAGCCGCTTGCGACGAGGTTGCCGAGGGCCGGCGTCAGACCGAAGACTATCGCGACTATATCGAGAGCTGGGTCCACGAGGCCAAGCTGCCCCTGGCGGCGGCTCACCTGATTCTGGAAAACCTCGACGGCGGCGCAGATGACCCAACACGTGTCGATGACCTGGGTCGCGAGTTGGCTCGCGTGGAACGCTATATCGACCAGGCGCTGTACTACGCGCGCTCGGAAGTCGTGGAGCGCGACTACCTGATTCGCCGCTGGGACCTTAAGACCTTGGTGACGGGTGCGATTAAGGCCAACGCGCGCGAGCTCATTGCGGCGCACGTGGCTCCGGTGTGCGAGAACCTCGACTTCGAGGTCTTTACCGACGAAAAATGGCTCGAGTTTATCCTGGGCCAGCTCATTCAGAACAGCATTAAATATGCGCGCGAGGACGGCGCGAAGATCGTGTTTTCGGGCGCGTTACTGGACGAGGGCCTGGCGAGCGAGCGCATCGAGCTCACCGTTGCGGACAACGGCTGCGGTGTGTGTGCGGCAGACCTGCCACGCGTGTTCGAGAAGGGCTTTACCGGCGACAACGGCCGCACCACCAAGCGCGCAACGGGCATCGGCCTCTACCTGGTGGCGCGCCTATGCTCCAAGATGGGCATCGACGTCACGGCGGCATCCGACTCCGGCGAAGGCTTTGTCGTAACGTTCGCCTTCTCGACGAACAAGTTCCAATACTTTGAGTAGCCGGGCCGTCTTGCGCTGCGGACGGCTATGTTCCCGAACGTGAACATAACTATGAGGCTCAAATGGATCTCCCAAAACAAAAACGTGCAGCCCAAACAAAACGTGCCGCCCCAAACGGGGCGGCACGCCATCTTTTATCAGCCAACTCGCTGAAGTAAGGCTGCGAAGGCCACGAGGCCGGGAGGGGTTTCCTAAGGGCACATCCCGCAGCCGCAACGCGGCGAG
This sequence comes from uncultured bacterium, assembly GCA_905214945.1. Classification (GTDB taxonomy): domain Bacteria; phylum Actinomycetota; class Coriobacteriia; order Coriobacteriales; family Coriobacteriaceae; genus Collinsella. The sequence continues at coordinate 40,327 of CAJMOC010000010.1, forward strand.
GACGTGCCCGTGGAAACCCCGCAGGCCCCGCGGCCGGTGGGAGCAACGCTACTTTACGACCAAAATGTCGCAGTCGGTATTGCGCAGCAGGAACGTCGAAATCGAGCCCAGGAGCGCATACTTGATCGAGGACAGGCCGCGTGCGCCGCAGAGCACCAGGTCGGGCTTAACCACGTCGAGCATCTCGTCCTTGAGCGTCTCGCGAATGCGGCCGGCGCGAATCATGACCTCGACCTCGGGAATGTCGGGATTGGCCTTGGCCTCCTCGAGCTGCTTGGCGATGGAGTTCTTAAATGCCTCCTCTAGGCCGTTGACCAGATCGACCGGATAGGAACCGGCGCTCTCGAGCGCCGTGGAATCGATAACGTGGCCGATGATTAGCTTGGCGCCGTTGTTCGCGGCGACCTTGATGGCGCGTGCGAGCACAAAATCCTGCTGCTCAGTACCGTCGAGTGAAACAAATACCTTGGTGTAGCCCTCGTTCATGGTTTCCTCCTTGGTCTATCGCACGGGCGCGGGGCTCGTGCATCGGGCGGGCGCGGGCGCGTTGGCCGCCGGACACTTTATCTTGTTGCAGTTATACCCAAGGATTTGGGTTTGACCGCTCGCAATTCTGTGAACGGGCGAGTTTTTTGGTAAGGGTAGGCGCGGTCGCACCGCCAACGGTTGATAATGGGACATCGCCCGCATCGTCCGCAGAACATCTACCGGCGGGTGTCTAACGAGGGGGGTCCCTTTGGATATTATCGAGCTTCTAAAATCTGCCTTCATGGGCCTGGTCGAGGGCATCACCGAATGGCTGCCCGTTTCGTCGACGGGTCACATGATCTTGGTGGACGAGTTCGTCAAGATGAACGTGAGCGAGACGTTCTGGAACATGTTCCTAGTCGTGATTCAGCTTGGCGCCATTCTGGCCGTCTGCGTGCTGTTTTTCCACGAGCTCAACCCGTTCTCGCCCAGCAAGGGCAAGGAGGGCCGTCGCGACACCTGGGTGCTGTGGGGCAAGATTGTGCTTGGCTGCATTCCTGCGGCGGCGATCGGCCTGCCGCTCAACGACTGGATGGAGGAGCATTTCTACAACGCTCCCGTCGTGGCGCTGGCGCTCATCGTGTACGGCGTGCTGTTTATCGTGATCGAGAACTGGCGCGCCAGCAAGCGCGAGGAAATGGCCGTTGCGGGTTCGTTTGGTTCGCGTGCGGTGGTGTCGGGTGGACGTCCCGCCGGTGCGCACTTTGCGGCGCCCGCCACGGCTACCGCTGAGGATGAGGGCGATGACGATAACCTGGACTTTGGCTCCATCACTACGCTCGAGGACCTGAGCTGGAAGACTGCGCTGGGTATCGGCTGCTTCCAGGTGCTCTCGCTGGTGCCTGGTACGTCTCGCTCCGGTTCTACCATCATCGGTGGCCTGCTTTTGGGCTGCACGCGTTCGGTGGCGTCCAAGTTTACGTTCTTCCTGGCCATCCCTGTCATGTTTGGCGCGAGTGCGCTCAAGCTGGTCAAGTACTTCATCAAGGGCGGCACGTTCGGCGCCAACGAGGTCGCTATCTTGGGCGTGGGCTGCGTTGTTGCCTTTGTGGTTTCGCTCATCGCCATCAAGTGGCTCATGGGCTTCGTCCGCCGTCACGACTTTAAGTGCTTCGGTGTTTACCGCATCATCCTGGGCATCGTAGTACTCGCATACTTCTTCGTTCTGGAGCCGATGCTCGGCCTTTAACTTAGTCGACGCTGCGCGGCGGCCAGGGCGACAACTTGTCATTCAAAGAGGGCGGCATGACCAAAAGGTCTATGCCGTCCTCTTTTTTGGGCGATGGGGTGGGCCTGACGGTGACGAACGGAGTCGTGGTGTGATTTGCGTCGGTGTCCGCGCGGCTCGGTATACTGGTACGGCTCAAACTATGGCGCTGCCCGCAGGCGCGCCGTCTGTCAGATGAGGAGTCGCCCATGACCCAGCCCCTGCCCTGGGAAAAGAATGCTGCGGTACCCGTGCCGCCCGCGCCGGAACCCGTGCCGCTCGATGCGTACACCGCCCCCGCCGCGCCGGAACCCGAGCTCGTTCCGCTCGACATCTACGACGCCCCGGCCCCGGCGCCCAAGCCCGCCAAGCCGCTCGTCGATATCGATAGCCTGAACCCCGCCCAGCGTGAGGCGGTCCTGACTACCGAGGGCCCGCTGCTGGTCCTTGCCGGCGCCGGCTCGGGTAAGACCCGCGTCCTGACCTTCCGCATCGCGCATATGCTTGGCGACCTGGGCGTTAAGCCCTGGCAGGTCCTGGCCATCACGTTTACCAACAAGGCCGCGGCCGAGATGCGCGAGCGTCTGGCGGCGCTCATCCCCAGTGGCACCCGCGGCATGTGGGTGTGCACCTTCCACGCCATGTGCGTGCGCATGCTGCGCGAGGACGCCGACCTGCTGGGCTACACCGGTCAGTTCACCATCTACGATGATGACGACTCAAAGCGCATGGTGCGCGACATTATGCAGGCGCTCGGCATTGAGCAAAAGCAGTTCCCCATCAACATGATCCGCAGCAAGATCAGCTCGGCCAAAAACGCCATGATCGGCCCCGAGGACATGCTCAAGAGTGCCGATAGCCCCAACGACAAAAAGGCTGCGCAGGTCTACCTGGAGCTGGAGCGCCGCCTGCGCGCCGCCAATGCGATGGACTTTGACGACCTGCTCGTGCGCGCGCTCGAGCTGCTGCGCACCCGCCCCGAGGTACTCGACAAGTACCAAGAGCGCTTCCGCTACATTAGCGTCGACGAGTATCAGGACACCAACCACGTCCAGTACGAGATCGCCAACCTGCTGGCCGCCAAGTACCAAAACCTCATGGTCGTGGGCGACGACGACCAGTCCATTTATAGCTGGCGTGGCGCCGACATCACCAATATCCTGGACTTTGAGAAGGACTTTAAAAACTGCAAGACCGTCAAGCTGGAGCAGAACTATCGCTCCACGGGTCACATCCTGAGCGCCGCCAATGCCGTTGTTCGCCACAACTCGCAGCGCAAGGACAAGCGCCTGTTTACGGCCGAGGGCGACGGCGAGAAGATCCAGGCCTTCCAGGCAAGCGATGAGCGCGACGAGGGTCGCTGGATTGCCGGTGAGATCGAAAAGTTGCATGCCAAGGGTACGAGCTACGACGACATCGCCGTGTTCTACCGCACCAACGCCCAGTCGCGTATCCTCGAAGATATGTTCCTGCGCGCGGGCGTGCCCTACAAGATCGTCGGCGGCACGCGATTCTTCGACCGCGCCGAGATCCGCGACGTCATGGCCTACCTCAAGATGATCGTGAACCCGGCCGACGAGATGAGCGTCAAGCGCGTCATCAACACGCCGCGCCGCGGCATCGGCTCCACCTCGATCCAAAAGATCGAGCAGCTGGCGCGCGACAACCGCTGCTCATTCTTCCAGGCCTGCGAGATCGCAACAGCCGAGACGGGCATGTTTAGTGCCAAGGTGCGCAACGGCCTGTCGAGCTTTGTGTCGCTGGTGCGCGAGGGCCGTCGCATGGACGGCGAGCTCAAGGATGTCGTCGAGATGATTGTCGATAAGACAGGCCTGCTGCAGGCGTTTCGCGCCGAGGGCACCATGGAGTCCGAGAGCCGCGCCGAGAACATCCAGGAATTCCTGGGCGTCGCCGCCGAATTTGAGGAGACGCACGAGGATATCGAGGGTACGCTCGAGAGCTTGGAAGAGCTGCGCGCGGCCGGTGTTGCCGATGTGCCGGCTGGCGTCGAGTCCGAGCCCGTCGTGGTGAGTGCGCCCGCGCCCGAGTCGGGACCGTCCGCTCCGGCATCCTCGTTTGAGGCACTTGTCGGCGCTCGTGACGCCGCGGGCTCCAATCCGCTCGATAGCCTAGCCGCCCCGGCGCTCTCGCCGCAGGATGCCCTGGCTGCCGCCATCGCGGGCAACGCGTATGCCGTGCCAACAGAGCTACCGGCGGGCGCCGTGCATGCCGACGAGATTGAGCGCACCTACGGTCCGCTCACCTGTAAGGCACTGCCGGCACTCATGGAGTGGCTGGCCCTGCGCTCCGACTTGGATTCCCTGGCCGGCGAGACGCATGCCATTACCATGATGACCATCCACTCCGCCAAGGGCCTGGAGTTCCCGGCGGTGTTCGTGGCCGGCATGGAGGAGGGCATCTTCCCGCACGTGCACGACTTTGGCGGCAGCGATGATCCGGGCAAGCTCGAGGAGGAACGTCGCCTGGCCTACGTTGCCATCACGCGTGCCCGTAAGCGCCTGTTCCTGACCTATGCGGCCACGCGTCGCACCTACGGCTCGACTTCTGCCAACCCGCGCTCGCGCTTCCTCAACGAGATTCCGTTTGAGGATATCGAGTTTAGCGGTATCGGTTCTGCCGGTTTTGAGGGCACGGGCTGGGAGAAGCGCGGCGACCGTCACGGCACCTTTGGCTCGGGCATGGGCTCGGATATGTATGGCGGCAAGGTGTTCGGTTCGCATACGCGCTCGACCGGCGGTTCCGGTTCGCGCGGCGGATCGAGCTTCGACGATTTCTTTGGTGGCAGCACCTATGGCACCGAGCGCCATCGCGGGGTTTCGCCCGACGCCGGCCGTGTTGCCTCGACCTTTGGTTCGGGCGCGCCGCGAGCCAAAAAGCCGTCATCTAAGGTGTCGCCGACGGTTGAGCGCAAGGTCGATCGCGCCAGTGCATCGCAGGACTTTGCCGCGGGCGATACCGTGAGCCACAAGACCTTTGGTACGGGCACCGTGATCTCGGTCGCTGGAGACATGATCGAGGTCCAATTCGAAAAGACCGGCCAGACCAAAAAGCTTATGAAGGGCTTCGCACCGATCGTCAAGCTGTCGTAATCCCGGCGGCCCCGGACAGGCGCCAAGGACAACGTCGCCTGCTCGGACAGTCCTGTGCAAGACGGAGAGCACATTAAGTGCTCTCCTTTGCGTGCGGAACTCGCGATCGATGTTGCCCTATACGCCCGCCCAGGTCCTTAGATAACGCTGCTTGCGAACGTCGCTCTGCTCGTTCGCTTTTTGGTCTGGAGAGCCGGGTGGGCTGATATATAGATACGAGTAGGGGCTCCTCCGTTGATGAACGGGGGAGCCCCTTGTTTCGTTTTGGTTGTTGTTGCGACCTAGAGGTGGCTGATGATCAGTTCCATCTTGCCTTTGAGGTCAATGGAGCTGACGGTACTGGGTGCCAGCAGGTGACTGCCCTTGTGGACGGGGTCGCCGCAGACGGTGCCTTCGCCGTCGATGACCGACAGGCACATGAAGGGCCAGCGCTGCTCGAGGGTCTTGCTGCCGTCGACGCGCACGCGATCGACGGTGTAGCAGGGGTTGGACTCGAGCTCGGTCACGCCATCGACCTCGGGCGCGGTCACCGTGCCGTCGGTCGGAGCCTGCGCGTTAAAGTCGATGCAATCGAGGCTCTGCTCAATGTGCAGCGGGCGCAGCTTGCCGTCGGTGCCGGGGCGGTCGTAGTCGTACAGGCGATACGTCACGTCGCTCGATTGCTGCGTCTCTAAAATGAGCGTGCCGGTCTTGATGGCGTGCACGGTACCGGAATCAATCTGGAAAAAGTCACCCTTGTGAATCGGCAGCACGTTGAGCATGTCGTCCCAGTGGCCGTCTTCGATCATCTGTGCGGCCTCGGCACGATCCTTGGCGCGCTGCCCGACGATAATCGTGGCGCCGGGCTCGCAGTCCAGCACGTACCAGCACTCGGTCTTGCCCAGGCTACCGTTCTCATGCTCGGCGGCATACTCGTCGTTGGGATGAATCTGGATCGAAAGGTCGTCCTTGGCGTCCAGGATCTTAATGAGCAGCGGGAACTCCTTGCCCTCGCAGTTGCCAAAGAGCTCGCGGTGCTCGGCCCACAGCCACGACAGTGTGTGGCCGGCATACGGGCCCTCCGCGATCTGGCAGTCGCCGTTGGGGTGTGCCGAGATGGCCCAGCACTCACCGATGGGACCCTCGGGAATGTCGTAACCAAATACGGTTTCGAGCTGGCGGCCGCCCCAGATCTTCTCGTGGAAGATCGGCGTCAGTTTAATCAAATCGGACATGTTCATACCCCCATGGTGTTGTGCGGTCGCCCACTCTAAACGAGCCATAACGTGCGCCCGCATGACTACAAAAACCTATGCCAACGTTACGTTGTGCAGCTCAAAGCGGTCGCCGACGTTGCGCGAAATCGAGTACTCAAAGGCGTTGCCGCTATCCAAAAAGCCAATCTGGTTGAGCTCGAGCAGGGGAGCGCCGGGTTCGGTGTCCAGGCGCTCAGCCTCTTCCTCGGTTGCCGCTACGGCGCGGATGGTGCGGTGGAAGCTCGAAATCTTCAGCCCGCATTGCTCGCGGATGAAGCTGTAGACCGATCCATACAGGTCTTTCTTTTTAAGGCCCGGTATCAGCTCGAGAGGCATGTAGGTGTACTCGATGACGATGGGCTTCTCGTTGACCTGGCGCACGCGCACGATGTGATAGGCAAAGTCGTCCTCGGCAATTCCCAGCTGAGTAGCGACGTCCGCCGGTGGATTGACAATCGAGAAATCGTAGACCACCGAGGTCACCTTCTCCCCGCGGTGCTCATACGAAAAACCCTGGGCGCGGTCATTTTTGCCCTGGAAAAATGCCTGGTCGGGGAGACCCGCCGTGTCCTTAACGTAGGTGCCCGACCCGCGCCGGCTGGTGACAAGGCCCTCCTCGGTGATCTGCTCGATAGCTCGTTTGACGGTGATTTTGGAAACGCTATAGAGCTCGCAGAACTCAACGACGGTGGGTAGCTTGTCGCCCGGCTTAAGGGAGCCGTCCTCGATGCTTCGACGGATATCTGCAGCTATCGCCTCGTATTTGGGAATCATGGAACCTCCTTTCCGGCTTGATTGAGTACAGAAGAAAGTATAGTCAACACCTAAGCATCCCTATTGCGTTTTGAAAAGTTCGAGAAAGGTTTAATTAAAAAACGCTTCTCTTTAAAAACTAGAGCGCTCTAAATGAATATGCATTCGAATAATGTGGTATTGAGCAAATTGATCGACTCGAGGATGGGGTTGAGCCGTTTTACCGCCCAACGAACCAAATACCATGCCCTGCGTTTTCCCAGATAAAACCTGCCAAAACAAACCTGTCCCTTTTTGGTAGGTTTTTGCCTTGGGAGCGGTACCATACAGGCAATGTTTAAACGAGAAAGGTGGGCTCCCATGGAACCTAAGCAGTATTACATCGGCATCGACGTCGGCGGTACCTCGGTCAAGGAGGGTCTGTTCGATGAGGACGGAAACCTGCTTGCCAAGGCCAGCGTGCCTACGCCTCCTATCGTTGACGCTGCGGGCTTTGCCGCGGTGACCGAGGCTATCGACCAGGTGGTCGCCAAGGCGCAGATTCCGCGCGCCTTTGTGGCAGGCATTGGCCTGGCCGTTCCGTGCCCCATTCCGGCGTCGGGCGATGCCAAGGTCAAGGCCAACATTGCCATTAACCTGCCCAAGCTGAGGATCGCCATTCAGGAGCACTGTCCCGACGCGGTCGTTAAGTACGAGAACGATGCCAACGCCGCTGCCATGGGCGAGGCCTGGCTCGGTTCTGCCAGGGGCGTGCAGAACGTGGTGATGGTCACCATCGGTACCGGCGTGGGCGGCGGCGTTATCGTCAACGGTGACGTGGTATCGGGCGTTGTGGGTGCTGGCGGCGAGATTGGCCACATGTGCCTGAACCCGGCTGAGGAGCGCACCTGCGGCTGCGGCGGCCATGGCCACCTTGAGCAGTATTCCAGCGCCACCGGCGTGGTGAGCAACTACCTTGCCGAGTGCGAGAAAGCGGGCGTCGAGCCCATCGAGCTCACCGGTCCCTCCGATTCCAAGGACGTGTTCCAGGCCTGCCGCGAGGGCGACAAGCTTGCGCTGGCCGCGGCCGATACCATGGCCGACTATCTCGGTCGCGCACTGGCGCTTATTGCCAACGTGGTCGATCCCGAGATGTTCCTTATCGGCGGCGGCGCCTCCGCCTCGGCCGATGTCTACCTCGACAAGGCTCGCGAGTACTTTAAGCAGTACGCGCTTTCCGCCTCGCGCGAGACGCCCATTAAGGTCGCTTCGCTCGGAAACGACGCCGGCATCATCGGTGCCGCCTACGTAGCCCTGCGCGCCGCCGGTAAATAGCTGGTGCAAGGGGGACAGGTTACTTTGCACCAACATGGTGCAAAAGGGACAGCCTTGGCCCCCGTGCCTGCGCCCCAAAATATACCGTGGCCCTTCCGTCTGCGAAGGCTCGGCATCGGCGTGCTACCATAGCTACGTCCAAGTACACATATCAAGTGGAGGATATCCATGGCAAACGTTCTTGTCTTTGGTCACCAGAACCCCGATAACGACGCCATCATGAGCGCCGTCGTCCTGTCCCAGCTGCTCAACCAGGTTGAGTATGCCGGCAACACCTACGAGGCCTGCGCCCTTGGTCAGCTTCCGGCCGAGTCCGCCAAGCTGCTCGCCGACGCCGGCATCGCCGAGCCCCGCGTGATCGAGTCCGTCGAGGCCGGTCAGCTCGTCGTCCTCACCGACCACAACGAGTCTGCCCAGTCTGTCGCCGGCCTTAAGGACGCCACGGTCTTTGGCGTTGTCGATCATCACCGCATCGGCGACTTCGAGACCGCCGGCCCGCTGCACTACATCTGCCTGCCCTGGGGCTCCAGCTGCACCATCGTCACCAAGCTCGCCGGCGTGCTCGGCGTTGAACTTTCCGACGTTCAGGCCAAGCTGCTGCTCTCGGCCATGATGACCGACACGCTCATGCTCAAGAGCCCCACCACCACCGATGTCGACCGCGCCGTCGCCGCCAAGCTCGGCGAGCAGGTGGGCGTCGACCCGGTCAAGTTTGGCATGGAAGTCTTCCTCACCCGTCCGTCCGGCTCCTTCACCGCGGCCGAGATGGTCGGCAACGACATCAAGATGTTCGAGCCTGCCGGCAAGAAGCTGCTCATCGGCCAGTACGAGACTGTCGACAAGACCCGCGCACTCGGCATGATCGACGAGATTCGCGAGGCCATGCGCGCCTACGCCGCTGAGAAAGGTGCCGACGGCATCGTCCTGTGCATCACTGACATCATGGAGGAGGGCTCGCAGGTCCTGCTCGAGGGCGAGACCGAGGCCGCTCAGAAGGGCCTGGGCATTGCCGACGAGCACGACGGCGTCTGGATGCCGGGCGTCCTCTCCCGTAAGAAGCAGGTCGCTGCCCCCATCATGGCCGCCTGCTAGGTTTAGTTGACCAAACGCTACGACCGGATCGCGGACGCCCCGCGCTCCGGTCGTTTTTTGTGCACGGCGCCGCGTCGTCTCTTGGACAGGCGTGCCCGTGCCGTTGAGCAAATAATGTTCAACCTGTGGTTCCGCTTTTCGGCCACGCCTGCGTGCTTGTCGTGCAGGGTAGGCTAGATGCAAGCGTAATACGTTAGAGCGCGGCGCCGCCACTTGGGCGGGCCGTGCTTTTTTAAGACGGGAGCTTTCCCGTGAAAGGAGCCGCCCATGGCAGCAACTGAGCAGCTGTTCAACGTTCGTGAGCGCAAGCGTTTTGAGCGCCACGACATCTGGGAGCGCATCGCCGAGAACGGCACGATTTCCGCCGCCGTCATGGTCTTCGCCGCCATCGCCGCCGTCATTTGCGCCAATACCGATGCCTACGAGGCCATCCATCACTTTTTGGAGACCCCACTGTATGTGGGCCTGGGCAACCTTACGGCCGGTCTCACCGTCGAGCTTTTCGTCAACGACTTCCTCATGGCGATCTTCTTTTTGCTGGTGGGCATTGAGCTCAAGTATGAGATGACGGTCGGCGAGCTCAAAAACCCGCGCCAGGCTATGCTTCCCATGCTGGCGGCCGTGGGCGGCGTCGTCGTTCCCGCCTGCATCTACCTGGTCTTTAACCATGCCGGCGCGCACAACGGCTGGGCCATTCCCATGGCAACCGATATTGCCTTTGCGCTGGGCGTGCTGTCGCTTTTGGGCAACCGCGTGCCCAACGGCGTGCGCGTGTTCTTCTCGACGCTCGCCATCGCCGACGACCTCATCTCCATCGCCGCCATCGCCATTTTCTACGGTCAGAGCCCCAATCCGTTTTGGTTGGGCGCCGCCGCGCTTGTGACCTGCGCACTCGTGTGGCTCAACAAGACGCAGCATTACCGCCTTGCCCCGTATTCGGTACTGGGTCTGCTGTTGTGGTTCTGCATGTTCAAGAGCGGCGTACATGCTACGCTTGCTGGCGTCATCTTGGCCTTTACCATCCCGGCCAAGTGCGGCGTCAAGCTCGATAGCCTCACCGATTGGTTGGGCGAGTGCCTGCCGCTGCTCGATGACCGCTACGACGACGAGACACACATCCTGGGCCAGCATGACTTTACCGTCTCGACCACCAAGGTCGAGCGCGTCATGCACCGCGTGACCCCGCCGCTCATTCGCATGGAGCGTCTGATCTCCACGCCGGTCAACTTTGTGATCCTGCCGATCTTTGCGTTCGTGAACGCACAGGTTCGCCTAGTGGGCGTGGACATGAGCACGCTGCTCACCGACCCGGTGACGCTCGGCGTGTACTTTGGCATGCTGCTGGGCAAGCCGATCGGTATTTTTGGCATGACGTTTGCCCTGGTTAAGCTCAAGATTTCCGAGCTGCCGCATAACGTTAACTGGCACATGATTGCCGGCGTGGGCATTCTGGGCGGCATCGGCTTTACCATGTCGATTCTCATCAGCGGCCTTGCCTTCCCGACGGCTGAGTTTGAGGTTCTGGCCGCCAAGGCCGCTATTCTCGCTGGCTCTGTCACCGCGGCCGTACTTGGCATGATCTACATGAGTGTGATCTGCAAGCACCCCGCGCCCAAGGACGAGTAAGAGCGCGAAAACCGGCTCCAGAACCGATTCGGGCGCGTTCAAAATGCGGATTCGGGCGGTGCTTGCCGCCTGCCAGACACCCCCGTGGTCAAAAAACGCCGTTTGTGAGTACTGTCACAAACGGCGTTTCATTTTAGGTGTGGAAAATAATGAACACAATCATGCTATCTGTATGTTAACGAGTAATCGCTTGACTCCAATTTGGCGATAGCTACTACTCGGAAGGTAGCGCACAGAGATGTGGTGTAAGAGGCGGGGCATGCCCCGCCTCCGCCCTTTCTTGAAAGGGAGGGGACACCGCCTAGAATTCGTCGTTGGAGTAATGAAGGTGACGAATGGAAGGAAAGGCGATGCCCCAAGAAGAGAGTGTACTGCGCCTCGGCCGCGACGAGGCCCTCGAGGCGGCGAGGCTTTGGCAGGAGTGCGGCGACGCGCGCGAGTTCGCGTGCAGGGTGCTGGGCGGCGTGATGAACGCGCTGATGGACTCCGAGGCCCAGCAGATGTGCGGCGCGAGCCGCAACGAGCGCAGCGACGGCAGGGAGAACAGCCGCAACGGCTACCGCCCCAGGTCGCTCAAGACCGCCGTGGGCGACGTGGAGCTCGAGATACCCAAGCTCAGGCACGGCACCTACTACCCCGAGGGCATGCTCGCGCGATGGTCGCGCGTCGACACCTCGGTGGCCGCCATCGTGCAGGAGATGTACGTATGCGGCGTGTCCACCCGCAAGGTCGAGCGCGTGGCGTCCAAGCTGGGCATATCCTCGCTGTCGAGCTCGGAGGTCTCGAGCCTCTGCTCCGACCTCGACGCCGAGGTGGCGGAGTTCCGCCGCCGCGACCTGTCGGGCACGCCGTGCTGCTACCTGTGGCTCGACGCTACCTACATGAGCTGCAGGGTCGGCTCGTCGGTCGTCTCGCAGGGCGTCGTGACCGCGATCGGGCTGGGCGCCGACGGGCGCAAGCACTTCCTGGGCTGCGACGTGGTCGACACCGAGAGCGAGGACTCCTGGGCGGCATTCCTCGGCGGGCTGCGCGAGCGCGGGCTGGCCGGCGTTCGCCTCGTGGTCTCCGACAGCCACGCCGGGCTCGTGGCCGCCGTCTCGCGCCTGTTCCAGGGCTGCGCCTGGCAGCGCTGCGTGACGCACCTGCAGCGCAACCTCCAGAGCGCCTGCTCGGGCAGGCCCGAGGACTCCAAGGCGGCCGTCAGGGACCTCGTGCACGCCGCGGTCTACCAGGACGACCCCGACCTCGCGCGCTGCGTGTGGGCCGAGGCGGCGCCCTGGGTGGCGTCGGTGTCCGCCAGGGCCGGCGAGGTCTTCGAGCAGGCCGAGGACTCCGCGCTGGCGTTCACGGCCTTCCCCAGGGCGCACTGGGCCAAGCTCCGCACCAACAACGTCCAGGAGCGCGCCAACCGCGAGATCAAGCGCCGCTACAGGGTCGTGCAGTCCTTCCCCTCGAGGGAGTCGATGCTGCGCCTGACGTGCGCGAGCCTCATGGAGACCGAGGGGCAGTGGTCCCAGCAGCGCGTGTTCTCCGAGGCCTCGGCCGCCGAGGGCTTCGCCGAGCCCGCGGACAGGCCGGCCCCGACAGAGGGGAGGCGCCGCGCGCTCGGGCGGCGCGCCAGGGAGATAGTGGACGAGATAGTCGAGAGGCGCGGTCTCAAGAAGGAGTAACATCGGGACTTGCAGCGACGGACCTCGGGACGCTCTTACACCACGTCTGCGCGCGCCACCACTCGGAAAGAAAATCCAGGCGAAAAAACGCCGATTTGGGGGCTTAATCGCTGCTGCTAAAAAGGTAACAGTACTCATATTTGCCCTTTTTTGGCCACAAGCCCTAAAACAAGCCTCGCCAGGGTCGGGAAACGGGCCAAATCGTCGGCCTCGAGGCTCATTCCACGGTGCCGTAGATGGCGCCCCAGCCGTGGGCGGCCAAGGCGGAGTTGAGCTGGTCGCAAAGTGACTGGCGGTCGTAATAGCCGGGCGGCAAAAGGTTCACGATTTCCATGAGGTCGGGCGCCAGGTCCAAGATTTCGGCCTGTACGATCAGATCCAGGCGGTCGATGGCGTGGCGGTCGTAAAACAGTCCGTCGACCAGGCGCTGCAAGTCGCCGAATTCCTCGGCCTGAAACGATCCGTACTCCATAGTGCCTCCTTGGGCGCCCCACGCCGGCATGCGCGGCGATTCGTAATTCATTGCGATGAACTTAATCTATCACGGCTTCATACCGTTGCGGCGGTGGCGGTCTATACTTAGACGAACTGCAACGTACCGCTTCGCGAAAGGTCGCACCCATGCAGACGATCTACCAGAAGATGGAAACCACCGAACTCGATGCCGCCATCGAGGCGCTCAAAGCCGAGGTCGCCGAGGTCAAGGCCAAGGGCCTGGCGCTCGACATGGCCCGCGGCAAGCCGTCGCCCTCCCAGGTGGACATCTCTCGACCCATGCTCGATATCCTCAATGCCGATGCCGATCTGCACGACGGCAACGTCGACTGCTCCAACTACGGCTGCTTTGAGGGCATTCCCTCGGCACGCAAGCTGGCGGGGGAGTTCCTGGGTTGCCCTGCCGAGCAGACGCTCGTGCTGGGCTCGTCGAGTTTGCTGATTGAGCACGACATCGCCGGTATGTTCTGGCGCTGTGGCTCGTGCGGCAGCGAGCCCTGGGACGCCTACGAGGCCGCGCACGACGGCAAGAAGGTCAAGTTCCTGTGCCCCGTTCCCGGCTACGATCGCCACTTTGGCATCACCGCCGATCTGGGTATCGAGAATGTCCCCGTTGCGATGACCGACAACGGCCCCGACATGGACGAGGTCGAGCGCCTGGTTGCTGCCGACGACTCCATCAAGGGTATCTGGTGCGTGCCCAAGTATTCCAACCCCACGGGCATCACCTTTAGCGAGGACACCGTGCGCCGCCTAGTCGAGATGCCCACGGCCGCGCCCGATTTCCGCATCTTCTGGGACAACGCCTACTGCGTGCACGACCTGTACGACGAGACCGACGAGCTCGCAAACATCTTTGACCTCGCTCGCGCGGCGGGCACCGAGGATCGCGTGGTGGCCTTTGCCTCGACGTCCAAGATCACCTTCCCGGGCGCCGGCATCGGCTTTATCGGTGCGAGCCCCGCGGTTATCGCCGAGTTCTCCAAGCGCCTGAAGGCCGGCCTCATCAGCGCCGACAAGCTCAACCAGCTGCGTCACGTGCGCTTCCTTCCCACCATCGAGGCGGTTAAGGAGCACATGAAAAAGCATGCCGAGTTCCTGCGCCCGCGCTTTGAGGCCGTTGAGCGTCAACTCACCGAGGGCTTGGGTAACACGGGTTGCGCCACTTGGACTCATCCCCATGGCGGCTACTTTGTGAGTTTTGATGGCCCCGAGGGCTCGGCCCAGAAGGTCGCCGCGCTTTGTGCCGACCTGGGCGTCAAGCTCACGCCGGCTGGTGCCACCTGGCCTTATGGCAAGGATCCGCGCGACACCAACATCCGCATCGCGCCGAGCTATCCCACGGTCGAGGACCTGGAGGCTGCGCTCGATGTGCTGGTGCTGGCTGTCAAGCTCGTCGCTGCCGAGCTTGCGCGTGCCGAGCGCGCCTAACGCGTAGGGCCCCGCAAGTCCGCGCCCAGTACTATCCGCACTTTCGATACGTAAAGGAGCGTATACATGGATTTGGGTATTTCCACCAACCCCACGCCAGAGCTCTACACCATTAAGGTGACCGGCGAGATCGATATCTCTAACGCCGATAGCCTGCGCAATGCCATCGACCTGGCGCTCGAGCAGCCCACCGAGGCCGTTGAGCTCGATTTTGCCCAGGTGAGCTACATCGATTCGACGGGCATTGGCGTGCTCGTGGGCGCCGCGCACCACGCGGTTGACCACGGCAAGCGCTTTAGCTGCACGAATGTGCAGCCCCCGGTGATGCGCGTGGTTCAGCTGTTGGGTGTCGACCAGGAGATTTCGATCACCGCTGCATAATCTTTGCCCCCAAAAGGGCGTGCCGTTTGGCATATGTTTGTGATGCGCTCGGACGTTTTGGCGTCCGGGCGCTATACTTGACCGAATGAATAGACGAGTTCCGGCCGAATGGCGCGGTGCGGGCTCGACTCACATCGAGCCTTGGAGGTATGTGTGTTTGGTATTGGAGAGGGTGAGCTCGCGATCATCGTGGTCTTCGGCTTTTTGCTGTTTGGCCCGGATAAGCTCCCGCAGATGGGCCGCACGATCGGCCGTGCCATCCGTCAGTTCCGCGAGACGCAGGAAAAGATGACGGCCGTTGTTCAGTCCGAGATTATCGATCCGGTGAGCGAGGCCGCGTCGGCCCCGGTCAAGCCCAAGAAGACTGCTGCGACCGACGACGATTCCGATGCGGACGAGGATGCCGCCGAGACGGCAGCGCCCGCCAAGAAGGAGACCTTTGCCGAGCGTCGCGCCCGTCTTGCTGCCGAGAAGGCCGCAAGCGAGGGTGCTGCTGAGGGCGAAGGCGCTGTTGATGAGGCCGAGGGTACAGAGCCTGCTGCTGCCGTCGAGCCCGAGCCTGCTGCAGAGCCCGAGCCCGAGCCGGCAGAGCCCACGACGGCTGACCTCTACGCCCGTCGTCCCCGCAAGCGCAAGGCCGTCGTCGACCAGCTCGCTCGCGAGCTCGAGGTCGAGGACGATGCCGAGGCTGCTGCCGCCGACGCCCCGAAGGGAGGCGATGAGTAATGCCGATCGGACCTGCGCGCATGCCGCTCTTCGATCACCTGGGAGAGCTCCGTCGCCGCCTGACCATCGTGGTCGTTTCGGTGTTTGCCGCCGCCATCGTGCTGTACTTTGCCACGCCCGTGGTGCTCGATATTCTTGAGGACCCCATCCGCTCCTTTGTGCCGGACGGTAAGTTTTACATCACCACCACGCTCGGCGGCTTTGGCCTGCGCTTCTCGCTTGCCATCAAGATGGCCGTGGTCATGTGCACGCCCATGATCATCTGGCAGATTCTGGCATTTTTCCTGCCGGCACTGCGCCCCAACGAGCGCAAGTGGGTTGTGCCCACGGTGCTCGCCTCGACGGTGCTGTTCTTCCTGGGTGCCATCTTCTGCTACTTCATCATCATCCCGGCGGGCTTTGAGTGGCTCATCGGCGAGACCTCGGCTGTCGCTACGGCGTTGCCCGATCTGGAGAACTACGTCAACATGGAGCTGCTCTTTATGATCGGCTTTGGTGTGGCGTTTGAGCTGCCGCTCATCATCTTCTACCTGTCCGTTTTCCACATCGTGTCCTATGCGGCCTTCCGCAGCGCCTGGCGCTACGTGTACGTAGGCCTGCTCGTGGGTTCGGCTGTGATTACGCCCGACGGCTCGCCCGTTACGCTGGGTCTCATGTATGGCGCCCTGCTCTCGCTCTACGAGATTTCGCTCGCCATCGCTCGCGTGGTCATTACCGCGCGCGAGGGCAAGGAGGGCCTGTTCGTGAGCCGTCTGGACCTGTTCTCGGACGACGAGGACGACGAGGAGTAAATCGGTATGCACGAGGTTGGCATTGTCAACGGCATACTCGATACAGTGATTCGCGCGGCGCGTGGGGCGGGGGCCTCGCGCGCCGTTTTGGTAACGCTTCGTATCGGGGATATGACCGAGGTCGTGCGCGAGGCACTCGACTTTGCGTGGGAGACGTTTCGCGATGAGGACCCGCTCACGCGCGGCTGCGAGCTTGCCGTGGAGGAGGTCCATCCACAAAGCGAGTGCCTGGACTGCGGCGAGGTCTTTGAGCACGACCGTTTCCATTGTCGCTGCCCCCAGTGTGGCGGCGCCAACGTGCGCCTGCTGCACGGCCGCGAGCTCGATATCGCAAGTATCGAAATCGAAACCCCCGACGATTAGCACGCTCGCCATCTAGCGATGGGGTATAAAAGGGCCAAAGTAAGGAGCGCTAAGTATGGCCGAGAAAACGATTGATATCGCGTCGCCGATCCTGTCGCGCAACGAGCGCCTGGCAGATCAGCTGCGTCAGCGATTTAATGAGGCAGGCACCTACGTGATCAATGTGCTGTCGAGCCCCGGCTCGGGTAAGACCACCACGATTCTGGGCACCAACGAGCGCCTGCGTGACAAGGCCGGCCTACGCTGTGCCGTCATCGAGGGCGACATCGCCTCGGACGTCGACGCCATCACCATGAAGGAAGCCGGCATGCCCGCCATCCAGATCAACACGGGTGGCCTGTGCCACCTTGAGGGCAACATGATCATGGAGGCTGTCGATGCGTTCGACCAGGCCGTCGGTCTGGAGAACATCGACGTCATCTTTATCGAAAATGTGGGCAACCTAGTCTGCCCGGTCGACTTTGACCTGGGCGAGAACCTGTCCATCATGATTCTCTCGGTGCCCGAGGGCGACGACAAGCCCATCAAGTATCCGGGCATCTTCCAGCACGCCGGCGCGCAGCTGCTCAACAAGGTCGACGTGGCCCCGGCTTTCGATTTTGACATGGATAGGTATACTAAGACACTCGATGACCTCAATCCGCAAGCGCCGCGGTTTGCCGTGAGCGCGCGCAAGGGCGAGGGCATGGATGCCTGGTGCGATTGGCTCATCGGGCAGATTGAGCAAGCAAGGGCGTAAGTCGGCCGCCATACGGGCGGGCGTAGCCGCAGAGATACGAGATAGGAGCCTCTTTTGAAGCTCATCATCGCCGAGAAAAACGATGCCGCGCGTCAAATCGCCGAGCGGCTGTCCACGGGTAAGCCCAAAAAGGACAAGGTGTACAACACCGCCATCTACCGTTTTGAGTGGAAGGGCGAGGAGTGCGTGACCATCGGCCTTGCCGGTCACATCCTGGCACCCGATTTTTGCGACAGTGTGCTGTTCGATAAAAAGCTGGGTTGGTATTCGGTCACCGAGGACGGCGAGATGTTGCCGGCCGATATGCCCGATGGCCTGGCCCGCCCGCCGTACGACACCAAGCGCAAGCCGTTCCTTGCCGATGGTATCTCCATCAAGGGCTGGAAGCTTGAGAGCCTGCCTTACCTTACCTGGGCGCCCGTCATTAAGCTGCCGGCCGAGAAGGAGCTCATTCGTTCGCTCAAGAACCTTGCCAAGAAGTCCGACAGCGTCATCATCGCCACGGACTTCGATCGCGAGGGTGAGCTGATCGGCTCGGACGCCCTCAACAAGGTGCGCGAGGTCGCGCCGGACTTGCCGGTCGCCCGCGCTCAGTATTCTTCGTTTACCAAGGCCGAGATTACGCAGGCCTTCGATAATCTTGCCTCGCTCGACCAGAATCTGGCCGACGCCGGCGAGAGCCGCCAGCACATCGACCTCATTTGGGGTGCGGTGCTCACGCGCTACCTGACGCTCGCCAAGTTTGGCGGCTTTGGCAACGTGCGCTCCGCCGGCCGCGTGCAGACGCCGACGCTTGCCCTGGTGGTCGAGCGCGAGCGCGAGCGCATGGCGTTTGTGCCCGAGGACTATTGGCAGATTCGCGGCATGGGTGCCGCTCAGGGTGCTGCCGAGGATGACCGCTTTAAGATTGCGCACAAGACGGCACGTTTTACCGATAAAGATGCTGCCGAGACGGCGTACGGCCACGTCGACGGCGCTACGACGGCAACCGTCGCCGCGGTGACCAAGCGCTCCCGCAAGCAGCAGCCGCCCACGCCGTTTGCGACGACCTCGCTGCAGGCTGCCGCCGCAGCCGAGGGCATCTCGCCTGCGCGTACCATGCGCATCGCCGAGTCTCTCTACATGGCGGGCCTCATCAGCTACCCGCGTGTCGATAATACCGTGTACCCCGCGACGCTCGATCTGGGCGCCGTGGTGAGCGACCTGGCCAAGATTAACCCGGCGCTGGCACCCGTGTGCAAGAAGGTGCTCGCCGGTCCCATGAAGCCCACGCGCGGCAAGGTCGAGACCACCGACCACCCGCCTATCTACCCCACGGGCGAGGGCGATCCGTCCACGCTCGACGGCGGCCAGCGCAAGCTCTACGACCTCATCGCCCGCCGCTTCCTGGCGACGCTCATGGGTCCCGCGACCATCGAGAACACCAAGCTCGAGCTCGACGTCAACGGTGAGCCGTTCGTGGCTTCGGGCGATGTGCTCGTGACTCCGGGCTTCCGCGAGGCGTATCCGTATGGACTCAAGCGCGATGAGCAGATGCCGCCGCTGGAGCAGGGCGATACGGTCGACGTGTTCGACATTAAGCTCGAGGCCAAGCAGACCGAGCCGCCCGCGCGCTACAGCCAGGGCAAACTCGTGCAGGAGATGGAGAAGCGCGGCCTGGGTACCAAGTCCACACGCGCGAGCATCATCGAGCGCCTGTATGCCGTGCGCTATCTCAAAAACGATCCCGTTGAGCCGAGCCAGCTGGGCATCGCCATCATCGACGCGCTGACGCAGTTTGCCCCGCGCATCACGAGCCCCGATATGACCAGCGAGCTTGATGGCGATATGACCCGTGTGGAGCGCGGCGAGGACACCGAAGAGCATGTCGTGACGCACTCGCGCGCGCTGCTGGCCGGCGTGCTCGACGAGCTGCTCAAGCACACGCAGGAGCTGGGCGACGCCATCAGCGACGCCGTCACGGCCGATGCACGTGTGGGCGCTTGCCCCAAGTGCGGCAAGGACCTGGTTATGAAGACGAGCGCCAAGACCCGCGGCAGCTTTATCGGCTGCATGGGCTGGCCCGACTGCGATGTGACCTATCCGGTGCCGAGCGGCGTCAAGGTGAGCCCGCTCGAGGGCGAGGCGGCCGTGTGCCCCGAGTGCGGCGCGCCGCGCATTAAGTTCCAGCCGTTCCGCCAGAAGGCCTTCGAGATCTGCGTGAACCCCACGTGCCCCACCAACTACGAGCCTGACCTTAAGGTGGGCGAGTGCAAGGTGTGCGCCGAGGCCGGACGCCATGGCGACCTGATTGCGCACAAGAGCGAGAAGAGCGGCAAGCGCTTTATCCGCTGCACCAACTACGATGACTGCGGCGTGAGCTATCCTCTGCCGGCGCGCGGTAAGCTCGAGGCGACGGGTGAGACCTGCCCCGAGTGCGGCGCCCCCATCGTGGTGGTCAACACGGCGCGCGGTCCGTGGCGTATCTGCGTCAACATGGACTGCCCGACCAAGGAGAAGAAGCCCGCCCGCGGCCGCAAGACCACGACTAAGGCGAGCACGGCCAAGAAGACGACGGCTAAGAAAGCCACTGCCGCCAAGAAGACGACCGCGAAGAAGTCGACTGCCAAGAAAGCAGCCGCCGACAAGTAACAACGCAGCCGAAACATTGACCAAAACAAAAACGAGCGAGGACCCCGCGATCCTCGCTCGTTTTTTTGACCGGCAGTTAGGGACGTTCCTTTTCTGCCAGCAGTTTAGGAACGTCCCTAACTGCCGGCTCGGGAACGACAAAGTGCTAGTTCACCTCGACAGGTTTGGCGCCGGGATAGCGCTCCTCAAAGTCTAGGCGGTACTTATTGTCATTGG
>CAJMOC010000011.1:0-57848 GCA_905214945.1 uncultured bacterium
CTGTCTTACGTGTGGCTCACGGGGTTTGGGTATGGCTTCGCCAGGGCGCTTGTGCGCGAAGGCGCTCCATATTCAAACCCTGAGCCCAGTCAGACAAGCACGTGGCTCTGCCCCAGCGTGAACGGTATGTATAAGTGCAGCTGCTAGAGAGGCGGATGTGTATCGCAAAAAGACCGCATCCCCAGCTGACTGCGTGCGACCCAGTCAAGCGGGTACAAAACTGGACCGCACGCAAACAGCTGTAAAACTGCTTTTTATTGGCATGCATGCTATTAATTGCATCATGGAATTACAAAATGCAGATAAATAACGTTGCATGACTTCTTTATTGGAGCTCGTGGTGTTTCTGGCACCGCCGTTACGGCCGGATGCTGATCGACCCTGCGCTTTATGGCTTGCTGGAGCCGTGAGCACAGTTGAACTCATGTAACGTTAGGTATCCTAGCACAAGCTGTTAGCGAAACTGATTTAGGCTGCGTTGGACAACATATTGTTCATTTAGCGTGCTTAAGGGGGTTATTTTGGGATGTTGTTCACGTTGATGCAGGTTAATGGGATGCTAACGGTGATTAGGCGCGTTCCTGAAGCCCATATGGAACGGCGATCTACACTGATAATCGCGTTTGTATAACAAACTATGTACAGACATGGGAAATAAATTGTGCAACTTTTGTTGGTGTGGGTGAGGGTTTGTGCCTCGAGATATTTCGGCATGAAAAAAGGACTTCGGAATACCGAAGTCCTTTACATTCACGATGGTGGAGACGAGGGGGATCGAACCCCTGACCTCTTGACTGCCAGTCAAGCGCTCTCCCAGCTGAGCTACGCCCCCGTGACGAGGAGATATTATAGGGGAAGACTTTCTTTGATGCAAGGACTTTTTTGGGTTGAATCTCTTACTTACGGGTTTTCCTGGGACGGGGCAGAAATAATCACTCTTCGAGCGCTTATTTCTATCCACCGTCCCGATAAAACCCTGATGCGATAGACCTTACTTGTAGAGGTAAGCGATGGCGGTTCCGGTGTGGACTTGGATTGTGGCTGTTGACCTGACGACGTTGCTGATGCCCGTGTCGGCTAACAAGCCCAGCGGGGCGTGATCTAGCTCCCACTCTAGTCCGTGTTCGCTTACCTTGGTGTTGGGGACAATGGCGATGATGGAGAATGTCTTGCCTTCGGCACCTTCGATGGCCCACGATTCGCCTCCGTGCAGGATGCGGGCCGTGGTCTCGTCCTCGGCAACCCAGATGGGGGCGTCCTCGTAGCCTGCGAGCAGGCCCAGTACGGAAAGCGCCATGTCCGGACGGCCGCCCGTGGCGCAGGTCGTAACCACTTCGGCACCCGGCCAGCGACGGCGGACGGAATCGAGCGCCAGCGCCAGATCGGTGTAGTCCTTGTAGGGGTCGTGGCGCTCTACCTCAAAGGCCTCGGCGGCATCGACCAGTGCGCGACCAGCATCACTCACCGTGTCGGCATCCCCCACATACACGTCGCAGCCCAGTCCCGCGCCCAGCAGCGCGTCGAGTCCACGGTCCACGGCGACAACGTGGTCGCACTCCCCTGCTAGCCTATGCAACAAATCCGCGCTCGTCACCACGGGCGAACCGCAGACCACTAATACCTTGCAAGCCACAGCCCTCGCCTATCCCTCAAACGAAAGCACGCGAGCTAAATCCAGCCCCTCATAGCTGTCGATAAAGATATCGCAGTTGGCGCGTACGTCGTCGCGCTTCATGCGGCCGTGCGGGTCATAAATACCCACGCGCTTAAAGCCGGCGACCCCAGAGCTCTTTAGGCCAAAGACGGCGTCCTCAAACACCCATGCGCGCTCAAACTTGCACCCGTGACGCTCCTCCAGGCGGCGCAGCGCCAGCTCGTACACATCGGGGAACTGCTTGGAACGTCCCGCCTCGCCCGTCGTGGTAACAAACTCCATGTAAGCATCGAGCCCGGCACCTGCGAGCGCGGACTGCACCAGCTCGGCCGGCGTGGACGTGGCAACGCACATGGCAATGCCCGCCGCCTTCGCCTGCTCCAAAAATGCCAGGAGCCCCTCGCGTGGCGGCACCTTGGAGTAGCCATCGATCAGAATCTCGCTCAGCTCGCGATACAGCTCCTCGCCATTCGCGCCAATGCCCCACGTGTCGTGGTAGGCCTGGCATTCGTCCTCCAGCGAAAGATGCTCAAACTGGGCAAAATCGTCGACCGTCACGTCAACTCCGTGGCGGTGCAATAACTCGGGCTGGGCATAGGCCCAAACGGGGGTGCTATTAACCAGTGTGCCGTCGCAATCGAAAATAAAAGCGACATTGGGAGCGGCGGTCTGGGACATAAATGTACCTTTCGATGTCAAATGGTAAACAACCTGCTAAAAACGTTTTACCAAACGTCAAACCAACAATCAAAAAACCCTTATTGGTAAAACTGTCAAGAGTTTTACCATCGCAATTCTGCCAGTGGTCTAAACATGGCGCTTACCGATTAAACGCCGCCCTAAAACCACTTTCCTTCATAAAAGTAACGTACAGGTGTTATCGTAGTTTCTGCCGAAAGTTCCACCGAGCACGCGAGGTGGAACGAATCATAGAACTATCGCCGTCCCTTCGATTCGTGCAGCCTTGGACCTTTCGCATCTAGTCACCAAGGCAACACGCTGCCGCGTCATGATGGGATCTAACGTGAGCGATACAAAGCTAAAGCCAACGGCTAAAAAGCCCGCAACCCGTAAAGCCGCCCCGCACGCACCGGAGCTCACCAAGGACGATGTCTATCTATTTGGCATCGGCACGTGGGAGCGCAGCTGGGAAAAGATGGGCGCGCACCCCGACACGCAGAACCGTACGCGCGGCTGGCGCTTTTGCGTTTGGGCGCCCGATGTAAAGAGCGTGCATGTCATTGGCGAATTTAACGACTGGGATGAGGAAGCCAACCCTCTGGTGCCCGTGCATACGAGCGCTATTTGGGAAGGCTTTATTCCTGGCGCCGAGCAGGGCCAGCTCTATAAATACCTTATCGAGACCAACGAGGGCGAAAAGCTCTACAAGGCCGATCCGTATGCCTTTAAGGCCGAGTGCCCTCCGGGAACGGCGAGCGTGCTGTGGACCCTCGATGGCTACAAGTGGAACGACGCCGCATGGCTCAAGCGCCGCGCTGGCCACAATCACATGTCACAGCCGTTGAATATCTACGAGGTGCATATTGGCTCGTGGAAGCGCCACGGCGATGCGCCGCAGGGCAAGCCGGACGAGTACGGCAATTACCCCGGTCCCATGGATCCCTTCCCCGCGCAGCGTGGCGAGTTCTACACCTACGACGACCTGTCGGTGGAGCTCGTGGACTACGTGCGCGACATGGGCTACACGCATATCGAGGTCATGCCGCTCATGGAGCATCCCTTCGATGGCTCCTGGGGCTACCAGACGACCGGTTACTACGCCGCCACGTCGCGCTACGGCAACCCGCAGCAGCTCATGCACTTTATCGATGCGTGTCACGAGGCGGGCATCGGCGTGATCATGGACTGGGTGCCCGGCGGTTTTTGCGCCGACGCCCACGGCCTTGCCACCTTTAACGGCCATATGCTGTTTGAGCACGAGATTCACCCCAACTGGGGCACGCACAAGTTCGACTTCGCCCGCGGCGAGGTCCGCTCCTTCCTTGTCTCCAACGTGCTGTACTGGCTCGAGAACTTCCACGTGGACGGCATTCGCATGGACGGCGTGTCCAGCATGCTATACCTCAACTTTGGCATCGACGATCCCGGCCAAAAGAAGTTCAACAAGTACGGTACCGAGGAGGACCTGGATGCCAGCGCGTTTATCCGCCAGGTCAACTGCGCTGTTGAGGCTCACTACCCTGACGTGATGATGATGGCCGAGGAGTCCACCGCGTGGCCGCTCGTGACCTATCCGCCGCAGGACGGCGGCCTGGGCTTCCACTACAAGTGGGACATGGGCTGGATGAACGACACCCTGCACTACATGCAGACCGATTTTCCGTGGCGCCCCGGCAACCACGGCCTGCTCACGTTCTCCATCATGTATGCCTTTACCGAGAACTTCATTTGCCCGTTGAGCCACGATGAGGTCGTGCACGGCAAGTGCTCGCTGATCGGCCGCATGCCGGGCGACTGGTGGCGCCAGTTTGCCGGCCTGCGCACGCTGGCCTTCTACCAGATGACGCACCCCGGCGCCAAGCTCAACTTTATGGGCAACGAGATCGGCCAGTTTATTGAGTGGCGCTATTACGAGTCCATCCAGTGGTTCCTGACCGAGGAGTATGAGACCCACCGTCATCATCAGGCGTTTATCAAGGCGCTCAACCACCTGTACACCGCCGAGCCCGCCCTGTACGAGCGCGGCTACAACGACGACGGCTTTACCTGGATCGACGCGGACAACTCCAAGCAGTCCATCGTGAGCTTTGTGCGCCAGGGCGAGGACGTCGATGACGACCTGGTGATCCTGATCAACTTTGACCCGGCGAGCTACGAGAGCTTCCGCGTGGGCGTGCCGCGCGAGGGCGACTGGGAGGTCATCTTTGATTCCGACCGTCCAGAGTTCGGTGGCAGCGGCTATGCCGGCGAGGAACCCTACACCTGCTCGAGCGAGCCCTATCCCTGGAACGGGCAGATGGACTCCATTGAGATTAAGGTGCCCGGCCTGGCAGGCGTAGTGCTTAAGCGCCGCGGCCCCAGCAGCTACAAGCCGCCCGTGGTTGAGGAGCCCAAGAAGGCGACGCGTAAGCGCTCGTCCTCGGTAAAGCCCAAGGCCGCGGCTGCTAAGAAGGCTCCAGCTAAGGCGAAGGCTACCAAGCCCGCTGCCAAGGCTTCGGCCAAGTCCACCACGGCCAAAAAGGCCGCTACCAAGGCCAAGTCTGCTTCTGTTAAGCCGTCTGCCAAGGATGCGTAACAAAACCGTTACAGCTGTAATTACCCGCCCCGACGAGGCGTAGGATTCAAGTCATAACCGTTCCGGGAGAAACATCCCCGGGGGAAAGGAACGTATGAATAAGATCTTCGACAACAAGCAGGAGTTTACCGAGCTCTATCGCGATGCCGTCATGAGCATTAGCGGCAAGAGCGTCGAGGCCGCCAGCGACCTCGACCGCTTTAACGCCCTGGCCAAGCTCGTGGCCGAGAAGGCGCGCACCGTTGCCACCAAGAGTGACGCCCGCGTGACCGCCGAGGGCAAGAAGCGTGTGTACTACTTCTCGATCGAGTTTTTGATCGGCCGCCTGCTCGACAACTACCTGCTCAACTTTGGCGTGCGCGACATGGTCGCCGAGGCGCTCGGCGACATGGGCTTCGACCTGTCCGTCATCGAGAACCAGGAGCCCGATCCGGCTCTGGGCAACGGTGGCCTGGGCCGTCTGGCCGCATGCTTCCTGGATTCCATGGCAGCCGAGGGCATTGCCGGCTACGGCAACGGCATGCGCTACCGCTACGGCCTGTTTAAGCAGGAGATTGTCAACGGCAGCCAGGTCGAGGCCACCGACGAGTGGCTCACCCACGGCTATCCCTGGGAGATCCGTCGTCAGGACAAGGCCGTGACCATCAAGTTTGGTGGCCGCGTCGAGGGCTTTGAGGAGAACGGCCGCACGTTCTACCGCACGGTGGACACGCAGGACATCCTGGCCGTCCCTTATGACATCCCCGTGGTGGGCTATGCCGGCGAGACCGTCAACAAGCTGCGCGTCTGGGCTGCCGAGCCGGTCGAGGAGCACTTTGACCTGGAAGCCTTCAACCGCGGCGACTACGCCCTGGCCGACGCCGAGCGCGCCGAGGCCGAGGCCATCAGCGCCATCCTCTACCCCAACGACGCCGGCGAGCACGGTCGCCTGCTGCGCCTGAAGCAGGAGTACCTGTTTGTATCGGCCGGCATCTACAGCCTGCTTGACACCTTTGAGAAGGAGCATGGCGAGAACTGGGAGCTGCTGCCGCAGTTTGTGGCCATCCACACCAACGACACGCACCCCGCGATGTGCGGCCCCGAGCTCATGCGCATCCTCATCGACGAGAAGAAGCTCGAGTGGGACGACGCCTGGAACATCGTGACGCAGGTCGTGAGCTATACCAACCACACCATCCTGCCTGAGGCTCTGGAGAAGTGGCCCATCGGCACGTTCTCCAAGCTCCTCCCCCGCGTGTACCAGATCATCGACGAGATCAGCCGTCGTTGGCACGAGTCGTTCGACACCACGCAGGAGGGCTGGCAGGAGCGCCTGCGCCAGACCGCCATCCTGTGGGACGGCGAGATTCGCATGGCCAACCTATCTGTGATCTGCAGCCATAGCGTCAACGGCGTGGCAAAGATCCACTCCGACATCATCAAGAACATCGTGCTCAAGGACTTCTATGCCCTGACGCCCGAGAAGTTCAACAACAAGACCAACGGCATCTCGCACCGTCGCTTCTTTGCCGAGGCCAACCCCACCTACGCCAAGCTCGTGACCGAGGCCATTGGCGACGGTTGGCTTAAGGATGCCTTTGAGCTAGAGAAACTCAAGGAGTTCCAGAACGACACCGAGTTCCTGAAGGCCGTGGGTGCCTCCAAGCGCGCCAACAAGGAGCGCCTGGCCGCCTACGTTAAGGCCGAGACCGGTCTGGTCATTGACCCCAACACCGTCTTCGATGTTCAGGTTAAGCGCTTCCACGCCTACAAGCGCCAGCTCATGAACATCATGAAGGTGATGGACATCTACAACCGTCGCATTGCCGATCCCAACTTCCACGTGACCCCGACGACCTTCATCTTTAGCGGCAAGGCTGCCTCGAGCTACACCTTTGCCAAGGAGACCATCCGCCTCATTAACTCCGTGGCCGACGTCATCAACAACGATGCCCGCGTCAATGAGGTCATGAAGGTCTGCTTTATCCCCAACTTCCGCGTGAGCAACGCCCAGCTCATCTACCCCGCCGCCGAGATCTCGGAGCAGATCTCCACGGCCGGCAAGGAGGCCTCGGGCACGTCCAACATGAAGCTCATGATGAACGGCGCCATTACGCTGGGTACCCTTGACGGCGCCAACATCGAGATCGCCGATCTGGCCGGCCGCGAGAACGAGGCCATCTTTGGCCTGACCGCCCCCGAGGTCGAGCAGCTCTGGGCATCCAACAGCTACTTTGCGTGGGATACCCTCAACGGCGACCGCGAGCGTCTGGGCCGCGTGATGAACGAGCTCAAGGACAACACGTTTGCGGGTCTTTCGGGCAACTTCGAGAGCATCTACAACGAGCTCATGAACAACAACGACCCCGACCTAGTCATGGCTGACTTCCGTAGCTACGTGGATGCATGGGATAACCTCACGGGCAGCTACGGCGACCAGGAGACCTGGAACCGCAAGGCCCTGCTCAACACCGCCTCGAGTGGCTGGTTCTCGTCCGACCGCACCATTCGCGAGTATCGCGACGAGATCTGGCACGCATAAAGCGCGCGAGCTCCCTTTGCCGCACGGCATTACTCGACGGGCGTGACAGTGCGCCGCGCCCGTCGCTAATGGGTTAGGAACATCGATGACAGAAGGAGAAATCGATGAGTAAGAAAGAATGCATCGCGATGCTCCTCGCAGGAGGACAGGGCAGCCGATTGGGGGCACTCACCCAAAAGATCGCCAAGCCGGCGGTTAGCTTTGGTGGCAAGTTCCGCATTATCGACTTTTCGCTGTCCAACTGCTCCAACTCGGGCATCGACACGGTGGGCGTTCTGACGCAGTACCGTCCCTACCTGCTGCATGCCTACGTGGGCTCCGGCGAGGCGTGGGATCTGGACAGCCGCGACGGCGGCGTGTCGATCCTGCCGCCGTACGAGACGCAGACCGGCGGCGCCTGGTATGCGGGCACGGCCGACGCCATTACGCAGAACCTCGACTACATCAAGGCGAACGACCCCAAGTACGTTCTGATTCTTTCGGGCGATCACCTGTATCGCATGGACTACCGCAAGATGCTCAAGACGCACATTGAGAACAACGCCGACCTCACGGTGAGCGTTATGCCCGTGCCGTGGGAGGAGGCCAGCCGCTTTGGCATCCTGACCACCGACCCCGAGGACGGCCGCATCACCAAGTTCACCGAGAAGCCCGAGAAACCCGATTCGAACCTTGCGTCCATGGGCATCTACATCTTCTCAGCCGACGTGCTGATCGAGGCGCTCGAGGAGGACGCTCAGGACCAGCGCTCGAGCCACGACTTTGGCAAGGACATCATCCCCAAGCTGCTCGGCGAGAACAAGCGCCTGTACAGCTACGAGTTCCACGGCTTTTGGAAGGACGTCGGCACTATCGCCAGCTTCCACGAGACCTCGATGGACCTGCTGGGCAACAACCCCGAGTTCGATCTGTTTGACAAGAACTTCCCCATTATGTCCAACATCACCACGCGTCCGCCGCACTACATTGGCCCGGACGGCCGTCTGGACGACTGCCTAGTCTCCAACGGCTGCAAGATCTACGGCACCGCTCGCCACTCGATCCTTTCGACCGATGTCATCATCGAGGAGCGCGCCGTGGTCGAGGACTCCGTGCTGCTGCCGGGTGCGCACGTTAAGAGCGGCGCGCACATCTGCCGCGCTATTTTGGGCGAGAACTCCACGGTCGAAGAGGGCGTGAAGCTCGGCTCTGTCGATACCACCAAGGATACGGCCGTCGTTGGAAATGACGTCGTTATCGGGAAGGGGGAATGATCCGATGATCAATCGCAAGGCCATCGGTTATATCACCGCTAACTACTCTTCGACCTACGGCAGTGTCCTGCTCAAGGACCGCCCCATCGCGTCCGTTCCGTTTTTGGGCCGCTACCGCCTGATCGACTTTCCGCTGTCCAACATGATGAATGCCGGCATTAAGACCGTCGGCGTCGTCATGCCGGGCAACTACCGCTCGCTGATCGACCACGTGGGCTCTGGCAAGGACTGGGGCCTGGACCGCAAGAAGGGCGGCCTGTTCATGGTGCCCGGCAACGCGTATGGCACCACCAAGGGCGGCATGCGCTTCCTGCTGCGCGACATCATCTCCAACAAGACGCTGTTCCAGCGCTCGGAGAAGCCCTATGTCGTGATGATGGGCACCAACATCATCTTTAACATGGACCTCAACACCATCATCGAGGCGCACGAGAACTCTGGCGCCCAGATGACCGTGGTGTACTGCAAGGCCACGCGCAACGTCGATGACGAGACCAAGCTCGAGATTAACGAGAACGGCCGCCTGACGGGCGTGAGCGCCGGCGTCGTGTACGGCGACAACGCGTCTATGGACTGCTGCATCGTCAACCGCGAGACGCTGCTCGAGATTATCGACCATTACCAGGCCGCCGACTATCTGGACCTGCTCGAGGCTCTCCAGGGCGACTTTGGCAACATCGACGTGTGCAGCTACGAGTACAAGGGCGAGGTCGTGGGCGTGTTTAGCGAGAAGTCGCTGTATCGCCGCAGCATGGACCTGCTCGACCAGACTGTGGCCGACCAGCTCTTTGACCCCGAGCGCCCGATCCTGACCAAGGCCCACGACGTGCCGCCTTCGCGCTATGCGACCGGCAGCCACGCGTGCAACTCGATCATCTCGGCCGGCTGCATCATCAAGGGCACCGTGCGCAACTCAATCCTGTCACGCGGCGTCGTGGTCGAGGAAGGAGCTTCGGTGACCAACTCGATCATCAACCAGAGCTGCATCATCAAGAGCGGCGCACGCGTTGAGAACGCCATCCTGGACAAGAACAACGTGGTCCCCACCAACACCGAGCTTCGCGGCACGCCCGAGAACATCCTGGTGCTGGGCAAGGCTCCGTTAACTTCCGACACCACCATCGTACGTTAACGTTGGCACCGCAACATCGCTCGTAACATGTAGAATAGCCGCCCGGTTAGCGCCAGGCGGCTATTCTCGAATTGCAACATGGGAGACAATATGGCAGATTCCAGCAAAAAGATGCAGATCGTGTTTGCCTCGGCCGAGTGCGTACCGTTTGTAAAGACCGGTGGCCTGGGCGACGTGGCAGGCTCGCTGCCTGCGGCGCTTGTGCGCGCCGGCGCCGAAGTTATCGTGATGGTGCCCAAGTACGCCACCATCAAGGACGAGTACAAGGCACAGATGGAGCACTTCTCCGACTTTTACGTGAGCCTGGGCTGGCGCAACGAGTACTGCGGACTCGAGAAGCTCGAGCACGACGGCGTCACGTATATGTTCGTGGACAACGAGCGCTACTTTGCGCGCGACTATCCGTACGGCTTCTTTGACGACGGTGAGCGCTTTGCGTTCTTCTCCAAGGCCATCACCGAGAGCCTGCAGCACCTGCCGGCGGGCTTTGAGTGCGACATCCTGCACTGCAACGACTGGCAGACGGCACTGGCGCCCGTGTTCTTGCGCGAGTTCTACCAGGGCCTGCCGCTGTACGACCGCGTCAAGACCGTGTTCTCGATCCACAACGTGGCGTTCCAGGGCCAGTTTAGCGACACCGTGATGGAGGACATCCTTGGTGTGGCGCATATTCCGGCGGCCGCCTCGCAGCTGCGTTGCGACGCCTGCAGCATCAACTACATGCTGGGCGCCCTGCGCTATGCCGACGCCATCACCACGGTGAGCCCCACCTATGCCAGCGAGATCCAGACGCCCGAGTTTGGCGAGGGCCTGGACGGCGTGCTGCGCGAGCGCTCCTATGCGCTGCAGGGCATTTTGAATGGCATCGACGTCGCGGGCTTTGACCCGGCGACCGACAAGCGCATTGCCGCCAACTACACGGTCGACAACCGCGCGGGCAAGGCCGTGTGCAAGGCCAAGCTGCAGGAGGAGCTGGGGCTCGAGGTTCGTGACGATCGTCCGCTCATGGTAATGGTCACGCGCCTGACGCGCCAGAAGGGCATGGACCTGGTCATGTACGCGCTCGACCGCATTTTGGCCGGCGGCGTGCAGGTGGCGGTGCTGGGCACCGGCGACCGCGACTACGAGGACGGTCTACGCTACTTCCAGGGCAAGTACCCCGGCACCATGGCCGCGCGCATCGAGTTCGATCCTGCACTGTCGCAGCGCATGTATGCCGCCGCCGATATGTTCCTGATGCCTTCGAAGTTTGAGCCCTGCGGCCTGTCGCAGATCATTGCCATGCGCTACGGCACCCTGCCCATCGTGCGCGAGACCGGTGGCTTGAAGGACACCGTGCAGCCGTACAACGAGTTTACCGGCGAGGGCACGGGCTTCTCGTTTAGTAACTTTAACGGCGACGAGATGGGCGACGCCGTGTTCCGCGCGGCTCGTCTGTTCTGGGATAACCGCGAGGCCTGGAACCAGCTGGTCACGCAGGCCATGAGCCAGGACTTTAGCTGGACGCGCTCGGCCGACAAGTATCTGGATCTGTACTTCTTTATGCACCCGGAGATCAAGAGGCCGGCGGCGGTTGTCGACGAGCCTGTGGTTGTGGCTGAGAAGGCTGAGGCCGAGCCCGAGCCCCAGGCCGAGGTTGTGGCCAAGCCCGAGCCTAAGGCTGAGGAGAAGCCGGTTGAGGCTAAATCTGAGGTGAAGGTTGAGACAGCTCCCGAGGCTGCTCCCGAGGCTGAGGCTAAGCCGGCTGCGAAGCCTGCTGCCAAGAAGACCACGACGCGCAAGACGACGGCCAAGAAGGCTACGACAACCAAGGCCGCTGCCACCAAGACCACCGCTGCCAAGGCAACTACCGCCAAGGCAACGACTACGCGCAAGCGCACGACCGCCGCTGCCAAGAAGGCCGCCGAGGCCGAGGCTGCTCCCGAGGTAAAGGCCGAGACCGCCGAGACCAAGCCGGCCAAGAAGACTCCGGCCAAGACTGCAGCCAAGAAGACGACCGCGACCAAGACCACGACCGCCAAGAAGGCCACGGTCACAAAGTCGACCAAAACCAAGGCTGCCGCAAAGCCGGCCGCCAAGGTCGAGGAGACGCCTGCCGAGTCCAAGGCCGAGGCAGCTGTCGAGGCCAAGCCGGCCGCCAAAACCACAACGCGCAAGCGCGCTACGACGACGGTCAAAAAGGCCACGGCCAAGACCGCTGCTCCCAAGGCAGAGGCTAAGGCCGAGGAAAAGCCCGCAGTAAAGGCCGAGCCGACTCCGAAGGCCGCTGAGGTCAAGACCGCTCCGAAGGCTACGGCAAAGACCGAGCCCGCCAAGGAGGTCTCGGTCTCCCCCGCCGCTCCCACTGAGGAAAAGGCTCCTACCAAGAAGACCTCCGTCCGCAAGGCAACGGCCGCCCGCAAGCGCCGCTAATCCGGACGATTAAAACTTAATCCTCAACGCAAAAGAGGGCGCTCAACCAGGCGTCCTCTTTTGCGTTGAACTTCTCTATTAAAAAGAGGGCTGGTTTACTACGACAAAATGGCTCCGGCCGACCACGGCTGGTAATCTACGAAATTGGCAACGCCTCTACCTGCGGTTTTAATATCACCAAAATGACCGTAGTTGAGATCATTCAATTTATCGTAGTAAACCGGGGTACTTTTGTTTGGCTACAAATAGTATCGGTATAGGCATTTTTGAATATCGCGATAATTTGAATGGTAAAACGATTTTCTAGGACAACCGTTCGCCGATGGTAAACGGATGTTGTTTATACAGCCTGTGTACAACAGATATACTTACATCCTGTGCGTAAAGCCCATGGCCCGCAGGCCGTGATTCTATTGAACTGGACCGTATTATGAGATTGATTCACAACAGCCGTCTGTCGCAGTTTCGTACTCCGTTTGGCGCTGTGACCACAGGAACTTCCGTTTCGCTCTCGGTGATTTTGGAGGATGCCGACCCCAACCAGGCAACGCTCACCCTGCGCACCTGGGTCGATGAAATCGGTGAGTCCCTGTATCCCATGACGCACGAGGGCGACGGCATATTTACCGTAGAGCTTGAGTGCACTGAGCCCTGTCTTATCTGGTACAGCTTTATCTGCAACATCGAGGGCCAGCCTGTGGTACGCCTGGGTGCACCGCAGGGTCGCACCGGTGGCGAGGGTGTGACCTACAACTACGCCGAGGTTCCGTCCTTCCAGATTACCGTCTACAAGCACCGAGAGAACCGTCCCACTTGGTACGAGCGCGGTATGGTCTACCAGATCTTCCCCGACCGCTATGCACGCGACGAAAACTGGCGCGAACGCACGCTTGCCGAAGTTGAAAAACCGCGCAACGGAATCCAGCGCCGCATGGTCGAGGACTGGAACGAACCGCCCGAGTACGAGCGTGCCGAAGACGGCTCCATCAAGACCTGGGATTTTTACGGCGGCTCGCTCAAGGGTATCCAAAATGACCTGCCCCGCATTGCCGAGCTAGGCTTTACGGCCATCTACCTCAACCCCATCTTTGAGGCCGCGAGTAACCACCGCTACGACACGGCCGACTACACCAAGATCGACCCGATCCTGGGCACCGAGCAGGACTTTACCGAGCTGTGCAAGGCAGCCGAGAAGCTGGGCATCTCCATCATCCTGGACGGCGTCTTCAACCACACGGGCGACGATTCGATCTACTTTAACCGCTACGGCAATTATCCCGGCGTCGGTGCTTGGCAAAGCGAGGACTCGCCGTGGCGCGATGCGTTTTACTTCCATGAAGACGGTTCGTATGACTGCTGGTGGGGCGTGGGCAACATGCCCGCCATCAACGAGAGCTCCGAACTGGTGCGCGAGCGGCTCCTGGGCAAGGACGGCGTGATCCGCAAATGGCTGCGCGCCGGTGCCCATGGTTGGCGCCTGGACGTGGCCGACGAGCTTTCGGACGACTTCCTGGCCCAGATCAAGAAGGCGGTACTTGCCGAAAAGCCCGACGCACTGTTGCTCGGCGAAGTCTGGGAAGACGCCTCCAACAAGATTAGCTACGGCCATCTGCGCCGCTACCTGCAGGGCTCCGAGTTGGACTCTGCTATGGATTACCCCTTCCGCGACATGGTCATCGGCTTTTTGATGGGCTACAAAAACGCCTACCAAGCTGCCGAGGATATCGAGACCCTGCGCGAGAACTATCCCCGTGAGGCCCTGTCTTGCGCACTTAATCTGCTTTCGAGCCACGACCGTCCGCGCATTATCTCGGTGCTCGGCGGCGGCCCTGACGAGTCGCAGCTACCCGAATGTGAGCGCAGCAAATGGCGCCTGGACGAGAACGCGATGGGCCTGGCCAAGAGCCGTTTTTGGCTTGCAACGCTCATGCAGATGACGTTCCCCGGCGTGCCTTCGATCTACTACGGCGACGAATACGGCCTGGAGGGTCTAACCGATCCGGGCAACCGCCGCACCCTGCCGACCAAGGACCAACTGCACGACTTCGACACGCTGGCTATTGTCAAAAACGCCTCCGCCGTACGCCGCGCACTGCCGTTTATGATCGACGGCGAGATCAAGGCCTTCGCGCTCAACGACGAGGTGCTGGCATACAACCGCACGGGCAAGGATGGCGAGTCCGCGACGGTTATCATCAACCGTAGTCTGCGCAATTCGCACCGCGTGACGATTCCGGCGCTCGACGAATGCGCGAGTGACGTGATCAGCGGTCACGAGTGCGAGATCCACAACGGCACGGTCACGCTCGATTTGTATCCGCTGGGCTCGTCGATCATCTATCACCATGCCGAGCAGCGCTTGCAGGAGCCGCTCGATCACGGCGCGGGCGTTGTGTGCCATATCACCTCGGTACCGACCGATGACGGCAAGCCCGGCACGATCGGCGCACCCACGCGTCGCTTTATCGACCATCTGTCCGCTATGGGCATGCGCTACTGGCAGGTCCTGCCTGTCAACCCAACGGACTTCTTCCGCTCCCCTTACGCCGGGCCTTCGGCCTTTGCGGGCAATATTGACCTGCTGCCCGAGAGCCACGAGGAGCTGGCGGCCGACTTTGAGACTTGGAAGGCCCGTGGCGGCGAAGATGCCGATCCGCTCTACACCGCGTTTAAACATCGCAACGCCGATTGGCTCGAGAAATACTGCGTCTACATGGCCGTTAAGAAGTACTTTAAGGGCGAGTCGCGCCACGATTGGCCGACGGATGTCGCGCGCTACAACGAGCACCTGATTGACGACAAGCGTTTCCACGACGAGGCAGAGCTGCAGGCGTACATGCAGTACCGCTTTGACCTAGCCTGGTGCGAGCTCATGAACTACGCGCACAAGAAGGGCATCGAGGTCATCGGCGATATCCCGATGTATGCATCGGACGATTCGGCCGATGCATGGAGCGAGCCCGAGAACTTCTGGTTGTCCGATACCGGCAAAGCGATTGAGATTTCCGGTGCGCCGCCCGACAACTTTGCGCCCGAGGGCCAGGTGTGGGGCAACCCGACGTTCCGCTGGGGCCACATGAAGCAGAACGGCTACCGCTGGTGGATGGACCGCCTGCGTCGCGCGTTCTCGCTCTACGACCGTGTGCGCCTGGACCACTTCCTGGGCTTCCATAGCTACTTTAGTATCCCCGCGGGCAAGGCTTGCGCCGACGGTCGCTGGCTGGCGGGCCCGGGCAAGGACCTGTTTCAGACCGCCTACGACGAGCTAGGTCCGCTCAACTTTATCGCCGAGGACCTGGGCTATTTGACGCCCGGTGTTCGCGCCATGGCTTCGACCTGCGGTTTCCCCGGCATGGACGTGCTGGAGTTTAGCGACTACGACGTTCGTTGCGGTGTGCATCCCACGCCCGGCAAGATTCTGTACACCTCGACGCACGATACGTCGACGCTGGCCGGTTGGTGCACGCGTTCCTTTGCGGGTGGCGACGTGCCGAGCGGTGTTGAGGTGGCGTCCAAGCTGATGAGCGACGCGCTGGCAAGCGACGCTCCCCTGGTGATGATGCCGCTGCAAGATGTCTTGGGGCTGGGCGACGACGCGCGCATGAACGTTCCGGGCGTGGCCACGGGCAACTGGACCTGGCAGGCTGACGAAACCGATGTTGCGGCCGCCGAGGGCAAAACTTCGCAGCTCCTGCGCAACACCCATAGATTCTGGGGCGAAGCGTGATAAAACCCCCGATATAGGGTACAGTTACAGCTGTTTGAATTTTTGTGGGCAGAGCGATCTGCCCGCTTTGTGCTGAAAAGGAAGTATTATGGCGCGCTACGATTACAAGTGCTCGAGCTGCGGCAACGTGTTCGAGGTTGAGCATCCCATGTCCGAGACCCCCGAGGTCCTATGCCCGAGCTGCGGTGCCCCGGCGGTCAAGACGTTCTCGGCCAGCGGTATTAAATTTGAGGGCAGCGGTTTCTACAACACCGACCAGCGAAGCGGTGGCTCCAGCACCAGCGCCACAAACGGCTGCTGCGCCAACTGCCCGCATAGCCACTAGAAACCAAACAGCCCCGCGACCGACACCGATCGCGGGGCTGCTTCTTTAGCTACCCAGGTTTCCTTATGAGTTGCGGTGAAATAAGGACTGTTTGGCGGTTAGAAGCCGATATTCAATCCCTATTTCACCGCAACTTAGTAATTACTTGTGGACCAGTCTGGCGCAGAAGTGGCCGTCGTAGGAGTCGGCGTTTACCGGCACGCTTTGGAAAAGTCCTCGGTCGTTTTGGCGGACGGCTACCAGCTTCTTGGCTTGGGCGAACTCGGGCAGCTGCAGAATCTGGACTTCGGAGAGCGGCGCCACACTAAAGCCGGCGCCCTCGGAAGAGTTCAGGAAAGCGTCCACCACCTGCGTGTTCTCCTCGTCGAAAACCGAGCACGTCGCATAGATGAGTTCGCCGCCGGCAGCCACGCGCGCAGCAGCCTCTTTGAGCATCGTAAGCTGCAGTTTGGGCAGCTCAACCGTCACATCTATTTCGGTCAGGCGCCACGGGATCTCGGGATGACGGCGCATGGTACCGGTGCCCGAGCACGGCGCATCGATAAAGACCGTGTCGAACTTTACCGGCTCGCCAAGCATGGCATCAAACGATGTGAGCACCTCATCAAGCTCGCAAGCATCACCCGAAACCGTACGAACGCCCTGAATACCGGCCTTATGCAGGCGAGCGAGATTCAGATCGCACTTGCGATCATGCAGATCGAGCGCCGTATGCTGACGCTCATAGCCCGCACGCTTGGCCTGGCACATCATCACATAGGTCTTGGTGCCACGACCGGCTCCAATCTCAAGGCAGCTACCAGGGCGCGTGGCAGCTGTGGCGATAAGCTGGGCGTTAAGGTCCGAGGCCACGGCAGCAGCACGCTCAAACACACCCGAAGCAACGGTAACTTGAGCATCGACCGGAGCATGGCAGCCAGGGAACACAGGCGCCACAAGCTGCGATAGGTACGGATCAGGTTTGGTTGCAAAGGCGTTCTCGTGCAAAGCGAGCGGCGCGGGGGCCAGATTGCCGGCAAAGTTCAGCGCGCCCTCGGGCGTGTCAAACGACGCCATAATGCGGGCGCACAGCCAGCGAGGAAGACCCATCAGGCGCGACAGACGAACCAAGCGTCGCTCAGGCTCATCCACATCGGACGCAGTAGCAAAGTCCTCAACATTGTCTGCAACCTTATGCAGTACAGCATTGGCCAAGCCAGCGGCGGACTTAGCACCGCAGCGAACCAGCTCAACTCCCTGACTTACGGCAACGCGGCCCGGCGTATGCAGGTAGAGCATCTCGAAGGCCGAGATACGAAGCGCCATGCGAACACGCGGCGCAACCTTTTTAGGCTTATCGAGAAACTGATCGAGCAGCTCGTCCAAAATACCCTGCGTGGCGGCCACACCCAGCGCCAAGCGGGCGGCAAAAGCGGAATCGCGCTGGTCAATAGCCTTGGCCGATGCGCGAGAGGACAGCACGTCGCGCGCATACATGCCACGGCGATCGGCCTCCATCAGCACATCGAGCGCAAGCTTGCGCGCGGGAGACAGCTTGCTCATGACAAAACACCCCACGAAAGATCGGCGCCCTGCAGGCCAGCAGCCCAAGCAGAAGCGGCCATAGCACGCTTGCCATCAGGCTTAACCTCGAGCAACTCAACCGAGCCATCGGATAGGCCAAGGTAAACACGTTTGGCCTTAACGAGAACCTGACCCTCGCCAAGCGACATATCAGCCGGCGAAGCATCGAGCACGCGTACGGTCTTACCGGCAATCACGCAACGAGCAGGCGCGGCATCGGACGAGGCCAGCACATGACGAACGCAATCAAGCGCCGCCATTTGCGGACCCAGGCGCATCTCCTGCTTAGAAATCTTGGCAGCATGGGTAACGAGCGCCTCATCCTGCTCAATCCACACGGCGGTGCCATCGGCAAGCGAAGGAAGCGTATCGGCAAGCAGTTTACCGCCAAGCTCACCAAGCTCCATGGTCAGCGCCTCAGCATGCTTACCGGCAACCGACGTGGAAGCCTGAGCACAATAAGCACCAGTATCCACGCCATGCCCAATGCGCATAATAGAAACGCCAGCAACCTCGTCACCAGCAAGAATCGCACGCTGAATAGGAGCAGCCCCACGCCAACGAGGCAGCAGCGAAGCATGAACATTCACAATACCAAGCGGCGCCATATGCAGCACCTCATCGGGCAAAATGCAACCATAAGCAGCCACACAGAAAATATCCGCCTGCGCAGCCTGAAGCGCCTCAACAACCTCAGGCGTCATACGATTAGCCTCAACAACCGGCAACCCCAGCTCAAGCGCCTTGGCCTTAATAGGAGACGGCTCCAACTTTTTACCACGCCCGCGAACAGCATCAGGACGAGTAACAACAAGCGCAATCTCGTTCCCAGCCTCAACAAGCGAAGTCAACGAAGGCACAGCAAAATCAGGCGTACCCATAAACACAATACGCATAAAAGTTAGTCTCCTCTCAATAACGAGCCGAGACGGCTACAAAAAAGCGTTCTTGGTCGCAAGCGCGCCCAGCCGCAAGAATAGGTCAACAGAAACAAATATACCCAAAAACAAAGAAAGAGCCGCATAAAAGCAGCCCTCCCAACAAAGCACCTATCAGCGAAGACGCCCCTCCCTGGCCCGACGGCACTCGGGCGAAACGAAGAGCGACAACGTAGTCCCTGGGATGGGGCCCACACATATCGTCCCGCGCGCAGTTTCGCAGCAAAGCGAGAATGTTTGAGCACGGGATGATATGTGTGGGCCCCATCCCAGGGACGGACAATTAACCTACTCCGTCTCGCCCGGTCGAGCGCCGCGGGCCAGGGCGTCCTGGTACTCCTTGACGGCCTTGATCCTCTGCATCGGCTTCAGTCGCTCGAACATAGTGTTGCCGTGCAGGTGATCGATCTCGTGCTGCAGGCACACGCAGAACAGGTCGCCCGAGGCCTCGTAGCGAATCAGGTTGGCATCGAGGTCGTACGCCTCGACGACGACATGGTCGGGGCGCTCGATCTCGCAGCTAATGCCGGGGATAGACAGGCAACCCTCGCTAAACGGCACCAGATGGTCGCTCTGATCCACGATCACAGGGTTGATGAGCACGTACGGGTCGTAGTCGTTCTTATCGCTGTAGTCGCAGTCGATGGTGACGAGCTGAATGAGCTCACCGATCTGCGGAGCAGCCAGGCCGCAACCGCCGTTGTCGAACATCATCTTCTTCATCTTCTCGGCAAGCGCCTCGATCGCCGGGGAGATCTCCTCGATGACGGCGCACTCCTGGCGCAGACGAGGGTCGGGCGACAGTACGATTCCGTTGGCTTCCATGGCCATCCTTTCGGGTTGCTACATCAAATCATAGGCGTCGACGTCAACGCTCACGCTCACGCCGTGCACAGAGCCCACCTCTTTAAGGCAGACGTCGATATCATCAGAGACATGGTACCCCACAGGAGACTTCACAAGCAGATGGAAGCGGTAACGGTCCTTGGCTCTCTCGATTACACACGAAGCCGGGCCCAGCACCTGCGGCACGGCACTCCACGCCCGCAAAAAATCGGGCGCGGCGGCATGCCAGCGGCGCTTAAGGAGCTTTGCGATGCGCCCGATGTAGTCCTGCGCGTCGTCTCGGTTCGCCGACCACACCAAGATGTTGACCAAGCGAACAAACGGCGGGTACAGCGCGTCGCGGCGCTGATCCAGGTCGTAGTCGGTAAAGATCGAACGATCGTGCTCGGCGACGGCGCGGATGACCGGGTCCTCGGGCAGGTAGGTCTGGATGATGACCTCGCCGGGACGATCGCCGCGTCCGGCACGGCCGGCGACCTGCTCGAGCAAGTTGTAGGCACGCTCCCCTGCTCTAAAATCGGGCAGCTTGAGGGCAAAGTCGGCATTGACCACGCCCACGAGCGTGACCTCGGGAAAATCGAGACCTTTTGCGATCATTTGGGTGCCCAGCAACACGGCGCAATCCGCCGCATCGAACTGCTCGAGCAGCTTTTTGTGCGCATCCTTGCCGCGCGTGGAATCGGCATCCATGCGAATAATGGCGACGTCCTCGGGCAGCATCTGGTGCAGCGCGTCCTCGATCTGCTGCGTGCCCAGGCCCATTTTTGCCAGGTAGCGACTGCCGCACTTGGGGCAGCGACTCGTGAGCGCGGGATACGGCTGCACGCGCCAAGACGAACCACAGGTGTGGCACTGCAGCGTGTGCGTGCGCTCGTGATACGTAAGCGCGGTGGAGCAGTGATTGCAGGTGGGAACGCAGCCGCACTCGCGGCACATCAGGAACGGCGCAAAGCCACGGCGGTTATGCAGCAGTACGGCCTTCTCGCGGCGCTCGACCACGCGTTCCAAGCCTTCCATCAGCGGTTTTGAGAACATGGAACGGCTGCCGTGAGAAAACTCACGACGCAGGTCGGCAATGCGGACCGTGGGCAGCACGGCGTGTCCCGGGCGCTCGGGCATCTCGACACGCGTCCAAGTAGCACCGTTATATGTTCCACGGCGGCAGCGGTCGAGGGCCTCGGCAGAAGGCGTGGCGGAGCCCAACACGAGCGGGCAGCGGTAGCGCCGCGCCATCTCGGCCGCCACCTCGCGCGCGTGGTAGCGCGGACTGGAGCCCTGCTTGTAACTGGTCTCGTGCTCCTCGTCGATAATGATGAGACCCAGGTCGCTGAGCGGGCAAAAGAGAGCCGAGCGGGCGCCGACCACCACGCGGGCCGCACCGCTGGCGACCATATCCCACTGATCCAGGCGCTCGCCAGCAGAAAGACGCGAATGGAACACGGCGACCGTCTCGCCAAATCGCGAGCGGAAGCGGCCGACGGTCTGGGCCGTCAGCGAGATCTCGGGCACCAGCACGCATGCAGAGCGGCCTGCCGCGAGCACGCGCTCGATAGCGGAGAGGTAAACCTCGGTTTTGCCGGAGCCGGTGACGCCGTCGACCAGCACCACATCACCGTGCGCATCAAGGCGGGCGCGCTCAATCTGCGCGAGCGCCTGCAGCTGGCCGTTGGTAAGCGAGACCGGCGCTTTTCCGCTCGCGGAGGACAGCGTAGTCTGCTCGCTGCAGCCACGCCACGCACGACGCTCCTCCACAACCACGACGCCGCGTTTTTCGAGCGCTTTGATGGTCGCCGACATGCTGTTGTAGAGCAGGTTGAGGTCGCGCGTCGTGACAGGGCCGCATTGGAGCGCCTCAATGAGCTGACGCTGACGAACCGCCGTTTTGGGAGGCGTATAGTCGAAGCCCTCGGGCGTGAGCATGACCCAGCGGTTTTGGATAGGCTTGACAGCGGGACGTTCAACCGTCCACACGCCGTCGTCACCCTTGACCACACGCGGGCTGCCGCCCGGGGGCAAAAACAGGCGCAGGCACTCGGAAAGCGTTGCGACGTACTCGCGGCTCATCCAGCATGCGATACGGGCGGCTTCGGCGGTAAAGAGCGGTTTGCTAAGAATAGCTTCGACGGGCTTAATGCGCGAAGGGTCGAGGACGTTGTTGCCCTGCAGGTCGCCCAGCCCAGGCGCAATGTCGACAATATAGCCCGCGGCGGCACGGTTACCAAAGTGGACCAGGACCGTAGACCCGATCTGGGCCTCATTAGCAAGGGACTGCGCAATGCCGTAAGCAAACGGCTCGGACAGCGCGCGGGTGGGAATGTCAAGGACAACGTTCGCGTAGGCGGCAATGGGCTCAGGTGCAGGCTTAGGCTGAGCCGAGGCAGCGGCAAGC
The DNA here is from genome assembly GCA_905214945.1 of uncultured bacterium. Classification (GTDB taxonomy): domain Bacteria; phylum Actinomycetota; class Coriobacteriia; order Coriobacteriales; family Coriobacteriaceae; genus Collinsella. The sequence goes on from CAJMOC010000011.1 coordinate 22,017, forward strand.
ACGGGCTTCGCCGGAGTCTCCTCCGGTTCCGGCGAACCAAACAGCGACAGTTGTTGAGCCATACACCACCTCTAACGAACGGACCTGAAAGGGGTGGGACAAAATAATCAGTAGTGTTTGTCCCATGGCCGATACGAGTGTCGAGCTTGTTGCGTCATTCGAACATGGGACAAACACTACTGATTATTTTGTCCCAGCAACCCACTCATCGGTACAGAAACAAGAGCCCCGCTCTGAGTGAACGGGGCTCGGATACAAACGTTTGCGCAGCGATTACAGCGCCATCGTGCGGGCGCGGTCGATGCGCGCCAGGCAATCGTCGCGGCCGACGAGTGCCATGGTCTCGCCCAGCGGAGGGCTCACCATGTTGCCGCAGACGGCGACGCGCACGGCCTGGAACACCACGCGCTTCTTGAGGTCCATCTGCTCGGGCAGCGGCTCAAGCGCGGCGTCGATGGCCTCGGCAGTCCACTCGTCCACGCCCTCGAGCGCGACCTTAGCGGCATCCAGAATGGCGCCCATGCCCTCCTTTGCCAGGCCCTTGTTGACGGACTTCTCGTCATACTCGAGCGTCTCGGCCGTAGCAAAGATGGGGGCGGCGACGGTCACGGCGTCGGCCGACATCTTGGTGCGCGGCTTAACGATGGCAGCAAGCGCATCGATCCAATCCTCGCCGTACTCGACATTACCCTCGATAAGACCCGCCTCGTGCAGCTCGGGGACCATGATCTCGTCGGCAAACTGAGCATCGGACATGCCGTTGATGTACTCGGCGTTGACCCAATCGAGCTTCTTGGGGTCGAAGGTCGCCGGGTTCTTGGAGATGCGGTCGAGCGAGAACTTGCTGGCCAGGACATCGCGCGGGATGATCGTGGTCTCGCCGTCGAGCGACCAGCCGAGCAGCGCCAGGTAGTTGACGAAGGCGTCGGACAGGTAGCCGGCGTCGCGGTACTCCTCCACCGAGGTGGCGCCGTGGCGCTTGGAGAGCTTCTTGCCGTCGGCACCCAAGATCATGGAGATGTGGGCGAACGTAGGCACGGGCGCGCCGAGGGCCTCGTAGACCATGACCTGACGCGGGGTGTTGGACAGGTGGTCGTCGCCGCGGATGACATGGGTGATCTTCATCATGGCGTCGTCGACGACGGTCGCGAAGTTGTACGTGGGCGTGCCATCGGAGCGGAAGATGACAAAGTCGTCGAGCTCCTTGGCGTCGAAGGTCACCTCGCCGTGGACGGCGTCGTGGATGACTACGTCGCCGCGGTCCTCGGGCACCTTGATGCGCAGAACGTAGGACTCGCCGGCCTCGATGCGGCGGCGGGCCTCCTCGGGATCAAGATCGCGGCAACGGCGCTGATAGCCCTGGAAGGGGTCCTTGCGCTCCTGCGCGGCCTTGCGGTCGGCGTCGAGCTGCTCCTTGGTGCAGAAGCAGGGATAGGCCTTGCCCTCGTCCCAAAGCTTCTGGGCGGCCTGCTTGTACAGGTCCAGGCGCTCGGTCTGAGCGTAGGGACCAAAATCGCCGCCCACCTCGGGACCCTCGTCCCAGTCAAGGCCCAGCCAACGCATGGCGCGCAGGATGATCTGCGTGTTCTCATCGGTGGAGCGGGTGGGGTCGGTGTCGTCGATGCGCAGGATGAACGTGCCGCCGTTAGCACGGGCGAAAGCCCAGTTATAGATAGCGGTGCGGGCGCCGCCGATGTGCAGCTTGCCCGTCGGTGAGGGTGCAAAGCGGACGCGAACGTCTGATGCCATGGAAATCTCCTCGATTGCAGGATGGATGTCTAACCGCACCAGTATAAAGCATCAAAGCAACCTCCGCACAAAGGGCACCGACCCACTCATTGGGGACAGACTTAAATGACCAGTCTTTGGGCAACCTGTCGGCACTTAGGTAAGGTTGGTCATTTAAGTCTGTCCCCGATGAGTAAGGTTGGTCATTTAAGTCTGTCACAATGACCATGTCCCCAATGAGTACCCAATGAGTAGGTGCGGAAAGGGTGTGAATGTTTGATTTACGCGCTATGATGTGCCCTTGCATAGAGAGCCCGGCGGAATGGTAACGGTCGCCGGGACACGTTATTGAAAGGACAATCATGTCAGAAGAACTTCGTTCCATCCCACCCCAACACGGGTCCTTTGTTTTTACGTCGGAGTCGGTGACCGAAGGTCATCCCGATAAGATCGCTGACCAGATCAGCGACGCCGTCCTCGACGCAATCCTCGCCAAAGAAATAGAGCTGCAGGAGCAGGGCTACATCGCCCCCAACGGCGTGCCGGCCAACGTGGAGAACGTCCGCTGCGCCTGCGAGACCCTCGTGACCACCGGCACCGTCATCGTCGCCGGCGAGATTCGCACCCAGGCCTACGTCGACGTACAGGAAATCGCCCGCGGCGTTATCCGCCGCATTGGCTACAACCGCGCCAAATTCGGTTTTGACTGCGACACCTGCGGCGTTATGAGCCTCATCCACGAGCAGTCGCCCGATATCGCCCAGGGCGTCGACGAGTCCTTCGAGACCCAGACCGGCGCTACCACCGACCCGATCGACCTGATCGGTGCCGGCGACCAGGGCATGATGTTCGGTTATGCCTCCAACGAGACCAAGACCCTCATGCCCATGCCACACTACCTGGCAAGCCGCCTGGCCGAGCGCCTGGCAGCCGTGCGCCACGACGGTACCCTCGCCTATCTGCGTCCCGACGGCAAGACACAGGTCACCGTGCGCTACGAGGAAGGCAAGCCCGTCGAGGTCACAACCATCGTCATCTCCACGCAGCACGCCGCCGAGATCGAAGACATGGGCAAGATCAAGGCCGACCTCATCGAGCACGTCATCACCCCGGTCATGGCCGCCGAGAACATGCCGTGGGACAACGCGGACATCTACGTGAACCCCACCGGTCGCTTTGTCGTGGGCGGCCCCATGGGAGACACGGGCCTCACCGGCCGCAAGATCATCGTCGACACCTACGGCGGCTACGGCCGTCACGGCGGCGGCGCCTTTAGCGGCAAGGACTGCACCAAGGTTGACCGCTCCGCCGCGTATGCCGCGCGCTGGGTCGCTAAAAACGTGGTCGCCGCCGGTCTGGCCGACCGCTGCGAAGTCGAGCTTGCCTACGCCATCGGCGTTTCCAAGCCCCTCTCAATCATGGTCGACACCTTCGGTACCGCAAAGGTCGCCGAGGACAAGATCGTTGAAGCCGTAGAGAAGACCTTCGATCTGCGCCCGGGCGCAATCATCCGCGATCTGGACCTGCGTCGCCCCATCTACGAAAAGACGGCAGCCTACGGTCACTTCGGCCGAGAAGACGCCGACTTCACCTGGGAGAAAACCGACCGAGTCGAAGAACTCAAAGCAGCCTGCGGACTGTAATTGGGAACCACCAAGGTCACAACACGCACGCGCTTTCAAAAGAAGTACCGCCCCCAAGCGGTGCTTCTTTTTTATTAATCCGGTAGTGAAGATTTATTAATTCGGTAGTGAAGATGTTTCGATATGAGCCCACGCTGCGTCACTAGCTAATGAATTTTGCAGCACGGGCACTCCAACCATGTATCCTTAGTCCCGAGGGGCGGGGCATAAGGTCGATCGCGAGTTCCGCACGAGCCGGAGAGCACTTAATGTGCTCTCCGTGCGAGCAGGACTGTCCGAGCAGACGGCCTTATGCCCCGTCCCTCGGGACGACGGGATAGAACAGGAGCGCATATGGCAGGCAAGCCACAAACACTAGCTACGACCTCGGCATTCGAGATCTTGGGCCCCGTCATGGTCGGCCCCAGTTCATCGCACACCGCCGGCGCCCTGCGCTGCGCACAAGTTGCCGCCAGCCTGCTGGAAGGCCGCATCACCAAAGTCACCTTTGGCCTGTGGAACTCCTTCGCCCACACCTACCGCGGCCACGGCACCGACCGCGCTCTCGTCGCGGGCATTCTGGGCCTCGACACCGATGACGAGAACATCAAGCAGGCCTTTGACCTCGCATGTGAGCAGGGCCTCGAATATCACTTTGACATCAAGGGCGACGACGCCTCCATCCACCCCAACACCGTCGACATCGATATGGTCGACGCCACGGGCGCCACGGCGCAGGTCCGCGGCGAGAGCTTGGGCGGCGGCAAGATGCGCATCAGCCGCATTAACGGCGTCGGCGTCGACATCTCGGGCATGTATTCCACGCTCTTCGTGGCGCACCAGGACGTCCCCGGCGTGCTCGCAGCGCTCACCAACCTGCTCGCCTACGCCCATGTGAACATCGCCTTCTGCCGCACCTACCGCACCGAAGTGGGCGGCCAGGCCTACTCCGTCTTTGAGACCGACGGCGCCCCCGACGACACCGTCGTCCCCATGCTCCGCAAGCTCGACAATGTCGATTACGCGACCTTTATCGAACTCCCCGGTTCTGCCTCGTCGCTCTCCCCCGGCGTCTCGGCAAAGGAAATCTTCGACGACGGCGAGCAGCTGCTCGATGCGTGCGAGGAACTGGGGCTCAACATCGGCGCCGTCATGGCCGTGCGCGAGGCACGTCTGACCGGCGAGGCACACGCTATCGCCGCCATGCGCCGCGTACTCGACGTCATGCGCGAAGAGACCACAGCCCCCATTTCCAATCCACAGCGCTCGCTCGGCGGCCTCATCGGCGGCGAGGCAAAGCTTGTCGATGCCACCAGCCGAAACGATCTGAGCATAAGCCTGATGGGCGCCGTCCAGACCGACGCCGTGGCCCGCGCCATGGCCGTGCTCGAGCGCTCCGCCACCATGGGCGTGATCGTCGCAGCTCCGACGGCAGGATCCGCGGGCGTTGTGCCCGGCTGCGTGCTAGCGCTCGCAGACCATCTGCAGCTGGACGACGAGCAGGTCATGGATGCCCTTTATTGCGCCGCCGCCATCGGCCTCAACCTCACCACGAGCGCCTGCGTTGCCGGCGCCGAGGGCGGCTGTCAGGCCGAGGTCGGAAGTGCGGCCGCCATGGCCGCCGCCGCACTGGTGCAGATGCTCGGCGGCACACCCGAGCAGGCGCTCGATGCCAGTTCCATCGCGCTGAGTAATCTGCTGGGCTTGGTCTGCGACCCGGTGGGCGGCCTCGTGGAGGTGCCGTGCCAAAACCGCAATGCCATCGGCGTGGCCGCGGCATTTAGCTCGGCGCAGCTTGCACTTGCCGGCATTAAGAGCCTGGTGCCGTTTGATCAGATGGCACACGTCATGCTCTCGGTGGGCCACGCGTTGCCGGCCACGCTGCGCGAGACGGCAAAGGGCGGCATCGCGCAGGCTCCGGCCGCACTTTCAGCCTGTGCAAAATGCGGTGTGTGCGGATAGCGACAAAGAACGACTCGAAGGTGGGACAAATGTCCCACCTCTTTTGAATGCCACCGTTTCCGTACCACAATCAACTAGGTAATCGCTATAATGCAAGCCCAGTAAAAACACGATGAGCCGCAAGGCGAAATTCGAAGGATATGCATACGATGTCGCAAAACGATCGAACTCAACTGATTCCCGATCTGCAGCAGCCGAGCAGGCACACCGGCGGCGTTCAGTCGCCGCGTCCTATCGCGCCGAGCCACGGTCAGCAGCGTGGTGCGGCAAACGCTTCGCAACGCCCGAACCAGCAGCGCCAGCAACGTCAGCAGCGCCAGGCAAACGGCAATACGCCCAAGCAGCCCCCCACGCACGGTCGAGGCGATCGCGGCCCCGCGCGCAAACCCACCGGGAACAATAAGTCGGGCAAAAAGACGACGCTCTTTGTCCTCCTGGGTCTTATCGTCATTGTCTATATCGTAGGCGTCGTAGCGTTTTCGCAGGTAGCCTACCCCAACACCACCATCGCCGGCGTCGACGTCTCGTTCTCCAACGCTTCGTCTGCCGCCACCAAGGTCAACTCGGCGTGGAAGCACTATAAGCTCACCGTGGCGGGCGATGACTTTAGCTGGACCTATCAGCCCGAGTCCGATGAGCCCATCGTCGACGGCGAAGCTGCCGCAAAAGAGATCATCAACCACAACGAAGCCTTTGTATGGCCGGTCCGCCTTGTAGAATCCTTAAGCGGCAAGACCAAAACAACCGCTACCTCCAACGAAGTAGATCTTGATCAAGACGTCGACCTGTCCATGCTCTCCGATACCTTTGACCAAAAGCAGTTTGAGAAGGATCTGGGCACCGCCATCGATGAGTTTAACGGGGGCCGTTCGGGCACGTTCGAGGCCAATAGCTCCTATGACGAGCAGGCCGGCAAGTTTACCGTCGAGAAGGCGCGCTCCAACGAAAAACTTAACCGCGAGCATGTCATTAAGTATGCCGAGCTCGAGCTTGCCTCGCTGGCCGAGACCGTAGATCTTTCCAAGCTCGGCAACGATGCCTATGAGCCGCTCAATGGAACGCTGACCGATGATCAGATTCAGGCCGCATGCGATGCCGCCAACAACTTCTTGGGCGTCAACGTGACCCTCAAGCTCAACGGCGAGGATGCCGGCAAGGTTGATGGCAGCTCCGTGTTGCAGTGGATCAGCTTTGCCGATCCGGCCAACCCCACGCTCGATACGTCGCAGATCAGCAGCTGGGCAGCCGAGCTCGCCAACGGCTTTAATACCGTGGGCTCCACTCGCTGGTGGACGCGCGCCGATGGCAAGCAGTGTGCCGTCGAAGGCGGTGACTTTGGTTGGTCCATTGACAGTAGCTCGCTCGCCAAGCAGGTCGAGGACGCCATCAACAACAAGCAGACCGGCGAAATCGAGATCAAGTACTCCCAGAAGGCCGACACCTTTACCGCAAAGGGAGAGCCCGACTGGAAGGCGTATATCGACGTCGATCTGTCCGAGCAGCACGCGCGCTACTATGACGAGAGCGGCAATATTGTGTGGGAGGCCAACTTTATTTCTGGCAAGCCGGGAGAGGACGCCACCCCCGAGGGCGTATGGCAGATCAACAGCAACAATGGCGCCAGCAAGCTTATCGGTGCCAAGGACCCCGAGACCGGCAAGCCCAAATACGAGAGCCCGGTCAGCTATTGGATGCCGTTCGAGGGCAATATGGTCGGATTCCACGACGCCACCTGGCAAAACGACAAGAGCTTCGATAATGCCGAGTCGTACAAGTGGTGCGGCAGCCACGGTTGCATCAACCTGCGCCTGGCCGATGCAAAGGCACTTCACGACTGCATCAAAGTCGGCCTGTGCGTGGTTGTCCACTCGTAGTGCAACGCGCGCATTCCCACAACGTGGAGCCGCTGCGACCAATCTAACAGTTCCGAAAGAATCCGCCATATGCGCCCGCCTTACGCGACGGGCGCATATACTTATTGAGGAACTTTCTATAAAGGAGACGCTATGCCGAATGTCCCCACCATCACCCCAGGCCCGGATGATGCCGAGTACACGCCCGAAGGTGCCACCGAAACGATTCCTCTGATTAAAAACGTACATGCCGACAAGCAGAGCGAACGCACGAACGATACGGCCGAGATTTCCGATGAAGAGGCGTATGCCAAGCTCAAGGCAAAACGTGCCGAACGTCGACGTAAAAAGCTGATTCGACGCGGTATTGCCGCCGGCGTCGTAGGTGCCATCGCGCTCATTGCCATTGTCGCAACCCTGGTTATCAATGCGCAGCCGCAGGGCGCTAGCGGGCCTGTGACCGACATGGTGACCGAGGGCACGTTTACCACAACGGTCGAGGCGAAAGGCCAGCTCAAACCCATTTCGTCCTCAGTGGTCTCCCCTTCTGTCGACGGCACGGTCGATTCTATCAACGTGCAGGCAGGCCAATCCGTCAACGAGGGCGACGTGCTCATGACCATTAAAAACGACGAGCTCGATCGCAACGTTGCCGAGGCGCAGCGTGCAGTAGCAGCCGCTCAGGAAGACCTCGCCAACGCGCAGAAAGCCGCAGCTGCCGCGCAGGCCACCCCAACGACGGACGTCGATGGAGCTTCCGCAGCGGCTGGCATCTCCGCCGCATCAGCGGACACGAACGCTGTATCGGCCGCGCAGCGCAGCCTCGCATCGGCCCAGGCAAACCTCGATCAGGCGAACGCCAAGGCCGCCAGCCGTACGGTCACGGCCCCGAGCTCGGGCAGCATCGTGGAGCTCAACGCCAAGGTCGGCGCCACGGTAACAGGCGGAATGATCATGGGCGAAAGCGATACGAGCGGCGGCAAGCAGTGCATGCAGATCGCCGACCTGTCCAAGATGAAGGTGACGGTTCAGGTGGGCGAAAAGGATATCGCCAAAATTGCCGTGGGCCAAAGCGCCAACGTGACCTATCCCGCGTTTCCCGATATCGTGAGCCAGGGCACCGTCACGGCTATCGCCTCGGTGGCAAACTCTGACTCCGGCTCCGGTAGCGGCGGCAGCGTGACCTTCAACGTCGACATCCTCATCGAAGCACCCGACAGTCGCCTTAAGCCGGGTATGACTGCCGAGGTCTCGGTAGTGACCGAGAAGCTCGACGACGTGGTTATGGTGCCGACCATGGCACTGATGACCGAAGATGGCGAGCACTATTACGTCAATCTGGCCACCGATTCGGAAGGCAAGAAGACGCGCCGCGTGAAGGTGACCGTCGTGACGCAAAACGACAACGAAGCCGTAGTCGGCAAGACACAGATCAAGCGCGACGACCAGGGCAACGAAATCAATCCTGGCGTGCCCACAACCAAACTGCGCGACGGTGACACCCTCGTCATGGACACCGGAGCGGGCGCAACGGCTGACGGCGGCTACAGCGCGGATTCGGGCAGTATGTCTGCCGACGAGGGTATGTAATGCGTCCCGTCATCGACATCCGCAACGTGCACCGCATTTTTGAGAGCGAAGCGGGTTGCGCCCACATCTTGCACAACGTGAGCCTGGCGGTAGATCCCGGCGAGTTCGTCGCCATTACCGGCCCCTCGGGCTCGGGCAAGTCGACGCTCATGAACATCCTGGGCTGCCTGGATAAGCCGACGGCGGGCGACTACTACCTGCAAGGGCTCAACGTGGCCGAGCTTGACGATGACGAGCTCACCGAAGTTCGCGCCCTGAGCATTGGCTTTGTCTTTCAGAGCTTCAACCTGCTGCCGCGCCTGTCGGTTATCGAAAACGTCATGCTGCCGCTGGCCTACACCAACGTACCCCGTAGCCAGCGCGAAATGCGCGCCGTGCACGCGCTGCAGGCCGTCACGCTGCCCGTCGACCATTGGGATCACCGCATATCCGAGCTCTCGGGCGGCCAGATGCAGCGTGTCGCCATCGCACGCGCCCTCGTCAACGATCCGCCCATCATTTTGGCTGACGAGCCGACGGGAAACCTGGACTCCGCAACCGGAGCGCTTGTGATGGAGACCTTCCATAAGCTCCAGGAGCGTGGCAAAACCATCGTGCTTATCACACACGACCCCGGCATTGCCGCCGAGGCCGACCGTGCCATGACCATCCGCGACGGTCGCATTCACGACGGCGCGTATATTCCGCATGCACCGCGGACCCTGCGCAGCGCCGTAGATAGCCTGCCCATGATTTCCGCCTCCGCCAACCCGCCGAAAGGAGTGGTGGCATGAGCGCCCGCGATCTTATCCAGGAAGCCCTTCACTCGCTCGAGGCCAACAAGGGGCGCAGCCTGCTCACCATCCTGGGCATTGTCATCGGCATCGCCTCGGTCATTGCCATGACTTCGCTCATCGGCGGCATCCAAAACAGCCTGGTCAACAGTCTGGGCCTCAATGCGGCGCGCATGGTGCAAATCTATTCGTCGCAAGAACTCACCGAGTCGGACATCGAGAAGCTTCAAAAACTGGTGCCGCAGATAGAGCAGATCGGCATTGTCGACAGCGCGTATACCGAGTACAAGACCGGCGATAAAAGCTATACCGTCATGGCACAGGGTGTCGATAGCAACATGCTCGACGCCGTGGGGGCCAGCAAGCTCGTTGCGGGGCGCACCTACACCGATGTCGAGTCAAAGGCAGGCTCGCGCGTGGCGCTCATCAGCCGCGGCGGCGCCGATCAGCTTTACGGCAACGAACAGGATGCGCTGGGGAAAACCATCAAGGTGTCTAACGGCGAGGTGCAGATTGTAGGCGTGATTGATGGCGGCAGCGACTCCATGGGCTCGCTCACGCTGTATATGCCACGCGAAACCATCGCCGGGCTGTTTGGCGACGAGAATCCTTCATTCCCCAGCGTGACGGCACTTGCCGCCGAGGACACGGACATGGATGAGCTTTGTAAGACCATCGAGTCCAAGGTGCGCGCGATAAAGGGCATCGAGGAGGAGGATGAGTACGACAGTGTATCGGCGACCTCCATGAAAAGCGCCATCGATGCACTCAACTCCTTTATGGGCGCGTTCTCGCTCATCATGGGTGCTGTCGCCAGCATCTCGCTGCTTGTCGGCGGTATCGGCATTATGAATATGATGCTCACCAACGTGACCGAGCGCATTCAAGAGATCGGCATCCGCCGCGCTCTGGGCGCCAGTCGTCGCGATATCACCGCGCAGTTTTTGGCCGAGTCCTCGGCGCTGTGCGTCACCGGTGGCCTACTGGGTGTCCTGATAGGCTATCTGCTGGCCTGGGGCCTCGCGATGTTTGCCTCAGGATCCGGGATTCTTGGCGAGCTCGGAGCCAGCGGGCAAATCACACCGAGTTTTTCAATCGCCACGGTGCTGCTGGCCTTCGCCGTCTCCGTCGGCATCGGCGTAATCTTTGGCTTCTACCCCGCTCGCCGCGCGGCAAAGCTCAACCCGGTGGAGTGCCTACGCTACCAGTAAGCCACCACCGACAAGTTGCGGTGAATTAGGGGCTGAATATGCTATCTAGCAGCAAAAACAGACACTATTTCACCGCAACTTATTGAAGGGCTGTTTGCGCCAGTTCCGGGCGTCGTCCTCGAGCTATTGGCGGATGACGGGCTTGTACGGGTCGAGCTTGCTCGGGGCGATCCTCCTCGCGGGCGGGAGGGCGCGCTAGGCGCGGCGAGCGCCTAGCGCGCGAACTCCCGTAAGAGCGTATCTTCCACTTCCCGAAGCGAAAGGGCCCCGCCTCCCTCGGCGGGACGGGTGACCACGATACAGCGCGCTCCCACGGCGCGCGCTGCGGCGAGCTTCTCGGCCGTGCCGCCTACGGTTCCCGAGTCCTTGGTCACAAGCCACTGGGCGCCCACCTGCCGAAGCATCGCCTCGTTGAGCTCGCGGGTGAAGGGCCCCTGCATGCCGATGACGTGCGACGGCGAAAACCCCGCGTCGATGCACTTCGTTATAGCACCGGGCAGCGGGAGCACACGCACGAAGAAGCGCTCCGCGAAATCGGCGACGCGCGTGTAGGGAGCAAGCTCCTTGCTCCCCGTCGTGAGAAGAACGCGACCCGGGTTCTCGGAGAGAAAGCGCGCCGCGCAGGCGATCGACGCGACCGGCACGACGCCTTTGGGCAGCGCCTCGACCGGGCGCGCAAGGCGCAGGCATCGTGCACCCACGGCGAGCGAAGCGGCCCGGATGTTGTCGCTTGCGAGCGTAGCGAAGGGGTGCGTGGCGTCGACGACGATGCGCGCGCCGGAAAGCTCGCGCTCCATGTCGGAATCGTCGAGCCTGCCCGCATGCACCTCGATGCCCGGAAGTTCACCCAATAGCTCGCCTCCGTACTCGGTTGCCGCGTAGGCACGGGCGGGGATGCCCGCCCCGCTCGCCCATTCGCACAGAAGGCGGCCCTCGGTGGTGCCGGCGAAGATGCGCAGCGCCGGCACGGATGCGGGGGCCGTCACTTCGCGCCACCCGTGCGCGTGATCTGGTAGAGCAGCGCGTTCATAATGGCGGCCGCCACGGTCGAGCCGCCCTTGCGACCCCTCGAGACGATGGCCGGCACGCGTCGCGCGAGTAGCTCCTCTTTCGCCTCGACCACGTTCACAAACCCGACCGGCACCCCAACGACGAGCGCGGGCGCGATCTTCCCCGCGTCCATGAGCTCAGCGAGGCGCAGAAGTGCTGTGGGAGCGTTGCCGACGGCCACGATGAGCGGACCCTCGATGCGGCAAGCTTTGTCCATGCTCGCAACGGCGCGAGTCGTGCCCGCGGCGCGCGCAGCCGCGGCGACATCAGGGTCGGCCATGTAGCACACGGCCTTGCAGCCGAGCTTCGCGAGCGCGGGCTTGCTTATGCCTGCGAGCGCCATGTTCGTGTCGGTGAGCACCGTGGCCCCTGCGCGCAGTGCGTCGAGCGCACAGTGCGCGGCGTCATGGGTGAACACGAGGGAATCGGCGTACGAGAAGTCGGCAGTGGTGTGGATGACGCGCTTCACGACGGGCTCTTCGAGCGGCGGGAACGTGCGGCCGCCGAGCTCTTCGGTGATGATCTCGAAGCTGCGCCGTTCGATGTCGCCGGGCGCCATCTCCTTGGAATCCATCTAGTACTCCACTCCTTCCCGTGCACATATCCCCTGAGCGTAGGGGTGTTTCTCGCACCGCATCTCGGTTATGTAGTCGGCCTTCTCCACGATCTTGCGGGAAGGCGCGCGCCCGGTGAGCGCTACTTCGACGCCGCACGCAGACATATCGAGCGCGCGGTCCACGAGCGCCTCGTCGACAAGCCCCTTCGAAAGCGCGTCGAGCGCCTCGTCGAGCACGAGCAGCCCCTCCTGCGCGCCCTCGAGCTCGGCGAGCGCGAAAGCGAGGTTCCCATCGTGCAGCTCGCACGTCGCGACAAGTTCTTCCGGCGTCATCGACCAGGTAAACTTGTCCGACACCTTCCCCGCGAACACGGGCACACCGAAATGCTCGGCGAGCAGGCGCGCTTCCCCGCTTCCGCCATCTTTCAGGAACTGGACGACGACGACGCGGCGGCCTGCGGCGAGCATGCGAAGGGCGAGGCCCATCGCCGCCGTGGTCTTGCCTTTGCCGTCGCCATGATACACGTGGATCATACGCCCTCCTCGATAATGCGGTAGACATACTCCATGTCGAGCGCCCCGCGCACGACATCGGCCAGGCGGTCGAACTCGCGCGCACGGTGATCGGCCGCGGACTCCGCGCCCGCAGCACCCACGACGCTCTCGGGCAGGCCGCGCTTGCGCGCGAGCGAGCGCGCGAGGGCGAGCGCCACCCCCGGTTCGTCGAACAGGCCGTGGAGATAGGTTCCGAACACGTTTCCGCAGGCCGCGCCTTCTGGTTTGCCGCCAATCGTGCCCGCAGGGGTGCAGGAGACGGTCGTTTCGCCGTCGTGAATCTCGTACCCGCGCGCCGTCATGCCGTTCCACACCGAGAACGCGCCTTGGGCGCCCGTGATGCGCAGCTCCGACTGGGCGAGGCGCTTTTCCTCCTTGAACACCGTACTTGCAGGGATGAGCCCGAGCCCGCGCGCGGTGCCAGCGCCTTCCCTGCCGTGCGGGTCGGAAAGCTCGTCTCCCAAAAGCTGGTAGCCTCCGCATATGCCGAGGACCGGCGTGCCCGCGCCCGAAAGCGCGCGTATACAGGCTCCGATGCCGCTATCCGCAAGCCAGCGCGCGTCGTCGAGCGTGGTCTTCGAGCCGGGAAGCACCACCAGGTCGGGTCGGCCCAGATCGGTCGTCGAGGAAACGTAGCGCACGCCCATGCCGGGCACGCGCGAAAGCGGGTCGAAGTCGGTGAAGTTCGACAGATGCGGAAGGCGCACGACGGCGACGTCGATGACGTCGCGCGCCTCGCGGGCAGATAGGCGCGGCGCGAGCGAGTCCTCGTCGTCCAGGTCGAGCGTAAGATACGGCACGACCCCCACGACGGGAACCCCGCACATCTTCTCGAGCGGAGCCAAACCCGGGCGCAGGATTTCCACATCGCCGCGGAACTTGTTCACCACAAGCCCCCGTAAAAGCGCGCGATCCTCGGGCGCAAAGAGCGCGACCGTGCCGTAGAGCTGGGCAAACACCCCGCCTGGGTCGATGTCACCTACGAGCAGCACGGGGGAGGACACGGCGCGCGCGAGCCCCATGTTGACGATGTCGTTTTCGGCAAGGTTGATTTCGGCGGGGCTGCCGGCGCCCTCGATGACGATGACGTCGTTTTCCTCCGCGAGCGAATCGAACGCCTCCAAAATCTGCGGCATGAGCGCCTTCTTTCGCGCGAAGTAATCCCTCGCAGCGAAGGCTCCCTGCGCCTTGCCGGCCACGATGAGCTGGCTTCGGTGGCCGCTTTCGGGCTTAAGAAGGATGGGGTTCATGCGCACGTCGGGCGCGATGCCGCACGCCTCGGCCTGCATGATCTGGGCGCGCCCCATCTCGAGCCCATCGGCCGTGACACCGCTGTTGAGCGCCATGTTCTGGCTCTTGAAGGGAGTCACGCGCAGGCCGTCCTGCGAAAGTACGCGGCACAGCCCAGCCGCAAGCAGGCTCTTCCCCGCGTTCGACATGGTGCCCTGGATCATGATGGGCTTCGCCCTACCCACGGGTATCGACCTCCTTCGCCGAGCCTCGGCCATCCGCGCCCGCCATAGCGCCGCCACAAGAAACGCCGCCCCGTTCGTCGGGTTCGCCTTCGCCCGATGCACCTTCCGCCCGAAGCGCGCGGCCGAACGCCATCGCAAGCCGGGCATTCTCCTTGCGCGTGCGCACCGCGACGCGGCACCAGAAACGGGACAGTACCGAAAACGAGTCGCACGTGCGGACCAAAACCCCCTGTTTATACAGGCGCTCGGGGATGTCTTTCGCCGGAGTGCGGACTAAAAGAAAGTTCGCATCCGATGGCACGACGGAAAGCCCGAGTGAGGAGAGCTCGTGGGAAAGCCACGCTCGCTCGCCCGCCAATACATCGCGCGTGCGCGAGACGTATTCAACGTCTTCCAGGGCGGCGATGCCCGCGGCCTCGGCGACCGAGGAGACGGGCCACGCCTGCCCCGCCCGGCGAATCCCCTCGATGAGTTGGGCGTTTCCGCTGATCAGATATCCCAACCGCAACCCCGCCATTCCGTAGAGCTTGGTGAACGCGGAGAGCACGGCCACATGGCGCGAACACGCGGCACGTGCGGCCACGCTCCTTTCGCGGGCGTCGGGCGCAAATCCGAGGAAGCACTCGTCCACGACGAGCAGCGCGCCCACCTGCTCGCAGCGGCAAGCCGCGGCATCGATCACGCTGGGGTCGACGAGTCGCCCCGTCGGGTTGTTCGGATTGCAGAGGTACGCCACGTCTCCCGGCCCCTCGATCGCGCGGGCGAAGGAGGCGGGCACGTCGAAGTCGTCCGCTTCGGAGAGCGGGAACTCCTGCACGCATGCGCCGTAGTACGATGCCGCCTCCGCATATTCAGAAAACGTCGGCGCGCACACGACGATGCGTTTCGGGCGCACCGCCGCGGCGAGCCGCCAGATGATGTCGGACGCGCCCGCGCCGCAGACGATAGTATCTTCGGGAATGCCCTGGGCGCGCGCTAGGGCGCGAACGAGCGCGAGGCTTTCCCTATCGGGGTAGGCGTCGATTCGAGAAAGCGCCTTGCAAGCTGCGGCGACGGCGCGCGGCGAGGGGCCTGCCGGATTCACGTTCACCGAGAAGTCAATGAGGTCGGAGGCGTCCCCTTCGCAAGCGATGCCAAGCGATTGCGTGCTACCCCCATGCGCACGGGCGCGCAGGATTCCCCCGGCAGCCCGGGGCGCGGCGTGGTCTTCCCTCATGCCATCGCCCCCACGGCGAGCACGACCGCCGCGCGCGCGGCACCGAAGACGACGAGCGCGCATACGGACGCGGCGAGCATAAGCCTTGTCGCCCGGGCGATGTCGCCCCACTCGATTTCTCGGGACGCGTCGCCTATCGTCGGTTTCTCAACGAGCTTGCCGAAATACACCGCGGGTCCTGCCAGGCGCAGCCCGAGCGCGCCCGCGCACGCTGACTCGGTCTGTGCCGCATTCGGGCTCGCATGGCGACGCCTGTCGCGGCGCCAGATGTGCGCCGCCCCGCGCGCGTCGAGCCCGACGATCGGGCATACGGCGATCATAAGCAGGGCCGATAAGCGCGAGGGAATCCAGTTCGCCGCATCGTCGAGGCGCGCCGAGGCGCAGCCGAAGTCGATGTAGCGCTCGTTTTTGTAGCCCACCATGCTGTCGAGCGTATTCACCGCCTTGTACGCCATGCCCAAGGGCGCACCCCCGATCATAAGGTAGAAAAGCGGCGCGATGACGCCGTCGCTCGCGTTCTCCGCCACCGTTTCCACGGCGGCGCGCGCGACGCCCTGCTCGTCGAGAACAGACGTGTCGCGTCCCACGATGAGCCCGACAGCTTCACGCGCCGCGACAAGGCCGCCCCTCGAGAACGCACGGGCCACGGCCAGGCTCTGGCGGCGCAGCTCGCATGCCGCGAGAATCTGATAGCTCGCCCATGCCTCGGCCACGAAGCGCAGGCCGGAGTGAACCATGCCGCAAAGATGCAGGATTCCCCAGGTCAAAAGCCCACACGCAAGCGGAAGCGCCACGGCGAGCACAAGTCCTGCGGCGCGCGTGCCCGCGGACGTTTGCGGGAATGCGCGCCGCAGGCGGCCTTCGGCCCACGTGATCGCGCGCCCCATGGCGACGACGGGATGGGGAAGCCAGCGCGGGTCGCCGAAGGCAAGGTCGGTCGCGAACCCGGCGGCGACGGCAAGAATCGTTATCACCGGGCATCGCCCCCCGAAGCGGGGCGAACGTCGCGAAGGCAGCGCCCATCCCAGGTGGCGGCCCATGCGCCGCCAGGCTCGGTATGCACGTCGAAGTATCCAATTTTCGGGACAGCTAGCTCGGAGAGCAATGCTTTCACGGTACCCGCGTGAACGACGAAGACGGCGCGCCCACTCCCCTGGACGCGCTCCGATTCGCACGCCTCCCGAAACGCCGCGACGACGCGGCGGGTGAAATCGCTCTTGCCCTCGCCATGCGGGCAGCGCGTCTCGCACCAGGAGTCTACCCAAGCGCGGTAGCGCGCATCCTCTTTAAGCTCGGCGGCGCTTCGCCCCTCGAAGTCGCCGAAATCCATCTCGCGCAGACCGGGGCACGCAATAAACTCCGCGTTCGGGAAGAGGATGCGCGCCGTCTGGTCGGTGCGGGCCATGCCGCTCGTGATAACACGGAACACGTCACGATAGCACGCGAGGTCGCGCAAAGCGCGCTCACCCGCGCTCGACAGGGGCTCGTCGGTGCCCGCCCCGCTGTAGCGATGGTCTTCCGTGCCCGCCGTGGCACCATGGCGCACGAAGACGACTTCCAAAGGCGCGCCCGCACCCTGCGTCCCTCGAGGCGCATCGACAAGGTTTCCTTTGATGACCTGGGGTATCCCGCACGTCATGCGCACGACGACATCGGCGCGCGCAGCGAGCGCGCATCCCAGGCGCCCCGCGCGCTCGCGCCATTGGGCGTCTTCCGCACGCATAGGGATGACCCCCGAGCCGACCAAGGACAGAATCACTACGTCGAAGCCGATCAGCCGCTCGAGCGCCCGGTCAGCGTCGAGCGCGCGTACGAGTTCCTCAGCACGGTAAGCGACACGGCCGGCAAAAGCCGCGGGCACGCCGCCCTCCGCAAACTGCGCCGCGTCGACGAAATCGTCCGCCGCGAACCCGAGCTTTTCGCGCACGAAGGTCCTCTTCCCCGAATGCGCGCCACCTACCACGAGCATCATAGGAGCATGCCCCCCGCCACCAGCATGGCAAGCATCGCGAGCTCGGCCCATTGCAGAAACCATCCGGCCAAATCCCCCGTCACCCCGCCGAAGCGGGACAGGGCAACATGGCGGTACCACGCGAGCGCCAAAAGCCCCGCCACAGCCATAAGGGCGCCGACGGCCTGAGCGCACGCGACCATCCCTGCAGCCGAAGCCGCAGCGAAAGCGCAAAGCGGCACGACGATCGCCGCGCGCTTCTTCGCAGGCGAGAGCCCCGCGGCCATGCCGTCCGCCCGCGCGGCAGGCCAGCATTCAACGGCGAGCCCCGAAAGCGAGCGGGAGAACACGAGAGAGCACAGAAGCGCGAGGAACGCCCCCGCCGTAAGCGACAGCGCGGTGAAAAGGGAAAACTGCAGAATAAGGTACACAACAACACCGATGACCCCGAAGGCGCCCACTCGCGGGTCGTGCATGATCTCGAGCTTTCGCTCGCGCGGGGCCCAACTTGCAAGCGCATCGGAGGTGTCGCAGAGCCCGTCTAGGTGGATGCCTCCCGTCACCGCCACAGGCAGCGCCACGAGCACGGCCGCGACGATGGTCGCGGGCACGCCGAGCAAGTTCGCCACGTACCCCCACGCCGTCATGAGGAAGCCTTCCGCAAGGCCCACCAGGGGAAACGCGGCAAGCGCATGGGTTGACCCGAAATCGGTCCAGGCCGATTTCGGGACGGGGATGCGCGAGAACGTTCCGAACGCCGCGCCGATTGCCTCTACTATCTTCACCTTGTAGGTCCTTCGCCTTTCATCCACACGGGAATCCCGCATACCACTTCGACTGCGCGGTCGGCCAGCGCCGCCACACCCGCGTTCACGCGCGCGAGCGCGCGCCTCCATGCCTCGGTCCCTTCATCGTAGCGCATCCCATCGGCGAACACGTCGACGGTGACCACCACCGTATACGCAGCGGCCTGAGCGAGCCGTTCAATGCCTCCGAGCACCTCGCGCGCCGCAGCGTCGGGGTCACGCGGGGACAAGCCGCCTTCCGCGAAGAGCTCGTTCGCAACCAGGTTGCCCACGTCCTCCAAAAGAAGCGTGCAGCCGCGCGGAAGCCCGGGCACTGCGGCGCCCACGTCACGCGTGCACTCGAGGGTAGAAAACCCCTTGCCCTCGCGCAGCGCCCGATGGCGCGCGATGCGGCGGGCGCCCTCTTCCCCGAAGGGCTCCATCGTTGCCAGGTACACGCGGGGGCCGTCGTGCCCGAGGCACAGGGACTCGGCGTAGGCGCTCTTGCCGCTCGCGGCGGCGCCGATGACGAGTGTCACCGTCATTTCCCGGCCTCGAAATGCTCGTAAGCAGCCATGCCAGTCGCCGTGAACGTCTTCCCATCCCGGTACACGCGCAACGCCGAATCCAGAAGGGGCAGATACGCCATGGCGCCCGCGCCCTCGCCCAAGTGCATGCCTGCGTCGAGTGGTGCCTTTATGCCGAGCTCGCGAAGGAGCTCCTGGCTTGCGGGTTCGCTTGATGCGTGGGTGCCCACGAGGTAGCCCAAGGCGTTGGGGCACAGGCGCGCCGCGCACAGGGCCGCCGTGCAGGATATGACCCCGTCGAGGAGCGCCGGCGCCTTCGAGGCCGCGGCCCCCAGGTAGAAGCCACACATCGCCGCGATGTCGAAGCCGCCCACCTTCGAGAGCACGTCGATCGGGTCGGCGGGATCGGGCGAGTTCGCGTCGATAGCGCGCTCGACCACGTCGCGCTTGCGCGCGAGCGATGCGTCCGAGAGCCCCGCGCCGCGCCCGACGAGGCTCCGCGCGTCCGCCCGGATGAGCACTGCGGCCACCGCCGCCGAGGTGGTCGTGTTGCCGATGCCCATCTCGCCCGAGGCCAGAAGGCGCACGCCGGCGCGGGCAAGCCCGCACGCGACGGCGATACCGACCTCGATCGCGCGCACGGCCCCATCGCGAGACATAGCGGGGCCGTGCGCGATGTTGCCGCTCCCCCGCCGCACGTTCGCGCGCACCATGTGCGCGTCTTCTATACCCCGGGCCATACCCACGTCGACGGGCACGACCTCGGCACCCGCGAACGCCGCCATGCGGCAGGCGCTCGTGGCCCCCTCGCACATGTTGCGCGCGACGGCTCGCGTCACGTCTTGCCCGCTTTGCGACACGCCTTCGGCAACGACCCCGTTGTCGGAGAAGAATACCGCGAGCGCACGGGGAAACTCGGCCACCTCGGCGCTCCCCTGAGCTGCGGCGATACACGCGACGGCGTCTTCAAAGTCGCCCAATCCCCCCAAGGGGTGCGCGATGGAATCCCACGCGGCGTACGCGGCGGCGCGGGCACACTCGTCTGCGGGCGCGATCCGGGAGAGCGTGGCTTCGAGCACGGCGCCCGGCGCCGACGAGAACGCACGCTCGACTTCCTCGCGGATGCAGGCAAGCGCGGTTTCGGTTGCTTCAGCCATGCAGTCTCCTCTCTACGAACGACGCTGCGGCAGACGCGAACGCGCGCGCAACGTCGGGGTTCGCAGGATAGTACACATGCGGGAAGCCCGCCACCAGGGACGGGGTAGTCGTCATGCACGGCCAGCCCTTGTCGCGCCGGGGCTTCTGCGCCCAGAAGTCGCCGCCCGGGCAGGCGGACTGCCAGTAGTGGAACTCGTGCGCGCGGATGCGTGTGCCGCGCGGCCCGTAGAGCCCGTCGCGTTGGGAAGTGAGCTCCACGTACCCGAAATGGGACAGCCTTCCCCCGTTCTCGCTTGCGCCCTCAAGGGCGCCCGCAACAGGCCAGCGCCGCCCCTCGCTATCGGCGATTTCGCGCTGCAGGTACAGAAACCCACCGCATTCGGCGACCGTCGGCATGCCGGATTCCACCGCGCGCCGCACCGCCTCGCGCATCGGCGCGTTCTCGGAGAGCTGCCGCGCATGGAGTTCCGGGTAGCCGCCCCCCAAATAGAGGGCGCTTGTCCCCCGGGGCAACTCGCTATCACACAAGGGGCTGAAAAAGGCCAGCTCGCAACCCAGGTCCTCGAGCGCGCGCAGGTTCTCCTCGTAGTAGAACGAGAACGCCTCGTCACGCGCGACGGCGACGATGGGCCGCGCTCCCGCGATCGGCTCCAACCGGTAAGGTTCCTCGCGGATATCGGGTGCCGTCACCGCTATTTCGAGCAAGCGGTCGACGTCGACGCTCTTTTCCACCAGCTCGGCCATCTTGTCGATGCGCGCGGAGAGCTGCTCGACCTCGTCGGCGGTCACAAGCCCCAGATGCCGGCTTTCGAGCGAGAACGCCTCGTCGGCGGGGATATTCCCCAAAACCGCGACGCCCGTGTGCTTCTCGATCGCAGGCGCCGCGTAGGCGCAGGCAGCGGCGCTCGTCTTGTTCAGCACGACGCCGCGCACGTTCGCACAAGGCAGGAACTCGGCAATGCCGCGGATTACGGCGGCGAGCGATAAAGACGCCCCGCGCCCGTTCACCACTAAAACGACCGGCGTTTCCGTGTCGCGCGCAACCTGGTAGCTGCTCGCGTCGGCCACGCCGGGCGCCATGCCGTCGTAGAAGCCCATAACCCCCTCGAGCACCGCGACATCCGCGCCCGCGGCGCCGCGTGCGAGCAGGGCGCGCAGCGTCGGGGCGTCGGTGAAGAAGCCGTCTAAATTGCCCGAGCGCGCACCCACGACGCGGCGATGAAAGAGCGGGTCAATGTAGTCGGGTCCGCATTTGAAGGCCGCGCATGCAAGGCCGCGACGCGCGAGCGCGCGCAGGAGCGCGCACGTGACGACCGTCTTGCCGCTCCCGCTCGAGGGCGCAGCGACCATGAAGCGCGGGATGGACGTGCTCACCGGGCGCCGCCTTCCCCACCTGCGGCGTTGCAGTTAGCAAGCGAGACCACCTCAACGGATGGTTTCCCCTCGGCAGAGGAGTCCTCCCCGACAGGTGACTCAACAAGCGCCCCGACATCGGCAAGCTCCTCGGCATCCGCGCCCGCACCACGCGCGCTGACGAGGAACACGGGGTTTTGCGCCTTCATAAGATGGTGCGAGCCTACAGCCTCGGCGCGGGCGGCCGACACCTGGCACGCCTCGAACTCCTTAAAGCGCGAACCCGAGAGGAGCGCGCACGCCTCGGTGAGCGTCTCAACGGTGACGCATGGCACGCACAGGCGAACCTGCGAGTTCTTCTCGAGCGCCGCCTCCACGATGGAGGGAAGCTCGCCCGCGCTCCCGCCGACGAACACGGCGTCGGGGTCGGGCAGTTTCGCGAGCGCTTCGGGGGCGACACCGGGGACCGCATGCACGTTGCCGCACCCGAATGCATCCGCGTTCTCTCGGATGAGCCGCACGCCGGCCGCGTTGCGCTCGACCGCCCATACCGACCCCGCTCGCGCGACGAGCGCCGCCTCGATCGACACGCTCCCCGTGCCGGCGCCGACATCCCACACGGTGTCGGTCGCGGTAAGGCGCAGCTTCGCGAGCGCGACGGCGCGCACCTCCTGCTTGGTCATGGGAACGTCGCCGCGGATGAAGAGCACGTCGGGAATGCCCGAGGAAGCGTACGGCCAGCGGGGGCTCGCGGCGTGGAATGCGCCCGCAGAGTCCGCCACGAAAGAAGCCGCCGCGGGCGCAGATGCGCCAGCCGGCGCCTCGGAGGCTGCACTAGAGTTCGCAGGCGACCCGGCGCAGCCTGCGAACTCGATAAGCATCACGTTCAAGTCGTCGAACGTCTGACCTGCGATTTCACTTGCGGTCGCGCAGGTGATGCGCTCGTCGGGGTACGACAGGCGCTCGGCCACCGTCACGCGCGCGTCCTCGAAGCCCGCCTGCACAAGCTCGCCCGAAAGCCGCGAGGGGTCTTCCCCGCCCGACGTGGCGAGGAAGAGCTCACCTGCGCGCTCAGCCTCGGCCACGATGTCGCACGCCACGCCGTGAGCGCTCACGAAGCGCCAATCCTGCCATGGACGCGCGAGGCGCGCGGCGAGATACGACGCTGAGCTTATGCCGGGAATGACGCGCACGTCCACCTGCGCGTCGCCGGAGAGCGCCTCCACCAGGCGGCGCGCGCCGCTGAACAGCCCCACATCGCCCGTCATCACGACCACGGCGCGCTGCCACGACGCCGCATCGGTGAGCGCGGCGACGATGTCCGCCGTCTTAACGAGCTCGCATCTCACCACGTCGGGCGGCACGTCGATGCCGACAAGTGCGCGATGAGCGCCGATGACCACGTCGGCGATGTCGATCGCGTCGAGCGCCGCGCGCGAGAGCAAGTCGGGGTTTCCGGGCCCCGCCCCGATGATCGTTACCTTTCGCATGGAATCTCCCGATACCCGCGCGGCGTGACCATACGGCCGCCTACGCGCTTCGTGTCCGCGTTGCCGACGAACACGGTGGTGAACATGTCTGCATCGAACTCCCCCAGCTCGGAGAGCCTGCACATACCCGACTGCTGCCCCTCGCGCCCGATGTTGCGCACCCAGCCGCAGAGCGTGTCGGGGGCCTTCCATTCGAGCATAATCTTCGCCGCGCGCGAGAGCCTGTCGGCGCGCTTTCTGCTGCGCGGGTTGTACAAACAGATGCAGAAGTCGGCGCTCGCCACGGCGGCGAGCCTGCGCTCGATGACCTCCCACGGCGTGAGCAGATCGGAGAGCGACACGACCGCGAAGTCGTGGGCAAGCGGGGCGCCGAGCACCGCCGACCCGCTCTGAGCCGCGGTGGCCCCGGCGATAACTTCCACGTCTACGTCGGGGTAGTCCTCCGCAAGCTCCAGCACGGGGCTCGCCATGCCGTACACGCCCGCGTCACCGCTGCACACGAGCGCCACGGCTTCTCCGCTCTGCGCGCGTGAAAGCGCCAGACGGCACCGTTCGACCTCGTGCATCATCGGCGTCGCGAGATGCGCCGCGTCGGGCACGGCGGCGAGCGCGAGCTCCACGTATTTCGTGTACCCCACAACGATGTCGGCCGCCTCGAGCGCGCGCCGAGCCGCAATCGTCATGCCGTCGGGGCCGCCCGGACCGATCCCCACCACGAAGAGCTTTCCCATCACCGCTCCTTAAACGAAAGTTCGATAGTTACCATGGAAAACGCGACGGTCACGCCGCCGTGAGCGAGCTTCGGGAAGATAAGTTTGCCCCCGCCCGCGAGCGCCGCGCGCTCGCACACATTGTCGACCCCCACCGTCGCACGCACGAAATCAGATGGCGAAACGCTGCCTTCGACCTGCGACAACTCCTCTGCGGAATACGTCGCAAGCGGAATCTTGCGCGCGCGGCAGAAGGCGAGCAGACCCTCCTCGTGCGCCTTCACGTCGATCGTCGCCGCCTCGCGCACGGCCGAAGGTGAGATGCCCGCCTGCCCGCACGCGAGAAGAAACGCCTCCCCAATCGCTTCGGCGCACGCACCGCGACGGCACCCTATGCCCGCAACGATGCAGGGCACGACAAGGCGAAGCGACTCGGGCGCAGGCGCCTGCGCCCGCACGCCCGCCGGCTTCCCCGTCACACCGGCGGATACGACCTCGCCCGTTGTCTCCGCCGCGCGAACGGACGCACCCGCATTCGCGCCAGCGAACGGCGACACGACGATATCGGCCCGAGCGCGGTCGGACGCAATGTCAACCCCCTCAGGTGGCTGTCCCGAAATCGGCATGTCGGAATAGAGCGCCACGCGCCCGCCCGAAAGCAGCCGCGCCGACACTCGCTTGATAGCCTCGGGATTCGAAACGGCGAGCCCCGCACAGCGCGCCCACGTATCCACCGCCCACACGCCGCGGACGTCGGTCGCCGTGGTGATGACGGGGATGGCCCCTGCCGCGCGTGCCACAGTTTGCGCAAGCTCGTTCGCACCGCCCAAATGCCCCGACAAAAGCGGGACGGCAAAGCGCCCCACCTCGTCGATCACCACAACCGCGGAATCGTTTGCCTTCGAGGCGACATGCGGCGCGATCGCCCGCACGGCGATGCCCGCCGCGCCCACGAACAGAAGCGCGTCCGACGCTTCCCACGCGAGCGCCGTCCATGCGCGCAGGTCGGCCTTCCCCTCGCCGAACCCGCGCGAAACGGAAACGTTCCAGCCAGGGTCATCATCACCTGTCTGCGCGCAATCGGAAAGCGCGCGAGCGGTGCGCTCCGCCAACGCATATCCCCTCTCAGTGAACGCTATGCAGGAAACCCTCATCTAGCGCACCACCATCGTCGAGAAGTAGCTGCCCCGATCGGGCACATCGTCGACCGAGCGGTACACGCGCTCGCCCGGAAGCCCACAGTCCTCTACGAGCTCGGCACCGTCGAAGGCGCCCTCCTCGCGAAGGATGCACTTCATGTCCGCAAGCGAGCGGCGCGCCTTCATGACCACCTTCGTCCCCGGCCAGCCGATTGCGCGGCGCGCGTCGTCGTAGCCGCCGGGCACGATGTGCAGAGGCGACGACATCTCGGGCGTGAGGTCGCGCTCGAGTGCCGCGGCGACCGCGCAGAAGCTCGGCACGCCGGGAATGGCGCGCGCCTCGAACCCGCGGGCGCGCACGTCGGGCGCTATGCGCTGGAAGGTGGCGTAGATGCTCGGGTCCCCCAGGTTCAGCAGCGCGACGTCGCGGACCGCATCCAGGTGCGCGACAAGCTCGCGAACAAGCGAGGCATGCTCGGCCGCGCGGCGCTCGACGTCGCGCGTCATCGAGAATCGCACGGGGATCACCGTCTTGCCTGTAAGATCGACGGCGCCGCGTACGATGTCGAGCGCGACCATGGCCCCGTCCGCCGTCTGCGGTGCGGCGATGACCGGACACGATTCGATTGTGCGGACGGCCTTGATCGTGAGCAGCTCGGGGTCGCCAGGCCCCGTGCCCACCCCGTACAGCACGCCTTTACTCATACGTAGCCCCCAATTCCCCGATAACTGCATCGGCGCCCGACGTGCGGAAAAGCTCGAGGCGCTCGGCGTCGAACACGACCGCGGCGATGTCGCATCCGCCCGCCGCGCGGCGGCGCAACCTGTCCTCGATTGCCATAGCGAGCGAGGCGCGCGCAGCGTCCCCCACGCCGGCGGCCTCGATTACCTCGAGCGCCGCCGTGGTCGTGACCGACGACATGATCTCGCGCACAGTCTTCGTGCCCGCGCCGGCCAAGGCCGCGTGGGCGGCCAGAATCTCCGCGCGGCAGTCGGCGGTACGCGAATGGGTGTCCATGATGCCGCCCGCGACCTTCACCAGCTTGCCGATGTGTCCCACAAGAAGGACATTGGTAAATCCCTCGCGAACGCAGCAATCAATCGCATCGCCCACGAAGTTGGAGATGAAGACCACCGGCGCACCATTTAGGTGGAAATGCCCCGAGATGAACTGCGCGCCGTAGTTGCCGGGCGTGAGCACGACTCCGCGCCGCCCCATAGCCGCATGCTGCCGGATCTCGAGCTCGATACTGTCGCGCAAGGCAGCGAGGCTGCGCGGCTCGACGATGCCCGTCGTGCCCAGGATGGAAATGCCGTCCTCTATCCCCAGGTGTGGGTTGAAGGTCTTTTCGGCAAGGGCAACACCCTCGGGTACCGAAATCGTCACAGCAATATTTCCAGAAAAGCCGTGCGCGGCGCACACCTCGCGCACCGCCGAAGTGATCATCGCGCGCGGCGTCGCGTTGATGGCGGCCGCCCCCACCGGCTGCTCGAGCCCGGGCAACGTCACGCGCCCCACGCCCACGCCGCCATCGACGGAAACTTCCGATTCGCGCGCGGGCACGCCCTTGCTGCCCGCAGCGCCCGTGCCCGACCCCGCATGTTCCACGCGCGCGTACACGAGCACGCCGTCGGTCACATCGGCATCGTCGCCTGCGTCCTTTCGCACGGCGCACTGGGCGCACCCCTCGCCGATACATGCGTCAACCACGTCCGTCTCGACAGGCAGCCCGCCGGGGGTGACGATCGACACGCGGCCGACGGGCTTTCGTGACAAGAGCATCTCGCAGGCCGCCTTCGCCGCGAGCGCGGCGCAGCTCCCCGTGGTGTAGCCGCAGCGCAGGCGGGTCGTCCCGGTATATATGTAGTGCTCGAAGGCCACGCTAGCTGCTCGCCTTCCGATACCCCGTGGCAAACGAAGGGTCGTAAAGCTTGCTGCGCTCGTACGACTCCGCTTGCGCGCCGTTGTGCGCAAGCCCACCGCGAACTCCGAGCACGCGGCCCACCACCACGAGCGCCGTGCGGTCGATGCCCTCTCGCGCGCCCGCATCAGCGAGCGTGCCCACTGTGCATCGCACCACGCGCTCCTCAGGCCAGGTCGCCTTGTACACGAGCGCCGCCGGCTCGTCGGAGCTGCGGCCCGCGGCCAAAAGCTCGGCGGAAAGCTCGGCGAGCATACCCGAGCTCAGGAAGATGACCATAGTCGAGCCGCTTTCCGCCATGGTGCGCATGCCCTCGCCCGCGGGCATGGGGGTGCGCCCGGAAAGCCGCGTGATCACGACCGACTGGCTGATTCCCGGCAGCGTGTATTCCTGGCGAAGCGCCGCCGCGGCACCGCAAAAGCTCGACACGCCGGGCACCACCTCGTAGACCACGCCGCGCGCGTCGAGCGCGTCCATCTGCTCCTGGATGGCGCCGTACAGGCACGGGTCGCCCGTGTGCAGGCGCACCACTTCCTCGCCCCGCGCATCCGCCGCGCACATCACGTCGAGCACTTCCTCCAAGGTCATGTGCGCGCTGTCGTAGACGACGCAGGATTCCTTGCACTCGGCGAGCAGCTCGGGGTTCACAAGGCTCCCCGCCCAAACGACCACGTCGGCCGCGCGTAGAAGACGCGCCCCGCGCAGCGTGATAAGGTCGGCGGCGCCCGAACCTGCGCCAACGATATGAATCATCCGAGCCTTCCCTTCCCGTTTCTCATCGCAACCGTTTACGCCGCCATTCGCGCAGCGGGCAAAACACGGCGCCTGCGGCAGCAATCGGCGCAAATACGCAGGCAGGAGGCGCAATGCCGCCCGCGCTGGCTTTGACACGTTCACAAGTGCCCACTATCATAGTAAAAGTTTCGGCAACGAGCATATGATAATCGGATAAAAGGAAATGACCGGCGCGGCGCCTGCACAGCCCGCGCTGGCTTGCGGAGGGAACCAGGTGGGAATCCTGGGCAAGGGACATTACTGTATAGGACGCGCGGGCGAACCGCCTCGCGCCCCAAGCCAGACTGCTTCGCCTTTTCCTCACGGCATCGCCGTGGCGTTAGCTCCTTGTGAACCCCGAGGGGTGCGCTTTTCTTTCGCTTGTGCCGACAAGCAACTGTCGCCGGGGGACCGGCAAACCGAGGAAAGGAAAAACCATGTCCGACCAGATGTCACGCCGCGGCTTCATGGGCGCCGCAGCAACCGGAGCCGTCGCGCTCGCCGGAGTCGCGCTCGCGGGCTGCTCCAACACCTCCGCGAGTTCCGAGAAATCTAGTGAAAAGGAGAAGGCCGCGAAGCCGGTCATCCTCGTCACGAGCTTCGGCACGAGCTACAACGACTCGCGCCACATCACCATCGGCGCCATCGAAGACGCTATCCGCGAGAAGTACTGGCAGGACTACGACATCCGCCGCGCCTTCACCGCGCAGATCATCATCGACAAGCTGAAGAAGCGCGACGGCATCACGATCGACAACATGACCGAGGCGCTTGACCGCTGCGTGGAAGACGGCGTGAAGGAAATCGTCGTGCAGCCGACGCATCTCATGGCTGGCCTGGAATACGCCGACGTGAAAGACGAGCTCGACAAGTACGCCGACAAGTTCGACAAGATCTCGCTCGGCGACCCGCTGCTCACCTCCGACGACGACTACAAAAAGGTGGCCGCAGCCATTAAGGAGAACATGGCGTCCTTCGACGACGGCGAGACGGCGCTGTGCCTCATGGGCCACGGCACCGAAGCCGATTCCAACGCCGACTATGCCAAGATGCAGGAAGTGTTCAAGAACGAGGGTTTGACGCAGTTCTTCGTCGGCACCGTCGAGGCTGAACCGACCTGCGAGGATGTTATCGCCGCCGCGAGCGCCGCAGGCTACAAGAAGGCCGTGCTCGCGCCGTTCATGGTGGTCGCGGGCGACCACGCGAACAACGACATGGCAGACGAGACCGACCCCGACAGCTGGGCTGCGAAGTTCGTGGCCGCCGGCTTCGAAGTGACGTGCCTGCTCCAGGGTCTGGGACAGAACGTCGCGGTCGACGACATCTACGTCTCGCACGTGGACGACGCCATCGCCAAGCTGTAAACTCGCCGCGCACGGGGGCGCCGGTCGCGTCCCCGTGCAACGGGCATGCGCCTTTCCCCGACTGACGACGCATGCCCGTTGCATTCGCATCCCGACCGCCCACCGCACGGCACGGGCGGTCGAAGCGATTGAAAGGAACCCCCTCCATGTTGAAGAAAACCCTCGTCTTCGCCCTGTCGGCGGCGCTTTGCGCATTCTCGCTCGCCGGCTGCGCCGGAAATTCAATCGACAGCGCAAAGGCAAGCGATGCCGATTCCCAGGAAAAGACCGAACAGGCGGCCGATGCGCCCGCGGGCGCAAGCGCTGCCCCCATCACCGCCGACAAGGTGGCCGACGGCACCTATCCAATCACCGTAGATTCCAGCTCGAACATGTTCAGGATCGTGGACGCCCAGCTCATCGTGGAAAACGGCTCCATGCACTGCGTGATGACGCTTTCCGGCACGGGCTACGGCAAGCTCTTCATGGGCACGGGCGACGAGGCTGCCGCCGCGAGCGAGGCCGACTTCATCCCCTATGTGGAAAACGCGGAAGGCAAGTACACCTACGACGTGCCCGTTGATGCGCTCGACGAGGACACCGCCTGTGCCGCGTGGAGTATTAGAAAAGAGCAGTGGTACGACCGCACACTTGTGTTCGAATCCGCCGGCGTCGATCTGCGCGCCGACGCACTGAAGTAACGCCATGCGGTCGATTCTTCCCAAGGGGGAAAACAGGAAGCTCCACAGCATCGCGGCGCGCGCGATCGCCTGCGTTCTCGTCGCCCTGCTCGCGCTTCCCTTCGCGGGGTGCAGTGCGAGCCCGAACGCGACCGGTGGCACGGCGGGCTCTCAGGAATACACGGTGAGCGTCTCGCTTTCCGGCGGGTCAGGGCGCGCAAGCATCGCCTCACCCACCACAATTGTGAAGGATGGCGACACCTACACCGCGACCATCACCTGGTCGAGTTCGAACTACGACAAGATGACCGTCGACGGCGTGGACTACGCGCCCGTAAACGACGGCGGCAACTCCACGTTCGAGATACCCGTCACGCTCGACGAGGACATCGCCGTGTCGGCCGAGACCGTCGCCATGTCGACGCCGCACACCATCGACTACACGCTCCACTTCGACTCATCCACCATGAAGGAGAAATCGGGCGACGATGCAAGCGGCGGCTCCCCTGCGGGAACGGCTTCAAGCGCCGCGGCCGACTTCCACAACGCCGATTTGGGCTGCGGCTGGGAGCCGACGGGAGCGCTTCAGCTTGAATACGCCGAGCACTTCACTGTCGACGAGTTCGAAGGCGGCCTGCGGCTTATCTGCGTTTCGAACGGGGAGCGCTTCCTCGTGGTGCCGCAAGATGCGAAGGTACCTGATGGGTTAAGCTCCGACATCGCGGTCATAAGGCGCCCCGCCGACAAGGTGTACCTCGTGTCGTCGGCGACGATATGCCTGGTCGACGCGCTCGATGCGAACGACAATATCTTAATGTCGGGCACGAAAGCCGACGATTGCTCGGTCGCGGGCTTCAAAAGCGCGCTCGGAAGTGGGGCGATCGCCTACGGCGGCAAGTACAGCGCGCCCGACTACGAGCGAATATCGGCCTCGGGCTGCACGCTCGCCATCGAGAACACCATGATCAACCACACGCCCGATGTGAAGGAAAAGCTGCAGAAGCTCGGGCTCGTCGTGCTCACCGAACAGTCGTCGAGCGAGCCCAAAGCACTCGGGCGCGTCGAGTGGATTAAGCTTTTCGGCGTCCTGTTCGACAAGGAAGACGAGGCCACGCACCTGTTCAACGAGCAGAAGGCCCGCGTCGAGCAAACGTCGGGGCTCGCGTCGTCAGGTAAAACCGTGGCGTATTTCTACATTAACTCGAACGGGGCCGCCGTCACGCGGCGGGCGGGCGACTACGTGGCGCAGATGATCGAGCTTGCAGGCGGCAGCTACGCGCTCGATGACACGCAGACGGCGTCGACGTCAGGTTCGTCAGTAACGCTCGAAATGGAGCGCTTCTACGCGACAGCGAAGGATGCCGACATCATCGTCTACAACGGCACCATCGACGAATCGGTTGCCACCTTGAACGACTTCGTAGGCAAAAACGCGCTATTGTCGCAGTTCAAAGCCGTGAAGAACGGCAACGTCTGGGTCACAAGCGCCGACATGTACCAGCAGATGACTTCTACCGCCGACATTATCGACGAGCTGCACGGGGCGTTCACCGGCGATGACACGAGCGACTTCCATTATCTGAGGAAGCTCGGCTAGCACCATGAGAAGCCGACTTTCCATGGCATACGACGAATCGGGGCGCGCCGCGCGGTGTCGCGTCGTGACGGCGCTGCTCGCTGTTGCCCTCATCGTGCTCATCGGGACCAACCTGTGCATCGGGAGCGTGCTCGTGCCCGCAGACCACATCCCCGGCATCCTTTCGGGCGGCGCGGCCAATTCCATGGAAAGCCAGGTTATCTGGGAGATTCGACTGCCGCGCGTACTTTCAGCCGTGCTTCTCGGCGGGGCACTTTCGCTCTCCGGGTTCCTGCTGCAGACGTTTTTCAACAACCCCATCGCCGACCCGTTCATCTTGGGCGTCTCCTCGGGCGCAAAGTTCGTCGTCGCGCTTACGATGATCGTACTTCTGGGCGCAAACCAGGCCATGTCCTCGCCGGCCATGGTGGCCGCAGCGTTTCTGGGCTCGCTTATCACCATCGGTTTCGTGCTCCTCATTGCACGGCGCATAAGTTCCATGGCCATGCTCATCGTGGCGGGCGTCATGGTGGGATACATCTGCTCGGCGGCGACGAACTTCCTCATCGCCTTCGCCGACGACCAGTCCATCGTGAACCTGCACAACTGGTCTTTGGGTAGCTTCTCGGGTTCGAGCTGGGACGACGTCGCGGTCATCACGGTCGTGGTGATCACCGTAAGCGCATGCGTATTCGCGATATCGAAGCCCCTTTCCGCCTTCCAGCTGGGAGAAGCCTACGCGAAAAGCGTCGGCGTGAACGTCGCACGCTTCCGCGTGGCGCTCGTCCTTCTAGCGAGCATGCTCTCCGCCTGCGTGACCGCGTTCGCTGGTCCGGTGTCGTTCGTAGGCATTGCGGTTCCGCATCTCGTGAAGTCGGTGCTAAAGTCGTCGAAGCCCATCCGCGTGATTCCTGCGTGCTTCTTGGGAGGCGCCATCTTCTGCGCGGGCTGCGATTTGATCGCGCGCACACTGTTCTCTCCTGTCGAACTTTCCATCAGCGCTGTCACCGCCATCTTCGGCGCGCCGGTGGTTATCGCGCTCATGTTGAAGAAGCGGGTGAGGTAGATGGGAGAATTCGCGCCGCGGCCCAAAACGCTCGGAGGGGACATTCCATGCTTAGACAGTCCTGAGCTCGCACGAAAGCGCCAGAAGGCACTTTCGGCTCGTGCGGAACTGCGCGAGGAACGCCTCCTCCGAGCGGAGCCGAACCTCGAAACTCCGGTCGAAACGCAGGCTGACGGAGCGCCGCTTTTCCGCATAAGCGACCTGTCGGCGGGCTACGACAAGAAGGTCGTAGTCGAAGGCGTCGATCTGGAGGTTCGCCCGGGCGATGTCGTGGCGCTCATCGGGCCGAACGGCTCGGGCAAGTCGACCATCTTGAAAACCATCACACGCCATCTGGCACCGCTTGCCGGCGCGGTCGAGCTCGACGGGCGGGAGATTTCCCGATGGAAGACGGCGGAGTTCGCAAGGAACCTTGCCGTTATGCTGACAGATCGCCCCCGGACCGAGCTCCTCACCTGCCGCGATATCGTAGAGGCGGGAAGACATCCCTACACCGGGCGAATGGGCGCACTCTCGCCTAACGACCATAGTCGGGTCGACGAGGCCATGAAAACCGCACATATGGAAGAGCTCGCCGAGTGCGACTTCATGCAGATAAGCGACGGGCAACGCCAGCGCGTCATGCTCGCACGCGCCATCGCACAGGATCCGCGTGTGCTCGTGCTCGACGAGCCCACGTCGTATCTCGATATCCGCTACCAGATCGACCTGCTGCGAATACTTCGCCACCTTGCGAAATCGCGGAATGTGGCTGTCATCATGTCCATCCACGAACTCGAGCTCGCGCAGAAAAGCGCCGACAAGGTGATTTGCGTGAAGGACGGCCGGGTCTTCCGCGCCGGCGCACCCGAGGACATATTCACGCGCGAGACGATTGGCGAGCTCTACGGCCTTCAACATGGCACCTTCAACGAGCGCTTCGGCAGCGTGGAAATTGGACGCCCGCACGGCGATGCGCACACGTTCGTCATCGCCGGCGCAGGTACGGGGTCGGCTGTGTTTCGCCAGCTCATCCGGCAGGGCAAGGCGTTCTACGCGGGCGTTCTGCACGAAGGGGACATCGACTGCGAGCTTGCGCGCGACCTAGCGGCGGAATGCGTGGCCGAGCGCGCCTTCGAGCCGATCGGGGATAAAACCATAGCCCGCGCCAAAGAGCTCCTCGTCCACTGCGCGCGTCTTATCGTGTGCCCCGCCGCCTTCGGCACCATAAACGCCCGCAACGTAGAGCTCGTCGAGTTCGCACGATCGCATGGTATCGAGGTCATGCAAGCGTGCGAAGGCGCATCGGAGGATTCCCAATTGGAGTGGGAAGGATAAACTGGACTTTCTTTTAAGGATCCTCAGGCTACAGCTCCTACGCGGCGAGGTCTACAAGGCGCCGGAGAACTTCATGAACAGGAATTTCCACGCCGACGAGCCCAATTAGGCCTAATCCAAGCGAGATTCCAGACTCGACAGGCCATTGAGAGTCAGGTCGTTGGCGACCTCCGAGACGCGCTCGATAGGAACCGAGCCGTCAGACAGCGCCCATGTGCGATAGATTCCGATAATACCCGACAGCAAAAACGCCAGATAGTAGTCGAACATCTCGTCCTTGAGACCGTGGGGCAGCAGATCGCGCTCGGCAATCTCGTGCTCGAGCGGCGCACGAAGACGAGCCATAAAATCATCGAGCGGAATGTTCTCGATCAGCTGACGATTGAGCACCAGGTTGTTGCACAGCGCCTCGTTAACGGTTTTAAAGAAGGTCGCCGCCGCGCCCAGGGCGCGCTCGTTGGTGTCACCGTCCATGGAAGCAAGCGTTTTCTCGACCGAGTCGACAATCATCTCCACCACATCGACGGCAATGGCATCGAGCAAGCCATCAACCGTACCAAAGTGCACGTAGAAGGTTTTACGGTCGACATTGGCCTCGCGCGCGATGGCACTCACCGTAATGTCTGCCAGCGGCTTTTCCATGAGCAGGCGCTCGAAAGCGGAAAGGATGGCATTGCGGCTGCGAACGATGCGGCGATCAATACGCGGTTTGCTGGTGGCCATGGGCGTGTCCCTTCGATATGCGGGCATTCATCAACAGATGAGAGATAATCTACGTAAGAGGATTATCCCCCATCCGGCACAAAAAAGCCCGGCAATATGAAGAACGCACGACTGCCCTACTGCGACTTAGGGTGCTTCTTCTTATTGAGTGCCGACGGAGATACGCGAATACCGTCGCCTGTCTGGCGCACATAGGCTTTATGAGCCGGCTTAGCGGTCCCAGAAGCCTTCTGAGCGTGCTTCTTGGGATCAACGGTAACAGCATTCGTGGGGTGCGGCTTAGTGGGCGCAGAGGGCGTCTGAGGCGTGCGGCCGAGTTTGCGCATCACGCGATCCCAGCGCGCATGGATGCTCTCGTTGTGGGCGCTCTTAAGGCCCAACAGGGGCGCAGCCAAAATGGTCGGCGCAATAAACGTAATGAGGCGCCACAGCAGATAGCCGGCGGTCGAAGCCGACCCAAAGAAATGACCCAAGAACAATGCAAAGCCGCCCTCAGCGCCACCAGTTCCACCGGGCAAGGGGACCGCAGAGCTCAACAGCTGGACAAAGGCGCTCGCGGCCATGACCGAGAAAAAGTCGACCTCGTGGTGGCCAAAGGCAAGCATCAGGAAATACGGCACGAGGTAGAAAAACGCGAGCTGCATCATGGTGATGACCACCGTGAGCAGCATGGACGAAAAGTGGCCGGCTGAAAGCTTGAACTTCTCGGTGAAAGAGTAGATTTCGCCGTCGACAAACGTACGCCAGCCCTCAATCTTGGTGGCCGAGACGCCCATTCGCTCGAGCCAATTGATAATGCAGTGCGCGACGCGCGTGACGGTCTTAGGCATGAGCGCGACGGCAAAGATGCCAAGCAGAATGCAGCAGTGACCGCCAAAGCTAAAGACGCACAGCAGCGTCATGTCGCCATAGCGCTCGGCGAAAAACGGCATTCGGGCAAGCAGCAGAATGGCGCCCCAGGCAACGAGGCCAAACTGATACACGATAAAACGCGTGAACTGCGTGGCACCGGCCTCGCCGACATTTTGGCCTGCCTTGGTCAGGCGGTAAATCTGGGCGGGCGTAGAGCCCATCATCATGGGCGTCAGGTTGCCAAAGAAGATACCGCTCGCCTCGACCGAGATCAGGTCGCGAATGCCGACGGGCGAATAAGGGTCGAGCCAAACGGCGATCGCATAGGCCACAATGCCAAAGAACAGATACATGAACATGCAAAGACACGCGACAACGAGCCATGGCGCCTGGACGCTCGACATAGCGGCCCAGAACTGCCCCATCTGCCCGGTTACCACCAGATAGACGATATAACCCACCAGCACGACGCCGATAAAGATGGCGCCGCGGCGTGCGCTCTTATTGTCATCTCCGCCCGAGGCCTCAACCTCGACCTGGGGCTTAGACGTATGCTGAGAGGACTCCGTCATGAGACTCCTTCTAACAGTCAAAATATCTTGGTTATTGTACCCGTAAGGGCCATAGGCAGAACGCAAAGCTCTGGTTCAAACGGGAATTGCAGACGGTTGTTTGAAAATAAAAAACCCGGCCTTCCATGGGAAGACCGGGTATCAGATGCGTGGTAGCCCGTACCAGATTCGAACTGGTGATCTCCGCCTTGAGAGGGCGGCGTCCTAAACCGCTAGACGAACGGGCCATAGACCTCAGCAGAAAAGAAGTGGTAGCCCGTACCAGATTCGAACTGGTGATCTCCGCCTTGAGAGGGCGGCGTC
>CAJMOC010000012.1:0-45504 GCA_905214945.1 uncultured bacterium
GCTCCCCCGTATGCGCTCTTACTGTTTGGCTGTATTTTGAGTCCTTCTAGTGTATTTGAGCGATAATTACTCGCATTGGCGTTAGGGAGGGCTTGATGTTTACCGTATTTGTCTTGGGCAATATTGCTTCGGGTAAGTCGACTGCCTGCCGCTATTTCGAATCTCGTGGCGCTATGCTTATCGATCTGGATGAGCTTGCAAAATCGCTGTATGTGCCGGGCTCTGATATCGTTAACGCTCTTGCGGATGAATTCGGTTGGGACATTTTGGATGAGGTAGGCGGCATTCGCCGCGGCATCCTCGCTTCTCGAGCTTTCGCTTCTCCTGATTCGGTCGCACGGCTCAATGGCATCGTGCATCCCGTTCTGATTGAACAGCTTTCGCTTAGGATTCTCGATCCGGTTTGTTGTACGGTTTCATCCCCCCGTTATCCCTTTGCGGTGGTCGAGGTTTCTGCTCCGACTGGTTTTGAGGATGCATTTGGCTTGGCTGATGAAATTCTGGTCATTAGCGCCCCTTTGTCAGTTCGTCGCGAGCGCGCTATTCAACGTGGCATGGAGCCATCCGATTTCGATGCTCGTTCTGCTTGCCAGCCCGAAGAGTCTGCGCTCTGCAATCTCGCTACAACGGTGATTGATAATGCCGCTGGCGATAATTCGCTCTTTGAGCAGCTTGACTCATGGCTTGCATGCCACGGGTTTATAGATACTGCGGATAAGGAGGAGGCCGATGCCTAGGACACGTTTCTTTACGTGGTATCGCGTGGCGCCACTTGCCGTTGTGTTCGTCTTTGGCCTTATTTCGCTCGTCTACTCGTATGCTCCTGCCGCTTTCTTTAAGCCTTTGTATCCGATTGACTACGAGGCGTACGTAAAGCAATCGAGCATTTCGCACAATCTTGATCCGTATCTGGTGTGTGCTGTCATAAAGTCGGAATCGAATTGGGATCCCGAGGCCGAGTCGAATCAAGGCGCTCGGGGATTAATGCAGCTGATGCCCGAGACTGCCCAGGATATGATTGCCAAAGGTCTTGTCGATGGTAGCGAGTATTCAGCCGACAACCTTAACGATCCCGCTACGAACATCGAGTTTGGCTGTGCGTATCTTTCGTATCTTCTAACGTATTTTAACGGGTCGACCGACAGTGCCATTGCTGCCTATAACGCTGGCATGGGCAATGTCGACGGTTGGGCGCAGCAGAGCACTTCGCTTCATAATGCAATCACCTTTCCCGAGACGCAGGCGTATCTGATTCGTGTCAATAATGCCTGGGTTCGCTATAAGACCCTCTATCCCGATCGGTTCGTATAGGACTATGCCTGCCGCCTGCGTATACTGCAGATATATGAGTTAGGAGTATCCATGGCGGAATTTGAAGTTGAGCGTGTTGGAGGAGAGCTCAAACGTTTTGGCGTTGAGGGCTCTGCGGTGCCATTTAAGGTTGTATCTCCTTATGAGCCTGCAGGTTCTCAGCCTAAGGCCATTGAGTCGCTTGTGCAGGGCGTGAGGGATGGAGATCGCTATCAGGTTTTGCTGGGCGTGACTGGTTCGGGCAAGACCTTTACGATGGCTAAAACCATCGAGGCCCTGGGGAAGCCGACGCTTGTCATGGCTCCCAATAAAACGCTCGCCGCTCAGCTTGCGAGCGAGCTCAAAGAGTTCTTTCCCAACAACGCTGTGGTCTACTTTGTCTCGTACTACGACTACTATCAGCCCGAGGCGTATGTGCCGCAAAGCGATACATATATCGAGAAAGACTCCTCGATTAACGAAGAGGTCGAGATGCTACGACATCAGGCGACCGCATCGCTGCTCTCTCGACGCGATGTGATCGTTGTCGCATCGGTCTCGTGTATCTATGGCATTGGCTCTCCTGAGGACTATGCGGGTCTGGCTCCAAACGTCGACAAGAAGGTGCCGCTCGAGCGCGATGACTTTATCCACGCACTTATCGACATTCAATATGATCGCAATGACTATGACCTGGCGCGCGGCACGTTCCGCGTGCGTGGCGATGTCGTCGACGTGTATCCGCCTTATGCCGAGCATCCGTTGCGGTTTGAGTTCTTTGGCGACGAGGTCGAGCTGATTGCCGAGATCGATGAGGTCACCGGAGAGATGCTTCGTGAGTACGAGGCCATCCCCGTGTGGCCGGCCTCGCACTACGTGACCGAGAAGCCGAAGGTCAAGGCGGCTCTGAAATCGATCAGCGAAGAGTGCGAGAAACGTGTGGCCGAGCTCAAGGCGACTGATAAGTTGCTCGAGGCGCAGCGTCTGCAGCAGCGCACCGATTATGATCTTGAGATGCTCGAGACCATGGGTTTTTGTAACGGTATCGAGAACTACTCGCGTCATCTGGACGGTCGCAAGCCGGGTGAGCCGCCGTTTACCCTGATCGATTACTTTCCCAAGGATATGCTCTGCATCATCGATGAGAGCCATGTGACGGTGCCGCAGATTCGCGGCATGCACGAAGGTGACCGCTCGCGTAAGGTGACGCTGGTGGAACACGGTTTTCGTCTGCCCTCGGCGCTCGATAACCGCCCACTTCGTTTCGATGAGTTTGAGGCGAGGATTCCCCAGTTCATCTATGTTTCGGCCACGCCGGGCGACTATGAGCTGCGGGTGAGCCAAAACGACGTTGAGCAGATTATTCGTCCGACCGGTCTGCTCGACCCCAAGATTGATGTGCGTCCGGTTCGTGGGCAGATTGACGATCTTGAGGACGAGATTCGCGAGCGCGTGGTGCGCAAGGAGCGCGTACTGGTGACCACGCTCACCAAGCGCATGGCCGAGGACCTGACCGACCATCTGCTTGATGCCGGCATTAAGGTCAATTACATGCACTCCGATACGGCGACGATGGACCGTGTCGAGATCCTGCGAACGCTGCGCGAGGGAAAGATCGATGTTCTCGTTGGTATCAACCTGCTTCGCGAGGGCTTGGATCTCCCCGAGGTCTCACTGGTGGCAATTCTCGATGCCGATAAGGAAGGCTTCTTGCGCAACCGCCGTTCGCTGATTCAGACGATTGGCCGCGCGGCCCGTAACGCCGATGGCGAAGTCATCATGTATGCAGACGTTATGACCGATTCGATGAAAGAGGCCATCGAGGAGACGCAGCGCCGTCGCGAGATTCAGATGGCATATAACGAAGAGCATGGCATTGTGCCCAAGACGGTGCGCAAGGCCATCAACGACATCTCAAGTTTTATTGCCGAGGCCGAAAAAACCGTGGGTTCCAAGGGACGCTCGAAGGGCGACTCTCTTGGCCATGGCGCATTCTATACGCCCGATGAGTCGGGCGAGGGTGGCGTGCCGGAAACGGTGGCGCCCGAGCAGACACTTGCGGAGCAGTTGGAAGAACTGCCGCATGACGAGCTCGTGCGGATCGTCGAAACCATGGAAGAGGATATGCGTAACGCTTCTGCTGCCATGGACTTTGAGGAGGCGGCGCGCCTGCGCGATGCCGTCGTTCAGATTCGAGCGATGCTCGAGGGTGCGTCTGAGGACGAGACGATTGAGCGCTTACGTTCGCAGGCCCGCAAGGGTTCCACGTTCGCATCGGGCAGAAAACGCCAGGGTGCACGGTTTAAGAAATAGTGAACAGGCCCCGAGTTCCCTGTGGAGCTTGGGGCCTGTGTCTTTTGCGCGCTGGAATTCGTGCGTTAGAGGTCTGCGATCAGGGCTTCGGCACAACGGATGCCGTCGGTGGCCGCGCTCATGATGCCGCCGGCATATCCAGCTCCCTCACCACAAGGATAGAGGCCCGGGGTCGACACGGCATGGCACGTTCGGTCTCGGGTGACGGTGACCGGTGAGCTCGAACGAGTCTCCACGCCGGTAAGAACGGCGTCGGGGCGGTCGTAGCCGCGCAGCTTTTTTCCGAGTAGGGGAAGTCCCAGGCGGAGCGACTCGACGATATGCTGCGGCAGGGCTTCGTCAATTGCCGTCCAGGTCACACCGAGCGGATAGGTGGGCTTTACCTTTCCGGGCGCCTTGCTGGCACGTCCTGCGAGGAAATCTCCGACGAGCTGTGCCGGTGCGTTCCAGTTGGAACCGCCCAGGCGATAGGCGGCCGCCTCGCAGGCACGCTGGAGCTCGATGCCGGCGAGCGGGTCATCGTTGGGAAGGTCCTCGGGTGTGACGTTAACGAGCAGGGCGGCATTTGCGTTGCATCCGCCGCGGGCATTGAGACTGGCGCCGTTGACGCACAGGTGGCCCTGCTCGGAAGAGGCGGCGACAACCTGCCCGCCGGGGCACATGCAAAACGAGAACACGCTGCGGCCGTTGGGAAGATGGGCGACGAGCTTGTAAGGGGCTGCTCCGAGGGCAGGATGTCCCGCCGAGGCTCCGTATTGGACTCGGTCGATGTCGCGCTGCGGATGCTCGATGCGAACGCCCATGGCAAAGGTCTTTTGTGCGAGGGCCACGTTGTGGCCCTTAAGGAGCTCAAAAATATCGCGAGCAGAATGCCCGCAGGCGAGGATGAGGTGCTTTGTCTCGATTGGCTCGCAAGCGGCGTCTTGGGACGATTGGACATCAATACCGGTGATGGCGCCAGACGCGTCGATGCGAATGTCGACGAGCTTCGTTCGATAACGGACGACACCTCCGAGCTGCTCGATGCGCTGGGATATAGCGGTGACAACCGTGGGAAGGATGTCGGAGCCAATGTGCGGCTTGGCATCCCACAGAATATCGCGGGGCGCGCCCGCCTCGACGAAGGTTTCGAGGATAAGGCGATGGGCGGGATTTTTGGTTCCCGTATTGAGTTTGCCGTCCGAGAAGGTTCCCGCGCCGCCCAGGCCAAACTGGATATTGCTCTCGGGGTCGAGGATGCGCTCCTTTAGAAAGAGGTCGATCGCCTGCGAGCGGCGAAATGCCGGGTCGCCGCGCTCGATGAGCAAGGGCTTAAGACCTGCTTCGGCGAGCGTAAGCGCAGCGAAAAGGCCGGCGCATCCGGCGCCGACAACGACAGGGCGTTCTTGAGGCGCGTCGGAGGCGGGGGAGGGGAATGAAGGCTCATCGTCTTCTATCGCGCGTACGCGCGAGCGGTCACGCTCGGCAACGCTGTCGACCGCTTCTCGCTCGAGGTGGGGACTAGTCAGCTCAACACGAAAGCTCAGGATAAAATGGACGTCTCGTTTTTTGCGAGCGTCGATTGACTTGCGGTGGAGCTCGATGGACTTGATCTCGGAGTCCTTGCAACGTAGGACGCGCTTGGCGACTCGCTTGCCAACAATGAGACAGGCATTTTCATCGCCGGCTTCATCGAGCGACGCGTTGACTTGGGTGATTTCGATCATCGAGGTCTCCTTAGAGGCAAGAAAGAGGCCGTCCGGTATCCCAGACGGCCCGAATGTGTTTTTGATTATAGACTGCGCGGCTACAGGCTGCTTGCAGCGCGAATGCCCGAGATCCAGGCCCACGCAAGGTTAAAGCCTCCGCAATCGGCGTCGATGTCGAGCGCTTCACCGCAAACGTAAAGCGGAGCGTCGACAACGCTGCGCGCGCGTAGACTGGGTGTTGAGATACTCTCGACAGATACGCCACCACGCGTGACCTGCGCTGAGCGCTCCTCGGCTGTTCCCTCGACGAGCAACTTAAAGTGCTTGAGGATCGAGACCAGATGGATGACATCGTTGGAGCCTGGATGGCACTGCTCGAACGCTGTGCAGACGACGCGGGAGAGTTGCGGGGCGAGCATGCCGTCGAGCCAACGGGGATCGCGGGGTGAAAAGTCACCGAACAGCTCAACGCGCCGGTTGAGCATATCGAGCAACTCGTCTTTGGAGAGGTCGGGGAAAACGTCGAGCAGGATCGTATCGCCGTGCTGGATACGACGAGAGAGGTTGAAGACAGCGACACCCGAGATACCGAAGGTTCGAAACAGCACTTCACCGTCTTCGTGCCAGAGCTCATTATGATTGCGGGCGAGCGTCAAGCGGGCACGGACGCGCAGGCCATCCAACGTCTTGAGTGCCGCTCGATCGCCAACGACCGTTGCCGATACGGGGCAGAGGATGGGGCGCAGCGAAGTGAGGGGAAGGCGAAACGTATCGGCGATACCGGTGGGGTTGCCGCCCGTAGCGATAATTACGGCATGTGCCTGCAGGGCCTCGTTCTTGCGAGGGACATCGGCGAGCGCCTTCCGAAGCGAGCGGAGCTCCGATTTTCGGTCGTCGTGCTTTTTTGCCTTGAGCGCCCGCGCTGGACGGTCTATTTGGAGTGCCCAGCCTTCGGAAGCTTTGTACGCCGAGGCAACGTTGGCTCCGCAGATTAAGGTGATACCTAGGCGGTCGCAAACGCTGAGAAGCGCGTCGCGCACCGATTCGGCGCGAAGGGAGCGCGGGTACAGCCGGCCTTCCTCGGAGGTTGTCATGATGCCCAGCGAGGAGAAGAAACCCATAAGCTCTTGTTCGGGCTGGGGGCCCATGACGGATTCGACGAATGCGGGGTGGTTATACCGCTGAGGATCAATCGATTCGTTGGAGAGGTTGCAACGGCCGTTACCGGTCGCAAGGAGCTTGAGGCCGCAGGCGACATCGCGCTCAACGATGCAGACGCTTTTGCCAGCGCGTGCGGCCGTAATGGCGGCGGCGAGGCCTGAAGCCCCGCCGCCGATTACCAAGACGTCATAGAGGGCGCTCGCGTTCACTTAGGCCTCGTCGGTCTCGTGCGGGGTAATAGCCTCGACGGCAGAGACTGCCTTGGGCAACATGCCATCGGGCAGCGCGGTCTCGACCTTGCCCTTATCGCAGGCCTCGGCGAGTGCCGGATTAATGGGAAGCTGGCCCAAGATGTCGAGGTTATAGCGCTCTGCGACCTCGGGGAGCTTGCTCTTGCCAAAGACCTCGATCTTCTTGCCGCAGTCGGGGCACTCAATATAGCTCATGTTCTCGACAATGCCCAGAATGGGGACGTTCATCTTCTCGGCCATGTTGACCGCCTTGGCGACGATCATCGAGACCAGATCCTGCGGGCTCGTGACGATGACGATGCCGTCGACGGGCAGCGACTGGAAGACGGTGAGCGCGACGTCGCCTGTTCCCGGAGGCATGTCGACCAGCAGGTAGTCGATGGGGCCCCACGAGGTCTCGCTCCAGAACTGCCTAATGGCGCCTGCGATGACCGGACCGCGCCAAAGGACGGGGTCGGTCTCGTTTTGGAG
The DNA here is from genome assembly GCA_905214945.1 of uncultured bacterium. Lineage (GTDB taxonomy): Bacteria > Actinomycetota > Coriobacteriia > Coriobacteriales > Coriobacteriaceae > Collinsella. The sequence goes on from CAJMOC010000012.1 coordinate 7,175, forward strand.
CAGCAGGTTGGAGCTCATGACCTTGACGCCGTGTTCGGAGATTTCGGGCAGCATAAGGTTGCCAAGGGCATGGACGTGGCGTCCGCTCATACCGAACATCTTGGGGATAGAGGGACCGGTGATGTCGGCATCGAGGACGCCGACCTTGTGGCCGTGACGGGCAAGCTCGGTGGCGATGGCACCGGTGACAAACGACTTGCCGACACCGCCCTTGCCGGAAAGCACGGCGATGACGCGTTTGACCTCGGACAGCGTGTTCTCCTCAAATTGCGACGGCGACGTTTGTCCGCCGGCGGCCTGTGCGTGCTCGCAACCCATGTATGACTCCTTTGTATATGTTGGGGCCGGGGCCCCGTGGTGTGACACGAGCGTCATTGTACCCTCGTTTGCGAGCGGGAGTCATTTGCGATTCATTTGGGCCGAGCGTGCTTGCAATACGATGGGTCCAAGCGAATGGGCGGGCTTACTGAACTTTGCTGGCGAACTCGAGGTATTGCATGCGCTGCAGCTTGTCGATCGTCGAGGCGTATGGGCTGTCTTCAGATTCCAAGTCGTAGCGCAGCCCGTCGGCACCGAGGTAGCCGGCGACATTGATGGTGGGCACATCTGACCTTGTTGCTAGCAGAGCCTTTTGATAGTCGGTGAGCGGGGCGCCGATCTTATTAAGGGTAATGGCTGCAATCTCGTTTGCCCCGACGGTGTCGTAGACGTTGAGCTCGGTATCGCCGGCGATTTCATAGTTAGCCCAGACGAAATATGTTGACTGATAGATACGGAAAGCGTGGCTTGCCGTATCTTCCTGAGGGTACAGCTCGTCGTTGAGAGTCGTTGCGGCGCTCGGCTGATGGTCGCCAAAAAAGACAAGGACAACCGGTCTGCCGATATTGCGGAGCTCGTTGATAAAGTACTCGAGGTCCCGGTCGGATGCGTTGATGCAGGTAAGATAGGTGTTGAGCGCGCTATTGGCGCCCTCGCTGGCTCCCTCGACCCAATAGTTTGTCAGCTCCTCGGCGGGAACGGTGCCATAGTCGTAGCCGCCGTGATTTTGCATCGTGACGTCAAAGATGAACTGCGGGGCTTCGTCGGTTCTAAGCAGGTCGAGTATCTTGTCGTAGGTGGCGTAGTCGCATACGCCGGCATGGTAACAGGGCGCACCTTCGAAATCGCCGATTGAAAGAAAGTCTCCAAAGCCCAGCTGCTGATAGATTTTATCTCGATGGTAGTTGACGGGGTTTTGCGGGTGCATAGCGGTAGCGGTATACCCAAGCTCCTTGAGGTTCTTTGCCAGGCTGTTGACGCCATTCATCTGATACAGCTGATAGGGGATTTTGCCTAATCCGACAAAGGCCGTTGTCGCTCCGGTCAAAAATTCGAATTCGGAGTTCGCCGTTCCGCCACCGGCGACCGAAGCGAGCATGGTGCCGCGAACAAGTGTGTCGGGAAGCGAGTTGTAGAATGCGGGGCCGGTGTACCCGGCCGCCTGGAGCTGCTCAAAGCACGAAAGGTCACTAAAACTCTCGTTCATGACGGCAACAATCGTCGGCTTGATTTCATTGAACTGGGCAACGGCCGCCGCGCGCTGCTCGCTCGAGCCATACGTGCTGTCGTAGGCGGCGGCGAGCTCCTGCTCGATGCTCTGCGCCTCATCGGGCGTATAGTCTTCGGGCTTCTCAATGGGCAACTCGTTGACCATTTCGGTGAACGAAGTGATAAAACCCTGAGACGCATACGTGGTGATGGGCTGCCAACGGTCAAATCCAAAATTCAGTGCCTGCTCCAAGTCGATGCTGGAAAAGCCCGAGAGCCCCACAACGGTCACGAGCAGAAAAGCGCAGAGGTTAGCGGCGATTGCGGGGAAGACATGGGTGGGCGTACGGAGCTTTCGCGGTCGGATAAGCGAAAGAAGCCCCAGGGAAATCTCCAGCAGGGCGAGAGAGGTTACGATTCCGGCGGTAAAGGTAAACTCGTATCCCTCGCTCACTTCCATTGCGGTGCCAAGGGCCAAGATATCGCTTGGCAGGATGGCCTCGCCTTTAAACGTTATGACGAAGTGCTCGGCAATGCCAAGGATGCAACAGACGACGGGCACGAGGGCCATGACGCCTCCATGACGCTGTCCCAGCAAATAAAGGGAGAGCAGAACCGTTGCGAGCAGCCCGACGGAAAACCCGAATGAGTTGGCGGGAATGCGATAGAACGTTTCGTTGCAGGCAATTTCGAGTGAAACGAACGAGAGCGCTGAAACAGCGGCGATGACAAGGATGTCACGGCAAATACAGGCAACCGTTCCCGTCGCAAGATCGGTTTGGTCGATAAGTCCCGAAACCAAGGGTTCGACAAGAAGTATGACGGCGGCAGCACCGAGCGCCGAATAAGAAAGGACCCATAGGGAACTGTCCTCATTTACGAGCAATTGATTCGTAATCCATGCAGCTACCACGCCGAGCGGGATGAGGAGCGTCGCGCACCAAAAGACGCGGGCAATGGGCGGCTTTTCATTGTGTTTGATTGAAAAATACACGCGCACGACGACGGTGGCCACGATAAGGACGGCGATGAATATGGGCAGATTGGCCATGTCGCTCGAAGTGATTTCAAGGGGGATATCTTCGGTCATGGACGTTCCTCTGTTACAGCAAATTAAGTTCAGTATTAGATTACTGTAACCTTTCCACGGCATTTCGAGAAACAAAGCGCCCGATACGCAAGGCTAAAGGTCTGCGAATCTTGTATTACGAACATCTGTGCGCGTCGAGTGCGCTAAACTCATCGACAGTATGATTCGATGCAATAGGAGGCAAGGAGCTTCCATGTCTGATTCTTCTATCGTTATTCGCGGCGCTCGTGAGCACAACCTCCGTGATATCGATGTTTCCATTCCGCGCGACCAACTCGTGGTCATTACCGGTCTTTCTGGCTCGGGCAAGAGTTCGCTGGCATTTGACACTATCTATGCCGAGGGCCAGCGTCGATATGTCGAGAGCCTTTCGAGCTATGCGCGCCAGTTCTTGGGCCAGATGGACAAACCCGACCTGGATTCAATCGACGGCCTTTCGCCGGCGGTGTCGATCGACCAAAAGACGACGTCTAAAAACCCTCGCTCGACGGTTGGCACCGTAACCGAGATTTATGACTATCTGCGCCTACTGTTCGCCCGTGTGGGCACCCCGCACTGTCCCGAATGCGGCCGCGTCATTGAGCGCCAGACGACCGACCAGGTTGCCGACAAGGTCTTGGCGGCGGGGGAGGGCCGCCGCGCGTTTGTGCTGGCACCGGTAGTGCGCGGGCGAAAAGGCGAGTACGCCAAGCTGTTTGAGGACCTTCGCGCCGAGGGCTTTAGCCGCGTGCGTGTCGACGGCGAGGTTCGCTCGCTTGATGACCCTATCGATTTGGATAAGAAATTCAAGCACGATATCGAGGTCGTGGTCGACCGCATCGTGATCCGTGAGAACTCGCTGGGCCGTATTGCCGAGTCCGTTGAACAGGCGACTGCGCTGGCGCACGGCAATGTGAACGTATACTTGCTGCCCGACCGCGACGCTCCCGAGGGGACCGAAGGCGAGTTGCTGGAGTATTCGCTGGCGTTAGCGTGCCCGGAGCATGGACACTCCATCGATGACCTGCAGCCGCGTGATTTCTCGTTCAACGCGCCCTATGGCGCGTGCCCAGAGTGCGATGGCCTGGGCTTTAAGAAGACGGTCGATGCCGAGGCCCTAATCGAAGACCCCTCGAAGTCGATCGCCGACGGGGTTTTTGGCAGCCTGTTTGGCAACTCTAACTACTATCCGCAGATTTTCGCTGCGGTCTGCAAACACTTTAAGGTGAGCGTCGATACGCCGTGGGAGGATCTGCCTCCGCGGGTGCGTCGCGCGTTTTTAGACGGCATGGGCGACCAGAAGATTTCGGTCGACTATCAAAAGCTCGATGGGCGCCGCAGCCAGTGGGACACCAAGTTCTCGGGCGTGCGCAATATCCTGTACGAGCGCTATACCGAGACGACGAATGAGAACACCAAGGCGCGCTTGGAGAAGTACATCCGCGAGGAGCCGTGCTCGAGTTGCCATGGTGCTCGTCTGCGCCCCGAGATGCTCGCCGTTACCGTAGGCGGTAAGTCCATTTACGAGGTCTGCTGCCTATCGTGCCGCGAGTCGCTCGAGTTTTTTGAGGGCTTGGAGCTTACCGAGCGCCAACAATTTATCGGTGGGCGCATCGTCAAGGAAATCCTGGAGCGCTTGCGTTTTCTGGTCGATGTCGGACTCGACTATCTGACCCTCGATCGTGCCTCGGCGACGCTTTCCGGAGGCGAGGCCCAGCGCATTCGCCTGGCAACGCAGATCGGCGCCGGCCTCATGGGTGTGCTGTACATTTTGGACGAGCCATCGATTGGCCTCCATCAGCGCGATAACGAGCGCCTGATCAAGACGCTTGAGCGCCTACGCGATATCGGCAATACCGTCATCGTCGTCGAGCATGATGAGGATACGATTCGTGCTGCCGACTATGTGATCGACATGGGCCCCGGCGCGGGCGTGAACGGCGGACACGTAGTCGCGGCGGGAACGCCTGCCGATATCATGGCGTGTCCCGAGTCGATGACGGGCGCTTATCTGACCGGCAAACGAATGATCCGGGTTCCCGATGAACGCCGCAAGCCCGGTCGCGGCTGCCTTAAGATCACGGGCGCCCGCGCCAACAACCTCAAAAACGTTACCGCCAAGATTGAGTTCGGTACGCTTACGGTCGTTACCGGCGTGTCGGGATCGGGTAAGAGCTCCCTGGTTACCGACACTATCGCACCTGCCCTTACGAATGCCATTCACCGTTCGACGCGCCCTGTGGGTCCGTATAAGAAAATCGAGGGCATCGAGTGTATCGATAAGGTTATCGATATCGACCAGTCGCCGATTGGCCGCACGCCGCGTTCCAACCCTGCTACGTACATTGGCCTGTGGGATGATCTTCGCGCGCTGTTTGCGAGTACGCCGGAGTCGAAGGCGCGTGGCTACTCGCCGGGACGTTTCTCCTTTAACGTGAGCGGCGGTCGCTGCGAAGCATGCAAGGGCGACGGACAAATTAAGATCGAGATGCACTTCCTTCCCGATATCTATGTCCCCTGTGAGGTCTGCGGCGGCAAACGCTATAACCGCGAGACGCTTGAGGTCACCTACCGTGGTAAGACCATCTCGGACGTGCTCGACATGAGCGTCACCGAGGCACTGGCCTTCTTTGGGAATATCCCGCAGATTAAGCGCAAGCTCCAGACGCTGTACGATGTAGGCTTGGGCTACGTGAGCCTGGGCCAGCCCGCTACGACGCTCTCGGGCGGCGAGGCGCAGCGTGTGAAGCTCGCCAAGGAGCTTCATCGACGCCAGACGGGCAAGACGTTCTATATTTTGGATGAGCCGACGACCGGCCTTCATTTTGAGGACGTCCGCCAGCTGCTCGATGTGCTGCAGCGCTTGGTCGATGCGGGCAACACGGTGCTGGTGATTGAACACAACCTTGATGTCATCAAGGTTGCCGACCGTCTGATCGATATAGGCCCCGAGGGCGGTAACGGCGGCGGAACCGTCGTGGTTTCGGGCACACCGGAGCAGGTTGCGGACTGTCCGCAGAGTTATACGGGCAAGTTTTTGGCGCCGTTGCTCAGGCGTGACCGGGAGCGTCAGGCTCAACTTGATGCTCAATAAATAGGCGATTCAGTTTATGGGCGCCATCGACTCCTTGTGATTCGATGGCGCTTGCTGTGTCGAAGTGACGTATGCAGCCGAATTGGACATATACTTAATCCTTGCGTCCGAATGCGAGGGAAAGGATATGCCATGGCAAAGGCTGTAAAGACGCCAAAAACCAATGCGATGCGCGAGCTGGAAAGCGCCGGCATTTCCTATGTTCTACATACGTACGAAGACGATGGTGATGAGTCGGCGGGCCTGGGGGTCGCGATTTCGGAGCAGCTTGGCGAGGAGCCCGGTCAAGGATTTAAGACCTTGGTCTGCGTGACGCCGTCCAACGACCACGTCGTGTGCTGCATCCCTGTTGCCGACGAGCTCGATCTAAAGTCCGCCGCGCGTGCCGCGGGGGAGAAGTCCTTGGCCATGATGCATGTGAAGGATTTGCTTGCGGCGACTGGCTACGTTCGCGGCGGCTGCAGTCCGGTCGGTATGAAAAAACGCTACCGGACGCTCATTGATGAGACATGTGTCCTTTGGGATACCATTTTTATTTCGGGAGGCAAGCGTGGTTATCAGCTCGAGCTTGCACCTGATGATTTAATTGCATTTTGCGGGGCGACAGTTGCCGCGATTACGAGAGAGGACTGAGCGATGCCGCAGGAAGAATTGAAGCGCGGAGCTCATTTTGCAGAAGAATCTGCGCCTCAGACACCCTCATCCGAAGCTTCTTCATCGCGAGATGACACTGACGACATGGGCTCGTCGGACTACTCCACGGTTGGTCGTTCCGCCGGGCTTATGACCATCCTGACCATCGTGTCTCGCGTCACTGGTTTTATCCGCACGTGGGCAATGGCGGCCGCTATCGGCATGTCGCTACTCTCGTCCTCCTATCAGGTCGCCAACAACCTGCCCAATATGCTCTACGAACTCGTGATGGGCGGCATGCTCGTGACGGCGTTTTTGCCCGTGTACATGGGCGTGAGGCGTGAGCAGGGTCGCGAGGCCTCGAACGAGTACGTGGGCAACCTGCTCGGCATTCTGCTTTTGGTGCTGGGTGGCATTTCGTTGCTGGGGACCGTGTTCGCCCCGGGCTTTATCTGGACGCAATCGTTCCTTTCGGGTGACGGCGGCAGCATGGATACCGCTGCGTTCATGTTCCGTTTCTTTGCCATCCAGATTCTGTTTTATGGTTTGGGTTCGGTGTTCTCGGGCGTTCTCAACGCACACCGCGACTACTTCTGGTCGACGTTTGCCCCGGTCCTCAACAATGTGATCGTCATTGCGAGCTTTATGGGTTTTGCGCCCGTGTCCGCACAGTTTGGCGAACGTGCCGGCATCATCTTGATTGCGGCCGGTACGACCCTCGGTGTCTTTGTTCAGATGGCATGTCAGATTCCCGCGCTTGGCAAGCACGGCGTGCATCCCCATATCCATATCGACTTTAAGGACCCCGCGCTGCGCCAGACGATTGCGCTCGGTATCCCGACGCTGCTCGCCACGGTGTGCATGTTTGTCTCGACTTCTATCACCAACGCTGCCGCGCTGGTGGTCCAGCCCGAGACTGGCCCTTCCGTCATCGCCTATGCGCGCCTGTGGTACACGCTGCCCTACGCGCTGATTGCCGCCTCGCTTTCGACGGCGCTCTATACCGAGCTCTCTCACGACGCACAGGAGAAGGATTACGACAGCGTTCGCACGGGCATTTCGCGTGGCGTCGCCCAGATGCTGTTCTTCCTGATTCCGTTTGCGCTGTACCTGATTGTCTTCGCGCGTCCGCTCAACATGATTTACTGTGCCGGCAAGTTCGATGAATCCGGCGTGGCGCTGGTGTCCGAGTTCCTTGTCTACCTGGCGTTCTCGCTGCCGCTCTACGGCGTGGTCGTGTTGATGCAGAAGAGCTTCTCTGCCTTGCTCGACATGAAGCCCTATAGCCGCTATTGCCTGTATTCCGCCATCGGCCAGGCCGGCTCGGTTCTGCTGTTTGGCGTTGTGCTGGGCTTCGGTATGCCGGCAATCGCGCTTTCGTATGTCGTCGACTACGTGATCTTGGTCGGCTGTTCGCTGTGGTGGCTGCGTCGTCGCCTGCGTGGCCTTCAGGTCAAATCTATCCTACATGGCGGTTTCTTTGGCCTTTTGCTCGGTGGCCTGGGTGCTGCCGCAGGCGCCGGCGTCATGTGGGCGCTTGAACACTTTGTCGGGGCACTTGGCGGCTCGATTCTGATTACTCTTGGCTATGTTTGCGTTGCGGGTGTCGTCTCGCTTGCTGTTACCTTTGGCCTTGCCGTCGTCCTTAAGATGCCCGAGGTCTCGGCGCTGCTTCGTCGCAAGTAGGTGCGCGTGGCCGGTCACGACAACATTCCAACGCTTGCCGAGCAGGTTTCGCGCGTTCCCACGCAGCCCGGATGCTACCTTTGGAAGGATGCCAAGGGCGATGTCATCTACGTGGGCAAGGCGAAAAACCTGCGCGCCCGTATGCGTCAGTACGTGACGCTGCAGGACGAGCGCCAGAAGATCCCGCTGATGATGCAGCTGGTGGCGAGCTTTGACTATATCGTGGTGGAGACCGAGCACGAGGCGTTGGTGCTCGAGCGCAATTTGATTGGTCAGTACCATCCGTACTTTAACGTCGACCTCAAGGATGACAAGAGCTACCCCTTTATCGCCATTACAAAGGGCGACCTGTATCCCGCTATCAAATACACGCGTGAGCGTCATAAGCCGGGAACGCGCTATTTTGGACCTTATACCGATAGCCGCGCGGCACGTGAGACGATAGATACGCTGCGCAAGGTTATCCCCATCTGCTCCGCATCCTGTGCGGAGTGGCGTCGTTGTCGCCGTATCGTCGAGTCCCACAAGGGCGAGGAAGACATCGTCAATATGATTTGCGCGCAAAACGGGCGCCCCTGCTTTGACTACCATGTCGGGCGCGGCCCGGGTGCGTGTGTCGGCGCGATTTCCCCGGCAGACTATGCCAAGAACGTCAAGCGTGTCGAGCGCTTTTTGTCGGGCCATCGCAAGGATGTCGTCGATGAGCTGACCTCCGAGATGACGGATGCCGCTGAGGCGCTCGACTTTGAGCGCGCGGCACGCGTCAAACGTCGTTTGGAGGTCATCAGGGGTCTGGACGATCGTCAGCAAGTCGTTTTTCCCTCCAGTGTCGATATAGATGTCATCGGTTTCTATCGCGAGGAGACCATCTCCGCCGCTTGCGTCTTCGTCGTTCGCGAGGGCCGAACTGTTCGCACCTGCGAGTTCATTCTCGACAAGGGTCTTGATGTTGACGAGGAAGAGCTCCAGTCGGGCTTTCTTAAGCGCTATTACGACGAGACGGCTGATATTCCAGCTGAGGTCAACCTTTCCGTCGAGCTTGAGGATGCGGAAGCGCTGGGGGAGTGGCTTGCGGGCAAGCGTGAGCGTTCCTGCCATCTCCATAGGCCGCAGCGTGGCGAAAAGCACCGTCTGCTCGATATGGCATCCAAAAATGCGCGCCATGCCCTCATGCGCTACATGATGCGAACGGGGTACGCTGACGACCGCACCAATCAAGCGCTCCTGGAGCTCGAAAGTGCGTTGGCGCTGCCATCGCCGCCGTTGCGTATCGAGTGCTTCGATATCTCTACACTGCATGGCACCTTTACGGTCGCCTCGATGGTGGTGTTTACCAACGGGCGCGCCGACAAGAGTCAGTATCGTCGTTTTAAAATTCAGGCCGAATTGGACGAGGCAAACGACTTCGTGTCGATGTCCGAGGTTTTGGGACGACGTTATGCTCCCGAGCGCATGGCCGACGAGCGCTTTGGCTCGCGCCCCGATTTGCTCGTTGTCGATGGCGGTAAGCCGCAATTGACCGCTGCGATCAAGCAACTTGAGGCTCTTGGGCTCGATATACCAGTTTGTGGCTTGGCAAAGGCCGATGAGGAGGTTTTCGTGCCTTGGGACGAGACTCCCGTCGTGCTGCCGACCGGGTCCGCGTCGCTCTATCTAATTAAACAGGTGCGCGATGAATCGCACCGTTTTGCCATCACGTTCCATCGCGAATTGCGCGATAAAGCCATGACGGTTTCGGTACTCGATGACGTTCCAGGCGTGGGACCCACCAGAAAACGTGCCCTTATGCGCCATTTTGGCTCGATGAAGCGTTTGCGCGCGGCGAGCGAGCAAGAGATCGCGGAAGTTCGAGGCATTCCTGCCGATGTCGCCAAAGCGGTTCACGAGGCGCTCGTTGCATGGAATGCCGAGCGCGCCGAGGCGGCGGCAAAGCAATCCGAAAACTAAACACGCCTCTAAACAACTGATATACATGATTGCGTGATTTTCAATCATTTATTTCACGGCGATTACCAGCCGATTTCGGGTTTAATTAACGCTAAAACGTTTGACTAGCCATGGTGAACAACCCTGCTATCCTGCGGGTTGACGAAGACTGATATCTCACCTCGTCGATACATACTGTCTGGCGAATCGTTTGTCAATGAATTCGGTGAACGGTAGCAAATACCGTTCAAGCGTATGTATGTATCGGTCGCCGAGCGCGGCACCTCAGTTGGGTTCGTCGGTAGGTAAGGTATATATCGTCCGCAAGTTGCGCGGGGGCACGTCTAGGCGCTCCCGGGTAAGATTCTCTATTGATAGGAGAAGACATGGCCATCATCAACAAGGGTATGTCCAGGCGTTCGTTCCTCGGCCTCACCGGCAGCGTCGCTGCTGTCGCAGGGCTTGGTCTCACCGGCTGCGGTGGCAGCTCTAGCGACGAGGGTTCCGCTTCCGGTTCCACCGATTCCGCCAACCGTGGCGGCGGCGTGATCACCGCTGGTTCCGCTTACGCTCCATCCAGCTTCGATCCCGCCAGCACCGGCTCCGCTGTGGGCCTGGGTGCTAACTGGCACGTCGTCGAGGGCCTCTACGGCATCGATTACCACGACTACAGCACCTTCAAAGAGCTCGCCACCGACGATCCCAAGTCTGTGGACGACACCACTTTCGAGGTCACCATCCGCAAGGGCGCCAAGTTCTCCGATGGCACCGAGGTCACCGCTGACGATGTCGTTGCCTCCTACACCGCTTGCGCCGCTTCCGCTACCTATGCTCCGTTCTTCCAGCCCTTCGAGTCCATCGAGGCCAAGGACGCCAGCACCGTGACGGTCAAGACCAAGGTCCCCAACTTCTCCCTGCTCAAGGATCGTCTGGCCATCGTCCGCGTTACCCCGGCCACCCAGACCGAGGAGGATCGCGCCAAGCAGCCGATCGGCTCCGGCCCCTGGATGTACGACTCTATCTCCGATACCGAGATCACCCTGGTTCCCAACCCCGAGTACAACGGTGAGTATGCTGCCGAGGATAAGAAGATCCAGTACAGCATCCTGACCGACCCCACCGCTCGCGTTACCGCTCAGCAGGAGGGCTCCACGCTCGTTATGGAGCTCGTTACCGCTGACGCCGTCGACCAGCTCGAGAGCGCCGGCTGCAAGATCGATAACGTTCAGGGTTTCGGCACCCGCTTCATCATGTTCAACGTCGCCAAGGAGCCTTGGAACAACGTCAAGGTCCGTCAGGCTGTCATGTATGCGCTCGACACCGAGAAGATGGTCAGCAACACCTTCGCCGGCCTTGCCACCGCTGCCAGCTGCTACCTGCCCAAGAGCTTCACCAACTATCATGAGGCTTCCACGGTGTACAAGACCGACGCCAAGAAGGCTAAGAAGCTCATCGAGGAGTCTGGCATCACCCCGGGTGCCATCACCCTGCGCACCACCGACAACGAGCAGATTAAGGGCATGGCCGCCCAGGTCAAGAATGACCTCGACGCTCTCGGCTTCGATGTGACCATCCAGACCGATACCTCGCCGGCCACCTACGCTGCCATCGACGGCGGCGAGGCCTACGATATCCTCCTTGCCCCTGGCGATCCTTCCTGCTTCGGCGCCGACCCCGACCTGCTGCTCAACTGGTGGTACGGCGACAACGTCTGGATGCAGACCCGTTGCCCGTGGAAGGAGTCCGCTGAGTGGCAGAAGCTCCACGGTCTCATGGACGAGGCTCTTGCCGCTGAGGGCGATGAGCAGCAGAAGAAGTGGAACGAGTGCTTCGACATCATTGCCGACAACGCCGTTCTGTACCCCGTTGTCCACGTCAAGACCGTCTCCGCTTCCTGGGACGATCCGTCCACTGCGCCCAACGGCGAGGCCCTCGATGGCTTCAAGGGCATCGGCACGACGAGCATGTCCTTCAGGGGCGTTGCGACCGTCAAGGCGTAAGACTCGCTTGAGTCTGTATGCAGGATGTCGGTCGTTGGGACCGTATCCTCATAGTTGAAACAAAGACCCGGGCGACCTCGATGTCGCTCGGGTCTTGTAATGAGTATCCGTACTCATATACCAGTTGGTCCTACCGACAAAAGAAAGGGGAGAGAACGTGAACAACTTGCTACGTTTGATTGGAAGGCGTCTTGTGGCGCTGCCGATCATGGCATTGGGCGTCACCGTCCTGGTGTTCTTCCTTATGTCGTTCTCCAAGACCGACCCCGCCTACACGGCGTTGGGTGACGGTGCCTCGCCCGAGGCGGTTGCCGAGTACCATGAGAAGTATGGTCTGGACGACCCCTGGCCTGTGCGCTACGTGCGCTATATGGGCGATTTGATCCATGGCGACATGGGCACCTATGGTGCTGCTCGCAACTCCGTTGCCAAGCGCATCTCCACGGCCCTGCCCGTCACGATGCAGCTGACCTTCATCGGCCTTGCCATCGGTGCGGTCGTTTCGTTTTTACTCGGCGTCATCGCGGCACTGTATCGCGACAAATGGCCGGACCAAGTGATCCGCGTCTTTTCCATCGCCGGCTTGGCAACCCCGTCGTTCTGGCTTGCCGTTCTGTTGATCCTGCTGTTCTCTTCCTACCTTAAGGTGCTTCCGGCATCGGGTGCTCTGCCTCACTTCACCACGAATCCGGCTGGCTATCTGGGACGTATGATCATGCCCGCTATCGCCTTGGCATTTCCGCTGACGGGCCAGATGACTCGTATCGTGCGTACCGCCATGGTCGAGGAGCTCGATAAGGATTATGTCCGTATGGCTCGCGGCGCCGGCGTTCCCGAGAAGGTCGTCGTCGGCATCAACGTTCTTCGCAATGCGCTGATCACCCCGGTCACCACCCTCGGTCTTAAGATCGGTTACCTCATGGGCGGCGCCGTCGTCATCGAGGTTATCTTCAACCTCCCCGGCATGGGCACCGCGATTCTGCAGGGCGTTCAGGGCAACGAGGCGAACCTGGTTCAGGGCGTCGTTATCGTCGTTGCTCTTGCCTTCATCATCATCAACATCGTGGTTGACATGCTCTACCTGCTCATCAACCCGCGCATCAGGACGGTGTAGATTATGGTAAAGATTCGAGAGAAGCAAACCGAGCAGCTCGAGAAGGCTGCCTCCAAGGGGCTCAAGCTCGGTGGCTGGAAGAAGATGACGCTGTCTTCTAAGATTGCCGCCGTCGTGTTGGTGCTGGTCGCCCTGACTGCGATTCTGGCGCCCCTTCTTGCCCCCTATAGCCCGGTCGAGATTTTTACGGCTCGCCAGGCTCCCGGCAACGGATTTATCTTCGGTACCGACGATAAGGGTCGCGACATTCTGTCGCGCATGCTCTACGGTGGTCGTTACTCGCTGATTATCGGCTTTGGCGCCACTGCCATGGCTCTGGTCTGCGGCTCGGTCGTGGGCGCCCTTGCGGCGGTTTCGCGCAAGGCCGTTTCCGAGACGATCATGCGTATCCTGGACATCATCATGTCCATCCCGGGCATCGCCCTCGCGGCCGTCTTCGTCTCCATCCTGGGCAACTCCGTGCCGTCGATCATCTTCGCCATCGGCTTTATGTACACTCCGCAGATTGCCCGTATCGTGCGCGCCAACATCGTGTCCGAGTACGGCGAGGACTATGTCCGCGCGGTCATCGTTTCCGGCGCCAAGGCTCCGTGGATTTTGATCAAGCATGTTCTGCGTAACTGCATCGCCCCGATCATGGTCTTCACCGTTACCCTGGTCGCCGACGCCATCATCTTCGAGGCCTCGCTGACCTTCATCGGCGCTGGTATCCAGGAGCCCACCGCTACCTGGGGCAACATCCTCGCCGACGCCCGCGGCGGCGTGCTCGCCGGCCGTTGGTGGCAGGCGCTGTTCCCGGGCCTGGCCATCATGATCACCTGCCTGGCGCTCAACATCCTCTCCGAGGGCATTACCGACGCCATGGCCGCTGCTCCCTCCGCCGCCCTGGATCCGACCGATTCCTCCAAGCGTCGCGAGGCCGACCTGCTGGTCTCCGACCCCGTTCGCGCCTACAAGGAGCAGGCCCAGTCCCTCTCCGCTCGCCTTGGCGCCCTGCGCGATGTCGAGCTCAAGCGTGACGATCGCCATGTGCCCGACGAGTCTGTCGAACCGATCCTTTCGGTCCGCGATTTCTGCATCCAGTTTGAGCATCACGGCGATATCAACGTCGTCGACCATGTCAACTTTGACGTCCGTCCTGGTCAGACCATGGGCCTGGTGGGCGAGTCCGGTTGCGGTAAGTCCATCACCACGCTGGCCATCATGGGCCTGACCGATGAGGACGAGCACCTTTCCGGCGAGGTCCTCTGGGAGGGCCGCGACCTGCTCAAGATGAGCAAGAAGGAGTGGTTCGGCCTGCGCGGTACCGATATCGCTATGGTCTATCAGGACGCCCTGTCCTCGCTCAACCCCTCCATGCTCATCTCTGCCCAGATGAAGCAGCTCACCAAGCGCGGCGGCACCCGCAGCGCCGAGGAACTCCTGGAGCTCGTGGGCCTCGACCCCAAGCGTACGCTCGAGAGCTACCCGCATGAGCTTTCCGGTGGCCAGCGTCAGCGTGTCCTGATCGCTATGGCCCTTACCCGCGACCCCAAGCTGGTCATCTGCGACGAGCCCACGACCGCTCTGGACGTTACCGTCCAGAAGCAGGTCATCAAGCTGCTCAACGACCTTCAGGCCAAGCTCGGCTTTGCCATGATCTTCGTCTCGCATGACCTGGCGCTGGTCGCCGAGGTCGCCCATAACATCACGGTGATGTACGCCGGTCAGGTTATCGAGCAGGCGCCCACCAAGGAGCTGCTCACCAACCCGATCCACGAGTACACCCGCGGTCTTCTGGGTTCCGTTCTGTCCATCGAGAGCGGTTCGGGCCGCCTGCACCAGGTGCCCGGCGCCGTTCCGAGCCCGCGCGATTTCCCCAAGGGCGATCGCTTCGCGCCCCGCTCGAGCCATCCGCGTATTGGCCTGGACACCCGTCCGGTCTTCAAGCGCGTGCCCGGCACCGAGCACTTCTATTCCGAGCTCCCCGACGAGGTGCTCAAGGCAAATGGTTTGACCCCTCACGCGGAGGTGATGTAGATGAGCGAGACCGCAGTCAACGGCGTCGAGCCGATCATCTTCCTTGATGACGTCCACGTCACCTTTAGGACCCGTACCGGCTCGATTCTGCACCCTAACCTGGTTCACGCCGTCCAGGGTGTAACGATTAGGCTCATGCCCGGTCAGACGATCGGCATCGTCGGCGAGTCCGGTTGCGGTAAGTCCACCACCGCCAACGTCATGTGCGGCCTGCAGGCCCCCACGAGCGGCAAGGTCTACTTTAAGGGCAAGGACGTTACCAAACGTACCGCCGAGGACCGTCGCCACATGGGTCGCGTCATCTCGGTCGTGTTCCAGAACCCGGCCACGGCACTCAACCCCCGTATGGTCGTTCGCGAGCAACTGCTCGACCCCATGCGCGTCCACAACCTGGGTACCGAGGCCGAGCAGGAGAAGCGCGTCAAGGAGCTCTTGGAGCTCACCGGTCTGCCCAGCTCCGCCGCCGAGGTTCTTCCCGGCCAGCTTTCGGGCGGCCAGCGCCAGCGCGTCGCAATTGCCCGTGCCCTGTCGCTGAACCCCGATGCCATCATCGCCGACGAGCCCACCTCGGCTCTGGACGTTTCAGTTCGCGCGCAAATTCTGAACCTGCTGACCGACCTTAAGAAGGAGCTCGGCCTGGCCATGGTGTTCATCAGCCATGACATCCAGACGGTCCGCTATATCTCTGACGACATCATCGTTATGAATGGCGGCAAGATCGTCGAGCAGGGCGAGGCCAAGCAGGTCTTCCAGCACCCTCAGGACCCCTACACCAAGATGCTGCTCGGCGCTGCGCCGTCGCTGCTGCATCCCAAGCTCGGCGAGTAGCCTCGCTTTCCCTCCCGTGCGCCCGGTTCCCTTGCCGGGCGCACCTCCGTTGCGATTTCGAAAGGTTGGGTTCACGAGCCATGCCAAGTGCTCAGGAGCTACAACATCAATTTGGTGAATATCGAGGCGCCATGCCCCGTCCATCAGATTTCGATCTCTTTTGGAAGGATCGCATGGCCGAGGCCGACGCGGTCGGGCTTGACTATGCGATCGAGACGGCATCGGTCACAGATGCCGTGACCTGCCAGCTTTTCGACCTCTGGTATACCGGCATGTGTGGCGCTCGCCTGCATGCCAAGTACCTTAAACCCGTCTCGGACGAGCCCGTGCCATTGGTACTTCAGTTCCATGGATATCCGGGTGCAAGCCGCAGCTGGTTTGAGCAGGCGTCGTTTGCGGGCATGGGCATGGCACTCATCGCCCTCGACTGCCCCGGTCAAGGAGGTCCCTCCGAGGACATTGGTGGATTTGAGGGCACAACGGTCGCGGGCCATATCGTCGCCGGTATCGACGGCGACCCGGCCAACCTCTACTATGTCCGCTTGCACCAAGATATTCGCATCCTGTGTCGCATCGTTCGCGAGCTCGAGGGCATCAATCTTGCCCGTGTGTTTGTGAACGGCGCGTCGCAGGGCGGCGGTTTGGGCATTGCGACCTGTGCACTTAACAGCGAGCTTATCAATCGCGCCGCCATCCTCTATCCCTTCCTGTCGGATTTCCGCCTGGTCTGGGATTTGGATGCCGACGACATTGCCTACGAGGGCCTGCGCTATTGGTCTCGCTGGTTTGACGAGGACTCGACTCGTATCGACGAAGCCTATGCCAAGCTGGCGTACTTCGATTCCAAGAACTTTGCCCCTATGGTCAAATGCCCCGTGCTGTTTGGCACCGGCACAGCCGATACCGTCTGTCCTCCAGCGACGCAGTTTGCGGTCTATAACAACCTGACCTGTGAAAAGCGTCATGAGTTCTTTGAAGGCTTTGGCCACGAGGAGATTCAGGATTTTGACG
Source organism: uncultured bacterium (assembly GCA_905214945.1). Lineage (GTDB taxonomy): Bacteria > Actinomycetota > Coriobacteriia > Coriobacteriales > Coriobacteriaceae > Collinsella. Next base: position 24,082 of record CAJMOC010000012.1, read on the forward strand.
ATCTGATCATTCCGTTTTTCTGCAAGGGAGGGGAGGCTCATGTCTAGGTGCGAGAGCAATGTCGGCGAGCTGATTGTCCCCGACCTTGTGGGGATTCCCGGGACGGTTTCGTCAAGGCTCTCTGAATATCGGGACTGGCACGGTGATGTTCAGGCAGATGTTTCTGATTTGGAGACATGTGCTATGGATCTTGAGATTCAAGGCCTGGCCATTACGGCGATCGATTTCGCCAATCCGTATGCCCGCTACTCCGAGGTTTCCTTTGAGCTTGGTGGCGATGTGGTCCACGCACGTTTGATCGAGCCTGCCGGTCGCGCCCGAGTTTCTGAGCGCGTGCCGCTATGTCTGATGTTTCACGACATCGACCGACCCGTGCGGGGATGGCATCACATGACGAGGTTTGCGGCCATGGGATATGCCGTGCTTGCGCTGGACGATGAGGCGATTGGACCCAGCGATCTGCGGCAGGGGATTACCTCGCCTGCTTTTGTCAGGCGCGTCCGTTGGGGCTGCGCGTTGGCGGAGGTCGCGCGCAATCTTGATGGCATGGACCCCGACCGCATCTTTGCATGGGGCGAGGGTCTTGGCGGCGGAGTCGCGCTGGCGGTTTCTGCTCTGGACGAGCGGGGCCTCGCCCGCACGGCGGTTGCCAATCCGCTTCCTGGCGGCCTCGAGGTGCTGTCGTCTCGGGTGCGCGGATCGGTGCTCATGGGCACATCGCTTATGGATACCGTGAGCGATCCCAAGGATCAGTTTGCCGTATTCAACGGTCTTGAGTGTGACCGGAGGCATATCATCTATGCAAAATACGCTCACGAGCGCATCAATGCGTTCGAAAACGAAGTCGTAGACTTTTTTAACCAAACGTTCCACTCGTGTTCTTTGGCCTAGACGGCCTGGACACTGCCAACAAGAGTGGGTGGCATAGGGCCGCCCGCCAGACAACTAAGGAGATTCTTGTGGCAACTCAGAAATTCACCGGCGTTATCCCTCCCGTCGTTGTTCCCGATACCGAAGATCACCAGCTCGATGTTGCCTCCTTTGAGCGCAGCATCAACCGCATGATCGATGCCGGCGTCGATGGCCTGTTCTTCTTGGGCTCTTCGGGTGAGGTCGTTTTCTCCACCGACGAGCGTCGTCGCCAGATCATCGCCGAGGCCGTCCGCATCGTCGACCACCGCGTGCCTGTTCTGGTCGGCATCATCGATACCGAGACCGAGCGCATGATTGAGCACGGCAAGGTCGCTCAGGAGCTGGGCGCCGATGCCCTCGTCGCCACCTGCCCGTTCTATGCCCTGCAGGGCATGACCGAGGTCGAGGAGCACTTCCGCATCCTGCACGAGGAGCTTGACCTGCCCATCTTTGCCTATGACATTCCCGTCTGCGTTCACACCAAGCTCCCCTGGAAGCTCCTTGCCAAGCTCGGCGCCGAGGGCGTCCTTGCTGGCGTCAAGGATTCCTCGGGTGATGACATCTCGTTCCGCTACCTCGTTCAGGAGAACGAGAAGAACGGCCATCCGATGAGCATCCTCACCGGCCACGAGGTTGTTGTCGACGGTGCTTACCTCGGTGGCGCCGACGGCTCTGTCCCGGGTCTCGCCAACGTTGAGCCCGAGGGCTACGTTCGTCAGTGGAAGGCCGCTCAGGCTGGTGACTGGGCTACCGTCAAGGCCGAGCAGGATCGCCTCAATGAGATTTCGCACATCTGGGATGTCACCTCGGGCGTCCAGGGCTATGCCGGTGGCGTCGGCGCCTTCAAGACCGCTATGAACCTCATGGGTATCTTCGACAGCCCGACCATGCCGCGCCCGGTGAAGGCCATGACCGGCGAGAACGTCGAGGCTATTAGGAAGGTCCTCCAGGACAACGGCCTCCTGTAAAGCTTTCCCAGGCACCCGACCTCGCCGTTCAACCGTGTGGCCATGACTATTAGGTCAATGGCCACACGGTTTCTCGGCGATCTTGGGCACCAGGAAAACCTTTACTGCGCTGTGACGGCTAGCCTGACGGCGCATTTCCTATAGTTGTTTTTTATCTCCGAAGGAGAGCGACATGGAGAACAAGTACGTCTGCTCTGTCGATATCGGCGGAACTAAGATTGCGACTGCCATCATGGAGTACCCGGCTGACGGTAGTGTGCCCCATCCCGTTTTTGAGGCCGAGGTTCCCACGGAGGCCCAAGAGGGCGGCGAGGCCGTCTTCCAGCGTATTGAGGCGTCCATCAAGGCTGCTCTCGAGGCGAATCCCGATGTCGAGGTCCTTGGCGTCGGTATCGGTGCCGCCGGCGTCGTCGATCCCAAGACGGGCGCCATCGCGTATGCCAATGAGATCATGCCCGGCTGGTCCGGCGTTCAGTTGGGGCCGCGTCTGCGTGAGGATCTCGGTCTTCCCGTTGCCGTTGTAGGCGACGTGCAGGCTCATGCTCTGGGCGAGGCCCACTGGGGCGTCGGCAAGGGCAAGTTCTCCGTCTTGTGCCTGGGCATCGGTACGGGCATTGGCGGCGCATATGTCGAGAACGGCCGCGTGATGCAGGGCTTCCATGGTGCTGCTGGCCATATGGGCCACATCGAGTGCTCGGCTGCCGCCGGCATTCCCTGCGCCTGCGGGCGTTCCGGCCATCTTGAGTCTGTCGCTTCGGGCACTTCCATTGGTCGTATGTACGATGAGCGCTTTGGCCGCGTCGACCCCAGCCGTCCTTCGGTCGGTCGCGATGTGAACGACCTGTGCCGCGCGGGCGACGCAAAGGCAACCGAGGTCATCCACGACGCCGGCTTTGCGCTGGGCGCCAGCTTGGGCTCGCTCGCTAACATCCTGGACCCTGAGGTCATCGTGCTTTCGGGCGGCGTGATTCACCAAGGTCCCGATTGGCGTTCGCAGACGTGGAAGGATTCGGTGCACGAGGGCTATGCCAGCCAGGCGCTCGATCCGCTTCAGGACACGCCGATCCTCATCGGTTCTCTGGAGGGCGATGCTCCGCTCATCGGTGCCGCCGAACACCTTCTTGCGTCGTTGAAGTAAACATAACTACCAAGTGCGCCTTCTGAGGTGCCGCAGATTGACGTGAAAGAGGAGCGAAGCGTACTTCGGTACGCGAGCGACGGTTTGAACGTCAAGGTGCGGTGTCTCAGAAGGCTGTTTTGAGAAAGGTTGAGTCGCACATGACCGTCAATCCTTTGATTCAATCCCTGAAGGGCAAGCTCGTCGTGAGCGTTCAGGCGTATATGGGCGAGCCGCTTCGTACGCCCGAGACCATGGCTCAAATGTCTCGCGCTTGCGAGCTTGGCGGCGCCGCCGCCATTCGCTGTCAGGGCCTTGCCGACATTGCCGCTATTAAGGGTCGCTGTGAGGTTCCCGTCATCGGCCTGTGGAAGGATGGACACGAGGGCGTTTACATCACGCCGACGCTGCGTCACGCTCGCGCCTGCGTTGCTGCCGGTGCCGATATCGTGGCGATCGACGCCACCGATCGTCCGCGTCCCGATGGCAAGACCGTCGAGGATACCTTCCGCCCGCTGCACGAGGAGGGCGTGCTCCTGATGGCGGATTGTGCCACCATCGAGGACATTCGCCGTGCGGTTGATATGGGCTTTGACCTGGTATCCACCACGCTTTCTCACGGCGTCGCCGCCATCGACTGCACCATGGCCGATGGCCCCGACCTGCCACTCCTGCGTCAGGCGACCGAGGAATTCCCCGGTCTTCCCATCATCTGCGAGGGCCGCGTGCACACGCCCGAGGAGGCTCGCGCTGCGATCGATGCTGGCGCCTGGGCCGTTGTCGTCGGCACCGCCATCACGCACCCCACGAGTATTACGAGTTGGTTCAAGGCTGCGCTTGAGGCGTAAGACAGGCCTCGTATCCGCTCGGGGCGGTATACTCAATATAGGCAATTGACCGCGCGGGATCCGGGTTGCTGGGTCCCGCGCTTGTTTTTGGGAGGCAGCACATGCAAAAGGGAGATGCCATGGATGCGGCGGAGCGCTCGGAGCGCATCCCCGATATCGTCATCATCACCGGAATGTCCGGATCGGGCCGCACACAGGCCATGCACGTGTTCGAGGACATGGGCTATTTTTGCATTGATAACCTACCTCCGCGTCTCATCGCCCAGCTTGCCGAGCTCGTCGGCATCAATACGGGCGTGGGCAGGCATCTCGCCGTCACCTGCGATTTGCGTAGCCAGGGACTGTTTGACGAGTTGCTCGATGCGGTCGCCGCGCTCGAAGAGCGCGAGATGAGCTGCGACATCGTGTTCCTGGAGGCTTCTGACGAGGTGCTGATTCGTCGCTACAGCGAAAATCGCCGCCGTCATCCCATTGCCAAGCCGGGGGAGACTACGGCCGATGCCATTCAGCGCGAGCGCCTTCAGCTGCAGGGCGTGCGCGATCGAGCCGATATGATTATCGACACGAGCCGCCTGCGCACCTCTGCCCTGCGCAACAAATTGCGCATGGCGTTCTCCGAGTTGTCCGACCAGCAGCTCATGGACGTTCACGTGTTCTCGTTTGGCTTTAAGCACGGTATGCCCGTCGAGGCGGACATTATGATCGACGTTCGCTTCCTGCCCAATCCGTTTTACGATCCCGAGATGCGTACCATGACCGGTCTCGATAAGAAAGTCTCCGACTTTGTTCTGGACCATCCCAAGACCCAGGAGTTCTGGAAGGCCTGGACGCAGCTGCTCGATACGGTGATGCCGGGCTATATCGCGGAGGGTAAGCCGCAGCTTTCTATCGCCATCGGCTGCACGGGCGGACAGCACCGTAGCGTCGCCATTGCCGAGGCCACGGCCCGTTACCTGGAAGGCGCCCAGTATCACGTGAGCATCTCCCACCGCGACCTGTCGCGCGCCAACACGAAGGCATAGGCCTGCATGTCGTTTACCGCTGAGGTGCGCGACGAGCTTGCGCGCTGCGAACCCGAATGTGAATACTGCGATTTGTCGACGCTTGCCGCCCTGACGCGTGTGAGCGGTACGCTTTCGTTGGCCGGCTCCGGGCGGTATCGTTTGACGGTCGCGACCGAGACGGGCGCCGTCGCGCGCACGATGATCACACTGACGCATCGCATCCTTAAGCTCAAAACGGAGTTCACCGTCCGTAAATCTGTATTGCATAAGGTTCGAAACTACCTCATCACCTTGCCCGATCAACCCGACCTGGACAAGGCTCTGGTGCTGCTGGGCATTCTCGACCGCAGGGGAGGGCTCGTCGCCGGTGTTCCCCGGCACATCGTTGCCCGTCCCTGCTGCAGGCTTGCCTACATCCGCGGCGCGCTCATCGCGGGCGGTTTCGTGGCCGATCCCCGCGGCGACTTTCATTTGGAGATCGCGGTGCAGGGCGAGCAATATGCCAAGGGGCTTTGCGATCTGTTGGAGCAGATTGGGGTCCATGCTCGTGTTAATGCGCGGCGGGGGTCATATGCCGTGTACATTAAGAGCGCCGAGGAAATCGAGCATCTATTAAAGCTGATTGGTGCCAAGCGCAGCGTTGCCGAGATTGAGGAGGCGCGCGCGGTCAAGTTGGTTAAGAACGATGTGAACCGTCGCGTGAACGCCGAGCTCGCCAACCAGACCAGAAGCGCCGGTGCTGCCCAGCATCAGCTTGCGCTTATCGATGAGCTCGAGCAGCGAGGCCTTCGCGATGCGCTTCCGGATGCCTTGGCGGTCTTTTGCGACCTGCGCGAGCGCTATCCCGATCTTTCGCTGCGTGATTTAGGGGAGATGGCTGACCCTCCCTTGTCGAAGTCGGCCCTCTACCATCGTGTTTTACGGCTTGAAAAGCTCATTGAAGCAAACAGGTAGATTAAAGTATCGACTTATATACGGATTTAGCTGCTGTTTTAGTATTTAAAACGTTTTAACGTAAATTTGATTTTCAATTTCGAGCATTCTCGTGAAATTCAAGTCAAAAAAAAGGTATATTAGGCGAGTGGTTAGTTTGTGGGCCTCAACGGCAGGCGCTGTAGCTTGCGGGGGCCTTACGAAAGGAGACACAATGGCAGTAAAGGTTGCTATTAACGGCTTCGGTCGCATCGGTCGTCTGGCTTTCCGTCAGATGTTCGGTCATGAGGGCTCCGAGATCGTCGCTATCAACGACCTCACCTCTCCCGATATGCTCGCTTACCTGCTGAAGTACGACTCCACGCAGGGCAACTACGCTCGCGATCACGAGGTCGTTGCTGGCGAGGATTCCATCACCGTTGACGGCAAGGAGATCAAGATCTACAAGGAGGCCGACGCCAACAACCTGCCTTGGGGCGACCTCGACGTCGACGTCGTTCTCGAGTGCACCGGCTTCTACACCAGCAAGGCTAAGGCTCAGGCCCACATCAACGCTGGCGCCAAGAAGGTCGTCATCTCCGCTCCGGCTGGCAGCGATCTGCCCACCATCGTGTACAACGTCAACCACGAGACGCTGACCGCTGAGGACAACATCATCTCCGCTGCTTCCTGCACCACCAACTGCCTCGCCCCGATGGCCAAGGGTCTGAACGACTTCGCTCCCATCGTGTCCGGCATCATGACCACCATTCACGCCTGGACTGGCGACCAGATGCCGCTCGACGGCCCGCAGCGCAAGGGCAACAAGCGTCGTAGCCGCGCCTGCGCCGTCAACATCGTCCCCAACACCACCGGTGCTGCCAAGGCTATCGGCCTGGTTCTCCCCGAGCTCAACGGTAAGCTCATCGGTGCCGCCCAGCGCGTCCCGACGCCGACCGGCTCCATCACCAACCTCTACGCTGTCGTTGACAAGAAGGTCACCGTCGACGAGGTCAACGCTGCTATGAAGGCCTACGCTGCCACCATCTCCGAGACCTTCGGTTACAACGAGGACGACATCGTCTCCACCGACATCATCGGCGAGACCCATGGCTCCATCTTCGACGCCACTCAGACCATGTGCTCTGACCTCGGCAACGGCCAGACCCTCGTTCAGGTCACCTCTTGGTACGACAACGAGAACTCCTACACCTCTCAGATGGTCCGCACCATCAAGTACTTCGAGAAGTTCGTTGCTTAATTTAGCTTTTAGCGAATAGCTCGTTGAGCGTCTAAAGAAGGGCGCGGCCTTATAGGGCTTACACCCTAGGGTCGCGCCCTTTTTATAAGAAATCGTCTGCCGTAATGGGAGGCAGACACGTACGAAAGGTAGAAGCAAACATGGCCTTTACCAAGAAGACCGTCCGCGACATCGATGTCGACGGCAAGCGCGTTCTCGTCCGCGTTGACTTTAACGTGCCTATCAAGGATGGCGTCGTTGGCGACACCACCCGTATCAAGGCTGCCCTGCCCACCATCAACTACCTCGTCGAGCACAACGCTCGCGTCATCCTCATGAGCCACCTCGGCCGTCCCGAGGGCACCGGCTTCCAGCCTGAGCTGTCCCTCGAGCCCGTCGCCAAGAAGCTCGCTGAGCTCTCTGGTCTCGACGTTGCCTTTGTCGCCGACACCTACGGCGAGAAGGCTGCTGAGGCTGTCGCCGCCGTCGAGCCGGGCAAGGTCCTCGTTCTCGAGAACGTCCGTTTTGACAAGCGTGAGAAGAAGAACGATCCCGAGATCGCCAAGAAGCTCGCTTCCTATGGTGATGTCTTCGTTCTCGATGCCTTCGGCACCGCTCACCGCGCCCAGGGTTCCGTCGTGGGCCCCGCCGCTTACCTGCCCGCAGTCGCTGGCTTCCTGCTCGAGAAGGAGGTCGACACGCTGACCGGCATCTTCGCCGAGCCCGAGCGCCCCTTCGTCGCTATCGTCGGCGGTTCCAAGGTTTCCTCCAAGATCGGCGTTCTCGATCACCTCATCGACTCCGCTGACACCCTGATCATCGGTGGGGGCATGGCCTACACCTTCTTCCTGGCTCAGGGCCTGACCGTCGGTCAGTCCCTCAAGGAAGAGGACTGGGTCGAGCGCGCCGGCGAGATGCTCAAGAAGGCCGAGGAAAAGGGCGTCAAGATCCTGCTCCCCATCGACAACCGCGTTGCCGATCACTTTGGCGAGGACGCTGTCCCCGAGGTTGTCGCTTCCGACGCTATCCCCGACGATCGTGAGGGCATGGACATCGGCCCCAAGACCGAGGAGCTCTACGCCGAGGCCGTCAAGGGCGCCAAGACCGTGTTCTGGAACGGCCCCATGGGCGTCTTCGAGTTCGACAACTTCGCTCACGGCACCCAGGCTATCGCCGAGGCCGTCGCCGAGGCCGACTGCACCTCGATCATCGGCGGTGGTGACTCTGTCGCGGCTGTCAACAAGTTCAACCTGGCCGACAAGATGAGCTGGATCTCCACCGGTGGTGGCGCTTCCATGGAGCTCGTCGAGGGTAAGGCCCTGCCCGGAGTGGAGGCGCTTCTCGATGCCTAATCGCACCCTTCTTATCGCTGGTAACTGGAAGATGAACAACGACGTCGCCGAGGCCGCCAAGCTCGCCGACGAGCTGGCTCAGGCTCTGCCCGAGGTTCCGGCTGGCGTCGAGGTGCTCGTCTGCCCTCCGACCATTGACATCACCACGGTTCATGACCGCATTCAGGCTGCCCCCATCGCCCTCGGTGCACAGAACGTGTACTGGGAGGCCAAGGGTGCCTTCACCGGTGAGTCCTCTTGCGACATGCTCAAGTCCGCTGGCTGCACCTACTGCATCATCGGTCACTCCGAGCGTCGCGACTACTTCCACGAGACCGACGAGGACCAGAACAAGAAGGCCAAGGCCCTCGTTGCCGCCGGTCTTGTTCCCGTCTTCTGCTGCGGCGAGTCCCTCGAGGTCCGCGAGGCTGGCACCTATGTCGAGCACGTCGTGAACCAGGTCAAGGCTGGCCTTGCTGGTCTTGAGATCACCTGCCCCAAGCAGGTCGTCGTCGCCTACGAGCCCATCTGGGCTATCGGCACCGGCAAGACCGCTACCGCCGAGGACGCTCAGGAGGTCTGCGGCGCTATCCGTGAGACCCTCAAGGAGATGTTCGGCGAGGAGCTCGCTAACGGCATCCGCGTTCTCTACGGCGGTTCCGCTAAGCCCGGCAACATTGCCGAGCTCGTCGCCAAGCCCGACGTTGACGGCGCCCTCGTGGGCGGCGCTTCGCTCAAGGCTGCCGACTTCGCCTCTATGGTCGTCAAGGCAGGCGAGTAGGACATATGGCACAGCGTCATCTTCCTGCACTCCTGATCATCATGGATGGCTGCGGCCTTGCTCCGGCTGATGGCGAGAACGCCGTCGCCGCTGCCAAGACGCCCTTCCTTGATAGCCTGTACGAGAAGTATCCTCACACCACGCTCGGTGCTTCGGGCGAGGACGTGGGCCTTCCCGACGGTCAGATGGGCAACTCCGAGGTGGGTCACCTCAACATCGGTGCCGGTCGCATCGTGTTCCAGGAGCTTTCGCGCATCAACAACGCCATCAAGGACGGCTCCATCGCCAAGAACGAGGTCTTCGTCAAGGCTATGGACGACGTCAAGGCCGAAGGCAAGACCCTGCACCTCATGGGCCTTATGAGCCCTGGCGGTGTTCATTCTCACATGAACCACGTCGAGGCTCTGGTCAAGATGGCTGCCCAGCATGGCGTCAAGACCGTTCGCGTCCACGCCTTCATGGATGGCCGCGACGTCGACCCGCAGTCCGGTGCCGGCTACATGAGCGAGTTCTGCGCCTTCCTGGCTAAGATCTCCGAGGAGACCGGTTGCGACGCTCGCGTTGCCACCGTTTCGGGCCGCTATTGGGCTATGGACCGCGACAACCGCTGGGAGCGCATCCAGCGTGCCTACGACGTCATGGTCAACGCGTCCGATGCCGATACCGACCCCGTTGCCGGTATCAAGGCCTACTACGAGAAGGATCCGCGCGGCGACGAGTTCGTCGAGCCCTTCGCTGCCCACAACGAGGGCATTCACGAGGGCGACGCGGCCATCTTCTTCAACTTCCGTCCCGACCGCGCTCGTCAGATGACTCGCGTGTTCACGGACAAGGAGTTCGACGGCTTTGAGCGCGAGCAGATTAAGCTCTCGCACTTTGTGACGATGACCGAGTATGATCCGACGTTTGACGTCGAGGTCGCCTTCCCCAAGACGTTCCCCGAGAACGTCCTGGCCGACGTTATCGCCGCCAATGGCCTGAAGCAGCTGCACACCGCCGAGACCGAGAAGTACGCCCACGTGACGTTCTTCCTCAACGGCGGCATCGAGGAGCCCAAGGAGGGCGAGGAGCGCGTGCTCGTCGCTTCCCCCAAGGTCGCTACCTACGATCTGCAGCCCGAGATGAGCGCTCCCGAGGTTACCGAGAAGCTTGTCGCCGCTATCAACGAGGATCGCGCTGATTTCTACATCGTGAACTTCGCGAACTGCGACATGGTTGGTCACACCGGTGTATTCGACGCCGCCGTTAAGGCCGTCGAGGCTGTTGACGATGCTCTGTCCAAGGTTGTCCCGGCGATTCTCGCCAAGGGCGGCTTTGCGCTGATCACCGCCGACCACGGTAACGCCGACCACATGTTTGACGTCGCTTCCGATGGTTCCAAGCATCCGTTCACGGCTCACACTACCAACCGCGTGCCGTTCATCATCGTTGATGATAAGGCCAAGCTCACCGGTATCGAGGACGGCCGTCTCTCCGATATCGCTCCGACCATGCTCACCATGGCTGGTCTTGAGCCTTCCGCCGAGATGACGGGTCGCGTGCTCGCCACCGAGGCCTAATAGAAAACAAATACCGTTTTCTAGTAAGGGGGTTGTCCACAACCGGACGACCCCTTTTTTGGTATTTCTGCCATTTCTACCCCGTCCCTAAATGGCGGATGGGGGAGTGTTGGAGGTTGTGGTACAGTACTGGAGTTTAAATTGTTCTATTAAGGAGCTTATCTATGGGTCCGTTCCAGATTCTTCTGTTTGTCGTTTGGGCTATCTCTGCCGTGGCGCTGACGATTCTCGTCCTGATGCACTCCGGTAAGGGCACCGGCGTTTCGGATATGATCGCTAGCTCGCTGTATAACTCCAGCTCTGCCACGGGCGTCATGGAGCAGAACCTTGACCGCCTGACCGTTATCATGGCTGTCGTGTTTTCCGTGTGCGTTGTGCTGTGCATGTTCTTCTTCCCGCAGGGCATCGTCGGCTACTAAGCATCGGCGTATATACGTTTGCAAAGGGTCCCGCATGTGTGGGGCCCTTTTTGTTTACAGACTTGTAACAGAGTCAAAATATCCCCACATACTTCGCCTAACTAAAGAAATTCTCGACCGTTAACCGGAATTAGCGCCATATTGTGCATAAAATGCGCTACTGTATTGCGAAACGTTGGTCCGCACTGCATAACCAGCCATAACGGCGGACCGCGTTTGAATGGTTCGAAAGGGCTGTCTCGACGTTGCCCGGCCGAATTCACTTTGTCCTATCTCATAAGGAGGATGGCATGGCTGATTCTATGTTCCACCAGCCCGTTATGGGTCGTCGCGCCTTTGTTGGCGGCACCCTCGCTGCGAGCTCCATGGCTTTTCTTGCTGCGTGCGGCAAGAAGGGCGGCGACGCTTCCGGATCTGACTCCGGTTCGACGCTGAACTTCTACATCAACAACCCGGTCTGCATCGACCCTTACAACGTCCAGGAGGATCAGGGCACTCAGGTCGAGTACCAGCTCTTCGACGCTCTGACGGAGTACGATAACGAGAAGGGCGAGATCGTTCCGCTGGCTTGCGAGTCCTTTGAGGCTAACGACGACGCCACTGAGTTTACCTTCAAGATCAAGAAGGCTAAGTTCCACAACGGTGACGACGTTACCTCCAAATCCTTCAAGCTCGGCTGGGAGCGCCTGGTCAACACTAAGTCGGCCATCGCTACCGAGTATGGTCCTTCCGAGGTCTCCTACCACCTTTCCATGGTCGAGGGCTATGACGATCTGCTTGCCGGTAATGCTACCGAGCTGTCCGGCGTTACCTGCCCGGATGACGAGACCCTCGTCGTCAAGCTGACTTCCGCCTACGCCGACTTCCCGTTCGTCGCCTCTCACCCGGCTCTGTCCCCGGTTCCCGAGTGCGCCGAGTCCGATGTCAAGAGCTTCTACCTTGCCCCGGTCGGTAACGGCCCGTTCATGATGGACGGCAAGTGGGAGGATGGTCAGGAGATCAACCTCAAGAAGTTTGACGATTACTATGGCGACAAGGCCAAGATCGACGCCATCCACTTCCAGGTCATCAAGGACGTGGAGACCGCTTACAAGGAGTTCCAGGCCGGCAACCTCGATGTCTGCGACGTTCCCGTTGCTCAGATCGACGCCGCCAAGAAGGACCGCGGCGAGTCCAAGGATGGCTACACCATGGGTGATGGCGAGCGCATGCTGCTCGGCTCCGAGCCTTCCACGTACTATCTGACGTGTAACACCACGGCCGAGCCGTTCAACAACGCTGACCTGCGCAGGGGCATCTCCTTGGCTATCAACCGTGAGGCCATCTGCAAGACCATCTTCAAGGGCACCCGTACCCCCGCTGACGGCATCGTTCCTCCGGGAATCGCCGGCTACAAGGAGGGCGCATGGGAGTTCTGCGCCTATGACGTCGACAAGGCTAACGAGTACCTCGACAAGGTCGCTCCCGCTGGCGCTAACGGCGATCGTGGCATCAATGTGACCCTGTCCTACAACCAGGACGGTGGCCACAAGGAGATCATGGAGTCCATCATCGGCGACCTCGCCAAGGTGGGCGTCACCGCCGTCTCCGATACTCCCGAGTGGTCTGCCCTGCTCGAGCAGTATCAGAACTTCAACTATCAGTTCGGCCGTCTGGGCTGGATCGCCGATTACCCGATCATGGATAACTTCCTGTACCCGCTGTTCCACTCCGACTCCCTCGGTGGCGACAACCGCTCTGGTTACAACAACCCCGAGTTCGACGCCAAGGTCGATGAGGCCCGTGCCACGGTTGACGACGACGAGCGCATCGCCAAGATGCAGGAGGCTGACGCTATGGTCGCCGCTGACTGCCCGGTTATCCCGGTGATGTTCTACACGCACACCATCGTCGGCTCCGATCGCGTCAAGTACCTCTATGTCGATCCGCAGAAGCACGCCGATCTGGGTACCGCTGAGCTCGCCTAAGAGTTTTGCAGCTTCCATGAGGGTCAAGTATTTACGTAGACCTCATGGGAAACATACAGTTCTCCCTAACCTGGGGTAAACTGGCTGATGGTAATTTTGGGATGCCGGTCTGGCGATCGGCATCCCATTTAGGTTAATCCCTAGATAGGGGAGTGGTATGGGTAAGTACATCGTTAAACGTGTGCTTCAGTTCATCCCGGTATTTTTGGGCGTTACGTTGATTCTGTTCGCCCTCCAGAATATTGTGCCGGGAGACCCGATCAAGCTGATCGGTGGAGACAAGGCTCTGTCCCCCGAGGTAGAGCTTCAACTTCGCGTGCGCTATCACCTGGTCCAGGCGGACGAGGACGGCAACGCGATCCTTGACGAGAACGGCGATCCCGTTCCAACGTCGCTTGTGGACCAATACTTGAATTACATGAATGGTCTGCTTCATGGCGATCTGGGCAATTCGTATCAGCGCAAGCTGCCGGTTGCGGAAATCTTTGCCCAGAAGTATCCGTACACGGTTAAACTCGCCGCGTGCGCCATTGTGCTCGAGGCAATCATGGGTATCGGTGCGGGTATCATTTCGGCGGTAAAGCGCTATTCCTTCTGGGATATTTTGGTAACGCTCACCACGTCGATCCTCGTTGCTGTTCCTGCCTTCTGGCTCGGCATGCTGCTGCAGCTGTTCTTTGGCGTCATCCTTAAGGATGCCACCGGCGGCGCTTTCTCCATGCCGATTTCGGGTGCCGGCGGCTCCAGCTCTCAGTATCAGGATTGGATGCACTATGTGCTTCCGACCATCACGCTGGCTTCGGTTTCGACCGCCTATGCTGCCCGCATCATGCGCTCGCAGCTACTCGACGTCATGAATCAGGATTACATCCGCACGGCAAAGGCCAAGGGTCTCTCCAATCGCGCGATCATCGTCAGGCATGCGCTTAAGAATGCACTCATCCCCGTTGTTACCTATATTGGTGTCGACTTCGGCGGCATGCTTTCGGGCGCCATCCTGACCGAGACGGTCTTTAACTGGCCCGGTATCGGCTCTGAGGTCTACCGCGCCATTAGCATGCGCGACTGGCCCATCGTTATGGGCGGCGTTACGCTCATCGTTGTCGTCGTTATGGTGATCAACCTTCTCGTCGACATTAGCTATGCATTCCTCGACCCGCGTATCCGCCTCGGCGGTCCGTCGGATAAGGCCTAAGGGAGGTACGTCTCATGCAGGAAACTGATTCTCAGTCTCAGGAGCAGGCTACCGCCACCAAGTCCGCATCTGCTCCCGCCAAGTCCCGCACGCTGTGGGGCGACGCTTTCAAGCGTCTTCGCAAGAATAAGCTCGCCGTTATCGGTATCTGCTGGATTATCATCGTCGTTTTGGTTGCCTTGACCGCAGACCTGTGGGCTAAGCCCTGGCTCGGGTCGCCGACGGCTTCTGACTCGACGACCATGGCCGAGACTTCGCTGCTGGCTCCGTGTGCCGAGCACCCGTTTGGTACCGACGCCCTTGGCCGCGACATTCTCGTCCGAGTTATCTACGGCGCGCGCGTTTCGCTTTCCGTCGGTATTATGGCCACCGCCATCTCCACGGTGATCGGTCTGATCATGGGCGCCCTGGCCGGTTTCTATGGCGGCATCTGGGATACGATCATCATGCGCTTCGCGGATATCTTCCTAGCGTTCCCGTACGTGCTGTTCGTTGTCGCCATGATCGCCGTTATCGGTCGTGGTCTTCAGAATGTTTTCATCGCCATCGGTATTCTCGGCTGGCCCTCGATTGCCCGTGTCTTCCGATCTGCGATCCTAACGGTCAAAGAGAACGATTATGTTGACGCCGCTCGCGCGATGGGTGCATCCGATGCGCGTATCGTGATGCGCCATATCTTCCCGAACTCCGTTGCTTCCATCGTGGTCTACGCGACCATGAACATCGGTGGCGCCATTCTGACCGAGTCCGCTCTGTCCTTCCTCGGCATGGGCGTTATTCCGCCTACGCCTTCGTGGGGCTCCATGATTCAGGACGGTCAGCAGTATCTTCTGACTGCTCCCTGGATGATGATCATGCCCGGTCTGGCAATTCTCTCGACGGTGCTCGCCTTCACCCTGCTGGGTGACGGTTTGCGCGACGCCCTCGACGTCAAGATGAAGGACGCATAAGGATGAAGAAGAACAAGAACTATGTGGACCTGAAGGACCAGCCGGTTCCCGAGGGCCAGCATCTGCTCGAGGTCGATGACCTTAAGATGTATTTCCACACCGAAGATGGCGTTGTTCGCGCTGTCGACGGTGTCTCCTACACGCTCGATCGTGGCGAGACCCTCGGTGTCGTCGGTGAGTCCGGCTCCGGTAAGTCCGTGACCGCCATGACCATCATGGGTCTTATCTCGATGCCTCCGGGAAAGATTGAGGGCGGCGACGTTCGCTATCGCGGTCGTTCTATCCTCGAGATGACCGAGGAAGAGATGCAGCACATTCGCGGTAACGATATCGCGATGATCTTCCAGGATCCTATGACCTCCTTGAACCCGGTCTATAAGATCGGCAAGCAGGTGGGCGAGGGCCTTCGTCTGCACCGTGGCTACTCCAAGCAGGAGGCGCTCAAGCGCGCCACCGAGCTTTTGGACCTCGTGGGTATCCCCGAGCCCGAGAAGCGCGTCAATGAGTATCCGCACCAGTTCTCCGGCGGTATGCGTCAGCGCGTCATGATCGCTATGGCTCTTGCCTGCGATCCCGATATCCTGATTGCCGACGAGCCCACGACGGCTCTGGATGTTACCATTCAGGCTCAGATTATCGAGCTCATGCAGGAGATGCAGGAGAAGAACGGCAACGCCATTATTATGATTACCCATGACCTGGGCGTCGTCGCCGATATGGCCGATAAGATTATGGTTATGTACGCCGGCCGTCCCGTCGAGTTCGGTACTGCTGAGGAAATCTTCTACGAGAGTCGCCATCCCTACACCTGGGGTCTTATTCGCTCCATCCCGGAGCAGGCCATCGATGAGAAGAAGCCGCTGACGCCGATTCACGGCAACCCGCCTTCGCTCATGAACCTGCCCGAGGGCTGCGTCTTCTCTCCTCGCTGCCCCTATGCGACGGACAAGTGCCGCAAGCAGCGCCCCGAGCGCGTTGTCACCGAGTCCGGCCACTATTCTGCGTGCCATTATTCCGGTGACCCCGAGTTCCTCAAGAACGCCCCTGAGACGTCCCGCACGCGCAAGGATTCCAAGAAGGGAGGCGAGGCGTAAATGACAGACAATAACGAGCGCACTCCGCTGCTGAAGGTCGAGCACCTCTCTAAGGAGTTTCCCGCTGAGTCCGGCATGTTCGCCAAGCGCTTCTCCAAGCGTGTCGTCTCTGCTGTGAATGACATTTCGTTCGAGATTTATCCGGGCGAGACCTTTGGCCTGGTCGGCGAGTCTGGTTGCGGTAAGTCCACCACGGGCCGCACCATCATGCGCCTGACGAAGCCGACGGCAGGTAAGGTGTTCTTCCAGGGCAAAGATGTTGCCGAGATGAGCAAGCACGAGATCAAGGATATGCGTCGCGAGATGCAGTTTATCTTCCAGGATCCCTATGCTTCGCTGAACCCTCGTATGACGATTGGTGAGATCGTCTCCGAGCCCATGACCATTCATGGTGTGGGCACCAAGGAAGAGCGTATCGAGCGTGTCCGCGAGCTGCTGGATGTCGTCGGTCTGAACCCCGAGCACATCAACCGCTATCCGCACGAGTTCTCGGGCGGCCAGCGCCAGCGTGTCGGCATCGCCCGCGCGTTTGCTCTGAAGCCCAAGCTGATTATCTGCGACGAGCCTGTTTCCGCTCTGGATGTTTCCATTCAGGCCCAGGTTCTGAACCTTCTTAAGGAGCTCCAGGACAAGTTCGGTACGGCCTATCTCTTCATTGCTCACGACCTCTCTGTCGTGCAGCATATCTCCGACCGTGTTGCCGTTATGTATCTGGGTAAGATGGTCGAGGTTTCGGACTGGAAGACGCTCTATAGCGAGCCGCACCACCCGTACACGCAGTCGCTGCTGTCTGCCGTGCCGGTGCCCGATCCGGATATCCAGAAGACCCGCAAGCGCATCATTCTCGCTGGCGATCCGCCGTCGCCGCTGGATCCGCCGACCGGTTGCCGTTTCCACACGCGCTGCCCGATCGCGCAGGGCATCTGCTCCGAGAAGCTTCCCGAGTTTAAGGAAGTCGCACCGGGTCACTGCTGCGCCTGCCACTTCGCCGAGCCGTTCCCGATCAAGGAATCGCACATCGACCTGTAGTCGGTTGTTTGTCCGGGCCCGTGCTGGACTTAGTTTTCAGAACGTCCTCGACCATGGAAACCCCCTTATCCTGCTCCTTCGGAGCTGCGGATAAGGGGGTTTCCTGGTCTGCGGAATGTTCTGAAAACTAAGTCCAGCACGGGCCCTGTGGCAACTCGGCAGGGGGAGTGCGATTCCCTGATCGCTCACTTAATCTAATAAGAATTTGAGCGAGGCCGGAGCTTTAGCTCCGGCCTCCTTATATAAAGGCTCGGCAAAGCCGAGCCACAAACTTTTTATCAGCCCCCAGAACATGTTTGAGAACTGTGTTTAGAGAATGTGGCCGTAGGCCCCGAATCGGTGTTGCCTCCCGGCGCATTCCGCAGGGGGAGCGATATTTTGCAGCACGAAGTGCGTAGCAAAATATCGCTCATGCCCGAGGACGCGCCGGGAGGCAACACCGATTCGGGGCCGGACATACAGATCTACCTGCGCTTTTACAAATTCGTAAACTTTTTTCAAAAAAGTGCTTGCACAGTTCTCGAAACATAGGTTATTATCTTCCTCGTTGAACGCGCGGGTCCAACAAAACGAACCGCGAATCAACAATATAGCATGTCGGAGTGGCGGAATTGGCAGACGCGCTAGCTTGAGGTGCTAGTGACCGCTTTTTGGTCATGCGGGTTCAAGTCCCGCCTCCGACACCATCGCATTTGAGAAGCCTCTTCGGAGGCTTTTTTGTTACCGATAGACGGTGGGGTCCACGGTGGAAACGCTTGAACGCAACGAGTGGGCAGACGTTGCCCAACTAGTCGAGATCACGAGCGATGCTGTCATCATCTGCGAGCTCGACGGAACCATTCTGCATGTGAATAATCGCTTACTTGGTTTGATGTGCGAGGAACGCGCCGACGTCATCGGCGGAGATGTTAAAGACGTCCTGTACTCGTCCGCTTTTGAACGTGCGACGGAACATCGTCTGCCATTTGAAACTGATGGCTCCGAGAACGAACTGATGCTCAAGCTGAGTGACGGCTCTTTTATTCCCGTCTTGGTTCGTGCGGGCTCCGTAACGCCTCCACGCATCTTTGGGCGCCGCGCACCACGTGTCCTGGTGGCGCTTCACAGTATCGAGGAACAGTATTCTCACGACCGGCAACTCAAGCGTGCGTTATCGGAGCTTAGAGTGGCGAACAAGCGTCTCTCTGGGACGCTCTCGGTCATTATGAGCACTGTGGGCTCCGATGAGTTACCCAGCCTGCTTGATACCGTTTTGAACCAGCTTGTAGGAACGCTCGATGCTTCGGGTGCTGCTATCTATTTTTCTGAGAGCGGCGGCTTTAAGCTTCGCGGTGTTTCCAAGGAGCTGCTCGACAGCTACCTGCCCGAGTTTTTGCCGTATGGCGCCGGCATTCCGACGTATGTTCTTCGCGAGTCGCGTGCCTGTCGCTTGTCGATTCAACAGGACCTTGAGGGCGATAAGGCCGCCTCCGGTATGTTCATGGACCTGGATAATCGTTCTAAGCACCTGTTGCGCATGCAGGATATGCCTCCGTACCGCAGTGAAATCTGTCTTCCCGTTTTTTACGGTACGCAGATCCTCGGTGTGCTGGAAGTTGGTTGGAAACGCCCCCAGGCACCGCTCGCTTATGATGTTAATGTACTTGAGGTCATTTGCGATTACCTGTCTATCCAGCTGGTCGGCATGGCATCGAGCCTTCGCTCCCGTCGCACGGCCGAGCTTGGTCGTTCCCTCAATGTGCTGCGTGATGAGTTGTTTACCTTTCTAGACGATTCCGCTGCGGCTACCCAGGCGGTGTCGTCCGAGATCTGCAATATGCTCAACTGCCATTTTTGCCCTGTTGAGTATGACGCCAGTCTGGATTCCTACGTCATAGATTTTGAAGGCGGCAGTCGCGTTGCTTTGCCGGACGATCCCGAGAAGCTTTTCTTTTCCACGACGGCGCCAGCGGCACGTCTGGGGGCTGCCCCTGATGGCTTTGAGGCATCTGTTTTGGGCGGCACGAGTGCCGAGGACCTTAAACACGTCCGTATAACTCGCGTTGACGAATCGATGCCTATGGGAGGCTGGCTTAGAGCGCATGGCCTGCCTTGCCAGGGTCTCTACGTCGACGCCGGCATCGAGGCGGGGCGCCCACGCCCTGAGGGCGATGGCAAGCACAGTAACGACGCAATCGTTCCTGCTTCTGTTGCGAAGGGGCCGACGACGCGTGCGCTGCTGCTTCGTGATGGCAGCCAAGAGCCGATTGATGACCTTGAATATGACTACTTGGTGCACTTGGCCCATGACTTTGAACTGATCTATGAAGGCGAATCTCAAAAGCGTGAGGAGCGCCATATCGCTCAGACCCTCCAGATTGGCATGAGAAATTCACTGGGGGATGTTCCGGGAATCGCCGCCGATTCGGTGTACCTGTCGGCCACGAACTCGGCGTTGGTCGGCGGCGATTTCTATACGCTCATCCGTCTTCCCGACGATTGCGCCGTCATGATTCTGGGCGATGTGTCTGGCAAAGGCATTGAGGCTGCATCGATGTCCGCACTCGTCAAGACGGCCCTGACGGCATATGCCTGGGAGGGCGCTGGACCGGCCCGCATGGCACGCTCCCTTAACAGCATGCTTATGGGCTTTTCGAGGGTCGAGACGTTCGTGACGGCCTTTATCGCCAAGATTGACCTTAAAGCCGGACGCGCAACGTATTGTTCGGCGGGCCATCCTCCGACCATGGTCATCAGGCCAGAGTCGATGCCGCTGGGTGGCGGCGAGGCTCGTGGGGGAGAGGTCGAGCTACTTGGATGCCAATCGGGGGTAATCGGTGCCTTTGAGAGCATGGTGTACGAGACAGGCGTGTTTACGTTCGCTCCTGGTGACATGCTATTTATGTACACCGACGGAACAATCGAAGCACGTGACCGCTCGGGTGCTTTTTTTGGCGAGCAGCGCCTTCGTGACCTTCTGCTCTCTGTCTCGGGTGAGGGCGTATCGGGAATCTGCGGCAAGGTCTTGGGCGAGCTCGACCGATTTACCGAATCGGCGCTGGACGATGACATTGCATTGGTGTCCCTTGAGTTTTTACGGGGTCGTTCATAGACGACGCTGGGCGGGCTGAATCCGTACGGTTGGGGAAACGAATGCATCGAGTGGGCTTTTTTGGGGAACCATAGTCGTATGAATGAGTGGAATGACATAGCGGTTTTGACGCCACCAGGCGATATCGACATCGCCACGGTGCCTGCGCTGCGTCGGCGGTTGGATGCTTTGATTGGCCGCGGCGTGCGTCGTGTCGTCATCAACTGTCAGGCTGTTAGCTTTATCGATTCGACGGGCTTGGCATTCCTGCTTACGCGCGCTCGTGAGCTCATGAGGCGAGAAGGCCTGCTCTCGCTCGTCAATGCATCGGGTGAAGTTGTTCGCTTTTTGGAGATTGCTCGTCTTGTCGATATTCTTCATGTCGCGGGGCCGACACGGGAGCCTATTCCCGCCATTCCGGTGGGGGAGCTGCCTCGCTGGAGTAAGAGCGTCGAGGTCCGTCAGGGTATCGAGAATCTTCCATACTACCGACATCGCATCGCCGAACTCCTTGAATCGCTTCCGTTGCGCCGTGACGAGCGCTACGATGTCGCATTGGCGTCGGGGGAGGCGCTGGGTAATGCCTATGACCATGCGGGCGGTATCGGGTGCGTCCTGACGGTTCAGGCCTATGGCGATCGCGTTGTGGTTGAGGTGCTTGATCGAGGTGCCGGCTATTCTATCGATGAAACGAGCGAACCGGTCGCATCAGAGGAGCGCGGCCGTGGTATCAAGCTTATGCGTATGCTCGTCGATAACGTGGAGGTTGCTCGTCGTACGGACGGCGCCGGCACGCGCGTGCAGATGGTGAAGCTGTTTAGCGGAGCGCTGGAGTCGTGTGCCTAGCCAATCGCTTTAGCGCGTTTAGCTACTAAGAACATGCGGCAGACAAGTTTTTTGAAAAAAGTACTTGCGTCTTTTGGACAACTCGCGTAAATTAATAACCCGCAAGCGGACATGGCTCAGTTGGTAGAGCACAACCTTGCCAAGGTTGGGGTCGCGGGTTCGAGCCCCGTTGTCCGCTCCA
>CAJMOC010000013.1:0-41578 GCA_905214945.1 uncultured bacterium
TACATGAGCTGGTCGGCAAGATTGTTCGATTTGGTCGCAATACCAACCGTGATGTTGTTACGGCGTGCTGCCTCGGCAAAAGGCACCAGATAGGCCATCGATTTGCCGACGCCCGTGCCTGCCTCAATTACTCGATGAGTGCCCGTAACCAGCGCATCGCGGACCTCGAGCGCCATCGCGATCTGCTCATCACGCGGCTCGTAGGTGGGATACATGCGATTGACCAGGCCACCTGGCGCATAGTCTGCCTCAATCTCCTCACGACTCGGCATCTTGAGTACCGGCAGTTCGTCGGCGTCCACCCGATCGTCGGCGCGATCGGCCTTGAGAACGTCAGCACGAGCGGCGCTGAGAGAGAAGATAGAACCAGGGTTCTGCCCTGCCAAGAATGAGAAGATAGGACGATAGGACCAAGGCACGTCCGGATGCATGTCGGCTAGGCGCGCCATGAGGCCCTGGGGCAAGTCGGTGAGCGCCACGAGCAACACGCGCCATACGCCACACAGGGCGTCGACGTCGGCATTGGCACGGTGTGATACCGAGTCACAGCCAAACAGATCGGCCATAAAAGACAGCTTGTGCGAGGCCAGGCGTGGAAGCGCGATGCGCGACAGCGCCAGCGAATCGATCCAAATATCGCTCACGTTGACGCCGCCTTTGACCGACTCGATAAACGAGCGGTCGAACGTGGCGTTATGTGCGATCACCGGGCAACCACCGACAAAATCGGCGAGAGCGGCGACGGTCTCAACGGCCGACGGGGCATCTGCCACATCGGCATTTGTAATGCTCGTGAGCTCGGTAATCTCGGCGGGAATCAGCTGCTTGGGATGCACGAAGGTATCGAAGCGGTCGACGATCTCGCGGCCCGAAAGACGGGCCGCCGAGATCTCGATCAGCTCGTTGTCCTGCACCGAAAGACCTGTGGTCTCGGTATCGAGGACAATCACATCTTCCTCGATAAGGCCGAAGGACTGCGTTTTGGCGCGGTCGGCAAGCGTGGCATAGGAGTCGATGACAAACTGCGGCGTTCCTGACGAAACCGCGTCCTCGATTAGCATGCAATGCCTGCTCGACGAAGGCCCATACGGATCAGGCTGTCACAGACCTGCGGGAACGTCATGTCGTCGGTGTGGCGGATCTCATCCGGATACAGCGACGTATCGGTCATGCCGGGAATGGTATTGGTCTCGAGGATAACGGGGCCGTCCTCGCTCACAATAAAGTCGCTGCGCGAGATACCCAGGCAACCGAGGGCCTTGTGAGCGGCACAGGCAAGTTCCTGAGCGCGAGCGTAATTCTCGGGCGAAATCTGCGCCGGAATGCGATGGATATCCGTAGGGTCGACATACTTCACGTCCAGATCGTAGAACTCGCAGTCCTCGGGCTTACGAATCTCGACGATCGGCAGGGCGCGCACGTCATCTTCGCCGTATACGCCGACGGTGATCTCGGTACCCTCGATGCACTTCTCGACCAGCACTTTGTCGCCGTACTCAAACGCCTTGGCGATTGCCGCGGGCAGCTCGGAGGGCTCATGGACCAGGGAAATGCCATAGCTGGAACCGTTGACGGCCGGCTTCACAAAGCAGCGCTCGCCACAAACCTCGACGATATGATCGATATCGACTTCATCGCCCACCTCGAGCGCAAGGCCGGGGGCAATGGGAATGCCCGCCTTGGCGTATAGGAGCTTAGAGACCTCCTTGTCGGCACCGCAGGCGCTGGCAAGTACGCCCGAGGCCGTGTAGGGGATACCCAGGGTCTCCATGGCACCCTGCATGGCGCCATCCTCACCGCCGGCGCCGTGCATGGCGATAAATGCCACATCGAATCCGCCGGTCGCCATGGTTACCATAAAGTCATCAGCGGCCGTGTCAAGCAGCTCCACCGAGGTGTAGCCGGCTTCCTTCAGTGCCACCACAACGTTCTTTCCCGAATTGAGCGAGATCTCGCGCTCAGCGGAATGACCGCCCGCCAAGACCGCTACGTGCATGTTCTCTAGGCTTTTACCCGGCATGGGCAGACTCCTCCTCTATAATTTCTGCAGCTGATACCATATTGTAGCGATACCCTCTACGTTTCCCCAAAATCGAAAGGCTTCCATGAATCCCAGGACTAAATCTCAGGACATTCGCGACTTGAGCCAAAACGATATTCGCGAGCTCGTGGCCGAACTTGGCCAGCCCGCCTTCCGCGCGAAACAGCTCATCGAATGGGTCTTTGAGAAGAACGTTTGTTCGTTTGACGATATGACCAACCTTCCCAAGGCTTTCCGTGAGCAGCTTAAAGAGGCTTTTGCCTTTGATACGCCGACTGAACTCACCAAGCAGGTTTCCAAAGACGGCTCGCGCAAGTATCTGCTCGAGTACCACGATGGCATTTCCGTCGAGACTGTCGGCATGCCCCGTCGCAACAAGCTTTCCGTCTGCGTTTCCACCCAGGCAGGCTGCGGCATGGGCTGCGCCTTTTGTGCTACCGGTCTCAACGGCCTCAAGCGCTCTCTGACCGCTCAAGAGATCGTCGACCAGGTGCTTCATGTATCCAACGACTTTGGCGAGCGTGCCACAAGCGTTGTCTTCATGGGCCAGGGCGAGCCGTTTGCCAACTACGACGAGGTTCTCAAGGCACTGCGTATCCTCAACGACCCCGATGGCATCGGTATCGGCGCTCGTCACCTCACCGTCTCTACCAGCGGCGTTATTCCCGGTATTCGCAAATTTGCCGATATCCCCGAGCAGTTCACTCTTGCCGTTTCCCTGCATTCCGCCATCCAGTCGACGCGCAATAAGCTCATGCCCGGTGTCAAGAAGTACACGCTGCTTCGCCTTCACGAAGCGCTTCAGCTCTACACCGAGAAGACTGGCCGCCGCCCGACCTATGAGTATGCCATGATTGAAGGCGTCAACGATACGAATCCCGAGATGCAGGCACTCTGCGACTTCTGCGAGGGAACGCTGTGCCACGTTAACCTGATTCAACTTAACGACATCGAGGGCAGCCCGCTCAAGCCGTCGCCGATTCATAAGGTTGAGGATCTTCAGCGTCGTCTTGAGTCCCGTGGCATCGAGACCACGATTCGTAACTCCCGTGGTAACGATATTGACGCCGCTTGCGGACAGCTGAAACAGCGCTTCAAAGTTCAGAAGAACGCATAGGGGAGTCGCACTCCAAAACGTTTCATGTGAAACATTGAACGGCCCCGGTTGCAGGATATGCAACCGGTGCCGTTTCATTTATTGACCTCAATTTTGGACCAGCTGCTACCTTTCCCATTTTTACGGACAAAATAAGGGGCCCTTGTCTCATGAATCAGACAAGGGCCCCTCAAAATATGCAGGGTAATTGTTAGGTACCTAATAGCCTACATTTTCCCATTGGTTGCTAACCCAACCTTGATTAATCTTAGGATTTTTCGTTACCTGAGCAGTGCGCATGGCAACATCTTCTGTCATAACATCCATTTTCTTCTTGGATGTATCAACGATATCTTGCGCGCCACGAAGCAAACGACCTCGAAGTTCATCGTCTGTCGCGATCTTATAGCCAGCAAAGGCACCAGCTGCGACAGTCGCCATCAATGCAATCGCAGTAAAAATCTTATTCCTCATCTTGGCCTCCTTGATCAAACTGAATCATTTCACCAAGAATACGAGAGAGCTCTTCCTCATCTTTAAACTCAATCTCAATCTTATTCTTTCCACGCGAGCTCTTCACACGCACGTTGGTATTAAATACCTGACGAAGTACACGCGCAGCCTTTTTAAAAGACTGCGGCGTTGCGGGCCGCGGCGTCTTAGCTGTCTCTCCGGCAGAAAACAATGGAGCAAGATTTTCTGTCGCTCTTACGGAAAGGCCCTCCGCAACAACCTTCTCTGCAAGTCGAATTCGAGCATCCTCATAGGGAACTGCAAGAATCGCACGTGCGTGACCAGCAGTAAGTTTACCCTCAAAAATCATCTGCTGAACTACATCGGGGAGATCGAGAAGGCGCAGCGAGTTTGTAATTGCAGAGCGTGACTTGCTTACGGCCTTCGACAATGCCTCCTGGGTCATACCACTAGCATCGATGAGCTGGCGATAGCCCTTAGCCTCTTCGACGGGATTCAGATCAGAACGCTGAAGGTTTTCGATAAGAGCAAGAGCCAGCATCTCTTCATCATTAACATCTTTAATGATGACAGGCAGTTCTTCAAGACCTGCAAGCTTTGACGCCTGGTAACGACGCTCACCAGCGATAATCTCATAGCCGTTTCCATGCTTGCGAACCAAAAGCGGCTGCAAAACGCCATGTTTTTGGATTGACTCGCTCAACTCGCGAAGTTCAGTTTCATTGAAGTGAATTCGCGGTTGATTAGGGTTAGGAACGATATCCTCAATAGGTAGTTTTGTTTCAGATGCGGCATTTGAAGCAGATGCAGCAGAACCACCGGTCTCATACTCAGCCTCTGAGACCAAAGCATTGAGTCCGCGTCCCAATCCACCACGTTTCTTTGCACTAGGCACGCTTGATCACCTCTTTTGCAAGGTTCATATACGCTTTTGCACCCTTATTTTGAGGTGCATAGGTAATTACCGGTTCTCCAAAAGACGGAGCTTCAGAGATTTTAACCGTACGGGGAATCAGCGTCTTAAACGCCTTATCACCAAAGTACGATTGAACTTCCTCAACAACCTGATTCGACAAAGAAGTACGTGAGTCATACATGGTCATAAGCACGCCATAGGTGTCTAAGCCCTTGTTCAGACGTGATTTGACCATCTTCATTGACTCAAGCAGCTTCGTAACGCCCTCGAGTGCGTAATACTCACACTGGATTGGTATCAAAACGCTATCTGCTGCGGTCAAGGCATTGATAGTAAGCAAGCCGAGCGAAGGAGGACAGTCAATGAAAATAAAATCGAACTCGTCCTGAATCGGCTCAAGCAAATCTTTGAGGCGGGTTTCACGAGCAATTGCGCTTACGAGCTCAATTTCGGCACCTGCAAGCTGAATCGTAGCTGGAATTACGAATACCTTTTTGCAATTTGTATCAAGGACAAGCGATTCTGCCGGCACATCATTCAACAATGCATCATAGATGCAGTGATCAAGGTCTTCTTTTTCAATTCCAAATCCACTGGTACTGTTTCCCTGCGGATCAAAATCGACAATCAGTGTCTTACGACCCTGCTCACCCAGTGCTGCTGCAAGGTTTACAGCCGTCGTTGACTTACCGACGCCGCCTTTTTGATTGATGATTGCAATGATACGCGTGTCTTTTGCGTTCTTAGAACGCTTAACGTCGCGAAATCCCACGGTCCCTCCTGGTGTGTATTAAAGCTGTCAAACGGAGGATGTTTCACGTGAAACATTCCGATTCGATATCAACCGCCATGTTTCACGTGAAACACTGCAAGTTGATAGTATCCATTATGTTTCACGTGAAACATCTAGGCAAGCGGATTCTTCTTTGCCATGCCATTTGCACGAGGCAATGAAACGGACGCTGGATGACTTTTCTTAAAAACAATGAACTCCCTGTGTCCAAAGCACTCAGGCAAATCAATTGCGTCATTCAGAAGCAAAGTGAAGCCGCAAATCTTAGCTGCTGACATGCCGGAAGCAAGCTCCTCATCCGAAGGATTGCCCTTGGTGATAACAAATAGCCCTCCATCCCTGAGGAACGGAGCTGCATACTCAACAAGAATCGGTAGAGGAGCCAGTGCGCGGGCGGTTACGACAGAGAACTGCTTCTTATGGCTTCGAGCATATTCTTCAAGACGGTCATGAACCGCATGAGCATGTTTCAATCCAAGAGCATGAACAAAAGAATTAACGGCATCAACCTTCTTGCCAACAGAGTCAATATAAGTAGCTTTACGATGCGTGGTTATGGTTAAAGGAATGCCAGGGAAGCCCGCACCTGTTCCCATATCGAGCAAAGCTCCCTCAGGAGCCATATTGATATAGGGGAGCAAAACAAGAGAGTCGAGGATATGAAGTACCGTAGCATCTTCTACGTTAAGAATACGGGTGAGATTGGTTGTCTTATTTGTTTCGAGAACCAAATCCAAATGCTGAATACATTTCCTCAGCTCAACATCAGTTACGCTCAAGGAATACTCTTTGCAATAGGAAGTTAGGCGACTCAGCATCTCGTCAGCCTGCTGATCAGTAAGTACTATCAACGAAAGCTCCTTTCTGACAAAAATCAGTGTATCGAGAACTTTTGACAAAAAAAGGGGACGTGGAAACCACGTCCCCTTAGCATAAGCTCGAGTAGATTATCGAGCAACAATCACCACATGGCGATCGGGGTCAGAACCCTCAGAATGAGTATCAACGGCATCATTACCACGAAGTGCAATGTGAACCAGTCGGCGCTCGTAGGCATTCATGGGCGGAAGCGAAACACTCTTATGAGTGCGGATGGCACGCTCGGCAGCAGACTGAGCCATGGAGGCAACCTTGTCCTGACGGCGGCTCTTGTATCCCTCGACGTCCACTACAACAGGATACCTAAAGCCGAGCTTGCGGCTCACCAGCAATGAGAACATAACCTGAAGGGCATCAAGGGTGCGACCATGACGGCCAATGAGAACAGCAAGGTCGGGAGCCGTTACATCCAAAATCAGCTCACCCTCGTCGCCCTCATACTCATCGATAGGAGAGTTGGCGGCATCGAAGTGCGAAAGGATGGAACGCAGGATGGAAATCGCGACATCGGCAATGGTGTCGAGCTCCTCGTCGGTCAGCTCTTCACCGGCCTTGTAGCGCTGTGCAATCTCGGGATAATCGCCCGCGACCTGCGGGGCAACCTCCTCAAGCATATCCTCGATGATCTCTTCAGACATAACGTACTCCAAAAGTTAGGTACCTAAATAAGATTGATATCCCGCTACTTCTTCTTGTGCGGGCGCGGCTTCTTCTCGCGACGAGTGACCTCAACCTGCAGCGGCGCGTTCTTAAGGCGCTCCTCCTCATCGGCCTTCGCCTTGTCGATGACCTTCTGCGTCACAAAAATCTGCTGGATAACCTGCCAAGCAGACGAGACGTCGTAGTACAGCAGAACACCAACGGGAAGGCTCCAGCCCATCCAAAGCATCATGACCGTCATGACAACGGCCATCATACGCATGCTCTGAGCCTGCTGGCCGGTCTGGTTGCGCGACATATAGAGCTGCGGAATCAGGGTCAGGACAGCGAACAGGATCAGGCAGACCAGCGCAGGCAGCGCGACCATAAAGCCATCGGCAAAGGAGGCACTCGGCGTGGTGGTCAGGTCGGGCAGAATATTAAAGAACGAGAACGTGCCGTCGTTAAAGTAGTCCGGCAGGTTACGCAGCAGCGTAAATAGGGCGAACAGGACAGGCATCTGAATCAACAGCGGCAGACAACCAGCCATCGGGTTGAACTTGTTCTCGCTGTAGAACTTCTGCATTTCCTCGGCCTGACGCTGGGGATCGTCGGCATAGCGCTCCTGGATCTCGAGCATCTTGGGCTGCAGCACCTGCATGCGTGCCGTCGACTTAGTCGACTTGAGCATAAGCGGCGTCAGCAGCAGACGGATGATGACCACCAGGATGATGATGGACAGGCCCCAGTCGACCGCAAAGGTCTGGATGAGCTTGAGCAGCTCGAAAAGGATGTTAACGATCCAATCCCACATGTAAGTTTTCCTCCGATAGCGAGTGCCCGCTAGGGCACAGGGTCATAACCGCCGACGTGCAGGGGATTGCAGCGAGCGATGCGCCTCACGGCAAGCCAGCAGCCTCTCAAAACACCGTACTTCTCAATCGCCTGGACGGCGTATTGCGAGCACGTTGGGTAATAAATGCAGGCGTCAGGCAATAAGGGCGAAATAACCTGTTGATATATGCGAATAGGAGCGATGGCAACACGTCGCAAAACGTGATTGCTCATCGCTCCTCCCCGGCAACGCCGGCGCGTTTCATAAGCGAACGCAATGCATTGTCCATCTCCTGAGGCGAGGAAACCCTCGTCTTGGGAGTTGCGAACAAGATGATGTCATAACCCGCAACGGGAAATCCACAGCTGCGGGCGGCCTCGCGCATCACACGCTTAGAACGGTTGCGCACGACAGCACAACCGAGCCGTTTAGCACCAACGAAGGCGACCCTTCCGGAGTCGCCTTCGCCAACCGATTCACATATGGTCATTCGAATCAGAGGGTGATTGAAACGACGCCCCTGACTGAACACATGCTCGAAATCTTGCCGAGACTTAATAGTCTTCATGCGAGATGTGTGTATCGCTGCTAGACAGTGAGACGCTTGCGGCCCTTGGCGCGACGACGGGCGAGCACGGCACGACCACCCTTAGTGGCCATACGGGCACGGAAGCCATGGGTCTTGGCACGCTTACGCTTATTAGGCTGATACGTACGCTTCATCTTAAGTTCCTCCTGCTGCATTTCGAGTGTCCGCGGGGGCGCGGACGCAGATATAGACACGTGAGCTTGAAGATTGTAGGGAAATCAATGTTCAAATGTCAAGAAATCAAAGGTAAAAGGTTGCGCAGTTCACACGGTTCCCCCATAAGCCGAGCTCGATTTAGCGGTGCATGGCAACTTTTCACGATATTTCATCGAGTTTTCAACAGGTCATGTTGGCAATGTTGAGAACTTTTCGTCCGTTTTCCAAAGTTTTCAACAGGTTTTGAAAAGTTGTCGAAAGATGAGAAACATTGCACGGTGAGCTACTATTTGTTCGAAACCTTTTGAAAGATTGCGAGCGGCATGTCTGACGACTTTTACACCATGGTCGATTCCGGAGACCCGGCACCCGACAACGAGCACATCACCGGCGTGCGCGAAGAGCGTGAGGAAGGCGAGCAGACGACCACGCAGGCGCCAAAAGCCATGTACGCCGCGCGCATCGCCGTCTATGACGACATGCTGTCGACACCGCGTGTGATCGTCATTGATCCGCAAGATGTCCGCACGTATTTGGAAGAGACGACCAACACCGTCTACCAGTGCATGAAAGAACAAGGTGGCCATATCTCGCTCATGGTCATCCGCGAGATTGTCGAAAACTTTATCCACGCGCACTTTGCCGAGCCCATCATCTCGATTCTGGACGGCGGAGACACCATCCGCTTTGCTGATCAAGGACCCGGCATCGACGACAAGGAGCGCGCTTTCGACTTTGGCGTTACCAGCGCAAACAGCAAGATGAAGCGCTATATCCGTGGAACCGGAGCAGGGTTTCCCATGGTGCAGGAGTATTTGGAAAACGCCGGCGGGGCCGTGTCCATCGAGGACAACATGGGCAACGGCACCGTGGTTACGGTAAGCCTGGATCCTAAACGCGTGCAGGAAATCGAACGCGCCGGCGGGCGCGGTGCTGCCGTGCGGCCCGAGACGGAGCAGCCCGCATATCCCCTGCCGGGAGCTTTTGCGCAGCAGCCCATGGCAACGCAACAGATGCAGCCCCGCGTGGGACAGATGCAGCAGCCCGGAATGCTTCCTACACAAGAGTCCCAGGCGGCGTCGATGTCGATGCCGCCAAACGTGCCAGAGGCCATGCCGCTGGCGGATCAGGATGCAGCAGCAATACAGCAGGCGACGGGGGCACCGGGTGGCCAGCAAATGGGATATCAGCCGTACCAACAGGGATATCCATATCAGCAGATGCCGCCACTGGGGTATGGCCAGCAGTTCCCACAGCAGTACCAGCAGGGATATCAGCAGCCGTACCAGCAGATGCCGCAGCAGCAGTACAACCCCTGGGCCCAGCAGATGACTCCGCAGCCTTACCAACAGTGGCCTCAAAGTTTTCAACAGCAAATGCCGCCGATGCAGAGTTCTCAACAATCAGCAGCTCAAATGATGTATCCTAATGCAGCAAATCAGTATGCGCAGCCACAGCCGGACGTGTTCGTAAGCGATCGCGGCAACGCCGCGCTGGGCTATCTGGCGCAAAATCAAGCGTGCGGTGCAACCGATCTGGCGAGGGCGTTTGGAAACTCGGCCCCCACTTGGTCACGCACGCTCAATGACTTGGCGCAGGCCGGCTTGGTCATCAAGCATGGCCAGAAATACCATCTGACCGAACTCGGCGCCGCTCGCGTGCGAGCTCAGAGCTAAAGAACGGGAGAGACAGTGGACGAGGAAGCAAGCATCATCCTGGGGGATGCCATCGCCTTTTGCCAGCGCGACGGCCAAGATGCACGCCTCATCAACATGCTGGGGCAATCGCGCGCCATAAGCCTGACCGAAGATACGCTCACGATCGAGGCCCCCTCGCGCTTTGCCATCGCGCAGCTCAAAAAGCATCAGCCGACTATTGAGGCCTATCTGGAAGAAATCGCCTTTGCACCGATCGCGCTCGACATCGTGGCACCGCAAGGCGCCGCGACGGAATCCGCTGCCGCGACGGCGCCCGCCACGGCCCCCGCTGCTTCCCCGGCGGCGCCGGCCTCCGCAGGCGACGTGCCGACAATCGGGCACCAGCACAGCGATGTTTCCCGTGAAACCATGGCACCGTTGCCGACCGCGGCGGCGACGTCAACGAACGCACCCGTCACGCACATGCCTATCGCTCACGACGCAGCGACGGGCGCGGATTCGGGCATTGCAATCAAGAACACGCTCTCGGCCGATGATTTTCGTCGCATGATGAACCAGATGAAGGGCGGAGCGCCGACTAAGTCCACGCAAGCTGCGGCAGCCGCTTCACCCATGCCAGCACCGACCGTACCGGCCGAGCAGAATGCGGATGGAGCCCCGCTCGCCGCGAACTCAAAATTTACCTTTGAGAACTTTGTCTACGGCCCCGAGAACAGCCATGCCTATCGCTCGGCACTCAAGTTTGCCGCCCTCGCGGACGAGCGGGGCACGTGCACATCACTGTTCATCTACGGCAAATCGGGCCTGGGCAAGACGCACCTGCTGCTTGCCATCAAAAACGAGCTCGCCGAAAAGTCGCCCGAGATCAAGGTCAAGTATGCCAACTCCCAGGCATATCTGGACGACCTGATGACCGAGTTCGACCGCCAAAAGAAGAGCAACGCCCCCATCATGCAGGCGTACCACGGCGTGGACGTGCTCATCATCGACGACATCCAAAACATCATCGGCAAGCGCGCGAGCGTGGACTACTTTTTCCAGCTCATGGACGAGTTCATCCGCAACAACAAGAAGGTCGTCATCGCGGCAGACCGCGCCCCCAAGGACCTGAGCATGGACGAGCGTCTGACCAGCCGCTTCAACGCCGGCATGCTCTGCCTGGTCGCAGAGCCCAGCTACGAAATGAAATACAAGATCTTGCAGCGCTATTACGAGAACACCATCGTCGCCGCTCCCGAGGCAGGCGACGACTCGCTGCTGGCGGCCTATGGGGGCGACGGCGGGCACCTAACCGACGAGCACTTTAAACACATGGCCGAGGTCTCGGGCACCAACATCCGCGAACTCGAGAGCTTTTGCGAGCGCTGCGCCGGCGAGGCGGGCGACCGCGAGCGCGAGGGCGGGGAGCTCACCTTTGACGATATCGACGCCATCGCCAGCCAGTACTTTGACACATCGGCCAAAAAGATCAACGTCCAGACGGTTCAGTCCGTCATCGAAGAGCAGTACGGCGTGACGCACGAGGAGCTCATCGGCCCGCGTCGCAACGCCAATATCGCCAAAGCACGCCATATCGCTATCTACCTGGCCATCGAGATGTGCGAGATGACGACCACGGCGGTGGGCGCCGAATTTGGCAACCGCAACCACTCGACCGTCAGCACGAGTTACAAAAAGGTCCAGAAGATGATCCAGGAAGACCGCACCGTCACCGAAGACCTCAAGTCGCTGCGCGATAAAATTACACTGCGCTCGTAGGGAAATAGAGACACCTGTTGAAAACTTGTCGAAACCACGGGCATAAGGTGTCTAAAACCCAACCCGCGGTGATGAAAAGTTTTGCGCAGGTTTTGAACGTGGAAAACCACCCCTGTTGCACACAGGTTGCTGTCGATTCTCTTTCTTGGTCTGACCTGCGTCTTTGGGAGTAATCAACAGTTTCGTCAGTGCTATTACTATTATTAAGATATTTATATCTATAGAAAGGTATTAAAAGATGAAGTTCACCGTCAGCCAGAGCTCGCTTACACAAGCCATCGGCGTCGTTATGAAGGGTGTCGCTTCGGCATCCACCCTTCCCATCCTGTCGGGCGTGCTCGTTAAGGCCCAAGACGGCATCTTGGAATTCCAGACCTCTAACTACACTATCTCGATCCGTCATCGCATCGCGGCGCATGTCGAAGAAGAGGGCGAGATGGTTATCCCCTGTAAGGTGCTCTCCAATATCACCAAGACCCTCCCCGATGCCCCGGTCACCTTTGAGCTGTCCGAGCGCCAGGTGCTGATTGGTTGCGAGAAGAGCTCTTTTAGGCTGAACACGCTCGATGCCAATGACTTCCCCGAGTTTCCGGCCTATGCCATCGAGAGTGCCGTGGAGCTGCCGACCGATGTCTTGTCCGAAATGGTCGGCCGCGTGTGGCGCGTCACCTCGACCGACAAGGCTCGCCCCATCCTGGGCGGCGTGCACATGAAGGTCGAGAACAACACCGTACGCCTGGTGGCGACCGATTCCTTCCGCTTGGCCGTGTGCGATACGCAGGTCGAGACCTCGACCCTCGAGGGCTCCTTTGAGCTCAACGTTCCGGCTGACGCCTTTAACGATGCGCTGAACATCATGGCCAGCCAGGCGACCATCATGATCGGGGCTACCGACACCCAGGTCGTCTTCGAGGCCGGCAACACCACCTACGTGTCGCGTCGCATCGAGGGCGTGTACCCCAACTACAAGCAGCTCATCCCCGATTCGTGCGTGACGAGCGTCAAGATCGATGTCGCCGCCTTTAACGCCGCCCTCAAGCGCGTGGCCGTTATCGCGAGCGCCAACCCCGCCGTCAAGTTCGAGATCGATGTCGAGAACGGGCAGATGGGCCTGTCCTCCATTTCCAATGACCAGGACCTTGCGCAGGAGACGATCGATGTCGAGGCTGAGGGCGAGTCGGGTACCATCGCCTTCAACTACCACTACATCTTCGGCTGCCTCAATGCCCTGTCCAAGGAGAAGGAGATCACGCTGGAGCTCAAGAGCTACTCGCAGGCGGGCATCTTTAAGTCCTACGACAAGATCAACTACCTGTACCTGGTCATGCCGGTCCGCATCTAGCGCTGCGCCATGACCATGTTCGCCCGCGATCTTTCCGTCGCGCACTACCGCAGCTTCGATAGCTATCACCTTGCCCTGGACGAGGGCGTGACGATACTTGCGGGACCCAACGCGGCGGGAAAGACCAATCTCATAGAGGCGCTGCAGCTGCTGACGAGCGGCGCCTCGTTTAGGCATTCGACCGCAGCCGAGCTCGTCCATGACGGCGTGGGCTCGTGCAAGATCGAGCTGAGGCTCGAGGGCGACGGCCGCGTGCTTGATATGGGATTGAGCGCGGAGGACGGTAAGCGCTCGTTTAGCCGCAACGGCAAGAGATGCTCTGCCGCCGGTGTGCGCGGGGTTCTTCCGAGCGTGCTGTTTTGCCCCGACCATCTGGACATGGTTAAGCGTGGCGCCAGTGTGCGCCGCGCCGCCCTCGATGACTTTGGCATGCAACTGAGCGCACGCTATGCCGATCTTGCGAGCACCTATGGGCGCTGCGTGACCCAGCGTAACGCCTTGCTCAAGGAGACCTGGTGCTGCCGCGAGATGCTCGGCGCGTGGAACGATTCGATTGCCCGCGCGGGCTCGGCCCTGCTCGTGCACCGGTTGGCCCTGCTCGACCGGCTGGCGGGCCATGTGCACACTGCCTACGGGCAAGTAGCGTCAGGTGAGGCCGCCAACGTGACCTATGCGTCCACGCTGGGGGCTTTGCCCCAGGTCGAGGATCGCGAAGAGCTGAAGGGTTGGGCGTACGAGCGCATGCTGGCCGCCCTTGACGAGCATGCCGACGAGGAAATTCGCCGCGGCGTGACGTTGGTGGGACCGCATCGCGACGAGATTGAGTTTACCGTGGCGGGTCGCTCCGCCCGTTCATTTGCCAGCCAAGGACAGCAGCGCACGCTGGTGCTGTCCTGGAAGGTGGCCGAGGTTGCCGTGGCTCGCGATGTCCTGGGCACCGCCCCACTGCTGCTTTTGGACGACGTGATGAGCGAGCTCGACGGCGAGCGTCGCGGCGCTTTCCTGCGGCTGATCGGCGATGATATCCAGACGGTCATAACCACGACCAACCTGGGGTACTTTACCGATGACCTGCTTAATCGAGCCAAGGTGGTGAGCATGGGTGAGACGTGCTAATTACGAGCGCGAGAGCGAGACAGTCGCCTTCAGCGGGTTTTTGAACGCAGAGCGCCAGCGCATCCTGGCGGCCGCGACACCTGAGCGCCGTGCGCAGATGGAGGCCGCCGAGGAGTCGCGCACGGTCTATCGCGCATGGAACGCGGTGTGCTCGGGCACGCGCGAGGGGCGGCATGTGACGGGACTGCGCTACCTGCCCGAGTCCAATGAGCTGCTGGTGTATCTCGACTCGCCCTCGTGGACGCAGGAAATGACGCTGTTGCGCGAGATCATCCGCGCGCGCATGGAGCGCGCCGGTGCGCATGTGGACGGCCTGGTGTTCAAAACCACCGCGCCCGGTCACACGCCGCCCGCCGCCAAGGAGCGCCTGCGCCCGGCGACGACCGAGCGCCCGCCGGCCCCGCACGCCGACCTAAGTGAGGCCGAGTGCACCGAGATCGAGCGCCAGGTGGCGCCCATCGAAGACCAAAAACTGCGCGAGGCCCTCGAGAATGCCATGAGAGCCAGTGCCGAGTGGGCCAAGGGCGTGCAAAGCAAAAAAGAGCCTTAAATCGCATCTGGTGGCCTTGTAGAGCCAAATACCCTCGGTCCCGAGGGTATTTTTTTACGATAAACTAGTAAGGCTGTACACATTTTCTTGACTGAAGGAGGACGTGTGACAAACGAAAACGATTACGATGGCGGCGAGATTAAGATTCTCGAAGGTCTCGAGGCCGTTCGTAAGCGCCCGGGCATGTATATCGGCTCGACGAGCGCCAGCGGTCTGCATCACCTGGTGTGGGAGATCGTTGACAACTCCGTCGACGAGGCCATGGCCGGTTTCTGCACCGAGATCCAGGTGACGGTCCACGCCGACAACTCCATCACGGTCGTCGACAACGGGCGCGGCATCCCCGTCGACGAGCACCCTGTTAAAAAGATCCCGACGCTCGAGGTCGTTATGACGATCTTGCACGCCGGCGGTAAGTTCGATAACTCGGCCTATAAGGTCTCGGGCGGCCTGCACGGCGTAGGCATCTCCGTCGTCAACGCACTGTCCAAGCGCGTGGTCGTTCAGGTTCGTCGCGATGGCAACACCTACGAGATGGAGTTCTCGCGCGGCAAGACCGTCAAGAAGATGGAGGTCGTGGGCACCTCGGATTCGACGGGTACCACCGTCACCTTCTGGCCCGACGACGAGATCTTCGAGACCTGCATCTACGATTTCGATACGCTGCACAACCGTCTGCAGGAGACGGCGTTCCTCAATAAGAACCTCAAGATCGTGCTGACCGACGAGCGCGAGGCGACTCCCCACGTGGAGGAGTTTTGCTACGAGGGCGGCATCATCGACTTCGTCAAGTTCCTCAACGAGGGCAAGGACGTCCCCGAGGCCTTTAAGGAGCCCATCTACATCGAGGGCAAATCGGACCCGGACGCTCCCGTGGCCAAGATGGGCGAGGTCGAGGTTTCCCTGCAGTGGAATAGCGGCTACGGCGAGAACGTCATGTCGTTTGCCAACGACATCTACACTCCCGAGGGCGGCATGCACCTTGAGGGCTTCCGCACCGCGCTCACCCGCGTGATCAACGACTACGCGCGCAAACAGAACCTGCTCAAGGAAAAAGACGCCAACCTGACCGGCGACGATGTACGCGAGGGCCTTTCGGCCGTTATCTCGGTCAAGCTGCCCGACCCGCAGTTTGAGGGCCAGACCAAGGCCAAGCTCGGTAGCTCCTATATGCGCGCGCTCACGCTCAAGATCGTGACCGACGGCCTCGCCGATTACTTGGAGGAGCATCCCAAGCCCGCTCGCGAGATCGTCAAGAAGGCGCAACAGGCCTGCAAGGCGCGCAACGCCGCCCGCAAGGCGCGCGAGGCGACCCGCCGCAAGAGCCTGCTCGAGACGGCGTCCCTGCCCGGTAAGCTC
Source organism: uncultured bacterium (assembly GCA_905214945.1). Lineage (GTDB taxonomy): Bacteria > Actinomycetota > Coriobacteriia > Coriobacteriales > Coriobacteriaceae > Collinsella. Next base: position 16,202 of record CAJMOC010000013.1, read on the forward strand.
GCCGACTGCTCGGTGCGCGATGCCGAGCTGACCGAGCTCTTCATTGTAGAGGGCGACTCGGCAGGCGGTTCGGCCAAGGACGGCCGCCGCCGAGACATCCAGGCGATTCTGCCCCTGCGCGGCAAGATTTTGAACGTCGAACGCGTTGGTGACCATCGCGCGTTCTCGAGTGACACCATCCAGTCGCTGATTACCGCGATCGGTTGCGGCGTCACGACGAGTGCCGGCGACGGCGGCGATTTCGATATCACCAAGGCGCGCTACCACAAGATCATCATCATGACCGATGCAGACGTCGACGGCGCGCATATCCGCATCCTGCTGCTGACGTTCTTCTACAAGTACATGCGTCCGCTGATCGATGCCGGCTACGTCTATGTTGCCTGCCCGCCCATCTTTGGCATTAAGGTGCGCAACAAGATCCACTACGTGTATCCCAACGGCCGCCAGCCCGAAGACGAGATCCTGCGCGACACCATCCAGAGCCTGGGCCTGAACCCCGACGATAACGACGAGGACGGCAAGGCCAAGGACGGCAAGATCACCAAAAAGCGCAAGGGCTATACCGTCCAGCGCTACAAGGGCCTGGGCGAGATGGACCCCAAGCAGCTTGCCTCGACGACGATGGACCCCAAGACCCGCATCCTGCAGCGCGTGTCGATCGAGGACGCCGTGGTGGCAGACCGCGCCGTGCGCGAGCTGATGGGTTCCGAGGTCGGCTATCGCCGCGAGTACATTGAAAAACATGCGCATGACGCGCGTTTCCTTGACGCTTAAGAGGAGGTAACGTGGCAGACGATATCAACAATAACGAGGGTATGGACGAGGCCGGCGATGCCGGTATGCCCGATGATCTGAAGCGCCTGCTTGCCCGTGCTGAGCAGGGCGAGGACGGCGATCCGGACGCCTATAACCCCGATGCCGATGATGATGAGGAAGAAGACGACGCCGAGCTCGAGGAGAGCTTTGGCGAAGTCGATCGCGGCGCCTCGGCCGGCGAGGATATCAACGGCGGCCAGCTCCAGATTTCGGAGTTCGGTCGCGAGATGAAGCAATCGTTCATCGAGTATTCAATGTCGGTTATCACGGCGCGTGCCCTACCGGACGTGCGCGATGGCTTAAAGCCGGTGCACCGCCGCATTCTGTACGCGATGAACGAGAGCGGCATCTACCCCAACCGCCCGCACAAGAAGTCAGCTTGGACGGTCGGCGAAGTTATCGGTAAGTACCACCCGCACGGTGACTTCGCGGTCTACGAGGCCATGGTCCGCCTGGCACAGTGGTTCTCCATGCGCACGCCGCTCATCGACGGTCACGGCAACTTCGGTAACATCGACGGCGACGGCGCCGCCGCCATGCGTTACACCGAGAGCCGCCTGGCAAAGCCCGCCATGGAACTGCTGCGTGACTTGCAGAAGGATACCGTCGACTGGCAGCCCAACTACGACGAATCGCTCGCCGAGCCTCAGGCGCTGCCTGCGCGCTTCCCCAACCTGCTGGTCAACGGCAGCCAGGGCATCGCCGTCGGCATGGCCACCAATATCGCCCCGCATAACCTCACCGAGGCGATCGAGGCAACCTGCTACCTGATCGATAATCCCGACGCCACTGTCGACGAGCTCATGCAGATCATGCCCGGTCCGGACTTCCCCACCGGCGCCATCATCATGGGCAGCGCCGGCATTAAGCAGAGCTACGAGACCGGCCGCGGCTCCATTACCGTGCGCGCCAAGGCCCACGTGGAATCCACCAAGACCGGCCGCAACCGCCTGGTCTTTACCGAGATTCCCTACATGGTCAACAAGGGCACCCTGCAGGAGAAGATCGCCCAGCTCGTCAACGACAAACGCATCGAGGGCATCTCGGACATGCGCGATGAGTCCAACCAGAAGGGTATCCGTCTGGTCATCGAACTCAAGAAGGGCGTCATCCCGCAGGTCGTGCTCAACAACCTGTACAAGTACACCTCGCTGCAGACGACCTTTGGCGCCAACAACCTGGCGCTTGTCAACGGCGTTCCCAAATGCCTGAGCCTGCGCGAGATGCTGCAGCACTACATCGACCACCAGGTCGACGTCGTCACCCGCCGCACCCGCTTCGACCTTAAGAAGGCCCAGGCCCGCGCGCATATCCTTGAGGGCTACCTGATGGCCCTTGACCATATCGACGAGGTCATCAGCATCATCCGCTCCTCGCAGACTGATTCCGAGGCCAGCAGCCGCCTGATCGAGCGCTTTGGCTTTACGCCCGAGCAGACCACGGCCATCCTCGAGATGAAGCTGCGCCGCCTGACCGGCCTGGAGCGCGACAAGATTCAGGAAGAGCTGGACGGCTTGCGCCGCGCCATCGCCTACTACGAGGACCTGCTGGCGCACGAGGAGAAGATCCTGGGCGTCATTAAGGAAGAGATGCGCGAGATCTCCAAGAAGTTCGGCGATAAGCGCCGCACCGAGATCAGCCATGTCGAGAAGGACCTGGACGTTGAGGACCTCATTGCCGACGAGGACATGGTCGTGACCATTACCCACACCGGCTATGTCAAGCGCATCCCGGTGGCCGCCTACCGCGCCCAGAAGCGCGGCGGCAAGGGCGTGTCGGGCGTCAACCTCAAAGAGGACGACGTTATCGACGAGATGTTCATCGCGTCCACGCACGAGTACGTGCTGTTCTTCTCGAACAAGGGTAAGGTCTATCGCCTGAAGGTGCACGAGCTGCCGGTGGGTACGCGCCAGGCGCGCGGTACCGCGATCGTCAACCTGCTGCCCTTCGAGGAGGGCGAGAAGATCGCGAGCGTCATCAGTTGCCGCGAGTTCCCTGCCGACGAGTACCTGATGTTTGCCACCAAGAGCGGCATGGTCAAGAAGACCGTAATGAGCGCATATGACCGCAGCCGCCGCGACGGCCTGATCGCTATCAACCTGCGTGACGACGACGCGCTGCTGAACGTGCGCCGCGTGCGCGAGGGCGACAAGATTATCCTGGCCACCACCGCGGGCAAGGCGATCATGTTCTCCGAGGAGCAGGTGCGCGCCACCGGCCGCGATACTAGCGGCGTTCGCGGTATCGGTATGAAGGACGGCGTGAGCGTTCTGGGCATGGAAGTCACTAACGGCAACGGCGATCTATTCGTCATCACCGAGCGCGGCTACGGCAAGCGCACGCCGGTCGCGGACTACCCGGAGCAGAATCGCGGCGGCCAGGGCGTCTACACCATCCAAATGACCGAGCGTAAGGGCAACCTCGCGGCCATGAAGACGGTGGGCCCGCAGCACGAGTTGTTCATCGTGACGGAGGGCGCGACGGTCATTCGCGTCAAGACCGATGAGATTAGCCAGACTGGCCGTGCTACCCAGGGCGTCAAGATGATGACCGTCGACGACAACGACCGCGTATGCGCTGTCGCCCGCATGACGGCCGCCAAGGAAAAGCCCGAAGGCGAAGGCACCGAGGCCGCAACCGACGCCGAAGAGGCCCCAGTCGACCTAGGCGACGGCAACGACATGCCAGAGGATCTCCTAGACGAGTAAGAGGCCCTAGCTGGTAGAAAATATCAGACCCCATATATCGGCGGTCGGCGCACCTGCGCGCCGACCGCTTTTTTGAAAACCTTGGAGCCCCGTGTCGGCCCCGGCTGCCCGGCGGCATGCGAAGTCGATCGCGAGTTCCGCACGAGCCGGAGAGCACTTAATGTGCTCTCCGTGCGAGCAGGACTGTCCGAGCAGGCGACTTCGCATGCCGCCGGGCAGCCGGGGCCGACACCCCTCAAAGATTTTCAAAAAAGTTGTTGACGCGCGCGTAACGACTCGTCTAATATATCCCTTGCGCGATGGACCTGTAGCTCAGTTGGTTAGAGCGTCCGGCTGATAACCGGGAGGTCACAAGTTCGAATCTTGTCAGGTCCACCACTTTCTTTCGCAATAAACACCCCAGCGAGAGCCGAGTCGCCGCTGGGGTGTTTATTACTGTCTCCGTGGGGGTTTAGCTCAGCTGGGAGAGCGCGGGCTTTGCAAGCCTGAGGTCAGGGGTTCGATCCCCCTAACCTCCACCATGATGGACCTGTAGCTCAGTTGGTTAGAGCGTCCGGCTGATAACCGGGAGGTCACAAGTTCGAATCTTGTCAGGTCCACCATCAAAACTGTGAAGAGCCTCGAGGGTTTCCTCGGGGCTTTTTTCTTACCTGCTGGAGTAGTCAAAAGAGCCCCGTCCCAAAAAGACTACTTTGATTTTGTGTGCTGTGCGAAAGTTTGGGTAGTATAGCTATTCAATGCGGCGGGCTGCCGCGTGTTAACCGCTACGTACCGGAGGTGTTCCATGGTTCGTGTCGACATAGAGACCATCGTCATGGCCGCCGGTCCCGTGCCATCGCTTATCGTGCTTCGCGAGCGCTGCAGCAAATCGGACTCGCCCGCGCCGCTGCGTTCCCTTTCCATTCAGACTGGTTCGTTTGAAGCTGCTGCCATCAGCCGCGGCATCGATAGCGGTCGCGTCGAGCGCCCGATTACCCATGACCTGTTGCTCGATACCGTTGACGCCTTGGGCGCCAAACTCGAGCGCATCGAGATAGTTCGCGCCGAGCCGCCGGTGTTTTACGCGACGATTGTCGTACTGGCCGATGGTGACGAGCGCAAGATCGATGCCCGCCCCAGCGATGCCATCGCCCTTGCCGTGCGCAGCAATGCTCCCATGTTTGTGGAGGACGACATCATGAATCGCCTGGGCACCGTTTCTGCCCATGCCGAGGAAGTCGACGACGAGCAGGAGTTCGAGAAGTTCGACGAGTTCGTCCATACGCTCTCCCCCGATGACTTCTAAATGCGGGGCGTCCAGGTTGCGGAGCGTTCGCTGATGGCCGGCGGCATGTCGGCTGAGGCGGCCGCCATCGCGCGTGAAGCCCAGATGCGCTCGGAAGCATCCGAGGCGGCCCGCCTCGCCTATGTGACACAGGCCCGTACGCTTCGCGAGCGCCGCGGCTCGTTTATCAAGATGGTTGTCGTCTCCGCCCTTGTCGCGGCTATCTGCTCGCGCCTTCGTGGTACAGTTGGTGCGCTTGGGTTTTCGATCTCTACGGGCCTCGTGATCTGGGGTGTGGTCGATGCGGTAATGCTGACCAACCAGATCAAGGTACTCGACAAGCGCGCGATGGATATGATGCGCGCCCGCGACGCTGCCGCCAAGATTGCTGCCGAGGCACAAGAACTGTAACGACGCCGGACTCGATGGGAAGGTCTAAAGATGGCACAGGATATGCAGGACGCCGCTAACGTCTCCGCCGAGCTCGACGCCATGGTGTGTGACCTGATTGGTGCGTTCTTGGACGACCTGGCCGCGGGCGAGAACCCGGGCGTGGTTGTGGCAATTGAGGACGCCGCTTCCAACCGTTATCTGGCCGCACTCGACGAAGATGGCGAAGAGGCGTGCCTCGAGGCGGCCACCAACTTTATCTCCGAGCATAAGATGGGTCTTAAGGACGAGGGTCTGGGCCGTATCGCCCGCTATGCCATTGGCTATACCGGCTGCGTCGAGATTGACGGAGGCTACCACGACGCTCTGCTCGTGAGCTTCTTTGAGACTACGCTCGAGAGCGGTTTTTCGGCATATGTGCTGTATGAGGGCATGGGCGCCGGCGATGGTTTTATGTGGAGCGACCCTGAACCTGCAGGTGAGGAAACCCCTCTCATCTAAAATCGCTAAAATAAACGAGTTTTCGGTAAAAGGCTCAATATTCCCGCTGAGCGTTGTATCGCTGGGCGGGCCGCATACGCGTGCCGTTTGTATATGGATAGAAGATAGGGGAACTACATGCGCGTAGACAATCTGAGGAACATCGCCATCATCGCCCACGTCGACCACGGCAAGACGACGATGGTCGACAAGCTCCTGCGTGCCACGGACGCCTTCCGTGCCAACCAGCAGGTCGAGGACCGCGTCCTGGACTCTAACGACCAGGAGCGCGAGCGCGGCATCACGATTCTCGCCAAGAACATCTCTATCGAGTACAAGGACGTCAAGATCAACGTCATCGACACCCCGGGCCACGCCGACTTCGGCGGCGAGGTCGAGCGCGTGCTGCGTATGGCCGACGGCGCCCTGCTGCTGGTCGACGCTTTTGAGGGTCCCATGCCCCAGACCCGCTTCGTGCTGCGTCACGCTATCGACACCGGCCTTAGGATCATGATCGTCATCAACAAGATCGACCGTCCGGGTGCCAACCCCGAGAAGGCCTACAACGACTGCCTGGACCTTATGGCCGACCTGGGTGCTACCGACGACCAGCTTGAGTTTGCCATGGAGCATGTCATCTACGCCAGCGGCGTCAACGGCTTTGCCCGTCATGATCCCGAGGACGGCAACATGGACATGTACCCGCTGCTCGACATGATCATCGACGACATGCCCGCACCCGAGGTTGACGAGACCGCTCCGCTGGCCATGCAGTGCGTGACCATCGACCACTCTAACTTTGTCGGCCGCATCGGTATCGGCCGCGTGTACTCTGGTGCCATTCACCAGGGCGACCAGATCCTGGTTGTCAAGAACGACGGCTCCAGCGCCACCGCTACCGTCAAACAGCTCTTTACCTTCGACTACCTGGGCCGTACCGAGTGCCAGGAAGTCGGCGCCGGCGACATCGCCGCCGTTGTCGGTATTGACCGCACCGATATCGGCGATGTCTACACCGACCCCGAGAACCCCGTCGAGCTCGAGCCCATCGAGATCGACCCGCCGACCCTGTCTATCGTCTTTGAGGCTTCGACCTCTCCGCTCGTCGGCCGCGATGGCGACATCGTGGGCGCCCGTCAGCTCAAGGAGCGTCTGTTCAACGAGGCCGAGAACAACGTGACCATGAAGATCGAGGAGCTCGAGGACAAGAGCGGCGTCGAGGTCTCGGGTCGCGGCATCCTGCACCTGTCCGTTCTGATGGAGTCCATGCGTCGCGAGGGCTTTGAGTTCCAGGTCGGCCGTCCCCGCGTTCTGTTTAAGAAGGACGAGAACGGCAACAAGATGGAGCCTGTCGAGCAGGCCGTCGTCGAGTGCCCGGACGAGTACTCGGGCAAGGTCGTTGAGGTCTTCGGCACCTCCGGTGGCATCATGACGAGCATGGATACCTCGGGCATCGTGACGCACCTTGAGTTTAAGATCCCGACGCGTGGCATCATGGGCCTTAAGAACCGCATCATGAACGTCACCCACGGCGAGGGCGTGTTCTACCACACCTTCCTGGAGTACGGTCCCTACGCTGGCGAGATCGGCAACCGCCAGAACGGCGCCATGATCTCCATGACCACCGAGAAGGCCGTTGCCTACGCCCTGGGCACGCTGCAGGAGCGCGGTCAGCTGTTTGTTGAGCCGGGTACCGAGTGCTACGAGGGCATGATCGTGGGCGAGCGCAGCAAGGCCGGCGACATGGTCGTCAACATCGCCCGCACCAAGAACCTGGGTAACCAGCGTTCCTCGACCTCCGACATCTCCGTGCAGCTGGTGCCGCCTCGCACCTTCTCTCTGGAGGAGGCGCTGGAGTACATCGCCGACGACGAGCTGGTGGAGATTACTCCCAAGAACATCCGCCTGCGCAAGCGTCTGCTCAACGCCACCGACCGTAAGAAGGCAGCCGTCCGCGCCGGCCAGGTCAACAAATAAGCGCTGGGGCTTATAACTGCCAATAAGAAAGGGCGTCGACCGCAATGGTCGGCGCCCTTTTTGGTGCAATGGGATCAGGTTGCTTTGCGCCACCACAAAGGTGCCTGGCCCTTTTGTGGTGGTTGGCGGCTAGGCGGTGGGGAGTCCTGGCGTGTTAGCCGGCTGCTGCGGCTTGAGGTGGGCGTTGCGCCAGATGATCTGGATGGCGTAGCCGAGCGTGAAGACGAAGGCTACACCGCTGACAAAGTTGCCCATAAGAGGAAGTGCCGTGAGTGCGCCCGCGACGATACCGCCCACGGCGGCCATGGCGTAGCGGTTTTGGTTGTGTCCGACCATGCGCGCGACCGCGGTGCCCGTAAATGCCGCCGAGACCAAAGCGATGCCGATGACGCCGCACATGAGGGCGGCGGCGAGCGACAGGCCTGCAATCGAGATGATGAGCAGCAGCACGGCGGGAGCGACGGCGACCGTGCCCAGAAGACCACTTACCCACAGCGGCATGGGACGCTGATGGAGCATGCCGGCAGCGCTGGCGGTTGCGCGTGGAAAGACAAGCTCAAGCAGGATGGCGACAAAGCAGGTGGAAAGCGCCGCGGCAACGATGCCGCCGATAATGTCGTTGGCCGTAGAGGTGTTCTCGTTCTCGGTTCGGTCGATCTTGAGAGCTCCGACCTGGGCTCCCTTGGCCCGCTCGGGGTCCTGTGAGACGTGGGCGTTCACCGTGCCGGTGATGCGGGCGTTTTTACCCAGGATGAGCTTGTCGGCCCAGACCTCAACATCGCCATCGACGGTGCCGTCGATGGTTACGGTGTCGCCGGCAAGCGCTGCCGATTTGGCGGAGCCGCGCAGGGCGACCGTTTCGCCTGCCGCGTAAAAACAGTTGGCGGTGCTGCCGGTGTTGAGCACGACGTGCTGGCCGGCCACCGTGACGCTGCCATCGATTGCGGTTTTGGCGATATCGATGGTGCGTGCCGCCAGACGAACGGCGCCGCCTACGGTGCAATCGCGAATCGACAGGTTCTCACCCGCCGCGATAATATCGCGGCCGATGGAGGCGTCGTCTAGGTTGAGACTTTGGCCGGCCCAGTACAGGTCGCCTTCGATACCGGACGGAGTTGAGTCAACTTCGGTTGCGAGCACGTTTCCCGCGGTGTCGGTGCCGGCGAACGACACCGTGGGAAGTGCGGTGAGCGCGAGCGCAATCAGCGCGAATAGGATGGTGATGCGGGCCTGCGCTTTGTGGCGCCGGATCGACGGTACTTGGTTGCAAGGCATAGTGAATCCTTCGTTAGATACTCGACAGGTATCTAACAGGGTACCCAACGCGCGGGCGCTCTAAAAGAATCTCTCGGTTGCATTTCGAGGGGTTGTGCTGTGCTACCTACTTTTTACGGTGCAAAAAGCGCGCGATGTCTTCCTCGGTAGGGCTTTTAATGTCAAAGCGCAGTGATAGCCAACGCAGCCCCATGGTCACCACAACGCATACGACCAGCGCGGCAACATTGCTCATGAGGCCGCTCATGACGAGGGCTACATAGCTTGCCGATCCGGCGATGGCCGCGATGGCATAGAAGTTGGTGCGTTGGAAAATGCCCGGGACCACGCCCATAAAGCCGTCGCGCAGCATGCCGCCGCCCACGGCGGTAAAGAAGCCCATCATGATACATACGGCGGGCGCAAATCCGTACACCAACGCCTTGTCCGCGCCGGTTGCTGCATAGATGCCGACCGAGATGATGTCGAGCAGGGGAATGAGTTTTTCGGGCTTATCGACGATTGCCGGGAAGATATAGATGATGGCGGCTGTGGCGATGGAGAGCGGTAGTGCCATGGGCTGGTTGAGGATGTAGACGTTGCCGACCTGGAGCGTCATATCGCGCAAAAGACCACCGCCCAGACCGCAGACCACCGCGAGCGCGACCGCGCCCACCAGGTCGAGCTTGTGCTCGCGAGCGACCAGCACGCCCGAGATCGATGCCGCGACAACGGCGAACATCTCGAGCCAAAATGGGATAGCGACCATGGCATCCGAGGCGTGTGAAGTAACAGTCATAGCGGCGACGACGGGCAAGATGAGGTCCTTTGATTCTCGGGTTTGAACAATGCCCGTACATAGTACATGGTTGGCGGCGATTGAGACCCTATTGCTCGGCAAACGGTAGGGACTGGGAACGGTCATGGGTACCAAACATGTACATCAGCCTCCAAAGATGCCGAAAAATGTCGTTTTTGGAGGGTGATGTACATGTTTGAGATTCAAGGTGAAATCGAAAGCAATGGGGGACGTGGCTGAATAGGAGGGATGTCCAAATTTTGAGCGGAGCTCAAAATTTATTCGGTCGGCTTACGCCGACCGCGCTGCGCTAAAAACGCGCCACTGGCGCGTTTTCTTTACGCTTTGCGCCCTGGCGGGTTCGAATCCCTCCTCCTCCGCCGTATTTGCTTGTAAGGGACTCTAAACAAAAAAAGCCCCCGTTTTCGGGAGCTTTCTCAACCAAAATGGCGGAGGAGGAGGGATTCGAACCCTCGTGACCTTATACAGGCCAAACGGTTTTCGAGACCGCCGCATTCAACCACTCTGCCACCCCTCCGCGTGGGGTAAAAACAAAGCAGGCTCGAAGGCCTGCTTTGGAATTAACTGGCGGAGAGTCAGGGATTTGAACCCTGGAGACGCTTTTGACGCCTACACGATTTCCAATCGTGCTCCTTCGGCCACTCGGACAACTCTCCGTTAAATGCGAAAGTCAGTATACACGAGGAATCGCAAAGTGCAAACAGAAAAGTTGGCATTTTTTAAAACGCCTTGCCGCGCTTGACGTTGCAGTGGGGTTTAAGGTGCCAAAAAACGGCTTCCGACCAGCGTGGTTGATTAACTCAATTGTTCAAAAGGGGTATTCATAAGCGACTTGGCAATGAATTTAAAAATCTTTGGGTGGCGCTGTGGACCACTGGTATGCATTTTGCGACCACAGCCTTGTGCCCGTTGACCTGTGGCTTGGCTCAGCTTGTCCCCGCGGCGTCGTATCTTGTCCACAAATCCGTCAAGCACTTGGTCAGCATTTGGTTGGAAGACGCATGAAACGTCGTGCGAGTATGGGCATATGTGGAGGTCATGAGGTTGTAGCTGCATATTCTTGCGGCCTAGGAGGTTGAAAGATATTATTACCAAGTCTTTTCCTGCTTCAGGCGCACCTTCACGACCTGAAGCCACATTTGCCCAGAGGAGGTGACAATATGAAGGCTTATGAACTGCTGTTCTTTGTTGACCCGTCGCTCGACCCCGAGACTCGTCTCGCTGTTATGAAGCGTATCGATACCACGATCGCTGAGGGCGCTGGCAAGGTCGACTCCGTTGACGACTGGGGCAAGCGCAAGCTCGCCTACGAGATCAACGACCTCACCGATGGTGACTACACCCTCATCAACTTCCACGCAGATCCTACCCAGATCGCCGAGCTTGATCGCATCCTGCGCATCACCGACGCTGTGGTCCGCCACATGATCGTCCGTCGCGACGACCAGGAGTAAGACTGTCGTTTTGGACTGGGCTTGTGCCCCAAGAGGAAGTAGTGAGTTATGAGCATCAATCGAGTGAACATCACCGGTAACCTCACCCGCGATCCCGAGCTGCGCGCCACCGCCGGCGGAACCCAGGTTCTGTCCTTTGGCGTCGCCGTCAACGATCGTCGCCGTAACGCGCAGACTGGCGAGTGGGAGGACTATCCCAACTTTGTCGACTGCACTATGTTCGGCACCCGCGCCGAGGCCGTGAGCCGTTTCCTGGCAAAGGGAAACAAGGTCGCGATCGAGGGCAAGCTACGCTACAGCTCTTGGGAGCGCGACGGCCAGCGCCGGAGCAAGCTTGAGGTCATCGTCGATGAGATCGAGTTTATGAGCTCCCGTGGTGGCCAGGGTGGCTACGATCAGGGTGGTTACGCCCCCGCAGCTCCCGCGCCCGCAGCACGTCCTGCCGCACCGGTGGCTACGCCGCCCGCGGTCGACGTCTACGATGAGGACATCCCGTTCTAAGGGTTGTTCACCTATTTTTGAGTGAGAGGCGGCTTCGGTTCGCCGAAGTTGCCAAATGAAAGGTATTTTGACATGGCTAATGATTTTTCTGCACGTCAGCCGCGTCGTAAGTACTGCCAGTTCTGCAAGGAGAACACTGAGTTCATCGACTATAAGGACACTCAGCTTCTCCGTAAGTACATGACCGACCGTGGCAAGATCAAGCCCCGTCGCGTCACTGGCGCTTGCACGCAGCATCAGCATGACATCGCCAATGCCATCAAGCGCGCCCGCGAGATGGCACTCCTGCCGTACACCGTCCCCGTGGTTTCCTCTCGTGGCAACCGCGACCGCGGCTAAGAAGGGAGACGCATCATGAAGGTTATTCTTCTCGATGAGATCAAGGGCAAGGGCGGCGAGGGTGACGTCGTAGAGGTCGCTCAGGGTTACGCTGAGAACTTCCTGTTCCCCAAGAAGCTCGCTGTTGCCGCCACCAAGGGCAACCTCAAGCAGCTTGACGAGCGTCGCAACAACATCGCCAAGCGCGAGGCCGTCCGTCTGGCTACCGCCAACGAGACCAAGGCTGCCTTCGAGGGCAAGACGGTCACCGTTGACGTCAAGGTCGGCGACGAGGGCATCCTCTTTGGCTCCGTTACCGCCGCTATGATCGCTGACGCCATCAAGGCTCAGCTCGGTATGGACATCGACCGCAAGCGCGTCGAGCTCGGTAAGCCCATCAAGGTTGCCGGTGCCCACACCGTTGCCATCTCGCTGTACCGCGAGATCAAGGCCGAGGTTGTCGTTCTCGTCGGCGTTACCGCCGAGGAGCTCGCTGCCGAGGCTGAGGTCGAGGAGGCCGCTGAGGTCGCCGAGGCCGAGACCGCCGAGGTCGAGACTGAGGCTGCTGCCGAGTAGCATTTGCTGCAACGCAACAATCTTGTTCTAAGAAGGGCGCTCTGGGAAACCAGGGCGCCCTTTTATTTTTTGCGCTGAGTGGGTGTCACGTCATACATTGAGATGCAGTCCCACATAAGCGTTGTGTTAGACCACTTTGGATAAGTGTCCTGCACGCAGTACACGCGACGGGGCCCCGGTTGCGACAATTCCATCATCAGGAGAGATGGAGGTTGCAATGGAAGACGTGCTCACCCAGCTGACGAGGCAGTTCCTCCCGCAGATGACGGCTGCCGAGAAGAGCAGGGCCCTGAGATCGCTCAAGGCGCTGATAGACGCGGAGCTTTTCGAACTCGCGGCAAGCGAGGGGGCGGAAGACGATCCCGACAGAGCCTGCCCCTGGTGCGGCTCCCCGCATTACGTGAAGAGGGGGCGAGACGGGAGCGGCCGTCAGCGGTTCCTCTGCCGAGGGTGCGCCAGGACCTTCACCGACGCCACCATGCGCATCTTCTCCACCACCAAGCTCGACAGGTCGGCCTGGATGAGGTTCGCGGAGTGCCACGTGGACATGCTCCCGCTGCGCGAGTCGGCGGAAAAGTGCGGCGTGTGCCTCAAGACGGCGTTCTTCATGCGCCACAGGCTGCTCGAGGCCATGGCCAAGCGCATGCCCGCCTTCCGCGTGGAGGCCGGCGGCGGGGCCGAGCTCGACGAGTGCTTCTTCAGGGAGAGCTTCAAGGGAAACCGCTCCAGGTCGGAGTCCGGCATGCCCAGGAAGCCCCGCACAAGGTCGCAGGGAACCGACGGGCACGAGAAGATATGCGTGCTCACCGGCATCAACGACGCCGGCGACATCTTCTACGAGATCGCGGGGAGGGGCGGCCTCGACGAGGCGGCAGCCAGGGAGCTGCTCGCCGACAAGCTCGCGGTCGGCGCGATAATCTCGACGGACCGTGCGCACGTGTACCGCCGCGTCCTGCCCGCCCTCGGCGTCGGCGCGCACATCGCCAGCAAGAGGGAGGAGCACGCCATCAACAGGGTGAACAGCCTCCACTCCCAGATGAGGCACTTCATCGGCAGGTTCCGGGGTGTCTCCACGAGACGCCTCGAGAACTACCTCGCCTGGTTCAAGTGGACATGGTGCTTCAAGGTCCGCAGGAGCGCGGACGAGCTCGCCGAGCTCATAGTGAGGCAGGCAGCCCGCGGCACGTACGAGAAGACCTGGCGCCAGTACAAGGTGACCCCCTATCCGTTCTACGAGTACTGGATCAAGCAGGCGAAATGGGACTCGCGTGCGCGGAGGGCCATATACGGCGTGGCGTGATGTCCAGGGCGGTCTGGCGCAGCGCATCTGCGACAAGCGCTGAAGTCGTGCCCCGATGCAAATAGCAACAGCTAGCGATATTCTTCGGGAACGTCGAAACCGTACTCACGGCATAGGAGCATGACATCGTGGGCGTCGTGCTCGTCATGCTGATAGCCCAAGTGAAACAACAGCTGGCTTTCGGGGTCGATGCACGACACCTCCACCTCGCCGATGCGCCCCCTCCCCGAAAAGACCTCCCCGGGAAAACGATCTCCCTGATACAGAATATCGCCATTCTCGGCGAAATCGAAGCAATGCAGGTCGACGATGCGCCCCGCCTCGTCTTGCCACACCGTGTGATCTTCGGTGGTGAAAGATGCAGCCACCTCGGAAAACCCCTCATCAGCAATTAGATCCACGAACCTTTGGTAATCCCCGCGCTGAACGAACAGGTCGATGTCGTTATGAGCCCTGGTCTCACGCCCGACAAGCGCATCGATGCCCCAGCCGCCATCAAGGTATACGCCAATGCCCGCACCTGCGGAAAGGCCGATTATCCAACACGCATCATCCTTGGTGACCATAGGAGCTCCTTCGCTTTCGCCTGCTATCTAAGCAAGAAAGATTATAGGAAAAGTCCCAGTATCCAAAGCGGTCGGGACTGCGGACAAAAAGTTGGACCGTTGAGGTCCGGAACGGAGTCCGCATGGCATACAGTAGGAGAATGGTGGAGAGGGCCAGGGCGCTTCGCGGCGCCGGGCTCACCGTCATGGAGATAACCGAGATACTCGGCGGGCCCGGCAAGACGTCCGTCTGGCGCTGGATCAGGGACGTGCGCAAGCCCGCGGGAAGGGCCGGTGGAGGAATGGACCTGCCGCGACTCGTCGGGGACGGCCCCGACTACCCCGACATCGACCCGGAGGACAAGGACGCCCTGATCGAGCGGCTCAGGCTCGAGAACGCGGTGCTGAGGGCGGTGCAGGACGTTTTAAAAGCCGAGAGCCTCGACGGGATGTCGAACAGGGAGAAGACCCTGGTGATAGACCGCCTGAGGCCTGCGGGGAAGTGGTCCTTGAGAGAACTCACGAGTTCCTTGGGGATATCAAAGAGCTCCTATGAGTACCAGCGCCGCGCGATCGCGAGGCCCGACCGGCGCGCGCCCCTGCGCGCGCTCGTGCGCAGGATCTTCACCGAGGACGGCGAGGGGGCGCGGGGGTACCGCTTCGTGACGGCGCGCCTGCGCGAGCTCGACGAGCCCGTGCGCGCCTCGGAGAAGGTCGTCCTCCGCATCATGCGCGAGGAGGGCCTGGTCCCCAGGTGGATGAGGAGGAAGAGGAGGCCCTACAGCTCCTATGCGGGCGAGCCGACGCCGGCCCCGCCGAACCTCGTGCGCCGCGACTTCCGCTCGGCCCTGCCGAACTTCCTGTGGCTCACCGACATCACCGAGTTCAGGCTGCCCTCCGGCAGGAAGGTCTACCTGTCGGCCATCAGGGACTGCTTCGACTCCTCGGTCGTGGCGTGGAGGGCCGGCGAGAGACCGGACGCCGCGCTCGCCAACTCGACGCTCGAGGACGCCTGCGCGCTGCTCGCGCCCGGCGAGCGCCCCGTCATCCACTCCGACCGCGGCGGCCACTACCGCTGGCCCGGCTGGATCTCGATCTGCGAGGGGCACGGCCTCGCCAGGAGCATGGCCGCCAAGGGCTGCAGCCCGGACAACGCGGCGATGGAGGGCTTCTTCGGCCTGCTCAAGAAGGAGTTCTGGCACGGCAGGGACTGGTCGGACTGGACCCCCGCCCGCTTCATCGAGGAGCTCGGGGGCTGGATCGGCCGATACAATACGGAGAGGCGCAGCGATGCGCTCGGCGGCCGCACGCCGGCCGAGTTCCGCGCCGCGCTGGGAAGGGCGCGTAACGGTCCAAGAAATCGTCCGCAGTCCCGTCTAACACAACGCACATAAGGGACCGTTCATCCGTTTGGTTCGGTGATGATTGTTAAGGCGCGCCTCGATTTAAAGCTGTGGCTGATACTATGGATGCTCGCAAGCGATATGAATGAGGATGCTCATGGCATATGACGATAGGGAGACATGGCTGACGGTCGAGGACCGCGGCTCCAAGTTGGGTCTCCCCCAAAACCAAGATGCAGAGGCCAACGTACTGGCCGCCATGCTGCTATCGCCCGAGGTGGTCGAAGAAGCCCAGGTCGAGCTGCAGCCCGATGACTTCTACCGGCCCATTCATAAGACCATCTATACCGCGATGGTCGATATGTACAACAGCCGCATTCCCATCGACTCCATCTCGCTGATCGATTACCTGCGAAGCATCAACAAGCTCGATGCCGTGGGCGGCGAGGCCTACATTTTGGAGCTGATGGGCCAGACTCTGTCGCTCGTGAACTGGCAGCACCATGCCGCCATCGTCCGTCGCGACTCGATGCTGCGCGAGCTGATCGGCGCCACCAACGAGATCAACGCGCTGGCCTATAACGCCCCTACCGACACCAAGGAGGTCGTGGAGCTGGCCGAGAGCAAGCTGCTCAAGGTCACGGCGCGCGAGGTCAAGTCGAGCTACAAGACGCTGACCGAGTTTATGGTCGAGGCCTATAACGAGGCCGAGGAAGTGTGCCAGGCCGGTGGCCAGGCTGCGGGCGTGCCCACGGGTTTCCCGTCGCTCGACCGCATGCTCATGGGTTTTCGCGAGGGTCAGCTCATCATTATCGGTGCCCGTCCTGCTGTAGGTAAGACGTCGTTCGCCCTGAATCTGGCGCTCAACGCTGCCGCCGCTGGTTATACCGTCGGCTTCTTCTCGCTGGAGATGTCGGGCAAGGAAATTGCCCAGCGTCTGATCTGCGCCTACGCCATGATCTCGATCAGTGACTTCCGCATGGGCCGCATTAGCCCCGAGCAGTGGGCCAATATCAACGAGGCCACGCAGACCTTGTCTAAGCTCGATATTCTGATTGACGATACGCCCGGCACCACAGTGACCGAGATTCGCGCCAAGAGCCGCCGCATGCTCCACAACAAGGAGAAGGCCATCATCATCCTGGACTACCTGCAGCTGGTGAGTCCTCCGCCGGGACGCCGCTCCGAGAGCCGTACCGTCGAGGTCTCCGAGATGTCGCGTGGTCTGAAGATCATGGCCAAGGAGCTCAAGATCCCGCTCATCGCGCTGTCGCAGCTCTCGCGTCAGGTCGAATCCCGTACCGGCAAGCGCCCGCAGCTTTCCGACCTTCGTGAATCGGGCTCCATCGAGCAAGACGCCGATATCGTTATGTTCTTGGACCGCTCCGCCGACGAGGCCGAAGCCTCACGCGACGATCGACCCGACGAGGGCGTTACGCGTATCGTCGTGGCCAAGAACCGTTCGGGCCCGATCGGCGACGTCGACCTGATGTTCCTGCCGGCATCCACCAAGTTCTATGAGCTTGATGGGGCACATGCCGAGGAGTAGGACAGGCGCCCGTTGCACGGGTATACTGGGAATGTTTTGTGCTTCTGCGTGCCGGCGTGGCGCGTAGACAGTCCATGAATGTAAGGAGTAAACATGCCGTCAACCGTTTTGGTCGGTGCCCAGTGGGGCGATGAGGGCAAGGGTAAGATTTGCGACCTGGTCGCCGGCGACTTCGATGCCGTCGTGCGCTACTCGGGCGGCAACAACGCCGGCCACACCATCGTCGTCAACGGCAAGAAGTACGGCCTGCACCAGGTGCCCTCCGGCATCATGTATTCCGACCACGTGTCGGTGATCGGTAACGGCTGCGTCGTTAACCCCAAGGTTGTCCTTGAGGAGATCGACATGTTCGAGGCCGACGGCATCACCACCAAGAACCTCAAGATTAGCGGCAACGCGCATGTCATCATGCCGTACCACATCGATCTGGATGGCGCCTTTGAGCAGAAGCTCGGCAAGAAGAACATCGGTACCACCAAGCGCGGCATCGGTCCGTGCTATCAGGACAAGATGGCCCGCATTGGCCTGCGCATGCAGGACATGCTGGACGAGGCACTGTTCCGCGACAAGCTGGAGACCGCTCTCGCCCGCGTGAACCCTGAGCTCGAGCTCATCTACAACCTGCCCACCTACACCGTGGACCAGATTTGCGACGAGTACCTGCCGATGGCCGAGCGCCTGCGCCCCTACATCACCGAGACGAGCCTGCTGCTCAACAACATGATCGATGAGGGCAAGGACCTGCTGTTTGAGGGCGCCCAGGCGACGCTGCTCGACATCGACCACGGCACCTATCCGTACGTGACGTCTTCTAACTGCACCGCCGGCGGCGCCATCACCGGTTCCGGCGTGGGCATGAAGAACGTCGACCGCGTGCTGGGCGTCATGAAGGCCTACATCACCCGCGTCGGTTCGGGCCCCATGCCCACCGAGCTTTCCTATGAGTCCGAGGCCGGCCACACGCTGACCGAGGAGGGCTATGAGTACGGCGTGACCACCGGTCGCCGTCGTCGTTGCGGCTGGTTTGACGGCCCTATCGCCAACTATGCCTCGCGCGTCAACGGCCTCACCGACATCGCCGTGACCAAGCTTGACGTGCTTTCGGCTTTCGACACCATCAAGGTGTGCGTGGCATACGACGTCGATGGCGAGCGCTACACCAGCGTGCCCGAGCATCAGGTGCGCTTTGAGCATGCCAAGCCCATCTACGAGGAGCTCCCCGGCTGGAAGTGCGACATCACCGGTTGCCGCAGCTTTGATGAGCTGCCGCAAGAGGCTCAGGACTACGTGGCGTTTATCGAGGATCTGGCACACACCCGCGTGACGTTTATTGGCGTTGGCGCTGGTCGCGAGCAGATCATCAACCGATTCTGGAAGTAATCGGGACTATTTGGTTATTGCGATATACCCCTTTGCAGCCCGGACGGGCGGCCGAGGGGTATATTTGCTTGCAAAGGGCTCGCGCGGAGCGGGCCATTCATCCATAGAGGAGGCACCCTTGAAGGCGGACACTCAAACCATCGACATCCTGTTGTTGGGCAGCGGCGGCCGTGAGCATGCTTTGGCAGCTAAGCTCGCAGCATCACCGCGCGCCGGCAAGCTCTACATCGCGCCGGGCAACGGCGGCACCGCGAGCTGCGGCGAGAACGTTGTTCTCGACGACTGCGATCCTGCGGCCGTGGCGGCGTTTGCGCAGAGCCACGGATGCGGACTCGTGGTAATTGGCCCCGAGGCTCCGCTCGTGGCGGGCGTGGCCGACGCCGTGCGCGCGGCGGGTATTCCCTGCTTTGGCCCGGGTGCCGAGGGCGCCCAGATGGAGGGCTCCAAGCTGTTCTCCAAGCAGCTCATGGAGCGTGCGGGCATTCCGACGGCAGCCTATGGTTCGTTTACCGACGAGGCTTCGGCTCTCGCCTACGTGCGCGAGCAGGGCGCTCCGCTGGTCGTGAAGGCCGACGGCCTTGCCGCGGGCAAGGGCGTTATCGTGGCGACCGAACTTGAGCAGGCCGAGGAGGCCGTGCGCGAGTGCTTTGGCGGCACCTTTGGCGATGCCGGCAACACCGTGGTTATCGAGGAGATGCTCGTTGGTCCCGAGTGCTCACTGCTCGCCTTTACCGACGGCAAGACCGTGCGCCCCATGGCCACCTCGCAGGACCACAAGCGCGCCCTCGAGGGCGACAAGGGACCCAACACCGGCGGCATGGGCGTCTACAGCCCGGTGCCCATCGTGACCGACGAGGAGCACGCCACCATGGTGGCGGTCATGGAGCAGACCGTTGCCGAGCTTGCTGCCGAGGGCATCGACTACCGCGGCTGCCTGTATGGCGGCTTTATGCTCACGCCTGCCGGCCCCAAGGTGCTGGAGTTCAATGCCCGCTTTGGCGACCCCGAGACGCAGGTCGTGCTGCCGCGCCTTAAGAACGACCTGGTTGAGGTCATGCTCGCCTGCGCCAACTGCGAGCTCGATCAGATTGAGCTCGACTGGCGTGACGAGTGGGCCGTGGCCGTTGTCCTGACGAGCGCGGGCTATCCCGGCAGCTACGAGAAGGGCAAGGTCATCACTGGTATTGAGGATGCCGAGGCCATGGAGAACGTAACCGTGTACCACGCGGGCACCGCCGTGGTGGATGGCCAGCTCGTGACCAACGGCGGCCGCGTGCTTGCCGTAACCGCTCTGGGTGACACGTTCGAGAACGCTCGCAACCTTGCCTACGAGGCCTGCGAGAAGATTGATTTTGAAGGCAAGACCCTGCGTCACGACATCGGTCTGCGTGCACTGCGTGGCCGCGACGCCTGGGATGCCTAAAGTCCGAGAGGAATGAGACGGATGGACGAGAAGAACGAAGAACTCGTGGACGCGCAGATCGTCGAGGAGGACAGCCGCATGTATGGGCACGTCGAGGGCGAGCCTGGTGGCGAGGTCGCTGACGAGCCGGCGCTGGTGCTGGGCGACGACGACCCGCACGATGCCGAGCTGCACGAGAAGATTCTTTCGGAGGAGTGCGCCTGGAAGGGCAAGATCCTCGACGTCCACCGTCTTGAGGTTGAGCTGCCCAACGGTCGCCGCAGCGCCCGCGATATCGTTCGCCATCCGGGTGCGGCGGCCGTTGTGGCACTGACCGAGAGCGGCAAGATCGTACTGGTGCGTCAGTACCGCACCGCCATCGATCGCGTGACGGTCGAGATTCCCGCCGGCAAGCTCGACCCGGGCGAGGACCCGCTCGATTGCGCCAAGCGCGAGCTGCATGAGGAGACGGGCTTTAGGGCTGGTCGTATTCGCTTTTTGACGTCGATTGTCACGTCCTGCGGTTTTTGCGATGAGATCATCCACATCTACTTGGCTACCAAGCTCGAGTTCGACGCGCCCAACCCCGACGATGACGAGTTTGTCAACGTGGACCTGGTGCCGCTGCACGAGCTGATCGACGCCGTGCTCGACGGCAAGATCGAAGACGCCAAGACCGTCGTGGGCGCTCTTGCCTGCGACAGTATCGCTCACCGACTAGGCGGGGCAGAGCTGTAACGAGCGGGGATGATCCCGCAGGTTTGTGTAAGTCAGCGAAAGTGCTCCATTTGAGACAAGGTGGTCTAAAAGAGGAGGGAAGCGTATGGATATACGCGACCGACGATTGAAGGCCAGATTGTCTAAATGGGGCGCTTGCAGCGTCGAGACGAAACGCGGTTTGGTAAAACCGCGTAAGGTGATTATGCTGAAGAGGTTTCTTTCTTACTACAAGCCCCAGATGGGGCTTTTTGTTGCCGATACTGTTTGCGCTCTGGTGCTTGCCGCCATTGACCTGGCGTTCCCCATTATCCTGCGCAATTTGACCGGTGGGCTATTTACCCAGGGTCAGGCTGCCATTATGCGGGCGCTCGGTATGATTGCGGTGGGCTTGGTGCTGATGTATGCCGTCCGCTGCGCCTGCCGCTACTTTGTGAGCTATTGGGGCCACGTGATGGGCGCGCGTATGGAGTCCAAGATGCGCGAGGACCTGTTTGACCAGTATGAGCGCTTTAGCTTTGCGTACTTCGACCGCAACAGCTCGGGCGACATGATGAGCCGCGTGGTCAACGACCTGTTCGATATCTGCGAGGCGGCGCATCACGTGCCCGAGTGGATCATCATCTGCGGCATCGAGATTATCGGCTCGTTTGTGATCCTCTTTACCATCGCCCCAGTGCTGGCACTCGCCATGGCCGTGGTGACGGCGGCGTTTGCGGTCATCATGTTTTGGCAGAACATGCGCATGCGCGAGGTCTTTAGCGACAACCGCAAAAAGATCAGCGGCATCAATGCGCAGCTGCAGGATTCGCTGGCAGGCATGCGCGTGGTAAAGAGTTTTGCGAACGAGGGAGCTGAGCGCTCCAAGTTCCGTGCCTCTAACGACCGCTATCTTTCGTCCAAAGAGAACATGTACCACGCCATGGGCGTCTATACCGCGACGTATGGCCTGCTTTCGGGTGTGCTCTATGTGATCGTGGTGTTGCTGGGCGGCTGGCTGGTCGCCCAGGGGCAGCTGCAGGCGGTCGATATGGCGACCTTTGCACTCTATATTTCGCTGTTCTGCACGCCGCTCGAGACACTCGTCAATTCGGCCGAAACGTATCAGAAGGCCATCGCCGGCTTTAAGCGCATGGACGAGGTACTCTCGACCGCGCCGGATATCCAGGACAAGCCGGGCGCCACGGATCTGCAGGTGACCGCCGGCGCCGTGGATTATCACGACGTGTGCTTTAACTACGAGGACGTTGAGCTGGGCGAGGGCGATGCCGAAGAGCGTCCCGTTATCGACCATATGAATCTGTCCATCAAGCCCGGGCAGACCATCGCTTTGGTTGGTCCTTCGGGCGGTGGCAAGTCCACGACCTGTTCGCTGCTGCCGCGCTTTTATGACGTGGCTGCCGGATCCATTAGCATCGACGGCCAGGACGTGCGCGATGTGACGCAGCAGAGCCTGCGCCGCGCCATCGGCCTGGTGCAGCAGGATGTCTACCTGTTTGACGGAACAATCGGCGAGAACATCGCCTACGGCAAGTCGGGCGCTACGGCAGAAGAGATCGCCGAGGCCGCCCGTCGCGCCAACATCGATGCCTTTATCGAGTCGCTTCCACAGGGCTATGACACGGTCGTGGGCGAGCGCGGCAGCCGTCTTTCGGGCGGACAGAAGCAGCGTGTTGCCATCGCGCGAGTGTTTCTCAAGAACCCCAAGATCCTTATTTTGGATGAGGCGACGAGTGCTTTGGATAACGAGAGCGAGGAGGCGGTGCAGGAGTCGCTCGAAGAGCTGGCACGCGGCCGCACCACGATTATCATCGCCCACCGTCTTTCGACCATTAAGCATGCCGATGAGATCGCGACCGTTGAGCATGGTCGCGTTGTGGAGCGTGGCACGCACGAGGAGCTTCTCGCCCGTGGCGGCACTTATGCCCGTTACTATCGAATGCAGTTCGAAGGTGCGCGTGCGCACGAGCTCGACTGATTGATATGACAGGAAGTTTATGGCTGACAAGAACCCTTTGACTCCGGAAGAAGTGACGGAGTTATTCTCCGAAATCGATGCATCCGGTGTCTTGGATCCCACGCTTGCCAAAAAGCGCACCGAGCGCATGCGTGAGAAGGAAGCTGCGGCCAAGCGCGGTGACAAAGCGGCGCTAGCGCAGCTGCGCAGCGAGGACCGCGCGAGCCAGGCAAAACATATCGACCCGCTGTCCGAGGACGACCCTTCGGGCTCGCAGGTGAGCCATACCATTACGAAGACTGCCATGGCCGTGGTCATTGGCATCTTGGTGCTGATTGTGGGCATGCAGATTGGCTACGGCGTGATGCGACGCCTGAACACCGCCAACCTGTCCGAGAGCGTTTCGGTGGATACCGTTTCGACGGCGCTGAAGGGCGGCCTTGAGTGGGGCAACGGCTTTACGCAGTTCCCGCTCGACTTTACCGTCGATGAAGCTGATGAGCGTACGGGCACGGTCGAGGTGACGGTGTTGGACACATCGTCTGCCAACGAGCTCGAGCTGCTGTCCAACGGGCAGATTCAGGCCGCTGCGCTTGCGACCAACGCGCTGCTCAACGATAAGATCGACCGCGTGGTGTATAACGTTCACGCCTATATCGACGAGGATAGCAACATTCAGCACGATTCCTTCTTTGGCATGTTTCCCGCGCGGGGTCATCAGAGCGCCATTTTGACGTTTGTGTGGACCAAGAGCTCATCCAACGCCACGAGTATCGACTGGAAGATGCGCATCGTAAGCATGGACGACACCATTGCCGAGCGCATTCAAAAACAGGTGAACTCGGTTTCGTCGCTGATCGAGGACCCGGTGGTGAGCCAGACCAAGATTGACGAGGAAAAGGCCGAACGTGACCTGGAGCATCGTCTGCATGGCCGCGAGATTTTCCGCGGCGGCAAGCCCGATCGCTCACCGTCCGATCTGCTGGAACAGGACAAGCAAAAGTAAGAGGCCATTATCCCGCGTGAGCCACAAGCCCACGCGGGATAATTTTTCTGGGACGGGGATTAAATAATCATTATGCATAGAAAGTCATAATTATCATTTCGTAAACATTTCGATGAAATTAACGCCATGAGGCATGCTTGCGGTTACAATACCGCGAGGCCTAACTACACACCTTTAAGCCGGTCCTGTGAGACCGGGAAGGAGAATTATGGCGAACAACCATACCGCGGGCGCTGCCGCCCGCACCTTCGCGCCCAGCGAGCTTTGCCAGCGTATGCTGGCCAAAACCAGCAAGGGCACCTGCGGTCCCTGTATCCTGTATCTTGAGGATGGGACCATTTTTTATGGACGTGCATGCGGCGCCGAGGGCACCGCGACCGGCGAAGTCTGCTTCAACACCTCGCTCGAGGGCTACTTTGAGGTCATGACCGACCCGAGTTATGCCGGCCAAATTGTAACCATGACCTATCCGCAGATCGGCAATTACGGTATCGACGAGACCGATGTCCAGTCGGCCTTCCCCGGCGACGCCGTGCGCCCTGCGAGCGCTCCGGCTATGCGCGGCATGATCGTTCGCGATATGTGCGCCACGCCTTCTAACTGGCGCTCGGCCGTCAGCGTGCCGGAGTACCTGCGTGCTCACGGCATCGTCGCCATCGAGGGCGTCGACACCCGAGCCCTGGTGCGCCACCTGCGCGACAACGGTTCCAAGATGGGCATTATCTCGACCGAGATCTTCGACATCGACGAGCTTGCCGAGCGTCTGACCGCAGCGCCGACGCTGGTGGGCGAGAATCTGGTCAAGACCGTGAGTTGCTCTGAGCCCCACGCTTTTGCCGCGAGCGATCTGCCCGCCGAGCATAATTTTGCGCTTGCCCCTGCCGCTCCTGCCCGCCACAACGTGGTCGCCTACGACTGCGGCGTGAAGCGCGGCATTCTGGAGGGCCTCGTCCGCGCCGGCTGCGACCTTACTGTCGTGCCGTGGGATACGCCCGCGAGTGAGGTGCTCGACATGAATCCCGATGGCGTCTTTTTGTCCAACGGCCCCGGCGACCCCGATGCCGTGGTGGAGACCTATGAGCAGGTACAGCAGCTGATCGGCAAGGTGCCGGTCTTTGGCATTTGCCTCGGTCACCAGATGATCAGCCTGGCCTGCGGCGCCCAAATGGAAAAGCTTAAATTCGGTCACCGTGGCGGTAACCAGCCGGTTATGAATCTGGTGAGCCGTCGCGTGGAGATCACCGCGCAAAACCACGGCTTTGGCCTGCTGTTCCCCAGTCTGGGCAAACTGATTCCGGAGCTTTCCGGCGGCGAAACCGAGCATGCGGCCGGCGGCGACCTGCGCGCCTGGGTGCGTCGCGGCATCGCGCCGGTCGTGATGAACGAGCGCTTTGGTCGCATTCGCCTGACACATGTGAACCTCAACGACGGCACCGCCGAGGGCATCCAGCTGCTCGACGCCCCGTGTTTCTCGGTCCAGTACCACCCCGAGGCTTCGCCTGGCCCCACCGATGCCCACTATCTCTTTACCGCCTTTACGCGACTCATGGACGGCGAGGAGAACTACCTGGACATCGACACCGCGAAGGACCGCCTCGCCGGCTGGAATTTCGCCGA
>CAJMOC010000014.1:0-38217 GCA_905214945.1 uncultured bacterium
TCTAGCATGCAGGCGGTCTTTCCCTCCATCACCGAGGTGGGCATGCCCGCGCTGCTGCCGCACCAAGCGCTTGAACTTGCAGCGGATGGCTCGCTTGTGTTGGCTGACGGCATGCCCGCTGCGACGACTCCGCAGCGCGAGGCCGTGCTTACCCACGTTGAGCCCACGGCCCGCGCTTTGCGCTCGAGCGCATACCTCAACATGGCGGGAACCGAGCGCAAGGCGCTGCTCAAGGACTCCAAGCTCGTTTATCTCTACCACAACAAGATCGATACCACGGGCGAGAAGGCAGCTACGCAGGATGACGTTTTCGATGCCTGCGCGGACACCGTGGAGGAACTTGCCGCGTTGGCGCGCCGCGTGTGCACCGACGCCCCGGGCGCGCGTGTTGTTATGACGGCGGATCACGGCTTCATCTACACGCGTCGTGAGCTCAGCGAGTGCCAGATGCTCGGCAAGCCAGACCTTCCCTTCCTTGACGCTCCTGTCATGCACGGCAAGCGTCATCTGGTGGTGCCCAACGAGGCCGTGGCCAAGCTTTCGGAAGAGGCATGCGAGGTGTTTGTTAATGTTGGCATGGGACGTTTAGGTGCCGGTTTTGAGGGATTTGCCCCGCGCGAGAACGTGCACTTCAAGCGTCCCGGCGGTACTAACAACTACGTCCACGGCGGCATGAGCCTGCAGGAGCTTTGCGTGCCCGTTATCGGATTTTGGCGCGCACGCTCGGGTTCCAAGGACTTTGTCGATACGCGTGCAGCGACGCTACGCGTACTAAGTGAGGGACGCCGTGTGACCAACTCGCTCTTCTCGGTCAACCTGATCCAGGAAGAGCCCGCTCGGGGCAAGATCCTTCCGTGTGAGTACGAGCTGGTGTTTACCGACGCAAGCGGCAACGAGGTGAGCGATACGGTCAAAGCGCATGCCAACAAGGTCTCTGCAAACTCGCAGGATCGCGTGGTGCATGCCAAGTTTGCGCTGCATGCGGCCAATGGGTTCTCGGCCAAGGATCCGTACTATCTGGTCTGCCGCGAGCGCGAAACGGGCAAGATCGTTTGGCGCGAGACGTACACCATCGCTGTTTCGTTTGCCCCTGTTGCTGACTTTGGTTTTTAGGAGTGTGCCCTATGTTTGATAGCAATGACGATGATCTGTGGGAAGTTCCCTCGATTGATGTGAATGTGCCGGTGCAGGCTGCGGTGTCTGCAGAGGAGGCCGTGCCCGCCCCGGAGCCGACAGAGACCGCTGCGCCCGCTGAGGCCGAGGCGCCTGCCGAGGACGAGCCCTCGACCGATGACTATGTCCAGGCCGTGGCCGAGGCTCCCGAGGACGACGGTTACGACATGGATGGACTGGACGGCAAGCTGCTCGAGCACTTTGGTGGCAAAATCGTGCGCAAGGACCTCACGGCCCTTATGAAGCGTGGTGCCAACGTGCCCACCTTTGTGCTGGAGTACCTGCTGGGCATGTACTGCTCAACCGATGACGAGGACGCCGTGGCGGAGGGCCTGGAGCGCATCCGCAAGATCCTCACCGATAACTACGTGCGTCCCGACGAGTCCGAGCGCATCAAGTCCAAGATTCGCGAGCTGGGTCGCTTTACCATTATCGATAAGGTGACGGCCAAGCTCGACGAATACAAAGACATCTACGTGGCGTCGTTTGCCAATCTGACTATTGAGCCGTTTGTGATGCCGGCCGAGTACGTGCGTGACTATTCCAAGATTCTCCAGGGTGGTATTTGGTGCATTATGAGCATCGAGTACCGTCATCCCATGGAAGAGGAAGACGAGTTTGGCATGGAGGTCTTTGGCGACGATGCGCCGCGCCGCTCCAAGGCCAAGCGCAAAAAGCGCGGGCCCGAGGACTCTCCGTTTAGCGTGGCGTCGCTCACGCCTATCCAGATGCCCAACCTGGACCTGGAGGCCATGATCGACGAGCGCCAGTATTTCTCGCGCGACGAGTGGCTCAACATGCTGCTGCGCTCTGCCGGCTATGAGCCCAGCGAGCTTTCGGAGAAGGAGCGCCTGCACTTTATCGAGCGTATGGTGCCGCTGATCGAGCGCAACTACAACCTGTGCGAGCTTGGCCCCCGTGGCACCGGCAAGAGCCATATCTACAAAGAGGTTTCGCCCTACGCCATCTTGCTTTCGGGCGGGCAGACCACCACGGCCAACCTGTTCGGCCGTATGAACTCCATGCGAGCCGATCGCGTGGGCCTGGTGGGCCATTGGGATTGCGTGACGTTTGACGAGGTCGCCGGCATGCGCTTTAAGGACACCAACGCCGTGCAGATCATGAAGGACTATATGGCGAGTGGCAGCTATGCGCGTGGCCGCGACCAGATCAATGCCGATGCCTCCATGGTCTTTGAGGGCAACATCAACGACACCGTGCAAAACGTTCTTAAGACCACGCACCTGTTTGACCCGTTCCCGCCGGAGTTTAACAACGATTCGGCCTTCTTCGACCGTATCCACTATTACCTGCCGGGCTGGGAGATTCCCAAGATGCGCTCGAGCCTGCTGACCGGGCATTACGGCTTGATCACCGACTGCCTGTCGGAGTTTTGCAAGGAGATGCGCCGCAAGGACTTTACGCATCATATCGACCGTTATTTCCGCTTTAACAGCGACTTTAACAAGCGTGACGAGATTGCCGTGCGCAAGTCCTTTAGCGGCCTCGCCAAGCTGCTGTTCCCCGACGAGGCTATGGACAAGGACGACGTTCGTTGGCTGCTGGACTACGCCATCGAGGGCCGTCGCCGCGTAAAGGAGCAGCTCAAGATTATGGCGGGCGTCGAGTTTATCGACGTCAACCTGGGCTATATGGATGCCGACAACCCGCAGGACGTGCATGTGGTACGCGTGCCCGAGCAGAGCGAGGACACGCTGATTCCCGACGGGCCGCTGCTGTCCGGTCACGTGTTTGGCGTGGGCAGGTCGCAGGGCGGCGAGGTTGCCGTGTACAAGCTGGAGAACAAGGCCGTTGCCGGCGAGTGCAAGTTTAAGCACGAGGGCGTGGCCTTTAACAAGCCGGTGCGCGATACGCTGGAGGCCGCGTTCGACAACTTTGTGAACCTGGCGAACCGTGTGGCGCCGGGCATGCACATTGGCTCCAAGGATTATCTGCTGTTCTATAACGACCTGCAGAGCAAGGGCCTGTCCGAGGAAGTTTCGCTTGCCGAGTTTGTGGGCCTGTGCTCCGCGGCGTGCAACCGCCCAGTGATGCCTGCGCTGGCGGTTCCGGGAATCTTGCGCATGTCGGGCTCTATGGATGAGATCCGCGGGCTCGAGGACATCATGCGCGTGGCCAAAAACGCCGGCGCCAAGCGCGTGATATTGCCGCTGAGCGCCATCGCGGGCCTGCAGAGCGTGTCGTCCGAGATTATCTCGGGACTGAGCCCGGTGTTCTACATGGATGGCGACCCGGTCGACGCCGCGAAGAAGGCGCTGGATCTGTAGGGGTGCGGGCGTGCGGGCTTGCGTACGCGAGGCGTTTGATGCGCACGTGAGCCCGCGGGCATGTTGGCGCGCTGCGCGTGAGGAGGCCTTGCCATGGCGGAAGAACGTTCTGTTGGCGAGCTGCTCGATGAGCTCTTTGGCTTTGAGTCGGTAGCCAAGCGTCAGACGGCGCTTGAGCAGTACGATCGCGGGGAGCTGGTGCGCAAGGCGCGCTCTCGCGAGCTACTGGGTGTGCTTAGGGGCGTCGAGGCTGCTGAGCACGCTGCGCGCGAGTCTGCCGTGCGGGCTGTTGACGGGTATGTTCGCCGCGTTGAATTTGATTCTCTTGCGCGCGCTCGCAAGCAGGTAGGCGTTGTGGGCCCGTTGCAGATGGAGCGGCGCTACGCTGCCTTTTTGCGTATGGAGGACAAGGCCGAGCTGCTGACGCGCCTAGAGCAGACGCTTGCGTTTATCGAGGTAAAGTTGCGGGCCAATACTGCGGCCAGGGTTCGCGCGGCGTACGATGCCGCGGGAGCTTTAGTGTTGCAGGGCGCGGCGCGTTTGAGTGACGTGCGCGTTGCCGAGGCCGTGCCTCTGGATGCCGATCTGCTGTGCACGCAGCTGGAGCAGATGCGCTGTGTCGCCGACGCGACGGACCTTGCGGGTATGATCACAGCGACGTTTGAGTCCGAATTGAGTGCGACGGGGTCGCAGGGTGCTGACGCGTTTGCGAGCGATGTGGCTGGCGATGTGGCGCTGGAGCGCGAGCTTACTAATGTGCGCGGTGCCGCGCAGCGAGCGCGCTTGGCAGCCCAAGCGTATCGGGCCGAACGCGCTGCCCGCGTTGCAGGGAGCACGGTGGAGCCGGTATCGTTGCCGGGGCTTGTTTGCATTACGTGCGAGACGGGGTGCGATGCCGGGGAGCTTTCCGAGTTGCTCGCTCAGGTTAAGAAGTCGTTTGAGACCTATAGACGCGTTGTTGCCGACGGCGGGTTGTTCTGTGCCTTTGGTGCCGGTTCGCCGCATGGGATTTGCCGCGGCAGTAGCTATTTCGACTACGATGATCAGTTTGACGAAGACGTGTTGGTGGGCGAGTACGACGGTGCTACTAGACACAATGTTCGGCGCGAAGTTGCGATTCCCGAGCTTGTGGACGAGGCTTCGGCCGACGGCGGCGACTCGCTCGAGGTTGCCGTGGCGCGCATGCGTGAGTTTAACGGACGGCGCTACGATGGTGTGCTGGACGAGGATCCTGCGCGCCATGTGAATGCGTTTTGGTATGGACTCAAAAAGCTCAGCCAGTATTGCGAGGCCGCTGTGCGTGTGGATGAGCGTGCCTGGGATTGCTTTATCGATAAAGTACAGTTTGCCTACGACGAGCCCGTGGGGCGTTTGGCCACACAGATGGATGACAAGCAGGTTGCGGCTTTCGTTGCAGCCGTGAATGTGCTCGGCGCTGCTGAGTAGGGGTCTGATCCGGTAAGGGGTTTCACCATGAAGATCGATGTTGATGTTGACCAGCTGCGCGAGGGTTTGCTCGACCGTGCGGGGAGTGCAGCCGGCGTGGGCTTTCCGGCCGCCATGCTCGACGTAGTGGATATCGAGGACGAGTCGCCCCAAGAGCTCCTAGCCCGAGCCGAACGCGAAGGCCTCGACCTCCGCGACTTTGCCGTCGATGACGACTAAGGGAATGTGACAAAGGGACTGTCCCTTTGTCACATGGGGGACGGGGTGCCTGTGCCCGCGGCTGTGCGAAAATGCATGATAAACCGTCGCAACGGAGTCCAACGACGTCGCAGCGGTTTTATTATGGCCGCCCGCTGGCTAAGTGAGTAGGCTTTTTTGGAGATGCTGAGCACCCGACGAGTATTCTTCAGCAAAACCGCAGGTCACATACTTGTGCTTTGGTGACGTGGTCGGCGATTCAGCAAAAGTCTACTCACTTAGTTTTGCGCGACGCAAATTGCTCGCAACGAGACCCCAGTCGGGACGACCAATACTCAAATGTAGTTAATTTGGGATAGGGCTTTTTAGCTACCCGTATCTTCCTAGAGGCTAAGTAGGAGTTGCGGCGACGTTACGCATAAAAAATGCCGGAGGTAAAACCCCGGCTCTTGGAGGCCCCTCTCTTGGAGGGTACCGATATCTTTATAACAGAAGCCACGTGCCGGGTCTACAAGAGACGTTTAGCGCGAATCTTTCTAAGATGATTTTTCTTGAAATCACGATAGTTTCCAAAGAAGATCTGCTCGGTATTTGATTGCTCGGAGTGTCCATATTTAATTTGCGCCAGTTCGATTTCGCAGATGTAGTCAGCAATTTGCTGAAGCCTAAAGTGCTTCGGGTCACATTCTTTATAAATGACCGCCTGCCTTCCGAGAACGTATTCGAATGCAGCGTGAAGGATGGCCGTTACCTCGTTTTGCCCGTCGTCGTAATAGATTTTGACAGCGTCATAGCTTTGGAAACACTGAAGTCTGTCGAACAAAAAGAGGATCAAGTCACGACGCATTCTTGCGAACATAGCCGCATCGCTTTTGAATTTGTTTCTTTGGTAGCTGAACGTCATGTATGTGACGGGGCATTTGTTGGCAAATGTTGCAAAACTCGACAAAAGGCGATTCCGCAAGTGGGTGTCCATGCCCCTGTAGGATTCATTGCCATGCATAAGGGGATTCATGTGCAGGGGGATATCGGGAAGCCCGCGCGATCTAAGCGCGTGTTCGTAGCGATAAATAATCTCAGCAACTGACGCTGACTGGTCATGGAAAACAAGCGTAACGAGATAGTACTTAGCGCTTTGTCCTCCGTAGTTGCCGGATTCGTCGACGAAGACGGAAAGCTCCCTCATGATGCAGTCTCCCTAAAAACAAAAATGCCGGGGGGATCCCCCGGCCCTTGACTGCCCTCCATAAAGGAACGCAACCCTTTTATACCACGAGACGAGGAGTCTATTCAAGTAGAAATTATACTAACCAAACACATGTTCGTCAATCTACCTGCGGGTATGGGAATGTGACAAAAAGTTGGGTAGCTAAAAAGCCCCCGTCCCAAATTAGCCACCCCTGCCCGCTACGATGCTAGGGTGGCGATGACGGCTTCGTCGCCGGCGTATATGAGGGTGTTGCCGTCGGGGATGATCGTTTGGCCGTCGCGTTTGAGCATCACGACGATAAAGGGATGCTTGCCTTGCGGCACATCGCGAAGGCGCTGGCCGGCCAGGCGACCGTGAGGTGTTACGGTGACCTCGCGCAGCGTAACCTCGGCACGCTCTTCAAACGTCGGCGCGGCCATCACCAATAGGTCGCCTTCCTCAATTACGGTATCGCCGTTGGGCAGCACCGGGTGTGCACCATCGCGCAGTACCAAGACAACCAGCATGTCCGTTGCGCTGCCAATATCGGCGAGCGAGCGTCCGGCAAACGGATGGCCAGCACCCACCTTGAGCTTTACAAATGACATGCCGTCTTCGTCGCGATAGTCGTTAAAGGTGCGGCGCACGTCGCCGGTCGCATCGATCATATCGAGCTTCTTCGCCACCGCTGGCAGCAGCGAGCCCTGCACCACAATGCTCGACACGGCAATCACAAACACCAGGTCAAATAGGTCGTGACCGCCAGGAACACCGGCCACCACGGCAAAGAGGCTAAACACGACCGAAGCTGCTCCGCGCAGGCCCGCCCAGCTTACGAGCGCGACCTGGCGGGGGTTTGTCTTAAAGGGCGCCAACAGCAGACCGACGGCGATGGGGCGGCTCACGAAGAGCATAAACGCCATGAGCGCCAGGCCAGGCAGCAGCATCTGCGGCAGGCGTGCGGGCGTTACGAGCAGGCCGAGTAAGAAGAAGATCGTCATCTCGGCCATCTCGGTGAGGGTGTCAAAGAAGTGCGCCAGCTCGACCTTGCCGGTGATGTCGCTCGCGCCCAGCACAATGCCGGCCAGGTACACGGCCAAAAATCCGTTGCCGCCCAGGTAGCTCGGCAGCGCGTAGGTGACGATGGCCACGGCGAACAAAAAGATGGTCTGCGCACCCTCGGCCGTTGCGTGTGCGCGTTCAATCAGGCGGCCCGCCGCCCAGCCGATGGCGAGGCCCAGGCCCACGCCCAGGATAATCTGCTTGGCCAGCAGTGCGGGAATGTTGATGTCGCCGCCGGCCGCGAGTGTGGCGAGCACCGCGGTGAGCATGTAGGCGACGGGATCGTTGGAGCCCGATTCGACCTCGAGCAGCGAGTCAGTGCCGCCCCGCAGCGACAGGCTGTGTTCGCGCAGAACGCTAAAGACGCTGGCCGCGTCGGTGGACGCCACGACCGATCCCAGCAGCAGGCCGCCGATCCAGTCGAAGCCCAGCACAAAGTGGGCGAACACGCCGGTGATGCCTGCGGTGATGACGACGCCGAGCGTGCTCAGCAGAACCGCCGGCGCAGCGACGGGCTTGGCACGGTCGATGTTGGTGTTAAAGCCGCCGTAGAACATGATGAACAGCAACGCCGTGCTGCAGACGGTTTCGGTGAGCGCGTAGTCGCTAAAGTCGATGTGCGCCGGGCCGTTGACGCCCAGCAGCATGCCGAGCGCGATAAAGATGAGCAGGGTGGGGAAGGGGAGTTTTTTGCCGACGGGTTTGATGGTCAGGCACAGAATAATAACGAGGCCGATAAAGAGAAGGATCTGGTTCATGGATAGTGTCCGCTTCTGGGTGGTTGGCGTGGCACGGTCAGTTGTCTTCGGTTGTTTGTACCCAAAGATGGTGGGTTTATGGGGTTGGATTGCGGGCGTGCGCGATATCGTCATAGACGGCTGCCGTCTTTGCCTCTGCTCGGAAACCCTTTCCAGCTTTATTGCAACGGAGTACAATGGGTAACGTTTAAGTTCAACTTGAAGTTTTAGTTGCGGCGCCGGGCTTCGGCTGCAATGCAAGGAGAGGCGTACCATGGCGATCTATGTGACATCTGATGCTCACGGGCACGTGCGTGCGCTTGACGAGGCCCTGTCTAAGATCTCGTTGACGTCCGACGACACGCTGTACGTGCTGGGCGACATGATCGATCGCGGGCCCGATCCGGTCGGCGTTATTAAGCTCGTGCGCTCGCTGCCTAACGCCCGCGTGCTCAAGGGCAATCACGAGCAGATCATGCTCGATGCCATCATTGGCCAGGATCCGCTCGATGCCGAGACCTGGGATATCAACGGTGGCTGGACGACGCGCGAGCAGCTCAACGACATGGAATTTGAGGCATACGAGGAGCTCGTGCGATGGATGGCCGCGCTGCCGCTCTACGCGGTGGCCGAGACCGAGGAGCGCCCGTATCTGCTGGTACATGCTGGAATCGAGATGAAGGCGGCGCGCGCGTTTTTACTTGAGCATGGCGTCGATTGTGCCGATGGCGTCGGAGCGGTGGGTGCCGATCGCGAGCTGCTGCAGCAGATGCTCGCGGTGCAGTCGTCCGATGACCTGCTGTGGATTCGTCACGGCTATTGGGATGCGCCGACGGGACTGCTTTCTGCCGAGGGCGAGGGTCCGGTCGTGGTGAGCGGCCACACGCCCACGGTGTCGCTTGGGCGCTATTGCGAGGTTGGCGGCCTGGCGGGGCTTGATGAGGAGTCGGGCCGCGGGCAGATTGTGCGCCTGGGTGGCGAGGATACCGCCGGCGTGCCCGATCGTATCGATATCGACTGCGCCGCCGCCACCGGCTCCGAGTTCGGCCGCGTCGGGATCCTGCGCCTGGATGATGGCGCGGAGTTCTACGCGAATATCAACCCAGGCGAATAATCGGTGCAAAGGGTAGCTAATTTGGGACGGAGCTTTTTTGACTACTTTCGGAGAATAGCGCCTTCTTGCTCGGTAAGCGCGAGAAATGAGGAACGTCTGCGTCCTCGGCAGTGCGAAAATGCTCGAAAAACCGTCGCAACGGAGTCAAACGACGTTGCGACGGTTCTTTTTTGGCTGCCCGCTGGCTAAGTGAGTAGACTTTTTTGGAAATGCCGAGCAGCCGGCAAATTTGCCTCAACAAAACCGCAGGTCACTGACTTGTGTTTTGCCGGTGTGGTCAGGGATTCGGCAAAAGTCTACTCACTTAGTTTTGCGTGTCGCAAATCGTCCGCAACGAGACCCCCCATTGCGCCAATTAGGCGCCGTACGGGTTGCGGTCGCGCTCGATGCGTTGGCGGATGTGGGCGTATTCGATAATCAGCAGCACCAGGAGTAGGGCCATGATGGCTAGGTAGCTCACCACGGCGCCCATCAGACCCAGCAGGTTGATCAGGATCACCGGCAGCACCACGCTTACGGCGAAGCAGATCAGGTAGATCTTGGTGACGTCGCCGGCATGGCGCAGCACCGTGATGATGGCGTAGATAAAGTCGATGGCCGCGGTGACGCCGCCGGCGACAACCATCAGCAGTGCCAGCGTGCGGTAGCGCTCAAAATTGAGGCCGTACATGAAGCTCATGAGGGGAATACCGGGACCTGCCATAAATGCGGCGCACACGCTGGTGATGACCACGATCAGTGCCATAACGGCAATAATAATCAAGTCAAAGCGGCGACGCTTGCGCGGATTCGTCCAAATGCTCGACAGACGCAGGAGCTGCGGTTTATAGATAAATCCAATGCTCAACAAAATAGCCTGCGCCGGAAAGAACAGGGCATTAAAGTACAGCTGATACTTGTAGGCCAGCGTGCCTTCCATCACGAACTTGGGCATGCTCTCTATAAGGTTGAACAGGAACAGCGCGCCAAAAAGTGGGGCGCACTGGATAAACAGGTGGCCGACCTCGCGCAGACTTACGCGGCGCGATTTTTCGGTTTCGAGCAGGGCGAGCGGCGCGGTGACCAGCACGAGCGAGGCGGTGGCGGTGACACCCATGGCCATGGCCGCGATGGGCATGCTGCGCGTGAGGAACAGCGCCACGCTGAAGACCGCGATGACGCCGACGGAGCGTAGCGTTTGGCTCATGCCGGCCAGGTAGAGTTTATCGGCCTGCTGCAGGCGGCCCTCGTACACGTCTGCGATGCCGTCGATCACCTTATAGAGGTAGACGCCCAGGCCGATTGTGGCCATCTGCGCATCGTAGCCGCGGGCGCTGCTGTATACCAGGCCGCATGCCAGCGCGAGCGCTCCGCAGAGCCATCGGTTGAGCTGGTAGGAGGCAAAGGATGTCTTTTCGTCGATGTCCGAGACCTGAAAGTTGCGCACGCCGTAGTTGCACGCGATCATGATGAGCGTGCCGGTGACAAAGGCGATGGAGAACTTGCCGGCTTCCTCGGGGCCCACGAGCTGCGTCGACACAATGGTGAGCAGCGGAAACGCCATGCCCCATACGGCGGTGCCCAGGGTATTCCAAAGGTAGTCGCGTCGGGTGGCGTGATCTTCGTACTCGGCTTCTTGCGTGGAGAAGCCGCCGCCGTAGACGGCTCCGAGCAGGCGGTTCCACCAGGCATTGACCATGCGGTGGATGGGGCCGGGCTGACGATCGCGCTCGCGGCGACGGCGTGTGGCCTGGCTGCTGTCGGGACCGCCGGCGTTACGCTGGCTTAGCTCTTGGATTCGTGCGAGCTCCTCGGCGGTGTGCGATGCGGGGAACAGGCCGTTCTCGATGCGTCCGCCTTGCCCGTGCGCCCCGCCCGATACGGTGGGGTCGGTGACGCCGTTGCGGCGGGCGATGGTGCGGCGGATGCTATCGAGGGGCGTGATGCTCAAGACGATTCCTTTCTATTGCTGTGCTCTAGTATAGTCGCGGTGGTGTCCATTCGTGTTTTTGACCAGGTTGTTCAATATATTCGGCGGTGCCATTCAGTAGTCGGCACCTGGGGACGTTCCTTATGTGCCGGCACTTTGGGAACGTCCCTAAGTGCCGGCATCTGGGGACACTCCTTGGCTGTCGCCTTTTCATGAGTGTTCCCAATGACTAGTCGTTTAAGAACGTCCCCAATGACTACCCAATGACTAGGCCGCTTGCGTGCGATTTTTGACCGTTGGGCGGGCGCTTCGCCGTTGCCGCAAAAACGTTTTTGCATATCGGGTACAACGGGCTTTACGTGAGTAAAGTACGCGCCGCGTCCACGTGTCGCGTTTTTAAAGGAGGCCCCATGCCTGGTGTTACCCCTGCAGAAGTTCTGTCTAACTTTGGCATTACGCTGGTCGAAGACCCCGCCGAGAACCAGCCCCGCCTGCTGGTTGACCTGCCGGCAGCCGAGCTCGTCGAGCATGCCGTCCGCCGCAACGAAGGTCGCATGGCCTCCAACGGCGCGCTGGTGATCGAGACGGGGGAGCGTACCGGACGTTCGCCCAACGACCGCTTTATCGCCGACACGCCCGACGTGCACGACAAGATCGCCTGGGGCGCCGTAAACCGCCCGCTGCCGCTCGAGAGCTACGAGGCCATCAAGGCCGGCATCGTCGACTATCTCAACGAGCGCGATGTGTTCGTCACTCGCGGCATGGCCGGCGCCGACCGCAACCACACGCGCCGACTGCTCGTCGCCTGCGAGCGCGCCAGCCAGGCACTCTTCATTAAGCAGATGCTCGCCCGCCCGCTCGCCCGCGAAATCGCGCGCACCGGCGAGCCGGACTTCTGCGTGCTCGCCGCGCCGGGCTACCAGTGCGATCCCGCCATCAAGGGCCTCAACTCCAGCGCCGCCGTGGTCATCAACTTCCAGGAGCGCGTGATTTTGGTCGCGGGTACCGGCTACTCCGGCGAGATCAAAAAGTCCATCTTCAGCGTTATGAATTACCTGCTGCCCGTCGAGGACGACGTACTGCCCATGCATTGCTCGGCCAGCATGGATCCCGTCACGCACGAGACTGCGGTGTTCTTTGGCCTGTCGGGCACCGGCAAGACCACGCTTTCGGCCAACCCCACGCGCCTGCTGATCGGCGATGACGAGCACGGCTGGTCCGACATGGGCATCTTCAACATCGAGGGCGGCTGCTACGCCAAGTGCGAGGGCCTGGATGCGTTCCACGAGCCCGAGATCTTCAATGCCGTTCGCTTTGGCGCCATCTGCGAAAACGTGGTGCTCGACGAGGGCCGCAAGCCCAATTACGATGATATTTCGATTACGCACAACACGCGCGTGGCCTATCCCGTCGAGCATATCCCCAACGCGTGGACCAAGGGCATGGGCACTACTCCCAGCGTCGTGCTGTTTTTGACCTGCGACGCCTTTGGCGTGCTGCCGCCCATCTCGCGCCTGACGGCCGACGCCGCCATGTATCACTTTGTGACGGGCTTTACAGCCAAGATCCCCGGCACCGAGGTCGGCGTCACCGAGCCCACGCCCACGTTCTCCTCGCTGTTCGGAGAGCCGTTTATGCCGCTCGACCCTATGGTCTATGCCAAGATGCTCGGCGAGCGTATCGCCGACGGGCGCACGCGTGTGTACCTGGTCAATACTGGCTGGATTGGCGGCGGTTATGGCGTGGGCCATCGCATCGAGCTTGCCTACACGCGCGCCCTGGTGGCCCGCGCCCTCGACGGTACCATCGAGGACAGCGAGTTTGTACACGACGATATCTTTAACGTCGACATTCCCACCACGTGTCATGGCGTGCCCGACGGCATCCTAGTGCCGCGCCAATACTGGCAGAGCACCGCGCGCTACGACGAGGCAGCGCACAACCTGGCGGTGATGTTCGAGGAGAACTTCGAGAAGAAGTACTCGCACCTGCCCGATTCCGTCAAGGCCGCCGGCCCGCACGCCCAGGTGCCCGCCGAGGCCCGTCATCGCGGCCGCGGCCTGCTGGGACTCCGCCACTAGCGTCGCCTCAGATCCAACACCACCATAAGGGGACAGACACCTTTGTGGTGGTTTTGCTCGCGCGGATGACTCGGGTTACAATACGCCTGACATATCGTCCCCTTCTCCGGATGGGGACAGCGTAAGCGCTCTTGTGGCGGCACCGTAGGACTTTGAAGGTGGCCGCTGTGGGAGCGCTTTTTGTTTATGCGCTCGCGTTGGCGCGAATCGTGAAGGGAGCATGTATGAAGAGCTTTATTGCCGAGGATTCGTTTTGGGAGCTGTTTCCGCAGGCGGCGGTCGGCGTCGTGGTCGTAAAGGGCATGAAGCCCGCGGCTCAGATTCCCCAGGAGGACGTGGATGCGATCGCCGCGCTGCTTGACCGCGCCAACATCGATGCGGAGCGCCACCTGACCAGCGATATCATCAGCGAGAACGCGCCGGTGAAGGCTTGGCGTGACGCGTACCGGCTGTTCAAGACTAAAAAGGGCGCGCGTTGCTCAGTTGAGAACCTTCTCAAGCGCGTGCTCAAGGGCAAACCGGCGGGCCACATTACGCCCGCGGTGGACATCTACAACACGGTGTCGCTGACCTACGCGCTGCCCGTGGGAGGCGAGGATTTGCATGCGATCGAGGGAGACCTTCGCTTGAAGGTGACCGACGGCGGCGATGCGTTCTTGCCCCTTGGCGAGGAAGCGGATGACCCGACGCTGCCCGGCGAGCTCGCCTATATCGATGATGCGGGTGCCGTGTGCCGCTGCTGGAACTGGCGCGACGGCGTTCGAACGGCCCTGTCCGACGATTCGGCCGATGCGTTCCTGGCGATTGAGTGTGTAGAGCCCGAGCGGATGGGGGACTGCCAGGCCGCGATTGATCGCTTAGCCGAGCTGCTCGAGCGCTATCTGGGAGCGACGGTTGTCGTTAAGACGATTGTGACCCGCGACAATCCCTGTGTGGAGCTGTAGCGGCGCCAAGAACCTATTGATGCCCCAAACCACCACAAAGGCGCCTGCCACCTTTGTGGTGGTTTTTATGTTGATGGGTTAACAATTGGGATATTTGGGTTTGGGGGTTCGCGCATGCGGCTAAGATGTTTACCCGTTAGCATTATGCAAGCGAAAGGCGGTCGTCTCACATGCAGCAGAGCGACGAGACACGTTTCGAGGACTTTGTCGGACTGATCAGCGGACTCTACAAGGAGATCCAGCGCATTAAGACATCTGAGGGCGCAAGGCTGGGCCTTAAGGGCTCCGACGTCATGTGCCTGTACTACCTGGAGCGCAGCAAGGACGGCATGACCGGAGCCGATCTAGCTCGCGTGGCCGGCGTGACGCGCGCTGCCGTTTCGCGCACGCTGGCGCACCTGGAGGAGGGCGGCTACGTCGAGGTTGATGACTCGGGCGATGCTGCCGTCAAGTACCGCGCCCCGGTTCGCCTGACCACGCTGGGCGGCGAGAGCATGAACGAGGCCGACCGCATTATTGGCGAGGTGCTCGACGCCACCGGTAAGGCCATGGGCGTGGAGCAACGCGAGCAGATGTATGCGTCGCTGCGTACGATTCTCAACA
This sequence comes from uncultured bacterium, assembly GCA_905214945.1. Classification (GTDB taxonomy): domain Bacteria; phylum Actinomycetota; class Coriobacteriia; order Coriobacteriales; family Coriobacteriaceae; genus Collinsella. The sequence continues at coordinate 14,745 of CAJMOC010000014.1, forward strand.
CCCTGCGCGAGATCTAAGGCCGCCAAGGCATTTGCTTCCCATTAACAACTGCATAGTCCCGTTTGAACGCGTATGCCGTGCCGGGGCATTGCTGTCAAAATTCCCCGCGCGAGCTCCGCGCAAGAAAGGATTCGCTATGTCCGTCCGCATTATTACCGATTCCGCAAGCGATATGTCTCCGGCGGAGCACCCGGCGCTGGCTGTTTTGCCGCTGTCCGTCACCTTTGGCACCGATGTGTACATGGATGGCGTCGACATCGATCACCAGCGCTTTTACGAGATGCTCGTGGAGCGCGATGAGCTGCCCAAGACCGGCCAGGTCAACCCGTACGCGTTTTCGCAGGCTATCGCCGAGGTTCGTGAAGCCGGCGATGAGGCTGTGATTATCACCGTGGGCGCTAAGCTTTCGGGCACCAATCAGAGTGCCCGTACCGCACTTGCCGAGGCGCCGGGCGGCGACGTGTTCGTGGTAGACAGCAACAACGTCACCCTGGGCGAGCGCGTCCTGGTCGAGTATGCGCTGCGCTTGGTGGACGAGGGCCGCAGCGCATCTCAGATCGCGGCGGCTGTCGAGGCCGTGCGCGACCGTGTGGTGGTTATCGGCTTGCTCGAGACGCTGGAGTACCTGGTGCGCGGCGGTCGTCTGTCTGCTGCGGCCGGCGCCGTGGGCACGCTGCTCAACGTAAAGCCCGTGGTGGCTGTCGAGGACGGCCTGATCGTGCAGCTGGGCAAGGCGCGTGGTTCCAAGAACGGTCGTAACCTGCTGAACCAAAAGGTCGAAAAGGCGGGCGGTATCGACTTTTCCATGCCGCTGGCGCTTGGCTATACGGGCCTTTCGGATGTAGTGCTCAAGAAGTATATCGAGGACAGCGCGGCACTGTGGGCTGGCCACACCGAGGGCGAGCTGCCCGTTCACACCATCGGCGCCACCATCGGCACCCACGTAGGCCCCGGCGCCGTAGCCGTAGCCTTCTTCCAGCCCGCCAACTAACTTACCTGCCAACAAATGATCCCTTGGGGACGGAGGAAAACGGATCATCGACTGCACGGAGGCCGCGAATGATCCGTTTTCCTCCGTCCCCAAGGGATCATTTCTATATGCTGTTAATGCGGAGAGGGGAGCGAGTGATGGCGTCTGAGGGCTTTTTTGAACGGGTGTACGAGGTGGTCGAGCAGATTCCCGAGGGAATGGTCGCCACGTATGGTCAGGTGGCGCTGCTTGCCGGTCGTCCGCGAAGTGCGCGGTACGTGGGGTATGCGCTGCATAGCAATCCGCGCCCCGGCGAGATTCCCTGTCACCGCGTGGTGTTTGCCGATGGGCACATATGCGAGGGTTTTGCCTTTGGCGGTCCCGATGCTCAACGTGAACTTTTACTAGGGGAGGGTGTGGCGTTTAAGGACGACATGCACGTCGACTTGGCCGCTTGTCGCTGGCCTGCCGGACTCTAACAGATCTGCCGTGGCCAAAACCACCACAAAGGTGCCTGTCCCCTTTGCGGTGGTTTTCCCCTGCAGGTTTACCTGAGCTAACTTATGGAGAAGCTATGGCGGCGCATATTGACGCTACAAAGTAAACCAAGGTGAACTATATTGTATTCAGCAACGGAGCGGGCCATAGGCGATGAAAAAGCCTGCCCTGTTGAGTTTGATTCGCATCCCTCCCCTCTGTGCGATTCAACGGTGTACTTCGGGAACAGGCCCGCTGGCAACTAACTGCCAGCGGGCCTGTTCCTGTTAGGGGAGGATTTAGCCTCACCGTCTTTATGTGTTCAAATCCCGGCGACAGCGCCGTAGAGTTTGTCTCTAGTACACCATGCCCATGGCGTCCTGAACCTCGGCCAGGGTCTGCTCGGCAATCTCATTGGCGCGACGATTGCCCTCGTGCAGCACGTCCTTGACGTAATCCAGGTCGTTCTCGTAGCGCTGACGACGCTCACGGATCGGGGTGAAGTACTCGTTGACGGCCTCGGTCACGTACTTCTTGAGCTGGCCGGAGCCGCCCATGCCAATCTCCTCGGCAATCTCGACCTCGGAACGACCGGTGCAGATGGCGGCCGTCGAAAGCAGGCCGGACACTCCGGGGCGGTTCTCGGGGTCGAACGTGATCATGCGCTCGGAGTCAGTCTGGCTCTTCTTGATGCGCTTGGCCGTCTCCTCGGCGGTCATCGAGATGTTGATGGCGTTGCCGTAGCTCTTGCTCATCTTGCGACCGTCCAGGCCGGGCAGCAGCGGCGTCTCGGACAGCAGCGCGTCGACCTCGGGGAACACCTTGCCGTAGCGGTTGTTAAAGCGGCGGGCGATGGTGCGGGTGAGCTCGATGTGCGGCAGCTGGTCGCGACCGACGGGCACGACGTTGCCCTTGCAGAACAGGATGTCGCAGGCCTGATGCACCGGGTAGGTGAGCAGAAGGCCGGTGAGCTCGTGGCCCGAGGCCTCCATCTCGGCCTTGACGGTGGGGTTACGCGCCAGCTCGGCCTCGGAGACCAGCGACAGGAACGGCAGCATGAGCTGGTTGGCGGCGGGCACGGCGGAGTGCGCGTAGATCATGGTCTTGTCGGGGTCGATGCCGCAGGCAAGGTAGTCCATGACCATGTTGTACACGTTGTCCTGGATGTGCTCAGTGGTGTCGCGGTCGGTGATGACCTGGTAGTCGGCGATGAGCACGTTGGTCTTGGCGCCCATGTTCTGCAGCTCAACACGGCCCTTGAGAGTGCCAAAGTAGTGGCCCAGGTGCAGACGGCCGGTGGGGCGGTCGCCGGTGAGCATGGTGAACTTTTCGGGCGTTTTGGCCAGGCCCTCGCGAATGGCGTTGCTCTTTTGCAGCGCGACTTCGTAGCTGTTCTCGTTTGGCATGATTGCTCCTAACGTATGTTCATGGGTCAAGATGATAACGCGTTTATTGGAGGGGCGGGTCGTAAGTAGGCGAGGGGCGGGAGAGCGGCGGCATGTGCGATGGGCGCGGCGTGGTTGCGCGTTTGGCCGGCGGCGCCTGGGCGCATCCTCGGCAGCTTACCCTAGCGCCTGTGGTGGCGCTCCTCCTTGCGTTCTTCTGCCGCCTGCTCCTCCTGCTTAAAGGCGGGATCGTCGGGGGTGACGAGCTCGTCCTCGTGCGTGCGCTTGTTGTAATGGTGGCGCAGCACGGGCTCAAACAGGTGCAGGTGCTTGGCAAAGGCCGCCGAGCCAATGGCGAGTACGGTAAAGATGAGCACGCGCATGGGCACCTCGACCTGGTTAATCGCGGCGGCGCCGGCCGAAAGCATGATGCACCAGGCGTAGATGAGGAGCACTGCCTGCTTTTGGTTGTAGCCCTCTTGGATCAGGCGGTGGTGGATGTGGCCCTTGTCGGCCTGCCCGATGCTAATGTGGGCGCGCTTGCGGCGCACGATGGCGCTAAACGTGTCGATGATGGGCACGCCGGCAACGATGAGCGGGATGATAAGCGAGGTGAGCGCGGCGGTGCGGCTCACGTTGAGCAGCGAGATGGAGCCCAGCGCAAAGCCCAGAAGCAGCGACCCCGAGTCGCCCAAGAAGATGCTTGCGGGGTTGAAGTTGTATCGCAAAAAGGCCAGGCAGGCGCCAAAGAGCGCAATGGAGAGCGCGGCGGCGTCGATGCGGCCCGAGAGAACGGCCATCGAAAACATGGTGAACGACGCGATGCCGCAGATGCCCGTGGCCAAGCCGTCGAGGCCGTCGATGAGGTTAATGATGTTGGTGAATGCCACCAGATAGATCACGGTGATGGGGTAGGCGAGCCATCCGAGCATGATCTCGCCGGGGGCAAACGGGTTGACGATGACGCCGATGCGCAGGCCGCCCACGCAGGCGATGAGCGCAGCGAGGACCTGTCCGGCCAGCTTTTGCTTGGGCTTGAGCTGGATGACGTCGTCGATAGCGCCGGTCGCAAAGATGACGGTAAAGGAGAGGGCCAGCATGGGATAGCTAATGTGAAGGCGCGGGTGCGGCACCAGGACGGGCGGCCAGCCTAGGTGCCAGGTGCCTAGGATTTGCACAATGCAGGCAACGACCAGGCCCAAAAACACCGCCGTTCCGCCCAAACGCGGGATGGGCTTGGTGTTGATGCGGCGCTTAGAAGGATAGTCGACGGCGTCGAGCTTAATTGCCAGGCGCTTGACCAGGGGCACCGTGAGGAAGGTCGTGATAAAGGCCGCCGCTGCCACGCATAGGTACGGTATGTAGCTCGGGGATGAAGCCATGAATCTAAAAACCGCCAAGCGTCGAAGGGAAAGGTCAGAAGAACGCCATGCGCAAAGGACATAGCCGAATCATGATACTCGACCAAGGGGGGTGCATGGAATTGCACGCAGCGATAATCACGCGCTTACCAGATATTGGGATGTTGTCGATGGCTTGTCGGGATGCCGGCGGGGATCCATGTGGACTGTAATGGTGAATTTCGGCAAAAGAAAACCACCCCCCACGTTACGAAAATGAACCCACCTAAAACAGGTGGGTGCCCTCATCGACTGTTCCAGCGTCCTTAACAACGAAGGATACCTGTACTGAGTACGACTGTGTGGGCTCCCTAAATAAACGCGACGGTTCACCCAGTTGCTCCGCGGGGGGCGGAATACCTACATCATAAAGCGGCACTTTACCGATTCCAGTCTTGACATTACAAAAATCGTGTCGGACGATTACGGCACCTTTAGGCTCGAGCCGTCTGTACGGCTGGTCCTTTTGCGTTTGAGCTGCTGAATCATTGTTTTGGAGCATGTTTTTATGCCGACGTCGTTGACCGAACTTTTTTCGCCCGTCTGCCATTTGTGTCCGCGCCGTTGCGGTGCGGCGCGCGACGAGGGCGCGCGTGGCGTGTGCGGCGCCGACGACACGCTTAAGGTCGCCCGCGCGGCGCTCCATATGTGGGAGGAGCCGCCTATTTCGGGCGAGGCCGGCTCGGGTACGATTTTCTTTAGCGGCTGTTCGCTCAAATGTATCTACTGCCAGAACCACGAGATCTCGACCGGCAATTTTGGCCTTGAGATTTCGCCTGAGCGCCTGGTCGAAATTATGCTGGAACTGCAGGACCAGGGTGCCAACAACATCAATTTGGTGACGGCGACGCACTATGCGCATCTGTTGCCTGCCGCGATTGCCGCGGCACGGACGCGCGGGCTGGTCATCCCGATCGTCTACAACACGAGTGGTTACGAGCGCGCGAGTGCCGTGGCGGCGCTGGGCGACCTGGTCGATGTGTGGCTCACCGATTTTAAATATGCCGATGCCGGGCTTGCGCAGTCGCTTTCTCATATTAAGGACTATCCGCGCGTGGCCGTGTCGGGTCTGGCCCAGATGGCGCACGAGGTCGAGCGCCGCGGGGGAGAGTTGGTGGATGAGGGCGGGCTCATGAAGCGCGGCATCATCGTGCGCCACCTGGTGCTGCCGGGGCATGCGGATGACTCGTGCCGCGTGTTAGACCTGGTGTGGCAGACGGTGGGCGACGTGCCGATCTCGGTCATGAACCAGTACACGCCCAATGCGCTCATGCGCGAGCAGGGCGGCGATCTGGCGCGCGCCGTGACGCGCGAGGAGTACGAGCAGGTGCTCGACCATGCCGACGACCTGGGCTTTACGACGATGTTCTGGCAAGAGGGCGGCGCGGTAGACGAGAGCTTCACCCCGGCCTTCGACACCACCGGCGTCCTCACCAGCGCAAAGTAGTGCGTTCGTCGATGATTTTTCTGGGACGGGGATTAAAAAATCATCGGGCGAATGGTAGTCAAAAAAGCTCCGCCCCAAAAAGACTGGTTATTGGGCGTTGACAGTTGGCGAGCCGTAGGTAAAATATCGACTTGTCCTGGGGACGTAGCTCAGTTGGGAGAGCGCTGCCGTCGCATGGCAGAGGCCGAGGGTTCGACTCCCTTCGTCTCCACCCTTGGATTTGATAAGCCGCTGACATTGTGTCGGCGGCTTTTTTTAAAAGAAAGGGCTGTACCATGGCCGAGCTTGAGTCCCAACCATTGTCCGAAGAGGAGCGCGCTGAGTTGGAAGAGCTCCGCGCCGAGAAGGCCCGCCGCGAGGCTCGGGAAGAGGCCCGTCGCGAGCGTGAGGAGCTGGCTGCCCTGCGTGCTGAGCGTGCGAAGGCCGAGGAGGCCGCTGCGAACGCCGCATCCGCATCGGCGCCCGCGCCCGCACCCGAGCCCGTCGCCGCGAAGCCTGCGCCCACCGCGCCCAAACCTCAGCCTAAAAAGGCCGCTCGTCCCAAGTCCGACGAGCCCAAGTCGAGCCGTGACGAGATGACCTTTGCCCAGCGCATGGTCACCTCCAAGGAGCCTACGGGCGAAAACGAGATCCCTGGTATGGCGCCGGCTCAAAAAATCATCATTGTCCTTGCCCTCATCGCGTTTGTCATCTTTATGGGCTACACGATCCTGACCAGCATGGGCCTGCTCTAACCGATTTGCATCGGGCGTCATGTCCGCATGCTCTGCTCTCGTCTAACCCTCAAATTCTGCACCACACATCCGAAAGGTCGCCCCATGGCTTTGACCGACATCTCGCATCCCACCGACATTGCAATGCTCACCGATCTGTACGAGCTCACTATGGCCCAGGGCCTGTGGGAGAGCGGTAAGGCCAATGAGCAGGGTTGTTTTACCGCATTTTACCGCGACCATCCCTTTGGCAGCGCCTATGCCGTCATGTGCGGCACCGCCGAACTGCCCGAGCTGGTCGAGAACCTTCGCTTTACGCCCGAGGATATTGACTACCTCGCCTCGCTCCAGGCCCCTGCCGGCGGCGCGATGTTTAAGCCTGCATTCCTCGACTACCTGCGCGATTTTCGTGCGCATGTAAACATCGACGCCGTGCCCGAGGGCGAGCTCGTCTTTCCGCGCGAGCCCATGGTGCGCGTCACTGGCCCCGCGCTGGAGTGCCAGCTGCTCGAGACGGCGCTGCTCAACATCGTCGGGTTCCAGACGCTTGTCGCCACCAAGACGGCGCGCGTGGTGCTCGCCGCCGACGGTCGCCCTGTGGCGGAGTTTGGCCTGCGTCGAGCCCAGGGTCCCGATGGCGGCCTGGCCGTTGCGCGCGCGAGCTACGTTGCCGGCTGCTCCTCTACGTCCAATGTGCTCGCCGGCCGCCGCTACGGTATTCCCGTCTTTGGCACGCATGCGCACAGCTGGGTGATGAGCTTCGATTCCGAGCTCGAGGCCTTCCGCGCCTTTGCCAAGTCGAGCCCCAAGAACTGTACACTGCTCATCGACACCTATGACGTGCGCGAGGGCTGCGAGCATGCCATTACGGTTGCCAAGGAGATGGAGGCGGTGGGCGAGCGTCTGTCGGCTATTCGCATCGACTCCGGCGACCTCGCCAAGCTCTCCAAGTATGTTCGCGGCCGTTTTGATGCCGAGGGCCTGCCCTATGTGGGGATCTCGGTTTCTAACGATCTGGATGAGTACACGATTCAGTCGCTGCTCGACCAGGGCGCGCCCATCGACAGCTTTGGCGTGGGCACCAAGCTCGCGACCTGCTACGATCAGCCGGCGCTGGGCGGCGTGTACAAGCTTTCCGCCCGCCGTGCGAGCGAGGCAGATCCATGGACGCCGGTGGTCAAGCTCTCCGAGCAGCCCTACAAGCGCACGATCCCGGGTGTGCAACGCGTGCGCCGTTATTACGACGGCTTTGGCGGCCCGGTCTGCGACATGATCTACGACGAGGACCATCTGGCGGGGGAGGGCGCCGCGCGCGGCAATACCCTCGTGGCTGTGAATGATGCCGCCCTGGTGACCGACGTGTCCGAACTTGAGTATCGCGAGCTGCTGGTGCCGATCGTGCGCGATGGCAGTGCGGTGGCTCCGCGTGAGAGCATCCAGGACGCGCGCGAGCGCTGTGCTTGGGCGCTCGATCATCTGGACGCAGCTTTCAAGCGCTTCCTGTACCCGCAGACCTATGTGGTGGGCATGGAGCAGGGCCTGGCTCAGGTGCGCGACGAGCTCGTGCGCAAGAACATGGCCGCGGCCTCTGCCTTTCCCTGGGCTCACTAATTCCTTGGGCGGTAGGGGCGAGTCACGCTCTCTTGGCCGCCAGCTCGGCCGAACCCTCAACAGTTGATTGGTCTGACGTATGACGACTTCTTATAAAACGATGGTGGTAAAGATCGGTTCGTCCACGGTGGTGGGTGCCGATGGCAAGGTCAACCGCGCCTTTATCGGCGGGCTTGCCGACCAGGCCGCAGCCCTGCGCAAACTCGGCTGGCGCCTGGTCGTGGTGAGCTCGGGCGCTATCGCCTGCGGCTATCCCGTGCTGGGCTTCGACCGCAAGCCGGTTGGTGACCTGCCGAGCCTGCAGGCCTGCGCCTCGGCCGGTCAGTGCATCATCTCGTCGGCCTACGACGAGGAGTTTCATGCGCGCGACCTGCTCACCTCGCTCGTGCTGCTCACGCGCCACGATACGGCCCGCCGCACGTCCTACCTGCACGCGCGCGACGCCCTGCTGCGCCTCGTGGAGCTGGGCGTGGTGCCAGTCGTCAACGAGAACGATACCGTTACCGTCGACGAGATCAAGTTTGGCGACAACGACACGCTGGCGGCGCTTGTGAGCTGCCTGGTTTCTGCCGATCTGTGCGTGACGCTCTCGGACATCGATGGGCTCTATACCGCTAATCCGCATGAGGACCCCACGGCCGAGTTTGTCCCGGTCGTGCATAAGATCGATGCCAAGATTATCGCCTCGGCGGGCGATTCTTCCACATCGGTGGGTACGGGCGGCATGATTACCAAGATTCGTGCGAGCCGCATTCTGATGACGGCGGGCATTCAGAGCGTGATTTGCTCGGGCGAGGAGTCCGATGCACTCGTGCGCCTCGCCCGCGGCGAGAGCGTGGGCACGCTGTTCGATCCGCCGGCGGAGCGTCTGGACATCGCACCCCGCAAGCTGTGGATCGCACTGGGCGACAAGGCGCATGGCTCGGTAACGGTCGATGATGGTGCTGCGAAGGCGCTGGTCAGCCGTGGCTCTTCCCTGCTTGCGGTGGGTATTCGCGAGGTCGATGGCCAGTTTGCCGAGGGCGATGTGCTCGACGTGTGCGACCCGAGCGGCATGGTCGTCGCCCGCGGTATCGCCGAGGCCGATTCGGACGTGCTGGAGCTTGCAGCCGGACGCCGCCAGGACCAGATTGCCGGCAACCGCCTGCTGGCAGATCTGGCCGAGAAGCCCGCGATACACAGGGATAACCTAATCGTCTTCGCCTAACGGGTCGACGCTGCGCGCCGCCCAGAGCGACAATTTGTCATTCAAAAGGCGAGGCATGACCATCAGGTCTATGCCTCGCCTTTTTCATGCCAACTTGTTCGCTCTGGGCGGCGCTCGCTTCTTTTGTTCGACCTACGATTTAAAGCCACTCGCTTAGGGGCGTTTTCGCTTTCTGTCCTCTTTCTGCAATGACTTCATTAATCTGGCACTTGGGGACGTTCCTTTTGTGCCGGCAGGTGGGGACACTCCTTTGCTAGAAGATCCGGCGCAGGTCTCCGCGGTTGAGTGCTTCGTGGAAGAGGTGCTTGAACACCACGCTGCCGTGCAGACCGTCGTGCTCGAACTCGTTGGTCACCCAGGCATGCGAGTTGCCCACACGGCTGAGCGTATCGAGCTGCAGGCCCGAATCGACGTACATGTCGTCGAAATACACCGCGGCCTGCAGGGGCACCTCGTTGCACGCCAGGCGCTGCGGGTCGTAGATCTTGTCCCAGCTGGTGTCTTCCATCAGCAGATCCATCGCCGGCTTGAAGGGCTTAAGTTCGGGCATCTGCTCAAACATCCACGGGAACATGGCCTCGCCGGTAAACATGAGCGGTCGCGCGAGCGTGTCGAACTCGGCACGGTGTGCCTTCTCTTCTGCCGCGGCCCAGCGAATGGGCATGGTGTCGCCGTCGGCGTAGATGAACTCCTGAAGCGTCCAGTACAGCGGATTCGTGCGCGTGTTGGTGCGCTCGAAGGCGCGCATCAAAAAGCTGTCAGATACCGAGGCGCCGCAGGTCAGCGTGCCGTCGCCGCCAACAAAAGCGTGATCGATAATCCAATGCATGCGCTCAAAGCTCGGCTTCATGCCAAAGTCGCTGCCCATGAGCTGCAGGCGCTCGACCGTCATCGGCGAGCCGTCGGGCAGCACGGGCTTCTGAGCCTCGAGCGCATCGGCCAGGGCTGCCACGCGCTCGACGTCGGCGGGGTAACGGTCGTAATACTGCTGCGTCTTGGCGGCCATGCGCGGGAAGGTGTGCGCGTAGACCTCGCTGGCGCTCGCCGGCACGTGCGGAATGCCACCGCAGGTAAAGCTTGCCGCCACGCCCTCGGGGAAGAGCGACAGATAGCTCAACGTCAAAAAGCCGCCGTAGCTCTGCCCGAGTGTGACCCAGGGCTTGCCCCCAAAGCCCACCAGGCGCAGATACTCAAAATCGCGCACGATTGAGCTGGCGAGGTGACGCTTGAGGAAGTCCGCCTGCGAGCGGGCGGCATTGGCGCCTGCTGCCTCGGCGCGATCACCTAGCGCCGCGATGGTGCGTCCGTCCACGCAGCTACTGCGTCCGGTGCCGCGCTGGTCGGGAAGGACCACGCGGAAGTGCTTGACGGCCTCCTCGATCCAGCCATCGCTTGTGGGCGACAGCGGACGCGGGCTCTCGCCGCCGGGGCCGCCCTGCAAAAACAGGAGCAGCGGCAGATCGTCGTTGATGCGGTCGGGCGCGCAAACCACGCGGTAGAAGAGCTTGATGCTCTCGGGCGCGCCGGCGATTGGTGCCGGCATGGCGCCGCGGCGCATGGTGCTGCCGACGGCCAGGAGCATCGGCTCCAGGCCGCGCCAGTCGAGGGGGACATCGATGCTGTGGTCCTCGACATACAGGCCGGGGACGTGGTACGAAGTGATGAGGGCCATGTGAGTCTTCCGTTCGTTGCGGTGTTTCGGGTTGACCAATTCTACCGCCGCGGGCGAGGCCATGCGCAAATCGGCTACCATGGTTGCAAACTTCTAGGAGAAAGGGCCGCCCATGTCGGTCGATATAGCCACGTATGTCCACGATCTTGCCGTTGCCGCCAAGGCAGCGTCGGCCTCGCTTGCCACGGCGAGCGACGAGCAGCGCCAGGAGGCCGTGCGCGCCATGGCCGTAGCACTGCGCAACGGTGTCGACTCCATCGTCGCCGCCAACGAGCTCGATATGTCCGCCGCGCGCGATGCGGGGACCTCGGCGGGGCTCCTCGACCGTCTGCTGCTGACGCCCGAGCGCGTTGAGGGCATGGCCACCGGTCTGGAGAAGCTTGCCGAGCTGCCCGATCCCGTGGGCCGCGTGCTCGATCACCGCGTGCTCGCAAGCGGCGTGGACCTCACCCGTGTGAGCGTGCCGTTGGGCCTTGTCGCCATGGTGTACGAGGCGCGCCCCAACGTGACGGCCGACGCCGCGGGCATCTGCATCCGCACCGGCAACGCCTGCATTCTGCGCGGTGGTTCGCTGGCCTATCACTCGTGTGCCATGATCGCCGAGCTGCTGGCCGATGCGCTCGAGGCCAAGGGCTTCCCGCGCGAGGCCGTCTCGATGGTCGAGTCTACCGACCGCGAGGCAACCGGCGAGCTCATGAAGCTCCGCGGCATCGTCGACGTACTCATTCCGCGCGGCGGTGCAGGCCTGATCCAGCGCTGCGTGCGCGAGTCGCTTGTGCCGGTGATCGAGACGGGCACGGGCAACTGCCACATCTACGTGCATGAATCCGCCGACTTCGATAAAGCGCTCAACATTATCGTTAATGCCAAGACCCAGCGCGTAGGCGTGTGCAATGCCGCCGAGTCGCTGCTGGTCGACCGTGCTGTGGCCGATGCGTTTTTGCCCGCGGTCGTTGCCGTGCTGCATGACCACGGCGTGCTCATGCACGGCGACGAGGCTACGTGCTCCGCGTGCGCTGACGCCGGCTTTGTGGAGGGCGATGACTACGTCGCCGCGACTGAGGAGGACTGGGGCCGTGAGTACCTGGCGCTCGAGATGAGCGTGAAGGTCGTGGCGAACGAGGATGAGGCCATCGCGCACATCAACCGCTACGGGACCATGCATTCCGAGGCCATCATCGCCGAGGACGAGGATGCATGCGAGCGCTTCCTGGACAAGGTCGATGCCTCGGCCGTGTATGCCAACGCCAGCACGCGCTTCACTGACGGCGGCGAGTTTGGGCTGGGTGCCGAGATCGGCATCTCGACCCAAAAGCTCCACGCCCGCGGCCCCTTTGCCGCCGAGGCCCTCACCACCTACAAATACAAGCTCCGAGGCACCGGCCAGGTCCGCCCCTAGCGCCCGCGCAAACAAAAACCACCACTAAAGGTGCCTTTCCCCTTTGTGGTGGTTTTAAGTGGCGTGGGCGGTTAGGCCTGGAAGGTATCGCGGTCGGGGGCGAAGGACTGCATGGCCGCGATGGTGCGGTCAAAGAGCTCGGGGAGCTCCCAGCCGAGCATCTCGGCGCCCTGCGAAATCACGTCGCGCGAGCAGCCGGCGGCAAAGCGCTTGTCCTTGAACTTCTTCTTGAGCGACTTGGTCGTAAAGTCCATAACGCTCTTGCTCGGGCGCATGATGACGGCAGCGCCGATCAGGCCGGTGAGCTCATCGCAGGCAAACAGGATCTTTTCCATCTGCAGCTCGGGTTTGGGCAGCGAGGTGTTGAAGTCCGACGTGTGCGTCTGGATGGCGCGAATGAGCTCGGGAGACGCACCTTCGCCCTCAAGAATCTCGGCAGCATAGATGGTATGGTTCATGGGGTCGTCCTCATGCTCCTCCCAATCCAGGTCGTGCAGCAGACCGACGATGCCCCAAAACTCCTCGTTCTCGGGGTCGAACTCGCGCGCAAAGTAGCGCATAGTGCCCTCGACCGTCTCGCCATGGGTGATGTGGAACGGGTCCTTGTTGTGCTCGTTGAGCAGTTCGAACGCGCGGTCGCGGGTGATTCCAGCGGTAAGCGGCTCTGCCATAAGAGACTCCTTGTGCTCGTGGGTATCGATAAGAATGAATACTACTAGAACAAGAAAACCACCACAAAGGTGTCTGTCCCCTTTGTGGTGGTTTTTGGCGCGGATGGGTTAGTTGAGGGCGGCTTGGGCTAGGCGAGCTTCGGCGTCCTCCTCGGTGACGCCCAAGGCCACGGCGAACTCCTCGATGGAGCGGCGCTTGGCCTCCTTGAGTACGCGCATGTAGTAGGAGCTGGGCTTTTTATCAGCTTCCTCGGCCTGGCGAATGCGGTGCATCATGGTCTTTGCCACGCGGACCGTCTCGGGCGCGCCCAGCTTGAGCTGCTGCTTAAAGTGCGTCTCCTCAAGCGAGCTGTTGCGCTCGGTAAAGGTGTCGCACTCCAGCTCGTCATAGTGGCTCAGCAGGTGCTCGGCATCTTGCTGCGAGATGGCGGCGTGCAAACGGTCGGCCTGCGCCACGGGGTACATAAGGATCGTCTGTGCATGTCCCTGCTTGGTCTCGAGCAGCAGCATGGGCTGCGGTGTGTCGTCCCTAAAACCGACGACGGTGCAGACTCCCTGACCCGGATGAATGACGTGTTGACCGATTGAGAACATGCTACCTCCAACTTATACGAATTTACGTATGTCTAGAATAACACGCTGACGTGCGCAAACCCTTACTTTATGCAGGAAAAGCACACAACTCTGATAGGTAAGAGTATTCGATAACAGACGCAGCTCATTCACACCTTTATGCATTTTCAACGCCTGCATAATCTGCAGGCAGACTGGCATCTTTGAGTGACTCCATACAAGCTGTAGTCATTTTTGTGCATATGCAATATCTATTAGCTTTACCCTGCGACAGTGCCCGTCGCTTGTGATAGAGTGCTACAAACTCTGGCTTTTGCCCTACGAGTGACCAAGAGCTCGGGGGCTTTAACACAAGGAGGATCTATGCCCGAGAAGATTGAAGAGCTGGTACGCGCTGCGCTTGCTGCGGCCCAGGAGGCCGGCGACCTTTCCGCATTTGAACTTGACGATTGCGCCATCGAGCGACCGGCTGACACTTCTCATGGCGAGTGGACCTCTACCATGGCCCTGAAGTCCGCCAAGCTGGCCCACTGCGCCCCGCGTAAGATCGCCGAGGCCATCGTTGCCCATATGCCCGAGGACCCCGCGATCGAGAAGGTCGAGATCGCAGGCCCCGGCTTCATCAACTTCTACCTCTCCGTTGCCGTCAAGAATGCCATCTTTGGCGAGGCTCGCGAGAAGGGCATGGACTTCGCTAAGTCCAACGTCGGCGGCGGCCTGAAGACCCAGGTCGAGTTCGTCTCCGCCAACCCCGTCGGCCCCATGCACATTGGCCACGGCCGCTGGGCAGCTCTGGGCGACTCCCTCTGCCGTGTTATGGACCACGCCGGTTACGACATCCAGCGTGAGTTCTACATCAACGACCACGGCTCTCAGATGAACACCTTCGGCAACTCCATCAGCACGCGCTATATGCAGCTTGCCGACATCATTGCCAAGCAGGGCGTTGATATCGACGAGGCTCACAAGCTGCTGATCGCCGACCGCGATGCCTTCGTTGCCGACGAGAACGACGAGCACCCCGAGACCCATCCGTACCAGGACAACTTTGCCGAGACCCTGGGCAAGGACTCCTATGGCGGTGACTACATCATCGACGAGGCTGCCGAGTTCTGGCGCACCGACGGCGATAAGTGGGTCGACGCCGATCCTCAGGAGCGCATGGAGAGCTTCCGCGAGCGCGGCTACGTAAAGATGGTCGACAACATGCGCGACCTCTGCCACGCCGTCAATTGCGACTTCGATCGTTGGTACTCCGAGCGTTCGCTGTACGTGAAGGACACCGAGGGTGAGACCGCCGGCACCTCCGCCGTTGACCGCGCTTTTGAGAAGCTCGACAAGATGGGCTACCTCTATACCAAGGACGGCGCCCTGTGGTTCCGCTCCACCGACCTGGGCGATGACAAGGACCGCGTCCTGATCAAGTCCGACGGCGAGTACACCTACTTCGCCTCCGACGTTGCCTATCACTGGGATAAGTTCCAGCGCGTCGACCACGTCATCGACATCTGGGGCGCCGACCACCACGGCTACATCGAGCGCGTCCGCTGCGTCTGCGACGCTCTTGGCTATCCCGGAAAGTTTGAGGTTCTGCTGGGCCAGCTCGTCAACCTGCTGCGCAACGGCAAGCCCGTCCGTATGTCCAAGCGCAAGGGCACCATGGTGACCCTGCAGGAGCTCGTCGACGAGGTCGGTTCCGATGCCGCTCGCTACACGCTCATCTCCAAGAGCTCCAACCAGATGGTCGACTTCGACATCGAGGCCGTTAAGAAGCGCGACAACTCCAACCCGGTGTACTACGTGCAGTACGCTCACGCTCGCGTCTGCTCCATCCTGCGCCGTGCCGCTGACGTAACGCCTGAGCAGGCCGACGAGATGGGCATGAAGGCCGTTGCCGCCAAGGCCATCGGTGAGAACGTCGATTACTCGCTGTTGACCGACCCGACCGAGCTCGCCCTTTCGCGTAAGCTCAACGAGCTCACCGACCTGATCGCCAGCTGCGCTCGCGACCGCGCCCCGTTCCGTTTGACGCACTTTGCCGAGGAACTCGCCGGTGACTTCCACAGCTTCTACGCTGCCTGCCAGGTGCTGCCGAGCGAGGGCCGTCCCGTCGACCCCGAGCTTTCGCGCGCCCGTCTGGCCGCTTGCGACGCCGTCCGCGTAACGCTCGCTCTGGTGCTCACCCTCGTTGGCGTTTCCGCGCCCGAGCAGATGTAATCTGCGGGTCATTTGACCGTACAGACTTGGTTTAACTGAGCCTTGAAAGCCCGATCTCCCACGGAGATCGGGCTTTTTTCGCAAACGCCGACGTATTGACGAATTTTGAACTGCTGGAAATACGAAACTATGCCGGTTTACTACGATGAATTGAGGAATTCCAACTACGCCGGCTTTTCGCAAAAAAACGCAAGGCATCTACCTGCGGTTTTAGTTCAACATGTTTCGGAGTGGTCGCGGTTGAGCGATTCATCGTAGTAAACCGCCATAGTTTTGGCGGAGGCAGTCAGATTTGTGGGTGGCAAACAAAGAGTGTCCCTTTTGACTAGTCGTTTAAGAACGTCCCCAATGACTAAGTTGCAGGTGGCGGCGGTTGTGTTACACTAACGCTGCGTAGTTGACGCAATCATCTCGATACAGATCAATGATGTCCGTCGTTTTGAACGGAACTAGACTGTTTAGCCGCCCTGAAGGTTTATGCAGGGAGCATGTGATCACAGGGCTTGAAAAGAAAGTTGAGCAAACACTGTGTCTGATCAACAGCAAGAAAACGAAATAACGACGACGCAGGCCGCTCCCGCTGCACCGGTTGCGTCGGACCAGGTCGCGGCGCCCGCTCAAGCCTCGGCTCCTGAGACGCCTGAGGCTGCTTCGACGCCTATGCCTGTAGCGGCTGAGAAGGCCGTGCCTGCAACTGGTGAGGAGGCTGCTCCGGCAAAGCCCAAGCTCGCGCGCCGCACGGCCAAGCCTGCCGCTGACGGCGAGGAGGTCACCAAGCCCAAGCGCCGTACCACGCGCACGACGCGCGCCAAGCGCACCGTTGCAGCTGACTCCTCGGCGCCGATTTCCGATGAGGTCGCGCAGGCACGTGCGTTGGCGCAGATTAGCGAGGCTCAGGTGGTGCGCGCCCGCCGTCGTGCTGCCGAGCGCGAGGCCGCGGCTCTGACCGAGCTTGCAGCTCCGTCTGTGCCCGAGACGCCTGCCGCCATCGAGACCCCTGCCGCCGACCTGCCGACCGAGAAGCCGGCACCGCGCACACGCCGCCGCACGGCTGCTAAGGCCGAGCAAGTTGCGGAACAGGTAGCCCCCGAGCTCACTGAGGCTTCGGTCCGTTCCGCGGCAGGGGAGGGCACATTGCCTGTTGAGCCCGCTGCGCCTGTCGAGGCCAACGAAGTTCCCGTTGTCGATCCGGCTTTGCGCCCGCACCGTCGCGGTCGCAAGCCCAAGGCCTTTGTCGAGGCAGAGAAGGCCGCAGCAGCAGCCGCCGCCGCTCGGGATGCTGCGGCGACCGCCGAGTCTGCAACCGCTGCCGATGCACCCGTCCAGGATGCTACGACTTCCGAGGCCGCTCCCGCCGATGCCGAGCCCGCCGACGTCCGTCCCGGTCGCAGCCGTCGTACTGCTGCTAAGCGCACGTCCAAGGCCAAGGCTGCCAAGAAGGGTGCGTCCGAGGATTCTGCCGAGACGACCGCCGATGCGCCGACTGATGTCGCCAAGGCCCAGGACATCGAACAGCCTGCGTCCGAGAAGCCCAAGCGCGGTCGTAAGAAGTCCGTTAAGGCCAAGGCGTCCGAGCAGCAGGATGTCGAAGCGCAGGTTGATTCTGGCGCCGAGGCCAATGACGCCGCCGCGGCCAATGTTGGCACCGCCGCAACCGATGGTGCCGCCCCCGCTGAGGGCGAAGACGGCACTCGTCCCAACCGTCGCCAGCACAAGCGCAACGACGAGCGCAACGAGCGTAAGGACGACCGCAACAACGACCGTCGCAACCGCCAGCGCGATCGCAAACAGCGCAACAAGGAGCGTAATGCCGCTCCCACCGAGCCCACGCTTTCGCGCGAGGAACTCGCGGCCATGAAGGTCGCTGAGCTGCGCGAGAAGGCTAAGGAGTTCGAGATCGAGACGACCGGCAAGAAGAAGGCCGAGCTCGTCGAGGAAATCTACGTCACCGCTGCGAAGGCCGAGGGCTTCCGCGACATCAAGGGCATTCTGCAGATTCGCCCGGACAGCTCCGGCATCATCCACGCCCATGGCTACATGAAGTCCAACGACGACGCCTTCGTGCCCGCCTACCTCATCCGCTCCGCGCGCCTGCGCACGGGCGACGTCATCGAGGGCTCGCTGCGTCCTTCGCGCGGCGGCGACAAGCGCGCCGGCCTCGCCAAAATCACGACCGTCAACGGTCTGGACCCCGAGCAGATTCGCAACCGTCCCAAGTTCGGCGACCTCACCCCGGTCTATCCCAACGAGCCGCTGCGCATGGAGCACGGCAAGGACTCTATTACCGGCCGCGCCATCGACATCGTGTCACCGATCGGCAAGGGCCAGCGCGGCCTGATCGTGTCCCCGCCCAAGGCCGGCAAGACCACGATCCTCAAGAAGATCTGCCAGTCTATCTCGATTAACAACCCCGAGGTGCACCTCATCTGCCTGCTCGTCGACGAGCGCCCCGAAGAGGTCACCGATATGCAGCGTTCCATCAAGGGCGAGGTTGTGGCGTCGACCTTCGATATGCCTGCCGACAACCACACCCGCGTGGCAGAGCTCGTCATCGAGCGCGCCAAGCGCATCGTAGAGCTGGGTGGCGACGTCGTGGTGGTGCTCGACTCCATCACGCGCCTCGCCCGCGCCTACAACTTGGCGGCGCCCGCCTCGGGCCGCATCCTTTCGGGCGGCGTCGATTCGGCGGCCCTATATCCGCCCAAGCGCTTCCTGGGTGCAGCCCGCAATATCGAGAACGGTGGCTCGCTTACCATCCTGGCCTCTGCCCTCATCGACACCGGTTCCAAGATGGACGAAGTCATCTTTGAGGAGTTCAAGGGCACCGGCAACATGGAGCTTAAGCTCGACCGCGACCTGGCCGACCGCCGCATCTTCCCGGCTATCGACCCCGTTGCCTCCGGTACGCGTAACGAGGACCTGTTGGTCGACGAGCAGATGCGTCCGTTTGTCTTTGGTCTGCGTCGCATTCTTGCCGGCATGAACAACACCGAGCGCGCAGCCGCATCGTTTATCAAGGGTCTTAAGGGCACCAACACCAACCAGGAGTTCCTGGTGCGTTCGGCCAAAAAACACAGCGACTACGAGCAGACGTTCTAGGTTGTCATCCACGCGCAGCGATAGTCATCAATGCGATAAAGGGTCGGGGCTTTGAGCCTCGGCCCTTTTCTATAGCGCCGCTCCGCGCTTATTTTTGACCGTAAGACCGACGAGCAGCAGGTTTCCCGTTTCAATCCGACATCGTCACTTGCAATCGACAGGACGGTTTCGCATAATAACTTTTAAGCTTCGCGACGGAAAACGCAGATGAAACGAACCATATACCGTTGCTTTGGGGCATAGCCCCGCTTCATCTTCTCTCGCGCAGCCAACTGAATGATGCGATTTGGGTGCTGGAAGATGGGGAGAGCTCATGGCTTCTTCTGATGCAACACAACGAGCAGTCCTTGCCGGACTTTCGTGCGGGATCGGCCTTGCCGCTCCCGTGGTTATGTATGCCGCGACGCTGCCGTTTTCGTCGGTGAACGAGACGGTCGTGGCGGGTGCAGTTCCCTTCGCCGTGGGCGCGGTGGCGGGCGTGGGTATCTATGCCGCCTCGCTGGGTATCTCCGAGTATCGTGCGCAGCGTGAAGAGCGTCTGTTCCAGCCCGATGCCATGGGCGGTGCCGCCAATCTCAATCAGCATCAAAGCGAGTTCAAGACCGCCTCGATTCCAGCTCAGCAGCAGGATGCGATTCCGTACGCTGCGGCTTCTGCTTCTCAGGCTCAGTCGGAGCAGTCTACCTCGGCATTCCTTTCCGGCCTGACTGGTGCGTTCCAGCGCCGTCATGCCGATGATGGTGTCCCTACCATCGCTCGAGCCGCAGATGCTATGGACGAGGCCGAGGCTTTGTCCATGATCGACAGCATGCTCGACGACGATTCGCCGGTGAGCTGCGACCCTGCGCGCTCGCGCGACGTCTATCAAGTCGCCATCGACGAGCTCACCAACGGCGGGCAGACCGGCTCCTTCAATCGCGATGATATCGCCGCCGCGGCTCGCGCCGTGTCGGGCTCCCAGGCCGCCCCTGCGGGCAGCACGGCGGCTTTCGTGGCACTCGTTGCCAATGCGGCGGTCAATAACGCCTACAGCGCTACCTCGGCGGACGCGAACGCTTCTGCCGATAATTCGTACGTTGATGAAGCCATGACCGCGGACGAGGAGGCTGTTGCCGCCCGCCGTGCCGCCGAAAGCTCGCTTTGGGGCGCTCCTGCCCAGCAGCAGGCGGCTGAGGCTGCGCCGTACAATGCAAACCTCGCCAGCATGCCTATCATCTCCGGTGCCGCGGGCATCGATCTCGATGACCTCGATGAGCCTGCAGCCATCACCGCATCGATTGATGCCCAAGATCGCATCGACACCGGCGACCTTCCGGACGCCTCGCTCGAGGTTGATGTCCCCATGGCCGATTACTCGGGCCACGAGGGTATGTGGGCCGCCGCCACCGCGATTCTGGATGAGATTGACGAGCCTGCTCCTGTTGCAGCCCCCGCTCCCGTCGCTGCCCCTCAGCCTGCTGCCCCCGCCTATGTCGGCCGTCACAGCGCTGTGTTCCCCGAGGATACTGCCCGTATCTCGCGTGAGAGCATCGAGCGGGCCGAGGCTATTGCCGCCGGCATTATGGAAAATCGTCGTCACGAGCGCGTCAATCAGATCCTCGAGGAAGAGATCGAGCGTCTTCAGTCCTCTACCGCCAAGCGTACGGGCCGTGCTTATCTGAGCGTTATCGAGGGCGGTACCGCCAGCTTCGCGCCGCTCCGTGCGGAGGCATAACTTCTGCATGGTTAAGATCAATCGAAAATGGGCGGTCGTGACCTGCCTGATGGCGCTCTTGATCTGGGGCAATTCGCTGGTTCCCGGCTCGGGGTCGGGCTCGCTGAGCCTAACGGTCATGGAAGCTATCCGCGGTTTCCTGCACGGCGTGGGACTTCCATATGAATGGGTGACCAACTTTGTTGTTCGCAAGTGCGCGCATTTTACCGAGTATATGGTGCTCGGCATCTTGGCAACGCACGCCTTTGATTTTGAGGGCCGGCGCACCTTTGACGTGCTGCTGCCCACGGCGGTGTTCCTGCTGCTGATTCCCTCGATCGACGAGACGATTCAGCTCTTTGTGCCGGGACGCGCCGGCATGATCACCGATGTGATGATCGACTGCTGTGGTGCGGCAACGGGCGTTGTGCTCCGATATCTCTTACGGTCGCTGATGTGCGCCAAAAAGGCCGCCTAAGGACGCATTGTTTGGTCCTAGGCGGCCTTTTTTATTGGAGGGCTTATATGAGGTGTGGCGGCGTCGTTCCATAGGTCGGATTTGCCGGGTGCGCCACGCCCTGTGGGTGCGTCTGTTACTGAAGCGCCTGTGCGCCTAGGGCCAGGCAGCCCATGATGCCCTGCTTGCCCTCGAGGCTGTTGTTGACGATGTAGGTATCGATGTCGTTGACCTCGGGCGTGACGATATAGCCGTTGAGCATCTCGGCGCACTTCTTGCGCGCGAGCGGCACGATGGGGGTGTGGTCGGCCACGCCGCCGCCGATGACGATCTTCTGCGGCGCATAGCACAGGATGTAGGTCATGAGCGCCTGCGCCAGATAGCCGGCGAGCAGATCCATGGCCTCCGGGTCATCGGCCATGTCTCCGGCGCTCTTGCCATCCCAGCGCCTTTTAACGCCGGGGCCGGCGATGAGGCCCTCGAGGCAGTTGTCGTGGAAGGGGCAGGCGCTGTGCTCGCCAATGGTGTCGCGCGGGTCGCGCGTGACCAGGATGTGACCGGCCTCGGGATGCATCATGCCGTGCACGAGCTTACCGCCCGAGAGCACGCCAGCGCCCACGCCGGTACCGATGGTCAGATACACCACGTCCGTGAGGCCCTGGGCGCAACCAAAGGTGACCTCGCCCAGGCAGGCGACGTTGACGTCGGTGTCGTAGCCGCAGGGAATATTGAGCTCGTTTTGGATGGTGCCCAGCAGGTCAAAGTAGCGCCATGCCGTTTTGGGCGTCTCCAGGATCTTGCCGTATTGGGGCGAGGCGGGGTTGACTGCGGTGGGGCCAAAGGCGCCGATGCCCAGCGCGGCGATGCCCTTGTTCGCAAACCATGCGTTGACGGCCTCGACGGTCTCCTGCGGGGTCGTGGTCGCGATCTGCTCGCACTCCAGGACCATACCGTCTGCATAGCCCGTGGCGCAGACCATCTTGGTGCCGCCGGCCTCGAGCGCTCCGATAAGCTGCTCTGCCATAGTATTCCTCTCTGGGACGAGTTGCTCCGTGACTAAAGTATAGCGCTCAAAAAAATAAATGAGGTCGCTATAAAAAGAAACCTCGTGGCCCAACGGGTTCACGAGGTTTCTTTAGTGCCTTTAGTTACTGACCGTCCTTACCCGCGCGGTTCGATTTTATCACGCAGAGACTTGAGGTTCTCCAGTGCCGCGTTAAGCGTCTCGTCTCGTTTGGCAAAGTGGAAACGAATCAGATGGTTGACGGGCTCGCGGAAGAAGCTCGAGCCGGGCACGGCGCCCACGCCCACCTTGGAGGCCAAATCCTCGCAGAAGTCGAGGTCGCTGTTATAGCCAAACTCCGAGATATCCATCATCACGTAGTAGGCGCCCTGCGGCACGTTGTGCGTGAGTCCGATGCTGTCGAGTCCCTGACAGAATAGGTCGCGCTTGGCGGTGTAGAGGTCGAGGACCTCCTGGTAATAGCTGTCGTCGAAGTTGAGGGCGGTGACGACGGCCTCTTGCAGGGGAGCGGCGGCGCCCACGGTGAGGAAGTCGTGAACCTTTTTGATGCGCTCGGTGATTTCGGCAGGAGCGATGGTGTAGCCCAGGCGCCAGCCGGTGATGGAGTAGGTCTTGGATAGCGAGCTGCAACTGATGGTGCGCTCAAACATGCCGGGCAGCGTGGCCATGTACACGTGCTCGTGGGGCGCGTAGACGATGTGCTCGTAGACCTCGTCGGTGATGCAGTAGGCGTCATACTTTTTGCACAGGTCGGCGATAAGGGTGAGCTCCTCGCGGGTAAAGACCTTGCCGCAGGGGTTGGACGGGTTGCATAGAACGATCGCCTTGGGATCGTTGTCGCGGAAGGCCGCCTCCAGGACCTCACGGTCAAAGTCAAAGGTGGGCGGGTTGAGCGGCACGTAGATAGGCTCCGCACCCGAAAGGATCGTGTCGGCGCCGTAGTTCTCGTAGAATGGCGAGAAGATGACGACCTTGTCGCCGGGGTTCGTGACCGTCATCATGGCGGCCATCATGGCCTCGGTGGAGCCGCAGGTGACCACGATGCTCTCGTTGGGGTTGATCGGCATGCCCATAAAGTGCTCCTGCTTGGCGGCAAGCGCCTCGCGCATGGCCTGGGAGCCCCAGGTGATGGAGTACTGGTGGTAAAGCGGCTTGGGGTCGGTGGCAATGGTGCTGAGGCTATCGAGCATCTGCGCCGGGGGATCGAAATCGGGGAAGCCCTGCGACAGGTTGACGGCACCATACTTGTTGGAGATGCGCGTCATGCGGCGGATGAACGAATCGGTAAACGCCGCCGTGCGGTTGGAGAGTTCTTTCATGCCTATCCTTTCGAGCATTGGGTGGAGCAAGTTTACTCCTATGGAACCGGTGGGATTTGCTCGAAACGGGCTCGAAAAACTCTTTGGTTGATTTTCAATCTCAACGCAACAGCCTGAACGGGCCCCGCGTTTCCGCAGC
>CAJMOC010000015.1:0-36667 GCA_905214945.1 uncultured bacterium
CGCAACGCGTTGCGCTGAGTCCTGAGGCTGTTGCAATGAAGATGAGAATCAAGGCGAAAAACTCTTTTCAAAATTCTTGAAAATTGGGGCTTGCATCGCGTGGCGTTCCTTGCAATAATAGTCGAGCGCGAAGCGCACAGGACACGGTGGGTGTAGCTCAGTTGGCTAGAGCGACGGGTTGTGGTCCCGTAGGTCGAGGGTTCGAGTCCCTTTACCCACCCCAGTTCTTGCTTCGTGTTGATATCGGGTCGTTAGCTCAGTTGGTAGAGCAGGGGACTCTTAATCCCAAGGTCCAGGGTTCGACCCCCTGACGGCCCACCACACGATATCTCCTCTAAAGTCCGCCACCACGGACTTTAGCTTTGGGTCGTTAGCTCAGTTGGTAGAGCAGGGGACTCTTAATCCCAAGGTCCAGGGTTCGACCCCCTGACGGCCCACCAAAGCATGTTTAGACGGTCAACGAAAGTTGGCCGTCTTTTTTTGTTAACAGTACATGGGGTCGAACCCGAAAGGGCACGGCCGCTTTCACAGATCGAGTCTACCCTGGGGATCGGTAAAACCGTCAGTACCTTCCTTGAGTTTCTTCTCGTCTGCCTTCACGCGACGCTCGAGCTTTTTTGTATCCTCGGCAGGTGGCAGGTTCTCGGGGACAATTCCGCGGTCGATGAGGCTGCCACGCACGCTTGTGCTGTTCTCGACGTGCTCTTGCTTGATCTGGTCCAGACCGTACAGGTCGTGTTCCTCGGCGTTGAAGGCCGTCATCGAGTTCGTAAGGTCCTTTGCTTTGATGAGGACATCGGCTAACCTGTCCGCCAATGCCGCGCTCTTGGGTATGCCGAGCTGCTGCTTCATTTCCGCCGTGCTTCTGCCGCCGAATAACGCTTCGTCGCCCTTCGACTTGATGATCGCGAATCCTTTGGAGTCCACGCCGCGTTTGAACGCAATACCCGAGAGCTGTTTCTCTGAATCGGATAGCGAGTGGCGCGCCTGTAAGCGCTGAATCTCTGCGAAGCGCTGCTCTATGAGCTCTTGGCGGCGCGTCTGCACGGCAAAGTATGCCTGGGCGAGCGCGATCTCTGGCTTGTTTGAATCTCCGTTTTGGGCGATTAATAGCATGCATAGCGCGTAAGCTTGTAGTCTTTAACCGCGCGAGCGGCGACACCGGCAGTTATCATTTTCGTGGTGTCACGAAAATGGGAATCAACTGGAGTTTTGTTTGTTTCGCACGAGACTTTTGCCCTCTTAACAACTTCGGCGAAGTTCTCCCATCGAGTGTATCCCATGGGTTCCATTAAATCGCGTGCGAGCCAATACTCAACGCCGTCTTCCACATTGGCGTAGCTATCAAGTTCGACACGCCACTTCTCGATATCACTACTGTCCATATCTCCTCCTCGCTGATCTATTGTCTATGCGCGCTTTGCCCGCTCTGTACTCAGAATAAGGATACGCTGCCGTGCGGACACGAATGGGCCCCGTGCCACTTCGAGGTCACGGGGCCCATAGATATCGATTAGTTGTGCTCTGCTCTAGATAGGTGTCCAGTTTAATTCGATCGATAGTGCGAACCCAGGCTTTCGGTCCGCTTGCGCATGGCTTTGACCATCTCCGTTGCCAGCTGATTCTGCGATTGCAGGCGGGCGAGGGCTGCGATCTCGCTGTCTTTGGCATGCGGCTTGCTCAGCGCCGTTGCCTCGTCTTTCAGGCTTTCAAGCTGTTGCAGGGCCTTGGATAGACCTGCTTCGGTCCTGTTGATCATGCAATAGGTACTCATCGTGTGCTTAAGGCTGTGTGTCAGGCGTTCGGCATCTGTTGTGGCAATGCCATACTGAGGGAGGGCGATATCCATCGGAGCGGCCGCCTCGGGAGCGTCCAGCGCTGCTTGGGCTGCCGATGCGCCCGCGATGCGCCCAAACACGATGCCGTTGGCGCTTGACAAGCCGCCGATGCGGTCGGCGCCGTGCATGCCGCCTGTTGCCTCACCGCAGGCGAAGAGGCCCTCAATGCCCGTGTACGCGGTCATGTCGATCTTGATACCGCCGTTAGCGGCGTGGGCATACATCGCAACGCGCATCTCGTCAGTCGGGGCGATGCCGTGCTCGTCTTGCAGCCAGGTGGCAAAGGTCTGCACAAACTCTGGGACATCCTCGCGAGGGAAGTCGTAGTGGAGTGCCAGGCCTTCGACACTTGTCTGATCGATGACGAGATCGATAGCGCGGGAGGCCAAGCGTGACGTGAAGGGACCATATCCAGAGCGCTGCTCGAGCAGGTCGTCCAGCTTGTCGTCGGCAATATCTACCGGCTGGTCTACATGTACGTAGCGCCAGGTTTTCTCGTTGAAGACCAGGTTGCGCTTGGGCTCGATGAAGCCGGGCATCATCTGCATGAACTCTATATTAGTAAGTGTTGCGCCGTGCGCCAGCGCGATGGCCTGCGAGGAGCTGAGCACATCAGCCGACGTAAGGCTGCGCTCGAACAGGCCGCTTGTGCCACCGGCTGCGATGATCGTGGCCTTGGCCGCAAAGGGCACGATTCGATTTTCGGTGAGGTCGTAGAGCACGGTTCCGGTTATTCTGCCGTTCGTGTCCTCAACAAGGTCGATAAGCTCATGGCGGGGGAGCAGGCGAATGCCGAGCGACTCGATCCGGGCTGTCAGAGCGTCCTCAAGGGGTTTGCGGGTGAGGCCGCGCCACATGCGCGTCTTGTGGTCAAAGCAGGGGATAAACTGCTTTTGCTGGGCGCTCTCGGCGCTTTGCGGACGCTGGAGCTCAACGCCCAGGTCTTGCTCGAGCCATTCAATTGCCTGGGGAATGCCGTGGACAAACGTCTGGACAAGCTCGGGGTCGGCGACGCCGCCACCAACGGTCTGGATGGTATCGATGAGGTCTTGTTCGTCGTCTTCGTTAACGGGTCCGATAAGTCCCAGGCCCCAGGTTCCGGGGAAGAAGCTCGATCCACTCATAGTCTTGCCGGCGCTTGCCACAGCGACGGTTGCGCCCGTGCGTGCCGCTTCGATGGCGGCGCAAAGGCCCGCAATGCCAGATCCAATTACCAGTACATCAGTCGATTCCATCGGATTCCTTTCTCGTCCGGCGCATTGTCGCATGGGTGATCGGCAATGGGGCCGCAAAGACTCGGCAAATCGGTAAAGGGCAAATATGGCAGGTGGGCGTCATGGACGTTCTGACGCTCCGTCTCATCACATCTCGTATTTCGCCCCAACTGATATATCGGCATTAGCTGCCCTGCGACAGCGTAAACAAAAAGAGCCGCTACCCCGAAAGGTAGCGGCTCCAAAGCTCAACTATGTGAGCATCGCGCGGGCGCGACTAGGCCTTGAGGGCCTCCTCGACGGCGACAGCGCAGGCGACGGTGGCACCGACCATGGGGTTATTGCCCATGCCGATGAGACCCATCATGTCGACGTGCGCAGGCACGGAGGAAGAACCGGCGAACTGGGCGTCGGAGTGCATGCGGCCCATGGTGTCGGTCATGCCGTAAGAGGCAGGGCCGGCGCCCATGTTGTCCGGGTGCAGGGTACGGCCAGTGCCGCCACCAGAAGCGACGGAGAAGTACTTCTTGCCAGCCTCGAGGCGCTCCTTCTTGTAGGTGCCAGCGACGGGGTGCTGGAAGCGCGTGGGGTTGGTGGAGTTACCGGTGATCGAGATGTCGACGTTCTCGTGCCACATGATGGCAACGCCCTCGCGGACGTCGTCGGAGCCGTAGCAGTTAACGGCAGCGCGGGGACCATCGGAGTAGGGGATGGTCTCGACGACCTTGAGCTCGCCCGTGTAGTAGTCGAACTGGGTCTTCACGTAGGTGAAGCCGTTGATGCGGGCGATGATCTGAGCGGCGTCCTTGCCCAGACCGTTGAGGATAACGCGCAGCGGCTTCTTGCGAGCCTTGTTGGCGTTCAGAGCCAGGCCGATAGCGCCCTCAGCGGCAGCGAAGGACTCGTGGCCAGCCAGGAAGGCGAAGCACTCGGTGTCGTCGGAGAGCAGCATAGCGCCCAGGTTGCCGTGGCCCAGACCGACCTTGCGGTCCTCGGCGACGGAGCCGGGAACGGTGAAGGCCTGGATGCCCTCGCCGATGATGGCGGCAGCCTCAGAAGCGGTCTTGGCGCCACGCTTGACAGCGAGAGCGCAACCGAGGGTGTAGGCCCACTCGGCGTTCTGGAAGGCGATGGACTGGGTGTTGTTGACGATCTCACGCGGGTTGAAGCCCTTGTCGGTGCAGATCTGCAGAGCTTCCTCGAGGGAGGCGATGCCGTTGTCGGCGAGGCACTTGTTGATCTTGTCAGCGCGGCGCTCGTAACCTTCGAACGTAACAGTCATAGTCATTTCCCTCCCTTTCTACTCGTGAACCGGGAACACGCTGGCGACGGAGTGAGTCTCCTCGTCGGTGCGCGGGTCGATGTACTTGGCAGCGTTCTCCCACTGACCATAGTGGCCCATAGCGCCAGCGATGGCCTCCTCGGGGGTCTTGCCGGCCTTGACGGCGTCGGTGAACTTGCCGAGGTTCAGGAACTCGAATGCGATGATCTCGTTCTTGTCGTTGAGAGCCATGCGGGTGACGTAGCCCTGAGCGAGCTCGAGGTAACGAGCGCCCTTGGCCTTGGTGCCGAACATGGTGCCGACCTGAGAGCGAAGGCCCTTGCCGAGGTCGTCGAGGGAGGCGCCCACGGGCAGGCCGCCCTCGGAGAACGCGGTCTGGCTGCGGCCGTAAACGATCTGCAGGAAGATCTCGCGCATAGCAACGTTGATGGCGTCGCAGACGAGGTCGGTGTTGAGGGCCTCGAGGATGGTCTTACCGGGAAGGATCTCGGAAGCCATGGCGGCAGAGTGGGTCATGCCCGAGCAGCCGATGGTCTCAACGAGGGCCTCCTCGATGATGCCGTCCTTGACGTTCAGCGTGAGCTTGCAGGCGCCCTGCTGAGGTGCGCACCAACCCACACCGTGCGTAAGACCGGAGATGTCGGAAATCTCCTTAGCCTGGACCCACTTGCCCTCCTCGGGGATGGGTGCGGGGCCGTGGTATGCACCCTTGGCAACGGGGCACATGTTCTCCACTTCCTGTGAGTACTGCATGCCTCTCCTCTCTATCGTGTTGGCGTCCCGTCTGGGGGTCGTGGCTGGCGATTGCCGGGCGACCCTTCGAAAGGGACATGACATGCAGCCCCTATAATACCGCGAAATGCACGGAATATTCGGCGAACGGCTCAGTTTTCGTAGCGAGAAGTCCGGAAGTTTTAATTGAAACGGTTTAACTCTTTATTCTGTGGTCGTGAACTTTTGTAGAGGGGGTTCGTCTTTGGCAAGCTTTTGGTCAGCTCTTGTAAGCGTTGCAGGGGCTGACCTGTTGCAACGGTGCCGTTCGCCGCCTGTTTATTGCCTTTGGCCGCGCGAATGTATTGTTTTGCGTGAATGTTTTGGTGGCACGCTTCAATCGTGTTGTATTGGATGGCAAGCAGATCCAGGCGAAGGGGGCGCCATGCAGCGCGTTTGGAGAACGGTTACCGGCTTTTACCATGTTTGTGCCCGCGGTACGGGCAAGCAGCTCATCTTTGAGGGCGATGAAGACCGGTGGGAGTTTTTGGAGCTGATGCGCGAGTGCTGCCGCGAGGCGGGCGTGACGGTTATCGCCTGGTGCCTTATGGGCAATCACGTGGATCTGGTACTCTCGGATTATGAGGACACGATGAGCGCGGCGATGCAACGACTGCTTTTGACGTACGCTCGTCGGTTCAATAAACGCACGGGGCGCACGGGCCATCTGTTCCAGAACCGTTTTGACCGGCGCTCGCTCGATACCGACCGTTATCTAATGGCCGCCATTCGCTATGTTCATGCTAATCCGCAGGAGGCGGGTATCGCCCTGATCGAGCGCTATCCGTGGAGCAGCTTTGCCGAGTATCTGCGAGCGTATGACAACGATATGACGAGGGGATTTTCGGACCCTTCTTGTGTGCTCGAGCTCTTTGAGTCTGTCAGGGGGTTTCTGGATTATTCTCTGTCAATGCCCGATGGTTCCGATCCGGTGATTCATGATATGGATGAGACAGAGTGGGAGCGGCGTGCGTTTGCCGACAAGATGGCGAAGCGCCTGGGTGTGCCGCTCAACAAACTCAAGACCGTAGCACCCTCGCGGCGAGACGGAATCATTTTCGCCCTGCACGATGGCGGCTACACGGTGCGCGAGATCGAACGGTATACGGGAATCAGCAAGAGTACCGTCTCTCGTATCGTGCGCGCTTATGCGCGGGTGAATGCTCAGGCTGAGGGCTCGGAATAGAAAATGGCCGAACCACTCTTGTCAAGCGATTCGGCCAACAAAATTCTTAAGATTTGGGACAAATATTACTGATTATTTTGTCCCGTGAGCATGCCGTCGAGGGTGCGCCAGGCGAGCTCGGCGCACTTGACGCGGGCGGGCATGTGCGAGATGTCCTGGAGCTGGGCGGCTTCGTCCAGGTCTTCCAGGTCCTCCTCGGAGAGCTTCTCGCCGCGGATCATGGCGAGGAAGAGCTCTGCCAGGTGGCGAGCTTCCTCGACGGTCTCGCCGGTGATGAGGTCGGCCATGATGTCGGCACTGGCCTGGCTGATGGCGCAGCCGTGACCGGTAAAGGAGGCCTCCTCGATCACGTTGTTCTCGACACGCAGCTGCAAGGTGAGCTCGTCTCCGCAGCTAGGGTTGATGCCGTCGTGCTCGTGCGTGGGAGAATCCATCTCGTACTTATAGTCGGGGTGCGAGTTGTGCTCCATAAATGTGGTGGAGGTGTACAGATTACCCATTGAACGTGCTCCAAACGTGATGCAGGCCGGCGATGAACTTGTCGATGTCGGCCTTGTCGTTGTAGAAGGCTACGCTGGCGCGGCAGCAGGCAAGGTTCTCGACGCCCAGCCAGGTGAGCAGCGGCTGCGCGCAGTGGTGACCGGCGCGGATGCAGACGCCGTCCATGTCCATGATGCTCGCGACATCGTGCGGGTGGATGCCCTTGACATTAAAGCTCACGACGCCGTGGTGGTTATCCCAATAGATTGAGCCGATGATCTGGACAAAGTCGAGCTGCATGAGCTCGCCCATCAGGTAGTGGACGAGTGCCTGCTCGCGTGCCTGGATGTTTTCGTAGCCCACCGTGTTGACGAGGTAGTCGAGGGCGGCGCCTGTGGCGAAGATGCCGGCGGCGTCCTGCGTGCCGGCCTCGAACTTCTCGGGGACGGGAGCCCAGACGGCGTCCTGCTCAGTAACCGAGTCGATCATCTCACCGCCGGTAAGCATGGGCGGCATGGCGTTGAGCAGATCCATCTTGCCCCACAGCACGCCGATGCCCATGGGGCCCATGGCCTTGTGCGCGCTAAAGGCAAAGAAGTCGGCGCCCAGATCGGCCACATTGACTGGCATGTGCGGCAGCGACTGTGCGCCGTCGACGACCAGATAGCCGCCGTACTTGTGCACGAGCTTGCCGAGGTTCTTGACCGGATTCTCGACGCCCAGGACGTTAGAGACCTGACCCACGGCCAGGATCTTGGTCTTGGGGCCCACCTTGGCCAGAACCTCCTCGGTCGTGAGCTGGCCGGTCTTGGTGGGGTAGAGGTAGACGAGCTTGGCACCGGTCTCGCGGCAGACCTGCTGCCACGGAATCAGGTTGGAGTGGTGCTCCATGATGGTGATGACGACCTCGTCGCCCGGCTCGAGGACTGTGGGTGCAAAGCTCTTGGCGACCAGGTTGAGCGACTCGCTCGTGTTGCGGGTGAAAACGACTTCGTTGGCCTGGGGGGCGCCGATGAGGTCGGCGATCTGTTGGCGGACCTTCGCGATGGCGTCGGTGGCCTCGACGGACAGCGAGTACAGGCCGCGCAGGGGGTTGGCGTTCATGCGCTGGTAGAAATCGCGCTCGGCGTCGAGCACGCAGGCGGGACGCTGCGCGGTGGCGGCACTATCGAGGAAGGCGATCTCGGGATGCTGCTGGAACAGCGGGAACTGTGCCTTGTAGGGGTTGGTCTCGATGTCTACGGTAGGCCAGCCGCGCGAGGCCTCGTCGCTGGCGTCGAGCTCCATGGGCTCGGGGGCGGTACAGGTGTCGCATTTAACGTGCTCGGTGTCGATCATGCGAGCTCCTCTTCAAAGTTGTCGATCAGGTTGTTGCCCAAGCGGACGACGGCGGCGCGGGTACGCTCGTCGGTGGCGGAAAGCGCGGCGTCTTCCAGCTTGGCGCGGATGAACAGGTCCTCGGCGGCGTTTTGGTCAAGGCCGCGGCAGGCGAGGTAGAACAGCTGCTCGTCGCGGACGTGACCGATGGTGGCGCCGTGGTTGCCGGCGACGTCGTCCTCGTCGCAGAGGATGACGGGGACGGTCTTGTTGTCGACGCCCTTGTTGGCCAAAAGCACCGTCTCGCGCTCGGTGCCGGTTGCACCCTTGCAGCCGTGCACGAGGTCGATGGTGCCGCGGTAGACCTTCTTGGACGTGCCGGTCAGCACGCCGTTGGCGTCGATCTCGCACTCGGTCTTGCGACCGCGGTGGCGCAGCTCGTAGTTAAAGTCGCGCACCTGCTCGCGGGCGCCCAGGTAATCGGTATCGATGGTGACCTTGGCGGTATCGCCCAGCAGGTCGCCGGCAAGGCCGGTGGCGCTGGCGCCGGCACCCAGGACAGTGTGCTGCACGTTGACGCGCGCGCCCTCGTCTAGGAACAGGCCGGTGTCGTCGAGTGCGATCCAGCTGTCGTCGAGTGTCTGCGTGCAGGTCACGTTGACGGTGGCGTACTCGTGGGCGCACACACGCAGCACGGAGCCCACGACGCCCTCGCCGGCAACGGGGGAGTCCAGGGCTAGGGCGAGGTCGAGCGTTGCCTGCGGGCGGGCGACGACGTCGATGGCGGCAATCGCAGCCGCTGCGTCGACGCCACTCACGCGCACGGTAACGGCGGCGTGCTGGTAGGCGGGAACATCGATGACGATGCGCTTGGTGGCGTGCTCGGTCAGATACGCATAGGCGGCCTCGCCCATGCCGGTCTCGAAGGCCTCGGCAGGGGAGAGCTCCTCCTCGAGCTTGATGGCGCCGGCCTGGTAGACAGAGGTGGCGGGCACGTCGAGCTCGGTCTCGGGCGTGATGCGGGCACGGTCGGCAGCGTCGCCGGGGGCGGAGGCGCGGCGCTCGGGGAAGCGCTCGGCCATGGCGTCCATGGCGGCGTCGAAGGCGTCGGCCGAGCCGGCAAGCTGCTCGTCCAAGCCCTCGACCTCAACGGCCTCGGCGGGGGCGGCGGCAAGTTCGTCCGAAAGCTCGAGCTTGGTCTGGTTCATCTTGAGCCAGCCCCAAGTTGCGGCCGGCATCGCATTAACCTGCTCGAGCGTGGTCGCAGCGGTGTTCGTGGTCTGTTTCATTATCCGATCGCTCCTTCCATCTCGAGCTTGATCAGGTTGTTCATCTCGACGGCGTACTCAAGCGGCAGCTCCTTGGAGACCGGGTTGGCAAAGCCGTTGACGATCATGGTGCGGGCCTCTTCCTCCGAGATACCGCGGCTCATCAGGTAGAACACCTTGTCGTCGCCGATGCGGCCGATGGTGGCCTCGTGGCCGATGTCGACGTTCTTGGCGCGGATGTCCATAGCGGGGATGGTATCGGAGCGGCTCTGGTCGTCGAGCATCAGCGACTGGCAGCTCACGGTTGCCTTGGAACCCTCGGCCTTGGGTGTCGCCACAATAGAGCTGCGGAACGTCTGGATGCCGCCGCTCTTGGAGATGCCCTTGGTCTCGACGGTCGCCGAGGTCTCGGGGGCGTTGAGCACGACCTTGCAGCCGGTGTCGAGATTCTGCCCGGCGCCGGCAAAGGTGATGCCGGTAAAGCTCGAGCGAGCGCGGCGGCCGTTGAGCACGCTCATGGGGTAGAGGTAGCCCACGTGGCTGCCGAAGGAGCCACTGATCCACTCGATGTCGCCGTCCTCGTCCACGCGCGCACGCTTGGTGTTGAGGTTGTACATGTTCTTGGACCAGTTCTCGATAGTCGAGTAGCGCAGGTGCGCACGCTTGCCCACAAAGAGCTCGACGGCGCCGGCGTGGAGGTTGGCCACGTTGTACTTGGGCGCGGAGCAACCCTCGATAAAGTGCAGGTCGGCATCGTCCTCGACGATGATGAGCGTGTGCTCAAACTGGCCGGCACCCTTGGCGTTGAGGCGGAAGTAGCTCTGCAGCGGGAAGTCCAACTTGGTGCCCTTGGGCACGTAGACAAACGAGCCGCCCGACCATACGGCGCCGTGCAGGGCCGCAAACTTGTGGTCGGTGGGCGGGATGAGCGTCATAAACTTCTCGTGGATGAGCGGTTCCCACTGTGGATCGTGCAGGGCTTCTTCAATACCGGAGTAGACGATACCCATCTTGGACGCGGTGTCCTGCATGTTGTGGTAGACGAGCTCGGAGTCGTACTGCGCGCCGACGCCTGCCAGGTAGCTGCGCTCGGCCTCGGGAATGCCCAGGCGCTCAAAGGTGTTCTTGATGTCGTCGGGCACCGACTCCCAGTCGTGCTTTTGGTCGGTGTTGGGCTTGACGTAGGTGACGATGTTGTCCATGTCCAGGCCCTCGATGGAGGGGCCCCACGTCGGATCGGGAAAACGATTGAAAATCTCGAGGGACTTGAGGCGCAGGTCAAGCATCCACTGTGGCTCGTCCTTCTTGGCGCTGATCTCGCGCACGATGTCGGGCGTGATGCCGGCACCGAGGCGCTCGAATCCCTCCTCGCCGTAGGTGAAGTCGTAGAGGCTGCGGTCGATGTCCGCGACCTCGGTGCGGTTCTTGGTCATTGCGTCGCCCCTTTACGCCTGCTGCTCGACAGCAGCGGCCTCGGCCTGGGTGCGCTGCTCGGCTGCCTCGCGCTCGAAGGTTTCAAAGCCGTTCTTGTCGATCCAGGGAATGAGCGAGGCGTCGTCCTCGCGCACGATGTGGCCCTTTACCATCACGTGAACGCGGTCGACATCAAGGTGCTCCAGGATGCGCGTGTTGTGCGTGATGATGAGCATGGAGCCGTCGCAGCTCTTGCGGTAGGCGTCCATGCCGTGGCTGACGGTGGACAGGGCGTCGACGTCCAGGCCCGAGTCGGTCTCGTCCAGGATGGCGAGCTTGGGCTGCAGCAGCAGAAGCTGGAGCATTTCTACCTTCTTCTTCTCGCCGCCCGAGAAGCCCACGCCCAGCTCGCGGTTGAGGTAGGCGGTATCCATGTTGAGCTCGGCCGCGAGCTCTTTGACGCGACGGCGGAACTCCTTGCCCTTCATCTCCAGACCGGGGCGGCCGGCGATGCTGGCGCGCAAAAAGCTCGACAGCGGCACGCCCGGGATCTCGACCGGGGCCTGGAAGCTCAGGAACAGGCCGGCACGCGAGCGCTTGTCGGTGGTGAGCTCGGTGATGTCCTGGCCGTCAAAGACAATACGGCCGTCGTTGACGGTGTAGACGGGGTCGCCCATGACCAGGTGGCCAAGGGTGGACTTGCCGGCGCCGTTGGGTCCCATCAGCACGTGGGTCTCGCCGGCGGCGACGTTGAGGTTGACGTTGTGGAGGATGGTCTTCTCGTCCACGGAGGCGGTCAGACCTTCGATGGAAAGCAGCGGATTTGCGCTCATGCTGTCCCTCTCTGTATATGGTGTACTCATGGGTGTGCGAAACCCTAGGAATCTTCTCGGAATAAAGTTACTATGGGTTTGGCGTTAGTCAAGGGAAAACCCGACTAATCCACTCGACTTTTCAAATTCTGGGACAACATAACCTGTTGTGTTTGTCCCACTTACTTAAGATTTGGGACAAACAAACCTGGTTATGTTGTCCCAGATGCGATGGGAGGGTAGGTATGCTCATTTCTTCCAAGGGCCGCTATGCCCTCCGGCTGATGATCTATATCGCGGCGCTGGGCGACGCCGAGGGCAAGATTGCCTTGCGCGAGGTTGCCGACCGCGAGCATATCTCGCATAAGTATTTGGAACAGCTGGTTCGTCCGCTTATGAAGGCTGGCCTGCTTAAGAGTGTGCGCGGCAAAGGCGGTGGCTACATGATGGCCAAGGAACCGGCCGAGGTGCGTGCTGGCGACATTCTGCGCGCCGTCGAGGGCAGCACGGCTCCGGTGGCGTGCGATGGCATCGACAACAGCTGCGCCCGCAGCGATCTCTGCTCGACCGTCAAATTCTGGCGCGGTCTGGACGACGTGATCGAAAAGTACGTCGACGGCGTGTCGTTGGCTGACCTTGCTGCCGTCCCCGAGATCAACTTCGACATTAAGCTGTAGGTTGAGCGCAATTCCTTAAGATTTCGCGGAGGGTTGTTGCCGTTTACCGAGGGGTTGTTGTGCAACAACGGGCGAGCTGCAATACTTACTCTTATCTTTGCAAACTGCACTTTAACTACACCAATGCAGGGAGGATCTTATGCAGCGCAAGCATTCTGCTATTGTCGCGGGCCTGACGCTGGCGCTTTCGTTTGGCGCCGTTTCCGCGCCGGCACCCGCCGCTGCCGAGGAGCCCACGCCGGGCGTTGCCTCGGGTGCCACCGATATCGATAAGGGTCTCTATACCCAGCAGTCCTTCTCGGGCGTGCTGAGGTCGGTCCAGGGCGTTTCGTTTGTTAACGTTACCCCCGAGATGAAGTACTTTACCAAGTACGAGAGCCATGGCAACTATAACCAGGGCTTTTCGTATGGCGACGGCTATAACGCGCTGGGTTATTACCAGTTCGACCGTCGTTGGTCGCTCATTCCGTTTATGAAGCAGGCCTACAACTACAACCCCGAAAAATACAGCATGCTCAAGGATGCGATTGATCGCGGCAGCGAGATTTCCAACATGAGCAATGCCATGTACGAGAACGGCCAGCTCACCGAGTTGGGCCGTATTGCGCAGGAGGCCTTCCAGGGCGCTTATAACATCGATCCTGTTGAGTTCTCAGCTCTTCAAGATGCCTATGCGTACAACTCGTACTATGCGGTGACCGAGGCGTGGCTCAAGAGTGGCCTGGGCATTGATATTTCGGGCCGTGCCGATTGCGTTAAGGGCATGGTGTGGAGCATCACCAACATGTGCGGCACCGGTGGCTGCAGGGACTTCTTCCGTTGGGCGAATCTCTCCAACGATATGTCCGACCGCGAGTTTGTGACGGCGCTTTCCAACAGTGTGGTCAATAACGTGGCGACCAAGTATTCGAGCCAGCCCCAGTATCATGAGGGCTGGAAGAACCGCTACCGCAATGAGCTGAAGGACTGCTTGGTTTATATCGCCGAGGACGAGGCCGCTGCGACGCCCGTGCAGCCCGAACCTACGCCGGCGCCCTCGCCGACGCCTGATTCGAATGACGACTCGAGCGACGATGCCAACGATGACAGGATGGATGCGCCCTCGACCGGTGCTGACGGTGATGGCTCTGCTGGTGGCACTACCAACAACGGCTCTACCTCGAACGGTTCCGATTCAAACGGCTCTGCTGCGGGCGATTCGTCTTCAAGCTCTGCCGGCAATACGGACAGCGACGCTTCTGGTTCGACCGGCGCTGGCACCTCTAACTCATCCACCGGCTCGAGCGATTCGTCCGTTGGCACCGGCTCTAACAACGGCTCCGGCTCTGACGCAACCCCTGGTTCCGATGCTTCCAAGGATGACTCGAATAAGGCGCCGGACGTTCCCGTTGCTTCGCCGGACAAGAAGCCTTCTTTCTCCGAGCAGCTTGGCTCTACGCTGGGCTCTTCGCTGATGGCTGGCGTCAATAACGGCTCGACCCAGAACAAGGGCAACTCTGATCAGGTTTCCACGGAAAAGATCGAAGCCGCAAAGGGCGACTCCAAGGACAAGGCTTCCGAGAAGACCGAATCCGATAAGGGTTCTAGCTCTGAGGAGAAGAGCGACAAGTCCGAACAGAAGAAGGACGAGGATAAGAAGTCTGAATCTGAGGAGAAGGACAAGAGCAAGGCCGAGGGCGAAAAGAAACAGTCCGAAGACGACGACAAGAGCGGTGCTGACAACCAGGTCCAAGAGCAAAATGACTCCAAAACGGTGACCACCACGACCACGACGACTACAACTACCAAGTCCTCGGGCGGCAACATGCCCAAGACGGGCGATCTGATTGTGATGGCGAGCCTTGCCAGCGCGAGCTTGGCCACACTGGGCGCTACGTCTATCGTAAGTGGTAAGCATAAGCTCGATCAGCAGAAGAAGGCTTCTGGGGAGGACGGCTCGGAGGAGTAATCTTCTAGATCGTTTTCTATAAGAGTTTGGGACGGGGTCCGGTGCGGCGGCATCGGGCCCCGTTTTTGTTGTGCAACGATTTGTTATGCCCCCTCGGGGGTCTGCTGCTACCGTTGCCCGAAACGTTTGCATGTCGATATTGTTGCGCTCTACCCGCTCGCTACAATGGGCATCGTGCTGCGTTAGAAGGAGAGTTTACGGTGTCTGAACAGGCGAATTATGGTGTTGCTCATGCGTTTGGCGCACGGTTGCTCAGTTATGCGGATAACGCAGCTCTGCCGGCTGATGTACACGACTTTTCCGATGCAATCAATCGGTGTTTACTCGTCGATAAGACTATGTTTATTGCCGATATATTGGACAGCGAAGCACCTGTTGCGCTTTGCTGTCGGCCCAAGGGTTTTGGCAAGAGCATGAATCTATCGATGCTCAAATGCTATTTGGAACGACCTGATCACCGGCGGCCGGATCGAAGCCCGTTCGTCGGCACTCAGATTTGGCAGGCAGGTGGCGGTCGCTATCGTGATGAGTACGCGTGTTATCCGGTCATCATGCTCGACTTTACAGCTGCCGCTTCGAGGCATGGCGCTGGTGCTGCGGCAGCAATTCGCGGGGCTGTCGTGCGCGAGTGCGCCCGATTGCTGCCGCTGCTTGCCGCGCCTGATCTGTCAAGACGTGAGGTTCGTCTTATCGAGAGGGCGGCGCGTGGGGTGGCCAGCGATAAGGAGATCGATGCGGCGCTTGGCGTGCTTATTAAACTGCTTCAGACGGCTTTCGATGAGCGGGTTGTTCTTCTGATAGATGACTACGACGCGGTATGTCCAAAGCGTTTGGACGCTAAGGACGACGGTAGCGTGGATTCCCTAGAGTCGCTCAGCCGAATGTTGTTCGACACCATTGCCGATGCCAGCGACTCGTTGCGATTGACGTGTCTGATGGGCGAGCGCCCCGGTCCTGCCGAGTTTGCGTTGTCCCAACGTGGGGTTTCCTATCGGTCGGCGACAGCGTTGTCGAGTTGGTGTGATCGATGGTTCGGTTTTTCGGACGACGAAGTCCAAGTGCTGTTGGATTGCATCGGTCGCAACGGCTGTCTGGATGACGCGCGTGAGTGGCTCGAGGGCTATCTGTTTGGTGGTTTTTATTGCTCGAGCCCGGAGCGCGTGGTGGACTACGCACATCGCGGTTGCGTCGCGCCTGTTCGGGCAGATCTGTATGGTTACGCTGACCGTCTGAGCGCATGCATCGGTGACTGGAACCTCATACGCTTGTCCGCATTGTTCAATTTGCTTGAGCCGCATGGGTTTATTGAGGCGCCAGTGCATGTGCATGCCGAGGAGGTCGATGCCGCCAAGCCCGAAGATATCTGGACTGCGCTGTATCTGTCTGGATTTCTTACGACGGACATGACAGGGCATTCGGAGGACGGCGCGTGCCTTCGTTCCCTGCGCCTGCCTAACAACGAAGTGCGTCAGGCGCTCCGTCTTGTAATTCTGGAATGGTTTGAGTGCGCCGTTGAGGACGTTGGAGTTATCGACTCGTTCCATGACGGGTTGTGTCGAGGAGACGAGGACGCTGTAAAGCAAGCTTTGAGCTGTGCTATCGGCGATCTGGGCATCGATGTGGACAAATCAGATATGCCGACAGCCTATCATCTGGCGCTGCAGGGGCTTTGCTTTGGACTGTCCGGCTATTGCAATCCCAGCTCCAAGCGAAGTGGCGTCTCGGATCGCTGGGATATCCAGGTGATTCCCACCGGTCGGGTGTTTGACGTGGCCGACACGCTCGGCATGCTCGATGAGCGACCGCTCATTACGATCAACATGTTGTATGACCCTGGCGTCGATGCCCTGGGCCTGGAACTGTTAGCGGTTCAGGCGCTGCTCGACATAGAGCGCGACGGCATCGATGATATCCGCGTGCCGCGCCCCGCCGTCGGGCGCATGCGTTGGGGCTTTGGTTTTGACGGTCAGCGTGTGTCCGTGGTGTGTCAACGACTGTAGCGGCGGGCGAAAGCCCTTTACTACTCGGCGTCCTTCAGGGGCGGCATGGGCTTCCAGTTGGGATCCTTAACGATCTTGCGTGCGTCCTTCATGCCACGGCGCAGCGCCGGAATACCGGTCTTAAAGCATTTGTCGACTGCTGCCAGACGAATGAACTCCTTGCAGAAGGTCGCGGCATTGCCCAGACGGAACAGCACGGGGTGGTAGTCGCCGTAGATCTGCATGTAGCGTGCCAGATAACCGCGGTTGCGCATGATGTAGTAGCGGTTGGTGTCGCTCGTGGAGTTGAGCTGGCGCTTGCCGGCGATATCCCAGTTAGAGACGGCGCGGGCGCGCTTGAGCACCACGTCGGCAACCACGGCGGCGGGGAAGTGCTGGCTGGCCACGTAGCCGTAGCAGGCATCGTCGCCGTAGATAAAGAAGCGCGCGTCGGGCAGGCCAATCTTGTCGACCACGCGGCGCGAGAACATGCCGCCCTCAAAGCACAGTTGGTTCATGGTGCGGTAGCCCTCGGGTCCCAAATCCCACTTGGCGATGGGGTTAGGGATGCCGAGCGAAAGGATGAGCTGGTACTGCCAAAAGAAGGCGCCGCCGTCAAAGTCCAGGCGCGAACCCTGAATGACGTCGTAACAGTCGGTCCACTTGGCCAAGCGCTCGATGCCTTCGGGGATGACGAGCACGTCGTCGTCCATCACCCAGAACCACTGGGCGCCCAGGTCGTAGGCGCATTTGGTGCCGGCGGAGAAGCCACCCGCGCCGCCACCGTTTTCAAGCTGCGGCGCGTATATAACGCGGTCGGTGCCGCCCTGTGAATCGGGCTGGTCGGTGTCGATGCCCCACAGGTTGGCGAGGCGCTCGTTAAATGCGGTGCACATGGCCTCGGTCTCGCGCGAATTCTCGTTATCGACAATCACGATGCGCCAGGGCGTTGCCGTGAGCTCGGTCATGGAG
Source organism: uncultured bacterium (assembly GCA_905214945.1). GTDB lineage: Bacteria > Actinomycetota > Coriobacteriia > Coriobacteriales > Coriobacteriaceae > Collinsella. Next base: position 17,158 of record CAJMOC010000015.1, read on the forward strand.
TCGAACAAGTTGGCCAGGAGCTCCTGGCGCTTGTACGTGACGACAACGATGGCGAGCTTATCGATGGGGGCGGGAAGGGTTGAAGGCATGGGGCAATATATCCTTTCACGCGCGGCGCGCGAGCGCTGCGCGGAAGCTATCGAATACGTCCTTGGGACTGTCCTATTGTAAAGGCTCGGCGCACCTTGACGGCAAGCTTTGAATAAAACGCAGGAACCTGCCACGGGCCCGCCGCATGACGTGCGGCTACTTTGCCCGCAAGAGGCTCCATAGATTATATAAACGTCCGCTGGCGCGCTGACCCTTTGATACCATGAAACGACAGGTATTTCCTAAGGAGCACATTTGTCTACTAACGCCTCTGGCAGCCCTGTTCTGTCGCTGCTTATTCCCATTTACAATGTTCAGCGCTACCTGCGCGAGTGTCTCGATTCCGCCCTGGCGCAGACGCTCAAGGATATTGAGATCATCTGCATTAACGACGGGTCGACCGACAACTCGCCGGCGATTATCCGCGAGTATATGGAGCGCGATGGGCGCGTCAAGATGATCGACAAGGCCAACAGCGGCTACGGCGACTCGATGAACCACGGTCTGGAGATGGCGCGTGGCAAGTACGTTGGCATCTTGGAGTCCGATGACTTTATGGCGCCCGACGCACTCGAAAAGCTTGTCTCGGCCGCCGATAGCAATAATGCCGACTTTGCGAAGGCGAACTTTGATTTCTACTGGTCTAAGCCCGAGGAGCGCCGTTCGCTGCACGAGATGTTTAAGGCAAGGGATTGTGGCAAACCGGTGCATCCCAGCAATACGACGCAGTTCTTTAAGCAAAAACCGTCGATTTGGTCGGCCGTGTACCGTCGTGATTTTCTTGAGCGCAACGGTATCAAGTTCCTGCCGACTCCGGGGGCATCCTTTCAGGACACGTCATTTGCCTTTAAGGTGATCGCGTGTGCCGAAAAGGCTATTTACCTGCATGATGCCGTGTTGTCGTATCGCCAGGACAACGAGAATTCCTCGGTCAATTCTTCGGCTAAGGTCTTTTGCGTCAATACCGAGTATGCCGAGATTGAGCGTTGGATTCGAGAGGATTATGCCCGCGACCACGCAAGTGATGACGTCGCGCGCATGCTCAAGTTCAATCAGCTCATTAAGTACGATTCGTACATGTGGAACTACGTGCGCTTGGCGCCTAAGTTCTATAAGGAGTTCCTGGTGCAGATGGCTAAGGAATTTCAGGCGGCCTTGGACGCGGGGGACTTTTCGCTTGATGACCTCAAGCCGTGGAAGCGCGCGAATCTCGCTGCCATTCTCAAAGATCCTGAGGGCTGGGTTGACGAGCATCCGAGTTTTGCGACGGATGGTGCCTTGGGGCGTGCTAAGTATTACGCCTCGGTTGGAGGCCCAGGCGTGGTCGCCGCCTTCCTCATCGAATCGCTGAGGGGGTAGGTTGGCATGGGAGAGACTTTGACCCCCAAAGCTACCATTGTCGTCCCCGTTTACAACTCTGCGCGCTCCATTCAGCGATGCCTCGATTCGCTGTTGGCCCAGTCCGAGTGCGCGATTCAGGTTGTCTGCGTCAACGACGGTTCGACTGATGATTCGTCGAACGTGTTGCACCAGGTCGCGCAGGCCGACGATCGCGTACTGGTGATTGACCAGGAAAACGCGGGCGTCTCGTGTGCTCGAAATGCCGGTATCGATGCCGCCGAGGGCGAGACCGTCTTTTTTGTGGACGCTGACGATTACATCGATGCCCAGACGGTCGAGCGCGTACTGCATGCCATGGAGTCTGCAGATGTCGAGGCCGCCGTTTTTGGCGGCGTCTGTGAACCAGCCGATGCTGCCCCCAAACGCGTTCAGCAGCTCATGAGCCCCAAAGCTGGTACCTTCGGCGCCCGTGATCCCCAACTGCTGTTTCATTCGAATGCGCAGCCTTATGCCTGCCGTGCGGCTTTTTCGCGCGAGCTGCTCAATCGCGAAGGCATTCGCTTCGCCCCCGGTTTGGCTTTGGGCGAGGACGTTGTCTTCCAATTTGCGGCTTATGCGCTTGCCCGCAAGACCGTCGTCATGCCGGACAAGTTCTACCACTACGTGATGGAGAGCGAATCGGCGACGCACGAGTTCAACAGTGCCGAGGCTCGCGCCAAAAAGCTTGACGCCCACATGAGGATGCTCGAGGAGGTCTTGGAGGGCTGGGCGGCCTACGGTCTTTTAGGCCTGTGCCCCGGCGAGCTGATAACTTGGTTTTTGGACCTCATTGTGTTCGACCTGGCGCGCTTGGATGCCGATGACTTCCATCGCGTGGCGGCTCGCGTCAACATGGATCTCACGACGTTTTTGGGAACGGAGTGGGCGGATATGCCTGCTAAGGGTGCCGTTCGCCGTGTTGCCCACAAGCTCGTTGCGGCGACCTCGGGCGTTTCGATGGCAGACGCCACGCAGTTCTATCTTTCGACTCGCGGTCTCAAAGCCTGCCTGGAGCGCTTTATCTAATTCCAAGCGCTGCCGCTCGCCGCAACTCGGCTGCTAAAATAACCCTGTTACACGCTATTCAACAGGAGGTTCTCTTGCAGAACTCTGATACCCCTAAAGTTTCGCTGCTTGTCCCCATTTGTAATGTTGAACGCTATCTGCGCGAGTGCCTCGATTCCGCCGTGGCGCAGACGCTCAGGGACATCGAGATCATCTGTATCAACGACGGCTCCACCGATAGCTCGCCGGATATCATCCGCGAGTACATGGAGCGCGACTTCCGTGTAAAGATGATCGACAAAGCCAACAGCGGCTACGGCGACTCGATGAACCGCGGCCTGGAGATGGCGCGCGGCGAGTACGTGGGCATCCTTGAGTCCGATGACTTTATGTTTGAGGATTCGCTCCAAAAGCTGGTCGCCAAGGCCGATGCTGAACATGCCGATGTGGTAAAGGGTGACTTTTACCTGTATTGGTCCACGCCCAGCGAGCGCCGTGAGCTGTTTGGGATCATCGACGAGCATATGGCGGGCGCCGCGTATCGCCCCGTCGATCGCCCGGGCATCTTCTACCGCAAACCTTCCATTTGGTCGGCTATCTACCGGCGCGAGTTCCTCAACGACAATCAGATTCGGTTCCTTCCCACGCCAGCTGCTTCGTATCAGGATGCGGGTTTTAACTTTAAGGTCTGGGCATGCGCCGAGCGTGCTGCGTTTATCGCGGACCCCATTTTGTGCTATCGCCAAGACAACGAGAAGAGCTCAGTTAATTCGCCCAACAAGGTGTTTTGCGTGTGCGACGAATATGCTGAGATGCAACGTTTTTTGGACGAGCGTCCCGAGCTCAAGGCTCAGCTCCAGGGCATTTTAATGCGCATGAAGATCGATACGTACCGTTGGAATGATGAGCGCCTGGTCGATGAACTGCGCGAGCAGTTTTGGGAGAAGGCCTCTCCCGAGCTCAAGGCCGACTGGGATGCCGGTCGCTTTGACCTGTCGCTGTTCGATCCACGTGGCGAGACCGACTTGCGCCTGATGGTCAAGTCGCCCCGCGCCTATATCGATTCGCGCTTTGACTTTAAGAAGCCGGGCAAGCTCAATACGTTTAAGCATTACTTTAAGATTGGCGGCCTGCCGCTGGTCTGGCGCGTGCTGACGTATCAGCGCACCTACGGCGACAACCCGCACCCTGATGATGTTCCGGCCGCACAGTAGGAGCGAGTGACTATGGCTACCCCCAAGATTTCCGTTGTCGTTCCCATCTATAAAGTGGAGGAGTGCCTGGCCTGGTGCCTGGACTCCCTGCTTGCGCAGGACATGCCCGATTGGGAGGGCGTGCTGGTTGACGATGGCTCGCCGGACGGCTCGCGCGATATTGCGGCTGCCTATTGCGAAAAGGATGCGCGCTTTACGCTGGTCGATAAGGAGAACGGTGGCCTGTCGAGTGCGCGTAATGCAGGCATCGCTGCGTCCACGGCGCCTATCGTCGCGTTTTTGGATTCCGACGACCGGTTTACGCCCGATGCATGCCGCGTGATCGTCGATACGTTTGAGCGTGAGCACTGCGACGTTTTGACCTTTGGCGCGAACCCGTATCCGCTGGAGGCGGGGTATCCGTGGCTTAACTATGTACTGAGCCCGCGCGATGCGTCGTTTGAAGGCTATAGCTCTGACCTGCTGTTTAAGGAAGCGTCTCGTCCCTTTGCATGGCGCACCGCCTGCAAACGTGAGTTTTTGCTGGGTAACGGGATCGTGTTCGACGAAACCGTCAAGTATGGCGAGGACCAGGTCTTCGATTTTGCCGTGTACGGTCGTTCGCGCAAGACCGCGCTTATCTCGAACAGGCTGTATGACTACCGCGTGGCGCGCAAGGGCTCGCTCATGGACACCATGCGCTATGACGACGAGACGCGCCTGTTGGAGCACGTGAAGATATACTCCGCGGTACTGAATGATTGGCACCGCGATGGGCTTGATGCCAAGCATGCGGACGACCTGGCATATTTCCTGTGCGATCTGGTACTGTATGACGCGCTCAGGTTGTTGGGGATGGGCTGCGGCAAGGTGTTTGCCGCCGCCGCTGCTGCGCTCGCCGGTTCTCCCGTGGGCAGTGATGCCGCGCTCACACAGTGCGTACCTTCGGTTGCTGCCATGGTGCGTGCGGCGCTTGCCAGCGAGGCCCCCAGTGGCCGCACGTGCAAAAAGCTCATGTTCGATTACGACGTGTTGAGGTTTGGACGCCTGGGCGCCTGCAAGCGCATGGCCGCGAATGCTCTGGGAAAGCGAGAAGTGTAGATGAGTATCAAGCGTTTGGCGCTTTGCCGCAGCCAGGGCCGTCTGTTTGTTCTGCTTCGTTTTGCTGGCGAAGATGTCGCCGCGCTTATTGAGCGGGAGGGTTCTCAAGCGTTTGCCCATGCGACGGCGAGTGGTTCTTGTGTGCCGTCGCTGGTGCTCCCGGTCGATCATGGCCGTGTGCTGGCGCTTTGCCCTTCCGTTTCCGATTACGAGCGCGAGCTCGCCATTTTGGTGCTTCCGTTTTTGGATGGCGCGTCGATGGATGTCGTTTTTGCATCCGGTGGCCAAAAGCTTGGCTCCATTCGCCTCGATAGCCGCGTGGCCAAGCTGGAATCCAAGATTAACTACAAAGCAAAGCCTGCGATGTGTGCGCTCGTTCGCGATGCACAGCGCAGCGAGTGCTGCGGTCGCTATGAGATCGATGCCGTTCGTTATTTACCGGCAGACGCCGGCGCGGTGTGGCGCTATGAGGTTACCTGGGCGGGAGACCCCCAGTGCGCACCTGAGCTCCAGATCTTCGATACGCATATGAATGCCATCGATGTCACTGTGCATGTGTTTGAATCGCAGGTCGATGTGCCGCAGCGCAACGGTTGCCGCGTCAATAAAACGTATCTGAGCGTTGAGATGCCTCAGGATATACGAGATTTTGTCGCGATTGTGAGCGATCCCACGGAGCAGATCCAGAGCGGGTTTTGCGCCATGGATGGTCGCCTGTACAACGGCATGTTCGATGACAGCTGGAACCGCATGAAGGACGCGCGTGCAGACGACGCAGCTTATCGACGTTGGTTTGAGCAACATCGCGCAAAGCCGGGCGATTTGGCGTGCCAGCGTGTCGCTTCGGCGGCCTTTGCATATAGACCGCTCGTGAGCATTGTGGTGCCGTGCTACAAGACTGATCGGGTCTACCTGCGCGAGCTGCTGGACTCGGTGCAAGCCCAGAGCTATGACAACTGGGAACTGCTCCTTATGGACGCCTCGCCCGAATGGGACGCGGTGGCCAATCTTGCGGCAGGTGTCAACGACGAGCGGGTTCGTCGTATTGAGCTGCCTGGCAACGGCGGCATTGTGCTCAACACCAACGCAGGTATTGAGCAGGCGATGGGCGACTACATCGCGTTCTTGGACCATGACGACATTCTGGAACCGGACGCGTTATTCCACTATGTTTCCGCGCTGAATAAGGCGGCCGAGGGCGAGCGCCCCCAGGTCCTGTTCTGCGACGAGGACATGTTTCAGAAAACGGGGGAGTGGGGTCAGCCGGTCTTTAAGATGCGGCTCAATGTCGATCTGCTCTATAGCCATAACTGCGTGACGCATTTTCTGATGGTGGAGAAGGCGCTCATCGATCACATTGGCACGTCTCCAGAAGACGTTGCGGGTGCCCAGGATTACGACCTGACGCTTCGCTGCCTTGCAGCCGGCGCGCGGTTTGAGCACGTTGCGCATGTGCTGTATCACTGGCGCGTGCATCCGGGATCGACCGCCGACGGTTCTGCTGATAGCAAGCCGTATGCTATTGAAGCCGGGCGCCTTGCGCTTCAGCGCCACTTTAACGCGCTGGGCATTTGCGGAACGGTCGAGGAGACCGAGACGCCGTTTGTCTACCGCATGCACTATGCGCTGCCGAAGCCTGCGCCGCTGGTGAGCATTGTGATTCCGACCAAGGATCACATTGAGACGCTCGACGCCTGCGTGATGTCGATTGCCCAGAAGGCAACGTATACCAACTACGAGATCGTTTTGGTGGAGAACAACAGCGAAGACCCAGAGACGTTTGCGTATTACGAGGCCCTGCCGGAACGCGTGGCTGCGGCATCCGAAGGCAAGGGTATCGCGCGCGTTGTGTACTGGCCGGGTGAGTTCAATTACTCCCAGATCATTAACTTTGGCGTGGAGCATGCCAAGGGCGACTATCTGCTGCTGCTCAACAACGATACCGAGGTCATAAGCCCCGACTTTATCGAAGAGATGATGAGCTATCTGCAGCGTCCCGATGCGGGCGTGGTGGGCGCCAAACTCTACTTTGCCGATCATCTGGTGCAGCATGCCGGCATTTTGGTTGGCGTGCGTGGCGCACTTGCCCATGCCAACCAGGACTTCTCGGCAAAGCGCGAGGGCTATCTTGCCCGCGCTGTGCGCCCCGGTAACTTCAGCGCCGTAACGGGTGCCTGCCAGATGGTCCGACGCGACGTATTTGAGCGGGTCGGCGGCTACAACGAGGAATTCGCCGTCGGTTTTAACGACGCTGACTTTTGCCTGCGCGTGTGGGAGGCCGGCTACCGCACCATCTTTACGCCCTATGCAGAGCTGTACCACTACGAGTTCACCTCGCGCGGCAGGGAAGAGGCCAACGAGGAAAAGCTGCGCCGCTGGAAGCGCGAGCAAGCGCTGTTTATGCAGCGCTGGCCTGAGTTCTTCTTGACGGGCGATCCATGGTTGGGGCCGAACTTATCCGCTGAGAGCGAGTATTTCTCGGTCTAAGTCAATGGTTTTTAGGAGTCCCTAACTTTCTTTCGCTATGAGCTTGGAAGAAAACAATGTTGGACTACTTATTAAGACAAATTACGAAAGATCGATACTTTCGCGATAAGTTTATACAAGCTTATACAGCTCGATATTATTCGATATAGTCTGCGACAATTATTGAAACGATGATTGACTGTTAATCGATCCCTAGAAAGGTAAACAAGTAGAGGCGGCTCTCTCTATGGGCGATAGCTTTGTCGCGACTGGTTTGACCATAGAGGACGATCTGCTGTCGAGAGCCGCTAAGGCCACTAAGGGCTATGCCTATCTGGTGCAACTGGTCGGTTACTCCATTTGGCAGCGCGCCAACTTGCATCGCGTCAAAAGTGCCAACGTGAGCGAGCGCGATGTTATCGAGGGCATTGCGCTGGCAGAGGCTCGTTTTCACGATGTTGTTCACGAGCCCGCGATTTCTGGACTGGGACTCAACGATATCAAATACCTTTTGGCCATGTGCGAGGATAAGCAGCAGTCCAAATCATCTGAGATTGCTAAACGCATGGGTAAAAAGACCAATGAGGTCAGCTCTATTAGGGCTAAGCTGCTTCAAAGAGAGGTTATTCAAGCTCCGCAGAGGGGCTACGTGCAGTTTGCCGTGCCAGACCTAGATATCTATCTGCGAGAGAACGCTGCGGAGATTCTCGAGCGGTTCTAAATCGAGGCATGAATAGCCGCCGGTTAACTGCCCTTGTCGACTTGGCTCGCGTCCCCCCAATCTAGTAGACTCTGAACCGTTGCTAGATTAGGGGGATTTTCCATGAAACGCTCCATGAAACGAGTTTCCGGGGCCGTTCGGATGCCGTGGCGCAGCAGGGACTTGAGCTTCTCGGCGAACACCTGCTCTTTCGAGTTCGCAAGCAGGCAGACGCCCTCCTGCCGGTGTGCCACGTCGAACCACAGCTCGTCCTGCTCCATCGCGGCGCTCGCGTGGACCCCCATGTCGAGCTTCGTGTCGAACGTGCTGCGCCCGTCGCTGACCTTGAGGTTGACGCGCCTGCCCTTGTAGTCCTGCTGCGACAGCTCCTCTATCTCGCCGGCGATGCGGACGGTTACGCCGTCGCCGAGGTTCGAGAGGGCGGACACAAAGGAGCGAATGGAGGCGTCGGTCATCGGGTACCGCACGAAGTCGAGGTCTATGTCCTGGGTTGCGCGGCGCCCGCTCCCCGACAGCGCGCACATCAGGACCCCTCCCTTGACCGTCACTCGGTCGCGCATGCCGGATGCCGCCAGCTTCGAGAGGATCACGTCCTGGCAGACGCGCGCGGTCGCGTTGAGGCAGGAGTAGCCCTCCTCGCGCTCGTAGCGCGCCCTCATCTCGTTCAGGTCCATCAGAATACCTCCTCCATGGCGCGCTCGAGGTGTGCCTCGCCGTGCGGGATTGCCTCCGCGTAGTCCTGCAGCCTGTATATGTCCAGCCGCTCCGACCGCCTGCGGAACGAGGCGACGGCCTCCCGGTAGAGGTCGTAGGGCAGCTTGTTGCGCGAGCGCATGAGCTCGAGGAGCATGCGCTCGGGGTCGTAAGCGGCAAGCTCGGTCCCGTCCACCGAGACGGTCGACCTCCCGACGCCCAGCCATCCCTCCGGGATGAAGTGCTGGCGCACGGCGGCGTCGCGTATCTTGGTCCCACCGCGCTTCGTGGCCAGGTCGATCCGGTCGGGGGGCGCGGTCACGAGCCCGTGGGCGTAGAGCGCGGTCTGCCCGGTCAGGATGCCCCCGGGTAGCGCTTCGCGATCACGGCGAGGGCGTCCTCGTCCCGGTTGGTCGAGTACATCCCTCGGCCGACGGGGTGGAGCGTCCCTTCCGACACCGCCTTGCGAACGCGGTACCTGCTCCCGAGTTCAGCCAGCGCCTCCCGGTAGGTGATCACCATGCCGACCTCCCCTCGAAAGCCATATAAGCCTACATCTGATGACAATTGTAGGCTTATATGGCTTTTCATGGAACGACTCATTGCGGCACCTCCCTCGCCATGACGGTGCCTTACTTTGATGACCCTTTCCTCGTTTGCATCTGCTATATGAAGGAACGTCGATTCTGGTGCTCGGGCGAAGGCGCTACGCGATGAAATTCTCCACCAGCGTAACCATGGAGTCCTTCTCGCTTGGGTCAGAGAGGGCAATCATGAGCGTCATGGCCGCGAGCGCGTTGCCCTCCACGCGGAGTCTCTCTCCGTCTCTGAGAACTCCGTTCTTATCGAGGAAGTGAATGAAGAGCGCCGCTGCAGAGCGCTTGTTGCCATCCAAGAATGGATGGTCCTTCACTACGAGGTAGAGAAGGTTGGCGGCCTTTGCTTGAACGGAGGGATATAGGTCTTGGTCGCCAAAGCCCTGATAGAGGGCGCTGATGATTCCGGCGAACTGGTTGTCCCGCTCTCGTCCGAACAGAGTGGACGACGAGTAGAACGGTAGGCTGCGGACGACTTCGAGGGCTTCGGTGTAACCGAGCTCCCAGTTGGGCTCGTTGCCCTGGGGCGCCTTCATCCTTCCCGTGTCGTATTCATCGAGCAGAGTCAGGCTCGGAAGGTACTTCTGTAGAATTTCTGCCGCACCGGAGAGTTCCGGAGTACTCGACCTCTCGAGGACCTTGAAGACCGTTCCGAGCGCCTCGAGTCTCTTTTGGTTGATGGAGTATCCCTGGAGTAGATGCTGCTTGAGCACGCCATTTGCCCACCGGCGGAAGTACACGCCCTGCTGAGACTTCACGCGGTAGCCAACCGAGATGATCATGTCGAGGTTGTAGTGCTCGACCTGACGTTTGACCGTTCTTGTTCCCTCTAAGCGAACTATTTCAAAAAATGAAATAGTTCGAATTCCGGCAAGCTCTTCCTTTGCTGCGGAATGAATGTGCTTGGAGATAGTCGGCACTCCGCGCCCGAACAACGTCGCCATCTGCTGCTGGGTTAGCCAGACCGTATCGCCGTCGACGCGCACGTCAAGGTGGACTGCGTGGTCGGGGTCCTCGTACAAAGCGATCTGCTGGCTTGCGTTGGAATTGTCCATGATGTATGCCCCTTCGGTTTAGTCGACATGCTATGATCCGCACGCCGGAGGACGAGTGGTTTCAACATGCCGGTATTACGTAGCATCAACCGGCATCCCGCCGGTCAGCCGGCGTCGCGTGCGCCGGCTAAGCCAGGGTCGGGGCAGCGGGGATCCGCGGCGCCGGCGCTTCGTACCATTGGGGGCCTCCGAAGCGACTTTCACCCTGTCTTGGTAAAGATAGTGTACCACAAAACACGAACATGCGTACGTATTTCTGTTTTAATATTAGCTGGACGCGGCGGTGTGTCGTCCTCTGCCTTGCTCTCCGAAGCCAGCTGTATTCCGGGCCGCGGTTCTACAAGGCAGGGGGTAGTCAGATGGATAGGATTATCCTTCTCCTACTTCTCTTGACCTTCCTGGTCATCCTGAGCAAGTAATGGGCTTTAGTGGGTGCCAAGCTCTACTTTGCTGGCCATCTGGTTCAGCTAGCTGGCATTGTGGTCGGCGTGCGCGGCGCCCTTGCCCATGCCAACTGGGACTTTTCGGCAAAGCGCGAGGGATATCTTGCCCGTGCCGTGCACCCGGGCAACTTCAGCGCCGTTACGGGCGCCTGCCAGATGGTCCGTCGCGACGTTTATGAACGGGTTGAAGGCTGCGACGAGAAGTTTGCCGTCGGTTTTAACGATGCGGATTTTTGCCTGCGCGTATGGGGGCTACCGCACCATCTTTACACCTTATGCTGAGCTGCACCACTACGAGTTCACTTCGCGCAGCAGGGAAGAGGCCAGCGAGGAAAAGCTGCGCCGTTGGAAGCGCGAGCAGGCACTGTTTATGCAGCACTGGCTGGAGTTCTTCTTGACGGGTGATCCGTGGCTGGGGCCGAACCTTAGCAGCGAGTGCGTGTATGGTGCGCTGAAAATTACTGTGCTTGTTCTGGCTTGTTGCTAGGCGTAGCGCGCGTCCCGCCGGTTGAGAAGCTCGCATTAGTTCGACACCGCCTCTACCTGCGGCGCCTGCTCCTGCGGCTCCTCCGGCTGCCCTTGCTGCCCTGCGGCTTACCATCCTACTCACCCACGTATGACTCCCGTGCCCCGAGCGGGCAAAAGGAAATGCCCACAACGTCTCCGTTGCGGGCATTCTCCGGGCCGGCCACAAATAGCTTTATCGAATCCGATTGCTCTTCATCATCCGGATCGTTGGCGTCTCGTCGGCAAAGTCATCGTCTATCTGTAGTTCAAGGGGCACCGTAATGGAGCTTCCCAGCGCGGTCGCGGTTCCCGGGGCGAATGCGGGAAGGCGCATGACCTGGCCATTTGATATGGAAGGGATATTGCGGCGAACGTAATCGAGGTCGTAAGAGTTCTGAATGCGGTGGATTATGAAGGTTCCCGTCTGAGAGAGCACGACGCGGGAAAGCTCACTGGGGATTTGGCTGATGGCGGTAAGGTAAATGCCAAACTTACGGCCCTCCCGTGCAATTCGATTGAACACTGAGTCGTCTGTCAGGTCTGCATCCCTGATATAGCGATGCGCCTCGTCAAAAATGAGATAGATGGGTGTCGAGGAGCCTCTTCCTGCATCTAGGCTAGCCTGAAAGAGGGTGCGCGCAACGTAGTGGGAAAACAGCTTCAATCCTGACTCGTCGATTATCTGAGATACGTCTAGCACAAGAATGCCATGCCCCTTGTTTAAGAGGGCAGCAATTGACTCGCCCCGCTCAAGTGAGAAGAGGTCTTGCGAATACCTTTCCCTAAGGTTTCTAAGCTGAGTAACCAGCCCCTCTGAATACGACCTTATCTGACGGTTGCCCCGCACTTCTTCTTCGTCGAACACGAAGTCAAGCGCATCAACGACGTCAGAGATTGAGACCTCGCTTTTAGGTTTTTCGTACTCACATAAGATGCGTTCGATATTGGGAAGTCCATCGGACATGTATTCGTCCTCGATGAACTCCTTCAAAAGGGACTCAAGCCCTTCGACGACATCTTTCGATATGTTTCCGTATTCCAGGTTGAAAGACACTAACAGGTTATGAGCGGTCTGAGGGCGAGAGAAAGGTCCGGACTCGCGTTCGAGAATCTTGTTAAGTTCTCCCTCAATCGGCTGGTAATACTTTGAGACCTGAAACTTCCTCGCTGCGTGGCTATCGATGCTCGTGTCCCGAATTGCGGTATATGCAAAGGCAGCAAATAGCTTCTTCTTGCCCTCCTCGTTGAGGTGGGAGTATCTCACGGCCCTCTCAAGCAGAGGTTTCTGGATGCGTCGCGAGGGGTCGAGAATAGCTGACCAGTCATCCATCGACAACTCTCCGGGCGCGAGGTGGTACTCATCAGCGCCGATTCGTCTCGTGCAGCCGTAACCGCCGCGCGTGAGAAAGTCATAATCGCCGTGCAGATCGAAGACGAAGAATCGGGGCTCTGCATCGAGCGCGTCCTCGGCATCTAAGAGCGATGCCGCCCTATCAAGCAGGAGCCGCGCGGTTGAGGACTTTCCCGAGCCGGTATTACCGAGAATAGCGAGATGACCAGAGAACAGGGAATCGATATCAAAAGTGGGTCTTACTGAATCGTACCCAGCGAGGGACCCAATCTCGACTCCTTCCCGCACGCAAAAGACCCTCTTGAGGATTGATTCATCGCAGGCATAGACATTGGAGCCGACCATGGGGAGGTCTACTACGCCGGGCACGTAGGAAGATCCTTCAATCTCTCCAATGGGGACGGCGGTGAAGATATAGCTCGTGCTAAACCTCGACGAAGGCTGGTCGGAATACGGCCTCTCGGCCTCTTCTACGGAAGTCACGCGAAAAATGATCTTTGTCGAGATAGAGAGATAGGAAAAGAGATATTGATTGAGCCCGTTTAGATGCCTTGGCTCGCCATCGAGCATCCGGTCTGAAAAGTCGGAACGTGATGCGCGTAGTCTTATCTTCTCCTGATCCATATAGCAGATGGTGCCGATGAGCCAACCCGGATTGGGAACCTCATTAGTCATTCTTGTCACCAAGCCCCAAAGATCCAGATGCCACATCGTCTCCGAAGGTGATCTCGGGCCCGATAAAGTCAGCAAATTCCGAGAAGTATAGCGGGCGCTTGCGGTCCAGTTCCCTTTCACTTGGATATACGAAATAGGTGTTCGCGCCACCTGCCTTATCGTAGAACACACGTGTAGGGGAACCGACATCTGCTTCTGCCGGGTTGCCGATAAAGGCGAGGAGCGTGAAATCGGGCCTCGCAAGAGCCTGGCTGATAAGGTTTGATATGTGAGAGTCCGCGAAGCTGAATCCACAAGTCAGAAGGACTGTGTTGGGGACGGCGAGGGCATTTACGAACTCGCGGAACATATCGCTATAGGGGGAGCCCTGGGTCAAGGCGTATTTGGAAGTCATCGGGGCGATAAGTTGTCTGTCGCCTTGGTACTCGTCGGTGATGTCGGGAAACCTGGGGACCCTTACGACGTTTCCGTCATAAATCCTCCAGTTGATGGACCCGTGCATCTTGTAAAGGCGAAAGAAGGGGTTCACCGGTTCGTAGTGATCCCTGAATCTCTCGTCGAGGTCAATCGGCCTGCGATGGTATTCCCGCGGGTTGAATGTGGGTATCAGCCCGTTCGAGAACCCGTCCACATAGGCGTAGCCGCTCGATTCAAGGGCCATCTCATGAAATAGGTCGTAGTTTGTTGTGAAGAGATTAACGACGTCGAAGGCAGCTTGACCACCGCGCGCAAGGATCTGTCGCGATACGCCAAGTCCCTGAACAAACTTACGATAGCTATCAAGGACGTCGGAGTGCTCCGCGCTGTATTTGATGTCGACGGACTCGAGAAAGGCCTTGCGAACTGCATCGGAAACCCTCTTGTCGTCATCGGCGCTATCTAGAGAGCCCTCGATGCGCTGACTCAGCCACGAGAGGAGGTTCTCTATGTTCGAGTACTTCGCAGGGTCTTCGTTATCTCGACAGGCAATTTTAGTTATCCGACTTTCCAGAAGGATAGATAGATCGGGATCGTTGAGCTTGAGGTCCGCTCGCAAGTTCCTGAAGGTTTCACCCATCAGGGGAATGGCCGGAGTAGATGCGCCAGAGCCGATAAGCGTGGCTAGGTTAATCGACCTGGAAAGAATGCCTTGAACAAAATGTCTGGCTTCTACCGCGTTTACCTCACGCCTTGTTGCACCCCTCTGCAAGGTAAAAAGGGGTTTGGAGGATTCTTTCTGCATATCGGAGGACACGTTGCCCGGTATGTTTATTGCGTTGTCAGACATGCATGCTCCCAATAAACTCAAGAACTCCTGCTCGAACGCGCCCGGGAACTGAAACATCCGCTCCTTGCCCCCGATGCTCACGTAGATCGAGCCGCCGTCTATCCTCGTCACGGTGCCGGCGCCCCATGCCTTGTGGCGCACCTTGCACCCGGCTCCCAGTGCGTTCAACTGGGCCTTGTTCGACGCCGGCCGCGCCGCTGTCGGCCGCGGTTTTCGGCTTCTCTGCGCCAGCCTTTCTCGCCGCGACGGCACCGTGTATGTAGTCGGTCGCGCTCTTGCGGTAGCGCGAGGCCACCACGGAAAGCTTGCGTCGCAGCACCTCAGCGAGGAAGTTGCCGTTGTCGTACGGCGGCTCCAGGAACCGGGAGTCGATGCGCTCCGTCTCGGATTTCACCATGTCAAGCATGGCGTTCACCTCGCACTCGTTGGTGAAGACCTCGCCAACGTCCTGAACGCGCTCCTTTGATTTACCCTGTACAGCCAAAAAACACCCCTTAGCCCATGCCGGCGGATCAGAAAACCGCAGCATAAAACACTAGTGAACAATTCTAACAGAAGGTGCGGACGCAATATTGCATCTGTTCCCAAGCGGAGCCTTTGCAGCAACCGCCACGGGACGCAGGCCAACCGTTCATTATTATGCCCCCCCAGCGGAGCAACCACTGCCACGTGCTCGCCCGTCGGGGGCCGCCCGCGCCGAACTTGCGTTCGCTCCGGGTGCCGAGCTGGGTCGGTCGCGCCGCGGGCCGCCCATGCGCGTGGAATGGCCTCGTAGCCGAGTCCCAGGTACGCGAGCACCGGTGTCGCCGCCGCGCCCGCGATGCCCAGCCAGAACGCCAGCGGCTTCGTGCGGACCCTCCAGTTGATGCCCATAGGTCTTCTCCTTCCATGGGCAATTCAAAGGGGCTGGTCGCCTGCGCGCCGCGGAGGAGGCGCAGGTACAGCCCGTACGTGGGCGAGGTCTACGTGGCGCCTGGGAACACCTGCCTGGACGAGAGGGGCAGACACCGCTTCGCGGCCAGCCAAACGGGCTGTGGGTCACAGGCATCACGGAATTCCGCATCCCCGCCGGCAAGTGCACCTCTCGCCGGCGATCAATTGCTTCAACGGAATGCCCGTCGGCTGGTCCATCGGCACGCCCCCGAACGCGGTGCTTGCCAACTCATCGCTCCTGCGGGCCTGCTCGCAGCTTGCGTATGGTGAGCACCACTGGGTGCACTCCGACCGCGGCAGCCATTACCGGTGGCCCGGTTGGATCGCCATCTGCGATGGGCACGGCATCGTGCGCCCGATGACGAGGAAGGGGTGCTCACCCGACAATTCAAGGGCGGAGGGCTTCTTCGGCAGGCTGAAGGTGGAGTCCTTCCACGGAAGGGGCTGGGACGATGCTGGCATGGGGGAGTTCATGGAGATGCCGGACGCCTATCTGTTCTGGTACCGCGACAAGCGCCGCAAGAGCGACCTGGGCTATATGAGCCCGATGCAGTTCCGAAGAAGCCTAGGTCCTGTAGCGTAGGAACACAGTCCGGGGTTTCCACTGCAGTCCCCGGTGTTCAGTTTAGCCTTGACAGAAGCAGTCCACCTGGAGCGCAACGTCGCGGAGTGGTGCCGCCACAAGCGCGTCGGGGGCGCCACCGTTGCCGCGCTGAAGGTGGCCTTCATGGACATGCTCGGTAAGGTCGCGTAGGATATCGGGCGGCGACGGCCCTGGAGAGGATTACACCACTTTTCGTGACACAACTTGCCCTCCAGGTGTAATTGGCTAAATTGTTGGTATGCAGGACACGTTGGCAACTCATAAAAGTTGCACGGTTGATGGGGGAGAGTTTGGGACGATTAAAAGAGCGCAATTCAAAGGTTGAGCTTCTGCGCATCATCTCGATGTGGTTCATAGTGGCTCATCATTTCGTGATTCATAATGCTGAGCCTATTTCCGCTTTCCCCGGGACCGTTGCGCGCATGGTGCTGCATGGCGTGTTGTACCCTTCGGGGCGTATTGCCGTTGCCGTGTTTTTTATAATCACGGTGTGGTACCTGGCCGACGCGCAACTGACACTTAAGGGCCAGCTGCGAAGAGCTTGGACCCTGCTGGGGCAAATGCTCTTTTACAGTGTGCCACTCGTCCTGTTCTTCGGCGTGTTTAAGGCGGGGGACGGCCTGCAAGCTGAAGAGCTGATGGCTGCCGTCTTTGCTCCGCTCGCCTCGCTGTGGTGGTTTCCTACGGTGTATATTCTGCTGATTCTTGTAGCGCCCTATCTGTTCGACGGGTTGCGCGCCTTGACGAGCCGGCGGCTGGGTGAGCTCTGTATGCTGCTGGTCGTGCTGTATGGGGTTTTGCCCGTTGTGCCGTATTCGACAATTGGCGGCTTTGTTTCCTCCCTGACGGGTCAGACGGTCGTGATCGCGTGCGTGACATGTTGGTTTAAGTGGCATTATCGCGGTGGGGCGGGTCCGAGGGTTTTGGTGCTGCCCGTTCTTTCGTACGTTTCTGTGTACGTTTGCTACTTTGTGGCTCAAAAGGACGTGCTCCTTTTGAGCGCTTTCGCTTCCAGCGTATACGGATCGGTGGTGACTAATCCTGCGAGCCTCTTGTCGCTTGCAATCGCACTTCCGGTGTGCTTGTTTGTCTTTAACGTTCAACCTGCGCATTGGCCTGCTGTCAATTACTTGGCCACGTTGTCGTTTGGCGTGTACCTTGCCACGGATAGCGTGTACATGCAGGAGCTGCTGTGGCAGAACTTGCTTGTGTTTTCCCACTGCCGCCCAGCGTGGGGGCTGCTGTCCGTAATGCTTGTGGTGACTGGCGTGTATGTTGCCGCGTCCTGCATCGAGGCGATTCGACAGGTTCTGTATCAGGCGTTGTTCAAGCATCCGGGTAGGGTGTTTGATGCTTTGTGGGACAAGATTGCAGGGGTTTCTTTGCCAAGGTAGGCCATTGTTGGGTCAAGCCCTAAGCGGTGTGTAAATTCGCAATCGCGGTTCTCCTACGCTGCCTTCCTCGGCTTGGTTCCGATAATGGGGTAAAGGTGAAATTTGGTTAACAGTAGGTCAAGTAATCCAATTACAATTATTCGAGCTCTATTTTGTTTTGGTTAAACTTTACTTTTTAGATTTACGTTAATTTGTTGGGAGTGCATATATGAAAAAGGTTCGTTGCGCAGTTGCTAATTTGGTTACCGCTGTTCTGGTTTCCTCTTCTTTTCTTGCTCCCGTTTCGTCGGCCTATGCACTTGAGTTTTCCTCACTCTCAAATAATGAAGCCGAGATCTCTAGCTCCTCTAATGAAGCCGAGACATCTGGTTCCTCTTCATTTTCGGATTTCGTTTCTGAGCCTACTGAAAAGACCGCCGAAGCCGACTCTTGTAATTCAGAAGTCGAATCGGCCGCTCAGTCGGCTCAATCTTCCGATTCCTCCTCTGTCGATGTCTCTTTTCAATACCTGTACATTGCGCAGCCCTCTCTTTCTTTGGGTGCTATGCAAGAGGCGGCGTTCGCAACTGCATCTGATTCTGATGTTTTGACCTCTGCGACCCTATCATTCGTCAGCAATTCTGGCGAAAAGCGCTCCGTTGAAGCTTCGGCCTTCTCTGGGAATGCTGCGGGCTTTACATTTGGACAAGATTTGTCGGTAGCGCAGTATTTTTTAACCGGTATTACGTATCAGGCGAAGGATTCGAACGCAATCTATTCAGTGGACCTCTCGTCTGAGGATTACGGCTTTAACGTAGTCAATTCGTCTTCTTCATCTGATTACGTTGACAATTCCGATGATATGTCGGTCTACTATGCCGATGAGAACGGCAATCCTGTCGAGGCTTTCTCTATTGAAGAGGCGCTTTCCGGTTCTGAAGGTGATAGCGGCATTGCAGCTTATAGCGTCGATTCCCGTTCAGCTCGTAAAAATGTTCGTGTGATCGCACTTGATGCCGGTCACGGCGGATCCGATCCTGGTGCTCAGGGTAATGGAAAGAGTGAAGCCGACCTAACTTGGAAGATTGTTAGCGCGTGTAAGACCAAGCTTGAGAATTATGGATTTAAGGTGATTCTCGCTCGTGAGCAGTCGGGCAGCTACGGAAGCAACGACTTCCTTTACCGTGTTCAGCGTTGCGTCAACCAGGGCGCTCAGGCCTATATCAGTTTCCATATCAATTCAGGTTCGTCCGCAGCTCATGGTGCCGAGGTATATTCGCCTACCGTGAATGGGGCTGACTATACCCAGGTTTCGTATGAACTAGCCCAGAAGGTTCAGAACAATCTTGTTGCTCTCGGACTTACAAACCGTGGTGTCTTTCAGATGCAGGTAGGCGACGAATTCGCTGTTATTCGTTGTGCTCGTGAAGCTGGAATTCCCGGTATTTTGATCGAACACGGATTTATCTCCAATTGGGGCGATGCGAACAGGTACTTTAGTGATGCCGGGTGCAAGCGTCTTGGAGAAGCCGATGCGGATGCCATCATCGCGCAGTTCCCCAAATCATCTTGGCTTGATTATTCGTCTGTTTTCGATGCCGACTACTATCTCAATAAGTATCCAGATGTTAACGAATGGGCAAACGGAAGCAAAGATAAGGCCCTGGATCACTTCATCAACTACGGCATGTCGGAGGGCCGCCGCGGCTCCGAGGCGTTCGACGTGCAGAGCTACTACAATGAGTACCCCGATCTCCGCGCCGCCTTTGGCACCGACCTCGCCAGCTACTACTCGCACTACCTTATGTACGGCAAGAAGGAGGGGCGCCACGCTACCGGCTGCTCGAAGCTCAAGGGCCTCGTAACCAGGGCGGGCGGCGTGGACTACGCTCCCGTCTACGACCCCGAGTACTACCTCTCCCGCAACGGCGACGTCGAGAAGGCCTTCACTAAGTCGACCTACGGCGGCGTGACTATGGTCGACGACTCGGCCGTCCTGCGGCACTTCATCAACTACGGCATGTCGGAGGGCCGCCGCGGCTCCGAGGCGTTCGACG
>CAJMOC010000016.1:0-34334 GCA_905214945.1 uncultured bacterium
GCCAGACCGGAGGGGCGCCGGGGGCGGGAATCTGGGCGTACACATTTCCTACACAATTTGGGATCCGACTAACGTTTGCCAGCCGTTAACTACCGCTCACCGAGCATCTCTTTATATAAGGCAGTCTCATGGTTAAAGCGGATACGTTCCCCTAGCTAAAGCACAGCCAGCATCGAGCAACTCATCACGTTCTTCCACCGAGAACCCCTCGGCGTAGACGCGCACCACTGGTTCGGTCCCGCTAGGACGGACCAGCAGCCACGTGTCATCCTCGAATGCTAAACGCAAGCCATCCATATGACTAACGTTTTGCGGCACCTTGCCACAAATCGACTTGGGGTTTACGCCCGGCAGCAGGGTTCGTAACGTTTCGGCATCTTCGGCCTCAAGGCGCAAATCGCGTCGACCGTAACTCGTCTTACCAAAACTGTCCTCGAGCTGGTCGACCAGAACGCCCAAAGGCGCGTCCGTCTTTGCCATAAGCTCACACAGAATCAGACAGGCGAGGATTCCATCGCGCTCGGGCATATGCGCGGCGATGCCGATACCACCGGCTTCCTCGCCGCCTATGAGGACGCCACCCTTCTTCATCTCTGCCGCTATATATTTGAAACCGACTGGTTTGACGGTCACGCGGCAGCCAAGCGCCTCGGCAATGCGACGCACGAGCGTCGAGCACGAAAGATTGACGACGACGCGTCCCTCCAAATTACGAAATTGAACCAAGTCGCCCAAAACGAGCGCCATGATCTGATGCGGATGTATATATCTGCCGCGCTCGTCAACCGCGCCGATACGGTCGGCGTCGCCGTCGGTCACCAGGCCAGCGCAAGCTCCGTCCTCGATAACCGTATGCTCGCAAGCGTCCACCCACGGCTCAACGGGGTCGGGGCAGATATCTTCTTGGTCAGGCGCCTGCCCGGCGTGAATCTCGTGCACCTCAACGCCAAGCTCGCGCAGCAAGTCGGCTAGATAGCCCTGGGCTGCGCCGCCCATGGGGTCAACAACCACGCGCAGGTGCGCGGCGCGGATGGCTTCGGCATCGACAAACGATGCCACCGCTTGCATATAGTCAGGAATGATATCCGCGGTGCGATATTGCCCCTCGATCCCCATTGGCTCGGGAGCCATGGTCTCTTCGAGCTCTTCGATGACATCCTGGTTGGCGGTCGAGCCGTCACCCATGCGAATCTTGAGACACAGATAACCCTGCGGATGATGGGACCCCGTCACCATGAGCGCGCCGCACGCCTCACCGTCATAAGCCGCCGCCCACGTAAGGGCAGGGGTCGGAACAGGTCGCGAAGCGAGCACGGCGTCTGGCCCGTGCGCTGCTAGCACACCCGCCGCAAGCTCAGCGAACTCGCGCGCCAGGGGCCGAGTGTCGAACCCTATATATACCGTTTTGCCCGGATTGGTCTTTTGCCACAACTCGCCGACGGCATCGGCGATACGGGCAACGTTATCGGCAGTGAAGTCCTCATCGACGCGAGCGCGCCAACCGTCAGTTCCAAAATGAATTATCGCGCACACGCGCAGACACCTCACAGTGTTTGGATCATGGTACGCATGAGGTATACCCGCGATACACGCTCGGCAACCTGCCGGCACCAGCATTCACCATTTGGGCAAATGCTGCCGAGGACATGCAGGCAATAAAAAAACCGCCCCGTATGGAGCGGTTTTGCCCTTTATATATCGAGCGCCTCGGCCATCGCTGCCGTAGTGATTGCCGTGGTTCCACAGCAACTGCCCACCATTGCGGCACCGGCATGTCTCCATTCGATGCATGCGCGCGCGAAAGCTTCGGGGTTCTCGTGCCATACGGGGCCATCCTGAGTCTGGACCGGATCGCCCACGTTGGGACGCACCGTGACGGGAGTAGTCGCCGATGCAACCATCCTGGGCACCGCCGCGTTCGCGGCCGCAAGCGAACAGCAATTAACACCAACCGAGTTTGCGCCGTGTTTTTCGGCGTACAAAACGGCTGCCTCGATGTTGAGGCCATCGCCCAACAGGTCGCCCTTATCGTCAACGACAAAACTCACCAGAACAGGCATGCCGTCGGCGGCATCTCGGGCGCCGGCAAGCATGGGCTGCAAATTACGGATAGACGTCACCGTCTCGATCAGCAGACCGTCAACACCAGCATTGAGCAAGGCGTGCGCCTGTTCGCGCGCAATGCCTCGGATCTCACGAAACTCGGCCGAGTCCTCGGCAAACCACTCAATACCGATCGGACCCATCGAGCCCAGCAGCAGCTGAGGGTGCGCCTGGCGGGCATCGTCGACGGCCCCGCGATTGACCTCCGCCACGGACGGCGCAATCTGGTCGTGCTTGAGGGCATAGCTTGATGCCTGAAAGGTATTGGTAATGAGTACCTGCGCGCCGGCGGCGACATACAAGCGATGGATACGAGAAACGGTCTGCGGCTCTGCCAGATTCCAAAACGCCGGTGGAATATCGGCGGCGTCGTACTCACTCAACAGAACACTGCCCATGGGGCCCTGCGCCAACAAGGTCTCGCTCGACAAGCGGCGCGTAAGTTCCTCGGCACCAAAGCGATTGTAATAACTCGTATCCATATATATCCCGCTATTCCTCGACGCTGATTCCCTGCTTTTCGAGATAGGCGAGCCAGCGGTTCATCGTGTCCTCGGATAGCGCATGCTCCATCATGCAGGCCTCGGAATCGGCTCGCTCAAATTCGACACCGAGCTCCTGAACCAAAAACGTGCGGACGAGGCGATGACGGTACCAGATAGCCGTGCCAACCTCGCGGCCGCGATCGGTCAGGACTACCTTGCCGTAGTGCGATTGCTCGACAAGCTCGGATGCCTTGAGCGCCGAAACCGCTTTATTGACCGATGCCTTGGAGACGCCAAGGCGCTGCGCGATGTCGACCGATCGCACGCCGTTGGTTTCCCCCTCTTCGCTTTCAATGCGAACCATGCACTCCAAGTAGTCTTCGTTCGCCACCGTCAGATGTAGTTCGCGCGAGCTATTTGTCGTATCCATGATCTTCCGTCCCTTCTGCATTCAATGGCTGATTCTACCCCATCCAAGCGTCGCGGTATGCCGTGGCATACCGTGCTAGAGTTCTTGTTGCACACGACGACCAAGATTGGAGCGGTCTTTATGGAAAACACCACCACGAACCCCGATGTCCTCGAGCGCTTTTTGCGCTACGTCCAGATCAACACGCAGTCCGAGGATGCAAACTGCGACCAGGTACCCTCGAGCGTCGTTCAGTTTGACCTTGCCAACGTGCTGGCTGAAGAGCTGCGCGAGCTTGGTGCGGAAGATGCCCACGTGACCGAGCATGCCTATGTCTGCGCGCATATCCCCGCAAGTGCGGGCGCTGAGGACAAGCCCGCCCTTGGCCTGATCGCCCATCTCGACACCACCGAAGTTGCACCGGGCGCCGGCGTGAGGCCGCACATCGTACACTACGAAGGCGGCGACCTGGTCTGCGGCACGGTTGACGGTAAGCCCGTTGCCATGAGTACCGCCAAGCTTCCCGCCCTGAACGACCTCGCGGGTGAGGACCTGGTCTGCAGCGATGGCACCACGCTGCTGGGCGCGGACGACAAGGCAGGCGTCGCCGAGATCATGTCGCTTGTCGCGCGTATCGCTCAGGACCCCTCTCTGCCCCATCCCGCACTCGGCATTTGCTTCTGCCCTGACGAGGAGATCGGTCACGGAGCCGAGCTGTTGGATATCGATACCTTTGGCTGCAAGTACGCCTACACGGTCGACGGCGGCCCCATCGGCGAGCTGGAGTGGGAGTGCTTTAACGCCGCCGAGGCGACCATCCGCTTTGAGGGCCAGTCCATCCACCCGGGCGACGCCAAGGGCCGTATGGTCAACGCAGGCAATCTGTTCTGCGACTTCAACGCGTTGCTCCCCTACGTGCAGCGCCCGGAGTATACGGAAGGCTACGAGGGCTTTTATCACCTTGAGGGTGTATCTGCGACCGTCGATCACGCCACGGCGCGCTATATCGTCCGTGATCACGATGCCGCCAAGTTCCAGCAGAAACTCGACCTTATTGATGCCGCCGCCTCGATGCTCAACCAGCGTCTGGGTGAGGAGCGCGTGACGGTCGAGATTAAGCAGCAGTATCGAAATATGGCCGAGATCGTTCGTGACTATCCCGAGCTTATTGATGTTGCCAAGGAAGCCTACCTTGCCTGCAGCGTTGAGCCCCAAGTGCTGCCGATTCGTGGCGGCACCGATGGCGCGCAGCTGTCGTTCCGCGGTCTGCCCTGCCCCAACCTTTCCACCGGCGGCTATTGCTACCACGGCGTCAACGAGTTCGTCCCGGTCAGTTCGCTCGTCAAGATGACCGACGTGCTCCAGGAGCTCGTCGCCCGCTTCGCATAAGCCTGGCTGCATAAGCCCAAAAGACGAATCGCCCCGTCCTCTACAGAGAACGGGGCGGTTTTTTGATACAAGGGGAGTAGTCAACATCGCAGGTTGAGCCAACGTCAGCGAGCGACGTCCAAGGCGAACAAGTTGGCATGAAAAAGGCAGGGCATTGACCTTCTGGTCATGCCCTACCTTTTGAATGACAAATTGTCGCCTTGGGCGGCGCGCAGCGTCGAGTCGTTACGGCGTTTGGTAAAACGCCGTAACTTAGTAGTTGGCTTCGTAGCCGTTGCCGTCACCGGTGGGCTCTTCGTAGTAGTCCGAATCGCTCGAATCGCTTGAGTCATCAGAATCGTCAGAGCTGACCGATGAGGTTGCGGTACCGTTTGCGTAGTCGTCAGACGTGTTGTTGCTGAGGTCACCGATCGTAGAGCTGGAACCGTCGGAAAGACCCATGGTGTTGGGACCCTTGGGATCCTTGCCGGCATCGACGCGCTCCATCATTTCCTTGAGCTCGTCCTCGTAGACAAAGACGTAGCTCACACCATCGATCATGGTACTGTCGTCGGCGTACGAAGGCAGGTTGGCCGAGTAGATACCGTCGACATCCATACCGCGCATGGCGTTGACCGTAGAGACGATATCCTGAACGCTCATATCGGTCACGAGCATATCGGACAGCGAATTAACCAGGCCAAAGATCTTCGTGGCATCGAAGTTATTGAGAATCTGGTTGGCAAGGGCGCCAAGCACCTGACGCTGGTGGCGCATGCGCGTGTAATCGCCGTCGGCATAGGTGTAGCGGCAGCGGGCATAGGTAAGGGCGGTGGCACCGTCCATATGCTGCTGGCCAGCGGTAATCTTAATATCCAGGTGCTCGGGGTCGTCAACATCATCGGTTGCGTTAATGTCGATACCGCCAACCGAATCAATCAGCGCCTGCATACCGTCGAAGCTGACCTCGGCATAGTGGGAAATCTGAACACCGCACAGCTCGTTGACCGCCTCGACCATGGCCTCGGCGCCGCCAACGGTATGGCAGGCGTTGATCTTCATGGTCTCGCCCTTGTACTCGACCTTGGTGTCGCGCGGAACGGAAATGAGCGTCGCCTGCTTTTGCGTGGGGTCGATGCGTGCCAGGATAATCGAGTCGGCACGATACGTATCCTCGCCCGGACGGCCGTCGGTACCAAGAAGCAGCACGTAGAACGGATCCTTTGCCTCATCGGTGTCAACCAGAACCCGACGCAGATTGTCGGTAATGACATTAGAATCGCCGAGCTTGCCCATAATGGTGGCAAACCACAGGCCGGCAGCGGTAGTGGCACTCAACAGCACGCCAAGCACGACAATGAGCGCGACGTGACGAATCGTGTGGCTACGACGACGTTGGCGAGCGCGCTCGGAATAGCGAGCCACGTTATCGCGACTGTAGATCTTGGCCTGCGCACCAGTTGAGGGTCTTCGGGTGGTGGTATCTGCGAGGGGCTTTTTATTAAACATAGGCAACCTGTATTAGTAGATGACGGGATCGGGGACGGTAGCATGCTCGACATGCGCGCCGAGCGCCTGCAGCTTTTCGACAAACTGCTCGTAGCCGCGCTTGATGTGATGGATAGCCGAAACCTCGGTCGTCCCGTCGGCGATCAAGCCCGCTACGACGAGGGCCGCTCCGCCGCGCAGATCGGGCGAGGTAACCTGTGCACCCGAGAAGCCCTTGACGCCATGAATCATGGCATGATGGCTCTCGATACGAATGTCGGCACCCATGCGCACCAGCTCAGAGGCAAACATAAAGCGATTCTCGAAGATGTTCTCGGTAATAACGGAACTGCCGTCGGCAAGGGCGGAGAGCACCATAATCTGCGCCTGCATGTCGGTCGGGAAACCGGGGAACGGAAGCGTCTGGATGTCGACAGGCTTGATACGCTCGGCACGGTTCACATGGACGCCATCCTCGACGCGCTCGCAGTCGATACCCATGAGCTCCATCTTCTTGAGCACCATACCCAAGTGAATGGGACAAAAGCCCGTGACATCGACACCGCGATCGTCTGCCATCAACGCACCGGCGACGATAAAGGTACCGGCCTCGATGCGGTCGCCCACTACGCGATGGGTAACAGGATGCAGCTCTTCCACGCCCTCGATGGTCACGACAGGCGTACCGGCGCCAACAATCTTGGCACCCATTTCGTTGAGCATGTTGGCGAGATCGACGATCTCGGGCTCGCGGGCGGCATTGTCGATAACCGTGGTGCCCTGCGCGCGCACGGATGCCATAATGAGGTTCTCGGTCGCACCGACACTGGCAAACTCGAGCGTGACGGTGGTACCGCGCAGGCCCTGAGGCGCGCTGGCGTTGATGTAGCCGTGGGCGGTATCAAACTCGACGCCCAGGGCCTCGAGACCCAGAATATGCATGTCGATCTTGCGGGCACCTAGGTTGCAGCCGCCCGGCATGGCGATCTTGGCGCGATGGAAGCGACCCAGCAGGGGCCCCATGACGGCGGTGGAAGCACGCATCTTAGCGACGAGCTCATAGGGAGCCTCCCAGGAATCGACCTGAGAGGTATCGATCTCGAGCGTGTGCTCGTCGAGAACATCGATCGTAGCGCCCATGCCCTTGAGCACCTTGCCCATCACGTGGACATCGGAAATATCGGGCACGTTCTGCAGCGTCGTCTTGCCCGGCGCCAGAAGCGTTGCCGCCATGAGTTTGAGCGCGGAGTTCTTAGCACCCGAGACGGGCACGGAGCCTCCGATGGCGTGGCCACCCTCAACGCGGATAATATCCAAGGTCTACCCTTTCAAAAAGCATGCCCGGGGTGGCCAAGCCATCCCGGGCATGATGTGTTCGCAAATGGTCGAACGCTAAATCGTTTGACTATTGGGCAAGCTTGAGCTTACACCATGCGATTTCATTATAGAGGTAGGCGCGGCGTGCATCATCCTCCGACAAATTACCCAGCTTCTCTTCAAAACCTTGAATATCAGCTTTAAGCTTGTCGGCATCGACGGTCGCCAAATCGCAAGCGCGCTCGGCGAGAACGGTCACGACATCGTCCGCAACCTGGGCATAGCCGCCGGCCACGGCAAACGTGTGGTCGACAGTGCCCATGGCCTTATCGGAAACGCGAACGTAACCGCGGTCGATCGTGCAGATCTCGCTGGAGTGAGCAGGCAGAACGCCAAACTCGCCATCCGTGGACGGAATCGACACAAACGCAGCGTCGCCCTCATAGGCGCAGCTCACGGGGCACACGATGCGGATACGCATAACCTACTTCTCCCCCATCTTGCGGGCGCGCTCGCGCACGTCCTCAATCGTGGAAGCATAGCGGAAAGCCTGCTCGGGCAGGTCATCGGCCTTGCCGTCGACAATCTCGGCGAAAGAGCGAACGGTATCCTCGACGCGGACGTAGACACCGGGGTTACCGGTGAACTTCTCGGCGACGTGGAAGGACTGCGAGAGGAACTGCTGAATCTTACGGGCACGGTTGACCGTAAGGCGCTGTTCCTCGGACAGCTCGTCCATACCCAGAATGGCGATGATGTCCTGAAGGTCGGAGTACTCCTGCAGGAGCTCCTGGACCTTGACGGCGACACGGTAGTGCTCCTCGCCGACGATCGAGGGATCGAGAGCGTCGGAGGAAGACGCGAGCGGGTCGATAGCCGGGAACAGGCCGAGCGACGAAATGCTACGCGAAAGAACCGTGGTAGCGTCGAGGTGCGTAAACGTCGTGGCAGGCGCCGGGTCGGTCAGGTCGTCTGCGGGGACGTAGACAGCCTGGACGGAGGTAATGGATCCCGTCTTGGTCGAGGTAATGCGCTCCTGGAGGTCACCCATCTCGGTAGCCAGTGTGGGCTGGTAACCAACGGCGGACGGCATACGGCCCAGCAATGCGGAAACCTCGGAACCCGCCTGGGAGAAGCGGAAGATGTTGTCGATGAACAGCAGGACGTCCTGGCCGCGATCGCGGAAGTACTCAGCGGTGGTAAGGCCGGCCAGACCGATGCGCAGACGCGCTCCAGGCGGCTCGTTCATCTGACCATAAACCAAGCAGGTCTTGTCGATAACGCCAGACTCGCTCATCTCGAGGAACAGGTCGGTGCCCTCGCGGGTACGCTCGCCGACACCGGTGAACACCGAGGTGCCGCCGTGCTCCTGGGCGAGGTTGTTGATAAGCTCCTGAATCAGAACGGTCTTGCCGACGCCGGCGCCGCCGAACAGGCCCGTCTTGCCGCCACGGATGTAGGGCTCGAGCAGGTCGACGGCCTTGATGCCGGTCTCGAAGATCTCGGTCTTGGTGGTGAGCTCGTCAAAGCGGGGCGCTGCATGGTGGATGGGGTAGAACTCCTCCACCTCGGGCATGGGCTTGCCGTCGACGGGCTTGCCCATGACGTTCCAAATGCGACCGAGCGTCTTGGGACCAACGGGCATCTTCATGGGCTCACCGGTATCGGTGGCGATGAGGCCGCGCTGCAGGCCGTCGGTCGAGGACATGGCGACCGTGCGGACGACGCCGCCCGGAAGCTGGCTCTCGACCTCGAGGATCGTGCTCAGATGACCGATCGGGGTCTCGGCCTCGACCGTGAGCGCGTTGTAGATCGGGGGCACCGCGCCGTCAAACTTGACGTCGACGACAGGGCCGATGATTCGCACGATGCGACCATCACCGGCAGTCGTCTTCTTGGTGGCTTCCTCGACCGCAAGCTTTACGGTGTTATTAGCCATTACTGTTCCTCCAATGCTGAGGCTCCGCCGACGATCTCGTTAATCTCGGTCGTGATCGAAGCCTGGCGCACGCGACTATACGTGCGGGTAAGGGTCGAGATGATCGCGGTGGCGTTTTCCGTCGCGGAGTGCATGGCCTTGCGGCGTGCACCCTGCTCGGCAGCCGCCGAATCGATCAGGGCCTGGTAGATGACCGTCAGGATATAAGACGGCACAAGCTTGCCGAGAACATGCTCGGGAGAGGGCACGAACTCGAACGTGGACGAGATGCGCTTAGGGGCGTCGGTCTCGTTCTTACGCGGACCGTGGGCCATAGCGATCATCTCGGGGTCGAGCGGCAACAGATGCTCGACGCGAAGCTCCTGATCCACGCGGTTCTTGGCGTGGTGGTAGACAAGCTCGACACGGTCAAGCTCACCGGCACGATACGCATCGCAGATATGAGAGGAGATCATGCGGGCCTGATTGAAATCGGGCTCAGAGGAGTTGCCCTCAAAGTGCATGACGACGTTTGCGCGGTCACGGAAATACGTGGCCGGCTTACGCCCGCACGCGATGATCTCGCACTCGATGCCGTCGTTCGCCCAAGAAGCGGCGAGCTTTTCGGCCGTGCGCTCCACCGTCGTATTGAAACCGCCGGCAAGGCCGCGGTCCGAGGCAATAACGACAATCAGGCCATGCTTGACGCTCTCATGCTTCTGCAGCATGGGATCGGTGCCCGAACAGGAGGCGTCGCCGGCGACCGTCAACATGACGTCGGTCAGCGCCTCCTTATAGGGCTCGGCCTGCTTGGAGCGATCGAGGGCACGACGGATCTTGGCCGTAGAGACCATCTCCATCGTGCGCGTGATCTGCTTGGTCGTGGTAACCGAGGAGATTCGCTTCTTAATGTCGCGAAGGTTGGCCATGGGGCTTAGTTCTCCTCTGATCCAGAAACATCCGAATGGTGCTTGGCCATGAACTGCTGCTTGAAGTCGCCGATGACGCGCAAGAGCTCAGCCTTGGTGTCATCATCGATCTTCTTGGCGCGAACCTTGTCGAGCAGCGAACCAAAGCCATTGTCCATGTACTCGATGAGCTCGGCACGGAAGGGCAGCACGTCGGCGATCTCCAGGTCATCCAGGAAGCCCTCGTTGCCAGCGAACAGCGTAACGATCTGCTCGCCAACCTCAAACGGCTTGTAACGCGGCTGCTTCAGGAGCTCGGTCATGCGAGCACCATGGGTCAGCTGCTTCTGAGTAGCCTCGTCGAGGTCGGAGCCGAACTGCGTAAAGCCAGCGAGCTCCTGGTACGAAGCGAGGTCCAGGCGAAGGTTGCCGGCAACCTGCTTCATAGCCTTGGTCTGCGCATCGCCACCGACGCGGGACACGGAGATGCCCACGTCGACTGCCGGGCGCTGACCCTGGAAGAAGAGCTCGGACTGCAGGTAGATCTGACCATCGGTAATGGAAATGACGTTGGTCGGAATGTAGGCCGAGACGTCGCCGTCCTGGGTCTCGATGATCGGCAGTGCCGTCATGGAGCCGTAACCGTTCTTCTTGGACATCTTGACGGCACGCTCGAGCAGACGAGAGTGCAGGTAGAAGATGTCGCCAGGATAGGCCTCGCGTCCGGGCGGACGATGCAGCGTCAGCGACATCTGACGGTAGGCCACAGCCTGCTTGGACAGGTCGTCGTAGATGACGAGCACGTGGCCGCCGGGGTTGGTCTCGCTGGCGGGCTTGCCGTCCTCGCCATTGTACATGAAGAACTCGCCGATAGCGGCACCGGCCATAGGCGCGATGTACTGCATAGGGGCGGAATCGGCAGCGGTGGCCGAAACGATGATGGTGTAGTCGAGCGCACCGTGCTGAGCGAGGGTCTCGCGGATGTTGGCAACCGTGGAGGCCTTCTGGCCGATGGCGACATAGATGCAGACCATGCCCTTGCCGCGCTGGTTGAGGATAGCGTCGATGGCGATGGCGGTCTTACCGGTCTTACGGTCGCCGATGATGAGCTCACGCTGACCGCGGCCAATAGGCACCATGGAGTCGATAGCGAGCAGACCGGTCTGAACCGGCTCGCACACCGGGGTACGATCGATGACGCCGGGAGCCTTGAACTCGATGGGGCGACGGTGCGTGGCGACGATGTCGCCCAGGCCGTCGATGGGCTGGCCGAGCGGATTGACGACGCGGCCGAGCATGGCACGGCTCACGGGGATATCCATAATGCGGCCAGTGGTGCGGCACTCGTCGCCTTCCTTGATGGAGTCGACGGCACCGAACAGAACGGCGCCGACCTCGTCACGGTCAAGGTTCTGGGCAAGGCCGAAGACGGTCTCACCGGTATCGGAGCTCTTGAACTCCAGAAGCTCGCCTGCCATGGCGCTCTTGAGGCCGGAGACGCGCGCGATGCCGTCGCCTACCTCGTCGACCGTTGAAACCTCATGCGTATCGACCGTCGCGGAGAGGCTCGTGAGCTGCTCCTGCAGTTTCTTGGCGATATCCTGGGCATTGAGGGTTTCGGACATTAGGCTTCACCTCCGTACGAATTAGCAGAGTTTGCGAGGGTCTCCTGCGCGATGCGCAGCCGCGTCTTGACGGAAATATCACGACGCTCGCCGCGGGCCTCGAGCACCAGGCCGCCCACGATAGACGGATCGACCTGCTCGATAAGGAATACCTTGCGGCCGAAGTCCTGCTCGCATTTCTTAGTGATGGTTTGACGCAGCTCGTCGTCGAGCGGGATCGCCGTGGTGACGGTCACGCCCACTACATCCTCGTCTTCCTCGGCAACATACTTAAAGGCAGCTGCCACCTTGGGAAGAAGGTCGAGCTGGTCGCGCTTGGACATGGTGTCGAGCACGGCGATGATCTCGGGGCTGGCAGAAGCCAAGCGCTCGATCATCTCGAGGTCCTCGAACACATGGTTCTCGGCCTTAGCGGCTTCCAGAAGGGAGCGCGCGTAGGTCTCGAGCACCTTGTCCTGATAGCGGCTAGTCGGCATTCAGGCTACCTGCTTCCTGGATGTAGCGCTCGATGAGCTTCTTCTGCTCGGTCTCGTCCTCGAGTGCCTCGCCCACGATCTTGGTGGCGACGGCAACGGACAGGTCGGCGATGGAGCTCGCGGCACCGGCGTAGATGGACTTGCGCTCGTCCTCGACGGTCGTATGGGCCTTGGCGATGATCTCCTCGGCCTCCTTGTGAGCAGCCTCGATGATACGGGCGCGCTCGGACTCGGCGTCCTTACGGGCCTCGAGAACGATGTCGGCAGCCTGACGACGGGCGTCGGTAACGATCGAGTCGGACTCAGCGCGCTTGGCGATAGCCTCCTGCTTGGTCTTCTCGGCCTCGTCGAGGCTCTCCTCGATCTTCTTGCCGCGCTCCTCCATGGTTTTCATGATGCCCGGCAGGGCGACCTTGGCCAACACGATCCAGATGATCAGGAAGGCGATAAGCGCCGGGATGAACTCCGCCATCTTAGGGATGAGGATGTCCGCACCGGCAGCGCCGTCCTCGGCGAACGCGGAAACCGGCATGAGCAGCGCGGCCGCGGACGCGGAGAGTGCGATCGCGCTCTTCTGGGATGAAAGATTCATACTTGACGCTCCGTGCTATTTAACGATCAGCGCGACAACGAAGCCGATCAGAGCCAGAGCCTCGCCGAAGGCGGAGCCCATGATGAAGACGGTGAACACGCGGCCCTGGACCTCAGGCTGACGGGCCATAGCACCCGTAGCACCCAGAGCAGACAGGCCGATAGCAAGACCAGCGCCGATAACACCGAGACCGTAACCGATAACTCCCACGATTCCTCCTTTGTCGTGCGTGTCTTATTTCACGCAGGATAACCTTTTTTATAACTGCCGGGCTCCATGGGTACGGGCACCGGCGGTTTAACGAATTGCCTTACCTTTAAGGCGCGAACGGAGGACTACTCCTCCCCCGCGACCTCCTCTGCCTCGGAGACGTACACGGCGGTAAGGACCGTGAAGACGTAAGCCTGGATGGCGCCGACCACAAGCTCGATCGCATAGATCAGGATGAGGATGGCAAGCCAGGCCAGCGAAGGCAGGGCGCCGGCGGCATGGGCCGCGGAAACCTGCTGAAGCAGCGGCTGCATGAACATGCTCGCCATGATGGCGAACGAGCCCATGACCACGTGTCCTGCGAACATATTGCAGAACAGACGGACGGCAAGCGTGATGAGGCGCAGGAAGGTCGAAAAAAGCTCGACGACCCACACAAGCACGTTCATCGGGAAGCTCACGCCCTGCGGGGCGAGGCTCTTGATGTAGCCGATCACGCCGTGAGCCTTGCATCCGTAGTAGATGAAGTACACGAAGGCGAAAATGGCGAGCGCGGCGGTGGAGCCGATTGCGCCGGTGCCGGGCTTCATTCCCGGAATCAGGCCGATCATGTTATTGATCAGGATGAACAGGAAAAGCGAGCACAGGAACGGGAAGTGCTTCTTCCAGTTCTCACCCACGACACCCTTGCCGATATCGTTCTCGACGTACTCGATGATGTACTCGAAACCGTTGACGAAGAAGCCCTTGGGAACCAGGGTCTGCTTCTTCTTGAACACGGCCAGGACGATCAGGAGCACGATCGTGGAGACGATCAGCCAAAACGAGTACTGCGTGATGCCGCAGCTCAGATCGCCCACGACAGGGGTGGAGCTGAACTCGCTGACCAGATGATTAATCTCATCAGGCAGCTTTTCAAAAATTTCCACGACTTACCTTTCGACCTCATGAGGATCTCGCAGCGCCTTGGCGACACGAACCGCGCAGGCGGCCATAAAGGCCACGAAGCCGATCGCCTCGCCCAGGAGGAACATGCGAAATGCCTCTCCGAACAACACAAACACAACCAAGGTAAAGACGAGCAGGGCGATTGCCGAGACCGCCAGACTCACCATACCCTTGAGCATGTCCGCATTCTGTTTATCGTCAAGAACCGGCTTGAGCGTAAAGACAAAGGGAAGGAAGGCAATTGCGCCCGCGATGGCGCCTGCAACGATAGCGAGCAGATCGGCTATCTGAAACACTGGCGTCCTCACTTTCCTTTTTAACGCTTCACAGAACAGTTCCCGCCAAACATTGGTGACTATTGTACGAGCCAATCGCTAAAGTACAACCGAAAAAGCATCGGTTAATACGCACCTGTTCGTTTTCTTAAGACCTTCTTTATGCCGCAGGTACGGTAATACGTTTTTCTCGAACCCTGCAGGGCAAAACGTCCGTTAACAGGAGTGCGCGCGGTCGCCTTTTGTTCGTCCGCGCGCACCGTTTCTTCGTATTTGCAGCCGCGGCCGTTTAGCCCAGCGACTAGAGCGTGCCGTAGATGCGGTCGCCGGCGTCGCCGAGGCCGGGAACGATGTAGGCAGCCTCGTTGAGATGGTCGTCGATGGCGCAGGTATAGATATGCACATCTGGGTCCTTCTCGGTCAGCGACTTGAGGCCCTCGGGGGCCGCGACGATGCACAGCATGCGGATGTCCTTGACACCGCGCTCGCGCAGGTAGCTGATGGCCATCTCGGCCGAACCGCCCGTGGCAAGCATGGGGTCGACGACCAGGCAGATGCGCTGGTCGATATCCTTGGGCATCTTGCAGTAATACTCGTGCGGCTCGTGGGTGACCTCGTCGCGCTCCATGCCGATGTGACCCACGCGAGCGGAGGGCACCAGGTCGAGGATGCCGTCGACCATGCCAAGGCCCGCACGCAGGATGGGCACGATGGCGAGTTTCTTGCCGGCAAGCTGTTTGAACGTGGCGGTAGTGATGGGGGTCTCGACCTCGACGTCTTCCATAGGCAGGTCGCGCATGGCCTCGTAGCCGTCAAAAAGCGCGAGTTCGCGCACGAGCTGACGGAACTGGTTGGTGCCGGTGTTTTTGTCGCGCAGGATCGACAGCTTGTGCTGGACGAGCGGGTGATCGACAAGCGTCACACGGGACGCATCGTAGGTGACGGTCATGGATTGATTGCCCCTTTCGTTGCGGCCGCAAAACGGCCTTGCTGACAAGGTGTGCAGCAATGTTGCCGCCGCACGCCATGCATTAGTTTAGCGGTTTGTTGTATCGAGCAGCCCATCGCAGCCCTACTGTGAGGTGTTGAGCGAGCGCCTGACTGCATCACGCCAGCCCGCAAGGTTTTGCTCGCGGCGCTCGGCGGACATGTGGGGAAGGAAGGTCCTAACGATCTGGGCATTTTGCTCCAGCTCTTCCAGGTCTTCCCAATAGCCGACGGCAAGACCCGCCAAGTACGCGGCACCGATTGCCGTGGTCTCCACCGTCTCGCATTGCAGCACGGGGATATCCAGCAGGTCGGCCTGGAATTGCATGATGAACTCGTTGCGCGAGGCACCGCCATCGACAGACAGGCGCTCAATCGAAAGCCCCACGTCCTGCTCCATGGCGCGCAGCACGTCGTAGCTCTGATATGCCATGGATTCGCAGGCGGCACGTACGATGGTCGCACGGCTCGAGGCGCCGGTCAGACCGCACACGATACCGCGAGCATGCGGGTCCCACCAGGGAGCACCCAAACCCGCAAAGGCCGGAACGAAGTAGCAGCCCTCGTTGTCGCTAATCGAAGCGGCGAGTTGTGCCGACTCGCTCACGCTCGAGATGATGCCCATGTTGTTGCGAAGCCAGTTCATCGTTGAGCCGGCGGCAAAAATAGAGCCCTCGAGCGCATAGCTGACTTTGCCGTCCGCAGCGATACCGATGGTGGAGACCAGGCCATTCTTGGATTCGACGATCTCGTCGCCGGTGTTCATGAGCATAAAGCAACCCGTGCCATAGGTGTTTTTGGTCTGGCCGGGACGGAAACAGCAGTGGCCGAACAGCGACGCCTGTTGGTCACCCGCCACGCCCATGATGGGTGGCATGTTGGTCATGATGTCGCTCGCGACGCGGCCGTAGTCGCCCGAGCTCCAGCGAACCTCGGGCATCATGGAACGTGGAACGTCAAAGAGTGCCAGCAGGTCGTCGTCCCAATCGAGCGTATGGATATTAAAGAGTGCCGTGCGGCTGGCATTGGTGTAGTCGGTGGCAAAGACCTGGCCGCCGGTGAGGTTGTAGATGAGCCAGGTGTCGATGGTGCCAAACATGAGGTCGCCCGCCGCCGCGCTTTCGCGTGCGCCGTCGACGTTGTCGAGAATCCACTGCACCTTGGAGGCCGAGAAATACGGGTCGAGCGTGAGTCCCGTGCGGGAGCGCACCAGCCCTTCTGCGCCCTGCTCGACAAGCTCGTCGATCAGAGGTGCGGTACGGCGGCACTGCCATACGATAGCGTTATAGATCGGCTGACCGCTCACGCGATCCCAGACCACCGTGGTCTCGCGCTGGTTGGAGATGCCGATGGCGGCAATGCGGTCGGAGTGGATACCGCTCTTAAACTGGACTTCCATCATGACGGCGATCTGGCTAGCAAGGACCGCCATGGGGTCTTGCTCCACCCAGCCGGGACGCGGAAAGCTGGTTTTGACGCTGCGACGTGCCTGCGCGACGATGCAGCCGTACTCGTCGACGATGGTCGCAAGTACCGAGGTGGTGCCGCAGTCGAGCGCCATGATGTAGGAACCGCCAAAGTCAAACGAGGCATCTTCCATGCCCAAGCTGCCCAGATTCAACGACATCGCTTAAACCTTTCTATTGCATCGGGTCGGACAGGACCCGTTCGATCTCTGATGCGGGAAGTGCGCCTTGGCGCAGGATCTGGAGCTCACCGTGCTGAAACGACACGATGGTCGAAGCGTCGCGACACGGGGTCTCACCGGCGTCGACGGCCACATCGACCCCCTCCAGGATGCGCTCCTCCACCGTGACAAAGCTTGCCGGCGCGGGCGCGCCATGCGTGTTGGCGCTGGTGCAGGCAAGGGGGCTGCCACAGGCGCGGATGAGCGCCTGCACCACGGGCGAGGCCGAAGCGCGAAGCGCCACCGTGTCGTCGGCGGCGCGCATGAAGGTCGGCACGCAGGGGGCCGCCTTGACCACGATAGTCAGGGCGCCCGGCCAGCATCGTCGGGCGAGCACGCGGGCCTCGTTAGGGATATCCACGCCATAGCGGTCGAGTGCCTCGGCATCATCGACCAGCCAGGCAACCGTTTGGGTGAGCTCGCGCTGCTTGAGGGTAAAGATACGACGATAGCCGGTACCGAGTGCGGGGACCGCGGCGCCGTTGACGGTGGCCTGCGGATCTCGCGGCCACGATGGGAATTCGCTTGTATCTTGAGGCACGGCGTCCGAAAAGGCGTTAACTGCCACAGCGACACCATAGACGGTCTCGGTCGGGATCAGGGCCAGACCGCCACAGCCGAGCACCTCGGCCGTGTGCTCGACGGCAAGCCGATGCGGCTCGCGCGCTCCCTCGTATACCCGATAGACCGTCTGCATGTGTATGCCAGCCCCTTACGCTCTGGTGCAAGTTTGTTTACTGTGGGGCATTCTCGCACGAAACGTTCAATCTATTTGCCCAGAGCGCATGTTGGTTTGGTGAGCGGCTCTAGTAGTCGGTGAAAGTGAGGGGGTTATTGGACGGCTACGAACTTCTTTGGTCTTCCGGCGTGACGTTCTTGGGCGGCGTAACGCTCGATACTGTCTATCGTTATCATCCGACGGCCGTCGACGAGTTCAACATCGAGTTTGCCGGCTTTGACCAGCGCGGTAATCCGCGGAGCGGAGACTTTGAGGTCCAGCGCTGCGTCTTTAAATGTTCGGCACGCCGCTTCCCGAGCGTCCTCGTGGTCGATTTCGACTGAAAGGGCCACGACCTCGGCCGAGCGTTCGTACCCTGCCGGAGTCAAACCGTTGTTGAGGTCGTCGGCCAAAAACGCCATCAGTGCCTCGGTAGCATGGGCAATCGCTTCTTCGCGCGTATCGCCATCGGCAAAGGCGCCAGGAATCTGCGGGAAGCTAGCGCAGTAACCGTCGTCTTCTTTTATGAGAACGCAGTCATAGGTAAATCGCTGCCTCATTTTGCCTCCAACTACCATCCAGCTTGGCGACGAATACTTGCCCACGTGCCCTTCTTTGGTCGATCACCACCAGAGCCGTTCACGGTGACAACACGGTCACCAGAAACATACTTAGCATGACTACCGACTTGCGCGACCTTCACGAATCCATCGTGCTTGAGTAGGGCAATGATTTCCCGAAAGGTAGGAGGTTGCATGGGCCGACCTCTTTCAGCCGTCCTAATTATAAACTAATTTATAATTTTTGCTAACCAGTTAATAAATATTACTGGCGCTGTTTGGGCTCGGTGACGATGGCTCGGACGATGCGGGGGCGATCGGTGAGGTCGTGGACGATGCGCACGTCCGACAGACCCGCTTGGCGGCAGAGCTCGGCCGCAGCGTCGAGCGCGCCCTCGTAGAGCTCGCAGGCAAAGAGGCCGCCGGCGCGCAACATGTAGGGCGCCGCGTTGAGCAGGCGACGGAAGATATCGAGGCCGTCGGCGCCACCCTCGAGCGCCAGATCGGGCTCAAAGTCCTTGACCTCGTGCGGCAGCGAGCGCATGACATCGGTGGGGATGTAGGGCGGGTTGGAGACGAGTACGTCAAAGGTGCCCCACTCTTCACGGGGAATGGAGCTCACCAGGTTCGTGAGGCTGAAGGCGACCTCATCGGACGTGAGGCCAAGCGCATCGCGGTTTTTGGTAGCAAGGTCGATGGCGCGCGGCTCGATATCGGTAGCAGTGCAGGTGACGTGGCCGCGACGCTCCCAGGCGATCGAGAGCGAGATACAGCCCGTGCCGCAGCCGACCTCGAGAACGCGGGCAGTGCGGGGCTCGGCTGGGGCAGGCGCAGCGGCATCCTGAGCTGAAACCGTCTCCTGGTCGGCACCCTCGATGGCGATGCCGCATTCGTCGAGCTCGGGCTCGGCGGCTTCCGCGGCTTCGGCTTCTGCTGCTTGCGCGGCGGCTTCCTCGGCCTCGCGATCGGCCAGTTCCTCGGCATAGGCACGGCTGCCCAGTACGTCGCCGCCTAGCGCCGCCTCATCGGCAGCCGTCAGGTTAGCGGCACGGCGCTCGGCAGTCGCCCGTTCGTCTGCCAGCGCGGCCTCGGCCTTGCGTGCCTCCTCGACCTCATCGTTCCAAGGCAGCTCAACACGCTGACGGGCAGCAGCCTCGGGGCTCAGCACCTCGGCATCCAGATAATTGAGGACTTCCTCGACGAGCATCTCGGTTTCGGGGCGCGGAATGAGCACACCGGGAGCGCACGCGACGTCAATCATGCGAAACTGCGTGCTGCCGGTAATGTACTGTAGCGGCTCGCCTTTGGCGCGACGAACGACGGCCGCATGCATGGTCTCGAGCTGGGCCGCGTTAAGCGTCTCGTCCATACGCATATATAGGTCAATGCGCGCCAGGCCCGTGGCGGCGCACAGCAGCCACTCGGCAGAAAGACGGGGGTGCTCCTCGCCGCGCTCGGCCAGGTACTCCTTGGTCCACTCGAGACAACGCTTGATGGTCCAGATCTCGTTTGCCATGGGGTCCTCCCCTCTTAAGCGCCGGGCGGCGCGCGAATGTCGGAGCAGATTGTAAGCGAGGCCAGCGCTTGGCAAGGGACGATTGAAGGCGATTATCGAGAATCAGCCCAGAATTTTGTACCGAGCTCGCTCAAAGTGTTCGTTCGTCGACGTCTAGATTTGCATTCGTCAAGCTTTTGGCAAGGTTGCCCCAAAACTGACCAATATCTAACCAAGAACTTGCCACATCGCTTGACGCACGACCCATCAAAAATCGCTCCGCGACTTCTCGGACGATTTTTGGAGCAATATTTTCAATAGCAGATGAATGCCGATAATTTCTTAAAGCAGGTAAATAGCTTAATTTCCAACAAAGCAGATTAAATAAATTCAATTAGTAATTTACCCAACCTAGTCATTGGGGACGTTCTTATTCGACTAGTCGTTTAAGAACGTCCCCAACGACTACTCATTTAAGTCTGTCCCCAATGAGTGCCCCGCCACAGGTTGAGCATACGTCAGCGAAAACGCCCCTAAGCGAGCAAGGTGACGTGAAAGAGGAGGGAAGCGTACTTCGGTACGCGACCGACGATTGAACGTCAGATTGCCGCTTAGGGGCGTTTGCAGCGTCGAGCTGTTACGGCGTTTGGTAAAACGCCGTAACCCACTAGACAGCCTGTGCCAGCTTCTCGGCTCGCTCGGCGGCGGCGAGCGCCTCGATGACGGTGCCGAGCTGGTCGCCCAGGAGGACGCCGTTGTAGGTGGAGTTGAAGCCGATGCGGTGATCGGTCACGCGGTCCTGGGGCTGGTTGTAGGTACGGATCTTCTCGGAACGGTTGCCGTGGCCGATCTGGCTCTGGCGCTCGGCACCGAGCTCCGCCTGCTGCTTCTCGAGCTCCATCTCGTACAGACGGGCGCGCAGCATCTGCATGCAGACTTCGCGGTTCTGGATCTGGGAGCGCTGTTCCTGCGACTGCACCACGGTGTTGGTGGGCAGGTGGGTAATGCGCACGGCGGAATACGTGGTGTTAACGCACTGACCACCAGGGCCGGAGGCGCAGTAGGTATCGATGCGCAAGTCGGACTGGTTGATCTGAACGTCGATTTCCTCGGCCTCGGGAAGTACGGCGACGGTAGCCGTGGAGGTCTGAATGCGGCCCTGGGACTCGGTCTTGGGGACGCGCTGGACGCGGTGCACGCCGGACTCGAACTTCATGACGGAGTAGACGCGGTCGCCCTCGACCTTGAACTCGATGGACTTAAAGCCGCCGGCCTCGCTGGGGCTGGAATCGAGCACAGTGGTCTTCCAGCCGCGCGATTCGCAGAAACGCTGATACATCTTGTACAGGTCGCCGGCAAAGATGGCTGCCTCATCGCCACCGGCGGCGGAGCGAATCTCGACGATGGTGTTCTTGTCGTCGTTGGGGTCGCTCGGGATGAGCATGTACTTAATGTCTTCCTCGAGCTGGGGAAGCTTGGCCTCGTTTTCGGAGATGTCCATCTGGAGCATCTCCTTCTCATCGGCATCGGTGGTATCGTGGAGCATTTCCTTGGCAGCCTCGATGTCATCGAGCGCGCCGATGTACTCGCGCGAGGCGGCGATGAGGTCGGACTGGTGCGCGTACTCCTTGTTGAGACGCGTGAACTCCTTAATATCGGAGGCGACGGCCGGGTCGGAGAGCTTCTTCTCGAGCTCCTCGTAGGCCTTGATAATCTTTTCGAGCTTGTCGCGCATGGCGGGACTCCTTTATATGCGTGAAGGTGAAAATCGGCAGAATTGATGGGGCGCGGGGCGCCGATGCGGGGGTAAGCCCGGCTAGAACATGTCGATCTTCAGATACATGCGCATCCCTTCGCGTATGGGGTACATAGTTGCGGTCTAACCCATACATGATAGCGTGCGCAGGCAAACCTGCATATAACCCGCACGGAATGAGCGGACGTAGCCGTTAGGGACGTTCCTTTACGACTAGTCGTTTAAGAACGTCCCCAACGGCTAACAAAGGGACTGTCGCTTTGTCGAATTCTAGAGCGTTTGGAGCAGGGAGATGAGAAAACGGATGCCCTGGAGGTAGGCTCGGCGGGTGATGCGCTCGTTGGTGCCGTGGACGCCGCGGTCGCACTCGTCATCGTCGACCACAAAGGCCGAGAAGCGAATGCACTCAGGGCAAATGCTCTGGTAGTTGGCAGCGTCGGTCGCGCCAATCACAGTCGAGGGCACAATTGCCACTGGCTCGAATGATCCGTTTTCCTCCGTCCCCTTTGGATCACGGAAATAGCGGGCGGCGATGGAGCGAACCGCCTCGAGGCCGGGACCACCGATGCGCGGGGACGGCGAGGGTTCGGAGCTGCCGGGGCCCAGCTCCACTTCGACACGACCGGCAAGGTCCGCCCCGGCAACCGCCTCACGGCAGCGCGCCACAACGTCGGCCACGCTCGTGCCCTCGAGCATGCGGAAGTTGATGTTGGCCCACATATCCTGCGGCATCACGTTAGCACCGGTGCTACCGCCCTCGATTTGGGTCGGTGCACAGGTGGTGGTCACGAGCGGATAGAGCTTCTTGCTGGCGAGGCACTCGCGCACGATGGTGTCCTTGTTGGCGGCAATTTCATCGGCCGTGTAGAGCCCCAGCCCGACGAGCTGTGCGGCAAGCAGGTCCGTGACGCGCGTCGGCCATTCGATATCGCAGATTGCGGCGATGGCGCGGCTCAGCACCTCGAGCGAAGTGCCACCGTAGGGGTTGGAGGAATGTCCGCCCGCGCTCTTTGTCTTGAGCACAATGTCGGCATAACCTTTCTCAGCCAGGTCGGCGTGCATGAGCCAACCCTCGCCCGCGCTGTACTCGGCAGCCGGAACGATGCGGTAGTCGCCCTCGTCGATCAGGCACTCAAGCTCAATGCCGCGTTCCTCGAGCACGCGGCCGATGGCACCCGCACCGAACTGCGTGGTTTCCTCGTCCTGGCCAAAAGCCAGCAGCAGGGTGCGCTCGTGCTCCCAGCCATGGGCCAGCGCATACTCAACCGCCTCGAGAATGCCTGTGACCTGGTCTTTCATATCGATGGCGCCGCGACCCCAAATGTAGGTGTCGTCCACATGTCCGCTAAAGGGGGCATGCGTCCAATCGTCCTCGGTGCCGGGTACCACGGGAACCACGTCCATGTGGCCCATGAGCATAACGGGCTTAAGGGCAGGGTCGGAGCCGGTAAGCGTCACGAGCAGCGAATGGTCGACGAGCTCGATCTCGCCCGCCTCGAACACGCGCGGCCACGCCTGCTGCATATAGGCGCGCAGATCGTCGAACGGCTCCCGGTCCACCGCCTCGGCATCCATACTCGAAATGGTCGGAAACGACAGCACGCGGCCCAGGCGCTCGCACGCGCCGGCCTCGTCTATATCGGCAAAATCGTCCTCATGCGCAAAGAAGCGCCAAACCTCGGCCATGACATCCTTTCGATTGTGATGACGAGGGCCGCCCCACGGGAGCGGCCCTGCAACGTAAGCGTTTGCGGTCGGTTATTTGTCCTCGAGATAGCGAGAGAGGAACTCGCGGGTGCGCTGGTGTTTGGGATTGCCGAAGAGCTCGGCCGGTGCCGCATCCTCGAGCACCACGCCCTTGTCCATAAAGACCACGCGGTCGGACACCGTGCGGGCAAAGGCCATCTCATGCGTGACGACCACCATGGTCATGCCGTCGGCAGCGAGCTTACGCATGACCTCGAGCACCTCTCCCACGATCTCGGGGTCGAGTGCGGAGGTCGGCTCGTCAAACAGCATGATCTGCGGATTCATGCACAGGGCACGGGCGATGGCCACGCGCTGCTTTTGGCCGCCGGACAGGCGACCCACGGCGGCGTGCGCGAACTTCTCGAGCCCCACGCTCGTCAGATGCTCCATCGCGACCTTCTCGGCCTCGGCCTTGCTCATCTTTTTGAGCGTGACGGGCGCGAGCGTGCAGTTGTCGAGCACATCCATGTTGTTGAACAGGTTAAAGCCCTGGAACACCATGCCGATGTCCTCGCGGAGTTTATTGATATTGCAGCGCTCGGCCGTAAGGTCCTGGCCGTGGAACCAGATGTGGCCCGCGTCCGGGGTCTCGAGCAGGTTGAGGCAGCGCAGAAAGGTCGATTTGCCCGAACCCGAAGCACCGATGATGGTGACGACCTCGCCGGGATTGACGGACAAGTCGATACCCTTGAGCACCTCGAGC
This sequence comes from uncultured bacterium, assembly GCA_905214945.1. GTDB lineage: Bacteria > Actinomycetota > Coriobacteriia > Coriobacteriales > Coriobacteriaceae > Collinsella. The sequence goes on from CAJMOC010000016.1 coordinate 23,778, forward strand.
GAGCCGAAGCTCTTGCGCAGGCCCTCGACGCGGATGAGTGACTCTTTAGTTTGTGCGGCGGCCGCGGTGCCGGTAGTGGCGGTATCTGCCATGATGATTCTCCTCGTCTTAAGCCTAGTTAGAGCTGGGCAGCGTGGCAGGAGCCTCGGCGCCGAGCTTTTTGCCAAAGGCCTCGAGCAGGCGGCTCGCCACGAGCGTCAGGATCAGGTAGACCACGAGCGCCACGCAGTAGACCTCCATCTGGCGGTAGTACACGCCGGCGACGGTGGTGGTGGCATACATGAGGTCGAACACGCCGATGACCGAGAGCACCGACGAATCCTTGATGTTAATGATGAGCTCGTTGGTGAGCGCCGGAATCGCGTTTTTAATGCCCTGGGGGAACACGACCTTGCGCATAGCCTGCCACTGCGAAAGCCCCAGCGAGCGCGCTGCCTCGGCCTGGCCGGGATCGATGGACTCGATGCCGCCGCGCAGGACCTCCATCATGTAGGCGGTGGAGTTGAGCGAGATGGTGACGAGGCCGGCGGTGAAGGTACTCCAAATCTGGTTGGCCTGGGCAGTCTCGAAGCCCATGCCGCGCAAAACGGTGAAGCCCGCGTAATAGATGAGCAGGCCCTGGACCATCATGGGCGTGCCGCGCACGATGGTGGAGTAGACGGTCGCAAAGCCGCGGCCGATGCTCTTAAAGAAGCGCACCAGGTCGTTGTCTACGCGGTCGAAGGTCTGAATACGCAGGAACACAAAGAGCAGCGCCAGGAAGAATGCGATGACGGTGCCGAAGGTGGCAAGCGCGATGGTGATCTCGATGCCACGGATGAAGAAGTCGCCGCTCTTGTAGGTCATGTAGACCAAGCTCGACAAAAAGTCGCTGGGGTTGGAATCCGAGACAATGCTCACCTGCACCAGATCGATAAACGACATGACGCAGCGGTCGACAAAGAAGATCGCCGCGATGACGACCACGACATAGCTGCCCAGGCGCGCGCCGCGACGGAAACGCTCGGATGCAAACGGTGACTTTTCGCGATAGTCGCTCCAGTGCATAACCTTGGTGACGAGCGCTGCCGCCGACACGACGATCCAGGCCCAAAGAATCGCCCAAAGGCAATCCTGGAAGATGCCGGTGGGCGCCAAAAAGCTCAGCGGCGTGGGGTTGCGCTGGCTAAATGCCAAGCCGAGCGCCGCGATAACGCTCGTGCCCAGGTACACATAACGGTGGTCGGCCTTGATAAAGGAGGCCAGACGATTGATGCCTTTCATGCTGCCTCCCTATGCCGGCTGACGGTCGAGGCACGCGTCCCACATTTGGTCGCGCTCCTCTTGGCTAATGCCCTTGAGTGTCTTGTCGATGAGCTTAAGCAGTTTGTCCGAGCCCTTGCGGCAACCGACATTTGCCGTGACCTCCTGCTTAAAGCCCTCGCCCTCGGCAAAGTGGATGGGGACGATACCGGGATTTTGGGCCATATAGCCCTTTTCGTTCTCCGTGTTGTAGGTCACGGCGTCGCACGTGCCCTGCAGCAGATTCGAGAACACCGTGGGGACCGAATCGACCGGATTTTTGTGAACGACGCCCGGGATCTCGTCGATGACGGTATCGAGCATGGTGTCCTTTTGGCCGAGCACCGTGGCACCGCTGAAGTCGCTGAGCTTGGTCGCGTTTTGGTAGGGCGAGCCCTCTTTTACGAACAGGCCAAAGTAGCCGATAAAGTACGGGTCGGAAAAACCGACGGACTCCTCGCGCTCGGGCGTGGCGCTCATGCCGGCGATGATGAGGTCAATCTGGCCGTTGTTGAGCGAGTCGATAAGGCCCGAGAAGCTCTGCTTGACGGCAACGGGCTCGCCGCCGAGAGCCTTGCAGACGATCTTGGCGATCTGCACGTCGTAGCCATCGGCATAGGCGCCCTGCACGTTGTCGATGGGGATCGTGAACTCGCTGGCCTCGGAAACCTGCCAGTTGTACGGGGCGTAGGCCGCCTCCATGCCGATGCGGATCTTGTCCTTGCCGATAACGGAATCGGACAGGTCATCGCGACCGCCGCCCGTCGTGGGCTGAACTACTTCCAGCGTGGAGGGACGCTGGCAGCCGGCAAGTGCGCCGGCGACGACAGAAGCGCTCGCAGCGAGAGCACTACCCAAAAAGATGCGACGGCTGCATACCGGCTGTGGATGCGCGTCGCGTTGATGGGGAGAATGCATAATCTGCCTTCCCTGTTGAATCGTATGCTGACGACTTAACAGGATATACGCCAGCGACCAGCAGCGCAGCACAAGCTCGAAAAATTAATAGACACACGGTAGTCATTGGGAGCGTCGATGTTTTGGCAATGCCAGCGGGCGCCACCCAGAGCGAACAAGTTAGCATGAAAAAGGCAAGGCATAGACCTTCTGGTCATGCCTTGCCTTTTGAATGACAAATTGTCGCTCTGGGTGGCGCGCAGCGTCGACCGGTCCGTCGTTCGTTAGAACGGCGGAACCTCTAGAGCAGGGTAACGCTAAAGCTGCGAACGTCCGTCTCACCCGGTGCCAAGGTAATGGTGTTGACCTTGTGCTCAAAGACGTCGTCCTCGGTGTCCATGGTGGTGTGGCCGGTCCAGGGCTCGAGCGCCACAAACGGGGCGTCGTTGGCGGCAGACCACACGCCGATGTACTTAAAGCCCTCAAAGTCGATCTTGACGCCGTGGCCCGACTTGCGGCCGCGCAGCGTGAGCGTGGAACCCGGGACATCGGTGAACATGATGGCATCGTTATCGAAGCTGCGGTGCGTGATGGGCAGCACGTCCGAGTTATCGGGAGCCTTGTAGCTGCCCTCGAACGTCATAAGACCGTCGGGCGTGATGATGGGGGCCTCGTTAGTCCAAGCCTCGGTAAACGCCAGCTCGTAATCCTCGAACGCCTCGTCTTCGGCACCGGGGGCGGGCACGTTGAATGCAGGATGACCGCCCACCGAGAACGGCAGGGCCACGTCGCCGGTGTTGGTGACGGCAAAGGTCTGCGTGAGCGTGGCGTCGCCGGTCAGGGCATAGGTCATGTTGAGCTTAAAGTGGAACGGGAACGCCTTGAGCGACTCGGGCGTGTCAGTGATCTCGTACGTTACCGAGGAGCCGTCCTCCGAAACCTCGACCAACTTGTGCTCGACGATGCGAGCGAGTCCATGGCGCGGCATCTCGCAGGTGCCGGCCGCAGATGTCGCCATGTTGTTGCGCAGCGATCCCACGATGGGGAACAGGATAGGCGCATGCTTGCCCCAAAAGGCCGGGTCGCCCTGCCACAGATACTCGTTGCCGTTGAGGGCAAGGCTCGTGAGCTGGGCACCCATGGAATCGATGGCCGCGGTGAGGCCGCCGCGCTTGATGGTAGTGACGGTGGACATGCTACTTCCTCCAATAGTAAACAACGGTGTCGAGGGCTATTGTCCCACTCTTGGCGGCGGGGTTGAGCGACAGGTGCAGTTATTGAGCAATAGCGTAAAGGTCAAACCCGCCCTGCGGCGTGCTATCGACCGTATCGGGCGCCTGTGAATTAAAACTCACCGGAACCATGCGCTTTGAGGCACGGTAACGCGTGCCGTCGGTGGCGACGGGCGGCTCATCGACCGTGAGCTCGTAGTCGCCGGGCTTGAGCTCGATGCCGTCACCTTCGGAATTGACGTATTGGTACTCGTCGATCGCTTGCCCCTTGAGCGTGCGACCCACGATATGGACGAGCATCTGGCTGTCGCCGCGCGCGGTGTCCCACGTCGCGCCGTCCTTGACCTCGACCGATACATGCACCGAGCGCGTGCGGCTGAGCGATTGTTCGACGGACATCTCGACCTTGGCGGCGTCTTTTCGTTGTTGTTCAACATGGCTCCAGACGTTTCCAATTACCGAGCATGCGATAACGCCGGCCATGAAGGCGATGAGGATGGGGCCGAGCGGAGAGCGACGGCCCGCGTCCTCCTCGCGAGCCAGGTCGGGGCGACGTGTGGGCGCGGGTGCTTGGGCACCCTGCGAGGGCACGTCGAGAATGCTGAAGGATGCCGTACTGCCGGGGTCGATGTTATGGCGCGGCTGCGGGATCTTGGCCGGCGAGATGGACATGTCCGCAGGCTCACCGAGTGTGGCCGTGGCATCGGCCTTAGCTTCATCGGCCTCGGCTTGGGCCCAAGCCTGCTCAAAGGTCAGGGGCTCGGCGGCATCGGAGGCGGCGTCAGGCTCGACAGCAGCATCGTTGCCGGCCTCGTCCTCGTCGCTCGACACGTCACGCGGCGCGGGCTCGTCCCACTCCTCGTCCGGAGCCTCGCCCTCGCTATACCACCATTCAAAGTTATCGATATCCATACGGGGCGCCCCCTTGGCCTCGCAAATAAACACTTGCTAGCCTTATACCCCCAGATGGCACAGGAGCTCGCACGGAATGTGACAAAGGGACTGTCCCTTTGTCACACGACCAGACGTGAAAACATAGAAACTTGCAAATTTTGCAAGTTTATAAGATGACGCCTTAGAAACTTGCAGATTTTGCAAGTTTCTAAGAAATGGATGTGGCAAAGGGACTGTCCCGTTGTCACATCTGGAGGGCGACGGGGATTTGGATGCAGCAAAAGTCCTCTTGGTGGGACTCGTCGTAGCTCGTGGTATCGAGGTAGCAAAAGTCGAAAGCGTTGCCAACGGGCTGGAGCGCGTGCTCGTCCATGCAGGCAACGATGGCGCGGATGCCCTCGGGCTCGTACGGCATACCCCAGCGGCTCATGCACAGGTATGTGCCCTCGGGCAGCACCTCGATGCCGATCTCTGCCAGCTCGGCAGCGTCGCTCGGCAGCAGTTCCTCGACACCGCGCGGCAGCACGACAAAGGAGCCCGCGCCGGCGATAGGGTCGTCGGAATGCAGCGCCTCGCGACGCAGCATGGCGCCCCAACCGCGCATGGGGCGCGTGCCCGTCAACGTACGCATGCGCAGGATTGCCCGCATGAGCGTAGGGTGCAGCATCGAGCGGCCGCGCTCGATATCGCCCGGAAACTCCTCAAAGACCACGTAGCGACGCTCGAATTGCTTGAGCTCCGGCTTGCCCTCGCGCTCGCGCCAGTAAACCGCCTCGTCGTAAAAGCTTAGACGCTCCTGTACGCTCGCGCGCTCGGCTTTGAGCCCGGCAATCTGCTCATCGAGCGCCTGCACCCGCGAGCGCAGGTGATCGGTCATCTCGCCAATGTCGAACGTCGAGGTCAGGCGGTCAATCTCGTCGAGTTCGAGCCCCAGGTCGCGCAGCATGCAGATCAGACGCATGAGCGGGATCTGCGTGGGCGAATAGAAACGGTAGCCCTTTTCGTTCACCACGGCGGGTTTAAACAGACCGATCTTGTCGTAGTAGATGAGCGTTTGGCGCGAAACGTTAAACAAGCTCGCCATCTCGCTAATCGCATACATGCCCGTCTGCATAGGTCCTCCCGACACATCCCTTTTGCGCACAAAGCCCGCCGCCCACAGGGGCAGCGGGCTCAAACACTACTCGTATCCTACCCTAAAGACGCCTATGACCAGCGCTTATAGTTTGCACATGACACGCCGACGGCCTCGAGCGCCTTGGCGGCGATGTGATGCACCGCGTCATCGAGCGTGGCGGGGCCGTTGTAAAACGTGAGCATGGGCGGCATGAGCATGACGCCCGGTACGCGCGCCAGGCGCGCCATGTTGTCGACATGAATGGCGCTGAAGGGCGTCTCGCGCACCATGAGCACCAGGCGGCGCTGCTCTTTCATCTGCACGTCGGCCGCACGCAGCAACAGGTTTTCGCTGTAGCCGCTCGCGATGCCGGCGAGCGTCTTCATGGAGCAGGGTGCCACGATCATGCCATCGACCGGATAGGTGCCGCTTGCGATGGCAGCGCCGATGTTCTTGTTGTCGTAGACCACATCGGCATGCGTGGCAAACTCGTCGAGCGTCATGCCGAGCTCCTGCTCGATGGTGATCTCTCCCCCGCGCGTGACGACAAGCGCCGACTCGGCACCTGCCTGGCGCAGGCATTTGAGGCACTCAAGACCCAGCGCGGCACCGCTGGCGCCAGACACGCCAACGACAATGCGACGGGGACGGACAGAAGACTCAGGCATGACGGCTCCTTAACTACTTGGTAGGGCTACTTACTAGAAAGCAATCTCCTTGGCCCACTTGTCTGTGTCGATCTCCATGAACTGCGAGCGAATGAAGTTCTTCTTGAGGTCGAACGGGACCGTGCAGTCGAAGATGGCCTTGCAGGCGATGCCGTGCTCGCGAATCGTGGGGTCGAACGCGGGGTCGTTGGACGGGTCGAGCACGTGGCAGTGGCAGCCGGGGATGGTGATGAGGTCGACGTCGGCCTGGAAGCGCGTGGTCATGGCCCACATCACGTCGCTCATATCGAAGATATCGACATCCTCGTCAACAAGGATGACGTGCTTGAGCTCGGAGAATGCCGAGAAGGCGAGCATGGCGGCGTTGCGCTGACGGCCCTCGTCATTTTTGCTCGACTTCTTAAACTGCATGATGGCAACGAACTTGCCGCCGCCGCAGGGAGCGGCGTGGACGTTGAGCAGACGGCCCGGGATGGCGGTCTCGACCATCTTGTAGATGGAGGCCTCGGTGGGGATACCGGCCATGGACACGTGCTCGTGCGAAGGACCGATGCAGCTCTCCATAATGGGGTTGACGCGCGTGGTAACGGCGGTGATCTTGATCACCGGGCAGACCTTGGCGCCACCGGTGTAACCGGGGAACTCGGGCATGGCGTAGCCGTGGCCGTTGACGTCCTCGTTGATGGTCTCGTCGTGCATGAGGTAGCCCTCGAGCACGTACTCGGCATTGGCGATGCACTTCTGCGGAACGGTGACGCAGTCGGCAAGCTCGACAGCGTGGCCGCGCAGGGCGCCGGCAATTTGCAGCTCGTTGAAGCCGAGCGGTGTGGTGGGAGCCTCAAAACCGCAGCACATGTACACGGCGGGGTCCAAACCGATGGAGATGGAGATGGGCATATCCTCGCCACGCTGGCAGTACTCGTCAAAGAACGCGCCCAGGTGACGGCTGCCGGGGGTAATCCACATGGCGAGCTTGTCCTTGTCGACGCAGGAGAAACGGTGGATGGTCACGTCGGACTGGGAGCCGTCGGGGCTCGTGCCGTAGGCGAGGCCCATGGTGATGTAGGGGCCGCCGTCGACGGGCGTGTTGGTAGGAGCGGGAACGATCTTGCGCAGGTCAAAGCCCTCGTCGGTCGCCTTGTACACGACCTCTTGGCAGTCGACGTGCGCACCCTCGGCGATCTGCTCGGGCGCGATCAGGTTCTCGAAGCGCTTACCGATCTCGAGGCCCAGGTGCTCCTCATCCAGGTCGAGCAGGGCGGCAACGCGCTTGCGGCTGGCAAGCATGCCGATGCAGACCTTGGCGTCGTCAAAGCCCTTGACGTTGTTGAAGACCATCGCCGGACCCTCTTTGGTCGGACGCATAACGGTGCCGCCGGCACCGACGTGGCGATAGACGCCCGAAACCTCGGCATCGGGATCGACCTGGGTGTCGGTCTCGAGCAGCTGGCCCGGCATCTTGCGCAAAAAGTCGAGTGCGGAGCGCAGGTCGTGGATCTGGGAAGCATCGGTAGTGGACATAGCGTGCTCCTTTCGGGAGAGTGCCCGGCGGCGAGGATGCCGCCGGGCTGGGTAACGTAGTGGGGCCGCGGCGCTCATAGATGGGACGCTCGGCCACTCGCAGTTCGAGCACTCGGCTGCTTACAGCCCAAGCGCTCGACCGCTTACATCAGGCCAAAGAGGTGGAACCAGGCGGCCTCGACCAGCACGACGATAAAGACGACCGCAGTGAGGGGAATGCCCATGCGCATAGCCTCTTTGGAGGTGTAGCCGCCGGCGTCCTTGCCCTCGCCGATAAGGATCGGCAGGTTGTGGAACGGCAGGATGTAGTGGATGTTGATGGACGTGAAGACGATGAGCGCCACGGCGAGCGGGCTCACGCTGGAGCCGGCCGCGAAGCTGATGAACGCCGGCACGCACACGCCGAGCACGGCCATGACCGAGCCCATGAACATGTGGATGATCATGGAGAGCGCGGCGACAAGCAGGGCGAACAGGAAGATGTTCTCGGGCACGGAGCTGGGAAGCACGACATCGGCGATCCAGGCGTTCATGCCGGTGGCACCGCCCACGGAACCCACGGCCATGGCGGCCGTCAGGAACATGAGGGACTTGATGTCGACAGCGTTCCAGCTGGCGGGGGTAAGGACCTCGCCGATGATGGGCATGGCGAGCGCGACACCGATGGCAAGTGTCACCCAGCCGATGTAATCGCCCGAGACGGTGAGCCACAGCGCGATGGCGATGACAAGCCACACGATGGTGCGGATCTCCTTGACGGAGAGCTTACCGAGCGCGGCCTGCTTGGCCACGATCCGCTCGCGATCGTAGACGAGCTCCTTGCTGGGCTTAAAGAGGAAGAGGCCCAAGAACAGGGTACACAGCAGCGCAACCAGCATGGGCACGCTCATGTACAGGAACCAGTCGATAAAGGACGGGCTCATGCCGCCGGCCTCGGCGCTGTACTGCGCAACAAGCGGGTTGAGCGTGGAGTCGCCCGTCAGGAAGAACATGGAACCCGGGGCGGCAGCGGCAAACACGAGGAATCCGAGCTTGCCGCGGTCATCGTCACCGTAGCCGGCGGACTCGGCGATGACCGAGACGACGGCGAGGATGAGGAAGGCGCGGGGGAACGGGTGCGGGATCAGCAGCGACAGCACAAAGGTGAGCGCGAAGATCGAGATGATGAGCGACTTGGCGTCGCGCACGAACTTGAGCATAAACGCATAGGCGATGCGCTCGCCCAGCCCCGACTCCTTGACCGCGCTGGCGATGAGGTAGGCGCCGATGACGAGCCACATGGTAGCTTTGGTCCACGAGCTAAACGTGGAGGCGACCGTCGCCGAGATGCTCGCGGCGCCCGTGTCGTCCACGCACACCTTGAACAGAACGAGCAGCGCGCAGTAGAGCAGGCCCACAAAGCCCGGCTGTGCCACGCCACATGCCCAGAACACCACCGTGGCGAGCGTCAGTGCTAGACAGGTCTGAGCGCCGACCGTGAGCTCGACCGTCGAGCTCAGCTCCGCCAAAGGAAGAAACTTCACCAGCAAAAAGACAACGATACCCAGCACAAAGCCAATTTCGCGCTTGGTGATCTTAAACGCCTTCTTTTCCGCTTCCATCTCCCCACCTTTCTTGTTGGGGGCGCTCCGGATTCGCGGCCACGTTGCCACTTAAAAAGGGGCGCCCGTTATCGGACACCCCTTACGTTGCGCTGTGTTGTTGCAATACAGTCAAGCGGGATTTTTGGATGAGAAGCGATCCCCTAGACAAAAACCGTCACAACATTCGACGCTTTTCCTCGTTTTCGAGATTTTCATCGAATGTTGTGACGGTTTGGATATGGCAAAGGGACTGTACCTTTGTTACATAGCGAAGGCCGTACGGATGGATGGGTCGCTGAGCGCCTCGCGGAGCCAGGGGGCCAGCTGCTCGGGGTGACCCTGCAGGTAGCCTTTGAGCTCGGACGGGGCCACGCGACGCACCTCCGAGATCTCCTCTTGGTTGATATGCAGCTCGCCCGGCTCGACATGGGCTGCGAACACCTCGCACCATTCGCACTCGCAGCGACCGTCGCCGTGGTCCTCGCGGTAGACGATATGGCCCAGATGTTTGAGATCGCCCGGCTCGCGCGCGACGCCGAGCTCCTCGCCCATGCGACGTGCCGTGGCGGCCGCGACGTCTTCCCCGGGGAGCGGATGGCCGGCGCAACCGTCGGCAAGCACCCCACCCCAAAGGCGCTTGAGCTTGCTGCGACGACAGAGCAGCAGGCGCGCGTCTTCGCCCCGGCCCTCAACTAGAAGCGTCAGAAAAGCCTGGTGCAGAATGCCCTCGCCGGCATGTGCCTCGATGCGATCGACAGGGCCAAGCGCCTCGCCGGTCGCGGCATCGACCGCCACGACCTCGGCGCCTGCACCGCCCTCATCCCAGCCGGCGCGCAGGATGCGCGCGGCGGCCTCCTCGAGCGCGGCGATGAGCTCCTTGGTGGTAGCGAGCACGCGCTGCAGATCGTCCGCAGTCGCATGCTCCACATGAAAGCCCGTGCTTGCAACTACCGGCACGCCAAAGCGCGTGGCCAGCGCCGCCGCGATATCGTGCGCCGGGATCTCATCTCGATGGCACGGAACGGCCAGGATGCTCACGGTCGCCGTGCGACCGGGCTCAGGGCGCGGAATGGCCTGCGCCGTGGCGCCCAGATGCGCGTACTCCGGCGAGCAGGCGTACACCACCATGCCGCGCGGCGTCACCGTCAACTGGGCCTCGAGCGCAAACTTGCCCTCGCCCACTGCAACCTTTGTCGTGTGCATACCCATGGGATCTCCTGTCGCCCGCGATGTACCTGAGACCATCTTCGCCTGTATTGCGACTATACAGGCAAGCGCAGCCTGCGACAAAGGGGGCAGGCACCTGACACATTCTGTTAGAGTTGCAGGGATTGAATCCCGCTTATTCATGCGACATTGGAGTG
>CAJMOC010000017.1:0-29447 GCA_905214945.1 uncultured bacterium
GCGGGGCTCATGAAGAGAGGCTAGTTTGTGGGCGCTTTGCCTGGCGCCCACGAGAGAGGCAACAGAGTAGAGACTACTCGTGGATGCGGGTACCGGAGAGGCCGGCCATGGTCTCGGCGGCCTTGTCCAGAGCGCCAATGATGCAGGTGCGGCCCTTGCGGGAACGAGCGAACTTGATGGCAGCACGGACCTTGGGCTCCATGGAACCCTTGCCGAACTGACCCTCGTCGGCCAGACGCTCGGCCTCGTCGGCGGTGAGGTCCTCGAGCTCCTCCTGGTTGGGCTTGCCAAAGTTGATGGCGACATGCTCAACGGCGGTCAGCAGGAACAGAACGTCGGCGTCGCAGTCCTCGGCCAGCAGCTCGCCGCCCAGGTCCTTGTCGATGACGGCGGGAACGCCCTTGTAGCAGCCCTTGTTCTCGTAGTCGCGGACGACGGGGATGCCGCCGCCACCGCAGGCGATGACGATGAACTCGTTGTCGAGCAGGTTGAGGATGGAGTCAGCCTCGACGATCTTCTTGGGATCGGGAGAAGCGACGACGCGACGCCAGCCGCGGCCGGAATCCTCGACGAAGACCTTGGAGGGATCCTCGGCCATGAACTCCTTGGCCTGCTCCTCGGTGTAGAAGGGACCGATCGGCTTAGTCGGGTTCTTGAACGCGGGATCATCCGGATCGCACTCGATCTGGGTGACGACGGTGGCGGCGTGCCAACGCTTATAGCGCTTGTGCATCTCGCGGCCGATGCCCTGCTGCAGGTGATAACCAATGTAGCCCTGGGACATGGCGCCGCACTCGGGCAGCGGCATCTCGGGGGTACCGATGGCATCGTGGGCAGCGGCGAAGGCGTTCTGGATCATGCCGACCTGCGGGCCGTTGCCGTGGGTGATGATGATCTCGTTGCCCTGCTCGATAAGACCAAGGAGAGCGTGGGCGGTGTTGCTCACGGCCTCGATCTGCTCGACGGGGTTGTTGCCGAGGGCGTTGCCGCCGAGGGCGACGACAATACGATCGGGCTTGCCAAGAGGCTTAGACATTGCTGGAATCCTTTCTGTAAAAGGCCTACAACCCATTAATAACCCGCGTCCGTGCGATACGCGAGTTTATTAAGGTTTATATTCTCTTTATCGCTCATTTTATTCATTTTGAAAATACCTAAGCGGCGAACGGTCGATTTTACCCGCTCAGCGTAAAGAAGCCCAGTTCAGGCATATCTACGCCATTTACGTGCAACTTTATTTAAATAGAGCAGGGATTAGACCAGATTATGCAAACTATATCTTTGCTAAACACAAAACGGACAGCGCAATATCTTACTCGCACTATACGCGATTCTATACATTAATTTGACGAGTATGCACCCCTGCAAAAACATGGGGCTTTTCATCCAACATAAGGGATAGCCGATCGCGCTTCACCCCGCGGCAAGCGACTGCGAGTTCGCAGTATGGAACTTTACCGTCGGCTTCTGCATGAACGCTACCGACGCCCTTTCGCTCCTGCGCGCCCAAGCAGCCGAGAACGCTAACGGCGCCACTGTCAACCTGGCCACCCTCAACAACGGCGCCGCCAGCCTTTTCGCAAAGTACCGTGCTGGCTCGCTGGCTTTGAGGCCTAAGTGAGCTTTGCTATTTGCCAATTTTTGTATGATTTGGGTCAAATCTATTTGTCAATTTTTGTATGATTAGGGGCAAATCTATTTGCCAATTTTTGTCAATGAGGTGTTTTAATGCTACGCCGCAAAGTCACTGATAGGCTTTTGAGCTGGAAGAATAACTCCCATAAGGCCCTGCTTGTTACCGGTGCGCGTCAGATTGGCAAGAGCTATGCGATTCGCGCGTTTGGAAAGAGCAACTACGCTTCGTATTATGAGGTCAATCTGCTACTTGATGCCGAGGCAAGAGACGTACTTGTTGGCGCTAAGAACTCCATTGACTTCATCAACCGTGTGGCCCTTCTTGCGGATGCACCGCTTGTTGAAGGAGACACGCTTATCTTCGTCGATGAGATTCAGGAGTATCCGCAGATCGTTACACTTATGAAGGCGCTGGTCGAGGACGGACGCTTTAGCTATGTCTTCTCGGGGTCTATGCTTGGGACTGAGTTTAAGGGGATCTCTTCTTTTCCGGTAGGGTATGTCGAGCACATTGTTATGCGGCCGATGGATTTTGAAGAGTTTTGTTGGGCAAACAGCGTCAGCGAGAATGTGCTTGCAGACATCCGCAGCTGCCTTGTCGAGAGGCGTCCCGTCGAAAATTTTATTCATGAGGCGATGCTCAAAAACTTTAGAGCCTATATCGTTTGCGGCGGCATGCCGGAGGTCGTTCAGAACTATATCGATTCGGGCTATTCGCTCGTGAGAACGCGTGAGCTTCAAATTCAGCTAGTCGATCAGTACAAAAGCGATATCTCTAAATATGCATCGACTCGAGCGTTTAACGTTCGCTCCATTTTCGAGCAAATTCCCGTTCAGCTTGAGGCGGAGTCCCATCGCTTTATCGTCTCGTCTCTAGGCGAGGGAGCTCGTCTTCAAAAATACGAGCAGGATTTCCTATGGCTGGTGAACGCAGGCGTTGGATTGATGGTCCCCCAGGTGACGGAGGCACGAAGTCCTCTCAAGAGGACGGAGAAAACGACGGCCTTTAAACTATACGAGTCCGATACAGGTATGCTCGCATCGCGGTATCCCGGCAGCACGGCACGCGCCGTCTACCTTGACATGAAAACCCCCAACCTCGGCGGCCTCTATGAGAACGTGGTCGCACAGGAACTCGTTGCCCTCGGAGCAGATACGTGGTACTACCAAACGCGTGAGGTCGGTGAAGTCGACTTTGTAATCGAAGGTGCCCGCGGGCATGTTGTCCCAATCGAAGTCAAATCGGGCAAGAAAGTTCGAGCACATGCAGCCCTCGACCGTTTGATGAGTGTGGGCGAGTACAAAATTCCCGAGGCCGTTGTGCTGAGCCACGAAAACCTTTGCAAAGAGGGCAAGATCCTTTACGTTCCAATCTATATGACATTCTGTCTCGATGAGTTTATGGAAAAGGACGACCCCAACAACGATTTCTCGTTTGCACCCATATCTCTCTAGGTCATCTGAGTCCGCAAGCCAGCCCCCACGCCCAAAGTACTGCGCCTTTCGCGCCAAAGGCGCGAAACAGCACTGGGGCAGCAGAAGGCCACAATCAGCTAGCCCTCCATGCCCAAAGTGGCGCGTGGTTTCGCGGCCACGCCGCGAAACAGCGACCGGGACAAGGCACCCCCACAGCCACGTCCTTCATTCAGCCCCACAATCCGAGGACGTAGTCGTAGCAGGATCTGAGGGCTAACCTTCGCGGACACTCCGCAGGACGAAAGAACCCCCGCCGCACGTAGTGCGCAGCGGGGGTTCTTTCATGTCCGAGGACGTCCGCGAAGGTTAGCCCTCAGATCCTGCGGTGGGAGACCTAGGCCTCGTTGTACACCGTCTTGAGCTTCAACAGGTGAGCGTAGCGGTCCATAGCGGCCTGCTCGTTCTCCTTGAAGAGCTCCTCGGCGCGCTCGGGGAAGGAACGCGTCAGCGAAGCGTAACGGGCCTCGTTCATCAGGAACTCCTGATAACCGCCCGCGGGCTCCTTGGAATCGAGTGAGAACTTCTTGCCGGCAGCAGCCTCGGGGTTGAAGCGGAAGAGGTTCCAGTAACCGCACTCGACAGCCTTCTTCATCTCGGCCTGGCAGTTCTGCATGCCGCCCTTCTTGATGGAGTGCATCTCGCAGGGGCTGTAGCCGATGATGAGGGACGGGCCGTCGTAGGCCTCGGCCTCGTGGATGGCCTTGAGGGTCTGAGCCGGGTTGGCGCCCATGGCAACCTGTGCCACGTAGACGTAGCCGTAGCTCATGGCAATCTCGGCCAGAGACTTCTTCTTGGTCACCTTACCGGCGGCGGCGAACTGAGCGACCTGGCCCAAGTTCGAGGCCTTGGAGGCCTGACCACCGGTGTTGGAGTAAACCTCGGTGTCGAAGACGAAGACGTTGACGTTGTGGCCGGAAGCCAGGACGTGGTCCAGGCCACCGAAGCCGATGTCGTAGGCCCAGCCGTCGCCGCCGAAGATCCAGAAGGACTTCTTGGTGAGGTAAGCCTTGTCGGCGAGGATCGCCTTGGAAGCGTCGCAGCCGCACTTCTCGAGCTCGGCAACGTAGGCAGCGGCAGCGGTCTTGGAGGCCTCGGCGTCGTTGACGGAGTCGATCCAAGCCTGGCCGGCGGCCTTGAGCTCATCGGACGGACCATCGGCAGCGATGATGTCCTGGGTAGCGGCGATCAGCTTGTGCTGAACGGCCTCATAGCCAACGGCCATGCCCAGGCCGTGCTCGGCATTGTCCTCGAACAGGGAGTTGTTCCACGCCGGGCCGTGACCGTCCTTGTCCTTGCAGTAAGGAGCGGTGGCAGCGGGGTTGCCCCAAATGGAGGAGCAGCCGGTGGCGTTGGAAATGAACATGCGGTCGCCGGCGACCTGGGTCACCAGACGTGCATAGGCGGTCTCGGCGCAGCCGGCGCAGGAGCCGGAGAACTCCAGGTAGGGCTGCTTAAACTGGCTGCCCTTGACGTTGGCCGCGATGAGCTCCTTCTTCTCGGAGACGTTCTCGACCATGTAGTCCCAAACGGGCTGCTGGTCCATCTCCTGCTCGGTGGGAACCATCTCGAGGGCGCCCTTGGGGCAAACCTTGACGCAGTTGGTGCAACCCATGCAGTCGAGCGGGGACACAGCCATGGTGAACTTCATGCCCTTGGCCTTGGGGCCCATGGCGTCGAGCGTGCGGGTAGCCTCGGGCGCGGCGGCAGCCTCGTCCTCGGTCATCGCAAACGGGCGGATGGTGGCATGCGGGCACACGTAGGCGCACTGGTTGCACTGGATGCACTTGGTCTCGTCCCAGTGGGGAACGACCACGGCGACGCCGCGCTTCTCGTATGCGGAGGCGCCCAGCTCAAACTGGCCGTCGGCGCAATCGACGAAGGCGGAAACAGGCAGGCTGTCGCCGTCCATGCGATCGATGGGCTCGAGCAGGTTCTTGACCTGCTGGGCGATAGCGGACTTGGTCTCCTCGGAGAGCTCGACGGGAGCGGCATCCTCGGCGGTAGCCCAGTCGGCCGGAACCTCGAACTTACGGAAGGCGGTAGCGCCGGCATCGATGGCCTTGTGGTTGGCGTCGACGATAGCCTGGCCCTTCTTCATGTAGGACTTGGTAGCCGCGTCCTTCATGTACTGCAGGGCGTTCTCGGCGGGCAGGACCTTGGCCAGCGCGAAGAAGGCGGACTGGAGCACCGTGTTGGTGCGCTTGCCCATGCCGACCTTGGCCGCCAGGTCGATAGCGTCGATCAGGTAGACGTTGACGTTGTTGTTCGCGATGTAGCGCTTGGCCACGGCGGGCATGTGCTCGGCGAACTCCTCGTCGCTCCACTGGCAGTTGACCAGGAAGGTGCCGCCCGGCTTGACGTCGCGGACCATCTTGAAGCCCTTAACGATGTAGCTGGGGTTGTGGCAAGCGACAAAGTCGGCCTTGGTCACGTAGTACGGCGAGCGGATCGGGGAATCACCAAAGCGCAGGTGCGAGACAGTGACGCCGCCGGTCTTCTTGGAGTCGTACTGGAAGTAGGCCTGGACGTACTTGTCGGTGTGGTCGCCGATGATCTTGATCGAGTTCTTGTTGGCGCCGACGGTACCGTCGCCACCCAGACCCCAGAACTTGCACTCGATGGTGCCGGGGGCTGCGGTGTTGGGCGCATCCTCGGCCTCGGGCAGGCTCAGGTTGGTCACGTCATCGACAATGCCGATGGTGAACTCGCGCTTGGGCTCGTCCTTCTTGAGCTCCTCGAAGACAGCGAACGCGGACGCGGGAGGCGTGTCCTTGCTGCCCAGGCCATAACGGCCGCCGACGACCTTGATGCCCGTCTTGCCGGCCTCGTAGAGAGCGGAGACGACGTCCTGGTAGAGCGGCTCGCCGATGGAACCCGGCTCCTTGGTACGGTCCATGACGGCGATCTTCTGGACGGTCTCGGGGAGAACGTCCACAAAGTGCTTGATGGAGAACGGGCGGAACAGGCGAACCTTGACCAGGCCGACCTTCTCGCCGTGAGCGTTGAGGTAGTCGATGACTTCCTCGAGCACGTCGCAGAAGGAGCCCATGCACACGACGACGCGATCAGCATCGGGAGCGCCGTAGTAGTTGAACAGGCCGTAATCGGTGCCGAGCTTCTCGTTGATCTTCTTCATGTAGCCCTCGACGACGGCGGGAAGCTCGTCGTAGACCTTGTTGCAGGCCTCACGGTTCTGGAAGAAGATATCGCCGTTCTCGTGGCTGCCGCGGGTGTGCGGGTGCTCAGGGTTGAGCGCGTGGTCGCGGAAAGCCTGGACGGCGTCCATGTCGCACATCTCGGCCAGATCCTTGTAGTCCCACATGGCGACCTTCTGGATCTCGTGGCTGGTGCGGAAGCCGTCGAAGAAGTTAAGGAACGGGGTCTTACCCTCGATGGCGGCAAGGTGAGCCACCGGCGAGAGGTCCATGACCTCCTGGACGTTGCCCTCGGCGAGCATGGCGAAACCGGTCTGGCGGCAGGCCATGACGTCGGAGTGATCGCCAAAGATGTTCAGGGCGTGGGAAGCGACGCAACGCGCGGAGACGTGGAAGACGCCCGGGAGCTGCTCGCCCGCGATCTTGTACATGTTCGGGATCATCAGGAGCAGACCCTGAGAAGCCGTGTAGGTGGTGGTCAGAGCACCGGCGCCCAGCGAACCGTGAACGGTACCGGCTGCACCTGCCTCGGACTCCATCTCGACGACCTTGACCGGGGTGCCGAAGATGTTCTTGCGACCCTGGGCCGCCCACTGGTCAACATGGTCGGCCATCGGGCTGGACGGCGTAATGGGATAGATTCCCGCTACCTCGGTGTACGCATACGAAACATATGCGGCCGCCTCGTTGCCGTCCATAGACTTAAACTTACGCGCCATATACCCCTCTCCTCTCATATAGGTATACAGGCCCCGGCGATCGCCGGGATGTTGGCGTGATGGGATTTTCGCTGTTGCTTCCAATCATCTGGCAGGCGGACTTGGCAGCAGGTACATGGCGTGGAGAGAAGGCATGCCGAGGCGAGGGGCAACTGATGCGCCCCACAGACCCGACCGCCCGTCTTGCACATGACCGAGCGCCGCAAAGGCCGCATGCCGGATGCTCCCGGGCACGCCCCGGCGATGGGAAGCGCCCGCAACGGAAATCCGCATGCGGGCTTATTGTACCCCGCCGTCAAGTGTAATTTCGGCAAATATAGGCGGGCGGTAAAGGTTTACCTTGGGTGACCATCAAGGGCAAAATTGATCCTTCCGTCACCGAGGGACCAAATGGCAGCTGCGGTGAAATAGGAACTGTTTTTGCCGGCCGTAGCCTTAAACAGCCCCTATTTCACCGCAACTTATTTAGGAGATGAGTCAGAGGGCGCCGAGGAGGATGGCGTAGGTTGTGGATTCTCCGAGCTTGAGCTCGTCACCGGGGTTGAGCTGGGCGGAGCGGCCGGGCTCGACCTGGGTGCAGACGTTCGTCGCGTCGTTTACCACCACGGTTCCGTTGGTGGACGACAGGTCCTCAACGTACCAGACATTTTGGTCATCGCACCACACGTGGGCATGGCGAGCCGAAACGTCATCGCCCACATCGGTGATGCCGCCCTCCCCCGTTGCCAGCGCGCCGATCTCGACGCCTTCCTCACTCGGCTGAATCCAGCGCGGGACGCTCACCGCGTAGCCGTTTTGCACGCGCAGCAGTCCCAGCGGATGCGCCGGCGCGACCTCGTGCTCGCCCGACTTGGAACCAAGGCGGGCGTGAGAGCAAACGGCATAGGGAACGAATCTTGCGGATGTACTCCTCGACGTCAGGCAGGTAAGCCCCACGAAGTCACCGGGGAGGCCCAAGCGGCCCGGCACCACTTCCAGATTCTGACCAGGGCGAGTCGTTCGCCGGTGGCTGAAGGCTCGCTCCCACCCAAAAGGGGAGATTCGCGTTGTTCCCCAATCGCTCTCGCATCTTTCATTTTGCTCGAGGTGGGCTATAAAAACTTTCCTGGTGAAAGGCGGCGATTGGTTTCCTTTCTTTCTAGAGGAGCGCGCCTGTAATCTGTTTTCATCCTAAATCAAGTTAAGATCGGACCTTCCAGAGGCAAGTCGACTCAAACTGCAAGGCTCCATGTTGGAATAAAGAGCGCTGTCGAAGTGCCAACAACACAAAGCTTGCCAGTCTCAAATAGAACCTTTTGGGAGTCCGATTGGGCCGCACACCGAATCCCCGCTGGTGGTTTTTTATAGCTGCGCAACAATAAACAAGGTTAGTGCCAGTCCAGCATGAAATTGAGGAACGTATGCATTTTTTTCTCAGTAAGTGATCGTCGTTACTGCTTCGATGAGGTCACTCGCAATTGCTTTCAGGTTGACCAAGCATCAGAAGATGCGCTTCGCATATTTGAAGCATCGGGAAGAACGGTCAACTCGAAGTTGCTAACAAAGTCACTTGCTGCGAAAGGCTACGACCAAACGACCATAGCAGAACTTGAAGACGACATTGATGAGTATCAACGATTGTCTGAGCGGACTTTCTTAACAAAAGACACGCCTCGAAAACTTAGATCCATCGAACTCCACGTTTCACATGCATGCAACCTTGGTTGTAGTTACTGTTTTGCCGGTAAAGGAGATTATGGAACGTCTCCTCTGCTGATGACAGACGAGATAGCCTTCAAGGCGGTCGACTACCTCGTCGCAAGTTCATCGGAAAACGAAACGCTTGCGATCGTCTTTTTTGGTGGGGAACCCATGATTAACGAGCCGCTGATATGGAAAACGGTCGACTATTCAAAAAGAATATACCCCAATAGAAACTTTACCTATTCTATTACGACCAACGGAACGCTTTTGAATGACACTGCTGTGAATTCTTTCAAGGAGCACGGGTTTTCTGTTCTGATTAGTCTCGATGGTACAGGATGCAAGCACGATGCATCGCGCCCGTACAAGACGGGAGGCGGCTCTTTCTCCGATATCGACAAAAACGTTCGTCGTTTTTCCGAGTCGTTCCCCTTCGGCGCAAGAGCGACCTTAACAAATAATAACTGTAACCTTGTTGAAGACTATCTTCAGTTTAAAGAGATGGGCTTCAGAAGGATTTACTTCTCGCCCGTGAGCTCATTCGATGAGAATATCAAACTCGACGAACACTCATTAAACAAAATCAGGGCGGGCCTAATAGATTTGGCGGATCAATATCTCAAACAGATTGATCAAGGGGAAAAGCCCTTGTTTAGAACATTGAAAACTGCAGTTGATTTGATTATGAGCAACAGGATCGCCTTTGTCGGATGCGGGGCTGGCAGGCGTTTTATTTCCGTGACTCCCGAAGGGGACGTATACCCCTGTCACAGGTTTGTCGGGATGATGCGATTCAAAATGGGCAACATCGTCACCGGAATTGACGAAACTAGGTATATTGAAAACTGGAGTCAGGGTGTCGAAAAAAGAATTGACTGTACGGACTGTTGGGCTCGGTCTTTCTGTGGTGGGGGCTGTAGCTGGGAGGCTGCAGACGAGCACGGCTACTTGCCCAAGAGTCTACACCCTGCATCATGTGAATATAGAAAGATGTGCTACGAGATGGCTTTTGACCTTATTTCCCGCCACTCATCTTCGCAGGAGAAAAATCAACGAGAAGCTACTGTATCGGAATAAGCGGTTCAGCGCATTGCTGTCACCATTGTGGAGGTGTTCGTTCTTCTGATTACCGTCTGCGAAGCTTATTGCTACGTTCGCCGAAACCATTCTAGAAATATGGTGAACTAGACATCTTGGTTTGTTATACACAATATTGAGGTTTTTCTGCACTCAAAGGGAGGTAGTCGTGAAGCATATTCATCCGATTACTCCAGGAAGTGGCGACGAGGCAGGCGTGAAGCCGATGTCTTTTGACTGCCTCTTGGGCATTACTGACATCTGTACTGTTTATGATAAAGCAGATGGCTGTGGTGCATACGATTACTGCGACTATGACATGGATGGCGGCAGCATCTGCGTTGTAGATCACTGTGGCATTGATCAAACGTAGTCTCTAATTGGATTAAGGTGAGGAGCTGTTATGAAGCATATCCATCCTGTTGGTTCAAATGAACATCCTCCCGTTGAGCCTTGTTGTCTTGGAGTTGATATATGCAATTTTTACGACATCGCCGAGTGCCCTGTTGCGGATTGGTGCTATGTCGATAAAGAATCAAGCTGTGTTTTGCCAGCAGATTGGTGCGATCCAGTTGACGAGTAGTTTTGTGGCTAGGAACTATTTGGTCCAATTCAGAATAAGATGGGAACAAATACCAAAATCTCGTGTCTGGGAGGAGTTATGCCATTATTGCAAGGTCTCGTTGGATTAGCCTTTATACTTGCGTTATATCTGGCACCTTTTTTAATTCTATTCTTCATTATCCGACTCTTTCTTCGGAGAAAATAGGAGTGTCACGCAAACATTAGCGTAGCTTTCTTCCAATATGAGCCGAGCATTGGCAAGTGGAATAAGAAGCCCGACCGTTCGCCACATGAAAGTGATCGGACGGGCTTCTCTATTTAACCCGGGCCGCCACCCATAGCGGCTTTCCAAGCGTATTCTCAGTGCAAAGCAATCGTCAGTTTAATCCTATGCGCTGATACCGCATTTCATTTTTCGGCTCGAATTCTACGGCCTGGCAACCCTCGCACTCTCCGGCAAATGGATTGAACGCGAAGGCAGAGATGATGTGTGCGTGGACATCGAGGCTGCTGTAGGCAACATACTGGGACATGGACCCCCGCTGCGCGTGGTATGCGGCCCGGCATATTCATTGCCGTCCAACCCCGTGTAGTTGCAGCAAAGGGTGGAACCTCAATGCTCAGCTCATGTTGTCCGTGGGACACGAGAATCGTAAGTACACTTTGGTGCGATTCTCACGCTGATACTGAGCCACCTGGAATAAGATACGTCGCGACAACACTTCGCTTCACCTCTGTCTCGACAAGATGACGTAGACTAAAGTTTCCTTTAGTAAGAGAACGAGAACTATATCTGAAAGCGTTGCGATGGCGTGAAGGCACCGAGTCCGAACCGCCTGAATGCTCCGTGCATCTGCATCGCCTTTTTGTTATCTCTGCCAGTTGGGTAGCACTACACTTGTCATCATTTACCCTGGTACATGCTGCCTAAATCCACTACCCCTTCTACCGCGCCGACCATCTCGTCATCGTGAGAGACAACGATGATCAGCTGGCTTTGCTTGTTGCGCTTAACATAGGCCGCAAGCTCGGCGCGGCTTACAGCGTCTAACCCAGTCGTGGGCTCGTCGAGTACCAAAACTGACGACTTGCGTGAAATCGCCGACCATAAGTACACTCGGCGCAGCTCACCGCCCGAAAGCGCGGAGCAACGTTTCCCGAGCAACTCCTTCACGCTGTTTTCCAGCGAAAGTAGGCCATCTACACCCCGGTGATAGGAAGAAAAGGGCGTGTCGAAATACTCTAACAGCTCTTTCACCGTTTCGTCCGGCGCGAAGCACGACTGTGGGCAGCACGATATCTCTCTCGCACGTATGTAATCCAAGTCGCATTCTTCGATTGGCACGCCGTTGTATTTTACTTTGCCTTTCGATGAGTATAGCCCGAGCATCAAGTAAAGAAGTGACGTCTTGCCTCTTCCGTTTTCCCCAACTATGCAATATGTACCAGGACCGGAAAACTTGAAAGAAAACCCGCCGAGGACCTCTCGGACAGATCCGTCTGGAAGGGCAACCGAGAATTCCAAATCAGATACCGAAATGTCATTTATTTCATCGAGTTTAGCTAAATCGGTCCGATTCCACCCCGATCTCTCCTTTTCTCTCGTCGCGATAGCCGTCCTATCCCATGATGCTTTGGCATCTTGATAGGATTTGAACAATGACATCATACTTTTCAAAGTCTTAAAGAGAACCGCGAAGTATGTACCGATGATAGTGTACTCGCCTATTGACATAGTTCCGTTAATGATTCGTACTCCGGAAACAACAAGTATCACCGCTTGAAACAACGCTGCGAAAAGACCATCGAGCGATGTCAGAGAATATGATAGCTTTCCGGAGCGCAAAACTTTGGGAAAATAGCTCTTAAACCCAGCGTCGAGCGCTTGTTCGCTCTTGCCGTACGAAGATGTCAGTTGAATGTTGAGAATCTGATTAAGCTGCGATGCAATTGCGGCGTAAAAGGCGCTGTCCGCCTCTTTCTTCTCATACGTGACCCTATACAAAAGTTTCCTCAACCCAGTAATTACACAGAAATACACGATGAGGAGAATGATGGAAAACACCGCGAGAGTTGAATCAATTGACCATATGATAAGCAATACGATGGGAATGGCTACAATGGACAGCGGCGCACTGATAAAATTCGCCAAAACGAAGGATGAGACCACGCTAGAGTCGGAAATAATCCGTTGCGTTGTATAGGCTGGATCGATGGTCCGACTCACCAAGTAATCGTCTCTTTCAAAACGCAAGACGGCCTCCCTGAGAAGATCAAAGGAAAGTCTCGTGGTTATGCGAATGGAAAGTGTTCCTGCAAAATAAGTAAAGAGGGTGGAGAAAACTCCTATTGACGCAACCAGGAGCGCGAAGAGTACGGCGTCTCTTTCGCTGCGGTTACCGAGAAGAAAATCTAAGAATTTCCCGTTCACGTATGGCATGGCATAGGAGAGAGCGGTTCCAATCACCGTGATAGCAATGAAGACGAAAACCCCTTTTGCTCTGATGAACCTCGAGAGAACGCATCGAATCAAGGAAGGCCCCAATCTACCCGCCACAAAACATCAATCACTGATACCTTACACCTCAACACAACAGGAGCGAAGATTTGCCAATGAGACTGCTTTAAGATTGCCTTGGGCCAATACGATCTCAAGCTCTTCCTACAAGAGAGTCGGAATCGGACATCTCCTCCGACGAACCTGGCAATCGGGCGGTTGAAATATCTTTTTCAACCGCCCGATTGCCACAATAGATTTGAGCATTCGCCCACAAACGTCCGCGTTTTATACCCATCAAATCCTTTGCCTTTTGTCGTCTAGACTAGAAAAATCGCTCGAAATAACGCAACCGGCCTGCTCGCTTGAAGAAACCTAAGCCCGTAACGTAGATGTGCAAACTTCCGAAACGCCTTGCGCGGCATAGTGCGTATAAACTTCGTCAACCGCCTCAGAAATATCTGAGTATCGCGCCGGGTCAAAAGCATACGATGTCGCAGCTATACCCTGCACCCATTCGGAACGCGGATTAATTGAATAGCCACACAGCATCATCATACATGCATCTAGACCTGATTTCCCAAGTATCCGACGTATTGATGAGAGCATCGCGGGTCGCCCCCGCACCATCGTCGTCACCCCTATTAGCAGTATTTACCGTTTTTCTCTAAATGCGTATCGCCACCCTTAAGAATACGAAGTGTTTTATCCAGACCCGATTGTCCTCCATCTCAAACGAAGGGATAAGGAATCTCATCCGGAATCGGCAGTAACGGAGGATTCACAACGACAAGCGAAAAACATGAGTCATCTCTCAGAGGGGAGTAAAGGCTCCCCTCAAGCACCCTAGTTTCGTCATCCAAAGAGTTGATGGCAGTGTTTTTCTTACAAAGGTCGACAACAAAAGGGTTGATTTCTACAGATGTTACATCCATGCCACAGTTGGTAAGTATCAGGCCCTGTATTCTGGGGCCAGAACACAAATCGAGAGCCTTCCGTGCGCTCTGCGGTGTAAGGCGCCAATCTCAGCAAATCTGTCCCACAATACTGCGCTGAAGAACAACACGGAACCCCTGAGCCAAACTCCCCTATACCTTATTAAGGCTAAGACAGGCAAGTTCACGCACCCGGCATATTCCAGAATAACATCCTATTGTTTTAGATGCTCTACAAGCATGAACAGCCGCGAATCGGAAAGATCTTCTAGTTTCGCCCCGACTGACCGCCAAGGGCCAAAATGGCCTCTCCATCCCCAGGCGACCGGCTCTGGCGCGCCGAGGAGTGTCCCCAAGTGCCGGCAGAAAAGGAACGTCCCTAACTGCCGGCTAGAGGGCGCCGAAGAGGATGGCGTAGGTAGTGGATTCGCCGAGCTTGAGCTCGTCGCCGGGATTGAGTTGGGCGGAACGGCCGGGCTCGACCTGAATGCAGACGCGCGTGGCCCCGTTTACCACCACGGTTCCGTTGGTGGACGACAAGTCCTCGACGTGCCAGATATTTTGAGCATCGCACCAGATATGGGCATGGCGGGCCGAGACATCGTCGCCGACGTCGGTAATATCGCCCTCACCAGTGGCCAGCGCGCCAATCTCAACACCCTGCTCACTCGGCTGAATCCAGCGCGGGGCGCTCACGACAAAACTGTTTTGTACGCGCAGCAAGCCCAAGGGGTGCGCCGGGGCGGGTTCGCGTTCGCCCGCGGTCATCGACATGCCAAGCGAACGCGGCGTGGAGGTGCCTCCGCCACAGGTCGCGTGCGCGTAGTCGATGGCATAGTTCACCGAGGACCGCACATCCGCCGAACAACCGACGGCGACAAACAGCACCAGCACGGCCTCGGCGCGCTCGGCGGGCATGAGTTCCGCCGCCTGGGACAGGCGATCGAGCGCGTTGCGATAGAGATTCGTGTCCTGGTGGCACTCTTCGAGCGCGCGTACCATCGGTTCACCTGCAGGACCGCACACCATATTGATCACAGCCGTGGAGTCCATGGGATTGCGCTGGCGCAGGGCCAGTTGCGACATAATACGCGCAGCCGAGGTACCGTATTCGGCAAAGTAGCGCTGCTGAAGCGTGCCGACCGGCGCGCGAACGATAAAGCGGGAAACCCAAGAGCGATCGGCGGCTCGGCTCTGCGGGCTGCGGCCGTCGGCGAGCGGACGGGACGAAAGCACCAAGCCGCACAGCTCGATATGGCTCAGATGCGCTGCGCGCTTAAAGATGTCAAACATGGCCCCGCATGGGGTGAGCTCAACTTGAGATGCCATGACCTAGGCCTCCTTGGTCGTAGAAATAGAATCGGACGATACTTCGACAGGTCCGCCAAAAGCACGGACAGCTGCGGCTCCACCGGCAAGCGGAGTCGCCATCTGGGCTTTTGTGCGTCGCGGTGCCGAAACGGGAAGTTCAAAGGCAAAGCCCATCGCAAGCAAAAACCACGTAAGCGTATAGGTTGCAACCAGAGCGGCAACAAGGCCGCCCATCACGGCGCGTTGGGAAAATACGCTACATGCAGCCACAACCAGCACCGGAACCTCGCAGGCAGAAAGCGCAAGCACACCCTGCAGGAAGCCCGAGCGCCGATCGCGCGCAAGTGCCCCCGCGGCAACGCCGGCTATGCCTGGCAGCGCCAACGCCAGTGCGGCAATAATACCCGGTAGCGACCCAGACCACACGAGCGATCCCAAAGTCGCCGTCACGCGAGCGCCCGACACCAGCAGCGCGGCCGAAACCACGACCACAGCCCAAACCACGCCACAGACGACCGTCGCGCCGACCATCAGCGCGCGACGAACCGCGCGGCCAGACGCATCCATGGGGCACGGCGTGAGCGGCTCGCCGCGAAGCGAACGACCGACATTTTGCGCATAGTGGTCACAAAACGCCGAGAGCGCCGCCTCGACCGCCGCCGGCTCGGGACGATCTTTTTGATGGCTGGACAGACAGGCCATCACCACGTCGAACAGCTGGGCATCGACAAACGCCAGCGCATCGCGTAGCTCTTCGGAATCCGGCTCAAGCCCTAGCTGCTGGGCCTGCTCGGCCGCGGCGAGCGCCACATCGGGCTCACGACGAAGCAGCTGAGTCAAAT
Source organism: uncultured bacterium (assembly GCA_905214945.1). GTDB lineage: Bacteria > Actinomycetota > Coriobacteriia > Coriobacteriales > Coriobacteriaceae > Collinsella. The sequence continues at coordinate 15,895 of CAJMOC010000017.1, forward strand.
CACAACCGGGCGCATGGGCACCAATGGGATAGTCGGGCCGCGTGTCCATCTTGAGACGGTAGGGGCTCGCGATGTCGCGCGTCTTTTTGCGCGAACCCGAGGCACCCGAAGTACTCGGCGCGGCTTCGTATGGCGCGACGCCGGCAATGAGCTCGTAAACCGTGCTTGCCGCGGCGTATACGTCAATCGCCGGCGACATACGCAAAGCGCGCAGGTCGGGAATATCGTCGGTGAGCATCTCGGGCGGGGCATAGGCAACCGTCGCGCGACGCAGCGTGGCATAGCGCTCCGTAAACGACGCCTTGCCGCCGGTACCGGCCACGGCCGACGCAGGCTCAAGCGCCAGCGACGAGCCAAAGTCGATCAGGCACAGGTCAAAGGTGCCCTCGGCAAGCTGCCGGTCAAGCGGTAGACGCGCCGTACGCACCATAATATTAGCGGGCGAGATATCGCGATGGACAAAGCCCTCGCCCACCAGGCTCATACGGCAGAGCAGATCGAACAGGTCGCGACCCAGACGCGCCGCCACAAGCGGCGACAGGCGTCCGGCATCGTCCACGGCGAGTCGCGAACGCAAGCGGGCAAGTGTCTCGCCCTCGACCCATTCCATGACAATTGCAGGCACACCGTCGACCTCGCCCCAGCCATAGAGGCGGGGAAAGCCCTTAAGGCCCGAAAGGGCACGATGACATTCGTATTCCTCGCGAAACGCCGCCTTGAACTTGGCGACCAGCGCCTCGTGAGCGGCATCGTCGTCGAACTCATCGCGCGCCGGCAAGATGAGCTGCTTGAGCGCCACAGCCTCGCCTTGGGCGTTGACGGCACGCGTCACGCGGCCGATACCGCCACGGCGCATGGTGGCATCGTCGGCAAACAGCATCGTAAAACGACGCAGATAGGCAGGCAGTTCGTCCTGACCGAGCGCAATGGCCGGCTCAAACCCGTCGACACGCGCCAGGCGCAGGCCGACCATGGGATCGCGACCGAGCGATTGTGGTGTGGTAGATGCAAGATCGGTCATCATAGGGCAAGCGCCGCCACGTTATTGTTGAAGTTACCGAGCGCGACGTCATCATCGCCGTAATGGCCGACCCATTGACATAGGTTGGTGTAACAGCCCCACAGATTGGCATACTGCTGATACCACTTTGACCGGGGCGAGAATGTCTGACGACCGAACTCGGCTCGAATGACAAACATCTCCCCGACCAGGCTGTCGCACGGCCTGGGATCTCCCGTAGAGTTATAGGTCGAGACCACGTCATTGGCACGAGAAACATAGCCGTCGAGCATGTTGTACTTGGTCACAAGCCAGCTGTGAATGCTCTCTTCCTCAGCAGCGGAAAGGCCACCGGAGTTTGCATCGTTGTCAGTGTTGCCGCCCGTCGAGCCGCCGTTTCCAGACCCTCCGGCAGAGGAACCCGACCCAGAGCCACCGCCCGAACTCGACGAATCCGAGCCGGAGCCAGAAGTATCCGAGCTACCGGGCTTTCCGGACTGCTGGGCGTCCTGCTCCTTCTGCTGCTCGACCTTATTCACCGTTGCCGCCACGCTATTGTTGGACAACCGATCGATGATCTTGGTGTTGGTGAGCACGATGGTTTTGCCATTGGCAAGCGTGACTTCGTTGTCCGGGGCCTCGGCGCCGTCCGCGTCGCCGGTGCCAAACACAATATGCGCGACCACACTTGCCCAAGCATATCCAGTCGTGGTCCCCAGGTCACTTTTGACCTCATGCCCCACGCGCGGTTCGCGTGCGGCATGTGCCTGCATCATGGACGGCACGGTCATGCCATAGGCAGAAACGCCAGCTATGACCAGCACCAGCGAGCAAGACAGCAGTGCGTACGCCCGCGGCGCCAAGCCCAGTCGGCGTCGCATGCGCACCGCGGCGCCGCGCTTTGTCTGAGTGCCACCGGGCCGCATGCGTTCTCCTCCAACAAAAACACGCCGCTCGGGAGCGGCGCATTCATTCGAATCCATATTTGAGTGTATCAGCGAACCCAAAAGGTTGCGCAACGAATGGGCAAATTAAGGATGCGAGTGGAAGCATCCATGCGATAAGCGGATACAAAGCATCTTTGTTGCACAACAAACTTACAGTCGCACGGGGAAATTATGGCTACCCCGTGCGTCGTGATGAAGACATACGGCAGGAGCAGGCTCGCCACCTAAATCGTGCGACGGGCCTCGATGGCGCGCCCAAGCGTAAGCTCGTCGGCATACTCCAGGTCGCCGCCCACGGGAAGGCCGCTCGCCAGACGCGATACCTCAACGCCCAGCGGCTTGATAGTGCGGGCCAGGTAGCTCGCCGTGGTCTCGCCCTCGATATTGGGGTTGGTGGCGATGATGACCTCGTGGATGTCCTCGTGGCCCAAGCGTGCCAGCAGCTCACGAATGTGCAACTGCTCGGGACCAATCTTGTCCATGGGACTGATCACGCCGCCCAATACGTGGTAGAGACCGTGGTAGCTGCCCGTGCGCTCAATCGCCTGGACATCGCGCGGCTCGCCCACCACGCAAATGCGAGTGGTATCGCGCATCGAATCCTGGCAGATGGAGCACTCGTCGGCCGTGGCGTAGTTAAAGCAGCGGCTGCAAAAGTGAACCTCCTGCTTAACCTCCAGGATAGCCTCGGCCAGGCGGCGCGCCTCCTCGGCATCGGCCTCGAGCAGGTAATAGGCGATGCGCTGGGCCGACTTGGGACCAATGCCCGGCAGACGGCCCAGCTCATCGAGCAATTTTTGCAGACTATGGTTGGCACTCATATATATGCGTGTCTTAGAACGGCATGCCCGGGATGTTGAGGCCGCCGGTGATGGCGCCCATCTGCTTGTTGGCAAGCTCGTTGACACCGCGGACGGCCTCGTTGACGGCAGCCATGATCATGTCCTGCAGCATATCGACGTCCTCGGGATCGAGGGCATCGGGGTCGATGGTAAGGTTGACGAGCTCCATCTCGCCGTTAACGGTCACCTTGACCATACCGCCGCCGGCAGAGGCGTCGACGGTCTGGGACTTGAGGTTCTCCTGCGCGGCGGCAAGCTGCTCCTGCATCTTGCGAGCCTGCTTCATCATCTGCTGCATGTTCATACCGGCCATGATGGCTCCTTTACGTGCGGCCGCACGCCGAGCTGCAAGGGCAGCCGGAGCGCGGCGGGACTTTCAAACTCAAAAATCGTACCACGGCGCGAGGCCAGCGAGCGGGGCGGACACGCTACCTCAGTCGATATACATGTCCTCCAATACAAACCACGCGCAAAGATTATGCAAGGCCGAATTATGCAAGGTTGCATAATATCGCATACTCAATCTAGTAGAGCCGAATCCGGCATTTCATGTGTGCCACTAAATAGCTAAATGCCAAACCGCTGCTCGAGGCGGAGCACATGGCGGCAGGGTATAATTTGATTGTCATAGATTGCAATTTGGAGGTGCCCCATGAATGCCCCCGACGCGCTCCAAAACATCCGCTCAAAACACCCCGTTGCATATGTGGTTCTCTATCTCTTTGTCGGCTGGGCATTGCTGGTTGTCATCACCCATGCCATAGCTTTTGGAGCAGAACTGCTGATAGCCAGCTCGGACCAGCCCGTCGTCAAATGGGAGACGACCGATGAATGCACCGACGGAACCCGAACCATTTACTACAACAGCCCGTCCCTCTACCAAGAGTTCAAGGTCAAGATAAAGGACTCCAAGATTGTCGATGCCGAACTGGGCTCTTTATTTACAATCGGAGCAACCGTCAACGCCGAGCAAGTCGAGTACACGGACGGCCATGCGACGTATCGTATCGACCTCAGCATCCTAGGCCGACCGTCACGCGCCTGTCTGCTCGAATGCGATATACGCGGCACCACGTTGCACATGTCCGAAATACAGATGCGCCCGGGCAAGGGGTTCTCTTCTTGAGCAGTATACCCGCCTGCGCAGCTACTCCACCGGCTTGAAGATGGTGGACTGGCCGAAGACGCTGCGGATGAGGGCTTTGGCCTCGTCCTCGGTCTGCGGGATGCTCGGGGCTGCACCCTGATGGCCGAAGGGGCCGCCCGCACCGGAGTTGGACTCCCAGGGAGCTGCAGGAGCGTCCTCCTCTTTGGGGGCAGTTGCAGCGGACTTGGGCGCGGACGCCGCACCCGGCACGTCGAACGGAGGCAGATCGTCCCCACCAGCATCGGCAACAAAACCGCCAACCATGGCATCGTCGTAGGGAACCTGCTCGGATTCCCATGGCGCAGACGGCGCGGCGGGCTGAGCCTTGGGAGCGGACGCGCGCTCGGGCGCTCGGGGCGCGGGCTCGGTCGGGAGCTTGCCCGTGGCAGGAGCGCCGGCGGGGTTGTCGGAGCGCAGCCAGGGGGCTTTGCCCAGGTCAGACGACTTGGGCGCGGGCGAGGCAGGCTTGGGCGCGGGTGTCGGAGCAGCCGGTTTGGCCATGACGGGCTTAGGCGCCGACGGGGTCGGCGCCGCTATCGGTGCTGCTTTTGGCTGCGTCGCGCTGGCGCTCGAGGATGCAGGGGCCGCCGAGGACACGGGTTGCGGGTCCGCAGATACCGCAGCCCGTGCAGATGGAGAATGCTCCTCATGTTGAGGAGCCGGCGTGCCACCCCCATCCAGGACATAGTCGACGGTACGACGACCGAAGACCGCACTGACTGTCGGCAGGACCACCGACTGCGTGTCGGCGCGTCCAAGCATCTTGATGGCAAAGGTCGAGCCCGCGGGGAACGAGACCGTGAGCCTGGAGCCGTCGTCAGCCGTGGCGCGGGCATTGAGCAAAAGCCCCGCGTAGGAAGCCTGACGCGCCTTGACACGCTCGACAACCTCGGCCCATTTGCGCTGCAGCTCTCCGGCATCCTCGACCGCGGGCGTCTCGGCAGTACCGGCGGCGGCAACCTGGGCGGCATTGTTGGACTGGGGCTTAGGTGCCGGAGCGGTGGCAGGCGCGGGAGCCGCAACGGGCTGAGGCGTCGGAGTCGGCGCAGGCTGAGGTGCAGGCGCTGCAGGCTTGGAAGCTGACACGGACGCAGAACGGGACGCAGGCTGGGCAGCCGGAACAGCAGCACCACGGTCCCAAGGCATACCGCCCTGGCGCGCGGACGTAGCAGCGGGGGCAGCGGATGCCGCCGGAGCGGCAGCACGAGCGCCCGAAATTAGCGTCGGCTGTTGGGCAGCAGCGGGTACGGATGCTGCAGGCGCGGCGGCCTGAGCAGCAGCCACGCTCGCCGGCACGGCGCCGTTGGCAACCATGGCCTCCAAGCGGGCCACGCGCTCGGCCAATGCCTCAATCGTTAAATCGGCCTCGGGACGTGCCAGGCGCGTGCAGGCGATCTCGAGCACCAGGCGCACGTCGCTCGCGCCCCTCATCTCCAGTGCGGCATCGTCGAGCACCGTCAGCACACGGGCCAGGCGGTCGGCAGGATGCTCGCCAAAGGCAGCGGCCTCGGCAGCAAGCGCCTCGGCCTGCTCGGAGCCGCCCTCAAACAGCTCGGCACGGGCACCGGCAACGCAGGCAACGTACACGTCACGCACATGCGCCACCAGGTCGCGCGTCAGCTCCAGCAGGTCGTTTCCTTCCTCGACCTGCGCACGGATCAGTCCATAGAGCTCGGCAACATCGCGATCGGCAATGGCGCGGGAAAACTCGCCCAGAATCTGGTCCGAAACCTCGCCTAAAAGCGAGCGGGCGTCGTCCGCATGCACAGAACCGTTGCCAAAGACGCTCAGCTGCTCCAGCGTGGACAACGCGTCGCGCATACCGCCCTTGGCATGGCGCGCCACGATAGCCAGCGCCTCATCGTCGTAATCGAAGCCCTCCTGCTCGCACACGTATGCCAGGCGACGCTCGATATCCTCGTTGCCGATGCGATGGAAATCGAAACGCTGGCAGCGCGAGAGGATGGTCTCCAGAATCTTTTGCGGGTCGGTGGTGCACAGCACAAAGATCACGTGTGCCGGCGGCTCCTCGAGCGTCTTGAGCAGCGCGTTGAACGCCGCCGTCGTGAGCATGTGGACCTCGTCGATGATATAGATCTTGTACTTGCCGCGCACCGGGGCAAAGTTGACGGAGTTGATGATTTCCTCGCGCACATTGTCCACGCCCGTGCGGGAGGCGGCATCGAGCTCGTAGACATCGGGGTGGTTACCCTCGGCAATGAGCTCGCACTCCTCGCAAGTACCGTCGGGCATGCAGCCGCTTGCACCCTCGGCGCGCGCCGCCTCGGCATTGCGGCACAGCAGCGCCTTGGCCAGAATGCGCGCCATGGTGGTCTTGCCCGTGCCGCGCGGTCCGCAGAACAGGTAGGCGTGGGACAGGCGCCCCTCGGTGATGGCGTGCTCGAGCGTCGAGACGATATGCTGCTGGCCCACCACGGAGTCAAAGGTGAGCGGGCGATACTTTCGGTACAACGATTCCATGGGTGCTCCCCCGGGTATACTGAGTCTTGTTGCCGCGGCGGCCATGCGGTCGCACGGCATACTGCATTCCATAATAACCCGTACGGCGAGCCCGCCGCGATAGGAGTCCAAAGAGCATGGCAGACGCAGAGAGCAACCTCGTTCCCTCCGAAGCAGCCGACCAGGTCGAGGTCGCGCTCGAGGAGCAGGCCGCAGCCGACGACGGCATCCTGTACCTCAACGAGTACCAATACGAAAACGACCTCGTCACCGACTTCGCCCGCCTGGTCGCCTCGCCCAGGCGTCGCGGCTCGCTGTATGTCGCCGCGGCAATTGCCGCGCTCATCGGCATCGGCATGCTGGTGGCCGGCGGCAACTGGATCAAGTTTGGCGTCGTCTTGATCGTATTCGGCGCCTTTTTGGCCTGGTGGAGCAAAAACCTGCACCACACCCTCGCCCGCGACTTTATCGACGCCGTTGAGGCCGACGAGTCCATGGGTGGCCGCTATCGCCGCGTCGCCGCCAACGAGGACGGCCTGATGGTTTGGGGCACGAGCGGCAAGTCGCAGTTCTTCCCGTTTGAAAAGCTCGACCACGTGCTCGACGGCGAGCGCATCTTTGTGGCCATGTTCGCCGACCAGGGCGTGACGATCCCTAAGGACACCTTTGTCCGCGGCGATGCCGAGCAGTTCGGTCCCTTCCTTAAGGCGCGCATCAACAAAAAACTCCGCATCGAGACCAAACGCAAGAAGATGAAGGCAGAAAAGGCCGCTGCCGAAGCAAAACAGGGCGACAAGCCCCAGGAGACCAAGGGCAAGCAGCGCAAGCAGAAGAAGAGCAAGAAGAAGCGGTAGGCCGGCCGACACCGAAGGCGCCTCGTCCCGCGCCCGATTCCGGGCCGGGGCGCCTGGAATCGGGCGCGCGTACCGCCAATGGACCCGTTTTGCCTTGCTCTCGAGCTATTTCACTTCAAACCTTAAGAGCCTCCGCTCCGGCAGATCGGTCATCTTCATCGTGTAAGTCCCGGGAAATGCTTTCTCAAAACGGACGGTCTCGTAACCTTCGAAATAGTCGTTGGTGTTCTGCATCATAAATGGGACGAGCAACTCGTTTTCTGCCCCAACCTCCACGGCAAACGCAGCAGAGCCGCCAAGGACCGGCATGGCTTGCGTTATCAGATCGGTATTGACCACAAAATCATAGTTTGGCGCAGACTCCGGAACCAGATGCCAAACATACGCTTTGATTCCACCGTCGATATTATCCCTATTTCTGACACGCATCTTTACGGCGATAACGCACGTGATGTCGGCATCCTTCAGTCTCGTTTTCGTATCCACGGTGCCATATTTTGAATAATCGTCATGTGCTCGTTTGAGATACTCGCGCGGCGTGAGCAACTCTGCCCCGTCTATGCAAAACGAATACCCATCAGTCACCACATCCTTCGACCCCAGAAACGCTCCATCCATCGAGAGCCATTCGCCCTCCGCGTAATATTTCTCAGGAATGACCGTCCGGTTCCCGTTAACGACGCTCACCCTCATGCCCGCAAGGCCGGCAGCAGCACAGCAAAAAAGCGCGAGCGCCGATCTTCTCGTCCACAGGGTCTTCTTCATCGCGCTCACGACCTTTCCCGAACTTTCACAACGGCACCGTCGCGCATGCAGTAAACCCGATCGGCCAGTTCCTCGAGCACCTCTCCGTCATGGCTGGACAGAAGGACCTCACGACCCGTTGATGCCGCCATCGCCACAACGCGCTTGAGCATTTCAACGCCCGCTTCGTCGAGGGCATTCGTTGGCTCATCGAGAACAAGCAGCTTCGGCTTCTCCATAATTGCCGCAGCTATCCCCAGACGCTGCTTCATCCCAAGCGAGTATGCTCGGAACTTCTTTTTTTCGTCTGCATCGAGCCCCACGAGCCGCAGGGCAGAGCGAATGTCCTCGGGGGTGGCAACGCCCTTGATCTGAGCGATGAGCTTCAGATTGTCGTAGCCAGACAGATATCCCAAAAAGGAAGGCGCCTCGATCAACATCCCCAGACTCGGCGGGAACGAGATGTCCGCCCCAAGCCTTTGGCCATCGATAGAGATTTCGCCTTCGGTAGGCTTGATCAACCCGCAAACCGCTCGCATGAGCATGGTCTTACCCGAACCGTTTATCCCCTGAAGCCCGACCACAGTCCCAGGGTCAACCTCGATGGACACGTTGCGCAGGACATCGTTTTTACCCATGCGCTTCGATACGCCCCTTACGATCACACTCATATCTTGTCCCCCTTTTCTATAAGGTCGGCCCTTCGAAACCACAGTCCACCCAACGATAGGCATAACGACATAAGCCCAATTGATGACAAGACACTCGAGCCCGCCGCGATTCCCTCTTTGACAATTCCACCCCAGCGCAACAGCATCAAGGCGTTACCCAATAGCGCCCAATGTCGTGCATATGCCGAGCAGATCAGGTAGCTCATTAAAACCACAAACGAGACTGACGACCCAAGCACAAACCCAACCGCTGCCTGCGCAAACGCAAGCGCCTCAAAAGCAAATAAGAGACCTATGAAAAACGGCAGCGCATCTGCCTCGGCAGCTTTGAGAAACCACGGCGCCAAATTAGCCAGTTGAAGCGACTCACCATGAATGACCGCGCTGAACGAGGAGCTCACCACCAAGCTCCAAATCACAACAGAGCAAACCACCACGAGCAGTGAAAATGCCGTTACTGCCGCCACCAAGATAAAACGCGAGACCCACCAAAGGGTTCTTGCCCGGCATCGAACAAGCGCTTGCAAACCAAACCCGTGCAACGATTCGGTCGGATAGTCGAGTGTTGTATAGAGAATAAGCAGAATGAGAAATAGCCATCCTAGCGGAGGCACAAACATGACCCCGGGCCTAGGCTCAAACGGAGCAGATCCGGCAAACACGAGCGCAAGATTATCCGCAAACCCCAAGGTATCCGTTCTAACCCCATACACAGAAGACAATCCGTAGGCGTACACCAAGTTCGCAACGGTCACTGCCGCAATTGCAATAAAAGTGATGATGTTCTTCTTCAAAACGGTCCTCAGGTCCGCGGCGACCAGCCTAAACAGCATCAGACCACCTCGCGTCTTTTCCACGCCCCAGAAAAAGCCAACGAAGCAAGGGTCAATAATATGATTTCCGCAAAACCGGCTCGAATGTCTGGCCAGTTATTCAGCGATTCCGACCTGATGCTGTTGAGGATATTGCAGTTAAACCCCACACAAGCCATTACGCCGAAGATCCAGCCATTTGCAAAATGCCACGCAACCATTAGCAGATACGGGACAATTATCGCTTTGATTCTGCTACGAAACAAAATTGAGAAGCCAGTTACAGCCATGGATAAAGTCCCGAGCGTGACAGCATCGAACAGCGTGTATGCGAGCACATATGACAAAGGATGCGAATAAAATAGACCGGAGAAGTAGCTATGCAGGTAAAGTCCTACGTAAGTCGACTCATCGACCCGAGGAAGATACGCAGGAAAAAGCATCGAGACGATCAGGAAATTGACGAGCAGAGGAATGGCAGTCACTGTAAACGCGGAGAGGAAAGCAGACAGCATCTTTACGTTCACGTACGCCTTTCTGGAAACGCGCGTGCATATCTGCATGTCATAACCACTCAAACGCTCAAAGAGACACGACCAAGATCCAGCCAACATTGCAAGCAGGGGCAGTGCATAGAAAAACACCGACGCAGACAGTGGCGCGTTCGCGCTCACAACAATCCAGTTACCGAAGCTGCTTTCACGTGTTTGACCGAGATAATTTTCGGCTTGCACGCCAACGCCGTAACCAAAAGAAAGAAGGTTGTGACGCTCTTTTTCCAAATTTGCCCACGGCTCCAGCGCGGCAGCTATTGCAACTGCGACCGCAATCAAGAGAGCAAGGATAAAAGCTGGACGTCTAATCGTTTTCGACAGTTCGTATCTTGCGAGCTTTTGGTTCATACGTCCTCCTCCCCCTTCCGACCCAGAAAGCCGGAAGGGAGCCATTTCAAACAACTATGCGGGAAGCTTGTGGAAATGCCCGACGCAGTCGGGGCTCCATACACCAATAACAGTGCCGTAGCCAGACTCCGCCCATGCAGTCAGTCGCGCCGCAGATCGCCCGTTCTCACGGACGAGGTTATACATTTCCCACTGTCCCTTGTGATTCGAACGATACGTTCCCTGAGTACAATTCATGCTGCCGCTACCGCTTGTGTTATACGCACCGTCTGTATATAACCGAAGCGGATTTCCCGTATGGCCCTGGATATCCAGATAGAGCGATGAGGAATCATCCTTTTGACGGTAGCCAGTTGCACTCGTCCCGGCACATTGAAAACTAAATGCCTTATCGGCATTGTTCGTACAGGTCGTAATTCCCGTATCGGCGTTTTGAGTAATGCTGGAAACCTGAGAGGTGTCAAACTCCTCTTGTGCAAACGATGCAGCGGGAACCCCTAGGGACAGACCAGCTGCAATCACCAAGCCGACTCCGATTAGAGCAATAGCGCTCCTTGGCTTAATCATGGCCTTCTCCAATCAAAAGCGGTTAACAATGCGTCGACGCACGGCAACCTTCGCATGAATAGAGAAAAATGTCTGTAAACACCCGCTATTGAGTTGATTGCTCAGGCGTTTACACGTTATTTACCTGCGATAACAATAAAATTAGCTCCGCCTTATTCTTGATCTTCAACTGGCGGTAAGATGCAGACCGCAGCGCTTGCACCGTAGATGCAGCGTAACCGACATCCTCCGCAATGGCCTTTGTCGTTGCCCCCTCTGCCGTCATCAGCAAAATTTGCGACTGAACATCAGAAAGGGAGCGCGACGTAAGCAGGGCCAGCTGGCGCACGCGGGCCGTTTCGGTGGACCCGTTCGCCCGGTACTCCAAGACGGCCTTCTCGTCCTCAACCGAGCGGGCGAGCGCGATGTGCGTAACGAACATGGGCACAGACCAGCAAACAATCACCGTTGCCACGACGACATTGACAGCCGAACTTTGCCCCAACAACGACGCGAGGAACAACGGCTCGAAAACCGTCAGATCCTGCACCATATTGAGCAAGACAGCCCAAACAGGAGCCGTCGCCCCGAAGCAAAGCATCCATATCCCAAGCATTTTGCGCTGCGGACAGCTTCGCATCACTATATATGTGAGCAGCACCCCCGTCAGCACCGCAAGTCCATGGATTCGCCCCCTAGCGACCGCATAGATTAAGGCAACCATGCCCATTGACACCAACGGCACGATAGCCCGAGCATGGGCATGCACCTTAAACGGACGCAGCCCAACAGCGAGCGAAGCCGTAGACGCCACGCCGCAAAACAGGACCGGCACAGCCATCAACGGAACGCGTATGCACATCAATGCCGCGATATAGATAAAAGACCATTCCACAGCAGATAGCACCGCCCATACGTACGGGCTTCCGAGCCAAATCGCTTCACCCGCTCTATCCAGCGCAGCGCCACGATTCGCTTTTCCACCCGCGTAGCGTAGCGACAGAAGCAGTCCGAGACCCAATGCGTAGCTTAAGAGGGAAAAGGCGACAGCCCGCGAAACACCGGACCCCCAATCGCTATCCGCCATTACCAAGGGCCCCGCCGCAAGGAGGATAAAGAATAATGTGAGCAGGTATCGAAACAGCCGGCGCGTTCGAGCTGATGCCACTATATCGTCAGCATGCCGCTGCGGTAGCTCATGCCCTACAGTATCGCCCTCACCCGCAAACAGCGCCACGAGCTCGCGTGAGCCCGCAACCGACGCCTTCCCGTATGCTCGGTGAAGCGTTGTTCTCACCGTCGATGGCTTCGTATCCGTCTCCTTGGCAATTTCCGCCGGCGTTTTCCCTTTGAGCAGCAGTCGAACAAACTGCTCTTCTCTAGGCGACAGGGCAGGGGAAAACACCCCCGCATCGAATGTGTCGGACGCACAGGCGATATCCGAATTGTTGTCCCGTTTCCCCCTTAGCAACATGCATACGAAGGCAGCAGCGATAACGGACCCCATCGCCAGCAATGCAATGACCACGGCATCGCTTGCGAAGTATGCCGCCTCAACAGCCGGAATAAGACCAATAGGAACTGCTACGAGCACAGAACAGGCAAACACGTCGCGCCGCCCATGGCCAAAGGCACGAGGGCGGCAAAACGGCGGGGCCACAGTCAATGCGAGATAGACCAACGGAATTAAAAGCGCAAGGCCAATTGACGCGGCCGTTACAGGGGGCATCCCCCATGGCTCGGGAACGACTCTCCATGAAACTCGACAGCAAAACAGCAGGCAAGACATGACGGCTATTGTTTCTGTAAAAATCGCGTCCTGCGGGTGACGAGTTTCCCTTTCGTCAGTCCGTGTCGACCTCTGCGTCAAAGGAGAGTCCGCCGTGCCCCAAATAACATATGAGAGAAGCAGCGATCCAACAAAGCACGAGACACACGAAACGCCATGTAACAACCAAATCGGTGCAAACACGATTGGAATAGAGTCTCCGCGAGCATAGAAAGCCAGGTCGGCCCATTCGGGAACCGTTGCAATAACACCAAGGAAAACACCGATGGCACCGAGATGCCTCGGCCTTCTCATTCCCCCCTTGCATAGCGCAGCACCATGAACAAACGCCGCGAGGCATGCGCCCAGGATAACGAGCCAGGTCATTGCACCTGACGCTAGGCCGATTGAAGATGAAAACCGGTGATAAGGGGTGACCGCCATTACGACAAGCGCAATGGCGCAGGCAAATGTAGCAGAACGGCGGGAAAAGAGCATACGGCCTCCATAGCGTGTCATTATATCGCTCGAGCCGCTCGTTTATCTCTGTTCTCACACCAGCCAGCATCAATGATTCAGGCGAACTCCAATCCGCGCCAGATCACGGTCCGGCTTTTGTTCGCAGTCCCCACATCAAAGCGGGATGCGGTTTCCTTTTGGACGCCGGTTCGGAAAGCGCATCCCGTTCCAGGGCAATATTCTGGGATGCAGTTTCCGCAGCCCACCCCATTTGGAAAGCGCATCCCATAATTTGGCTGAAAACTGAGATGCGCTTTCCAAACGAGCCGAAACGGGCCGAATCGATGGTTGATTTCCGATCTCAGCCGAACACATTGAGCAAATAGGCCGTTCCCGCACCT
>CAJMOC010000018.1:0-29049 GCA_905214945.1 uncultured bacterium
AGCGCCGACACAATGTACTCGTCATCCGAGAATGTCGTCAGAAACACCACGCGCGCCGCAGGGTCGCGCTCAAGGATTTTGCGTGCCGCCGATAGGCCGTCGCGTCCCGGCATCTGAATGTCGAGCAGCGCGATGTCGGGCGAGTGCTCGGCGTAGAGCGCGACCGCGTCGTCGCCATTGGCGCCGGTGCCCACCACCTCGATCTGCGGCTGTGCGCCCAGGATAATCTTGAGCGAATCGACCACCAAGCGGTCGTCGTCGACAACAATGAGCCTCATCGGCCCTCATCTCCTTGCGGTTTGGGAACGGTGGCAAACACACGCCAGCCGCCGGCGCCGGCGCGCGGGCCGGCGGTGAAAGTGCCGCCAAGCGCCTCGACACGCTCGCGCATGGAGCCGAGCCCCATGCCCTCCGCGGTGCCGCGGCCGCTTGCTTGGACCCCGCCCGTGCCATCATCGGTGACGATGAGCTGGTAAAACGACGGATGCTCCATGCACCGTACGGCGACGGTTTGGGCGCAAGCATGGCGCATGGTGTTGGAGAGCGCCTCGCGCAGGACCGCCGCAAAGCAGTTGGCGACGTTTGCGGGCGCATGCTCGGCCAAAACCTCAAGCTCAATCTGCGGGCCGCTGTCCGAGTATGCGCCTTCCACGATGCGCTCGAGCTGTACGGAGAGGTCGGCGGCAGTGTCATTGAGCGCGTGGACGCTGGCGCGCACAAGTTGGAGCGCCTCGTCAACGGTGTGCTTGACGTCGGCGAAATCGGCGGCGACGCCGGGCTCGTCGGCGTGCACGACGCGCAGGGCCTCGGTCTGCAGCGAGGCACGCGTGAGCTGGTGCCCGACGTTATCGTGGATCTCGCGCGCGATGCGGGCGCGTTCGGCGAGCGTCGCGAGCTCGACTTCGTAGTCCTGGTGATCGGCAAGATCGCGGTTGCGCGCTTCGAGCGCGAGGGCTCGTTCCTGCAGCTCGTCACGGGTACGGCGCATGCGCTGCTGCTCGCGTTCCAACTGGGCGGTGCGCAGCGATAGCAAGGTAGCAGCAACCGAAAGGATGGCAGTCAGCAGGAGCGTTCGGGCGGTGAGTGCATCGGCGCGAAGGTCCGCGACGAGCGCAAAGACAAAGGCAACGCCAATGCCTAACGCGACCCAAACGCGTTCACGGTGCACGCGTCGCGCGATGTCATAGAGGGCGAGAGGCGCAAACGGCACAAACGGCGGCACGAAGACAGCCGCGATGATGCAAGCGTAACTCGCGGCCTCGCTGGCGCGACGGACGCGCTCTCCCTGCGCGACTTCTGCCAGCGAGGTAGCTATGACGCCCAGGCAAAACGCCGCGACCAGGCGAGCGTCCACAGCAAGGCCCAGAGCGGCTGCGATACAGCACGCCAGCACAATCGATTTGTCGAAAAGCCTGTTCATACGGGTATTGTACGCGAAGCCACGCGTGGTGGAGGGACCGCCTGCGCAACTGTGACATTCCTCCCGCACGGCAAATCGGCGTCGATCGCTCGCGCGGGCGGGGGTTTCGCCTCCGCCCCCCTCGCACTCGTGACAAAGCTCACTGGTGCGCGCCGCCCGCTCCTGCGATGATGCAATCGTACCGGGCCACGACCAACAGAAGGGCCGCCTCATGACAGACATCGTCCATGTCGAAAACCTCGTCAAGCGCTATGACGATCTTATTGCGCTCGACCACTTTAACCTGAACATCGCCCCCGGCGAGATCTTTGGCCTGCTGGGCCCCAACGGCTCGGGCAAGACCACGTCCATCAACTGCATTTTGCAGCTGCTCTCCTACGACAAAGGTACCATCGAGCTGTTCGGCGAGCCCATGACGCCCATGCGTTACGACCTCAAGCGCCGCATCGGCGTGGTACCGCAGCAGGTGGCGGTGTTTGACGAGCTCACGGTGCGCGAGAACATCGACTATTTCTGCAGTCTTTACGTCAACGACCGCAAGCGCCGCCGTGCGCTCGTGGACGAGGCGATCGACTTTGTCGGCCTGGGCGACTTTACCAAGTTTCGCCCCGGCAAACTCTCGGGCGGCCTGGCGCGCCGCCTCAACATTGCCTGCGGCATCGCGCACAAGCCCGAGCTCATCTTTTTTGACGAGCCCACGGTGGCGGTCGACCCGCAGAGCCGCAACGCCATCCTGGAGGGCATCTGCCGCCTGCGCGACGAGGGCGCCACGGTGGTGTATACCAGCCATTACATGGAGGAAGTCGAGCAGATTTGCAGCCGCATCATGATCATGGACGGCGGGCGCGTGCTGGCGCAGGGCACCAACGACGAGCTCAAGCGCATGATCCAGATGGGCGAGCGCGTGACCGTCGAGGTCGGCGCCGTCGAGCCCGTCACGGTCGAGCGGCTGCGCGCCCTCGAGCACGTGCTTTCGGTCGAGCTGTCCGGCGGCGAACTCGTCTGTACCTGTGAGGCGAGCCCGCACAATCTGGTCGACATCCTCGACACGCTGCGTGCTGCCGACGTGGCGCTCGGCCGCATTTATTCCGAGCCGCCGACCCTCAACGACGTGTTCCTCGAGATCACCGGCCGCGAGCTGCGCGACTAGGGGGTGGCCATGTTCAACACTATCATCACCACGCTCAAGACGCTATTGCGTCGACCGAGTACATGGGTTTGGGGCGCGATCTTTCCCATTGCGCTTTCAACGATGTTCATGTTTATGTTTGTGAACCTCAGCTCTGACGGAAAGGTCGACCCGGTGCCGGTTGCCGTCGTGGCGGACGAGGCCTGGGACGCTTCGACCTTTAAGAACGTGGCGGCTTCGCTTGCCAAGGAAGGTGACGACCAGCTGCTCGAGATTCACGAGTGCGAGGATGCGGACGCCGCGAACCGTGCGCTCAAGTCCGGCGAGGTCGCGGGCATCTATACGGTCGACGCTGCGGGCACGCCCAAGCTCACGCTGCTTTCGAGCTATGACGGCTCGCGTGCCTCGTCGGTGCTCACCGACCGCAGCATCCTTGAGACGGTGGCAAGCTCGTATACGCAAAATGCCGAGCTCATGAGCCAGATTGCCCAGGACAACCCGGCGGCGCTCGCCGACCAGGAGGCGGTTGCGCGCGCCCTGTCGCTCGAGGGCGGCACCCGTCGTGTGAGCCTGACGCGCACCACGCCCGACGGCACGACCATTTACTACTACGCGCTCTTTGGTCTGGTCGCGATGATGTCTGCCGAGTTTGCCGCCTTGAGCGTCGTCGACCTGCAGCCCAATCTGTCGGGCCTTGGCGCGCGCCGCTGCGTGGGTGGCCTTTCCAAGACGACGTCGCTAGCCGGCATCTTTGTCGGCTCGTGGCTGGTTTCCTTTGCCTCGATGGCGGTCGCGATTGGCTACGTGCGCCTAGTCGTTGGCGTCGACTTTGGTGGGCGCGAGGGGCTGTGCCTGCTGGGCGGTGCTGCATCCGCGCTTGCCGCCACGGGCCTGGGGCTCTTTGTGGGCACGCTTCCCGTTAAGGGCGGCAAGGCGTCCAAGTCCGGTATCCTTACGGGCTTCGCTACCACGTGCGCCCTGTTCGCCGGACTCTACGGCGAGCCGGCGATGGCGCTTGCCGACGATGTCGCCCGCGCCTGCCCGGCCGAGTGCTGGCTCAACCCCGTCAAGCTCATCTGCGACATGTTCAATCGCCTGTATTTCTTTGAGGACCTGGGGCCCTTTGCCGTCCGCGCTGGTGTGCTCGTCCTGATGGCCCTGGTGTTTGTCGCTGCCGCTACGCTGATCTTTGGAAGGAGCCGCTATGAGCACCTTTAAGACCGCGCTTCGCATGGCGCTGGCGCACCCGTTCTACCTGCTCATCTATACGGTGTTCATCTCGCTCATGGGCGTATTCATCGCGGCCTCGGTGAGCTGGAACTCGTCGCAGCTTACCGAGTACAAGCCCTACGACACCAACGTGATCGTGGTCGACCGCGACAATAGCGACCTTTCGCGGGCGCTTACCAAGCACCTAGGCTCACGCTTTGACCTAGTCATGGGCGTTGGTGACGACACGTACGACCTTGCGGATGCGCTCGCCAAGAGTAACAGCGCCAAGGGCAGCGCCGATTGCGTGTTCTTTATCCCGGAGGGGTTTGAGGACGATCTTGTTGCAGCCGCCCGTGCGGGGGAGGCCCTGCCCAAACTCGATGTGACGTACGGCTCCGGCACCATGGCGGCGGCGCTCTCGTCTGCCGAGGCCTCGCGGTGGATCTCGCTTGCGGGCGCTGCGGCGGCGCTTGAGCCCACTGCCTCCAACGGTGACGTCGCCAAGGCTGCCGAGCATGCTGCCGCCAAGCGTGTCGAGGTGCAGATCGAGCAGGTCAAGGTCGACTCGACTGCCGCAGCCACGCTCGAGTCGTACTTCAACTTTGGCGCGTACGCGATCATCTCGTCGGTCATCGTGTCGGTGGGATTGGTGTTCTCGGGCATGAGCGAGTCCGAGCGCGTGCGCCGCATGGATGCCGGCCCAATCCCCGAGCGCCAACGTTCGCTTGCCGTGTTTGCGGCCGCCGCCGTGCTCACCGTCTGCATCTGGTTCGTGTCGAGCATGGTGGGTGTCGTGGGCTTTGCCGGCGCGGTCGCCGAGGTCGGTGTGGGTCGCGTGTGCCTGGCGCTGGCGGCGACGCTTGCCCTGGCGTGCACGCCGCTGGCCGTTGGCTTTACCCTGTCGAGCTTGGGCGCGCGCGAGGAGCTGCTCAACGGCGTGGGCAACTTACTCGGAATGCTCATGACGTTTTTGGGCGGCGCCTGGATGCCGCTGTCGCTGATGGGTTCGGCTGTGCAGACGGTGGCGCACTTTGTGCCGACGTTTTGGGTGAACGACGCGATCGGCAAGGCGCTTGCCTCTGATTTGACGTCCACCGTGCTGGGCGACATCGCCTGCGATCTGGGCGTCACGGTGCTCTTTGCCGCTGCCATCGCCGCCGTAGGCCTAGCCCTCGCGCACAACAAATCCCGCGCCTAACCGCCTAGCCATTGGGGACGTTCTTAAACGACCGGTCGCTGGGGACAGTCTTTGCCGATTCGCCGGCTCGCCGGCCGGACTGGCAAGAGCTGTCCCTGGCGGCACTCATTGGGGACAGACTTAAATGAGTGGTCTCAGTCATTTAAGTCTGTCCCCAATGACTAGTCTGAAATAAATTCCAGGCCTCGCTCCAAAAATAGTTCGCCCAGGTTTACTATTATGCTCATAAAGTAGCAAGAGGCTAACAATGGGGGATGACATGGCAGCGCAGAAAGCCTACGTCCAGGTCAACGGGCTCAAGAAACACTACGGCGACGGTGATGCACGCCTGACGGTGCTCGACGGCATCGACACGTCCATCAACCGCGGCGAGATCTGCGTCATGTTGGGGCCCTCGGGCTCGGGCAAGTCGACCTTTCTCAACCTGATCGGCGGCCTGGAGGATGCCGACGGCGGCTCCATCATGGTGGACGGCTGCGACCTCACGGTGCTCAAGCCCGCCGATCTGGGCGAGTACCGCCGCCGCGAGCTGGGTTTTGTTTTCCAGTTCTACAACCTGGTGCCCGACCTTACCATCAAGGAAAACATCGAGGTCACGGCGCACCTATCCAAAAGCCCGCTCGACGTCGACGATCTGCTGCGTTCGCTGGGCCTCTACGAGCACCGCAACAAGTTCCCGCGTCAGGTTTCGGGTGGCCAACAGCAGCGTTGCGCCATCGGCCGCGCACTCGTCAAAAACCCGGGCCTGCTGCTGTGCGACGAGCCCACGGGCGCGCTCGACTACAAGACATCCAAGGAAATCCTGCAACTCATGGAGGACGTCAATCGCACCTACGGCTGCACCATCATCATCGTCACCCACAACGCCGCCATCGCGCGCATGGCCAACCGCGTGCTGCGCCTGCGCGACGGCCGCATTGTCGAGGACGAGCTCAACGCCGATCCCGTGCCCGCCGCCGAGCTCGATTGGTAGGCGACGCCATGACACCTCTCGCAAAACGACTCCTGCGCGAGCTGCGCCGCAATATCGGCAAGTACCTGGGCATCTTTTTGCTTATGTGCGGAAGCATCGCCCTCACGTCGGGCTTTTTGCTCGCGGCGCATTCCATCGGCTGCCTCATCGACGACATGCGCGACGAGTACACGATTGAGGACGGCCGCGTGACTACCTCCTTCGAGGCCACCGACGAGCAGCTCAAGGCTGCCGAGGACGCGGCAAAGGACGTCGGCGGCGTTGCGCTCTACAAGAACTTCTCTATCGACGCCATCATCAAAAAGGCGTCCGGCGACGACGGCACCAAGCGCACCCTGCGCACCTACGCGCATCGCACCAAGGTCGACATTGCGTCCTACTGCGAAGGCAAGCAGCCAAAGGCGGACGACGAGGTGGCCATAGACCGCGTCTTTGCCACCAATAACGACCTCGCCATCGGCGATAAGGTCGAGCTCGAGGGGCGCACCTACACCATCTGCGGCATCATGACGCAGCCCGATAGCCAAGCGCTGTTCCTCAACAATTCGGACTTTACGGTGAACACCATTACCTATGGTGTCGCCGAGGTCACCGACGCCGGCTTTGCCGCGCTCGAGGATGCCGGCGGCGCGCCTGCCTACACCTACTCCTTCACCTTTGCCGATCGCGACCTCCCCACCGCGGATCGCATCGATGCGGAGCAGGATATGGTCGAGGCGCTGACCGATGCCGATGCGCGCGTGGACGATCTGATCGATGCCGATTCCAATCAGGGCATTGGCTATGCGCGCGACGACGTGGACGGCGACTCCATGATGTGGATGACGTTGCTCGACATCATCATCGTGATCATGGCGTTCGTCTTTGTGGTGCTCACCGACGCCACCATCGAGGAGGAGAGCGCCATCATCGGCACGCTGCTCGCCAGCGGCTATCGCCGCCGCGAGATCGTGCTGCACTACCTCGCGCTTCCCGCCATCGTGGGCGTGGTCGCGGCGCTTTTGGGCACCGCGCTCGGCGTCGCGTTCTTTACCGAGCCCATGCGCGGCCTCTATTACGGTTCGTACAGCCTGCCTCCCTTCCAGGTGTATTGGAGCTGGGAGATCTTTGTGAAGTGCGCCGTGGTCCCCGCCGCCGCGCTCATCCTTATCACGCTGATGGGTCTGCTCCGCAAAATGGGCAAGACGCCGCTGCAGTTCCTTCGCCACGAGGCGAGCGGCAAATCGGGCACCAAGCGTGGCGTGCGGTTGCCGGAGCGCATGGGCTTTGTTTCCCGCTTCCGCCTGCGCGTCTTCTTGCGCAACCTGGGCAACTTCGCCACGCTTTTCGTGGGTATTGCGTTTGCATCGCTGCTGCTGCTCTTTGGTCTGGCGATTCTGCCCACGATGACGCACTATGCGGACAACCTGGAGACGAGCCTGGTCGCCGAGCATACGTACACGCTCAAGGCGCCGCTGGAGCTCGAGGGCACTGCCGAGGAGCGCGAGCAGTGGTCGGCGCTCGAGCGCTTGCAGTCGATTGACGGCGCGCTGCTCTCCGCCGCCCAGGATGCCGATGACGAGCTTGACGACGCGGCCGATGCGGCGCAGACGGCAGCCGATGCCGCGACCGCATCTCCGTCTGCCGAGAGCCTGACTGCAGCGCAGGATGCGCTTGCTAAGGTCAAGGACAAGAAGGATGCGCTCTACGCACGCCTCGACGATCTTGCCGATGCCCTCGGCTGCGACCGCGATGAGGCCATCGACCTGATCGACAAGGCCTCTAAGATCGACACCGACAACGACGACATTCACCCGATCAACACGACCGACAACGGCGCGGGCGCAATCGCGCAGGCCGAGAAATATGCCGTTTACCAGCTGCAATACGACCGCGGCGATGGTAATGGCGAGGAGACGATTTCCGTCTACGGCATTTCATCTCATTCGCGCTATTGGAAAGACCTCAACGTCGGCGACGGGCGCGTCGTCTTTGGCGGCGGTCTGCTCGATAAGTTTGGCTGGAGCGAGGGCCAGAAGGTCGAGCTTCGCGACAAGTACGAGGCTCTGGATTATTCTCTTGAGTACGCGGGTAAGGACTGCATCTGGGGTCCAAAGTCGGACATGAATATCTATATGAGCATCGATGACTTTAACGAGCTGTTCGACAACGACGCCGCCTACTTTAACGGCTATGTGAGCGACGAGAAGCTCGACCTCGACGCGCGCTACTTTGCCGGCGACACCACGCCCGACGACATGCGCGCCGTGGGTGATCAGTTCATCGGCATGATGAGCGACATGATCGGCATGATGGTCGGGCTCGCGGTGTTTATCTTCCTGCTGTTTATGTACCTGCTGACCAAGGCTGTGATCGACCACAGCGCCCGGTCGATTAGCTACATGAAGGTCTTTGGCTATCGCGATGGCGAGATCTCGCATCTGTACATCCGCTCGATCACGCTGTGCGTGGCGGCATCGCTCGTGCTGAGCCTGCCGGTCATTATTGGCTCGCTCACGGCCATCTTCCGCTCGATGCTGCTCTCCTACAACGGCAATATCGAGATTTACGTGCCGGCCTGGTCCATGGCGGCATGCGTGGGCATCGGCTTTGCAACGTACCTGGTCGTTGCGTTGCTGCACATGCGCTCCATCAGGCGCGTCAGCCTGGCCGAAGCTCTCAAGGTGCAAGAGTAGCCATTGGGGACGTTCTTAAATGACTAGTCATCGGGGACAGTCTTTGCCGATCTGCCCGCTCGCCGGCCGGGCTGACAAGGGCTGCCCCTGGCGACACTCATTTAAGTCTGTCCCCAATGAGTGGCCAGGTGCGGCGCTTGACTTCAACCCCGCTTTAACGGGTACCATCCTCTATGTCTGTAACGCCATATAGACCGAGGGGATAGATCTATGACCGCAACCGCACCCGCAGCACCGGCAAAGGTGTACTTCACCAACCTGCGCACGCATGCTCGCGAGAGCCAACTCGACAAGCTCAAGCGCCTCATCCGTCGCGCCGGTATTGAGCAGATCGACTTTGAGAACAAGTTCGTCGCCATCAAGATTCACTTTGGCGAGCTGGGCAACCTGAGCTTTTTGCGCCCCAACTACGCCCGCGCCGTCGCGGATGTCGTGAAGGAGCTGGGCGGCAAGCCCTTCCTCACCGACTGCAACACGCTCTATGTGGGTAGCCGCAAAAATGCGCTCGAGCACATCGACACCGCCTACCAGAACGGCTTTACCCCGTACGCCACGGGCTGCCAGATCATCATCGCCGACGGCCTCAAGGGCACCGACGAGGCGCTCGTCCCGGTCGAGGGCGGCGAGTACGTGCGCGAGGCAAAGATCGGCCAGGCACTCATGGATGCCGACATCGTGATTAGCCTCACCCACTTTAAGGGCCATGAGCAGGCCGGCTTTGGCGGTGCCATGAAGAACCTGGGTATGGGCGGCGGTAGCCGTGCCGGCAAGATGGAGCAGCACGCCGCTGGCAAGCCGAGCGTCGATACCACCAACTGCGTTGGCTGCCGTGCCTGCGAGAAGATATGCGCGCACAGCGCCATCACGTTTGACGGTACGCGTGAGCGCGAGCTTGCCAACGGCAGCACTCGCACGGTTCACGTGGCTGCCATCGACCGCGATCGCTGCGTGGGCTGCGGACGCTGCATTGCGGCGTGCAACCAGGACTGCATCAAGCCCGACTATGATGCCGCGGCCGACGTACTCAACTACAAGATCGCTGAGTACACCAAGGCCATCGTCGACGGCCGCCCGAGCTTCCACATCTCGCTCGCCATGGACATCAGCCCCAACTGCGACTGCCATCCCGAGAATGACACGCCCATCGTCAACGACATCGGCATGTTCGCGAGCTTCGACCCGGTCGCCATCGACCAGGCCTGCGCCGACGCCGTCCTGGCGTCCGAGCTGCTGCCTAACACCGAGCTTACTGACAGCGCGGCCAAGATGGAGCATAATTACGAGCATCTGGAGGGCGAGCAGGCCAAGGATCCCTTCTGCATCACGCATCCCGACACCGACTGGCGCGCGTGCATCGCGCATGCCGAGAAGATCGGCCTGGGCACGAGCAAGTACGAGCTCATCGAGGTCAAATAGCGCCTAGCTATTGGACATATCAAGCGCTTTTGTAGCGCAACGTTAGTAAAAACCGCCCGTGAGCACAGCGCCCACGGGCGGCTTTTTGGAAGTGCTAGGGGCCAGATAGACCAGTAAACCGTACTATTTGCTTAAAAATTCTTGTCGAGGAAGTCGTCGACCGTGTTCCAGTAGAGCTCGGGGTCAACTTGCGCGCTCTTGGCGTGGGTGGCGCCGTGGATAGTGAGCTTCTGTTTAACCTTGCTGGCGCACGCGTCGTAGTTTTGGTCGAGCATGTCGTACGGCACAAAGGTGTCCTGGTCGCCGTGGATAAACAGCATGGGAACCGTCGCGTGTTCGAGTTGGTTCACACTGCTCGCCTTATGAAAGTCGTAGCCTGCGCGCACGTTGCACACTAAGTTTGCTACATCGAGCAAGGGAAAGCTGGGCAGGCCGAACACGTCCTTGAGCTGCAGGGAAAACTCGTCCCAAACGCTTGTATAGCCGCAGTCCTCGATAATGCATTTCACGTTTGCGGGCAGAGATTCCCCCGCTACATTCATGGCGGTCGCTGCACCCATCGACTCGCCAAAGACCAGGATGCGCGCCTTGGGATCGGCCGCAACGATCCGCCCGATCCACGCGACGACATCGAGTCGCTCGGGCCAGCCCATGCCGATGTAGTCACCGCCGGAACGCTCGTGGGCGCGGGCGGCAGGTGCGAGCACGTTCATGCCGCGGTCGTGGAATCGCTTGACGTATCGGGCCATACCGATGGGCTCATCGGTGTATCCGTGTAGGCAGATAGCGTAATTGTGCGTGCTCTCTGGGGCGACAAAATACCAAGCGGCAAGTTCGGTTCCGTCATCTGCGGTGAGGCTGCTGCTCTCGCGGTTCTCTTTAAACCATGCCCGCGCCTCGGTTCCCTCGGCATCCATCTGTTCACCCTTTTCGGCGTCCTTGCCGTCCTGCATCATCTTCATGGTGTAGGGGGCGCGAGGGTTCAGGGCAAAGTCGAACAAGAAGTTGCCGGCAAACCCCAGCAGCGCTACAACGAGCACCAGCGCAACGATGCCGGCTATCTTGAGCTTTCGATGGGAACGTGCGTTTTGAGACATAAGAAGCTTTCCTATAAGATGTTAATACATCAACATTTAATGCAAGCGCATTATGGACGTTCACCGTTGATGCGTCAACAGGCAAAGAATGGGTAAACAAAGGGTCACGTATGGTGCAAATTTCGCACGCACCCAGACGCTTTGATATAGTGTTGAGAACTCTTTACGTTGGAGGATGTAACCGGCATGTCCGATTCGAGCGACAGTTCTAAGCCGCGACCCAAGACCGCGGCCGTTCCACACTACACGGTGGGTGAGGAGATCATGAACTCCGTCACCCATGGTGTCGGCTGCCTGCTGGGTATCGCGGGCCTGGTGCTCCTGATCGTATTCGCTGCCCTGCGCGGCGGAGGCCCGGCCCACATGGCCGCGGCGATTGTCTATGGCGTCAGTATCATCCTCGAATACTTGGCCTCCACGCTCTATCACGCGATTCAGCCCGCGCGCGCCAAGCGCGTGTTTCGTATCATCGACCACAGCTGCATCTACCTGCTTATTGCCGGCAGCTATACGCCGTTTTGCCTCATCACGCTCGCAAACGACGGCGGCCCTATGCTGTTCTTTGCTGTGTGGGCCATCGCCATCGTCGGGATTGCCCTCGAGTGCTTTTTGCGCGAGCGTCAACCGCACTGGGTAAGTGGCCTGGTCTACCTGCTGATGGGCTGGCTCGTTGTCTTTAAGCTGCCCGCGCTTGTGGCACTGCTGAACCCCGTAGCGCTTGCCCTGCTCGCTGTCGGCGGCGTGTGCTATACCGTGGGCGTGCCGTTCTATATCGCCAAAAACGTGCGCTATCTGCACAGTGTTTTCCACTTGTGGGTGCTCGCCGGCAGCATCTTCCAGTTCATGGCGGTGATCCTCTTCGTAATCTAGCGATCGCTCCTGTGCCCGCGGGCCCATCCAAGCGGCCGCCGGGCGCAACTGCCCTATCCGTCACCTACGCTTACTACCCAACGTCCCGAATCTTGGAGGTTCGAGAAACTCCCGATGGACATAACCATCTCCCTTATCACCACCCTCGTTTTGACCCTCATCAACGGCTACTTCTCTATGTCCGAGATGGCGCTCACCACGGCCAAGCGCGCCGTGTTGGAACACGATGCCGAGGAGGGCGATAAGCGCGCCGAGCGCGCCGTCCAGCTTGCCGCCGATTCCGACCAGCTGCTCGCCACCATTCAGGTCGCCATCACGCTCGTGGGCTTCGCCTCGTCCGCCGTCGCCTCGACGAGCCTGTCCGACCCGCTCGCCACATGGCTCATGAGCTTTGGCATCGCGCCGCTTTCCGCCATCGCGCGCGGCCTGGCGCCGGTCATCATCACCGTCGCGGTCGCCTTTGTGTCCATCGTGATCGGCGAGCTCGTGCCCAAGCGCATCGGCCTTGCTAACGCCGAGGGCGTATCCAAACAGGTCGTGGGACCGCTCTCCGTGTTCCAAAAGATCGCCCGCCCGCTCGTGTGGCTGACCGGTGCCTGCTCCGACGGCCTGGCCCGCATCCTGCGCATCAAGAGCGCCGATGACCGCCAGAACGTCTCGGAGGAAGAAATCAAGTACATGGTCTCGGAGCAGGACGACCTGCTCGACGAGGAAAAGCGCATGATCCACGAGATCTTTGACCTGGGCGACACCGTTGCCCGCGAGGTCATGGTGCCGCGCGTGGACACCACCATGTGCGAGGACGACGAGACGGTCGCCGACGTGTTGTCCACCATGCGCCAGACCGGCTTCAGCCGCATCCCCGTCTATCACGAGGATCCCGACAACGTCGCGGGCATCGCGCACATCAAGGACCTGATCCAGCCCGCGCTCGACGGCAAGGGCGACCAGCCCATCGCTGGCTTTTTGCGCGATGCCACCTTTGTGCCCGACACCAAGGACATCCTGCCGCTGCTGTCCGAGATGCAGACTTCGCACGACCAGATTGTGGTCGTCGTGGACGAGTACGGCGGCACGGCCGGCATCATCACCATCGAGGACATCGTCGAGGAGATCGTCGGCGAGATCGAGGACGAGTTCGATCCCGACAACAAGTACCTCACGCGCCTCTCGCGCCGTGAGTGGCTCGTCGATGGGCGTTTTTCGTGCGATGACGCGATTGAGCTTGGTTGGCCGCTCGAGGAAAGCGATGATTATGAGACCATCGCCGGCTGGATTTTGGAGCTTTGCGACTCGGTGCCCGACATCGGAGAGGTGTTTGAGGTCGCAGGGTACAAGTTCAAGGTACAGTCGATGCGTGGCCAGCGTATCTCGCTCATTCGCGTGATCGCTCCGGCCGAAACCGATAAGAAGGATTCCGAGTCTTCGGCAGAGAAGCCGGCGGCGTCGGGTGCGGGCTCTGTGGATCCGCACGATGGCGACGAGTAGGGCAAGGACGAGTAGGGGAGAGTTATGGCAGGCCTGTTCAACATCCTTAAGGTCACCGTCAGCGAGGACAAGATCTGCGCGCATGTGCTGGTGAACCCCGGCATGCCGCTCATGACCTCGGAGGACATCGAGGCCACGGCGCGCGTGTACTACCTGGTGCCCGCGATTGCCAAGCATCTGTGCCTGGGCGATTCCGGTCGCGAGTTCCAGGACTGCATGGGCCAGACCGAGCTTTGCCACCTGCTGGAGCACGTGACGGTCGAGCTCATGAACGAGACCGGTCTTGCCGGCAGCATCTCGTGCGGTCGCACGCGCGTGAGCGAGCATGACGAGCGTGTCTTTGAGGTCGAGCTTTCGTGTCCCGACGACGCGCTGGCCATTGGCGCGCTGTCGTCGGCGACCTTTATGATGGACTGGGCGTACCTGCACGCCGATCAGCCGGCCCCCGACGTGGAAGGCACGGTCGCGGGTCTGCGCAACCTGGTGCTGGGCATGCGTGCCGAGGCCGAGGGCAAAGATCCGCACGAGGCCGTCGCCGTCGCGAACGGCGAGGACGTGGCCGAGGATGCGTCCGAGGACGACGCTCCTGCCGACGCCGGCGCTGAGCCCGTTGCCGAGGCGCCTGCTGAGCCCGAGTCTGCGGAGCCCCAAGGCGTCCCGAGCTTTGACGACGAGCCGCAGATGCCAATCGATACCGAGGGCGCGGTCGTCGAGAACCACGAGGCCTCCGCGGCCGTCTTTGGCGGTGCGGCAACGGCTCCGTCCGGCTCGGCGCACGAGGGCAGCCTGCCGCTCGTCGATGGCGCCGGCGAAGACCCGGCCGCCACGGTGGCCATGCCGGTTGCGCCTCAGGAGTAGGCTCACTCGCTTATCACCATCATGTACCTGCGCCTTTACCGTACGCAGATGAGCGTGACGGCAAGTGTTGCGCTGCGGGTATAATGGACAGCATTCAAACGGTGGGCATCGAGGTGCCCGCAGGAGAGGAATGATCATGGGAAAGACTTTCAGCTTTGTCTCCGGTGCGCTCTTTGGTGCTGCCGCCGGCGCTATCATCGGCGTTGCTCTGGCCCCGCGCTCGGGTGCCGAGACCCGCGCCATGGCCGCCGATATCGCCAACGATGCCTGGGACAACATGCGTGACACCTACGAGCACAGTGCCGAGGAGGCTCGTGCCGCGGTCAACGACTTTGGTCCGATGGTCGACGCCAAGACCGATGACCTGCGCGCCAAGGTCGACCTGGCCCGCGAGCGCATGGACCAGCTTCGCGAGCAGCTCAACGACGCCATCTCGGGCGGCAACGTGACGCCCGCTGCTGACGTCGTGGTCGAGAACGTCGCTGAGGCCGACACCGAGGCCACGGAGCCCTCGACCGAGGCATAATGCGCGCAGGGGATTTTGTCGGCGTCAAGGTTTATCGCAAACCTGCCGAAGACAAGCGCACCAAAAAGGACGGCACGCCGCGCAGCCCTAAAAAGCTCGGCAAGATTCACTTTCCCGTCTTTACCCCGGGCGGCACGCGCGTGGTGGGCTTTATGGTCCGCCAGTCCGATATCGCGGGTATGATCGAGCGTCCCGACCGCTTTGTGGCGCTCGATGCCATCGGCGTCTATGAGGGTGCTGTCGCGGTCGACGACGTCAAGGGCACCTACGATGCCGCCGCGGCCAAGCGCCTCGATATCAACCTGGACGATTGCATCATCTGGGTCGGCATGGACGTGCGCACGGAATCGGGCGATGTCGTGGGCTACTGCTCGGACGTTGAGTTCAAGCCGCGCTCGGGTATTGTGCAGATGTTCTACGTGACCGCCGGTGCCGCTTCGAGCGTGTTGGTGGGCGACACGCAGGTGCCGCCGACGATGCTGCGCGGCTACGAGAACGGCGCGATGATTGTCTCGGACGAGGTCAAGGCGCTCGGGTATTCGGGCGGCGCGGCCGCCAAGGCTGCCGAGGCCAGTGTCGTGGTAGGCGATAAGGTCAAGAAGGGCGCCAAGGTGCTCGATGACAAGGGATCGGTCGCCGTGGACAAGGGCAGTCGTGCACTGGGCAAGCAGCTCGGCAAGACGCGCGGTATGTTCAAGGCCTTTAAGGACGAATATCAAAAGGCGAGCGGGGGCTCGTCAAAAGCTAGTAAATAGCGACGTACCACATGATGGGAGGCAAGCCGGAGACCTGTTGCTCCGGCTTGCTGTGTTTATGGGGGAGGGCACATGCGCCAAAACGGATCCTATTCACACGGGCACTCGGGTGCGCGCCCGACGGCGCGCCGCGACCTGGGGCAGCTGCCCGGCGGTCAGCGCAAGCGCCGCCGTAAGCCCGGCGCGATGTATCTCAACCATAGCCGCGGGTTTAGCGACCGCAGCGCCCGCATCGGCAACAACCGCACGCCCCGTCGCCCGTCTCGCCTGCCCTACGCGCTCATCGCCGTGGGCTGCGCGCTCGTACTGTTTATCGCTGCCGTCGTGGGCTACGTTAACCGCAGCGTGGATGTCGTCCTCAACGGTCAGCAGACCGCGGTGCGCGTTGGCTCTACGTTGCAAAATCTCATCGACGATCAGGAACTGACTGATACCTTCGACGCCGGCGATTTGCTGGCCGTCGACGATAGCGTGCTTACCCGCCATGGCGGCGAAAAGCTGTCGGTAAAGGTGGACGGCAAGCGCGTGAAGCAGAGCAAGTGGAAAAGCCACGAGCTTACGGGCGGCGAGAAGGTGACGGTCAAAGGCGGCCGCGACACGTACGAGAAGCACGAGGTCCAGGCAACGGTTATCGAGCCAAAGCTTAAGGTCGAGGGCACGGGTGCCATTGAGTATGTCAAAGCCTGGGGTGTTCAGGGCCGCTCCGAGGTATGGGTCGGCGAGCAGTCGGGCAAGACGCAGGACCGCGGCGAGGTCGTGCCCGCCACCGACTGCGTAGTCGAGTGCGCAAGCGTAGCGCCCAAGGGCAACGAAAAGTACGTGGCCCTGACATTTGACGAGGGTCCGAGTAGTGCGACCAAGCAGATCTTGCAGGTGCTCAAGGAAAAGGGCGTCACGGCGACGTTCTTCCTTTCGGGCGATGCCGCGGAAGCCTCGCCCGCTACTGCCAAAGCGATTGTCGATGCCGGGTGCGAGATCGGCTCCAACAGCTACAGCGATGATTCGCTCAAGGGCGAGGATCGCGAGACGGTGCGCAAGCAGATCACGAAGGGCACCGAGGCGATTAAGTCGGCGACCGGCGTCGAGACGATGTTGCTGCGTGCCCCCTACGCCGCGTTTGACGAGCAAAACTGGATCGATTCGATGGACCTGGTGTCCGCCGTGGTTTCGTGGAATATCGATTCGGGCGACTGGCTGCTCAACGGCGCTGACGAGCAAGTATCGACCGTGCTCGACTCGGTGACGCCGGGCAATATTGTGCTGCTCACCGATAGCGATGAGTGCGCCGAGCAGACGCTCGAGGCGCTGCCGCAGATTATCGATGGCCTTGTCGCCGACGGCTACAAGATCGTGACGCTCAGCGACCTGGTCAAGACGGACACGGCATTGAGCAAAAAGCTCACCTCGCTCACCAAGGTTTCCATGCCCAAAAACGCTGTGTTCCCCCAACTTCCCGAGGACGACGACACCACGGACTAGTCATGTAAGAACGTCCCCAATGACTATGTCACGGATACGTCAGTGTTTGGTATGCCTGCAATGTGCAGCGCATAAATTCGGTGCCGCAGCGCGATGCTGATGCTATAGTTACTGCGGTTAATGAGGGTCAAGAGAAAGGTTACAGGTGAAATCCAAACCTCGACCATACAGTCGATGACCCCATGCAGGTGCTTTCTGCGCGTGCACGGGGTGTGAGCGCCGAGCGGCGTGCCGCCCGCGCATGCGTATACATATCCAGAAGCCCCCGGACGCCGCACGCGCGGCCGCGTCCGGAGGAATAATGATGGGGAGCACCATTGAATTATCTGAGTGAGATGCTCAAATTGCCGGTCTTGGACGTCGACGGCGAAAAGCTCGGCGTGGTCAACGATTTTGGCATTGCTACCGGCGAAGTTTTTCCGCACGTGACGTCGCTCGCGTTCCGCGGCCCCGGCAAGACGCCGTTTATGATCAGCTGGCGCAAATGGGTCGACCGTATCGACGAGACGGGTGTACACCTTAAGACGTCGGCCACCGAAATCCGTTTTTCGTACCTGCAGCCGACCGAGCTCTTGCTCGCACGCGACGTGCTCAACAAGCAGATCGTCGACACGCAGGGCATGAAGGTCGTGCGCGTAAACGACATCAAGTTTTCCATGTCGGGCGAAAATCAGCTGCGTCTGCTGGGTGCCGAGGTTGGCGCCCGCGGCTTGCTGCGCGCGATCAGCCCCACGCTCGAGCATGTTGCCGAGGGCTTTATGAAGCACCTGGGCAAGCCGTTGAGCGAGGATATCATCGCCTGGTCCTACATGGACCTGCTCGACCGCTCGACCAAGAATATCCAGCTCTCGGTGTCGCACAAGACGCTCGGCGAGCTGCACCCTGCCGACATCGCCGACATTATCGAGCAGCTCGACCCGCGCCTACGTGCGCAGGTGTTTGCGCAGCTCGATACTGCCCAGGCCGCCGAGGCCATCTCGGAGTTCGATGACGACGAGCTTATGACCGAGATGCTCGAGGGCCTGTCCGATACGGACGCATCGTCGATGCTGGCCATGATGGACCCGGACGATGCAGCCGACCTGATCGACGAGCTCGATTACGAGAAGGCCGAGAAGCTCCTGCGCCTGATGGGCGTCAAGGAGGAGAAGGCGATTCGTAACCTGCTGGGGTATGAGGACAACACCGCCGGCCGCATCATGACCTCGGAGTTTGTTTCCCTGCCCGCCACGGCAACGGTCGGTGACGCCATCGAGGCGATTCGCGAGCTCGACGAGGACTTCGAGAGCGTCTACTACGTCTATACCGAGGATCCGAGCGGCATGCTGACCGGCGTGCTTTCGCTGCGCACGCTGATCGTAGCCGACCGCGACGCCACGTTGGGTCAGCTGGCCTATCGCGACCTGGTCTATGTGTCGCCCGACGAGGACCAGGAAGACGTAACGGACGAGATGACCAAGTATGACCTGGTCGCTATCCCCGTCTGTGACGAGAACCGCCACATCTTGGGTATCGTGACCTTCGACGACGCCATGGACGTTATCGCCGAGGAGCATCAGGAGGACCTGCAGATCGCCGGTGTCGGCTCGGGCGATAGCGCGTCCGACGACTCGACGAATGTGCTCAGCTGGTTCGTGCATCGCCAATACTGGGTTGTTGTATGGGGCATCGCGTCGTGCATCATGGCGACCGTGCTGGGAACGGCGCTCGGCTCCGCGCATCTGGTGGTGTTTCCCATGTGCGCCATGCCGCTCGTGCTGCTGGCGGCCTCGCGCATGGTGTCGTTCGTCAAGAACTACTTCCTGGAATACGACGTCCACGACGACGAGCCTAAGCCCTACCTGGGATTCTTCTTCCAGAGCACCGGTATGGGCCTGATCCTGTCGCTCGTGACCTATCTGTGCGCGCAATTGGTGCGCACCGCCGCGTTCCCCGATGCGTCCATGTTTGAGGAGCAACTCTTTACCGGGTGTTTTAATATCGCTGCCATCATTTGCCTGGTTGGCAACATGAGTGCCGTGATCTACCTGATGGTGCTGTTCTGGCGTGACGAGCATGACCTCAACACGTCGGGCACCGCCATGAACGTCATTGCCGTCATGATCTCGTGTGTGGCGTATTGCATCGCCGCGGTGCTGCTCGCCATGTCAGTCATGGGTTAGGTGGTCGCGTGCAAAATACCAAGCAAAAGTCGGGCACCAAGCAAAAGCTGACCATCGCGGCCATCTTTGGCGCTATGGGCCCCGGTCTGCTGGCGGCGCTTTCGGGCAATGACGCCGGCGGCATTGCAACGTATTCCAGCGCGGGCGCCAGCTATGGCTACAAGATGCTCTGGATGCTTCCCGTCATGACTGTGCTGCTCATCGTGACGCAGGAGACCGCGGCGCGCTGCGGCTGCGTCACGGGTAAGGGCCTGGCATCGCTCATTCGCGAGCGCTTTGGCGTGCGCAAGAGTGTACTTGCTATGGCGGCGCTGTTGATCGCCAACACGGCTGTGACCATTTCGGAGTTTGCGGGCATCGCCAGCGGTCTTGCTCTCTTTGGCGTGCCGGCGAGCATCTCGGTGCCGTTGGTGGCGCTGCTGGTATGGATGCTTACCATGTCGGGTAGTTTCCAGCGCATCGAGAAGATTCTGCTGCTGGTGAGCTGCGTGTTCGTGACCTATATCGTCGCCGCGTTTATGGCTGGCCCCAACTGGGGTGAGGTCGCGGTCGACCTGGTCGTGCCTAACATTCAAAATGACCCCAGCTACGTGTCGCTCGTGGTCGCAACGATCGGTACCACCATCGCGCCGTGGATGATTTTCTTGGCGCAGAACAACGTGGTCGATAAGAACGCGGGCGAGGACGATATCGTGCTGCAGCGCATCGATACCGTGAGCGGCTCGCTTGCTGCCGATGTCATTGCCGGCTTTATTATCATCACGACCGGTACGGTGTTGTTCCCGGCGGGTATTCAGATTAGCGATGCCGCCGATGCTGCCCGCGCACTGGAGCCTATTGCGGGTCAGTGGTCCACGGTACTGTTTGCCTCGGGCCTGGTCGCGGCGAGCTTCTTGGCCGCCTGCGTGCTGCCGGGCGTTACGTCGAGCGCTATCTGCGAGGCATTTGGCTGGGAGCGCGGTGCCGACCGCAGCTGGGACGAGGCCCCGGTCTATCGCGGCATCATTACGGCCATCATCGGTATCTCTGCCGTGCTGGTGCTTATGCCCGGCGTCGATCTGTTCCAGATTATGATGACCTCGCAGGTCATCAATGGCGTGCTGCTGCCCGTGGTTCTGGTGTTCCAGGTGGTTATTGCCGCTGACCGTCACATTATGGGCACTAACCGCAACGGCCGCGTGTGG
Source organism: uncultured bacterium (assembly GCA_905214945.1). Lineage (GTDB taxonomy): Bacteria > Actinomycetota > Coriobacteriia > Coriobacteriales > Coriobacteriaceae > Collinsella. Next base: position 20,443 of record CAJMOC010000018.1, read on the forward strand.
AATGTGCTCACTTGGGCGACTATCGGTGTGATTACGGTGCTGACGGTCGTCATGTTTGTTCTACAGGCGATGGGCTACAGCGCGTAGCGCCTCTATTAGACTCTAAACAGGGCGCCGCCATGGGTGGCGGCCTGTTTTTGCCTGATGTAGGGGGGTTGCTATATATGTGCGGCCAAAAAATGCCAAATATGAGTACTGTTGCTAATCCGGTGGCAATTAAGACAAAGAAGATAATGAACATAACTAAAGTATCTGTTCATTAATATCGATACAGTCAGGCCTTAAGCCGATCATTTTGGTCGGCTTAAAGGGGCATGGTGACCGAAAGAACGCCATTATGGGCCATTTTGTCTGTTACTAAAATGGTGTCAGTACTCATATTTGGCATTTTTTGGCCGCAGCATCTTGGGGCCAGCTCGAAAAGAGCAATCTTGGGGTGTTTGCTGCGGGTGCGGGGCATAGAAACAACGCTCGGGGTGGCGCGGAGCCCAGAATTTGGCCGCGGAAGGGCATTCATAGACCGCGTCAGGAGTGTCCCTAAGTGCCGGTACAAAAGGAGTGTCCCTAACTGCCGCAGGGGGCGTCGGCCACGGCCGACGCCCCCTGCGGGTGTAAGCAGATTTGGCTGCGTGTTACTTGTCGGTGCCCAGCTTGTGTGGCTTGTAGGCGAGGGCATTGACGAGTGCGTCGGCGGCGGACTTGACGGCTGCCGGCTGCGGATCGTTGACGTGGTCCTCGGGGTGCACGGGCAGGTCTTTCTTGACCGCATCGTGGATCAGGTTGAGATACTCAGCCACGCCGGTAGTCGACAGGTGCGTGCCATCGCCATCGAACAGGTCGTTGCGGTTGGCACTGTACCCGTACCAGTCGATAACGCGTACATTCTTGTAGCGCGTGGCGGCGTTGGCGATGGCCTGGTTCGTGGACCCGACCCACGGCTGCGGGCTACGCGTGTTTACAAACACGACAGTACGCTGCTCGCCGGCGTCGGCCATGATCGCGTCGACCTGGGCGTCCGTTACCAAACCGTTAGTGCCCAGGGCAAAGACTACGATCTTGCCGGCAAGGTTCTGCTGGATATAGCCCTCAAATGCCGCGCGGCCCGCATCAAACTGGCGGCCCTTTTCGGCATCGATATGGCTGTGCGGAAACACGCCGTCAAAGGAATCGACGGCGCGCAGCGACACGGAGTCGCCAATCATCAGCAGGTCGAAGGATCCGTCGGGGAAGCCGTCGTTGTCCTTGTCGGTGTCGTCGGCCGCCTGCTGGTCGGTGGGCGCGGTGTTTTTGGCTTCCTTGTTCAGAACTTCGGCGCCCTCGCCGCTCAGCGCAGACGTCTCGGGCACAAAGATCAGGCCGCCCAGTGCAACGACCAGCACGACAGCGCAGACTGCGCAGACAGGGACGTGCGCGCGTGCCCAGTTGGCGGGCGTGGTGGTGCCATCGCGGAACTCGGCGACGGTGCGGCCGAAGGCGCCCTTCCTAAACGGCGTTTCGATAAAGCGATAGGAGCACTCGGCTACGGCGACCACCAGCAGCACCTGCAAAATGTACTGCCACCAGGGCGTATCGTTGATGTTGGCAACCGGGTTCATGAGCAGCAGCAGCGGATAGTGCCACAGGTAGATGCTGTACGAGCGCTTGCCAACCCACACGAGTGGTTCGGCGGACAGTGCGCGGGCAACCATTCCCTGGGGCTGCACGCAGGCCGCGATGACCATGAGCGTGAGGATGGAGCATAACAGCGTGCCGCCGCGATACTGGAACGCGGTGTAGCCGTTGGTGAGCGCGACCATGGCGGCAAGGCCAACCAGACCCACGACGCCCAACACATCGATGGATGCGGGTGAGGACCAAAAGCGCACGAGGGCGCTCGGCTGTGCCGGGGCGGTCTCGGCTGCTTCGTTAGCCTTCTCGCCAGACTTGCTCTCGGCGTTCTTGCCGTGCTTGGCGGCGCCAGCCAGGCGATTGAGCCCCAAACGATGTGCGAGACGCACTGGCGCCAGGTCGCGATCGGGGATAAAGGCCATCCAGGCACCCAGCAGCAGCGAGAACACGCGGGTGTCGGTGCCGTAGTACACGCGGCTGGGGTCGGCGGCAGGGTTGTAAAGCACCATCATGGCGAGGGCAGATACCGCGGCAAGGCCCAGAACCACGCGGCGCGTGTTGGGCTTGCTCACATGCATGGATACCATGGCAAACAGCAGTGGCGGCCAAATCAGGTAGAACTGTTCCTCGATGGCAAGCGACCAAAAGTGCGTGAGCGGCGAGGGGTCGCCCAGAGCATTGAAGTACGAGACGTTTTGGGCAATCTGCCACCAGTTGTTGAAGAACAACAGCGACGGCAGGATGTCGGGGCGCATCTTGGTGAGCATCACGTGGTTGAAGATGGTGCACAGCGCGCAGGTCACGAACACTACCGTTACCACGGCAGGGACCAGGCGACGGATGCGGCGAATCCAGAAGCTCTTAAGGTCGATACGGCCGGTCTTAGCGACTTCGTTGAGCAGCAAGCGCGTGATCAGATAGCCCGAAAGCACAAAGAAGATCGTGACGCCGAGCAGGCCGCCCTGAGCCCACGTGAGGTTGAGGTGATAGAGCACCACCGCGACGACGGCGAGCGTACGCAGGCCGTCGAGCGCAGGAATGTAGCGAGATTTGGGGCGAGCGGTCGCCTGCTGGTCGGTAGCGGACGAGCGTGTGGCGCCGGTGTTGGTCTTGGCTGCATAGGCGTCCTTGTTGGTGGGCGTTCGATGCGGGCTCGGGCCACGTCGCGACTCGCCGGTGCGGCGCTCGGCGTGCGTGCGTTCGTGCGGCGCCTGGTTATCGGGCACGCGGCGCGGGCCGCGTGGGCTCAATTGTGGGAATTGTTCCATAAAACATCATCCAATGACGAGAATAATCGGCACATATTCATTGTAGCTACCTACTCCTGTGAATGCTTGCTGCTGGCACAACCTCAAGGGCGCGTTCACATCAAAGTGAACTAAAGTTATAGAGGCGCGAGAGCGCACGATCGACGGCCGACGGTGGGCATAAGGCCCGCAGATGAGGAGGTTTCCATGGCAGATCGCGGCATCGTTGCGGTGTTCGGCAGCATGAACATGGACCTTTCGGTGGCGTGCGAGCGCATGCCGCGCGCGGGCGAGACCGTTGGCGGTAGCGGTTTTATTACCAATGCCGGCGGTAAGGGTGCCAACCAGGCCGTGGCAGCTGCGCGCATGGGTGCGCACACGTGCATGATTGGCGCTGTTGGGCGCGATACCTTTGGCGATGTGCTCGTGGCGGGGCTTCAGGATGCCGGCGTGGGCGTTGAGTTCGTGGCGCGGCGCGACGACGTGGAGACCGGTACCGCGACTATCATTCGCTGTGAGAGCGATAATCGTATCGTGCTGTCGCCGGGCGCCAACCACGCGCTTACGGGTGATGACGTGGCCTGTGCGCTGCGCTATCTGGTGGCCGATGGGCTCGACGGAGACGCCAGCGAGATTGCCCCTGCTGCCGGCAGCGTCTTTATCGCCCAGGGCGAATGCGACCTGATGGCGACGGCCGCGGCGCTCTCTTGCGCCCACAGGCTGGGGTTCTATACGGTCTTTAACCCCGCGCCGGCCTGCGCCCTGCCGGCGGGTGCGTGGCCCGCAGTCGACCTGGTCTGCCCCAACGAGACCGAATGCCAGGCGCTGACGGGCATTCTCCCCGCAGATGACGCGAGTTGTGTCGAAGCGCTTAATGCCCTGCTCGGCAAAGGCGCTGGCGCCGCGGTCATTACGCTGGGCGGTGCCGGCTCGGTTACGCTCGGCGATGACGGTGAACTGCTGCGCATGCCGGCACTTTCGAGCACGGTAGTCGATACCACGGCCGCCGGCGATACGTTTATCGGCGCGTTGGCGGCGGCTCGCCTAGAGGGCTTGCCGCTCTTTGAGTGCATCGCCGCGGGTGCTCGCGCCTCGGCAGTGACGGTGTCGCGCCTGGGCGCTCAGCAATCGATTCCCACGCGCGCCGAAGTTGAACATTGGTTTGGTTAAACGATAAAGACGGAGAAGCGGAGTAAAACAATGGCAACTAAGAAGCTGATCCTTGATCTGGATATGGGTGTGGACGATGCGATGGCGCTTGCCTATGCCATCGCGAGCCCCGAGGTGGAGCTCGTGGGCATCACCACATGCTTTGGCAACGTGCGCGTCGAGCAGTCGGCGCACAACTGCCTGGCGGTGCTCGACCTGTTGGGCCGTCCCGAGGTGCCGGTGTACCTGGGTGCCGACCGTCCTCTGCAAGCGACTGAGCCCTATACGCCGCCGGCGTCCACCGCGCTCATTCACGGCAAGAACGGCATCGGCGGCGCGAGCGTGCCCGCGTCGCCCTACGAGCCGGTGGGGGCGACCTCGGCCGACGGCAACGCTGCGGTCGATTATCTGATCGATGCCGCGCGCACCTATGGTCCCGATCTGGTCTACGTAGCGACTGGCCCGCTCTCCAACCTAGCGCTCGCCCTGGAGCGCGATGCGGCGGCGATGATGTCCATCGGCCGCGTGGTCGTGATGGGCGGCGCCCTTACCGTGCCCGGTAACGTGAGCGCGGGCGCCGAGGCCAACATGGCGAGCGACCCCGAGGCAGCCGACGCGGTGCTGCGCTCGGGCCGTAAGCTCACCATGGTGGGCCTGGACGTGACGCATCGCGTGGTGCTCACGCGCCGCGACATTGCCGGCTGGACGGGTTCGGGAACCATGGCCGGCTGCGCATTTGCGAGCATGGTCGAGCACTACATTGGTTCGTACGAGATGAACGCGTCCTACCTGGGCGGCTGCGCGCTGCACGATCCGCTGGCGGTTGCCGTGGCGATTGATCCCACGCTCGTGGGTGCGCTCGGCTGTAACCTGCGTGTTGACTTGCTGGGTGAGTATCGCGGCCGCACCATCTGCGATGAGCGCCGCGTGGCAGATCCCGACAAGAGCACACTCGTGGCGCTGACCGTCGATACCCCGCGCTTCCTGTCCGAGTTCAAGGCCCGTATGGCCCGTGTCCTTGGCTAAGTTGTCTTTTTGGGACGGGGCTTTTTTGACTGGTATGATTGGTGCGACCATTCGAACCAGCTAAAAGAGCCCCGTCCCAATTTGACTATCGAGAGGATCTGCCATGGAGCGCATCGCGAGCTTTTCCGTTGACCATCTGCTGCTTGAGCCCGGCGTGTACGTGAGCCGCATCGACCGCGATCCGGCGACCGGCGCCGCCGTCACCACCTTTGACCTACGCCTGACCACGCCCAACAAAGAGCCGGTCATGAACACGGCCGAGTGCCACACCATCGAGCACCTGGGCGCGACGTTCCTCCGCAATCATGCCGAGTGGTCGAGCCGCATTGTCTACTTTGGGCCCATGGGCTGCCGTACGGGCTTTTACCTGGTTGTCTTTGGTGAGCTGACGAGCGAGGAAATCTTGCCGCTCGTGCGCGAACTGTTCGAGTTTGTCGCCGGCTTTGAGGGCGATGTCCCCGGTGCCGCTCCCGAGGAGTGCGGTAACTACCTGGACCAGAACCTTCCCATGGCAAACTGGCTCGCGCGCCGCTACCTCGACCGCGATCTGGCCGATATCGATGAGAAGCACCTGCACTATCAGCAGGCATAAGAGCTTTATCGCCCAAAACGAGCGCATTGGGCGTCTTCGCTTATGCGGGGGCGCCTTTTTGTTGATTGGTCGGGACGAGCGTTCAAAATCGCTCATGTTTGTTCTAGAATGTTCGTATAGTCACATTTACAAACAGGAGTGAACATGCATATCTACTCTGTCAACGATCCCGAGTTCAAATCCTATGGCAACGTTTGGGATAACGTTCCGTCCGTGCTCACGTCGCCCGTGCTCGAGGCGCTCTCTGCCACGCCCATCCCCGAGGGCAGTAAGTACGTAGCAAGTGCGCCGGAGCTCGAGGGCGTCAAGGATGCCGACAAACTGGGCTTTCTCATGTTTGGCGGCCGCCCCTTCCAGCTCGGCTGGTGCAACGGCCACAACACACGCCTCAACTGCCTGGAGTATCACCGCGCCAGCGAGTTTAACCTGGGCGCCCGCGACTTTATCCTGCTCGTGGCGCATCGCTGGGAGATCGAGGACGGCAAGCTCGACACCGCGTGCGTCAAGGCGTTCCGCGTGCCGGCGGGCAAGGTCGTCGAGGTATTCAACACCACGCTTCACTACACGCCCTGCATGGTCGACGACGGCGGCTTCCAAGTGATGGTTGCGCTGCCGGCGGGTACCAACGGCCCGCGCCCCGAGGCGGCGGCCGACATGCCCGCGGCCGGCGACAGCTACTGCTACTGGAAGGCCGACAAGTGGGTCCTCTGCCACGCCGACAGCCCCAAAGCAGCCGAAGGCGGCTACGTAGGCCTCGTCGGCAAGAACCTCGACATCGCCTGCGACTAGAATCTTCCGTCTCAATCTGTAACATCTATCGGGCTAAATCGTCTCTACCTGTTACAGATCGAGACAAACTGCAGGGGAAAGACCGAACAATCTCAATCTGTAACACCAGGCCCGGTTTTAGCGGCCTAACTGTTACAGATCAAGACAAACCGCCCCCAACCACCACAAAGGTGCCTGTCCCCCTTTGTGGTGGTTGGGGGCGGCGGTATCAAAAAGTGTCAGACGGGGCGGCTGCCGGGCGCCTGTACGCGAAAAGAAGTATCGGTCTGTGCCGTTGCCGTTGAGTAGCGCGCTGCTTGCGGGGATACTGAAGCCACGACAAACTTCGACTGCCCGATCCATCTCATCAAGGAGTACGGCGGCTGGCGCGACCGCAAGCTCATCGACTTCTACAAGAACCTCGCGACCACGATCTTCACCCGCTACAAGGGCCTGGTGAAGTACTGGCTCACCTTCAACGAGATCAACATGATCTTGCATCTGCCGTTTATGGGTGCCGGCCTGGTCTTTGAGGAGGGCGAGAACAAGGAAGCCGTCGAGTACCTGGCCGCCCACAACGAGCTCGTCGCCAGCGCTTGGGCAACCAAGATCGCTCACGAGATCGACTCTGAGGTCAAGATCGGTTGCATGCTTGCCGCAGGTAGCTACTACCCCTACAGCTGCCGTCCGGGCGATGTACGCCAGGCGCAGATTGACAACCAGAGCAACTATTTCTTCGTCGACGTCCAGAGCCGCGGCTACTACCCGGCCTATGCCGTCAAGAAGCTTGAGCGCTTGGGTATCGACGTGGGTATGACCGACGAGGACCGCGAGATCCTGGCCGCCAACACCGTTGACTTCATCAGCTTTAGCTATTACAGCACTCGCTGCTCTGCCGGTGCCGACAGCCCTGATGTCGAGCGCACCCAGGGCAATGCCTTCGCCGGCGCCAAGAACCCCTACCTGCAGGAGAGCCAGTGGGGCTGGGCCATCGATCCGCTGGGCTTCCGCATCACCCTCAACGATCTGTACGACCGCTATCAGAAGCCGCTGTTTGTGGTCGAGAACGGTCTGGGCGCCAAGGACGTTGTCGAGGAGGACGGCTCCATCAACGACGATTACCGTATCGACTACCTGCGTCAACATATCGCCGCGATGCACGACGCGGTGACCGAGGACGGCGTTGACCTGCTGGGCTACACCACCTGGGGCCCGATCGACCTGGTGTCTGCCGGCACGGGCGAGATGTCCAAGCGCTACGGCTTTATCTATGTCGACCGCGATGATGCGGGCAACGGTACTCTCAAGCGTTCCAAAAAGAAGAGCTTCGACTGGTACAAGAAGGTCATCGCCACCAACGGCGAAGACCTGGCCTAAGGGCACTGAGGCACTCAACCTTGGGGCTCCAACCCTCCTCGCGTACCTAAAGTACGCTTCGTCGGGCTTGTCGCTCCCAATCTCGAGCACCTCAGGCCCTTAGGAGTTCTCTGCGAACCGTGGTAGCTAGAAGTTCGATTATCCTCTTGGGAGCGTTTAATGCCGTAAATTAAAGCATAAGTGCTTGTTATGTTTAATTGTTGATACTCTCTGGTGTACCCTCATACACCGTAGAGTGTTAGCAGGTTGTTAGCAACAAAGGCTAATTTAAAGCTTTAATTTATCAGAAAACATTACAAACAAACTATAAATCATTTATCACTAGAAATCAAGATACTCGTATGTTATAGACGTTCAGAAATGAGCGTCTATTTTTATACCAAAAATGAAAGGAGTATTAAAATTTTATTAAACAATCGCTTCATTTTTACTGTTTAAAATACGTCTTAATTCTTCAAGTATTTTGAGTTCTTCCTTCTCCATAACTACGCCCCATTCTTTTTTTGTATAGTAATATTGTATCATTAGGAATCACAAATCACAAGTGATTTGTGATAAGTGATTTGTGATTAATATATAAAAGCCCTCTTTAAAGGGCTTTTATGCTTATTTTGAAAAAGAGATAAAATCAATATATCCCTTTTCTCCGATTTTTACAACGGCATTGTAGGACTTTCTATCTTTCGTTTTGATTCCTTTTACCAGGGTTTCTTTTCCCTCTAGTAATTCTTTTACATTTGTTTTGGTGAGTTTTTTCTTTCTAAAATGTTCAGCTAAAGTGAAGGTACATTCAGGATAATTTGAACAACCATAAAACGATTTTTTTAATACAATATTGTT
>CAJMOC010000019.1:0-26952 GCA_905214945.1 uncultured bacterium
ATCCTCATCATCGGCGACCTGCCCATCTATGTCTCGCGTGACTCCGTCGAGATGTGGGCGACACCTGAGCTCTTTAAGATCGACGCCGCCGGCAATCCCGTGAGCATCGCCGGCACGCCGCCCGACCAGTTCTCGGCCACCGGCCAGTACTGGGGCAACCCCATCTACGACTGGGACGCCATGGAGGCCGACGGCTTCTCCTGGTGGGAGGGCCGCATTCGCGCCGCCCTCGACATGTACGACGTCATCCGCCTGGATCACTTCCGCGGCTTCGAGGCCTATTGGGAGGTGCCGTTCTCCTCGCCTGATTCGTCCTACGGTTCGTGGACGCAGGGTCCCGGCCTCAAGCTCTTCAAGACACTCGAGGAAAAGCTCGGCACGCTGCCCATCATCGCCGAGGACCTGGGCTTCCTCACCCCCGGCGTCATCGATATGCGCGACAACTCGGGCTTCCCCGGCATGAAGATCCTGCAGTTTGCCTTTGAGGGCACCAACTCGTACTACCTGCCGCACAACTACATTGCCAACACCGTCGCCTACGTGGGCACTCACGACAACGAGACGGCACGCGGCTGGTTTGAAGGAACGGCTACCCCGCGTCAGCGCGAGCAGACAGCCCTGTACACCCATCAGCAGGCCGGCGAACCCATCGCCGACGCGCTCAACCGAGCCATCGCAGCCAGCGTGAGCGACACGTGCATCTACACCATGCAGGACCTGCTCAACTTGGGCAACGAGGCGCGCATCAACACCCCTGCCACGCTGGGCGGCAACTGGACCTGGCGCATGCTCGACGGCGCCATCACCCGCGAGCTCGAGCACAAACTCACCGACTGGACCGAGACCTACTTCCGCATCCCGTCGGAAGCCGAAATCGAGCTTCCTCAATAGGAGCTACCGCGCCCGACCCCTCCCCACCGTGCGGACGCGCTTGCTTACCCGCGCGAGGCCACCCCAATCCCCTCGCGCGGGATTCTTATGAATTGCAGACATGTAATCAACCCATTACAGGAGGAAACATGCCCAAAATTAACCTCATGGAACTCGCCGAGCAGTCTTTTGGCACCTCGCTCGAGCAGCTCGACGACCGTCGCATTTACAAGCTGCTGGTCAAACTCGTGCAGGAGCGCTCCGCCGCCTGCCCGCTCAACAACGGCAAGAAAAAGCTCTATTACATTTCCGCCGAATTTTTGATCGGCAAGCTGCTCATCAACAACATGATCGACCTCGGCATCTACGACGAGGTTAAGGACCAGCTCACCGCCGCAGGCCACGACCTCAACAAGATCGAGGAGTTCGAGGTCGAGCCGTCGCTCGGCAACGGCGGCCTGGGCCGCCTGGCCGCATGCTTCCTGGATTCCATCGCCACGCTGGGCTTGACCGGCGATGGCGTGGGCCTCAACTATCACTACGGCCTGTTCCGTCAGCGCTTTGTCGACAACCAGCAGAAGGCCGTCCCCGACGAGTGGCTCGGTGAGCAGGACATCCTAGTCGACGACGACCGCTCCTACACCGTCGAGTTCGGCGATTTTGCCGTTACCTCCAAGCTCGTCAACATCGACGTGCCCGGTTACGGCCAGCCCACCAAGAACCGTCTGCGCCTGTTCGACCTGGCGAGCGTCGACGACGGCCTGGTCCCCGGCAGCTCCATCGACTTCGACAAGACCGAGATCGCCAAAAACCTCACCTTGTTCCTCTACCCCGACGATTCCGACGAGCAGGGCCGCCTGCTTCGCATCTACCAGGAATACTTCATGGTGAGCAACGCCGCCCAGCTCCTAATCGACGAGGCCATCGAGCGCGGCAGCAACCTGCACGATCTGGCCGACTACGCCGTGGTCCAAATTAACGACACGCACCCCACCATGGTCATCCCCGAGCTCATTCGCTTGCTCACCACCGAGCATGGCATCGAGTTTGACGAGGCCGTGACCATCGTACGCTCCATGGTCGCCTACACTAACCACACGATTCTTGCCGAGGCGCTCGAGAAGTGGCCGCTCGTCAGCCTGCAGAAGGTCTCCCCTGCCATCGCCGACATTATCGTCAAGCTCGATGAGATCGCGAAGGCCGAGCACGATGACCCGCGCGTCGCCGTCATCGACGAATACGACACCGTCCACATGGCCCACATGGACATCCACTTTGGCTTCTCCATCAATGGCGTAGCCGCCCTCCACACCAAGATCCTGGAGGACACCGAGCTTCATCCGTTCTACGAGATCTATCCCGAGAAGTTCTCCAACAAGACCAACGGCATCACCTTCCGCCGCTGGATCCATGGAGCCAACCCCGCGCTCGCCAGCCTGCTCGACGATGTAATCGGCACCGACTGGCGCAGCACCGGCGATCTGAGCAAACTCGCCAAGTTCGCCGACGACAAGGACGTTCTTGAGCGCCTGGCCGCCACCAAGGTCGAGGCCAAGGCCATCATGCGCCAGTTCATGGCGCTCGAGCAGGGCGTGACCATTCCCTCCAACGCCATCATCGACGTCCAGGTCAAGCGCATCCACGAGTACAAGCGTCAGCAGATGCTCGCGCTCTACATCATCTGGAAGTACATCGATATCAAGAACGGCAACAGGCCTAAGCACCCCGTCACCATCATCTTTGGCGGCAAGGCGGCGCCTGCCTACACTATCGCGCAGGACATCATCCATCTGATCCTGACGCTGTCGCAGTGGATTGCAAACGACCCCGACGTGGCTCCCTACCTGCAGGTTGTCATGATCGAGAACTACAACGTCACCGCTGCCGAGCGCGTGATCCCCGCTGCTGACATCTCCGAGCAGATCAGCCTGGCCTCCAAGGAGGCGAGCGGCACCTCCAACATGAAGTTCATGCTCAACGGCGCTTTGACCCTGTGCACGCTCGACGGTGCCAACGTGGAGATTGCCGAGCTTGTCGGCGACGAGAACATCTATACCTTTGGCGCCTCGTCCAAGCAGGTCGAGCAGCTCTACGCCGACGGCACCTATGACGCCGGCGCGCTCTACCGCAAGCCCGGCATCAAGCTGCTGGTGGACTTTATCACCAACCCCGCCTTTATGGCGACCGGCAACGCCGAGCGCCTGCAGCGCCTGCACGACGACATTAAGGGCAAGGACTGGTTTATGGCCCTGCTCGACATTGAGGAGTACATCCAGACCAAGGAGCGCGTACTGGCCGACTACGAGGACCAGGACGCCTGGATGCGCAAGGCGCTCATCAATATCGCCAACGCTGGCACCTTCTCGTCCGACCGCACCATCTCCCAGTACAACGACGAGATCTGGCACCTGAACTAATTTCGCTTCCCTTACCCATCCTCTTGAGAAACGGAGTCGTGGCAACACGGCTCCGTTTTTTGTGCCCGCACGTTACCCTGTGATCCGACTCGGCCAAACAATCTCGATCCGTAGCAATTACTCAACCAAAACGGTCCCAGCCGTTACAGATTGAGACATACCGGCCCCTCCCCTTGGGTTTATCTCAATCTGTAACATCTAGCAGGTGTAATTCGCCTTTGGTGTTACAGATTTAGATGAAATGGTTAGCTCAGCGGAACCGTCTCGATCTGTAACATCTAACGTCCGAAATCGGCCCTACCTGTTACAGATCAAGACAAACTGACAGACGGAAAGCCCCAACACAAAGAAAGGCTCCCCTCTCGCCCAGTGGACGGGAGGGGAGCCTTATATGTGACCGCGGCAAAAGGATGGCAAAGCCGCAGTCGCCCAAAGGGAGGGCCTGGATGCACCGGGCCTAGATAAGGTTCTTGCCAGACACCTTATCGAAGAGATGAGTCGCGTTCTTCTCGAACTTGAACCAGATGGGGTCGCCAGCCTTGAGCGCGCCCTTGGCCTCGAGGTCGACGACGGGGATAATCAGGACAAACTGGCCGTCGGGAGCGGTCACATGGACATGCTCGGTCGAGCCCATGAGCTCGGTCACCTCGACGGTGCCCTGGAGCGCACCCTCCTCGCCCTTGTCGGCAAGCAGGATCTGCTCGGGGCGCACGCCGGCCGTAATCTCCTTCACGTCGCCGCCGTCCCAGTTGAGGGCAAGCTGAGCGCAAGTCTCCGGGGCGAGCGCCACGTTCATATCCTCGGTCTTGACAGTAAAGCCGTTGCCCGAGCGCACCAGCTGGGCATCGAAGAAGTTCATCTGCGGCACGCCGATGAAGCCGGCGACGAAGATGTTCGCGGGATGGTTGAAGACCTCCTGCGGCGTGGCGATCTGCTGGACGACGCCGTCCTTCATGACCACGATGCGGTCGCCGAGGGTCATAGCCTCGGTCTGGTCGTGGGTAACGTAGATGAAGGTGCCCTTGATCTCGTGACGCAGCTTAATGAGCTCGGCGCGCATCTGGTTACGAAGCTTGGCATCCAGGTTGGACAGCGGCTCGTCCATCAGGAAGACCTTGGGGTCACGCACGATGGCGCGGCCGATGGCGACGCGCTGGCGCTGGCCGCCAGAGAGCGCCTTGGGCTTACGGTCGAGGTACTCGGTAATACCCAGGATCTCAGCAGCGGAGCGAACCTTACGGTCGATCTCGTCCTTGGGGACCTTCTTGAGCTCAAGCGTAAACGCCATGTTCTCGTACACCGTCATATTGGGGTACAGAGCGTAGCTCTGGAACACCATGGCGATGTCGCGGTCCTTGGGCGCCACGTCGTTGACGCGCTTGCCATCGATGAACACATCGCCGGAGGTGATGTCCTCCAGGCCGGCGACCATGCGCATCGTCGTGGACTTACCGCAGCCAGAAGGGCCAACGAGGACGATGAACTCCTGGTCGTGAACGGTGAGGTTGAAGTCCTCTACAGCGAGCACACCGTCCTCGGTAACCTTGAGGTTGTGCTTCTTCTCCTCGGTCTTCTTCTTTTTGCCAAAGAAGCCCTTCTTTTTTGACTCGTTGTTGGGATACACCTTCTGAACATGTTTGAGAACGATCTCGGCCATGTCTTTACCTTTCGATACGCGGCGCCGCGCTGAGAGGCGCCGCCAAAACTTGCAAAACAGTTACGGCATCAGCCCTTGACGGCACCTGCCACCACACCGTCGATGATGTACTTCTGGCAGAAGATGTACATGATGACGATGGGGATGACGACCATCATGATGCACGCCATCATGGGGCCGAGCTCGACGTGGCCATAGCCGCCACGGAAGTACTGGATCAAGATAGGAATGGTCTTGTACTTGGTGGAGTCGAGCGTAAGGTAGGGCAGCAGATAGTCGTTCCAGACCCACATGGTCTCAAGGATGCCGACCGAAAGATAGGTGGGCTTCATAATGGGAAGGACGATCTTAAAGAACACTTGGACCGGGTTGCAGCCGTCGATCATGGCCGCTTCCTCAATCTCGAGCGGGATGTTCTTGACGAAGCCGGCGAACATAAAGACCGCGAGGCCCGCGCCAAAACCAAGGTAGATGAAGCAGATGTTAAACGGCGTGTTAAAGCCGATGCGGTCCGCGAGGTTGGACAGCGTGAACATGAGCATCTGGAACGGTACGACCATCGAGAAGACGAACAGGTAATAGAAGAAGTTCGAGATCTTGCTGTTGACGCGCACCACGTACCAAGCGCACATGGAGCAGCACACCAGAATCAGCACGACCGACGTGACCGTGATGATAAGCGAGTACATAAACGCCGAGGCAAAGCCCTGCTCGTTCAGAGCGTGCACGTAGTTTGCGAGGCCGTTGAACGTCTCGGGCGTGAGCAGATCGAACGCCGTGGTGGTGCTGATTGCGGTCGCTTTCTTAAAGGAATTGAGCGCAATCATGAACACGGGGTAGATCCATGCGAGCGACAGGATCGTAAAGAAGATCGAGAGCGCGCGGTTGATAGCCTTATCGCGTTTCATTACTGCTGCACCTCCTTGGACCTCGTGGCCTTAAGCTGGATCATAGAAATAGCGACAACCAGGATGCAGAAGATAACTGCCTTGGCCTGACCGATGCCCTGCCATGCGATGCCAGCACGCGAATAGAACGTGTTGTAGATGTTCAGGGCGAGCATCTCGGTGGAGTGCGCCGGGGCGCCACCGGTAAGGGCGAGGTTCTGGTCGAACAGCTTAAAGCCGTTGGTGATGGACAGGAACAGGCAGATGGTGATGGTCGGCATCAGGTTGGGGATCTTAACCTTCCAAAACGTCTGCCATGCCGTAGCGCCATCGACCTTGGCGGCCTCAATGTAGTCAGACGGGATGGACTGCAGACCGGCGATGTAGATGATCATCATGTAGCCGACCTGTTGCCACAGGGTCAGGATGATAAGGCCCCAGAAGCCAGCGGCGGAGTTGAGGGCGATAAGCTGGGCACCCACGTTGGAGAGCAGGCAGTTGATCAGAATCTGCCAAATGTAACCCAGTACAATGCCGCCAATCAGGTTAGGCATAAAGAAAATCGTACGGAAGATGTTGGTGCCCTTGAGCGCCTTGCGAGTGAGCGCCTGCGCAATGGCCAGCGCGATCACGTTGATGAGCACCGTCGACAGGAAGGCAAACGCCACGGTAAAGAAGAACGACGTGGAGAACTGCGGATCGGACAGCGCGCGCACGTAGTTCTCGATACCGACAAAGTGCGCGTTATTGATGGTAATAAACTGGCAGAACGAGAGATAGAAACCCTGGATAAAGGGAATCACGAACCCGATCATAAACGCCAGGCACGTGGGCAGCATAAAGAGCGGCCACCAGCGCTTGAGTGCTTTGCCCATAGAAGGGTCCTTTCAATATGCAGGGGGCGGGCAAACCTACGTCTGCCCGCCCCCTGTCGCTAATCAGATAGCTTGGGCAGCAACTGCTTACTCGGAAGCAGCCTTCTCGGTCTTCCAGCCATCGACGAAGGCGTTCTTGACGCCGTCCCACTTGGTGTTGTCGGCAGCATAAGCGATGAGAGCCTGCTTGAGGTTCTTCTTCCACTCCTCAGAGGGGATGTAGACGAAGTCCCAAGCGACGGTCTTCTTGCCGTCCTTGGCCATAGCAACGGCCTGCTGAGAGAAGACGTTGGTGGTCTCCTTAGCGCTCTTGAACGGGGCGGTCAGACCCATCTTGTCAGCGATGATGCTGGTGGCGGTGTCAGAAGTGACGCACCAATACATGAAGTCCTCGGTGGCCTTCTGGGCATCCTCGGAAGCCTGGGAGCTGACGCACCAGTAGTTCTCGCCGCCGGAGCACAGGCCCTGGTTCTCCTCGCCGTCGACGCCGATGTAGATCGGCAGCATGCCGAGCTGGTCGTCGGTCATACCGGCCTTGGTGAGGTCGGCGTAGGCCCAAGAGCCGTTCTGGTAGAAGACGGCCTTGCCGGTTGCGAACTCGTTGGTGGCGTCGTCACCGGTCTTGGAGGCGAGCTGCGAAGGATCGCAGGTGGAATCGGTGATGTACAGGTCGAAGATCTGCTTAAAGTTGTCGAGATACTCGCCCTTGATCTCGTCGTCCTCCTGGTTGTGCTCCTTCTCGAACTCGTAGTAGAGCGGGAGGTTGGCGAGGTGGGTGGTGTAGCGCCAGCTGGAGGAGTCATCCATGCCGGCGGAAGTGAAGGCACCGTCAACGCCGAGCTCGTCCTTGCGGGCCTGGATGTCATCGGCGCAAGCCTTCAGCTTGTCGAAGGAGTTGATGTCCTCGGCCTTGTAGCCGGCCTTCTCGAGGAGCTCCTTGTTGTAGATGATGCCGTAGCTCTCCTGAACCCAGTCGATACCCAGATCCTTGCCGTCGGACTGCAGCGCCAGGGAGTCGTCGATGAGCTCGCCGCGGAGCTTGGTGTCGGAAAGATCGGCGCAGTAGTCCTTCCAGTTCTTAAGGCCGGTGGGGCCGTTGACCTGGAACAGCGTCGGAGCGGAGCTCTTGGACATCTCGGACTTGAGCTTCTCCTCGTAGGTGTTGGAGGCGGCGGTCACGATCTTGACCTCGACGCCCTTCTCCTTCTTGTACGCCTTGGCGATCTCCTTCCACTCCTTGTCGACCTCGGGCTTGAACTGGAGGAAGTAGACCTCGGCAGCGTCACCGGAAGCAGAGGAGCCAGAGCCGGCAGAACCACCGCAGCCCACGAGGCCCAGACCAAGAACCGCAGCCGCGGAACCAGCAAAGCCCAGGAACTGCCTTCTGCTCATTTCGTTCTTCATTACAATCCACCCTTTCACACCGTGGCGGCACCCTTTGCCGCCGCCTTCGGAGATTGGCTCGGGGACTTTGCCCCTTTTGCTGACTTGTACAATACGCTATTTGACTAGTTGTTTGAACAAGTATTACTAGAGCGGTAGAAAAACTTCGGTGAACGGTAATTTCAACTTGATACTTGACAAGTTTTGTATAAACAATTATTTATTATCGAATGCAGAGAAAACGCCCGATCAAGCCGATGCATCGTCGGTTTGACCGGGCGTTTTCGCTTTGAGGGCATGAGTCTCGTCAGGCTGCGAGCTAGCCGGCTATCGCTTGGAGTTGACGCGGTAGTGGAAGATCTCGGGATGCGTGCGGGCATGCGTGACCTCGAACAAGATGCCGTCCGAGGTGTACGACTGGCTCTCCATAACGGCGACGCAGTTGTACTTGCCAAGGTCCAAGTAGCTGCAGTCCTCATCGTTGGCGAGCTCGACACTCACCGTACGACGGCTCGCCATCACTTTGACGCCGCGCTTGTGCTCCAGATAGCCGTAGATAGAATCCGCCGCGATCTCGGGGGTCAGGCCCTTGGCGATCGACGCCAAAAAGTAGCCATGGTCCACTTGGCGCGCGCTGCCGTTGAGGCTTCGGACACGCACTACGCGAATCAGCTCCTCGCCCACCTTAAAGCCCAGGCGACGAGAGAGTTGCTCAGTGCAAATCAAATGTTCAAAAGACTTGACCTCGGTCGATGCGACGGCATTGTTGCGTTTTGCGAACTCGCCAAACGACTCAACCTCTTCGAGTGCGCCCAGCATGTCGGTTTCGCCCTTAAGCCAAATAACGCGCACGCCCTTACCGTGTATAGGCTGCACAAACATCTGGTCGGCCAGCATGCTCAAGGCGCGTCGAACGGTATTGCGCGTGCAGCCAAACTCCGCGGTCAGCTCGGCTTCGGTTGGCAGCATCTCCTGAAACGCATAGGTCCCGTTGATGATGCGCGAACGGATCTCGCGGTAGATTCCTTCGTAAATCGCTTTTGGCATGATTTCACCTCTAATGAATATGTATGGCTAGGCACGATAGCATTTCTTTGGGTTGTTTAAACCGTCTATCGGCAAAGCACCGATTATTAACTGTCAACGGCGCCCGTGATGCTCCAATCGATTCGAATCAAAACCAACAATGCGGCGAACGCTCACTCCCCTACAATTAACTCATTGTTTAAACGTTCCACCGCAGACACGGCGGGCTTATGGTCGAGAGGCAGAATATGCTGCAAAAAATCCAACGCTTTGGCGGGGCAATGTTCGCGCCCGCCATGCTGTTTTCTATATCAGGCCTCATGGTCGGCATCTCCGCCCTCGCCACGACCGTAGACATCGTCGGCGACCTCGCCGTATACGGAACCCCTTGGTACGTTTTCTGGACCATCATCCAGCGCGGCTCGTGGACGGTCTTTAAGCGCCTTCCACTCCTTTTTGCCGTAGCGCTGCCTATCGGTCTTGCCCAAAAGCAACCGGCACGCTGCTGCCTCGAGGCACTCGTGGCCTATTTTGCCTATTGCTTCTTTTTGAGCGAGATCATTAAGCTGAGCGGAGACAACCTTGGGCTTAAGTACCCATCATCTTTGACCCCCGCCAGCGGTATCACCGTCATCGACGGCATCAAGACGCTCGACACCGGCATTATCGGCCCGCTGGCGGTATCGGCAACCGTCGTCGCCATCCATGACCGCTTCTACGATGCCAAGGTTCCCGATTGGCTCGGCACCTTCTCGGGTTCCTCGCTGGTCTACCTCATCAGCTTTTTTGCCGTGTTTGCCCTTGCCGCCATCTCGGCCGCCATCGTGCCCTTCGCATACGCCGCGACCGAAACG
Source organism: uncultured bacterium (assembly GCA_905214945.1). Lineage (GTDB taxonomy): Bacteria > Actinomycetota > Coriobacteriia > Coriobacteriales > Coriobacteriaceae > Collinsella. The sequence goes on from CAJMOC010000019.1 coordinate 9,970, forward strand.
CTGCGCCACGCACTTGCGGGCGTCGGCCCCTTCGGCGTGGGCATCTTTGTGTTTTTGGAGCGAGCACTCGAGCCCATGGGGCTGCACCACCTGCTCTATATGCCCATCTATTACGACAATCTGGTCATTCACGACGGTATTTACGCCACGTGGACCAACCTACTCCCCATTCTCTCCCATAGCACGCGCCCTTTAAATGAACTTGCGCCCTGGGCAGGTTTTACCGCCACCGGCTGGGGCAAGCTCTTTGGCCTTCCCGCCATCGCGGCAGCATTCTATTTCACCGCCAAACCCGAACGCCGCGCCAGCCTTAAGGTCATCCTTTTGCCCGCCATCGTCGCCTCGGTGGTCTGCGGTGTCACCGAGCCGCTCGAGTTTCTCTTTATGTTCACCTATCCTGGACTCTTTTTGCTCTACGCCGTCCTATCCTCCTGCCTTGCCATGACCATGAACTTCTTTGGCATCGTCGGCATCTTCTCGGGCGGTCTCATGGAAATGACGGCCTTCAACTTCATCCCACTCATGCGAATGCATGCCGGCTCCTACCTTTTGGCGCTCGGTATCGGTCTTGCCTTTAGCCTCATCTTTTTTGTTAGTTTTCGAGCACTCATCTTGGTCTATGACCTTAAGACGCCGGGCCGCGAGGATCATGTCTCCAATCGCGCGGCAATCGATCGTTTAACGGGAAGCGGCTTTGCCAAAGAGCAATCTCCCAATGGCGAGGTCAGTATTCAATCCGATCAAGATCACGTCCTCGCTGAGCGGGTAATTCAGCTTTTAGGTGGCGTTGGCAATATCGTGGGCGCAACCAACTGCGCCACGCGCCTGCGCGTCGAGGTCGCAGACCCTTCCATCGTTGCAGATAATGCGTCGTTTGTCGCGGTGGGCGCCAAGGGCCTCATCATTACGGGCAAGACCGCCCAGGTGATTATTGGCATCTCCGTTCCCCGCGTTAAAGAGCATTTTGACCAGATCATGGGCCTCGAGCCGGGATTTGTGTCCACCACCTCGGCCTCCCCTGCCGCCAGCGCAGCCCATAAGCGCGGCGATATCTGCTTCTTCGATATCGACGGAACACTCGCCTGGCAAGACCCTCGAGTGGCACAAGAGCTTCCCGAGAGCGAGCGAGACCTCTCCCCCTATCCCAATGAAGCGGTCTCGCAAGCCATCCGTGATTTTGTCGCCAAGGGCAATATGGCGTTTATCTGCACAGGGCGCACGCTGAGCTGCATCCATCCAAAGCTGCTCGAGCTGCCCTGGACCGGCATCGTCTGCCTCGCGGGTGGCTATGTCGAACTTGAGGGACACGTGATTCGCGATTTGGCGATGACGCCCGGCATGCTGCAGCGCCTTGCTCCCATTCTTGAGCAATCGGACGAAGTGATTCGTTTTGAGGGACTCAATGGCGTCGTTCGCATGAGTGCCGATGCGCCCGACGCCCCAGGATACGCCCGCACCGTGGGCGATGCAATTACGCAGCTGCAACATTACAGCGCCTACAAGATCTTAATGTCCACGTCGCTTGCCAACCGCATCGCTCAGGATCAAGCGTTTGAGCCGCTGCTCTGCTTTAACGAGCTCGAGCTCGAAGTGACCGAGATTTCGCCTCGCGAATGTACCAAGCGCGAGGGTATCCAGTCCGTACTCGACGCCCTCGATCCCCACCACGGAACCGTATACGGCATCGGCGACGCCAGCAATGACGTCTCGCTGATGAACGCCGTCGACGTTGGCATCGCCATGGGCAACGCACCGGACTTCCTCAAGGAAAAGGCCGACTATGTCACCGACAGCATCGACCACGACGGCGTCGTCACCGCGCTCGAACACTTTGGGCTTATCTAGCCAAGCCCCTACCGCACTTGCGGCCGCATGGACCAATCGTCTTCAACCGCCGCGCTCGACGCCCTAATGTGGCAATATGTTGTCTGCATAATGCAACGATGCAACCTATCAAAGAATGCGAGAACCCGTGTCCAGTCCGTTTACCAGCTTTTTAGCCCAGCACTTTGACCAGATTAACGACTATCTGGCCACGTTCTTTGACGGACAGGCGACTTCCGCCGATATCGAGCGTTACCTGTATACCCCGCTCTCGGCATTTACGGCAAACGCTGGCAAGCGCCACCGCCCGCTCATCTGCATGCTCGCCGCAACCGCAGTGGGCGGTAGCTTTGAGAGCGCCCGCAGCGCCGCGGCGGCCATCGAGCACTTTCAGTCGGGCGCACTCATCCACGACGACATCGCCGACAACGGGCAGATTCGTCGCGGCAAGCCCTGCATGCACCTTACCGAGGGCACGGGCCTTGCCATCAATTGTGGCGACCTGGCGCTCACCATGGTCACCAAGACGGTTCTCGACGATCCCACGCTCGAGTCCGACGTGAAGCTGCGTGTGCTCCACGAGCTTACCGAGATGATCGTCCGCACCATCGAGGGTCAAGCGCTTGACCTGGGTTGGGTCCGTGACGAGCGCTTTGATATCTCGGTTGATGACTACCTGGACATGGCGACGCACAAGACCGCGTATTACAGCGGAGCCACGCCGCTTGCCGCCGGAGCCATTATCGGCGGCGGCAGCGAAGAGCAGGTCGAGGCGCTACGCGCCTTTGGCCTGCACACCGGCCTTGCCTTTCAGATTCAGGACGACCTGCTCAACTTGGTCGGCACCAAAGAGGCCGCCAACAAGGACTTCCGCACCGACATCACCGAGGGCAAACGCACGCTCGTTGCCGTGCACGCCCTGTCTGATGAGCGCCATCACGACGAGGTCGAGGCAATCCTTTCCTCGGGCACCGAGGACCCCGCGCAGCTCGCGCGCGCCGTGGAGATCTTCCAGCAGACCGGCTCCATCGAATATGCTCACGCCTACGCACTGGACCTGACCGCAAAAGCCAAGGCTGCCATCGAGAACGTTGAGCTTGACCCGCACGCACGCGAACTGTTCCTCTCCATGGCAGATTTCTTTGTGGAGCGCCTCAACTAGCGGGGGTCACAAAACCTGTGGGCAGCGCGTTTGGGTACAAGTTGCTACACTGTTGAGTGCATGTTTATGCATTGTCTCGCGTTGTCTATCCGACACGCGCTCAAAATAGTACGAATCGTACGCCGAAAGGGGTTCGTTCATGGAACCTATTACCACGGGCATGCAGGGAGCAGCCGTCGAGGATGTTCAGTCCCGCCTTCTGCAGCTCGGTTACACCATCGATGCCGACGAGGTCGCCGACAAGCGCTTTGACACCACCACCGAGCAGGCCGTCAGCACCTTCAGGCTCGACAGCGGCCTTGCTGCCGGTCATGCCGTCGATATCCCCTGTTGGAGCGCCCTGGTCGACGCCTCGTATAAGCTGGGCGACCGCACGCTCTACCTTCGCATGCCCAATTTTCACGGCGCCGACGTCAAGGCCCTGCAGCGCGCTCTCAACGTTTTGGGCTTTGCCTGTGGCGAAGACGACGGCTACTTTGGTCCGCATACCGAGGCCGCCCTGCAGCAGTTCCAGGAAAATGTCGGCCTGTTTGCCGACGGCATGGCCTTCCAGGACACCTACGCCTACATCAACCGCCTGCACCATGTGTGGGAGGGCAAGCCCTCGGTCACCGAAGCCGAGTCTCGCATCGGTTTTGCGCGCGCCGCCAACGTGCTCGAGCGTTTCCAGATTGCCGTCATCGGTGAGGACCCCATCGCACGCAGCGTTGCTTCGCGCATGTGGAACATCGCCACGGCAACGACCGACAACAGCGGCATGATGCTCTGCGACTCCGAGGTCCCAACCGACGTTGACCTGGTGCTCGAGATCGCAAGCGACGAGCTGCCCGCCGACGCCGCGCCACGCGCCACGATTGCCCTCGCCGAGTGCCACAACCTGGCCCAGCGCATCCGCACCGCCAATGTCGCCGTGCAGCAGAAGCCGGCTCGCATTCGCATTGAGCTCACGGGCATGACGCGCTACAACGGCACCTTCACGGCCAGCGACGCGCAGACGCTCGCCGTACGCCTACTCGATGGCGTTTGCGATGCCCTCGCAGATTAGGTAAACTAGACGAGTTGCTTTTGGGCAACACCACACATTGGGACGTAGTTCAACGGTAGAACTCCGGTTTTTGGTGCCGGCTGTTGGGGGTTCGAATCCCTCCGTCCCAGCCATTAAAACTGAGCGCCCTAAGCCCATAACGGCCCAGGGCGCTTTCTTGTGGGCAAGCGGAGGAATTCGAGCCCGCAAGGGTGCGGAGCTGAGGAAACGCGAAGCGTTTTCCAGCGCAGCACGCAAGGAGCGAAGCGACGCAGCGGGGCGCGGCCGCCGACCAGGCGGACGCGGAATCCCTCCGTCCCACACCAGCCAAGAGCCCCTCACGTCAAGCAAATCGAGCCAACGCCGCCAAGCGGAGGGATTCGAACCCGCAAGGGAGCGAAGCGACGCAGCGGGGCGCGGCCGCCGCAGGCAGACGCGGTGCCGGCACCTGGGGGCGCTCCTAAGTGCCGGCATTATAGGAACGTCCCCAAGTGCCGGCTCGGGACTATTTTCGAGGACCCTCCGAAGGACTGTGGCCAAAAAACGGCAAATATGAGTACTGTTACCGTTGTAGCTACATTATTTTCGTTAATAAAAGAAGATCTTAATGAGATTTATTCGCATCAAGGTCTTCCTTTAATGAACACTTGAGGAGATACGGCAGCTTATCTGCTCGATCGACACGTCAAATCACCTTAAATGTGGTCAAAATTACTGCTACTAAAAGAGTATCAGTACTCATATTTGATGTTTTTTGGCCACGGCTCTTTATAGACACCCTGCACAGCGACGGTGGTAGATTTCGGAACGTGTCCGTCAGCCCCGTTCCGAAAAGCGAGCCGCATGCAACGGCCAAGCCACGACAGGCCCCGGGAGAGCGGGGACACCGGCTTAGGTTTATCGCGAGTTCCGCACGAACAGGAGGCCACTTAATGTGGCCTCCGTCGTGAGCAGGACTGTAGAGCAGGAAACCTAAGCCGGTGTCCCCGCTCTCCCGGGGCCGGCGGAATTTAGTTGTTAAGCATGCGGTCGAAGCTTCCCGAGTCGCCATCCCGATAGTCGGCGGTCATCAGAATCTCCTGCGGAATGCGCCCGCCCTCGCGCAGCACATTGCGGAACTGCACGCGCGTGACCATGGGCAGATCCTTGATCGTCGCCGCCAAGTTCTGCGGCACGCCCTGGTTGGCAGCCGCGGGCTCGCACTCGCCGCCGGCCTTCACGCGACGCTTATGCTCGGCGAGCATGGCGCGGTACATGCCGGCATGCAGGCGAATCTCAACCACATTGGCATTGCGAGCCTGCTCGACGATGCGCGCGCCCTCGCGGTCGATATCGCCCACGTAGTAGACGTAGTTAAAGCGATAGCCAATCTCAGCCAGATAATCGTCCAGGGCATGCGAGACGCTCGCCTTGCATCCGCCGCCAAAAATCACGCCGCCCACCTTGATGCCAAAGAGCTTGGCGTGCTTGCGGCCACGCAGCAGCCTGACGATCTCGTCGTAGGTGTCCAGGTTCTCGACCATAATGAACGGCTTATCGGCGCCCAGCGTAAAGAAACCCGTAAAGTGAACGGGGCGGTTGGGGGCGACCTTAATCGCCTGCATGCTGATGCCCTTTTCGGTCATACGCCGAATTAGGCGCTCGCCGTGCTTGCCGTCAAAGGCCTTCTCATCGTTAAAAATCTGGTAGGCACGCTGGCGGCGCGAGGCAACCGGCGTATCGGCACCTCGGTTTTGCTCGATCCAAGCCTGGATGATTGCGATTTCCTCGGCAATCTTGCGGTTGGACATCTCGTTGTGCTGAGTGCGCTGCGGCGCCTTTTTGCCGTCCTTGCCCTCGACCTTAACAATTTGAGTCTGCTGCTCCTTGATCTTAGAGAGCGCCGTAGGCGTAGGGACAACTTTGAGCAGCTGCCTGCCCAAAACGCGGGCAAGGGCAAACGCCGATACCTCGCCGTGGACGGCCGACTCGGGCTGCTGGGTAGCACTATCAGCCGCGGCAGGCTCAGCCTGTGCATGAGGCTTACGCTTGGAATCTGCCCGGGTATTACGTTCCTGCTTGGGCGCAGACGAGCGCTTTTGCGGACGATCGGACTTGGCCTCCTTCGCCGGCTGGCGCTTGACCTGATCCACCGGAGTCTCGGCCTTCTCATCTCCGTTTTGTGTCGCTGTCTTCTCGGCCGCGGCCTCGGCATTTGAGCCACGACCGCCGCGGTGACGACGACGGCGGGGCTTGCCTGAGGCGCTCTCCCCAGCCTGCTTATCAGCGGTCTGTTGAGCTTTGACCTCAGTGTCAGCCGCAGGCTGCGACTCGGAAGGTTGCTGCTCGCGAGCCGCCGGCTCAACGGTTTTCTCGGTTTGTTCGGCCTTCTCGGCCTGAGCGGTCGAAGCCGGCTCGCCCTTCTCCTGACGCCTTACGGGATACGCGCGCCTCGCAAAACCACGCCCGGGACGGCATGAACCCGGAGCCTTCTTGGCAGACTCCTCAACATCGTCTGCAGCCTCGGAAGGCTCTTCAACCTCATGCGCGACATCCTGCTGCGCAGCCTTAAAGTGGGCACCACGGCGACGCTGGGGCTCCTGGGCCTCCACGGGCTTTTGCTCCTTCGCGGGCCTCTGCGAATCGGCAGCAACCTCGTTCTCAACAGCCTCGGCATCCGTCTCACCCTTTCGAGCAACGGCGCGACGGAAGCGCTCCTGCTGGGCGCGACGCTGCGCATCGCGCTTGCCACCCCCGCCAAAACCGCCGCGCCCTGCCTTGGCCGTAAAGGCACGCACGACGTTCTCATCGAGCAACTCATCGGTATCAACATGCTCACGCGGAGCAACTTCTTCCACAGCAGGCACGTCAGCGGAATCCTCGACGACAAAATCTTCGACGGACTCGGCAGGCTGCTCCTGGGCATCGCGGATCTCGACATTGATGGTATAGAACGCCGGGCGCCCGTTAATGCCGCTGCCCTCGATCTTGGTCACGATATTTGCCGCGATAAGCTCATCGCGCATCGCCTTGGTATCGCATTCCTTATCGACGGAGCGGAAAATCTGCGCCAGCGCGCTCGACTTAATCTTGAGCGCCTTGCGGCAGAGCAGGTCGTAGGCAACCAGCTTGGCGCGCTCGGCAGAAAGCGACGTCTGGCTGCTCAGACGCTCAGCCAGAGCATCGACATTGTTTTGATTATCGGAATATACCGTCTTGGCCACGGGGCCCCTTTCATATGCACACATATACGTCCATATGGTACAACGCACGAGCCTATCCACGCAAAACATCTGCGAGAACGCCCTTGCACCACCTGTTATCACAAGAAAAAAGACCGGGTCCGCTTGATTGCGGACCCGGTCTTTCCGAGTCAAATAGATGGGAGATTCAACCCGTCCGACCGACTAGGCCTTAGCGGCCTCGGCGTCGGCAGGAGCCTCAGCGGCAGCGGTGCGACCGTACTCGGCCTTGCCCATCTCGGACCACTCGGGCTCCTCGTCGGGCATGGAGCCGGCCTCCTTGCCGAAGAACTCCTTGAGACAGTTGACGGCAACGATGAGGCCCAGGACCATCAGCAGGACGGCGAAAACGAGCTGCAGGCCCTTGGTGGCGGCGACGGAGACGGCGGCCGTGGTGGCGGTAGCCGGGATGGTGCCGAAGAAGCCGTAAGCCTGGACAGCGGTCATGCAGCCCATGGCGCTCTGGACCAGCGAGGTGAAGGTGCAGTAGAGCAGGAAGGCGACGGGCACGTAGAGCATCCAGCCCTTGCGGCCGGTGCACTTGCAGAACACGGCGAGGGTGATCATGGTCATGCCGCCGAGCAGCTGGTTGGAAGCACCAAAGAGCGGCCAGATGTTGGCATAGCCGCCAAAGGCGAGGGCGAGACCGGGAAGCAGGGTGACGACCGTGGCGAACCAGGGGTTGCCGAGAACCTTCATGTAGCCGGCCTTGGACTCGATGGCCAGGGCGTCGTTGGTCTGGGCAAAGAACTCGGAGAACGAGGTGCGGGCGATGCGGGCGACGGCATCGAGCGAGGTCAGGGCCAGAGCGGAGACGTTCATGGTCATGAAGACGGTAGCGAGCGTGCCGTCAACACCGAAGGCCTGCATACCGCGGGAGATACCAGCGGCGAAGATCTGGAACGGGGTGGAAGCGACGCCGGCGTTGAGGGCACCAGTGCCGGCGGTGTTCATATCGGAGAACATGATGCCGGCGACGATGATGGCAAGGATGCCGACGAAGGACTCGACGATCATGGCGCCATAACCGACCTTGACGGCGTCCTGCTCCTTCTCGACCTGCTTGGAGGAGGTACCAGAAGAAACGAGGCTGTGAAAGCCGGAGAGGGCACCGCAGGCAACGGAAACAAACAGGACCGGGAACATCATGCCAGAAGCGCTGGAGAAGCCGGTAAAGGCCGGAGCGGTGATGGTGGCCTGGCCGTTAACACCCAGGACGACGATACCGAGGACAGCGCAGGCGATCATGACGATCATCATGATGGAAGTGAGGTAGTCGCGAGGGGTCTTGAGCATCTGGATGGGCATGGCGCCAGCAAAGACCAGGTAGACCATGACGACGGCGAACCACTGGAACTTATCCAGGTAGACCGGGAACTGCATACCGACGGCGAACATGAGAACCATGAGGACCACGCCGGTGACGAACTCGGTAGCACCGGTGAGGTTGAACTTCTTCTGGGCCCAACCAAAGGCGATAGCGACGAAGGTGAACAGGATGGAGATGGTACCAGCGCAGCCGGCGGCATAGGACTTGGTGAAGTCGATGGCACCGGTAGCAGCACCAGAAGCGTCAACGGCCGGGGTGAACATGAACGTCTTGCAGACCATGTCGGTGAAGGCGGCGATGACGATGATGCAGAACAGCCAGCAGAACAGCAGGAACAGGCGACGGCCGGTCTTGCCGATGTACTTCTCGATGAGCTGAGCCAGGGACTTGCCGTTGTTCTTCATCGAAGCGTACAGAGCACCAAAGTCGTGGACGGCGCCAAAGAAGATGCCGCCGACGAGGACCCAGAGCACGACGGGCAGCCAGCCAAAGGCCATGGCGACGATCGTACCCGTGACAGGGCCAGCACCGCAGATCGAGCTGAACTGGTGCGAGAACGCGGTAAAGGCGGAGACGGGCGAGAAGCTCTTGCCGTCCTTCATGCGCTTGGCCGGCGTGAGGGCCTCTTTGTCAACGCCCCACTTGTTGGCCAGCCAGCGGCCGTAGCCCAGATAGCCGCAGGCGAGCACCGCCGCGGCCACAACCATGAGCAAAACTCCGTTCATTACATTTCCTCCTCTAAAAAGAACTTCCTAGACATAAAAAATGAGGGCCGTCGGTTGCGCTCGACGGCCCTCATCTTCATCAGCCGCCCGTTATCGTACGGGCTAGCTGTATGTGCTAACCCGCATCAGATAATTACTACGCTGATAATGTTTAGCTGATGCGTGAACATGTCTAAAAAATCCTCTTCAATCATGATGCGAACGATCCGTGCGTGTTCACATCCCCCAGTGGTTGAAAAAGGAGTATGAAACTTTAGTTACCTAAAGTCAACGCAAATTTGTAATGAATTTTCAACTATTTTTGAATTTCTCGGTATAAAACGCCATTGACCTCGGACTTTACCCAACAAAAGTTTTTGCATGAGAGATGCCCCTCGGGAGCGGGCGGGCGTATACAAGGTTTCCTGCTCTACAGTCCTGCTCGCACGGAGAGCACATTAAGTGCTCTCCGGCTCGTGCGGAACTCGCGATAAACCTTGTATACGCCCGCCCGCTCCCGAGGGGCTCCCATCCCAAATGCGGAGCAAAGCTCCGCATGCCATCTTTTCTTTCAGCTAAAGCACGCCGGAAATTCGACGCTGGCTTGTTAACCTTGCTGGACGTTGTCGACGCCGATCCAGCTCAGAAGCTATATCGATACAGAAAGGTCCCCGGCGCTGCCCGGGCGCCAACGGCCGCATATGAACTTTATCGCGAGTTCCGCACGAACAGGAGGCCACTTAATGTGGCCTCCGTCGTGAGCAGGACTGTAGAGCAGGAAAGTTCATATGCGGCCGTTGGCGCCCGGGCAGCGCCGGGGATCGCACCTTTGCGGCTACAGCGTCATGTTCGGATCGGCATCGACGTCGAACGGCGAGATTTCTCCTCGGTCGAATTTACGGCGAGCAACCTCTGCGATCATGGCGGCGTTGTCGGTGCACGCCGAAAGCGGTGGCACCGTTACGCGGATCCCCTGACGCCCGAGCTTCTTGATCATCATCTCGCGCAGATGCGGATTAGCCGAGACGCCGCCGCCGATGCAATACTCCTTGCACCCGGTGGCGTGCAGGGCGTTTTTGGCCTTCTTGTACTGCACGTCAAAGACCGCCGCCTCAAACGAGGCCGCTAGGTCGGGCAGGTGAATCGTGCGCCCGGCCTTGGTCTCCTGCTCGATGTAGAGCGTCACCGCCGTCTTGAGGCCCGAAAGCGAGAAGCGATAGTCCCCCCTGCTGTTAAGCGCGCGAGGAAAATCGATCGCGCGGGGATTGCCCGTCTCGGCCAGCTTGGAGATGATGGGGCCACCGGGATAGCCCAGACCCAACGCCTTGGCTACCTTGTCGAAGGCCTCGCCCACAGCATCGTCGAGTGTCTCACCAAGTACCTCGTAGTCGCCCCATGCCTTCACGTGCACGAGCATGGTGTGCCCGCCCGAGACAAGCGTAAAGATAAACGGGGGCTTGAGGTCGGGCTGCGCCAACAGGTTGGCAAACAGGTGGCCCTCCAGATGATTGACGCACACGAGCGGCTTGCCGGCAGCATACGCAAAGCCCTTGGCAAAGGCGACGCCCACCACCAGGGCGCCCACCAGGCCCGGACCCTGTGTCACGCCCACAGCGGCAAGCTCACTTGGTGTAATGGCTCCGCCCGTAAGGCCCAGCGACGCTGCGGCGTCCTCGAGTGCCGCATCCACGACACTCACAATCACCTCGACGTGCTTGCGCGAGGCGATCTCGGGCACCACGCCGCCAAAGCGTGCATGAAAATCAATCTGCGTCGACACCTGGTTGGCCAGCATATTGCCATCCGCATCGATAATCGCCACCGCCGTCTCGTCGCAGGAGCTCTCGATAGCGAGCACTAGGCGGCGGCGCTCAATCTCGACACGTTCCTCGGCAGAGCGCCCAGGCGCAGGCAGCGGCCATACGCGCTGCTCTGCCGCCGTCGGCTCGGGCGAAGCATTGTCGACCGGAAGCACCAGGGGCAGCGGAGCCGTCATGACGATGGCATCCTTGCCGGCACCATAGTAGCCGCGGCGCCGTCCTGCCTCGGTAAAGCCCAGAGCGTTATAAAGCGCGATCGCTCCCTCGTTGTCGTCCTCGACCTCGAGCGAAGCCGTGGTGCAGCCGAGCATCTGGGCATCATAGCTCACATGCGACAGCAGCTTGCGGGCAATGCCCTCACGGCGATGTGCCGGGTCGACGGCGACATCCAGAATCTGCACATCACCGTCCACGACCATACCGCCGGCAAGGCCCAGCAGCTTGCCGTCGTCGTGTGCCACCCACCAACTACGCGGCGCAGCGACGTCCTCGCCCAGTTCGGACAGGAACATGCCCGGCGTCCATGCCTTGTGTCCGGCACCTTCAAAGCAGGCTGCCTCTAGCGCGCTCGCGCCCTCGGCATCCGCCGCGCCCATGGGACGGAACTGCAGATGACGACCGGCGAGCTCATCGGCAACGCCCGTAATTTCGCTCTGTGCACTCTCAGCAAGACCAAGACGCTTGCGCTCATTTTCCTCGGCATCCGAAAGGCGCGTGTAAATCGGCAGGACGCGAGCCGGATCGCCGTCACCCGCAGCGTGCGCGAGCAGCAAGCCCTCGCCCGAAGGCCACCACAGGTCGCGCTCCACGCAGCGGGCGGTCTCGTCCTCACCCAGCAGCTTGCCATAGCGCACGAGACCGTCACCGGTCAGCTGAACCTGGTCCCAGTCCGCTGCTCGGCGCCACTCATCGAGTGCCACGGCGGCCTTGACCACGTGTTCGCGCTCAAATTGACGCTCGGGGCCCTCATCGACCAGCATATACAGCGCCGGATATACCTCACCGCGCATAGCATCGGCCAAGATACCAAGCTTGCCGCGCACGCCAGCCTTCCACGCCGTCCAAGCGCAAGCGTCGAGCGTCGACACGCCCAGCAGCGGAACATTGGCACCGCACGCGAGGCCCTTGGCAGTGGAGATGCCGATGCGCACACCCGTAAACGACCCCGGGCCGCGGCCGACCACGTAGCAACCAACATCGCTGCGATCCAGACCGGCTTGAGCCAGCACGCCATCAACGGTATTCACGAGCTCAACGTTGGCGTGACGGCGACACATGTGGTCGCCACTCACGAGCTTCGTCTCGCCCGTCTGCCCATCAATCCAGCTTGCCGCGCAGGCAAGCATGTCGGTCGAAGTATCGAGCGCCACCACCAGCGCGTTGTCGTTATGCAAGCTCATCTTGTACAGCCTTATCAATCAAATGGGAAAGCTCCATTGCACGGTCACCGTGCGCCTCGAGCGTTATCGTTCGCACATCACTGTCGCCCTCATCACGCCTGAGCGTCACCGAAAGATACTCATCCGTCAGCTCGTCTTGGAATTGTTCGCCCCATTCCAGCAGGCAAGCACCCTCATAGCCCAGCACATCGAAAATGCCCGTATCCTCGAGCTCGTAGGCATGCTCCAGGCGGTATAGATCAAAGTGAAACAGCGGAATACGACCTTGATCGTGGACGGCCATGAGCGCAAACGTAGGGCTCGTAACCATATGCCCATCGCCCAGCCCGCGCGAGACGCCCTTGGTAAAGTGAGTTTTGCCCACTCCCAGGCCACCGGTCAGGATGAGCACATCGCCGTCCTCAAGGCACGGTGCAATTAGCTCGCCAAAGTACTCCGTATCGGCAGCGCAAGTCGTTTTGTAAGTACCTACCCCCAGGCGTTCCAGGGACATATATGCTCCTTATTATTCCGAGGCGTCCTCTGGTGCGGGATGTCGCCCCAGATAGTCGCCCAGCATCTTAAAGTCTTCCTCCAGCAGCTCCTGCCACGCCGGATTGCGTAGCGCTGCTGCCGGATGGAAAGTGGGCATCACCACAAAGTGCCCCATCTGATGGAACCTGCCGCGCAGCTTGGTAATGCCGATCTCGGTCTTGAGCACAAAGTGCGTTGCGGGGTTGCCGAGCGTCACGATGATATCGGGCCAGATGCTTCGAATCTGCTCGCGCAAAAACGGTGAGCAAGCCAGCACTTCCTCGGGGCGCGGATTGCGGTTTCCCGGCGGGCGGCACTTAAGCACGTTGGCAATGTAGACGTCTTCGCGTTTGAGCCCCGCCAGCGACAAAATGCCGTTGAGGTCCTCGCCTGCCGCCCCCACAAAGGGCTCGCCCTGCAAATCCTCATTACGGCCCGGCGCCTCGCCAATAAACATCACGCGAGCGCGGGGGTTTCCCACGCCAAACACGATGTTGTGGCGCGACTGGTAAAGCTGGCAAAGGTGACAATCGCCCAGAACGGCCTCGATCTCCTCGAGTGCGACCTCACGCGGCGCCTGATGGCTATGGCCGGGAATGTGCATGACGCCCATAGCGACTCCTACACGTAGACCTTGTCGAGACGCATACCAAAGCCGCAAGCGACCTCGTAGTTAATCGTGCCGCGTAGGCGCGCCATCTCGTCCATGGTAATCTCGGCATCTCCATCGCGGCCGACAATGATCATCTCGTCACCATACTCGGCCTCGGGAATCTCATGCGCCGGGTTGGACTGAATGGCGACCATAAACTGGTCCATGCAGATATTGCCCACCTGACGCACACGCTCGCCGCGATACAGCACGTCCATACGATTGGAAAGCGTACGCGAAAGGCCATCGGCATAACCGATCGGAAGGGTGCAGATCTGAACGCGCGTGCGCGGTACGCGGTAGGTAAAGCCGTAGCCCACGCCCTCGCCCATCGCAGGATGCGCCACGCGCGTCACACGCGCGTGGACGCTCATGACGGGATCAAGCTGCATCACACGACCACTCAGCTCACATGGCTGCAGACCATACAAACCGATGCCGGCACGAATCATGTCAAAGTGCATTGAAGAATCGAGCATCGAGGACGGCGTATTGGCACAATGCACGATACCGCATTCAAAACCTGCGTCCTTAATGGCCTGAACGGCCTCGGTAAAACGCTGGCACTGCAGCTTGTAGTCCCAGCCCGAAGGTTCATCGGCCGTGGCAAAGTGCGTAAATACGCCGTCGCACTGAATACCGCGATGGAAGCTGATGCCGCGGACAAAGTCGAGCACCTGTGTGTAGTGAACGCCAATGCGGTTCATGCCCGTCTCGATGGCAAGATGGTACTTGCCCACCTTGCCCGCCGCGACGGCGCATTCGCCATACGCAAGAGCAAAGTCAGACGTATAGACCGAGGGCATGATATCAAACTCGAGCAACGTCGGAATAGCCTCGATAGGCGGCTCGCTTAGGATGAGGACGGGTTTCGTAATCCCGCCCTGTCGGAGCTCAACGCCCTCGTTAACCGTCGCCACGGCAAACATGTCGGCACCGGCCGAATACATGATCTTGGCGCACTCAACAGCTCCATGACCATAAGCATCGGCCTTGACCACGCAGCACAGGCGCTGACGCGGATTCAACAAGTTCTTATAGGCCCTCGTGTTGCGACGGAGCGCCCCGCGGTCGATCTCGACCCAGGACCAGCGCGTCAAATCGGCTTTATTCATGATTAGTCATCCGACCCTTCGTCCATGATTCCCAGATCTTCGAGCGCATCCTTTGCCGCCAGCTCCATGGCAGGACCGATCAAGTCGATAAGATCGGTCGCGATGACGCTCTTCTCACCATACTCCGTCGCCGCGGCAAAACCGGCGTAGCTGTGAAGTGCGACGGCGTACGAATACAGCAACTCCCAACGATCCATCTCGTCGCGCATGGTGGCAAGCGTGCCGGCCAAAATACCCGCGAGAACATCACCCGAACCGGCAGTTGCCAGAGAAGCCGGACCCGAGAGCGGCAGCAGCACACGCTCAACGCCACAGATAGCCGTCGTCGGCCCCTTGGCAATGACCACCAGATTGTCGGAGCCTGCAGCCCAGACAACCTTCTGCGCGGCCGCAATCGCGGTACCAAGGTCGTTCACCTCGTCACCGGCAACCAGGCGCGAAAGCTCACGATAGTGCGGTGTCATAACCAACGGCTGCTCGCGGCGATACATCTCGGGGTTACTATCAATACCGTCAATGGCAATCTTAGCAAGGCAGTTGAGTGCATCGGCGTCCAAAATTAGCGGTACATCAAGCTCGAGCAAGCCCGAAACCACCTGCATAGCGCCGGCAGACGTCGTCATACCGGGACCGCACAGCACGCAGCTGTACTTCTTTGCGATCTCGCACACCGTCATGCGCGCAGCGGCGCCAAAGGAGCCGCGGGAATCAGACGGAATAGCAAAGACCGGAATCGAAGGAAGTGCCATGCGAATGAGATTGGCGCAGGCGTCAGGAGCCGCGACTGCCACGTAACCAGCACCCGCGCGAGCTGCAGACTTGGCCGCCATAATGGCAGCACCAGGATATTGCGCAGATCCGGCGACAATAAGCACGGAGCCACGGGAATACTTATCGATATTCGATGGTAGCGGAGCAAAGTAATCAACTAAGTCACCGGGCTCGACAATCTCGGCGGCGTGGTCGACATCATCGATGACCTCGTCAAGACGGTCGTAAAGATTGCCGCAGATCAAATCGCCAGCATACTCAGGACCATCAGCGCTATACAGACCAATCTTGGGCGCAATCATCGTCACCGTGCGCTCGGCACGAATGCAGTCGTCATCAACAACGCCCGTCTCGGCATTCAGGCCCGAGGGGACATCAATGGATACGACACAATCGGCGCATTCATTGACCGTAGGAATCCAAATGGAGAACGGCGCACGCAGATTCCCGTGGAAACCGGTACCAAAAATGGCATCGACAACAACATCCGCCTTATCGATCAAAACCTCGAGTTCGTCACGCGAGGGGCCGACGCAAACGTGCACATCGCGGCCGGCAGTACGACGAGCAACATGACGTGCCAGAGCAGCAGGAATCTCATCCGGTTCAACCGGAGAAACGATATCCACGTCCACACCCTTATGGCTCAGGATATCGGCGGCAACCCAACCGTCGCCGCCATTATTACCAAAACCGACCAAAACGAGAACCCGATCGGGATTGAGCTTCAAGACCTCGTTAGCGGCAAACTCACCCGCTAGCTCCATAAGCTCGGCCTTCGAAGTCCCTTCGCGTTCGATGATATCCTCGAGACGAACGACTTCTTCGGTACTCAAAACCGGTTTCATCTATGCTCCTAGCGTATCTTGCGAAGCATCGCCCAGGTGCTCCGTCAATGCTGAATTCTGCAGCTGCTCGAGCTCATCTAATACAGAGCGAGCCTCTTTAAATGTCTGCGCAACGCGTTTCTTGGTGCTCACCTTTTCATCTTTTGGCTTAGGCCGAGCATCTTCGGTAATCGCGATGGCATTCGCAACGGCCAAGTCTCCCGTAAGCGTAATGGAAAGAGCGACCTCAACAACGCCCAGTTCTTGAGCGATCTCGAGAGCACGGCCCGAAAGCAGCGCCTTCGGTTTGCCGAGTTTATCACGCGTTACCGAAACATCCTTGCGACCCACGCCTTGACTAAAACCCGTGCCGAGAGCTTTAAGCACCGCCTCGCGCGAAGCAAAGCGGCTCGCATAGTGAGCAGCGGGACGCGATGATGCATCGCAATACGCACGCTCTTCTTCGGTAAACACACGCCGAGCAAACGACGGCGTCTTTTCAAGAATTGATTTCATGCGGGAAATCTCGACGATATCAACGCCGATACCAGCTTCAGCCATGTTCACCTCCATATCGCACAGACTAAGTTATTGTAGCCCGTTCACAGAAGATGCGACAA
>CAJMOC010000020.1:0-26393 GCA_905214945.1 uncultured bacterium
ATCCTCGTTATTGGTTCGGGCCCCATCGTTATTGGCCAGGCCTGCGAGTTCGACTACTCCGGCGCCCAGGCCTGCAAGGTGCTCAAGGAGGATGGCTTTGAGGTCATCCTGGTCAACTCCAACCCGGCGACCATCATGACCGACCCGGGCTTGGCCGACCGCACCTATGTCGAGCCCATCACCGCCGAGTTTATCGAGCGCGTAATCAAGAAAGAGCATCCGGACGCGCTGCTGCCCACGCTGGGTGGCCAGACCGGTCTGAATGCCGCCGTCGAGCTGGCGAAAGACGGCACGCTGGACAAGTACGGCGTCGAGATGATCGGCTGCGACCTGGCCGCTATCGAGCGCGGCGAGGACCGCAAGCTCTTTAACGAGGCCATGGCCGAGATCGGCCTGGAGGTCGCGCGCTCGGGCTATGCCTACAGCGTGGCCGACGCCGAGGCTATCGCCGAGCGCGTGGGCTATCCCTGCGTGCTGCGTCCGAGCTTTACCCTCGGCGGCGCCGGCGGCGGCATCGCGCACACCCACGAGGAGCTCGTCTCCATCGTGAGCCAGGGCCTTGAGCTCTCGCCTGCCCATGAGGTGCTGGTCGAGGAGTCCATCGAGGGTTGGAAAGAGTATGAGATGGAGGTCATGCGCGACCACGCCGGCAACGGCATCATCGTGTGCCCCATCGAGAATCTCGACCCCATGGGCGTGCACACCGGCGACTCCATCACCGTGGCGCCGGCGCAGACACTAAGTGACCTTGAGTACCAGCGCATGCGTGTCGCGTCGCTCGCCATTCTGGAGAAGATCGGCGTCGAGACCGGCGGCTCCAACGTGCAGTTTGCCGTGAACCCCCAGACCGGCCGCCTGATCGTCATCGAGATGAACCCGCGCGTGAGCCGTTCGTCCGCACTGGCCTCCAAGGCCACGGGCTTCCCCATCGCCAAGGCCGCCGCTCGCCTGGCCGTGGGCTACACGCTCGACGAGATCGTCAACGACATTACCAAGGCAACGCCTGCCTGCTTTGAGCCCACGATTGACTACTGCGTGGTCAAGGTGCCGCGCTTTGCCTTCGAGAAGTTCAAGGGTACCGACCCCACGCTCACCACGCGCATGAAGGCCGTGGGCGAGATCATGGCGATCGGCCGCACCTTTGAGGAGGCCTTCGGCAAGGCCATGCGTTCGCTGGAGGACGGGCATCAGGGCATTTGTGCCGGTGGCAAGGAAGGTGCCGACAAGCTGAGCGACGATGAGCTCGCTCAGGCCGTGGCAACCCCGACCGAGCATCGCATCTTCTTTGTGGTCGAGGCCCTGCGCCGCAGCTGGGACGTTGCGCGTATCCATGCCATTTGCGGCATCGACCCGTGGTATCTCAACCGCATCAACGACATGGTGCAGGTCCAGGAGAGCATCCGCGGCCTGCGTGTGGAGGATATCGACGCCGACGCGATGCGCCTGCTCAAGCAGTACGGCACGAGCGACGCCGAGATTGCCGCGCTGACCGGCTCGGACGAGCGCTTTGTGCGCGCCTATCGCAAGGGTCTGGGCGTGGTTCCCAGCATGAAGACGGTCGATACCTGCGCTGCGGAGTTTTCGAGCGCCACGGAGTACCACTACAAGACGTACGAGAACATCTACCGCACGAGCCCGGATGCCAAGAAGTGCGTGGCTCCCGACGAGACCACGCCGGCGGACAAGCCCAAGGCGATGATCCTGGGCGCCGGCCCCAACCGCATTGGCCAAGGTATCGAGTTCGATTACTGCTGCGTGCACGCGAGCTACGCGCTGGCGGCCCGCGGCTTTGAGACCATCATGGTCAACTGCAATCCCGAGACCGTTTCGACCGACTACGACACGTCCGACCGCCTTTACTTTGAGCCGCTCACCTACGAGGACGTCATGGATGTCATCGATGTTGAGCGACCCGACGGCGTCGTGGTGACGCTCGGCGGCCAGACCCCGCTTAAGCTGGCGCGCATGCTCGAGGAGAGCGGCGTGAACATCATGGGTACCAAGCCCGACGCCATCGACTTTGCCGAGGACCGCGAGCGCTTTGCCGCCCTGCTCGACAAGCTGGGCATCATGTATCCGCCGGCGGGCCAGGCAACCTCGTTTGAGGAGGCCGAGGCCGTGGCCGCGCACATCGGCTATCCGCTGCTGGTGCGCCCGAGCTATGTGCTGGGCGGCCGCGGCATGATGATCGCCTACGATGCCGAGCATCTGCGCGATTACATGGCCGAGGCTGCGCGCATTAGCCCCGACTACCCGGTGTACCTGGACCGCTTCCTGGAGGGTGCGATCGAGTCCGACGTCGACGCCCTGTGCGATGGCGAAGAGGTCTACATCGGCGGCATCCTGGAGCATATCGAGGAAGCCGGTATTCACTCCGGCGACTCCGCGACCTGCATCCCGCCGTTCAGCTTTAGCGAGAGCCTGCAGGCGAAGCTCCGCGAGACCACGCGCCGCATCGCGATGGCGCTGGGAGTCCGCGGTCTGGTCAACGTGCAATATGCCATCAAGGGCGAGACCGTCTACGTGATCGAGGCCAACCCGCGCGCCAGCCGTACCGTGCCGTTTATCTCCAAGGCCACCGGCGTGCCGCTGGCCAAGTGCGCGGCGCGTATCATGGCAGGCGATTCCATCGCGAGCTTGGGCCTGCCGAGCGACGAACGTCAGCTGGACTGGTTCTGCATGAAGGAAGCCGTCATGCCCTGGGGTCGTTTCCCGGGCGCCGACGTCATCCTGGGGCCCGAGATGAAGTCGACGGGCGAGGTCATGGGTATCGCCAAGAGCTATCCCGAGGCATACGCCAAGACGCAGCTGGCGATTGACTACAAGCTGCCCGACCCGAGCGCCGGCAAGGTATTCATCAGCGTGTGCGACCGCGACAAGCGCCACATCCTTTCGGTCGCGCGTATCCTGCGTTACCTGGGCTTTGATATCTGCTCCACCGAGGGTACGGCGCGCGTGCTGCGCGGCGGCAACGTGACGTGCGAGGTCGTGGAGAAGATTAGCGGCCCGCACGACGGCGAGCGCCCCAACATCGGCGACCTGATCGCCGACGGCAAGATTGCGGTGATCGTCAATACGCCGTACGGTCCGGGCTCGCGCGGCGACGGCTATCTGCTGCGCACCGAGGCGGTGCGCCGCGGTGTGACCTGCGTGACCGCGATGTCTGCGGCCAACACGTACGTGAGTGCCATCGAGGCGGTGCGCGAGGACCAGCAGGGTCACGGCAGCGCCAACGACATGGGCATGGACGTCATCGCCCTGCAGGACCTGCCGCAGCATACGGTGTAGGTTGAACTGGCCGGCCGGGGCGGAGGGGGCTGAGTTTCCCCCTTCGCTCCGGCTGCAAGCAGAGTCGCTCAGTGGGAAACTCAGCCCCCTCCGCCCCGGCCTACGGTGACTCGGCTGCACCGTGTGCTGCCGAAGGGGCTTTGCGCGATGACTAGGGCTGAAAAAGAAAGTGAGTGTGGGCTCCGCCGTTCGTTCGAACGGCGGAGCCCACGTTTTGGATTTATTGGGCTGTGGCGGTGAAGGTTGTTTTGTCGGCGGCGATGTGCACGTGCAGCTTTGCCTGACCGTCGCAGCTGATGAGCACGCCTACCTCGAACGGGGTTCCCGTCTTGTCGTAGGTCGAACGCACGATGCGCATCGCCGCCTTACCGGTGTTCTGTCCCAAAAGGCGCGCCTCATGCTTGTCGAGGTTGACCGTCTCGTAGACGGCATCGACGCTTGCGGGCAGGATGCCGGTCTTTTCCGCGATGTAGGCGTAGAGCGAGCCATCCACGTCTTTGCGTGTGAGCTCGGGGCAAAGTGACACGGGGATATAGACGTAGTTGAGCTCCATGGGTTTGTCGTTGGCGAGACGCAGGCGGCGAATCTCCCAGACGGGTGTCCCCTCGGGCACTTTGAGCCCAGAGGCGATGCCGCGGACGGCCGGTATGCTTGAAAAGGCGAGAATCTGCGAGCTCGGAACCCGTCCCGCTTCGCGCATCCGCGCGCTGAAATTCAGGGCCAGGTCGATGCCGGGTGCTGAGGTTTGGGGTTTGATGAACGTGCCCTGCCCACGTTTGCGCACCACGCGCCCCTCGATGACGAGATCTTGGAAGCAACGGCGCACGGTCGCGCGCGATAACTCTAGCCGCTCACAGATTTCGAGCTCGCGTGGCAGCGGCGTCTTGGTGTCGAACGCCTGGCTGGCGATAAGCAGGGCGATTCGATGTTTAAGTTGGACATAGAGCGGCGTATCACCGCTGCGGTCGAAGGGTTCGGAGGCGAGAAACGAGATCATATCCATGGGGTACCTCCATGTCGTGGGCGTACGTGACATGGTCTGACACTGCGGAGCAAACCGGAGATGCCAGGCCCGATTCTTGCTGGTATGTATGGTGCATAAGGAACATAAAACATTTATCAGGCAATCTACCTGCTATTTTAAAAATAATTAGAAGAAAAAATAATTTAGGCACAAAAATAGTTGCTACCGTTAACCGATGAATAGTTGCCGTTCGCAACTATTTTCTTGTACCGAACATGCCCCGGCGCAACAATAATCTCAGCAAAAAGCAAAGCCGTGCGACACACGGCAGGTCGAGAGGAGACCGCATGCGGTATCTGGTAATGGTCAGTCACGGAACGCTCGCTCCCGGACTGCACAGTGTCCTCAAGATGCTCGGCAATGACGCCCCGAACATCTTGTCGACGAGTCTCGTGGACGGCATGGGCGCTGACGAGTATGTCGAGAACGTCAAGGCGATGCTCGCTCCTGTTACCGCCGATGACGAGGTTGTCCTGCTTGGTGACATCCTGGGCGGATCGCCGCTCACCAATGCCATGAACACGCTGGCCGAGAAGGGCTTGCTCGCCCACACCATTGCCTTCGGCGGTATGAATCTGCCCATGGCTATGACCGCCATGATGGGGCTTGCCACCATGGACCTGGATTCCCTCAAGCAGATGATGCTGCAGGAGGGCAAGAACGGTATGTCCGAGCTCGTTGTCCCGACCGATGACGCCGACGACGAGGACGACGACATCTAGGCCGCACCAAGGTTTCATCTAGCTGCAAACGTTAGGAAGAAGAGGCCGCGACCGCAGGCCTCATGAAGGAAAGGGGAGAACGTATGATTTCGTTCATCCGTATTGACGACCGTATGATCCATGGACAGACCGTTACCCGTTGGGCCCTCGAGTATCCCTGCGACGGTCTTATCGCCGTCAACGACGCCGCGGCGTCCAACCCCGTGCTCAAGGAGGCCTACAAGAGTGCCTCGGGCAAGAAGACGTTCGTGTGGACCAAGGAGCACTTCAAGGAGGTCTCCGAGAAGGTTCTCAAGTCCAACACCAAGTACTTCCTGATCACCAAGAACCCGCTCGACATGAAGGAACTTCTCGTCGATTTTGGCTTTAAGACCGGCATGGACCGCATCATCGTCGGTCCCTGCAACGATCGTCCCGGCACCACCAAGCTCGGCAACAACCAGTCGATCACGCAGGAAGAGGCCCAGGCGCTCGAGGATCTCACCAACGCCGGCTACACGGTCGAGTTCGCCCTTATCAAGGAGAAATCCATTGGTGAGTGGCCAAAGTTCCGCGGTCAGTTTGGCTTCTAGTTAGGCGCCAGCCGCATTTTGGTACCTACAGCCCTGGGGGAAAGGGGCTGAGGAATAAAGAAAGGGGAAAGCATGGCAATCAATGCATTCCAAGCCGCGCTGTTCGGCCTGTTCGCCTGCCTGGCATCACTGCCTGGCATGGGTGGCACGACGATCGGCAACTACACTCTGGGTCGTCCTCTGGTCGCCGGCCTCATCGTCGGCATCATCATGGGCGATATGCAGACGGGCATCCTCGTCGGCGCTGCCATCCAGGTTGTCTACATCGCTCTCGTGACCCCCGGCGGAACCGTCTCCGCCGACGTCCGCGCCGTGTCCTATATCGGCATCCCGCTGGCGATCCTCGCCATCAAGAACTCGGGCATCGATCCCGCCTCCGCTGAGGCTGCCGGCATGGCCGCATCCCTCGGTGCCGCCGTCGGCACGCTCGGCACTGTGCTCTTCTATGGCACCGCCACCATTAACCTGGTATGGCAGGGCATGGGCTGGAAGTGGCTCGAGAAGGGCGACCTCCACAAGCTCTACCTGGTCAACAACGTTCTGCCTTGGATCGGTCACATCGTCTGCTCGTTCCTCCCGACGTTCATCATCACCATGGGCGGCACCGCCATGGTCGACCTCATGAAGACCTACATGCCCATGGACGGCATCGCGATGAAGACGCTGTTCACCGTCGGCTCGCTGCTGCCTACCGTCGGTATCGCCATCCTGCTCAAGCAGGTCATCTCCAAGCCGACGGACTTCCTCACGTTCTTCTTCGGCTTCACCCTGTCCGCTGTCATGGGATGCAACCTGATTGCCGCCGCCGGCATCGGCTGCTTCTTCGCCCTGATCAACTATGAGATCGCTTCGCTCAAGATCGACCTCGCAAACGCTCCCAAGGCAGCTATCGCCTCGGGCTCCGATGATGAGGAAGAGGAGGACATCTAATGGCAGAGAAGAAGAAACTCTCTAAGAAAACGCTTGCCAAGTCGTTCCGCAACTGGTCCTATGGCAACCTGACTTGCTTCTCGCAGGAGCACATGCAGACCTTCGGTTACCTGTGCGCCATGCTTCCGATCGTCGAGGAGCTCTACGACACGCCCGAGGAGCAGAAGCAGGCCCTCCAGACCTACTCCGCGTTCTTCAACACCGAGCCGCAGATCGGCACCATGATTGTCGGCGTCACCGCCGGCCTCGAGGAGGCTCGCGCAAACGGCGAGGCCATCGACGACGACGCCATCAACGGCATCCGCGCCGGCCTCATGGGCCCGCTCGCCGGCCTTGGCGACTCGCTGATCGTCGGTACCCTGATCCCGATCCTGCTCGGTATCGCCCTCGGTCTCTCGACCGGCGGCTCTCCGCTCGGTGCCATCTTCTATATTGTCGTGTGGAACCTGCTCATGTTCCTTGGCATGCGCTTTGCCTACAACCAGGGCTATGAGCTCGGCGGCAAGGCGGTCGAGGCCCTCGTCGGCCCCAAGGCCAAGGCTCTGCGTGATTCCATCGTGATGGTCGGTACCATGGTCATCGGTGCAGTCGGTGCTACCTGGGTCTCCATCACCTGCAGCCCCAATCTGGTGCTGCCCGGCGGCGGTAAGTTCCAGGACACGCTCGACGGAATCTATCCGCACCTGCTGCCCATGGTCTTCATCATCTTCTGCTGGTACATGATGACCAAGAAGAAGGTCAACCCCATCGTTATGATGCTGATCCTCGTTGTGATCGCATTTGTGGGCGTTCTCATTGGCTTCTTCGACCCGGCACTGAGCTACTAGTCATCATCCCCTGGCCCCCTGTAAGGCCGTGCGGCCTCAACCGCACGGCCTTCTGATTTTGCGCCGCCCTTCAAGGGCAATATGGCCAGCGACCTCCATCGCCTACACGACACCCGCTATATTGCTCTTGAAAGATGACGTATTCGACAAACGATGCACTTGCGCATGATGCACACTTTGCACGAGGAGGACCATATGCACGAGAAACATGGACACGACCTTTCGCGCGACGACTTGATTCGCGAGGCAAAGATGCAGACCGATGCTATTCAGCGGCTCAATGTTTGGCTGCGCCTGGGCTATTCGCTCGTGGCGATTGGCTTTTTGATGGGGATGTGGGGTATGCAGGGCGGCCCCGGCTGGGGTGTCCCCGTGGGCATCGTGTGCCTGGTGGTGGGCACTCCGCTTTCGATCGTGCTTAAGGTCGGCACGACCAACGCCAAAAAGAATGTCGAGCGCATGCTCGAGGCCGCTGGTGTCGACGTTGAGGAGCTTATGCGACGCAAGAAGGACGAGCAATAGACTTCCGCGTTGGGGTATCATAAATAATTGTTGCGAATGTTAACTAATGTACGGCAAATGACGGTTTTATGGCCCTTCTAGAGTTGCAAAGGACAATATCCCCAGTGGATTACGATGACGTCGCTCGAAAACTGATTGTGTACTCACGTTCCCTTGCCAAGGGATCCTTGAGTGCTGCCGGCGGCGCCAGTGTGGGCGAGGCACCGGTTTTACAGTATCTATCGGGTATTGACGGTGATGTCATTCCCTCCGAGATTGCCAAGAAGCTGAAATTCTCCCGTGCGCGCATGTCGCATATCTTGGATTCACTCGAGAGTAAGGGTTACGTTCAGCGCAGGACTGATCCAAACGATCGTCGGCGTGTGCTGGTGAGCATTACCGAGGAAGGCCGTGATTTCGCGGCGAAAAAAAATGCCGAGAGTGTGGCATCGCTCTCGAAACAACTCTCAGCGCTCGGCGAGCACGATGCCCAGGAGCTCGTGCGCATCCTGAATAAAGCTTACAGCCTTACCTATGATGCCGACGACTACCTGGACAATCTATAAGGATAAAGACAGACATTTAGGTGCATCTTGAAATGCACCCGGGACAGTTGTGCCCATCAGCCACCGTCAACATCTCATTCCAAACCAAATCAGCCAACGTACGTCATGGCAATCCCCGGTAGGTTGCAGGATGGCGGCTGAGCCTTTCCCTCGGGAAACTTCGCGAAGCCCAGTTCCCGAGGGAAAGGTATGGTCTGTGTAATACCAGATAAACAGTACATTTTTGCTAGATTGGTATTTGACTGAAGAACCAATTGGTATGGCTTATTAAGCCCACCTTGCCGTTGACGCTTATTTTGCTGCCGCTGGGAGAATTCCGAACTTGGGTGCGCAAGTGCTCCCATATGTTGATATGACCTAGTAGGTGGCTATCTGGTTACTACCAGTTGGCCCCTTGGTAACGGGTGGCCCCCATTGTGCGGAATGTACCGAACATCTCCGTTTGATACGTTTTCCCATGCTGCCGGGGGGGCGTCCTCGGCACCTCAGCATGTCGGAAGAAAGGAGACCAGATGCGCAGGAATTCCATTTTTACGAAACGGTGGGTGAAGGGAAGCGCGGTCCTCGTTGCCACTGCAGCGACGCTCGTGTTTGCCAATCCCCAGCAGGCGATTGCCACGCCACTCAAGGGCGTCGACTCGGCGACCGTGTCCCAGTCTGCCTCGAATGTCGTCGACATCGATTTCGCTGACGGCATCAAGGGCCGTATTACGTTCCTCGAGGACGGTATTTTCCGTTATAACGTCGACCCCAAGGGTGAGTTTTCCGAGTACGCCACGCCGCGCAGTAAGTCCCACACGGCTAAGATCCAGGCTCAGCCCGATACCTCGGACACCTACAGCAAGCCGAGTGCGACGGTTGCCGACAAGGGCGACACTATCGAGATCACCGGCGGAAAGGCGACCGTGATCCTGGACAAGGCGACTGGCAAGATGAGTATCAAGTCAGGCGACCGTGTCGTGGTTTCCGAGTCCGCGTCCCTCGACCTTGATAAGAAGGGTACCGTCCAGACGCTCGCCAAGGAGAAGTCCGAGAACTTCTTTGGCGGCGGCACCCAGAACGGACGCTTCCTGCACACCAACCAGACCATCGCCATCTCCAACACGAACAACTGGACCGATGGCGGCGTTGCCTCGCCCAACCCGTTTTATTGGACGAGTGACGGCTACGGCGTGCTCCGAAACACGTTTGCAGAGGGTTCCTACGACTTCGGTTCCACGGACTCATCGACGGTCACGACTTTGCACAGCGAGAATGAGTTTGATGCCTACTACTTCGTGGCGACCAACGAGGGAGCTTCGAACGTGGCAACTGAGATGCTGCAGGACTACTACAAGGTGACCGGTAACCCGGTACTGCTGCCCGAGTACGGGTTCTACCTTGGTCATCTTAATGCCTATAACCGTGATGGCTGGTCAACGACCTCGGGTCAAAAGAAGTGGGAGACCAAGGGCAGCAAGTCCTCGAGCGAGAAGGGCGACGTTAAGTACGAGTCTGGCATGTCGACGGGCTACAAGCTCGACGGCACACTTGCGGCCGAGACGCTCAACGGTGAGGGCCCTACGGTTGATACCGAGAACATGAAAGCGACCGATTTCGACCGCCAGTTCTCTGCTCGGCAGGTTATCGATGACTACGAGGACAGCGACATGCCGCTCGGCTGGTTCCTGCCGAACGACGGCTACGGCGCCGGCTATGGCCAGAACGGTTACTACAAGACCGGCGGCGTCAACTCCGACGGAGCGAGCTCGGCCGGCCGTCTTAACGCTGTGCGTGCCAACGTCGACAACCTTAAGAAGTTCACCGAGTATGCCAACTCAAAGGGTGTGAGCACGGGCTTGTGGACCCAGTCCAACCTTGAGCCCGACAGCAACCCTGAGACCCCGTGGCATCTGCTTCGCGACTTCGACGCCGAGGTCAAGACGGGAGGCATCACTACCCTTAAGACCGACGTTGCCTGGGTTGGATCTGGCTACTCCTTTGGTCTTAATGGCATCAAGACAGCTTATGACACGGTGACGACCGGCGCTAACAAGCGCCCCAACATCATCACGCTCGATGGTTGGGCCGGCACGCAGCGCTTTGGTGGCATTTGGACCGGCGACCAGTATG
Source organism: uncultured bacterium (assembly GCA_905214945.1). Classification (GTDB taxonomy): domain Bacteria; phylum Actinomycetota; class Coriobacteriia; order Coriobacteriales; family Coriobacteriaceae; genus Collinsella. Next base: position 10,543 of record CAJMOC010000020.1, read on the forward strand.
GCGGTAACTGGGAGTACATTCGCTTCCATATCCCCACGTATATCGGTCAGAGTCTTTCGGGCAACCCCAACATCGGCTCCGACATGGATGGCATTTTTGGCGGCGACCCCATCATCTCTGCGCGTGACTACCAGTGGAAGACGTTCACGCCCTCTATGCTCGACATGGACGGTTGGGGCACCTACCGTAAATCGCCCATGACGCACGGCGATCCCTACACAGGCATCTCGCGCTTCTACCTCAAGCTCAAGGCGCAGCTCATGCCCTATATCTACACGAGCGCGGCCTCGGCGGCCAACATCGACACGGGTAACGGCGATGCCGGCCTGCCCATGATCCGCGCCATGCTGCTTTCCGATAACTCCGAGTACGCCGCAAGCACCTCGACGCAGTACCAGTATATGTTCGGTGAGAACTTCCTAGTGGCACCGGTGTATCAGGATACCCAGGCAGACGAGAACGGCAACGACATTCGCAATGGGATTTACCTCCCCAACTACGGCACCGACGAGAATCCCACCATCTGGATCGATTACTTCTCGGGTAAGCAGTATCGCGGCGGCCAGGTTCTCAACAACTACGAGGCTCCGCTTTGGAAGCTGCCGCTGTTTGTGAAGGCCAACGCTATCGTGCCGATGTACGCCGAGAACAACAACCCCGAGGCCGTGAGCGACACCAACACCAAGGGTACCGACCGCAGCCAGCGTATCGTCGAGTTCTTCGCCACCGAGGGCGACGGCACCTTTACGCAGTACGAGGACGACGGCTCCTCCATCGAGAACAACACGACTGAGGACGATTCCTACGGTACGATCGACAATATCTCCTACGGTGAGCATGTGAGCACCGTCTACAGATCCAAGGCCGCAGGCGGCACCGCGACCTTTACCGCCGAAGCCTCGCAGGGTGGCTACAACGGCTACGACTCCAATCGCACCACGACCTTCGTGGCCAACGTGTCCGCCAAGCCCATGAGCGTCGTCGCCAAGAACGGCGGATCCGCGCTCAACGTGGTTGAGGTCGACTCGCAGGAGACCTTTGACACCGCGACCCCCGAGGCCGGCCAGGCGGTCTACTTCTACAGCGAGACCCCTAACCTCAACCACTACGGCAGCGATGTGGACGGCACCGAGGCCGAGCGGGGCGAGAGCTTTAACAACACCAAGATCACCACGAACCCCAAGGTCTACGTCAAGTTCGCGAAGACCGATGTTGCTGCGGCGGCGCAGACGCTCGAGCTGGGCGGTTTCGTGAACGCCGACGCCACGCTCACAGCCGATCGCCTCAACGAGAGCCTCTCCGCACCCACGAACCTTGCTGCCCCCGAGGACGTCACGACCCCAACGAGCATCAAGCTCACCTGGGGAAAGGTCGATGGTGCTACCTCCTACGACCTTAAGGTCGACGGCACCGTGTTCGCCGTGGGTGATGCGGCCGAGTTCACGCACACCGACCTCGCCTACAATAGCAAGCACACCTACCAGATTCGTTCGCGCAACGCCGAGGGCTACTCCGCCTGGAGCGATGTGCTCGAGGCGAACTCCGCACTCGATCCGTGGCGGAACGTCCCCGACGCCGAGCAAATCACCTGGGAGGGCTCACTTTACGGCAGCCATAAGGCCGAGCTCGCCTTCGACCATGAGTTCCAGTCGGGCGACGGCGGTTTCCACTCCGGTGGCAACGATCTGGGCAAGGCGCTTACCGTTGACTATGGACGCGCTTACAAGCTCGATAAGCTCGAGTACTATCCGCGCGATGACGCCGGCAACGGCACTGTGACCAAGATGCGTGTTGAGACGAGTCTCGATGGCGTCCACTGGACGAGCCAGGAGGTCGATTGGGCACGTTCCGCTGATTGTAAGACGGTAGCGTTTGACGGCACCGTGGCCGCCCGTTACGTGCGCATGACACCGCTCGCCTCGGTCGGCAATTTCTTCTCCGCGTCCGAGATTGCCATCTACAAGACCGACGGCACGGATGGCTTCGCCGTGGGCTCCAACCTCAACAAGGCCACGATCTCCGACGGAGACTACTCCAACATGAAGAACTATCTGGGCCTCGAGAATCGCGAGCCCGATACCCCGACGTTCGGTTCGCAGATCCGCGACCACTTCGCCGACCTCAACGATAACGGCGTTTACGACGTCTACGATTACTCGTTCACCATGGCGGGTCTTGACGGCGGCACTAAACAAAAGGGCAAGGTCGCAGGTTCGCTCGCGGTGATTCCGAGCAAGACCGAGGTCGAGGCCGGTGATGAGATCACCGTTGATGTCTATGCGGCCGACGCCAAGAACGTCAACGCCCTGGGCGCTCTCGTCAACTTCAAGAGCGACCAGTTCGAGTTTGTGTCCGAGAGCATCGCGCAGGACGGCTCGACTGCCGGCATGGAGAACCTGTCTCGCGAGAAGGTCCAGTTCGCGGACAGAACGCAGACTATCAATCTCGCCTTTGCCAACCGCGGCGATGGCAAGCTCTACAACGGTACCGGCGCGGTGGCGAGTTTCAAGCTCAAGGCCAAGACCGCCGGCAAGGTCGAACTGCCCTCGACATCTTGGCTCATCGGTCCGGCATGCGACGCACTTGAGTTTGCGAGCGACGGCACGGTGACGATGCCGGATGTTCCTCAGCCAACGGTCGCCGAGTACGGTCAGGACGCCTTCAACATCACGATGACCAACGATGAGCTCACGACCGACGACGGGACCAACGTCGAGAAACTTATCCAGCAGAAGAGCTATAACGCGCTGTTCGATAATAACGAGGGCGACAACGGCTTTGAGTTCCTATGGAACTGGAGCGGCAACTGGGACAGCGAGGGTAAGCTTCCGAGTTACGTGAAGCTTCCCACCACGATGACATTCGCATTTAAGACGCCGTCGAAACTCGATAGTGTCGAGGTCGTTAACCGCAACGGTGGCAACGGAACCGTGCAGAAGATCAAGGCTGTCGTGACGTTCGAGGATGGCTCGACCCAAGAGTTCGCGGGCGGGGAGTACGATTCCTTCCTGGCTCGCTACGCCTTTGACCTCTCTGCCGAGAACAAGGGCAAGAAGGCGACCAAGGTCGAGGTCACGCCGCTTGAGGCATCGGGTGACCAGATGCTCACACTGCGTGAGGTCAACTTCAACTACACGCAGGGTGTCGAGGCCATCGAGGGTGTCGAGCTAGGCAAGAACCAGACCGAGTTCTTTGAAGGCGACATTACGCCCGTCGACGCCAAGGCTACGCCTGAGAGCGCTGGCTACCCCTATGTGACGGTCGAGAGCTCCGACCCCTCTGTGGTAAGCGTCTCCGCTGTTCAGGCTGGCGATAGCGTGAGCTACTACCTGCGTGCCAACAAGGCCGGCAAGGCAAAGATCACGGTGGCGTCGGTACTCGACCCCTCCAAGACCGCATCCTATGAGGTCGAGGTCAAGGCTGGTGTCGATACCTCTGCGCTCGTAGCAGCGCTTTCCAAGGCCGCGGGCTACAGCGAGTCCGTCTACACCAAGGATTCCTATGCAGCTCTCACCACTGCGGTCGAGGCGGCTCAGAAGCTCCTCGACAGCGGCCAGGGCAGCTATAGCAAGAAGGATGTCGCAGACGCCACAGCCAAGATCGAGAAGGCAATCGACGGCCTCAAGATGCGCCCTGTTGATGAGAAGATTCTCATCAACACGCCCGAGAACCGCAAGAACGTCAAGGTGGCCGGCTTCTCGAGTGAGGCCGACTACGAGGGCAGCAACGCCGTCAACGCTCTCGACGGCGACGAGCGGACGCTTTGGCACAGCGACTGGGCCCATGGGACCGGTATGCCCCAGTATCTGAGTGTCGACCTGGGCCGCGACTACGATCTCACCGACGTTACATTCCTGCCGCGCCAGGACGGCGGCACTAACGGCGATATCTTCGAGGCCGAGATACTGGTCTCCGACACTGCCGACGGTTATGAGAAGGGCACCGCCGCGTCGATGGGTACGTTCGCCTTCGACAACGATGGCCGCGTGCTCACCGACCGTGGCGACTGGAAACAGATGAGCTTTGGCGCCGCGCGCGGTCGCTACGTGACCGTCAAGGTGATTCACGCCGGCGGGGGCGACGTTGATGCCTACTGCAGCATGGCGGAGCTCAAGTTCTACGGTACGGCCGTCCCCGATCCGGTGGCGAAGGATGATCTCACTGCCGCGATCGAAAAGGTTGATGCCGAGCTTGCCGCCGGCGACCTCAAGGCCGGCGACTACACCGAGGCCTCCTGGACGGCGCTCGAGAACGCCCTGGCGAGCGCCCGCGCCATCTTGAGCGACGAGGATGCCACGCAGGACGAGGTCGACCAGGCGCTCAGGGCGCTCGAGAGCGCCCGCGACGCGCTCGAGAAGACCCCGGTGGTCCCGGTCGAGAATCCGACTAAGAAGCAGCTCAAGGCCCTGGTCAAGCAGGCGAAGGAGACTGACACCAGGGGCAAGACGGCCGAATCTGTCAAGGCCCTGACGGATGCCATTACCTACGCCGAGGACGTCTTGGGTGATGAGAATGCTTCCGACACCCAGATCCAGGCGGCCTATAGCCAGCTCAAGCTGGCCATTGAGAGCCTCAAGGATGCCGATTCCGGCAACCAGGGCGGCTCGGGCAACCAGGGTTCCGGCAATGGCTCGAACGGCGGCAACCAGGCGGGCAAGCCCGCAGGCGACAAGGCCCAGGGCAGCAAGAAGAACGGTTCGGCGATTCCCAATACCGGAGACCAGACGGCGGCGACCGTCGCGACCGTCGGTGGTCTTGGCGCCATCATCGCCGCGATCGGCGCTTTCTTCCATCGTCGCAGCAAGGCTAAGTAGCCCCAGCAACAGCTAAGCAAGCGTGCCCGCCGTCCCACCCAAGGACGGTGGGCACGCTTTTTGAATGTAGGCAGAAAGCTCCGACCCTTCGGCCTTAATCTCGCAAAGCGTTCCGTCTCCCGCCGAACACATCAGCATCGGCGGCTATACTTGAATTATTTGCAGTTAAGGGTCGCGGATTGGCCGCGTCACCGCTCTCAACAGGAGGTCTTTGTTTATGGCAGATCAAAAGCCGGTTGTCGGGATCATCATGGGCTCCAAGTCCGATCTGGGTGTTATGGAAGGCTGCACCGCCGAGCTCGAGGCGCTCGGTGTGCCCTATGAGCTCGTCATTGCGAGCGCACACCGCACACCGGCGAAGGTCCACGAGTGGGCTTCGACTGCTGCCGATCGCGGTATCAAAGTGATTATCGCCGCCGCCGGCAAGGCCGCTCACCTGGGTGGTGTCGTGGCCGCCTTTACGCCGCTGCCGGTTATCGGCGTACCTATGAAGACGAGTGACCTGGGCGGTATGGATTCGCTGCTGTCGATGGTGCAGATGCCTTCGGGCGTGCCCGTGGCCTGCGTTGCCATCAACGGCGCCAAGAACGCCGCCATTTACGCCACGCAGATTCTGGGCGCATGCGACCCCGAGTACCGCAAGGTTATCGAGAAGATGAAGCAGGAGATGGCCGACGCCTAGGCGTTCCGCCGTTTCACCGCAGTATAAGGAGAGCCATGTCCGATTATCAGGGAAAACGATTCAAGGCTTCTCAGATTCCCGATCCGTCGAAGCCGGGTGCTGCCCATGCGGCACAGCAGGGTCGGACATCCTCTCCTCAGCAGCCGCGCGCGCCGCGCCCCGTGACACCGGCGACGCATCGTCGACAGGACGCGCCGGCCGCATATCGACCTTCATCTTATAGCACCGCTAAGAAGCCGCCCCGGTCTTCATCGCATGCCACGCCGTCGGATTACACCGAGTCGCCGCGTAAAAAGCGCCGCTCCATCATTCCTATTCTGCTCATCATCGTGGGCATCGGTCTGATTGTTGCCGCCGCTGCCATCTTTATCAATGCCCAGATTGGCTATAAGCAGGCGAGCGATTCGTATCAGAAAATCGAGAAGCAATATGTAAGCGATAAGGACGCCAGCGGCGTGCCGATTATCGACTTTGATGCACTTGCTCAGACGAACCCCGAGATTGTGGGTTGGATTTACGTGCCGGGAACCAACATCAACTATCCCGTGGTGCAGACCAACAACAACTCCAAATACCTCAACACGCTGTTCGATGGCACGTCTAACGCCTCGGGTGCCATCTTCTTGGATAGCGATGACACCGCGCCGGGAATGGTCGACCAGCAGACCACGATCTACGGCCACCATATGAACGATGGGTCGATGTTCAACGTGATTTCGGATACGACTGACCAGGCAACGTTCGATAGCGTTGAATATGTGTACTACATCACGCGCGATGCGACGTATAAGTTGCGTCCGCTGGCGACCAAGGTGGTCGAGGACACGTATGCCAAGGCGCGCACGACCAATTTTGAGGGCGACGACGGACTCAAGAACTACCTGTCCGAGATGCTCGACGGCGCTTCTGCCGTGGCGAGTGATGCCACCGATCGTGCCGCTTCGGCAACTAAGGTTGTAACGCTTGTGACCTGTCGTTCGCTGTCGCTGAGCAACACACGCGCCGTCATGGTACTCACGCCGGTCGAGGAATAAGTTGTTCGAGAGTAGCTAAAAAGGCCCCGTCCCAAATTGGCTACTCGACGACGGTAAGGGAGAAATGATGCTCGAGAGTGGCAAATTGATGCCTTCGATTGATGCTTGGCTGCGCGAGGCCAAGGCCGATGCTTCGGCGGCAGGCTGTGGGATGTATCTGACGCATAACGGTGTGGTGCGCGCGACGCCCAAGGCTGAGGTGCGCGGAGTCGAGACCGATGGCGTGGCGCCTGGGCATAAGGTGGGCGGCATGGTGTTTGGCTTCGATGCTCAGAAGGTGCAGGCTGCTATCGAGGCGACGCGTGCGATGCCGGGTATCGGCTATGTGCGTGTGTGGCTGGCAAGCGGCGAGCTTGCCGTAGGTGACGACATCATGCTCGTGCTCATCGGCGGGGACATTCGCCCGCACGTGGTCGATGCGCTGCAGGCGCTCGTTGGCACCATTAAGAACGAATGCGTGAGTGAGGTCGAGCGCGAGGCGTAGAGGCTTGCGTCGATAGAAGGATCGTTTATAAAAATGCCCACCGGTACGTGTGATACCGGCGGGCATTTTGCGTTTTGGGCGCGGTGGGCGCTACACGCGCGTCGCATCCTTGGGGCTCATGGTCATGCTCTGGAAGCGGTTTTCCATGTACTCGTTATCGAAGTGCTCTCCGTAGAACTGTGCGACGGGAATGTCCGGCTCCGTGCCGTTAACGCGCTGGTACCAGTAGTCGAGCGACTGCAGCGTCATGACGCCGTCGACCAGCATGATAACGGTAAAGATGACGGTGGCCGAGTAGCGGCTCTTCCAGGGGATCTTGTTGATAAGCTTAAGCAGCCTCGGCAGCAGCAGCTTGATCCAGATGAGGCCGCCCAGGCCCCACAGGCAGGCGAAGCCCGTGCAGGTGCGTCCGCCCGTGAGGACCACGAGCGGATCGGGCAAACCGAACAGCGTTATGTGCGAGTAGCTCCACGAGACCACGCCAAACGCGGTCTGCATAAACCAGCCCACGAACACCTCAAAGCTGGCGCCGAGCAGGGCGCTCACCAGGAAAATGATGATGGGGTTCTTTTTGTAGAAGCGGTTAAGCACCATGGTCATGAGCACGGCGCCAAATCCGTAGATGGGGCTGAAGGGGCCAAACAGCATGCCGGCGCGGTTCTGATAGACGCCCGGGTCGTCGACCGTCATGTGCCAGATGTCCTCGGCGATCAGGCCGAGTATGCAGCAGACAAAGAACACCCAGAACAGGTTGAAGTAGTTGAGCTTGATGTAGCCCTCGCCGGTTTCATCGCGGCCGAGCATGCCCTCGGCGGCGGCGTCGCGGTCGAGCATCTCCTGCAGGCGGCGCTGCAGTTCGCGCTCCTGACGCAGCGTGGGGTCGACGGTTGCCGAAAGTGCAACAAGGATGCCGAGCTGGATCGCGGGACGCAGTAGGAAGGGCCCGATGCCCTGGAGCATCACGTCGACCAAAAGCTCGACGACGGTGAATGCAATAAGGATGTAGGACAGGCGGGCGGCGTTACGGCGCTGGTTTTTGATAAGGTCCAGGCCAAAGATGATTAGGATGACGGCACTTGCCGCAGAGAGCATGATGCCGGCGACGATAAGGCCGACTGCGACGAGCGTGTTATCGCCGAGCTTTTCGGTGGCGTTGCCGTTAACAAGTGCCGTGATGACCTGCCACATAAAGGCAGCGACTGACGGGAGCGTGCCCACGCCGGAAAGGATGCACAGGACGGCGTACACCTTAATGATGAGGGGAATCTTCTTGACCTCTGTGGCGCTGGGGACGCTGGGGTCGAGTTCGTTTCGATCCATACAGAACCTTTCTCGCTTTGTTGTAGGTTATAAGGATACGCCGCCGACCTGCCAAAAGACAGGGCGAACGTCCCAATTGCAACTTTGTAATCCCCAACGGCGGACGCGGCGGCCATCTGGGGGCGCGGGCACTTACACTGGACAGACCGATAAAATGTTTGGCAACAAAACTGATTATTAGCTCGGTGGGCTTTTAAAAAGCGCTGCTCATGCGCTGGGGAGCACGTCGCGCCGTGCGTATAATAAGGCGGGTAACGCCAAAAATACGAGGCTCTGAGGGGATACCATGTCTCAAGAAACCATCCGCGCGGCCGAGCGTGCCGCGGGACAGGTGAACACCATGTCGACGTATGATCCGGACTCCGACCAGCTGCATGAGGAATGTGGCATTTTCGGCGTATGGGCGCCCGATCGCGACGTGGCTCGACTGACGTACTTTGGCCTGCGTGCGCTGCAGCACCGTGGCCAGGAATCGGCTGGAATCGCCGTGGGTGACGGCGGCACGGTTATGGTCCGCAAAGATCTGGGCCTGCTCGACCGCGTGTTCTCCAACGCCGACCTGTCGACGCTCTCCGGCCAGCTGGCCGTGGGTCATGTGCGCTACGGCACTGCCGGCGCCAAGAGCTGGGAAGCCTCTCAGCCGCACCTCTCTACCATCAATAGCGTCATTATCGCGCTCGCGCACAACGGCACCCTCGTCAACACCGACGAGCTGCGCCGTCAGCTGATCGAGCTGGGCGTGCCGTTCCTCTCCAATTCGGATTCCGAGGTCGCGACCAAGCTTATCGGCTACTTTACCCAGCGTACGGGCCACCTGCGCGAGGGTATTCGCAAGACCATGGAGCTCGTGCGCGGCGGCTACGCCATGACGCTCATCAACGAGCAGGCGCTCTACGCATTCCGCGATCCACACGGCATTCGCCCGCTCGTGCTGGGCAAGCTGGTGGACGAGGGTCTGGACCAGGCCGATGCCGCAGCCGTTTCGCAGCTGCCGTCGCAGGACGGCGCCGCGACGGTCGACTCCGCCGTCCGTGTCACGCGCGCCGGCGGCTGGGTCGTTGCTTCCGAGACCTGCGCACTCGACATCGTGGGTGCCGAGTACGTCCGTGACGTCCGTCCCGGCGAGATCTTGCGCATCAGCGCCGAGGGCCTGGTATCCGAGCAGGGCGTGCCTGCAGCCGAAGAGCCCGCCAACTGCATCTTTGAGCAGGTCTACTTCGCCCGCCCCGACTCCATCATGAACGGCAAGAGCGTCTATGCCTGCCGTTACGACATGGGTCGTCAGCTGGCACATGAGGAGCCTGTCGAGGCCGACCTGGTCATCGGCGTGCCCGACTCCGGCCTGCCGCCTGCGGAGGGGTATTCGCACGAGAGCGGTATTCCCTTTGGCGAGGGCCTTATCAAGAACCGCTACGTGGGCCGTACGTTTATCGAGCCTACGCAGGAGTTGCGCGCCATGGGCGTGCGCATGAAGCTCAACCCGCTGCGCGACAACATCGAGGGCAAGCGCCTGGTCGTCATCGACGACTCCATCGTGCGCGGCACCACCATGGTGCAGCTCGTCAAGATGCTGCGCAACGCCGGCGCCAAGGAGATTCATATCCGCATCAACTCGCCCGAGGTCATCTGGCCGTGCTTCTACGGTATCGATACCGACGTGCAGTCGCAGCTTATCAGCGCCAACAAGACGGTCGACGAGATTTGCGAGTATATCGGCGCCGATTCGCTGGCCTTCCTTTCGGTCGAGGGCCTGCTTAAGGTCATGCCCAAGGGCGGTTACTGCGATGCGTGCTTTACCGGCCGCTACCCCGTGGCGATTCCCGAGAGCTTTGGCCGCGACAAGTTTATGGAGGGCTTTAAGCCCCGCAACCTGGACAAGCCGCTGCACTTTGACGACGACGCCGTGATCGAGAAATACGACGACCGCAGCTGGGAAGAGGAGCACGGCGAGGCATAAAACCTGCCATATGGGGACAGGTTTATTTTGGTAGGTTTTACCTGCTGTTTTGTTGATATGACGGCGCGTGCTGTTATGGCGCGCGCCGAAATGAACGCAACTATGAGCACCGTTTGGCGCCCGTGCGGCGCCACGGTAGTGGGAGAGGAAGGCTCAGATGAGCGACAGCAAGCATGTGACGTACGAGGACGCCGGCGTCGACACCGCCGAGGGCGGTCGCGCCGTCGACGCGATTAAGCAGATGGTCAAGGACACTAACCGTTCCGAGGTTATCGGTGGCATCGGCGGCTTTGGCGGCCTGTTCTCGGCCGCCGCGCTCAAGGATATGGAAGACCCGATCCTGATTAGCGGTACCGACGGCGTGGGCACCAAGCTCGTGCTCGCCCAGATCATGGACCGTCACGAGACGGTTGGCCAGGACCTGGTCGCTATGTGCGTCAACGATATTCTGGCTTCGGGCGCCGAGCCGCTGTTCTTCCTGGACTACGTTGCCATCGGTCACATCGAGGCCGAGCACATGGCAAAGATTATCAAGGGTGTGGCCGACGGCTGCAAGCTCGCGGGCTGCGCGCTCGTGGGCGGTGAGATGGCCGAGCACCCGGGCGTCATGGCTCCTGCCGACTACGACCTTGCCGGATTTACCGTGGGCGTCGTCGACCGTCCCAAGATGCTCGACCCCGCAAACGTCCGCCCGGGCGATGTGATCCTGGGCCTGCCTTCCACCGGCGTGCACTCCAACGGCTACTCGCTCGTGCGTAAGGTCATTGGCGTCGACGGCGTTAAGCCGGGCACGCCCGAGGCCGTCGCTAAGGCCGAGGAGCTGAGCCGTCCGCTCGAGGAGCTCGGCGGTGCATCGCTGGCAGACGCTCTGTTGGCCCCCACGCGCATCTACGTCAAGCCGATCCTGGAGCTGCTGCGCGGCGGCGCCAACGTGCACGCCATCGCCCACATCACTGGCGGCGGTATTACCGAGAACCTCAACCGCGCGCTCGCCGACGACGTCGACGCCGTGGTCACCCGCAACGGCGCCGAGATGGGATGGGACGTTCCGCCCGTCATTACTTACGTGTCGCGTCAGGCCGAGCTCGCGCCCAACGAGGCATGCAAGACCTTCAACATGGGCGTCGGCCTGTGCCTGATCGTCGCCCCCGAGGACGAGGCCGCCGTGACCGAGGCCCTGGTCGCGCTGGGCGAGAAGCCGTTCCGCGTGGGCGAGTGCGTCGAGGGTTCCGGTAAGGTCGTGTACTCCGATGAGCGCTAACGAGCAGATGGCTGCTGGTGAGGGCCTGGGCTATGTGCCCTACACCCGTCCGACCGGCACTGATACGGCTGAGCCGCTCAAGATTGGCGTGCTCATCAGCGGTTCTGGTACCAACCTGCAGGCGCTGATCGACCTGATCGCTGCCGGCAAGCTCAACGCTTCGATTGAGCTCGTGGTGTCGAGCCGTCCTTCGGCCAAGGGCTTGCAGCGCGCCGAGCGTGCGGGCATCCAGACACTCACGCTGTCCAAGGATGTCTATGCCGACCCCATCGCGGCTGACGAGATCATCGCGCACGAGCTGCTCGAGCGCGGCTGCGAATATGTGGTCATGGCCGGCTACATGCGCATGGTGCACACGCCGCTGCTGGCGGCGTTCCCCAATCGCGTGGTCAACCTGCATCCGGCGCTGCTGCCGAGCTTTACCGGCGCGCATGCGATTGACGATGCCTTTGCGCGTGGCGTCAAGGTGACCGGCGTGACCGTGCACTTTGCCAACGAGATTTACGACAACGGCCCCATCATCGCCCAGCGTGCGCTGACTGTCGAGGAAGGCTGGGATGTCGACACGCTCGAGGAGCACATCCACGCGATTGAGCACGTGCTGTATCCCGAGGTCGTGCAAATGCTCGCCGACGGCCGCGTCCATGTGCTGGACAGCGGCAAGGTCGCAATTGATCCGGCACGCTAGTCGTGTGTAAGAGGGCTCATTGAGCGTTCTTTGGGACGTAAGCGATCTAGAAAATCTGATAGGGCCTGTCCGTGCGCGGGCGGGGCCCTTTTGTGTGGTCTGCTCTGTTTGCTATACTGCTAGCAAGTAGAGAGGAGCCGCTATGGGTACAGCAACGGTGCAGCTCAACACACGAATCGACCCTATGCTCAAGGCCGGTGGCGATGCGGTCCTGACTCGTAATGGGCTGGGGCCGAGTGACGCCATTCGTGCGCTTTGGACCTATCTTGCCGAGCATCAAACGTTGCCGGGATTTATGGTGACGGATAAGTGCGAGACGCCCCGTGCGAAGAGTCTTGCCGAACAGGGGTGTGGTCTGGCTTTTTCCTCATTGGGGTTGAGCTTCTCAGATTTTGCGCCAGGCGAATCATCGGCGGACAACTGGGATGCCGTACGCGATGATATGTATGACGCGATGATTGCCGACATAGAGGCGAATTGCCGATGATTGAGGCAAAGCGGCTCTTGGTGGACACGAATGTTTGGCTTGATTACTACCTGCAAGAGGGCGCATTCGACAACGTGAGAAGATTGGTTGAACTGGCCGAAGCGGGAAAGATCGACCTTCTGTACGCGCCAACGACGGCAAAGGACGTGTTCTACATCTTGCCTCGGCGTCTAGCTCGACGGAATGTGAATGGGATTAACGCTTCGTTCGGTCCGGCTGCATGGGCATGCGTCGAGCATATGATGCAGGTGGCAACGGCTTCCCCGCTTTCGATGGCGGAGTGCGAGATGGCGCGCATGCTTGGCAAGCGCATGCCGGACCTCGAGGACAATCTCATTATCGCCTCGGGCGATACGGCGGATGTTGACTACGTAGTCACGAGCGACCGACGCATGTTGGAGACGATGCCCGAGGTATGCTTGACGCCCGCGCGCGCACTCGAGCTCATCGGGATCCTCGGCTGACCTTGCATACCCCGTTTCGCTATCATATTGAGCATTGTGGCCCTCATGCAACTTTGGAGGACGGTATGGCGGATAATGAAGCACTGTTTACGCCTGAGCTGGTGTTTTTTGATTGGGAGTGCGCGACGCCCGCCGAGGTGTTTGCGCGACTCGAAGGCGAACTTGCCCCACGCGGCTACATCTGCACCGGTTGGCTCGACGCCGTCCGCACGCGCGAGGATGCCTATCCCACGGGCCTTGCCATGCCGGCGGCCAACATCGCCATCCCACACACCGACCCGGGGTTTGTGGCCAAGCCCTATATCGCGGTGGTAAAGCCCGCCGCGCCCGTGACGTTCAATGCTATGGCCGGCATGGGTGCCCCCGTGCCGGCGCAGATCGTCATCAATTTGGGTATTGCCGAGCCGGGCGGCCAGGTCGAGGCCCTGCAAGCGCTCATGAATATCTTTATGGACGCGGACGTCGCAGCCGATGTGCTCGGCCAGACCACGCCCCAAGGCATGGTCGACGCCATCCGCCGCCACTTTTAAAGCCGGCACTTGGGGACTGTCCCTAACTGCCGGCAGAAAAGGAACGTCCCCAAGTGCCAGGGTTGCCCCTTTGTCGCGGGGGCTGCGTTGTGACACAATGGCGTTTGTTCGATTCGTGATGCGAAAGGCCAACTATGGCAAACAAGAAAAAGAACTCCGAGGCCGCACCGACGCCCGAGCAGCAGGCCCGCGCCGCGTCGAGCTCTCGTAAGAAGCAGCGCAAGACGTACGTGTCTAAGACCGTCAAGATCGTTCTGGTGGTCATCGGCGTGCTGGCGATGCTGCTTTCCGTCTCGGCCATGGCATGCTCCGGCCTTATGTCGCAGGCAGAGGATACCTCGGGCTACAAGCTTACCGGCGGTGTGGCTGCCACTATCAACGGCACCAACCTCACCGAGGACACCGTGACAAAGCAGATCATGAGCATGCGCACGTCTTACGGCTACACCAAGGACAAGGACTGGGCGCAGTATCTGGTCGACAACGACCTCACGCCCAAGAAGTATCGCAAGCAGCTCATCGACTCCTACACGCAGCAGATTCTGCTTCAGCAAGCGCAGAAGGAAAACGGCGTGACCGTCTCGGACGAGGAGGTCGAGAAGGCCTGGAAGGACGCCTGCAAGAGCGCCGGCGGCGCCAAGGCCTTTAAGAAGACGCTTAAGACCTACGGCTACACCGAGGACACCTACAAGGACTCGCTCAAGGAGAGCCTGGCGCAGCAAAAGCTCAAGGATGCGGTAGCGCCCACAAGCAAGCCCAAGGACAGCGAGATTGTCGATTACATCAACGAGAACCTGTCCAACTACAATGACGCCCGCCGTTCGTCGAATATTCTGATCAAGGTCGATTCCGACGCTTCCGATGAGGACAAGGCCGCCGCCAAGGCCAAGGCGCAGGAGTGCCTGGACAAGATCAACTCCGGCGAGCTGAGCTTTGAGGACGCCGTAAAGCAGTACTCCGACGATACCGGCTCCAAGGATAAGAAGGGCGATGTGGGCTGGGACAAGCTCACCACCTTCGTCGACAGCTACCAGGCGGCGCTCGAGGGGCTCAACAAGGGCGATGTGAGCGACGTCGTCGAGTCGACCTATGGTTACCACATCATCAAGTGCACCGACTACTTCCATGTCGATAATCAGGTCGATGACATTAAGCAGGTACCCAAGGACATCAAGAAGTACGTCTCCAACGTGGTGAAGACGCAGACGGCAAGCACCGCGTACGGCGAGTGGCTGGAGCAGTACAAGAAGGACGCCGACATCACCGTTAACCCCATGCCTAAGGACGTGCCCTATAACGTGAGCCTGAAGGGCGTCACCAAGAGTTCGACCGACGACGCGTCGACGACTGAGTAATCATGGGGCGGCGCCCGCGTGAGTGCCGCCCACGCTATTGAGGAGGATTTGCAGATGACCAACGAAGAGCTGCAGAAGGAAATGATCGCGGCCATGAAGGCTAAGGACAAGGTTCGCCTGTCCATCATTCGCCAGGTCAAGGCCGAGGTGAAGAATATCGAGGTCAACGAGCGCCGCGATGTGACCGAGGAAGACGTCAACAGCATGATCAAGCGTCTGATTAAGCAGACGAGCGAGACGCTGGAGATGTCCATCAAGGCCGGCACCGACCAAGAGCGTACCGATAACCTGAGCGAGCAGGTCAAGATTCTGGAGAGCCTGCTGCCCGCGCAGGTTTCGGGCGAGGAGCTCGAGGCTCTGATCGAGCAGGTTATTGCCGAGCTGGGCGCCACGTCCAAGAAGCAGATGGGCCAGGTCATGGGCGCTCTGGGCAAGGCCACCGGTGGCAACTTCGACAAGCCGGCAGCAGCAAAGATCGTTGGCGCGAAATTGGCGTAATTTGTTACGCGGTTTTACCAAACCGCGTAACGGCTCGACGCTGCAAACCCGTACACACGGCAATCTGACGTTCAATTTCAAGGGCGCGACCATAAGGTCTGCGCCCTTTCATTTCACGTCACCTTGCTCGCGTGTACGGGTTTTCGCTGACTTATGCTCAACAAGGGCGGTTGTATTATTTTCGGTGCTCATTGGGGACAGACTTAAATGAGTACCCACGGGGGGCACTCATTTGAACTGCGTCCCGAATCTTGGCCTTCTTTATTAGAAGCGAACA
>CAJMOC010000021.1:0-23191 GCA_905214945.1 uncultured bacterium
GGGCTTGCCCCAAAGTGCAATGATGGACGAGGGACTGAGCGGCTCTCGCGCCGTCGCCTGACGTCGCTCACGCTGGGCAAGTCGGTTGACAATCCAGGCACTGTTGCGCTTTACAAACGCTTCGATGCGCTCGCGGCTGGCGCCGAGCGGTGCACTGGCGTGGACCTCACCACTCGATGTGACGCGTAGGTTGAAGTTCTTGACGCGCTTTTTGGTAACTACGACGGGGATGGGCGTCCCATCCGGTCGGGATACGGAAATCGTAAACTGCTGCGTCAAAAGCGGTCCTTCAGATTGGGGACGGGCCGGCATGTCGACCGTTCGGCATGCCGGCCCGCTCAAGGGATGTGAAATTAATAACGCTCGAAGAAGGCAAGCGCGTTGTCGCTGCAGAGCTTTTGCATCACGGTCTTGCCAAAATGCTTGGAAAGCATGTTCTGGAACTCGGGCATCTTGCTGGCATCGGAGAGGAAAGCGGGCACAGTGGCGCCGTCCCAGTCGCCGCCGAGCGCGATGACGTCCTCGCCGCCCAGGTCGAGCCAGTGCTCGATGTGTGCCGCCAGCTGGTCGAAGGTGACGTCTGCGGCGGTCTTGTCGGTTGCGTCGTTGGAAAGGAACTCGCTGCAGTAGTTGAGGCCGACGATGCCACCCATGTCGCGAATGGTACGGAACTGGTCGTCGGTAAGGTTGCGTTTGGCGCCGCAAACCGCACGGGAGTTGGAGTGGCTGGCGACGAAGGGACGCGTGGCGCGGGCGGCGACCTCGTCAAAGCACTCATCGTTGAGGTGGGAGACGTCGAGTACCATGCCGGCGTGCTCCATCTGCGTAAGTGCCTCGATGCCGGCGGCGGTGAGGCCGGCGTGGGTGTCGTGGCCGCTCGCGAGCGGTCCCTGCGCGTTCCAGCTGAGTGACGACATAAGCACGCCCAGGCTCTTAAGCACCTCGATCAGCGCGGGGTCCTCGGCAAAGAACGTGGCGTTTTCGATGGTGTGGATGCAAGCGACCTTGCCGTCCTTGAGCGCGGGACGAATGTCTGCGGCGCTGCGCACGTTGACCATGCGGTCGTGGTTGAGCATTGCCTGGCCGCTCATGTGCGCCATGATCTGCGCCTGGAAGCGCGCGGCGTGGGCGGTGGGAATCTCGTCGGGGACAAACGTGGCGAAGCACTGCGCCCACGGCGTGTTGCCGATCTTTGCGAGCGAGATGGCGCAGGCGTTGCCCTCGATGAGGTCGAAATCTTGCGGATGCGTTTCGTCGCCGGGGAAATAACCGTCGGTGCCGGCGGTAAAGCGCAGGTCGAGATCGAGCGTGGCCCAGCCGATGCGGTCGGCAGTGTCGCAGTGTAGGTCAAATACGGGATATGCCATGGTTCCTCCGGTTGCAGCGTTTCTTTGCAAACTGTCATTGAATTGTATGACTAGGGTATAGTTAGCGCCATATGTTCACGGCGGCCCGCGTTGTGCGCCGCCCTTATCACGGAGGTTACCATGTCCAACCAGGGCAAGAAGGTCAAGACCCATTATCGCGGCACGCTCGATGACGGCACGCAGTTCGATAGCTCCTACGATCGCGGCGAGCCGCTGGAGTTCACCTGCGGCGCCGGTCAGATGATCAAGGGCTTCGACGCCGCTGTTGTCGACATGCAGGTGGGCGAGAAGAAGACCGTGCACATTCCTGCTGCCGATGCCTACGGCGAGCACAATCCCGAGATGGTTATTACCTTCCCGGCCGAACAGGTTCCCAACATCGAGCAGATCGAGAAGGGCATGAAGCTTTTCCTGTCCACGCCGAGCGGTATGCCCGTTCCCGCCGTGGTCATCGACGTAACGCCCGAGGCTGTGACGCTCGACGCCAACCACGAGCTGGCCGGCAAGGACCTCAACTTTGATATCGAGCTCGTTGAGGTCGAGGGTTAGAGTATGCCTGAACGCTTGGTTTCGACGACATGCTTGGGAAATCTCAACGATCCGTCCTATGAACTCCTGCTTCGCCGGAAGTTGGGCGGCGTCTTTGAAGTTGACGAGCTCCTGCTCGATTGGGACCAGGCTGATGCGCGCACGTTTGTGGGCGTGACGGAGCTGGGGCGCACGGTCGATGTTCGGCTGGATACTGCCGACGGCGGTCGTCTTGCCGACGGTGACGTGCTCGCTATCGACCACACGGGTGCGGTGCCCGTGGTGGTTGTCGTACGTCTGCGCAGCGCCGAGGTTTATTTGGTCGAAGTTGACCGCATGGACCCGATTGCGCTCGCGCATGCGTGCTGGGAGATCGGCAATATGCACGCGCCGCTTTTCCGAGGCGATTCGGACGAGCATACCGTGCGCATGTATACGCCGGTGCAGCCTGTTTTGGGCCGCATGCTCCGGGGCGTCGAGGGCGTTCGGCTCTCGACGGTTACCCGTGAACTCGATGCGGACCGGCGCTTTGCGTCGTGTGCGGCGGATGCCGTTGTGAGTATGGCTCCAGACTTTACGATCGTAAAGAAGGCGCGCGGTTAACGTGCGTATAAGTAAGACGGACTTTGAGAGGCAACTATTCAAAGTCCGTCTTTCTGTTGATGAGATGCTGTGGGGGAAAGCATATGGGTCTTGAAGGAATCAAGCTGATTGCATGCGATTTGGACGGCACGTTGCTGCATCCGGGGGAGCGCGAGCCGCGTTCCGCGGCCTTTGAGCTCATCGATGAGCTGCATCGTCACGGTATCGTGTTTATGCCGGCGAGCGGCCGTCAATATGCGAGTTTGCGCTATCTGTTTGCCCCGGTGGCCGATGAGCTCGCCTATGTATGCGAAAACGGAGCCCTGGTGATGAGCGAGGGACGTGCCGTTGTCAAGCGTTCCATGGAGCGTAGCCTTGCTATGGATATAGCGAATGCCGTGGTTGCGTATCCCCATGCCGACGTGACCCTTTCGTGTGAGGGACACCTCTACACCATGAGCGGCAACGATGCGTTCGTCGACCATTTGCGCTATGAGGTCCACTGCGATGTGGCGGTGGTCGACCGCCCCGAGGATATCGACGAGGACGTCATTAAGATTGCCTTCCAGACGCCCGAGGTGGATCAGCCGGCGGCCCTGGAGTATTTCGAGTGTCTCTTTAGCGACCGTGTCGACGTGATGACGTCGGGAACCGAATGGACGGACTTTATCGGTTTCGGTTCGGGCAAGGGCTCCGCGCTTGCCGATTACGGTCGTGCCCTGGGTATTTCGCCCGATGAGATGATGGCGTTTGGCGATAACGAAAACGACCGCGACATGCTCAACGTCGTGGGCCATCCTTATCTAATGGAGAGCTGCAATCCCTCTATGCGTGGCATCAACGACCGCGTCCGCTATGTGTACACGGTCGAAGAAGAACTGCGTCGCCTGCTTGCCGAGTAGGCATGTCCCAAACATCTACCGGCAGTCGGGGCAGAGACCCTCGAAGATGGTGTAGTGCGACGTGACGTGCCAGCCGATTTGCTCGGATGCCTTGGCGTCGAGCTGGGCATCGAAGGGGAGTGGTATGTCGATGACGCGGCTGCACGAGGTGCAGATGATATGCGCATGCGGCTCGATCGTGCGATCGAAGCGGCTGCCGCCCGGCGTCTTGATGGAGAGAATCTCGCCGGCGTCGGCCAAGAGATTGAGGTTGCGGTAGACCGTGCCGCGGCTGATTTTGTCATCCTGCGCGCGCACGACGTTGTAGATTTCGTCGGCGGTGGGATGGTTATAGCTTTGGCGCACGGCGTCAAGAACCAGCTTTCGCTGCCTGGTATTCCTTCTTTGCACCGCCATGCGCCTCGCCTCTTTTCTATCAACGGTCGTAGGTAAATGATACCGTATTTAGCACACAATACTAATAACGAGGCGTGAAACCGTCTTCATTGGCAAGTGGGGCTCGGGCCTGGGCGTCTACGAGGCGAAAACGCGTTCCCATACGCTCGTAGGAGGCATGAAGCGCCTCGAGATGAGATAGGATATTTGCCGGAGCCCCCTGTATCTCCATCTCGACTGAGCCGTCTTCCATGTTACGCACCCAGCCGGTGAGCGCGCGTGCCTGCGCGAGGTTGGTGTTGGTAAAGCGAAAGCCAACGCCCTGGACTTGCCCCGCCCAGCGCAGGAAATAGCGCAGGGGAGTGTCTTGAGTGGCCTCGTCGCTTGCGAGCACAGTAAGCCTGCGGCGCAGCTCGAGCTCGACGTTTGATGGTTTTTGAGGCTCTCGACTGCCGCCGGTGACGCTGGAGAAGAACGTATCGAAGAGGCCCATAGCTATGCCTGCTTGCCTGCGTCGGCCGGGAAGGTTATGCCGGCCTGCTGGCGCACGGCATCCATGATGCGCAGTGAGACGAGTGTGACATCGCGGTAGTGGCCAAGCTCGTGGCGTCCCGCCGGGGTCTCCCAAATCTCTTCCTTAACGTTATCGATGCCGCCGATGGCGGTGATAAAGTCTGTGAGTTCGTATTCCATAGTGTTGCTCGATTTGGGCAGGTCGAGCACGCGGCCGTTGTCTCCCTGTTCGCGCGGTGCCTCGGTCGCCGAGCCGCGTACGACGTCGCCGCGATAGTCGATGCGGACGTTGCGGGGCGTGGACAGATGGTCGATCTGGATAGTGCCACGCTCGCCTTCGATCTGCGAGGGCAGCAGGTCATTCGTAATTTTGGAGTGCGCGAGCTCGACGGAGATACGGCCGCCGCCGTAGCTGGCGAGGATGGAACCGCAGCCATCGATGGGGCCGTGCGTGAGCCGTCGCGTGGTGGGATCGAGCAGAGTGGTCATGCTCGTAAGGCCGGAGGGCATGCCAAAGATCTCGACCATGGGCTCGACGGTATAGACGCCAATGTCCATGAGGGAACCCGATGCCATATTGCAGTCGAAGATATTGGTGGCGCGTCCCGCGAGAATCTCGTTGTAGCGCGAGGAATATTTGCCAAAGCGCAATGAGGCGCGGCGGATGGGGGCGATCTCGCCCAGGGCGTCCTCGATGGCGTGGAAGGCGGGATCGTGGAGGGGACGCATGGCCTCGAGGGCCACGACACCTGCTGCCTCGGCAGCGCGGAAGACTTCCAGCGCCTGCGCTTCGGTGGCGCAGAAGGGCTTCTCGACGATGACGTGCTTGCCACCGGCGATGCAGGCAAGGGCCTGCTCGTAGTGAAGTGCGTTGGGGCTGCCGATATAGACGGCGTCGACGTCGGCGGCTGCCGCAAGCTCATCGAGTGAGATAAAGTTTCGCTCGCCATCGCGCTCGGCGGTAAAGGCAGCACCGCGATTGGCATCGCGTGAAAGCGTGCCCACAAACGCGGCTTGGTCGTTGGCGTTGACGACTTGGATAAAGTCGTCGGTGATCATGGATGTGCCGATGGTCGCGATGCGCAGCATACGTCCCCCTTGCGTTGTTTGGTCTACAGGATGAGTGTAGCGCGTGGGGATATAAAGCTGTGCGAAAACGCTATTACAGGTCGCTCTCGTTAAAGCCGGTGTCGATATCGAGGTTGCTGCCGTCGGCCGCCGTGGTGGCGAGCTCATCGCAGCGCTCATTGAGCTCGTGGCCGGCGTGACCCTTAACCCAGATGAACTCAACCTTATGCTTGCTTTTGGCGGTGAGTAGGCGCTCCCACAGGTCGCGGTTCTTGACGGGCTGCTTGTTGGCGGTTTTCCACCCGCGCTTTTTCCAGCCGTCGATCCAGTGCTTCTTAAAGGCGTTGACGACGTACTGCGAATCGGAATGGACTTCGACCTCGCAGGGGCGGTTGAGTGCCTCGAGCGCCACGATAACGGCCATGAGCTCCATGCGGTTGTTGGTGGTCTTGGCGTAGCCGCGCGAGAGCTCGGAGGTAAAGGTCTTGCCGGCGGGGTTGGTGTATTTGAGCACGGCGCCGTAGCCGCCGCGTCCCGGATTTGATCGGGCCGAGCCGTCGGTATAGATGATGACCTTCACGGGTTTCCTTTCTTTGAGTGCATTTCATGTGAGTGACCATTGTAGCGCCATGCCCGCCGGGGGCCAGCAATCTACGATTTCTGCCCCGTCTTCCGACTGTTAGCTGGCATGGATGATGCGGTTGAGCTCGTCGAGGTATTGCTGCAAGAGGAGAGAGGGCTTGCGCTCGTCGTGCATGATGTAGCCAACGTGCATCGTTGGGGCGTCTGCTAACGGGATCGATGCCATGCCCCATTGCATTTCATTGGAGAGGACACCGGTCGACAGGGTGTAACCGTTCGACGTGATAAGTAAGTTGGTAAGTGTTCCGCGGTCCGATATTCGTATGTTGCGGTCGCAAGGGATATAGCTAAAAGGTTCCTCGGCGTAATAGAAGGAGTTTGAGGTTCCCTGCTCAAAGCTGTAGCGCGTATAGGGCGCGAGGTCGGCAAGGGACAGCTGAGGGCGGCGTGCGAGCGGGTGGCGTTCGCTGACGAATACGTGGACCGTCGCGTCGAATAGGGGATGGAAGCTTGCGCGGGCATCGGCGAAGGCCTTCTGCAGAACGCGGGCGTTAAAGTCATCCAGATACAGAATGCCGATATCGCTGCGAAACGCACGGACGTCATCGATGATCTGCGATGTGGTGGTCTCGCGCATGATGAACTCGAACTTGCTGTCGCGGCAGCGCTCGACCACGTTGACAAAGGCCTCGACCGAAAAGGCGTAGTGCTGGGCGGAAATGGCGAGGCGGGCTTGCGGGGTGCCGCCGTTCTCGTAGCGTGCCTCGAGCATGTCGGCCTGCTCTACGACCTGGCGCGCATAGCCCAAAAGCTCGGTGCCGTCGTTGGTGAGCGTGACGCCGCGGCTGGAGCGCGTAAAGATCTCCAGATGGAGTTCCTGTTCCAGGCTTTTGACGGCGTTTGAGATGTTGGACTGAGCGGTATAGAGGCGCTGAGCTGCGGCGTTGATTGAGCCGGACTCTGCCACGGCGATCAGAAAACGAAGCTGCTGAAGGGTCATCGACGCAATCCTTCCGATTGTTATCTATAAAAACGATAACAGGTTAGCGCTTTTAAGTGATTGACCGAGGGAAATAATGCTCGTACTATTCAAAACACACAAAGGCAGTAGGTAATTAAGCCAACCACGGAACCGGGATGCGAAAGGAGGCCCGCATATGAATTGCTTACCAAGACGAATGCCGGGCTCCTGTTTGCGCCCGTCGGCGTGATCAGGAGACAGCGACTTACTTCTCTCTTTTTACTTACTTTCGTTCGATCAAGGAGATCATCATGAGCCAGTTCATCAACAACCCCGAGCACACCTTTGGTTTCGATACCCTGCAGCTGCACGTTGGCCAGGAGAGTGCCGATCCCGCATCCGACTCCCGTGCCGTGCCTATCTACCAGACCACGAGCTATGTGTTCCGCAACTCCCAGCACGCCGCCGACCGCTTTGGTCTTGCCGACGCCGGTAACATCTACGGCCGTCTGACCAACTCCACCCAGGGCGTCTTCGAGGACCGTATCGCCGCGCTCGAGGGCGGCGTGGCAGGTCTTGCCGTCGCCTCCGGCGCTGCTGCCATCACCTATACCCTGCAGGCTCTTGCTCAGGCTGGTGACCACGTGGTGGCTCAGAAGACCATCTACGGTGGCTCCTACAACCTGCTGGAGCATACGCTCTCCCAGTTTGGCGTCGAGACCACGTTTGTCGATGCCCATAACCTGGAAGAGGTTGAGGGTGCCATCAAGGACAGCACCACGGTCATCTATCTCGAGACGCTCGGCAACCCCAACTCTGACATCCCCAACATCGACGCCATCTCCGAGATTGCCAAGAAGCACGGTCTGCCGGTTGTCGTCGACAACACCTTCGGCACCCCGTATCTGTTCCGTCCGCTGGAGCACGGCGCCAACATCGTCGTCCACTCCGCAACCAAGTTCATCGGCGGCCACGGTACCTCGCTGGGCGGTGTGATCGTCGACGGCGGTAACTTCGATTGGAAGGCGAGTGGCAAGTACGCCCAGATCGCTGAGCCCAACCCCTCCTACCATGGTGTTTCGTTTGCCGAGGCTGCCGGTCCCACCGCCTTCGCAACCTATGTCCGCGCTATCCTGCTGCGTGACGAGGGCGCCTGCATCAGCCCGTTCAACGCCTGGGTCCTGCTCCAGGGCACCGAGACTCTGTCGCTGCGCGTTGACCGTCATGTCGAGAATACCAAGAAGGTCGTTGAGTTCCTGACCGGTGACAGCCATGTTGCCAAGGTGAACCACCCGAGCCTGCCTGAGCACCCCGACCATGAGCTCTACAAGCAATATTTCCCCAACGGCGGTGCCTCGATCTTTACCTTTGAGATTAAGGGTGGCCAGGAGGCCGCCTGGAAGTTCATCGATCGTCTGCAGGTGTTTTCGCTGCTCGCCAACGTGGCCGACGTCAAGTCGCTCGTCGTGCACCCGGCTACCACTACGCACTCCCAGCTCTCTGCCGAGGAGCTCGCTGAGCAGAACATCACGCCCTCCACGATTCGACTTTCTATTGGTACCGAGAACGCCGAGGACATCATTTGGGATCTGAAGCAGGCCTTCGCCGCGCTGGACGAGTAAGGCGACTTGTGCAAGGACCCTTTGCGGCTCGATAGACATAACTGCATAAAATGCCTGCTCAAGGCGCCTGTGCGAACAGTGTTTGCGCAGGCGCCTTTTTTGCATAGGAATGGTTAAAATACAGGTTTTTTAGCGTCGAATATCCAATCTAGATATGGAAAACTCCTGTTAAGTGAATGTGAGTTTTACGCAAATGACGTGCACCTTTTGAGAAAAACCGCAGGTCGCGATTTGCTCGGGGTACTATGCAGCGCGATCGAATCACACGCAGCTTAAACGCAGCAAAAACGTACTACGGAGGTTTCCAGCTACATGAGGATCGATTCACGAAAACCGAAAGCCGCCGCCCTTTCCGCCGCTCTGACCGTGGCACTTTTGGCGGGCGCCGGCGCAACTGATGCCCACGCGGCGACACTATCCGATACGGTCGGATCTACGCCGTCCGAGGCGACGCTGGTGCAGCCCGTCGACTACCGCGGCGACGGTTATGGCTCTATGCAGGAGTGGAACGCCTCGATGGGGGCAAAGCGCGATTCCCTGGAGATGCGCGCTCAGATCATTATGAACATGTACGGTGACTATGCCACCGATGACGAGCGCGCTGTACTACAGGGTTGCATCGACGGTGCGGGCAGTCTTTTGACGATGGATGAGGTCGACGCCAAGTCGACCGAGCTCGACGAGCTTCGTTCCACGCTTGAGGATGCCAAGCGCGAGGCGCTCGAGGCTGCCGCAGCCAAAGCCGAGGCCGAGGCCGCGGCCGCCCAGGCTTCGTATTGCAACGCCGGCTCCAGCCCGTCTTGCACGTCTGCTGCGTATTATGCGAACGGCTCGGGTCTGACGCGCTTGAGCGGCGTCAATAACTATAACGGCCGCCGCGAGACCTATTACAGCAGCAACGTACTCTACCATCACCGCACGGGCGAGTGGACGCAGGATTCCGAGGGCTTTTGGCGCGATTCCGATGGTTACTACGTCGTTGCCGCGGGCGATAAGGCCCAAGGCTCTACGTTTACCGGTTCCAAGGGCGAGTGCAAGGTCTATGACTCCGGCTGCGCTGCCGGAACCACCGACTACTACACTGGCTGGTAATTTTTCTGCAACACGGATATTTGGCGGATGGGCGTCTTTACCGAGCTTTAGGGCAACGTAAGGACGCCCGTTTTTTGTGCGTGCTTGAGTTAACAGAGCGCTTACCGTGGCAGTACGCCGCGCATATGGGCGCGGGGCACACTAAGTCATGAGAAGCAAGGTCTTTCCCGTGGAGGAAGTGGTCTTATGAACGCTCGAGATATCGCTATTGCCGCCGTCGCACTTGCACTTGGTTGTCTTGGTCCTACGGCCGCGCTTGTCGCGGGCATGCAGGGCTTGTGCGGAGCTGCTCCTATCGTTGTGGGGGCCCTGATTGCTGTCGCTGCGCTGGGAAGCGCCGGCGTCGTCCTTTGCCGTGATGATGAGGACGAGATCGTGGGGTCCTAAAGTTAGCCTCAACTCTGGTTTTACCGGAGCGTGTTGCGTGCTCCGGATAGCGGTATTTAGAAGAACAAACGCATGGGAACTCACGGCTTAAAGCCAAACCAGTGTGGGGTGTCGCACGAGAGCGTGTGGGTGAGGTTGACCCAGCGATAATCGGTGCTTTTGAGCTGGGATGCGAGGTTCCAAAGGTCGAGCGCGGGCATGGGTGGCTCCTTTCATCGGGCTTTTTGCTGATGTTAAAGCGGTGTCATGACGGCTCGATTTCTGCTGCGTTACGATACGTTCTCGATTGCGATTCCACGATGTTTCGGCCGCGTGACCGTTGTGTTTCGCCGTGCCGGGGCGCTGATGGCGAAGGGAGGGGCCGTGCAATACCGCGTTGACCCCAAAAGTGGTAACCGAATATCCGCTCTCGGTCTGGGCTGCATGAGGTTTCCCGGTGCGCCGGGCCATCCGGACGCTAAGGCAGCCGACGCCATCATTTCCCATGCGGTGGAGCAGGGGATCAATTATCTGGATACCGCGTATCTCTATCCCGGTAACGAGGCATGCGTGGGCGCCTCACTTGAGCGCTTGGGGCTGCGCGACCGGGTGTTGCTGGCGACTAAGTTGCCGCACGCTTCGTGCAAGTGCGCGGAGGATTTCGACCGGTTTTTAGACGAGCAACTACGTCGCCTGCGGACCGACCATATCGACTATTACCTTATGCACAACATCACCTCGCCCGCCCAGTGGGAGCGCGTGGTGGCGTTGGGCATCGAGGACTGGATTGCGCACCAAAAGGCTGCGGGGCGTATTCGCCAGATAGGTTTTTCGTACCACGGCAGTGCGGCGGACTTCCTCACGATGCTTGACGCGTATGACTGGGATTTTTGCCAGATCCAGTACAACTACGCTGGAGAGCGCTACCAAGCGGGAACGGCGGGACTCATGGCGGCTGCGGAGCGCGGGCTCGCGGTGTTTGTGATGGAGCCGCTGCTGGGCGGGCGTTTAGCGGGCAAGCTGCCGCCGCGGGCCCGCGCTGTGCTCGATGGCGCCCCTGACCCGCATTTGCGCACTCCTGCCGCCTGGGGCCTTTCGTGGGTGTGGAACCATCCTCAGGTCACGATGCTGCTTTCGGGCATGACCGATACCGCGCAAGTGGATGAGAACGCGGCGCTGGCCGACCGAGCCCTGCCGGATTCGATGACGGGCGCTCAGCTCGATACCATTGCGCGCGTGCTGACGGAATTTCAAAAATCGAATCGCGTGCCCTGTACGGGATGCGGCTACTGCATGCCGTGTCCCAAAGGCATCAATATCCCTGGGTGTTTTGCCGCCTACAATGCAAGCTATGCGCACAGCTGGTTTACGGGTCTATCGCAGTATTTTACGGCGAGCGCGGTGCGGACGAGCGAGCCCAAGTTGGTGAGCAACTGCGTCAAATGCGGCAAATGCGCGCGTCACTGCCCGCAACACATCGATATTCCCGAGCGTCTCGACGATGTGCGCCGACGTTTCCAGCCTGGCCCCGTAACGGCCGCGCTTAAAGCCTTCCGCATAACGCGCTCCTCATGACCCTTTTATAACTTGCGGTGGAATAGTTCCTGTTTGCGGCAGAATAGGGGCCAAACGGGAACTATTTCACCGCAACTGATGAGGGGGAGCTGGAGATGCTAACGATTGGGTGTCATCTTTCGACGACGAAGGGCTATCGGGCGATGGGGGAGACGGCGCTGTCCATTGGCGCCAATACCTTTGCGTTCTTCACGCGCAACCCGCGCGGCGGCAAGGCGAAAGACCTTGATATGGATGATGTGGCGGCCCTGCGCGAGCTTATGGAGCAAAACGATTTTGGCCCGCTTGTGGCTCATGCTCCGTATACCTATAACCCCTGTTCGGCTAAAGAGCGGGCGCGCGAGTTCGCCTTGGAGGCAATGGCCGAGGACTTGCAGCGTCTGGAAGCACTGCCCGGCAACTACTACAACTTCCACCCCGGCGCGCATGTGGGGCAGGGCTCCGACGCCGGCATTCAGATGATCGTCGACGCCCTGTGCCAGGTGATGTTTGAGGGCCAGCAGACGACGGTGCTGCTCGAGACCATGGCGGGAAAGGGTACCGAGGTGGGCCGTAGCTTTGAAGAACTGGCGCTCATCATCGAGGGCGTTTGCGACAAGCGCCCCGAGCTTTCGGACAAGTTGGGCGTTTGCCTGGACACCTGTCATGTGCATGACGCCGGCTATGACATCGTCCGCGATCTTGACGGCGTACTCGACGAGTTCGATCGTGTAGTGGGTATCGAGCGCCTGCGCGCTGTGCATATCAATGATTCCAAGAACCCCTGCGGCGCCCACAAGGATCGCCATGAGTGCATCGGTAAGGGCTACCTTGGTAGCGAGGAGCTTGGCGGCGGTATGCAGGTTATGCAGAATATTGTATCGAATAGCCGTTTGCGTGCATTGCCGTTCATTTTGGAGACGCCGAACGAACTTGCAGGTTATGCGGCTGAAATCAAACTGTTAAGGTCGTTGCAGCAGTAATGACTGTCATAAAGTGGAGTGTTCCATTCACGTTATGGGTTTGTTTCAATCAGTTTTCTAATTGCTGATTCTTCCAAACGGGCGCATAATATCCAACAGTTTTTGCAGACCCCTGAATCACGCGGGGTCATTGGAAGGAGACTGATTATGAAGCTGAAGAAGCTTGGCGCATTTGCCGCCACGGGCGCCATGGCACTCGCCCTCGCACTGACGGGCTGCGGCTCGTCCAACGCCACCTCTGGTTCTGATGCCGGTTCCAGCAGCTCTGACGACGCTAAGGTCGAGAAGGTCGACGGCTCCAAGGAGTACGCGCTCGTCAAGGACGGTACGCTGACCGTTGGCACCTCTGCCGAGTACGCTCCGTTTGAGTACAAGGATGACAACGGCGATTATCAGGGCTTTGACCTTGAGCTTATCAAGGCTATCGGTGACAAGCTGGGTCTGGATGTCGAGTACGTCAACAACGACTTCGACACGCTCGTCCCCGGCGTTGCTTCGGGCGCCAAGTATGACGTTTCCATCGCGGCTATCACCGACACGCCCGAGCGTGAGAAGGAAGTCACTTTCTCCGATTCCTACTACATGGACGATCAGGCTATCGTGACCAAGGTCGATAACACCGACATCACGGCCGACAACTACAGCGAGAAGCTCAACAACGCCGACGCTACCATCATCGTCCAGTCTGGATCGACCGCCGAGGCCTTTGCCCAGGAGAACTTCCCTAAGGCCAAGATCGTCCCCTACAAGGACGCCACCGAGTGCTTCAGCGCCCTGCAGTCCGATAAGGGCGACGCCGTAGTCACCAACCGCTCCGTTGCCAGCCAGCTGACCGCCGAGCAGTTCAACACCTGCCAGACCATCAAGCAGGTCAGCACCGGCGAGGAGTACGCCATCGCCATCAACCAGGGCAACACCAAGCTCAAGGACGACATCAACCAGGCCATCAAGGACCTGACCGACGACGGTACCGTTGACGCCCTCATGGCTAAGTACAACATCAAGTAAAATAGTCACTTGATTGCGCGCGGGCCCTTTCCATTTTGCGGAGAGGGCCTTTGCGCTTCTCTTGACGGAGAGCGTTTCCGTCTCGTTTTGCCGGCAACTTCTACGATAGGAGCCACCTTGTCTCGACTGAACAAAGGGGCCACGGA
The DNA here is from genome assembly GCA_905214945.1 of uncultured bacterium. Classification (GTDB taxonomy): domain Bacteria; phylum Actinomycetota; class Coriobacteriia; order Coriobacteriales; family Coriobacteriaceae; genus Collinsella. The sequence goes on from CAJMOC010000021.1 coordinate 13,650, forward strand.
GCAGCGTTTTCCACTGCCCGCCTTGCTCCAAAAGCTAGCCTGCGTCATGGCCGTGGCGCTCGCGCTGGTGTGCGCGGGGGCATATGCGCCCACGACCGCCCAGGCGCTTGAGACCGCAAAGATTACTGCCCGACCCAACACCGGTTCGGGCAGCGCTGTGGTCGGCGGCACCGAGACGCGCATTACCTGGGAAGTTCAGGCCGATGCCGACGAGGAGCTGAGCGGTCTATCGCTGACGTTTGTCGACGGCACGACGTTTGGTACCGATGACACGCGATTGACGATGCTCTCGGGCGAGGACCTCATGGACCGTACGCCCATGAAGCCTACGTGCAAGGTCGACGGCCAGACGCTCAAGATCGATTTTGGCGAGACGGCTCCGGCCGGCGGCTATTTCCGTGTCGAGGTCTACGGCGTGACCTTCCCCGTCGAGGGCGGCGACGAGGCTTTTAGCGGCACCTACACGTTGGCTGACGGTTCAACCAAGAAGATCTCCAAGATTCCTTCCGTCGAGATTAAGGGCGTGACGGCATTCGATAACTTCCTGGCCGACCTTAAGGAGCAGCCGTGGGTCGAGGCATGGAATTCCAACATGTTCCTTCGCCTGTTCCTGAACCCGGTCATTTTGGTTCAGAGCCTGCCGATCGTATTCAAAGGCTTCCTCATGTCGCTCTCGATCGTGCTCGTGGCATTTCCGTTGGCCATTCCCTTTGGCTTTGCCTTGTCACTCATGCGCATCTCCAAGTCGCGCATCCTGCGTTGCCTTGCCGGCATCTATGTGAATATCATCCGCGGTACGCCGGCGTTCCTGCAGATCTACATCGCGTTCTTTGGCCTGCCGCTGGCCGGCGTCAAGGTTGACGATTATGTGCTGGGCGTCATCGTCATGGCCATGAACTCGTCCGCCTACCTGTGCGAGATCTTCCGCGCCGGTATTCAGTCGATCCCCAAGGGCCAGAACGAGGCCGCGCGCTCGCTGGGCATGAACGCCTTCCAGACGCTGCTCTACGTTATGATTCCGCAGACGTTCCGCAATGTCCTGCCTACGCTGACCAGCGAGTTTATCCTGCTTTACAAGGATACGTCGCTGCTCGCGGCCGTGGGCGTGGTCGAGATCGTCATGAACGCCCGTACCATTGTGGCCACGACGGGTTCCATTACGCCATATGTGGTTGCCGCGCTGTTCTACCTGGTCATCACCCTGCCGCTTGCTCGCTTGGTGAGCGGTCTTGAGGCGAGGCTTCTGGGGACGGCCGAAACCAAGAAGAAGCGTCCCGCCAAGAGCGCTGGACAGGTCGTCGCGACGCCCGCCGACCACATCGCCGGTCTGTAAGGAGGTCCTATCATGAGCGAAACCAATAACTCGAACGAGGTCGTCGTCAGCATCAAGAACCTCCAGAAGGCCTTCGGCGATAACGTGGTCCTGCGCGACATCGATCTGGATGTGCACAAGGGCGAGGTCGTCGTAGTCCTGGGTCCTTCGGGCTCGGGCAAGTCGACGATGCTTCGCTGCATCAATCGTCTGGAGCATCCCACGAGCGGCTCGATCGTCGTTGAGGGCGTGGACGTGTGCGCCAAGGGCGTCGACCTTAACAAGGTACGTACGCATCTGGGTATGGTGTTCCAGCAGTTCAATTTGTTCCCGCACCTGTCAGTCAAAAAGAACGTCACGCTCGCACAGCAAAAGGTACTCAAGCGCAGCAAGGAAGAGGCCGAGAAAATCGCTATCGAGGAGCTGACCAAGGTCGGTCTTGCCGAGCGCATCGACTTTATGCCGAGCCAGCTCTCGGGTGGCCAGCAGCAGCGCGTTGCCATCGCCCGCGCCCTGTCGATGAATCCGCATGTCATGCTCTTTGACGAGGCCACATCGGCGCTCGACCCCGAGCTCGTCCGCGATGTATTGGGCGTCATGCGCGATCTCGCACGTGACGGTATGACCATGATCGTCGTGACGCACGAGATGGGCTTTGCCCGCGACGTCGCCGACCGCGTCGTCTTTATGGACGGCGGCGTTATCGTGGAAGAGGGTACGCCGAGCGAGGTCTTCGACCACCCCAAGAGCGAGCGCACCAAGGCGTTCTTGGGAAATATCTCGTAGCCGCTTTATATGACTGACATAACAGAAAACGGGAGCCGGATGTGATCCGGCTCCCGTTTTTGTTGGGATGCGAATGTGTTTTGGTGCAGAGCTCGTTATGGGCGGAGCTCATTGCCGCTAGGCGAGCTCGGCTCCAAGGGCGCGGCAGGCCGCCTCGCCCTCATCGTCGGGAGCGTCGTAGCAGATGACGGAATCGACGACGTTGACGCCCGCCTCGTCGGCGTCGGCCTTCCAGTTGTCCATCCACTCGCCCTCGGCCCACGAATAGGAGCCAAAGAGGACGACCTTCTTGTCGCCGAGAACCTCCTTGACCTCGTCCCACATCGGCTGGAACTCATCGTACTCGAGTTCCTCGGAGCCCATGGCGGGGCAGCCGAAGGCGAAGGCGTCGTAGTCGGCGGCCCTGTCGGCAGAGAAGTCGGCGCAGGGGATGACCTCAGTCTCGGCCCCCGCGGACGTGGCGCTTTCGGCGACGAGGTTTGCCATGGCCTCGGTATTGCCCGTGCCGCTCCAGTAGACGACGGCGATCTTGCTCATGTTTTGTCCTTTCGGTCGTGCGGCGCTTGCCGCGGCTTGTACGTTCTATCGGGTTGCCTGGGCAAGTTGCGCCAGGCTGCAGCCCTGCTGATAGATAAAAGTGAAGTATTGGGTGCAGGCACGGTAGGCATCAAACGTCGCAAGCGCCTGCTCGACATTTGCGTAGACCTTCCAGGCCCCAAAGACCTTGTAGTTCTCGCCGCGCTGGACGATAAATTCGTGCACGTCGTCGTAGGGATATCCAAGGAAGTAGCCTATTTCGTGCGGAAACTCGCAGGTGCAGTCTTTGCTGCAGCTAGCTTGCTGGGGTAGTGCGCATCGAGTCTGGCTGCAGGCGCATTCCGCGACGTTATTGCTCGCGAGCGTGATGCGTGATGCCAAATGCACAAGGCATGCCGAAAGGTCTCTCGTGTCGTAGCCTTCCGAGGTGAGCGCCGTTTGGACGCGAGGGTCTGCGAAATAGGTGGTGAGGCTTTTGGCTCGGTACGCGTACACGAGCGCTCCGCAGGGCCGCCAGACCAAAACACTCAGGTGGATGCCGAGCGGGTCAAGCTCGCGATTGCACTGGGCGATAACGTTGAGCAGGCGTGCTCGGCGTTCTGCAATGGTTTCGGTTGTGGTCGAGCCGTCCCCGTGGGCGTAGGTGCCTGGATAGGTAAAGAGCGATGCCGGCTTGATGCCCGCGAGCGTGGGAGAGCAGTTGCGCACGACTGCCGCCTGAAACGTTGGGATGTCTATGGTTCGAGTCACGGCGCTCCTTACGGATCTAAACTGTTAGCCTAGGAAAACTTATACACGAAAGTAAGCCATGGTCAACAAAAAAGTTTGAAGAGGGAAACTAATTGACCGAACAGACATGATTTTGGGTTAAGATGGGGGCACCCCATGGGGGTATCTAGATAGTGCTACTTGAAAGGGGAGCGCATGAGTGACTTGCTCAACCCTGCGAATCTCATCGTGCTGGCCGTCATTGCCGTCGGCATGTTTTTTGGACTGCGTCGCATTGCCGCTTCGACACACGGGAAGAGTTGCTGCAGCGATGGTACGAGCGGCAAGAAGGCCAAAAAGGTTGTTGTGGTGGATACCGATGCGTCACACTATCCCTATAGCGATGAGCTGCTCATCGGCGGCATGAACTGTGACGGCTGCGCTCAGAACGTAGCCAATGCCCTCAATGCGGTGGATGGCGTGTGGGCAACGGTGACGTATGCGGACCACACGGCACGCGTGCGCTCTAAGCAGCCGGTTGATCGTGGTGTCCTCGAGACGGCCGTGAAAGACGCGGGCTACTACGTCATGACGCTGTAAGCGCCGCCCTGGATGCGCTTCCTTGGCTAGGCTCGTCCGCGCAGTTCGATGTCTTGGATGTCGTCGAAGTCGATGGCGATGTCTCGGAGCTTGAGGAGCTTGAAGGCGGGGAGCGCCTCGTCGAGGATGCCGGTGCGGCTGCGATAGCCGTATGTATCGTAATAGGTGACACGAACCAAGTCGCCACGTTTGAGACCCTCGAGCTTTTTAGAAAGTACGAGGGCTTTTTCTTCCGTGAGCTCACGTTTTGACTCGACGGTGATTTCCTGCTTGCGCACGAGTTCGTAGTATCCCGTGAGGGCGGCAAAGGGCATAAACTGTGCGGCGCGGTTGGCGCGCACGGCACCGTTGGCAGTGAGGTTGGGGTCGGCGGCGCGACGTCTGCCCTCGGGGTCCGCCAGGCGCTCGAAGGCGGTCGGCGGGCGCACGGGCTGCTGCTTGGGTTTAGGCACGATGTCCTCCAACTTGGCCGTTGCGTTCGCGCGCGGTGGCGCCGGCGGTAAAGCTTAATCCCTTGACGAGCGCGTTCTTGCCGTACTTGCCTTTCACGGCCAGGACGGCGCGCGCCAGGTCGCGCTCGCGCTCATCGGCCTCGATATCGCTGAACAGATCGATGGTGGCAAATTCCTCGGGCACAAGATTGCCAAATCCCAGGTTGATGCGCTTGACCGGTCGTTTGGGATCGACCGTTTGTGCCCAAAGGTCATCGAAATACCCCATGATTTTCTTAAACGAATTAGTGCGCTCGGGCAGCTTTCGCGAGGCGTTGGAGTGCGCAAAGAGTGCGGCATAGCCACCACGCGGTTTGCCGCCATGCTCTCCCACAAAGATGCCATCGATTGCCTGCGCTTCGCGCACCAGGCGACGCCTTTCGTCATCGCGCTGGACGGGCTTGGGAGCACGGGGCGCGAGCTCGGGGCCGTCGGTCGCTGCGGGCTCGATGCCCGAGGTGCTCGAGCGCAAGTGTCCGCAGCCGTCTATATACTGCGCCGTGCCGCTGGCGTTGAGCCGGCGTATGTCGGCGCGCTCGCTCGCGTAGCCCACAAAGAGCGAGATGCTGTCGCAGACCACGTGCTTATCGACTAGATCCAACACGGCGTTGTCGACCATTTCGCGCAAGACGGTGTAGGCCTGCTCGTAGGCATAGCCCTTCGAGAGCACCTGTCCTGTGGTGGTCGAGGTCGCTTGCGGGCGATAGGCTTGGATATCGGCGATGGTTGTCGGCTCGCGCCCGAAGGCGTGGTCGATGAGATATTCGGCGTTGACGCCGAGTTCGTCGTAGAGCAGGTTCTCGTCGAGTGCGGCGACGCCCATCAGGTCGTAGACGCCGTATTTCTCGAGACGGGCCGCCACGCCGGGGCCGATGCCCCAGATGTCGGTGATGGGGCGATGGGGCCAGATCTCCTTGCGAAAGATCTCGTCGTCGAGTACGCCAATGCGGCTGGCTACGTGCTTGGCGGTGATGTCGAGCGCCACCTTGGCCTGGAATAGGTTGGGGCCGATACCGACCGTCGCCGTGATGCCGGTGCGCCCCAAGACCTCGTCGCGCAACATGCAGGCGAACCCTTCGGCATCGGTGTGATAAAGGTCCAGATAGGGCGTCACGTCGATAAAGCACTCATCGATGGAGTAGACGTGCACGTCCTGGGGGCTGACGTATTCCAGATAGACGCCGTAGATTTGCGCCGACACCTCCATGTAGTGTTGCATGCGCGGCACTGCTTTGATGTAGTCGATGCCGTCGGGAATCTCGAATAGACGGCAGCGGTTGTGTATCCCGAGGTCCTTCATGGTCTGCGTGATAGCGAGACAGATGGTCGTGCGTCCGCGCGATTCGTCGGCAACGACCAGGTTGGTGGTGAGCGGATCGAGCCCACGATCGACGCACTCGACGCTGGCATAAAACGTCTTGAGGTCGATGCAGATGTAGGTGTGCTGCTCGGGCTCCATCCGAGCCTCCCATCAAACACATGTTCTTATCGAATACCTGTTCGATAATACCTGCTCGACCGGACACCGTCAAAACCTGCCCCTTTTTGGCAGGTATGGTCGTGCGGTTGCATCGGGTTTTTAACGCAGCTCTAAAGAGCGCGAAACAGCTCGGAAAACCTCGCTTCGTAGCATGAGGCTAACGATTGATACCACCTATACGCACGGAAGGGTTGTGGGGATAATGGTCAACTATGGGTTTGGTATGCCGACGCGCTTGGTTGCGGATGGGGATGTGGCTCGCTGGTGCGGGCGATTGGTTGCCCACTATGGCGGCACCAAGGCACTGGTCGTGCTGGGGGGCGACAAGCACACGCGTGATGAACTCGTTTCGGCGGCGCTGGGCTCGCTCGATCGCGCCCTGCTCGAGCGCGTGCTTTTCCGCTGCGGTTTGGTCGGGGGCGACGGGGGAGACGATTTGGTCGATGAGGCCGTAGCCCTGGCGACCGATGAGGGCGTGGACTTTGTCCTGGCGATCGGCGATGCCGATACGGCGGGCTTTGCGCGCGAACTCGCTCGTCGCATGGCCGTGCTTGATGCCGTCGAGGACGGCTTTGTTCCCTACGGATGCATCGTCTCCGAGGGAAAAGTGCCCGCCGTTGTGGGTGCCGGCGAGGTTCCCGTTTTCGCCATCATCGCGCCCGAACTGCTGGAGGGCATTGGGTCTCCTCTGCGTGAGTTGCTCGGCAGCGTGTGCGCAGCGGCCTAATATTTGGCATAAAGGGATAGGTTATTTTTGATTGGTAAAGCGTTTGACCTGCCAAAATAAACCTGCCCCTTTTTGATCGGTTGCCGTTTGGGGGCCGATTGGCAACGCTCGCTGATTATAGTCTTGACCTGCGCTAGAATAGTGGCATCTGAATGTCCGGGCGCATGGAGGCGTGCGCCCGTATGCTGAGGAGGACTCTATGGCAACTGTTGCCGCACCTATCGATGCTACGTCGACTGCCGCTTGGAAGGCGCTCGAGGCCCATCAGGAGAAGCTCGAGGCCGAGGGCATCGACCTCAAGGCCTGGTTCGCTGCCGATGCAGAGCGCGTGAACAAGCTGAGCTTTGACGCCGGTGACCTGCACTTCGACCTGTCCAAGAACCTGGTGACCGATGAGACCGTCAAGCTGCTGTGCGATCTTGCCCGCGAGGTGAAGCTCGAGGAGCGCCGCGACGCCATGTTCTCCGGCGAGCACATCAACACCACCGAGGACCGCGCCGTCCTGCACACCGCGCTGCGCCGCCCGGCAAGCGAGAGGGGCCAGCTCATCGTCGATGGCCAGGATGTCGTTGCCGACGTGCACGAGGTCCTCGACCGCATGTATGCCTTCGCCGAGCGCGTGCGCTCCGGTGAGTGGAAGGGTGTTACCGGCAAAAAGATCGAGCACCTGGTGTCCATCGGCATCGGTGGCTCCGATCTGGGTCCGGTCATGGCCTACGAGGCCCTGCGTCCCTACGCCGACGCCGGTATTGACTGCCGCTACATCTCCAACATCGACCCCAACGATCAGGCAGAGAAGCTCAAGGGCCTCGATCCCGAGACCACGCTCGTGATCATCGTCTCTAAGACCTTCACCACGCTCGAGACCCTCACCAACGCTCGCGAGGTCAAGACCTGGATGCTCGAGCAGCTCAAGGCTCAGGGCGCCATCGATGGCTCCGATGAGCAGAACGCCGAGGCCGTGGCCAAGCACTTTGTCGCCGTTTCCACCGCACTCGAGAAGGTCGAGGCCTTCGGCATCGACCCCGCTAACGCTTTTGGTTTCTGGAACTGGGTCGGCGGCCGCTACTCTGTCGACTCCGCCGTGGGCCTGTCGCTGATCGTCGTGCTCGGCCCCGAGCGCTTCCAGCAGTTCCTCGAGGGCTTCCACGCCATCGACGAGTACTTCTGCAACACGCCGCTCGAGAACAACGCCGTCGCGCTGATGGGCCTGCTCAACGTCTGGTACGTCAACTTCTTCGGTTCCAAGAGCCACGCCGTGCTGCCGTACTGCCAGTACCTGCACCGTTTCCCGGCCTACCTGCAGCAGCTCACCATGGAGTCCAACGGCAAGCACGTCCGCTGGGACGGCAGCGCTGTGACCTCCGATACCGGCGAGATCTTCTGGGGCGAGCCCGGCACCAACGGTCAGCACGCCTTCTACCAGCTGCTGCACCAGGGCACCGTGGTGGTCCCGGCCGATTTCATCGCCTTTGCCAATACCGCCAACCCTGCGACCGACAGCGGTCAGGACGTGCACGAGCTGTTCCTGGGCAACTTCCTGGCCCAGACCAAGGCGCTCGCCTTTGGTAAGACGGCCGATGAGGTGCGTGCCGAGGGCACGCCCGAGCAGATCGTCCCGGCCCGCTGCTTTGAGGGCAACCGTCCGACGACCTCGATTTTTGGCGACACGCTGACCCCGTTCGCGCTTGGTGAGCTCATCGCCCTGTACGAGCACATCACGTTTGTCGAGGGCACGGTCTGGGGTATCGACTCCTACGACCAGTGGGGCGTCGAGCTGGGCAAGCAGCTTGCCAAGCAGATCACCCCGGCCTTCCACGACGACGCCGCCAAGGCCGAGCAGGACGCTTCGACTCAGGCGCTCATCGAGTTCTACCGCGCTCACCGCAAGTAGGATTCGCTGCGATAAGTAACGCATAGTAGACAAGGGCCCGTATCCGTTGGGATGCGGGCCCTTTGCTATTTGGATAGGATGGAATGTATCGGGAGGCGCCTCGACGGGCATCGCAATCGTCGAAGGCGCGCCGTTCATGTTTGGGACAATATGACATTTTCCCCGTTGCAAACAGCGCCGCCGTGGGTGTTCTGTATGATGGCTCAGACAAGGTTGTTCAATGACAGGGAGGCATATATGGCAATCAAAGCCATCGCAATGGATATCGACGGTACGCTCACCAACGACCAAAAGGTCATCAGCCCGCGTACGCGCGAGAAACTGCTCGCGGCGCAGGAATCGGGCATTAAGCTCATCCTGGCTTCGGGTCGCCCCGCATGGGGGCTGCACGCCTTGGCGCAGGAGCTCGACCTTCAGAACCATGATGGTCTGCTAGTTGCCTTTAATGGCGCGCACGTGGTCGACGCTCAGACCGATGAGGTCCTTTTTGACCAGGCCATGCCGGCTGACGAACTGCACCGTCTGATTGATCATCTGCGCAATTTTGACGTGATCCCTATGATTTCGCTCGGTCGCGATCTGCATGTCGAGGATTCGTACCGCTGCATGATTACGCTGCCGGATGGCTCGCAGAAAAACATCGTCAAATACGAGCGCGATGCGTGTGACCTTAAGATCCGCGAGGTCGAGAGCTTGCATGAGGTTGTGGACGCTTATCCCGTGGACAAGCTGCTGACGGCAGGCGACCCGGCCTACCTACAGGCGCATTACGAGGAGATGTATGCGCCCTTTACCCAGACGCTTTCGGGCATGTTTACGGCCGACTGGTACTTTGAGTACACGGCGCCCGGTATCGACAAGGCCCGCGCGCTCGAGGGTGCCCTGCCCAAGCTCGGTATCGATGCCAGCGAGGTCGTCTCGTTTGGCGACGGCCAGAACGACAAGTCCATGATTGAGTGGGCGGGTACCGGTGTTGCCATGGGCAACGCCGTCGATGAGGTTAAGGC
>CAJMOC010000022.1:0-21921 GCA_905214945.1 uncultured bacterium
ACATCTCGACGGAGTCACGCGAGACATAGATGGGCAGGTCGCCGATGATGAGGATATCGCGCTCGTTGGCATAGGCCTTGAGGCGGCTCCACTGACGATTGAAGAAGTACTGCGTCATCTGGTGGTAGAGCATGCGCGCGGGATGGGCGGCGCAGACCTTGGCAGAAGCCTCGCCGCGGGTACGGAGCTCTGCGGGCCACTCCCAAAAGGCCTTGAGACCGCACTCCTCCTTGACGGTCATGAACTCGCAGTAGGGGATGAGCCAGTCTTCGTTTGCTTGGACAAAGTCGTCGAAGTCGGCCGGCTTGTCGGCGGCAAAGCGCTCGGCGGCGCGGTCGAGAATCTGACGACGGCCACCAAAGATGGCACCATAGTCGACATTGCTGGGGTCGGAGCCCAGGTACACGCCGTCGATATCGCACTGCTCCAGATAGCCGGCCTCGATAAGCTCGGCAAAGTCGATGAAATTGGGGTTGCCCGCACGGGCCGAGAACGACTGATAGGGCGAGTCGCCATAGCTCGTTGTCGTAAGGGGGAGAATCTGCCAGTAATGTTGTTTGCACGAGGCGAGGAAATCGACAAAGTCATAGGCGTTCCAGCCAAAGCCGCCGATACCGTAAGGTCCGGGCAATGACGAAACGGGCATCAGAACGCCGCTTGCACGCTCCATGGATGCACTCACCGTCCTTTTGAATAAGGGGCTGCGCCGTAGATGGATAGACGGCTCGTCCCGAGTTTCCATTGCTATTGTCCCTATTGTAGAACATGTTGTTTAAACATGTATAGAGAGAATGAAAAAGTTGCCGACTTTCGGTGAATGGTAGTGCGCCATAGACGATATGAGTTGAACATTGGGAGCTCCTCCCCTTGCGGCTCTTTTGTGGGTCGGGCGACAATGGTCGTCGTCATTAAAGACCGGCTGCCAGCCAGGTTGCAACAATGCAAGAAGGGTTCACATTCAGTTGGCCGTTGACACAAACAATCGCGCGAAGACCTCGTCTTCTTCGGTAAGTCCAGGCGCGGCAAGACGCGCATGGCAGTCGCCCTCACGATGCGCGCGGTCGCCGCGGACATGTCGGTCAGGTTCTGGCAGACCGCGCAGCTGGTTCTCGAGCTCGGCAACGCGAAGCGCAAGGGAACGCTGTCGAAACTGTTGAACGACGTGTCGCCCGCGAGGCTGCTCGTGCTCGACGAGTTCGTCTACGTCCCCTGCGACGTAGACGGTGCGAGGGTTCTCTACCAGGTCATTTCCGTCCATGTAGTGCTCGTAGGCTGCGGCGTCGTCGGGCTCGTCGAAGGAGAGGGACTCCGTCCAGTCCCAGTAGGCCCCCGTCCAGGCGCCCCTGCGCCTGCCGGCCGGCGTCGTCTCGTCGAAGACGAGGCCGTGGCGCAGCAGGAACTTCGACATCCGCTGCTTGGCGTGTTGCAGGTCGTCGCGCGCGTCCTCGAGGGCGCTCGTCGGGGACCCACACCTCGACGACGTTGCGGCGCGCCAGCATGCGTGCCAGCCACTCGGCGTCGCGGCGGTCGTTCTTGCGGCCGCGGTCGGCCGCGGGCCGGTGCATCTTCGGGACCGCCCCGACGACGCAGCCGAGGCCGAGGGCCCGCAGCGCGCGGCCGCGGTTGATGGTACGACCATTGTCGCCCGACCCACGAGAGAGCTGCAAGGGGAGAGGCCCCAATGTTCAACTCATATCGTCTGTTGTGCCAGAGTCGCTCGGGAAAGCGCGACCGACGCAGCGCGCTGTTTTCCAGTCACATCCAGTTCGGGTTGATTTCAGCATGCGATAAGAAACTGGATTTGAATTTCGACTCGAAAGATGGGCAATGCTGATGAGAAACGCTTGGAGTTCGGGATTGCGCGGCGTGAAGCGACCCTCTTCTTATCGAGTTCGTTACAATGTAGGAAAAACAGTAAGTAAGAAGACCTCTGATTGCTTTAGGAGGAGCTGTGGTGAATAGCGCCCAGAAGATCGATAAGTCCATCCAGAAGATGATGACTCTCGGAAGAAGGCTTGGGATTCTGTTTACGGCGCTGTTTATAGCGGTGTGTTGCTGTTCGGTGGTGGTGGTTATTTCCATTGGGCTTATGGCTGCTCAAGGAAACCTATATGATCCATCAAAGACGGTTTCCGTAGTGGTTCCTTTGATGTATCTTCTGATTTCCGGAGGGGCCACATGGACCCTGCGGGGAATCAGCATGGACATGGCTCATGGCGAATCGCCCTTTACCCTTTCGCATGCTCGAAGAATCTCGATTATCGGGTGGCTGTTTGTTGCAGCGGCAATAGGTGACCTCTTGTTTTCTCCGGGGTTTCTTTCGATAGTGATTGGCCCCTTCGACTTGCTGGGGAACGCCTATTCGATGTTTGAAAACCTGGCCCTGCCCATAGATATTGGTGCTGTGCTGGGGGCCGTTTGCTGCTTCTCGATTTCTGCGATATGGCGCTACGGAGCTCTGCTTCAAGACCAGACCGAGGATTTGGTGTGAGGGGCGGCATGGACTATCTGATTATTGAGCTTGAAAGCTTATTGCTTCGACGCGGAAAGACGAGTACGGATATCATTCGGGCGACCGGGCACACACCGGCAAGTATCTCAAAAATACGAAATGGCAAGGTGAAGGCAATTAGGTTAAAGACATTGCTGGATATTTGCGTAGAGCTTGATTGCCAGCCTGGCGATCTTATTAAGCGCGTCAACGAAAGAGAACTTGAGGAACTGGCGACGCGGCGCGCCCGCAACGCGCTGAGCAGGGCGACCGCGACGGGTGATGACCCGGTCCTGGAGTCAGATCATGTTTACGTGGTCGATCTTAGAGACGACTGAGGCTGGAGAATAAAAAAGTATTGAGCAGGTGCAGCCCGTGAAAACAACGGTTTTCACGGGCTGTTCATTCAACGTCCTGCAGTGGCCTGTATTTCTCGCCGCGTCACTGGGGAACGAGAGAGTCATTTCCTGTGCTGGATGCAGGGGGGTGCTTACCTTGTGTAATATATAAATAAGCTTATATTGAAATATGATACATATCGAATTAGAATAACATTATCAATTCGGTATGCAAGGAAAGGAGGGAGAGATGGATTGGATTAACGAGCCGGAGGAAGGCGTTGCACCCGCGTGCGGCAACTGCTTCTTCTACGCGCACGGGGGATGCACGAAGAGGTGCCCCAATCAGTCCTGCACGTTCCGTTTCTAGGGGGCAGAGATGAACTGGCTTTCTACCGCGAAAGGAGGGGAATGAAATGGAATGGATTACCGAGCCGTCAGCCGGGGCTGAGCCCATGTGCAGCAATTGCTTCTTTTACGCGCACGGCAGCTGCAGCACCAAGTGTTCTTCACAGGAGTGCACTATCCGCTTTTAGCGGATAGTGCACGCCGTACGGCGTGCACAGACTGTTCAAAGATATTTTGGCCAGCAGCGCCTGAGGGGCGATGTGGCATTGCAATATGGGGGGCGAACCGACGTTACCTATAACCCCGCACAATTGCCATGTCGTCCCTTTTTATTGACGGGGAGGATGTCGTCCATGCGGGAAGTCCCAGTTGAATTGCGTGCCATATCCAAGAGATATGGCGGGTTTGAAGCGGTTAAATCAGTCTCGTTCTCTTTAATGGAAGGCGAGCTGTGTGCACTCATTGGGGAGAATGGTGCCGGCAAGAGCACGTTAATTCGATTGATCACGGGGCTTTCGGAGCCATCGTCAGGAACGATCTCGATGTTTGGGCAAACCGGGAGACGTGAAATACGGAGCTGCAGGGAAAGGCTGGGTTATATGCCCGACCTCAATGCTTCGTATCCTAATCTGACCGCGCGAGACAACTTGGTCGTTCGCTGTATTGAGTGGGGGCTTCCCACCGATCGTTCCATCGACGGTGTGTTATCAACCGTCGGTTTGGGGGAGGCCGGCGGGAAGAAAGTGAAGAACTTCTCAATGGGAATGAGGAGGCGTCTCGATCTGGCCATAGCGTTGCTGGGCGATCCGGAGCTGTTGATCCTGGACGAGCCGACAAACGGCCTGGATCCGATGGGGATAGTCGAAGTAAGAAAAATCCTTACGCATCTTAACAAAGATCAAGGTAAAACGATTCTCGTATCCAGCCACAATCTTGAGGAGATGCACAAGCTGGCAACTGATTACCTCTTCATAAGTCATGGTCGCCTCATTCGAAGGATGACCGCACCTCAGCTGGAAAAGTCATGCCGCGGTGGTTTCGTGTTGCATGTGGACGATCTGGAGCGAACGAGATCGGTTCTCGGAGATGAGACCTCACATTCTTTTCTGCCGGACGGCAGCGTCCTTATGCGCTATGAGGAGAAAAAGGAAGGGCGGGGCATTGCAATCGAAGCGCTCTCGACCGCAGGTGTGAGGGTTGCGGAGGCGTATTCTCATAGGAAGAGCCTTGAGGAGTTTTATTCGGAGCTCATCGGTCGAGAGAGCGAGCTGTGATGAAACGCGAGTTCATCTCAGCTTTTCGGAGCGAGGTATGGTTGCTCGCCAGGCACCCGGCGACCGCTCTGATGATTGCGCTTGCGGCTGTGCTGTATGTGGTTGCGGCTGCGACTTCGTCTGAGGTGCTGATCATGGTCGCCGGTGATGACCCGTATACGCTTGGAGGGGCTATAGGTTTTATTGGAAACCTAGTGGATGCAGGGGACGTTTTGGGCTCTGTTGCCCGGACGTCTTTTGCGTCTACAGTGGTCTGGATTCCGGTGACGATTCTCTACGCGGTTTACGCTACGTCGAGAGACTTTGAATCCGTGGCTTACGCCGTATCGAGATCGCGAGGGGTGTCGCAGGCGGCGATTGTGATCACGAAGCTGTTGGTGAACTGCACTCTGGTCGGTGCCGTGTATCTTCTTTCTACGACTGCGCTGTATTTAACCAAGATGGCCCAATGGGACGTTGGGGCCTCGTGCTCAGGGTTTGCCCAATTTGTATCGATTGCGCTGATGATCGCGCTGCTGCTCATTTCGATGTACGCCGCTACCTTCGCCCTGTATTTGCTCACGAGGAGTGTGGTGGCGAGCAGCGTCGTTGCAATAGCGGTTTCGACATTTGTGATGGTGTGGTTCCCAAGTACATACGGAAGCGGTCAGCCCAGCTTGCTGCTCATGCTCTCGCCCGTGTATTACCTGATGAACCTGTGTTCCCTGAGTATGCAGAATGTTGGTGTAATTCAGGTTTTGCTGTATGCGGGCGGCACTGTGCTTGTGTCGGTTGGAGTTGCGCTCGTCTCGCTATTTGTAAGGACGGCGGTTCGATGAATCTTGGGATGTCGGTCAGGGCGGAACTGTTCCGCGCAAGGAGAATGAAACTCGCCGTGATAATAGCGCTGATGTATTTGGGCATCGCGGGGATTTATGTGTTTGCCGGGTCCGGCGCATGGGTCTCCGCAGGGGGAGAGGGCCAGTTCTTTGGCTTTTCCGCCGATCCGGGCTATCTTTTCTCGATAGGGGTTGGGCCAACGGGTATCTCTTCCTGGCTAAGTGTCGTCTCCATGGCGCATACGGTGTTCTTCCCAATCGTCTCTGTTGTTGTGGCGGGGACGCTATTCGGTGATGCGACGAGCGTGTCGGCAAGGGGAGTTTCGATTGCTCGGGGCTTCCGCAGCTGGCAGCTGTTTGCGGCAAAGACATTGGCTTGCGAAGTGTATACGCTGTGCCCCTACATCGTGTTTACTCTCGGTGTCGCTGCGGTCTTTGCCGTGTGCTCCGGAAGCGGTCTAGACAGCCTTACGGTTGGTAATGTGACCTCGGCACTCCTGTCGAATATCGTTATAGACGCCGCTTATACGCTGATGGTTGCGGTTGCATATGAGGTGTTCAGGATCAGATCTCTTGTGTCGGGAGCCTTGCTGGTCGCAACGTTCGCGGGCCTTGTTATCGCGATGAGTTTCCCAACCGTTTTACCCCCGGTTCACATGGCTTATTGGATGAGGGCGTGCGGGGCTGCCGGCGGGACGGTCCTGATGGCTGCATGCGGCCATGCGGTCATCGTGTCGCTCGCATGTCTATTGCTGCTTTCGTGCAGTTTTTATCGAAGAAGGTAGTGCGCTGGCGTATGCGCAGCGTCTGAGGGTCGATATGGATTTGGTTGGAAATGGAGATGGTGCGAAGTGAAACTGTCGCAATTTAATGTGGTGCATGAACATAACGGAAGTCTTCTTATCATGAATGCGCGAACCGGCGGCATCCTGTCGTTAAATCCGGAATACGCGCAGAAATTCAAAAGGATTCAAGAAGGGGACGTTCGGGATGCCGATGATCTTGTCGCGGAGCTGATAAGGGGAGGCATCCTAGTCAATGAGGAGAGGGACGAGCTTGGGGAGATCAGGTTGCAAAGTCGCGCCGCGCGCTTTGCGAATACTGCTCTGTCCCTTACCATTGCGCCAACGATGGCTTGCAACTTTTGCTGTCCCTACTGCTATGAAAAGGGACAGGCGTACACGACGATGGGCGAGGAGGTTTTGACACAGCTCTCCAAGTTCGTGAAAGATTACTATCCTGGTATCGCAAGTCTCTCAGTTGGATAGTACGGCGGCGAGCCTCTGCTCGGAATGAAGATGATCGAACGGATTACGTCGGATCTGAAAGATGTCGTGGGGCCAACGTGTGAATATTCCGCATCGATAGTGACAAATGGCTATCTGCTGACGCCTGATGTTGCAAGGAGGCTCGCGGCATGTGGTGTGACGAGCGCGCAAGTGACTATAGATGGATCGAAGTCGGATCACGATTCGAGAAGGATTCTTCACGACGGAAGCCCTACATACGAACGTATTCTCAAGAACGTCAAAGAGTGTGCCGACATCATCGATATTTCGATAAGGAGCAACGTCGACAAGACCAACATCGAGGCCGCTCAAGAGCTATTGGATTATCTCGAGCTAAATGGCCTGATGAATAAGGTTCACTTCTATTTAGCCCCTGTTGACGATATCAATCAGGTATGTGCGAACGACAGCCACTGCTTTACTGTAAAAGAGTTCTCGTATGAGGAGACTGAGTTTTATAAAAGGGCAATTGCGCGGGGCTTCAAAGTTCAACCTTTTGGTGGGACGAATTTCGGGATATGTTGCGCCGTTGGAATCAACTCGTACGTGGTTGATCCCGTCGGAGATTTGTATAAGTGCTGGGATGACATTGGAATGAAGGAGCGGAGGGTCGGAACTATTTTCGAGCCGCCAATGTTGAGCAAGAACATGATTAACTGGATGGCATATGAGCCGGATGACCCGGAATGCCAAGAGTGCTTTGCTTTTCCCATGTGCATGGGAGGGTGCCCCAACCACGCCTTAAACGGTGAGGGGAAACGTTGCGTTTCCTTCCGGTATGATGCCGAGCAAAAAATGCTGCTCTCCCAGATGATGAATACGGCAAAACGGGGTGCGGGGCAAAATGAGGCTGATGCTTAATCTCTGTAGAAAATATATACTGGGCGGTCGATTCTACGCCTATCTTGTCGTAACAGTTTTGGTCGGGCTGCTTGCGCTTGCGGGTCCCTTTCTTACCGGCATAGTGGTAAACCGATTGGCGATGCCGGCCAGCGCCGATCTTGCCGCCGTTCTCGTTTGTTGCCTTATTTTGGTTGCGGTCCAAGCGGTTCGAGCGGGACTAGTGTATTGCTCAGAGATGCTGTACATCAACCTTCAGTCGCATGCGGGGTTCGGCTTAAATGCGGATACGCTTGAGCACGTGAAGCACCTTCCCCAGGCATTCTTCGAGGGCTTCAACGCGTCGTATTATAACCAGCAAATCAATCACGACGCTAATGACCTTGTCATCTTCGTAATCAACTCGGTTGTGGGGGTTTCAAGCAACGTTATCACCCTTTTGTCCGCCCTGTTTGTTCTCGGTAGCCTGAATATCAAGTTGAGTGTGGTCTGCCTTGTTCTTGCGGCAGCGAGTGCCGCTTTTTATGCGGTTTCACGCGCAAGGCTGTTTGAGAGAAGTTTTGACGTACAAGAGCAGAGCGCGAGGTTTTTTTCCTGTCTACAAGATCAGTTGGAGAAAGTTGATTTCATCCGCAAACATGCTTTGTTCGATAGGTCCCGCGCTGTACTGGTCGAAGCTTTTAATGGGCTCTATCCAACGATGAGAGCAAATCAGGAAGTAGGGTCTAGATTTACCTTTGGCAACGCGTTGGTCGCTTCCGCCGCTCAAGGATGTCTTCTTGCTGTGGGCGCGGTTGAAGTGATGGGCGGGAGACTGTTGCCTGGTTTTCTCGTGACTGCTGTTGGATATTATTCGAACTTAAGCTCAGCGGTACAGTATTTGTTGGGCTGGGGAAGGGATTACCAGACTAATCGCGTATGCTATGAGCGGCTGAAAAGAATTTGGGATGTCCCGGTGGAAGCGAATGGCAAATTGGCGCTTGGTCCGATTGAGGAAATCCGTCTAGAGAACATCAAGCTACGTTATCCAGGGGCGGAAAGGGCCGCGTTAAGCATTGAGGGGCTCGCGTTTTCCAGGGGTCGGCTATATGGAATCTCGGGGCCGAATGGTTCGGGGAAGAGCTCGCTGCTGTCAGTGATATTGGGGCTATATCCAGATGACACAGAAGGGGCCGTTCGCTACAACGGGGTGTCACAGCGTTGCATCGATCGATATGCATTGCGGCGGTGTCGAGTCAGCATTACGGAGCAAGAACCCCCTATCGTTGAGGGGACGATTCTCGATAATCTTACGCTGCTTTCTGATGATTACGAGATGGATAAGCTGAATCGGATGCTTGTCATATTGGGGCTAGACGAAATGGTTGCTTCTGTGGAGAACGGGGCAACGGCGATGCTTGACGGCGGGAAAGGAGGGGTGTCCGGCGGCGAGAAGCAAAAGATTGCAATTGTGAGACAGCTGTTGAAATCGCCGGACGTTATGCTTTTTGATGAACCGACCTCAGCACTTGATGCGAAGAGTCGAGGCGCGCTGATCAAATTGCTTCATGAAATTAAGAGAGACCATATTGTAATCGTTGTCACTCATGACGAGGAGATGCTTGCCGCCTGTGACGAGGTCATTTCGACGGCTGGATGATTATCGGATTGTGGCGTTGAAGACCAAGAAACTTGAAATGGCGTGGGCTCTGGGTAGGTCTCCACGGGTACGCCGTCGGTGCTGTACTCGACCGCCCGGCAAGAAGGTTTTATAGCGTGTTTCCCCAGAGAGGTCCCTTTGTCCGGTAGTGGCGAGGGGAGCCTCTCTTTTGCTCACCTCTTGCGGCGGAGGGGGACACCATGCGCCTATGCAGGACAAACTGCGCGTTCTTGTCGAATGATGGGCTATGTGTAGAGATGATGGTCTCGGGTAGAGGCCGTGTCGCGCTCGGCTGCGATGAGCCAGGCAATTCAATCTTCATCCGGGAGGGCCTTGGCAAGACAAGCAGGGCGAAGACCTTGGCGACGTTCGGGAGCCGTGTGGCGCCCGGCTCCGCGCTCATCCACGACATGGAGCCGGGCGCCACACGGCTCCCGTCAACAATCTGTCACTGAAGAGCCAGCACTACAACGCGAAGCTGCTCAAGGGCGTTCCCGACGGCCAGAACCCGCTGGGGCCCGTGAACCGGATGCGCTACTTCATGCAGTGCTTCCTGAGGGCTCATCCCGGCTCCAACCGGGACGACATGCGGGGCTGTGGCTATGAGTCCGCCCGAGGACAAGCTTGAGAAGGTCGCGATGGTGCTCGATCGGGCAATGCGATACCCGAAAACGCTCAGGTTCAGGCAGTTCTATGCAAGAAAGCCCAGTTCAGATGAGTTCGACGAGCAATATTTATCAACACAGTGCAAGGGGGGATTATATTTGTATTTCATCCGTGTTGAGCTTCACACGGTGCGCGACTCATCGCAAACTGGCGGGCGCAGCGGAAAGAAAACCGACTGCAGACGAACGATCGATATCGGGAGCAAATAGCCACCGGATGCTTTTCGGTCTCCTACGCGTCGACCTCCGCGATTTCTTCTGCGTCTCGCCAAGTTGAAAGGAGCGATGTCGAAAACTCCTTTTCGGTTAGCGTCAAGACATCCTTCACGCAAAAACCTTTCAATTTGTCAGGAAGCCCAAAACGCGCTTTTTTCCTAATCGAGCTGGCAACCCGCTTCAACGCGGTCTTGTTCTTGTCCTCGTTGTATACCAAAACAAAGACGCAGTGCTCGCGAAACCATCTCGTCCTCTTTCCCCACAGGTCCGAGCAGATCAAAACGCTGTCCTTGCACTTCTCGATGAGGGCGTCCCTTTGGCCAAGATTGATACCAAGCTCTTCGTCATCCTTGGGATTGAGCCTCTTCCCCAGCGTCTCCTTCAGACTGCCGTTTTTAAATTCGACTAGATATAACGTTTCCCGATCGCAATACAGCGCATCGGCGGAGCGCGGGAGTTGCATCCACCTATTGACCTTCTTGCAGTAGCATTCTTTAACAGAGTCAAAATTGACAACAGGCAAATCGTCATCCACAAGAGAGACGCTCCCGTCTCTGGATGTTTTGGAGATGGTCGACGTGCAGTCCCTTAGGATACAGGTCCTGCAACGGGAGCAACCATCGCTGCCATCTGGCACCGCGGGAGAGTTCGGATGAGGGCAGGAGGCGCACAGGTCGCTACTCAAGGCCGTACTCATCCCTCTCAAGCGTATCAAAAGGAGCCGCCAGCTTCTCGTAGGCGACCTCAGTCGAGCCGGTTATATCGGCAAAGCGAGAGCGTCCATCAGTGCAGGTCTCCGCAAGATAATATGAGCACAATCCATCAACAGCGTGCTTCTTAGAATACACTTCGATCGCATTCAGGAAATATGGACTATGGGTGCTCATTAAGACGTGCATCCCGAGCTCTTTCTGGAGCAGCACGATTATCTCGGCGAAGGCCAGCTGCCATGCAGGATGAAGATGAATCTCGGGTTCATCGAGGATAATAGTCCCTCCGGCATCTAGCGCGCCGGACTTCAAGAGCACCTTCATGATGGCGAACGTCTTCAAGCCAGCAGAAAGGTTCCCAGGCTCCAACCCCCGAGCGAAGCCCTCTTCGAGATACGTAAGGTGACCGCGACTTTCGCTCCTCTCGAAATGCCCCGGACATAAGGAGGAAACCTTGTCCATGAGAACCTTCAGGTGTCGCTCCTTCGCGATCTCTTCGAACAGCGAGGACTCGCTGTCATCGTTACGGATGGTCGCCTGAATCAAATCTTGCCGCAGCTCCTCCTGGTGTCCAAGGAGGGGCTTGAACCGAAAAGCGGGGCCGTAGGGTCCTCCGAGAGAATCGATCAGGAACGGGTCGTCCAGATAATGCGCCCTGAATCGCAAAACCCTCCTATCGTGCACCTCCGCCACCTCGTCACTTGCAACCGAGAAAACCGTAGATGCGTCCTTTATCTGGAGTTCGACCTTCCCGGGCTCTTCGCCGAAAACCGAATTGATCTGGCCGTTGAACTCGCTTCGGAACCTGTTTGTCGCAATCGCACGAAATACCTCATCATCGGAGATATCCATGATCTCGATAATCTGATCGGCAACTCCTGCTACGCCATTCGTGAAATCGGATTCGATCTCACGGGAGATCTCCTCCCCGTAATACTCCTTTATCTCATCAATAAGCTCGTCCCTCGTGCACTCGCCCGAAAAAACCCTGTCGATGAAACTATTCATTCTTCCAGCAGTTCGCCTGTGGCGAGACGTGGAGTCGAGAGGGCTTCCCACATATGCCTTCCTGATGGCGCGCTCAACACTATTGCGCCTCATGCGGTCGATTTTGTTCTCCGAATCGGACATGCTGTTGAAGGCCGCATAAAGCGCTTTTCCAACCGTGCTTTTCCCCGTCCCGTTCTCCCCGGCGATCACGGCAATACCATTAATCTCGATATCGGCCTCAGCGACCCTGCCGATGTTTTTCATCTTGATTTTCAATGCATATCACCAGCTCTAAACTCGCGAGACTCAATAGCTCGATTATCGCACAGAGAGATCGACTTCTCGAGGACTCCCTAAATGGAACGCGCGGTGAGGACATGGCTCGCCGCCGTCCGCTTCGCGTTCGCGCGGGGGAAGGTGACGACCAGGGACCTCTCCGGGCTCATCGAGAGGAGCGCCAGATTCTCCTCGTCCATTTGAACTGTATCGTATTCAAGGACACTTGACTTAGAGGAATGGCGTTGAGCGGCGATAATCGTTTCAGCGCCAAAAAGAAAGGAGTGTCAGTCATGGCAGACGGGCCCTCCTACACAGCGGGGTACCGCGCCGAGGCCGCAGACTTCGCCGCCGCGTCGGGGAAGCCCATCGCCCAAGTGGCAGCCGACCTCGGCATCAACGAGAAGACCCTGGGAAGATGGGTGACGGTCAGGAAGAAGGAGCTGACCAACCACCCGGTCGCGGCGGCCGCAAGTGCATGCGCGAGCTCGAGCTCGAGAACGAGTTCCTAAAAAGCCCCGACCTCACATTGGAGGCCGGGGCCAGTAGATTTTTGGGACATGTCTAGAAATCTACCCATGCAGGAAGCGGCATGTGCCGAGCATGTCGCGTGCTAGGTTTTGAGGCATGCCACAAAACCTAGCACGGGGGAGTGGCTACTCGGCGTCGGCGAAGCCGTTGGGGTTATGGCTCTGCCAATTCCAGCTGTCGCGGCACATGTCCGCGATGTCGTACTGGGCCTTCCAGCCCATCATGCGTTCGGCCTTGGAGGCATCGCACCAGTTGGCGGCGATATCGCCGGCACGGCGCTCGCGAATCACGTAGGGCAGCTCCTTGCCGCAGGCCTTGGAGAAGGCGGCGACGACCTCGAGTACCGAGGTGCCGGTGCCGGTGCCCAGGTTAAAGATCTCGACGCCGGTCTTGCCGTTCATCCAGTTGAGGGCGGCAACGTGACCGGATGCCAGGTCGCACACGTGGATGTAGTCGCGCACGCCGGTGCCGTCGGGGGTGGGGTAGTCGTTGCCAAAGACCTGAACGGCCTCGAGCTTACCGACGGCGACCTGGGCGACGTAGGGCACCAGGTTGTTGGGGATGCCCTTGGGGTCCTCGCCGATCAGGCCCGACGGATGGGCACCGATGGGATTGAAATAACGGAGCAGCACGACGTCCCACTCGGGGTCGGCGGTGTGGACGTCCATGAGGATCTGCTCAATCATCCACTTGGTCCAACCATAGGGGTTGGTCGCGGGCTTCTTGGGGTCTTCCTCGGTGACGGGCGGATTGTCCGGATCGCCGTAGACGGTCGAAGAGCTCGAGAAGATGATGGACTTACAGCCGTGGTTGCGCATGACATCGATGAGCACCAGGGTGTTCTCGATATTGTTGTGGTAGTACTCGACGGGCTTGCTCACCGACTCGCCAACGGCCTTAAAGCCGGCGAAGTGGATGACGCGGTCGATCTGGTGGGTATCGAAGATCTTGTTCATCGCATCGCGGTCGAGCACGTTGGCCTCGTAGAAGGTGAGGTTCTTGGCGGCCTCGTCGCCCACGATGGTCTTGACGCGGTCGATGGCAACGGCGCTGGAGTTGGAGAGGTCATCGACGACGACAACCTGGTAGCCACCCTCGAGCAGCTGAACGACGGTGTGCGAGCCGATAAAGCCGGCGCCGCCGGTAACGAGGACGCAGGTGTCTTTGGGGTCGAGTGCTTTGGACATGTAGTCTCCTATCGAATCAGGAACACTTCTTGAGGGGAGTATAGCGCAGCTGGGGGCGCCCAAAACACGCGGGGCAGGAAAACCAGAGGATTGATGTTAACGTACTCATAGGGTGTTATTTGCATAATCCTTACCTTTGGTGTGGGACGTATTTGCGAGCCACTGACCATGCTTTTCCAGCCGTTCGTGGAAATAGTTGGGACAAGCGCGATGTGCGTTAATATGTTTGAGTTGAGCGACATATAAATAAGCATGTAACGGAGTACATATGTCACCAAACAACGATTCCATCTTTACGCAGGAGCTTTCGCGCCGCACTGCCCTTAAGGCTCTTTTCGGCGCCGCTTCTGCGGCTGTTCTTTTTGGCCTGCCCGCCCGCGCCCATGCGGCTGAGGCCAGTCAAGAAACCACCGACAAACTGAATGCCGCCCAGGCCCAGCTCGACGAGGTCCAGGCTCAGCTCGACAGCATTGCCAATGAGTACGCGGCGCTCGCCAACAAGAATGCCCAGACCCTCAACGACATCGAGAATGTCCAGGGCAAGATTGACGACACGCAGGCCCAGATCGATGAAAAGAAGGCCGAGCTCAAGAAGAAGCGCAACGACCTTTCCGATCGCGTGGCCGCCAGCTACAAGTCCGGCGGTACGAACATCCTGTCGCTGCTGCTGGCCTCTGGCTCGTTTGAGGAACTCGTCGCCAACGCGCATTACGTTGAGAAGATCAACAAGAGCGACCGCGATGCCATCGAGGATATCCAGACGATTCAGGCTGAGCTCGACGCACAGAAGACCGAGCTCGAATCACAAAAGGCCGACCTGGAGAAGCTCAAGGACCAGCAGACTGCTCAGATGCAGGACATGCAGGCCAAGCAGCAGGAGGTCCAGACAGTTCTGAACGGCCTCTCCGACGATGTCAAGGAACTCATGGCCCAGCGTGATTCCGAGATTCTCGCTGCCGCCCAGGCAGAGGAGGCTGCCAGGAAGGCTGCTACTGCCGCGGCTGCCGCAAACAAGAACAATTCCTACTCGGGTGGTTCAAGCTCGGGCGGTGGATCGTATGCGCCCGGAACTCCGCAGCAGAATGCCGGCTCGGGCAAGCAGCAGGCCGTCGTCAACGCGTGCTACTCCACGCCTTCGCCGGGTCAGAACTGGTGCGCGGCGTGGGTTACCAATGTCTTCCGTAACGCCGGCGTTGGCTACTTTGGCGGCAACGCGTGTGACATGTTCAACGCCTGGTGCTATAGCTCCGACCGCTCGGCGCTGCAGGTGGGCATGATCGTGGCCGACTCATCGCATAGCGGCACCGGTGCGCCGGGCCTGCTGTATGGACACGTGGGCATCTATATCGGCGGCGGCATCGTTATGAGCAACGAGGGCCCCATTACGTCGAAGTCGCTCGATTCGTTTATTTCGTTCTACGGTACGGGCTCTGGCGTGCGTTGGGGCTGGCTCGGCGGCGTGGTGCTGTCGTAACGGCGGTTTGAAGTAAGTCGGTCCGTGGCTGCCCGGAAGGCATTAGGTTGCCTGCTCGGACAGTCCTGCTCGCATGGAGAGCACATTAAGTGCTCTCCGACTCGTGCGGAACTCGCGATCAACCTAATGCCTTCCGGGCAGCCACGGACCTCTCGGATCCAATGCGTCACACACCGGACTGGTTGTCTGAATAAATATGGCGAAGGCCCCTTTCGGGGCCTTTTTTAAATGAATTTATCGACTCCGTGGACTTTGGTTTTGGAATTTGGAGCCGACGGCTCACCAAAGTGGAAAATGAAATAGAACCTAGCTGCAATAATCGCCTTGTTGCGAACTCGAACTGATCATGTAGATTTAAAATAGCCGCAATTTACAATTGTCGAGCGGTGCGTTGGGTTGGAGCTGCTGCGGGTCCTATATGGATTGCGGTCTTGCGCCCCGATGTCCAAATAGGTTTCTCTCTCTAGACGGGAAGTTGCTCATGGACGCCATATATGACGGAGATGACTGGGTCGATCATTATACTTGGCGCCTGGTCGGCTCGAACGACAATGGGGATGTGGTGTTTGATGGACTATGTCCAAAGCATCTCCATCCTTTTGTCTCGTCGTTAATTGAGAGTTCCGCTCGTGTTGCCCCCTACAGCTCGGCATCGCTTCATGATACGGACGTTTTGAAGACCATAAGGGAGTCAATTGACGAGGGCACGATGAGCGGCCCGCTGTTTTCTCGGCTTGTGGGGCTAGATGAGATTGGCTCGAAACGACTGCTTGCGGGCGAAAAAGTGGAACTCACTTATCGGTCGATGATTTCAATCCTGCGGCTAGCCGATGTTCTTCGCAAATAAATGATAACGGGACAAGTGAGCTAGATCACTTGTCCCGTTATTAATTAAAGTGGATCGCGGTGGGCAGGCTATAAAAATTCGCCGACTCGGTGGACTTCGGGTTCTAGGTCTACGTTGAATTGGTCTTTGACGGTTGTTTGGATGTGGCGGATGAGTTCGTCGACGTCGGCGGCGGTGGCGTGGTCGGCGTTGACGATGAAGCCGCAGTGCTTCTCGCTCACCTGCGCGCCGCCAACGGCGTGTCCTCGCAGGCCGGCATCCATGATGAGTTTGCCGGCAAAGTAACCCTCGGGGCGCTTGAAAGTGGAGCCAGCACTCGGCATGTCGAGCGGCTGCTTGTCCTCGCGGCGCTGGCGGTAGTCGTCCATGTCGGCCTTAATCATCGCGGCGTTGCCCGGGGCGAGATTGAAAGTGGCCGAAAGTACGATGAAGCCGTCGTCGGCGATGCGGCTCTTGCGATAGCCCAGGTTGAGTTCGTCGACATCGAACTCGATGATGTTGCCGCTGCCGCGGGTGCCATCGTCGAGCTGGCGAGCGGGTTTGTAGACGCGCACGGACTCCAGCACATCGGCCATGCAGGCACCGTAGGCACCGGCGTTCATGTAGCAGGCGCCGCCGACCGATCCGGGGATACCCGAGATGGGCTCCATGCCGGTGAGGCCGGCCTCGGCTGCCGCGGCTGCGACATCGGAAAGCAAGGCGCCGGCTGCCGCCGTGACGTGCGTGCCGTCGACCGTAATGTCGGAGAGGCCCTTGCCCAGCGCCACGACAACGCCGCGGATGCCCTTGTCGCCGACGAGCAAGTCGGAGCCGTTGCCCACGATGGTGAGGGGCAAATCGCAGCGATAACAGGTATCGAGCGTGGCGACGAGGCCCTGCTCGGTATCGGGCGTGACAAAGACGTCGGCCGGGCCGCCGATCTTAAACGTGGTGTGCTCGCGCATGGGCTCGCTCATCAGTACGTTGTCCTCGCCGGCAACGCCAGCAAGCGCGCACAGCAGGTCCTCGTTAAAAAAGTCGTTCTCGTGCATACGAATATCCGCCTTTTGGTGGTCGTCGTCATCAATCGATTGCAATATACCCCACCCGGACGAATTTGGTGCGCTTGCGGCGATAAAACAGCCGTCTACCGGATTGGTAAAGTGTTTATCACCGAGGTAGAGGGGTAGTCGCTATACTTTCAAGAGATTGCGCGTAAACCCGGAAGGAGCGAGATGGCCAACAAAGTCACCCTCAAGCAGATCGCCCAGGAGGTGGGGCTTTCCCCCTCGTCGGTCTCGCTTGTGCTCAATAATCGGCCCTGTCGCATCTCAGAAGAAAACCGCAAGCTCATCAAGGAGGTCGCGGCGCGCAACCACTATGTTCCCAACCAGATTGCGCGTAGCCTGGTCATGCGCGAGTCGCGCACGCTAGGCCTTATCGTCCCTAACATCGAGAGCCGCTTTTTTGCCTCGCTTGCCGGTAGCCTGGAAAAGCGCTGCCGCGAGGACGGCTATGCGCTCTTCATTACCAGCTCGGGCGGAAGTGCCGACGACGATCTTGAGCTGCTGCGTCAGCTGGTGACGCGCGGCGTCGACGGTGTCTTTTTGGTGGTGGGTGACGAGTTCTCCGACGACCGCGCCTTGCGCGAAGAGGTCAGCCATCTACCCATCCCTGCCGTGATGGTCGATCGTGCCATTGAAGGACTCGAGTGCGACAAGGTGATGTTCGACCACGAGATGGGTGGCTACATGGCCACGCGGTATCTAATTGAGCAGGATCATCGCCGCATCGCCTGTCTGGTTAACGCACGCCGTTCCAATACGGGTCGCAAACGACTTGCCGGCTATGAGCGCGCGCTGCGCGAGGTTGGCCTGCCAATCGACGCGCGTTTGGAGTTTGAGAGCGAGTACTACATTCCGAGCGCATACGAGGCCTCGGAGGCGGTACTCGCAACTGACGCCACCGCCGTGTTCGCAAGCTCGGATAACATTGCCCTCGGTTTGCTTAAGCGCTTGCACGAGATGGGGAAGAGCATCCCGGGCGATATCTCGGTGGTGAGCTATGACAACTCGGCGGCCGACGTTCTCTTTGAGCCGGCGCTGACCGCGATTGAGCAGGATCCTGGTGTCCTTGCGGAGCATGCTTTTGGCTGCATGTCCAAGCGTCTTGCCGGTAGGGGCGGTAGGCGTGCCAAAGAGGTCGTTCTGGAGCCGGCACTTATCGTTAAGGACAGCGTGCTCGAACTTACCGAATGTAGCTAAGCGTACTTGTTTGTTTGCATAGATTGCATGCGGAGTGTCCGCTATTTGCCGGCGGGGCCGGGGTGCCTGCCTTGTGTTGAGAAGTTCGCGGAGCCCACTTCTCAAAACAAGGCAGGCACCCCGGCCCTCGTCCGTTAACTCTTCCGCTGGGCGAGCCATAGACGCCGCGCACCGATAGGGTAAGGCAGTGGCTTGAAATTGGTGCTATATTCAGCTTGAGTTGTTTAATGCTAGTACGGGAGGCTGATATGGGGCTGTTCAAGAAGAAAAACCCGCAGGATGCCTTTGATCCCGATGTGTTTACCATCACGGATACGATTTTGGACCCGCCGCGGTTTACGTTTTTGCCGGCTATCTACCAGGATGCCACGCGTCGCAAGTGGGCCGTGCATCAGCGTGGTGCAGAGCCTAAGATTTTTGACTATGCGGACGTGTTGCAGTGCGAAGTAGCCGAGGCGGGCGATCCGGAGGCCGAGGAAGTGACTTCAAAACAGGAATTTGCCCAGCGTATCCTGGCAAATCCTGCCAAGGCGGCGAAAATAAACGCTGCCAAGCGTAATATGTGTCTTGGTATGGGCGTTGTTGTGGCGGTTCAGACGGGAAAAGACGAGGTTTCCAAATTAGAGATTCCCGTTATGACCGACGAAGTTAAACGCGATTCCAGTCTATATAAGTCGTATCGGAATGTCGCCGAGAAGATCAAGGCCGAATTTGATGCCATGGGAGGGCTGGCCTAATTTTGGCGGCATACGTTTCTGAATGAGGAGTCTGTGCAATGGCAGGCGAATCTTATGCAATTCCCCCCAAAGATCGTGCTGTTGAGGGAATTCTTTGGTATATCCAGCACCATCAGCTTGCCGGCGGGGATCGCCTGCCGGCCGAGCGCGTGCTGTGCGAAGAGATTGGCGTTTCGCGTACAGCGTTGCGTGCCGGTATCACGCGGCTCATCTCGTGTGGAACGCTCGAGAGCCGTCGCGGATCGGGTACGTATGTGTGTCCTCCCAAGCCGCTAAACATCTTTCAGGAAACGTATAACTTTTCCGATGCTGTGCGGACTGCCGGTCTGCACCCCTCTTCTCGTCTGGTTTCCACCGGGACCATCGAGGCGGATGAGGCGCTTGCCGACAAGCTTGGGGTGTCTGTAGGCGCTCCTTTGCTCCGCATGCAGCGCATTCGACTTATTGAGGGCGAGCCGGCGTCAATCGAGACCGCTCACGTTAACCTGTCCCTGTGCCCATCGCTTACCGAGCACGATTTTGAGTGCGAGAGCCTTTACGATGTCTTGCTCAAAGAAGGCGGCGTGCGTGTTGAGCATGGACGTGAGCATATCTCTATCTCGCGTTTGAACGTCGAAGAGGCCGAGCTGCTCCAGCAAGAAGAGGGAACGCCGGTGTTCTATGAGAGCTCGATTGAATTTGATAAGGACATGCGTTTTGTGGAGCATTGCAAATCGGTGATTTTGCCCACAAAGTTTCGCTTTGCCGATAACGGCGAAGAGAACGGCATGAGGAGTGTGGCAGGTGAACAATGGCTGAAACAGTAGATGCCACCCCGGTTTATATGCGCATTCGACGCCGCATCGAGGAGCGTATCGAGCGCGGTACATATCCCACGGGTTCCATGATTCCGTCCGAAAAAGACCTCGCCGAGGAATTTGGTACGACACGCTTGACCATCCGAAGCTCTGTCGATGAGCTGGTTCGGCGCGGGCAGATTCGCCGTGTTCGGGGGAAAGGTGCCTTTGTGGCGCAGAAAGTACCTGCTTTTTTTGAACGCACGGGCGGTTTCCGTGAATCGGTCCGTGCTTCGGGCGGCGAGCCGTCCGTCCGTATTCTCGCACGTTCCAAGCGTTATGCGGGGCCATACTACGCTGACCTGTTTGGCATCGCCGAGGACGACCTGCTCTATTCCATTCGACGCCTGAACTGCATAAACGGTAGCCCCGTATCGATCGAGACGGCGCTGATTCCCTGCCTGCTGTTCCCAACCATCGAAGATATTGACGTGTCGGTCTTCAGCTTGTACGAGACCTATGAGATGCTGGGCCGAAAGCCAGTTATGGCACAGGAAAAGCTCGATATCGAAGCGCTGGGCGCACGAGATGCCGGCCTGCTTGGACTGGAGCAGGGTGATCTTGCCTTGACGCTGGAGTGCGTAAGCTTCGATGCGAGCGGCCAGGCGATCGAGTACGTCAAGTCGTTTAACCGCGGTGATGCGGGTGGATATACCTATACGTACTAGCTGGTTTTTTGCATAACGGGCTGAAAAGTTGACGGAATTTTGATTCGTTGAGCAGACCGTATATACAACCTTACATGGCTCAAAATCGACCGTTCGCCGATGGGGATAAATTAATCGACAAAGAGGTATCAAAAAGCCGTAACCTGTAACTGTGATTGGTATCAAATACTAATGATTTGTTACGAGGTGAGACGATGAAGATGCTCGATTACGTTCAGCTTGCCCATGTGCGTATGGGGGAGAACCTCGAGCGTTCGTCTGAGCTGGTAGCGCAGCTCGTTGATATTTTCCAGTCCGGTTCTTTTGATGCACTGCGCATCGTTGCTTCGGGTTCGTCGCGCCATGCCGCCGATTGCGCCCGCGATTACCTGCAAGATGCGCTGGAGATGCAGGTGTCCGTTGTGACGCCCGAGGCCTTCGTCGATTTTGAACACACCTATCCGCAGCATGCGCTCAACATCGCCGTCTCGCAGAGCGGCTATTCGACCAATACGATTGCGGCGCTCGATTACATGCGTGCACACGATATGGCTGCAGTTGCGCTCACGGCAAACGTCGAGGCACCCATCAAGGAACACGCTGACATCGTTCTTGACTACGGTGTGGGTGTCGAGTCGGTGGACTTTGTGACTCTGGGCGTCGAGGTTCTCGTTGAGTACCTGGTGCTCTTTGGTATTTACGGCGGTCAGGCGCGCGGAACGATTGACGCCAAGGGCGTTGCTCAGCGTCTTGATGACCTGCGCGAGGCTATCCAGGCTAATGCCGTGATGTGCAAGACCGCCGAGGCATATGTCCAAGATCACATGCTCGAGCTTTCTGAGCACATGCCCGCCATGGTCGTCGGCAACGGCCCCAACTATGGTGTTGCCGAGGAGGCAGCGCTCAAGCTGAGCGAGACCATCAAGATTCCTGCCATGCATCACGAAGGCGAGGAGTTCGTCCACGGTCCCGAGATGCAGATCGTTCCGGGCTATCTGGTGTTTATCGTCGACGATCCGCAGGGGTCGGAGCGTCTTGCGAATATCGCCGATGCGCTATCGAACGTTACGGCAAAAACGGTGCTGCTCACGGCCCATCCCAAGGGTAGGGCTCACGAGGTTGCGGTGCCTCAGGTGGCTCCGCTGCTCAGCGCAATTTCCAATCTTGTGTTCTTCCAGACGATTGCGGCCATGATTGCCGAGCGTCTGAAGTCATGGAACGTGCACCCGTATCTCGATACCGTCTCCAAGCAAATGGAGGTCAAGGCAGAGGGCTACGAAGAGTCAGTCAATGCGCTTAAGGCCAAAGCGGCTGAGTGTTACGGAATGTAAGCGGGTTTTGATGCCCGTTGGCATGGGGGATGTGGAAACAACCCCAGAAAGGAGAGACAAATGAAGGAAACCGAGAAGATCGAGATCATGCATTTCGACCAGGAGGGCTATCTCGAGGACGGCAAGGCGCTCTACGAGACCGGCAAGAAGATGACCGCGCTCGCCGACAAGGTCGCCGACGAGGGCTACGACGC
>CAJMOC010000023.1:0-19890 GCA_905214945.1 uncultured bacterium
GCTGCGGAAACGCGGGGCCCGTTCAGGCTGTTGCGTTGAGATTGAAAATCAACCACTTTATAAGCGCCTCTTTGCTGGCGGTGTCCATAATTTTGGTAAATACAGTATTTTTCATTAATTGGGTTCCGTCTGGAAACACTCGTTTGATTTGTGCCAAACAGGTCAGATCAATATCTATAATATCCTGCCGAATAGCTTGATATAGATTTTGGTCGGTTATCGTACCAATTACGGCATAAGCTTCGTTTTCCGAAACTATCTCTTCTGCGGAAAATAACTCTTTGGTGACAGCTCCGATTTTTTTCAATGAAGCTGAATTAGCATTGTTTGATCCCTTGAGCTTAGTCCCGCCTACCTCTTGCATTTTTTGGCTGAGCTCAGTTATTTCAATCGCTTCATCAACGAGACCTTTAATGGAATTGATCTTAAGATTGACCGGAATGCAGACAAAGTCTCCAGGTTGAGACATCAAAATCTCTTTTAAGAACTTATGTTGGGACAGCTGCTCGACCACCATGCTCAACATTGAAGTTGTGGTCAGGACCAACTTTGATTCCTTAGAACTCGAATTTCCAGAATTCTTATTAAGCTCCGCTTCGGCTGTTATCCCAAGTTTAAGAATCTTAAAACCAACTCCAGCGCCCCCTCTTTTTGAGGAAGATTTTCCTGAAGACGATTCTTCTTTAATCTCTTCGTATTCAGAAAAGCCCCTATTTAGAATTGCGTAAATATCCAACAGTCTATTTTGGTTTACATAGTATGGGAAAAATACCGAATCTGTTACAGGTAAAGGTTTCTCGTCCATATTCCAAATCCCTTCCGGACGATAATCAAATTGACCTCTTGTAGAACAGAAAGACTACAAGAGGTCAATTAAACAATTATATATAGCTTGTTAACACTGGAAGAAAACCAGGCAGGTTACATATGCCGCACCAAATGTCGGCTGTTCTATAAGCTTTTCCTCCACACCATCTTGTCCACAACGCCGGTGTAGCTCTGGATGATCTTGACCACCTTGGTGGACACGGTCTCGTCGGCGTAGTCGGGAACGGGCGCCTCGGGGAGCGACCCCTCCGCGTCGAGCTCGACGGCCGTATGGACAGCTTGCAGAAGGCCCCTCTCGGAGATGCCTGCAAGCGTGAAGCACGCCTTGTCCAGCGCCTCCGGGCGCTCGGTGGAGGTACGGATGCACACCGCCGGGAACGGGCGGCCGACGCTCGCGAAGAAGCTGGACTCCTCGGGCAGGGTGCCGGAGTCGGAGACCACCGCGAAGGCGTTCATCTGCAGGCAGTTGTAGTCGTGGAACCCCATGGGCTCGTGCATGCGCACGCGCGGGTCCAGCTGGAAGCCGGTGGCCTCCAGGCGCTTGCGGGAGCGCGGGTGGCAGGAGTACAGGATCGGCATGTCGTATTTCTCGGCCAGCGCGTTGACCGCGGTGAACAGGCTCGTGAAGTTCGCCTCGGTGTCGATGTCCTCCTCGCGGTGTGCCGACAGCAACATGTAGCGCCTGGGCTCCAGTCCGAGCTCGGAGAGGATATCGGACGCCTCGATCTTATCAAGGTTGGCGCGCAACACCTCAGCCATGGGCGAGCCCGTGACGTAGGTGCGCTCGGGTGCGCAGCCGGTGTCCTTGAGGTAGCGGCGTGCGTGCTCGGAGTAGGCAAGGTCGACGTCGGAGATCACGTCGACGATGCGTCGGTTGGTCTCCTCGGGCAGGCACTCGTCCTTGCAGCGGTTGCCCGCCTCCATGTGGAAGATGGGGATGTGGAGCCTCTTGGCCGCGATGGCGGAAAGGCAGCTGTTGGTGTCGCCCAGGATGAGAAGCGCGTCGGGCTTCACCTCAACCATGAGCTTATAGCTCGCGGCGATGATGTTGCCCACGGTCTCGCCCAGGTCGGCGCCCACGGCGTCCAGCGACAAGTCGCGGAAGAAGATGCCGTTGAGCGTGTAGTCGTAGTTCTACCCGGTGTGCGCCAGCAGGCAGTCGAAGTGGCGGCGGCACTTCTTGATGACCTCGGACAGGCGGATGACCTCGGGGCGGGTGCCCACGACGATCAGCAGCTTCAGGCGGCCATCATTTTTGAAATGAATATTTTTTTCAATTATCTCCTTTCAGCTAATCGCGTTTAAATAAGTCCCTTGTATAAACCATTTCTGAAACATCTGCGAGCTCGTCGCTCCTGCGGTTGGCGACGATCGCATTGCAGCCGGCCTTGAAGGACTCAAGGCCGTGGTCACCTCGGAGCCGAAGAACTCCGGCGCGCCCAGCGTGGGCCCGTAGACCACCACGGGCACGCCCTTGGCCTTCACGCACTTCATGGCGCCCTAGATGGAGCTCGCGTGAGGAATAATGTGGTTTGATTAATCGTAAGACAGTAGGCACTCGCGACCGAGAATTAATCAGAAGCGTCTTAGCTTATGGAGTGGCTGCAAATTGCTTTATATAGAGGAAGGAGCGCATTACATTTAACCAGCGCACTCATTCCTGGTGATTATTTTAATAGCTAGAATTGAGTTTTCGCCAAAGATTCAGAACGCTCTCGCCAGACATCATTGAATGTCCCAAGGGAATACATAGCACTCAACGATATTTTGCCAGCTGAAAAGCTGAAACCATGATTACCTTATAAACTCTAAGTACTTTACGCTCTCGCCGCGTTCGAATTCACCTATAACTTCACAGGTGGCTTTGGTGATATCGCGATCAATGCCGCCTTCGCGGCGAAGTGCCTCTTCACCTGTGGTGCCCTTTTCGACATCGGCGATCATTCTTAGGAAAGAAACCCATTCAAAGCGAATACCTTCACCGTCTAGCTGATAGAAATAGCGTCTGTTATCGGCTGGGTCCTCGTAGCGGATTTCGAAATAATCAGTCTTCCACCAGGGCGCAGGAACATATATGTAGCCCTTTGTGCCCGATACAACTAGACTGCCCTCAGACTTAGCGCCTGAGCCAACCTTTGCTGTTGCCACGGCGTTTGGAAACTCAACGTCAAGCCTCGAGAACTCATCAAAAGTCTTGTCGTTTTTTTCGCACAAGGACGAAATGCGTACCGAGTTAGGTTTAGTACCTAGTATCTGGAAGATTGGCAATAATGCCGTCGGGCCCCATGCCGTCATGCTGCTCCAAGCAGTGTCGCGACGCGTATCAAAAGGAGCACGATTGGTCTTAAGATTGGTTATAGTAGCATCGACTGAAACGACCTCGCCAATACGTCCACCGGTAACCAACAACAGCATGCGTGCGTAGGCGGTTGAATATGCCGTGCGCAGCGAGTCCATCAACACAAGGCCTCGCTCGTCGGCTAATGCGAAAAGCTCGCTGCATTCCTTAGCGCTCTTTGCGATAGGCGCTTCGCACATCACATGCTTGCCGGCATTTAAGGCTCGTTTCACCTGTTCATAATGCCGATCAGGATGCGAGTGAATATACACAATGTCGACCGCATTCAGTAACTTACCGTAATCATCCGTTACAAGCTTGGCTCCAAGTGGACCCTCATCTAGCAAGCTGCGATCTTCAACACAAATACCGACAACCTCGAGACCATTTACCAAACCGCATTCAGCAAAAACGCGATTCATATAGTCGGTATATCCAACTAAACCGCAGCGAAGTTTAACCGAACTTCGGATTTCCGTAGAAGATACACCACTGGTTCGCTCGAGGTACACAACCTTGCAGTACCCATTCAGATAATCGAATTGGCCCTCCCAATCCGATCCCACAGTAAAGATATCGACCCCATAGCGCTTGATGTCGTCGATTTTCTGGCCTTCGTACTCTTCGACAACAATCTTGTTCGCAAGCCCGGTTGAACGCACTGCTGCGATGCGTTCTTCAAGCGATTGTTGAACGTTAATCTTGCCGCGTTGTTTGTCAAAGTCATCCGACGTAACGCCAACGATTAGATAGTCGCCTAAGGCCTTGGCGCGCTCCAACAGGCGGACATGCCCGCGATGGAGATGGTCGTAGGTGCCGTAGGTTATGACCTTAGTCATGTTTAGGCCTTATCCAGCTCAATCAGCGCTTCCATGAATCGCTCCATCGAAAGCTTAGGGCCAGTGGTAACCCTCAGGCAGCTGCCGAAAGTGCCAATACCGTCATACTCTTTAATGAGGATGCCCTTCTCGGCCTTCATGCGGCGAACGATTTCAGAAGCGTCGCTAAACGGCTTAATGAACATGAAATTGCCTTCGCTGCTTCGATATTCATAGCCATTACGGTCAAGTTGCTCAACGAGCCACTGTTTGCCGGCAAGCTGATTCTCGATCATGGAATCGAGCATGCCTTCGGTTTCCATGATTTTCTTTGCAAAGAGCATGGCAAACATATTTACATTGTGGGGAGTATTCAGCTTCTGTACGAGAGCAACTCCCTCAGGCCATCCTGCTACATAGCCTAAACGAGCTCCAGCAAGCGAGAATAGCTTGGAAAAGGTGCGGGTTACAAATACGTGATCATGAGTGAGGGCGTATCCGATGGAAGTCTCGGGGCAGAAATAATGGTATGCCTCATCAACGAGGACGGTAATCTGACGGCGTTCCGCTTCCTCGAAAAAGCGCGTCATCTCGGTCTCGCTCCAGGCATTGCCCATGGGGTTATTCGGATTAACAAGAATTAACAGCTGCGTGTCATCGCTGATTTTGGAGATCACATCATCCACCGTGATAGTTAGGTCATCTCTATAAGGGACCGGCACAAAATTGCGCCCATACATCTTCGAGTAGACCTCGAACATCGCGTAAGATGGTGATACACAAACGATCTCGCCGCTGGGCGCAGTGAAGGCCTCAATGATGTTACGAATGCCCTCGGAAGACCCGTTAACAAGCGAAAGGTGCTCGATGTCCGTACCAAGTCTTTCAGCGAGGAATTCGGTAAACTCAAGTGTCTCCGGGTACTGGGCTACCATTTCGGGTGTCACACCCGAAAGAACTCCGTCGATGAACTCTTGAGATAGCCCCTCGGGGTTCTCGTTCAGGTCAAGTCTGAGGTAACCCTCGCGCTTGTTCTGGTCAAAAATGCGGTGGAGGTTAACTAGCCTCTCGTTGATGTAATACATGAATAAATACCTTTCGCCTTCGATTAAAAATTGTTAAGGACAGTAACGAATGAGCTGCCTGTCGATATTTCCACTTAGGGTTAGTTGTATGAGTGGGCTTTGCACTACAAGCGTCTAAATGAAAAGCAGTTACCGTCCATGCCCGCAAACCAAACGAACAAGCTTCCAGGGAAGCATTCGCCTAATTCTTGCCATCAAGCTAATCTTTGGAGCCAGCAGCCTTTCGAATGCCAGCTTGTGGTCACCAGTAG
Organism: uncultured bacterium; assembly: GCA_905214945.1. GTDB lineage: Bacteria > Actinomycetota > Coriobacteriia > Coriobacteriales > Coriobacteriaceae > Collinsella. The sequence continues at coordinate 5,321 of CAJMOC010000023.1, forward strand.
AAATCGCTCTTTCGACCTCATCGGCCAGCCTCTCATCATCAGCAGAACGAGAGGCTGGCTTGACGAGATTTGAGTTATTGGCAGCAATGCTTTCAACGGTTGATTTAATCCACTTACATTCATCGGCACAGCACTCATTAAAGAAGCGCTCGCCATTACTAGTGTTTATCAGGACCGCGGAAACGCCTCTTCCGTCAGAAAAACCGGGATGAACGGAGTCGATGCCCCAATAATCTCCTATCGTGATGTCTCCAACGCGTTCAAGTCTTGCAAAGGGACATTTGTAACAACACCTCCGATAGATGATCCCTTTCGTAAAGGCTGCGAAATATGGGTCATCACGGGCGGGCCCCAGCACCTCGTGTTTTCTACCTCGACGATAGAAGTAGTAATAATAATTTAGTCCCCACCCCATCTTTTTGCTTCTAAAAGAATAGCCATGGATGCCGTCATCGGTTTTGCTCTTCGTGGCAAGCCATTCAAGATATGCAGCAAAAATCTCCTGCTTAGGTGTTCCGTGACAGATGAGATCGACGCAAAGCAAGTTATTTGCAATGACTTGCTTTGGAACTGTTTTTTCAAGATATTTTCGAAGTCCCGCTATCTGGCATGGCGTACCGGAATATAGCACTACGGTATTCTTGCAAAGAAGGTGGGCACACTCTTCATATGTATCTGCAACGTTGCTCTTAACGTATTTAGATCCTTGCAGTTTATACAAGTCATCGATCCGCTTTATGCAAATATGACGGACAGTGCCGTTGTCGATAAGGGAAGCTCCAAAAACGGCACCACCAACACGAAGAACAGAGCGAGCAAACAAAGCAAAAGCGCCACCAGAAGCGGAAAGCTCAAGGCTTTTCGAATCAGAGTCCTGAAGTGCCACAGCACAACGTGCTTTTGCGAACAGCGCGTCGAAAGAGTTCGATGGAAGTTCGTCTTGCAACCTAACGCCTCCTAACCAATAACATTTCAAAAGCCTTACGTCGCTCTTCCCCATCGAGTAGAAGGATGGATAGCTCCGTATAACCGATTGCTGCAGAAATAAGACAAGAAATCAGAAAGCACGCCCACGAAGAAAACGGCAACGCTTTCGAAAGAATTGCAAATGTTGCGAGAACGACGAAAAGCCCCACAACTTCTTTACCAAGTGGTTTATAGAAACTCGATCCACGCAGACCTAACACATGAGCAGCATAAACGGGCTGTATAAAACAATGTCTAAACGTCATGACAACGGAACTGACAGAAGCGATTACAAAGAGGCCTTCAAGCTCTGTAAAAAACAGAAGGGACAATTCAATTGCGACGACAAGTAAACTGAAGCCTAAAGTGATAAGAACTGATCCCTTTATCTTATTAGTAAGGGTATTGGCATAGTAAAGAGGCTCAACGAGCGCGCTCGCGAGTAACGAGACAACAGTCAGAACAGATAGTCTCTGAATCAGAAGGAGCTCCGATACGTCTCGTCCAGGAAGCCATAGTTCGTAAAAATGAAGACCATATGCAACAAAGCCCGCGAGCGGCACAATCATGACCGCAGCGGTGAACCTCATTGCAAAGCCAAACTGTTTAACAAGCTCGCCAGTTTTCTTTTTGGCATAAAGCTCGGCGCATTTGGGATAGAAAAGGCTGGAAAGACTATTTGAAACGGATAACAAAGCATTGGGGATCGTCTTAGCAACTGATAAAATCCCCATCTGGTAGGCACCAACAAAGAGATTCGAAATCCACAAATCAAGACCGGTAAGCAAAAGCTTGTTTATTGACTCGATGCTTACCCATAAGCCACTTTTGAGAATTTCGAGTACTCTATGAATTGAAAAACAGGTCGCTTTCACCCGGTATTCTGGAGCAATACGTCTCGTAGTCCAAATCTGCAATGCAAGGAATGCGACCGATGCGACAACTGCAGCTGCGCTGTAATACCACATATGTGGAACTACAGTCAAAAAAAGAACGCACAGCAACATCGCCCTTATGACGGAGGACACAAGTTGGGCAATGGAGTTGAGGTATAGCTGGTTCTTGATAAATGCGGCAATTCCAAAAACAACAACAACAAGACTAAGCGCGCAATTGAAAAATGCCAGCAAAATCATAAGCTGGAGATCTTCAACTAGCACAGGCGAAACCGACACGACTGATTCGATATTTGCAGCAAGAAGAACGGATCCAGCCAACACGGCGACGGCCATTACACAGTTTGCAAAAAACACGGAGGAGTAGTAGGACTCCGCACTCTCTTGGTCCCCACTATGGTGCGCAATCGTGATATAGCGACCTGCGAGCGAATTTAAGGCTGTAGTAATTACAGCCACATAGCTTACAAAGTTGTTAACAAGACCAACAAAGCCATAGGCTTCTGCCCCCATTTTCTCTAGGACAATCGGGGTCAAAAACAAGCTGATGACCATCTGAGCAACAATAACAGACACTTGCGAGATAAGGTTTATCGCAAAAGCGGTCTTGCCCTGTAATATTGGAAGCGGTTTGATCTGTTTAGTCATCACTCGGCAACGCCTCGATTTGAGAGATATGATCTCAGGTAGTTGAGCGAGCGTAGCGACTCAGAGCTTCGAATCTTGTCTGAAGATTCGAAATCTGGTTTGATTTCGAGAACCTCGCCCAATTTATCAATTGAGCTAAGTCGCCGATCAGAAAGGTTGAGTCCGTCCAGAAGCGACGTTAGTTTCTGGACATTGCCTCCTTGGCCGTTTCGGTCTCCACGGGGAATCGTCACAAAAGGCGTATGGGTAACGATAGAAAATATGCTTCCATGAAAGGTGTCGGTTAACACATAATCAGCTGCTCGAAAATATGGTAAAACCTGGTCAGGGCGGCATCGAATATGGCGATCGCGCACGGGCTGGTCCTCACCTAATGCGATGAGTTCAAGCCCGTGGGAATGAGCAAATTCGAGAGCCTCTCTGCATTCATCCTCGGTAAATCGGAAGCTGTAGCCGTAAAGAATCATGAATCCACTCTCGTTGCAGGGAGACCAGTCTTCGTTCTCCACTCCACCGACGAGTACAGGATCAAGATGCATGATTGGGGCTTTACCCGTAAGCCTACTTACAGTGTCAACGGAATTCGTGTCACGAACTGAAACTCCCTCGAAACAATTAAGGCAATCCCCTATTTCCCTAGTCACCCCATAGTGGTCAAGTTTTTCATACGTCGTATTGCCGAACGAAGCGGCATAGCTTATCACTTTACCTGCATTGGCGCGCCTCCCAAACAATTCAAGGGAGTAACCAATATTGGAACCAAGCTGGAGGCAATTAAACACTTCATCGCTGCCTATGACCAGGACGTCGCATTTCGTGTTGTAGTGTCGTCTATCTGTGATTCCTAGCATATCATCGCAACTAAACATTACGGAACGCGATGAGACGGCATCCCCCTTGAGTGCCTTTTTTATTGAATGACCCAATGATGAGGATTTAAACCACTGTCCAACTTGCCTCATCTCGCATCGAAGGGTTTCCTTTATGTCCCCTTTATGCAAGATATCGGGCTCAATGTGATAGTCGACGAAAACCACCTGATGACCCAAGGATTCAATCATTCTTTTTAGTGAATAGGCTTGCAAGAAAGACCCGTAATTGGGAACTCGGTGCATTGTCATAATTCCAACGAGCATATTATTTCTCCGTAGCATCAAAACCGTGCAAAGCTCCGCAAACCAGAGCAATGCCAAAAGCGAATTGGAAGGAAAGGTTAATCTCCACAGATGAACCGAGAACCATGCAAAGCAAAAAGGCGTAAATGCCGAAAAGGCTTTTGTTCTGAACCGGTTTTCCGAGAAGAGATGTAAACAAACCTGCGAAATAGACCGTAGTGCCCAAGATTCCACACTGGGTTATAAGGTGAAACAATCCGTTTTGCGCGTTACCGTAGCCAAAAGTGATTCGGTAAATATCGGTAAGGTATCCCCACCCGAAAACAGGCTTCATTGCAACCAGATCAAAAGTGACGGCGTATAGCTGCTCACGTCCAGTCATATTTGGATTCTTATGCAAAACATTGACTACAAAATTCTGAAACTCAGGCATTTGGAATAGATTTGCTTGTCCCCAAATGAGAATATTCAAAACAGCAACAGAGGCTGCAAGAAACAAAGGGTTCGCGATAACAAATCGAGTTTTAGCGGGAACAAACGTCAAAGCAAGCATAGCGACCATCATCATGGCACCTGTGCTTGAGCCAGAAAAATACGACATAAAGGCGCCTATGATCACGATCATGCGATTTAAAGTAATCTTATCTCTGTAGCAAACGAGCATAAGACCAGAAAGCAGACAATGCGCGTAGGATACTATGAACTTATTTCCGATTAGGTACACCGTACTGGAATCAGAGCGATTGTAGGGCAAAACAACCATCATTAAATCGTTGAGTAAGATCGCAACAATAAAGATGACGAGCACGCGTTTCAGAACAATCTCGGTGGAAAGGCGACAGCACGCATCAACATAGACGAGAATGACGGCAACGATTCCCATTCCAAACATGAATCCGGAAAAGGACCAAGTCGGACTATGGGTATTAATCCAGGTCGAGTACGCCATAAGCGCAGAGAATGCGCTAAGAAGTATCATGACAATTGGAATGCTCTTACAACAAAGAATGTTCTTTAGGACAAGATACGCAATTAAGCCATAGCGAACCAACGAGTACGCTCCGCCGCCACTGCCATCCGTAGGAGCGAAAAAGAGTAAGGTCGCTAACACGATGTCTATGTCCTTGATGGTGACATCAGCAAGAGTTTTTCGCTTAATGGAAACGGTTGCAGCATCATTACACATAGCGCTTAACCCCGTTTCTAACCTGACGGGCTAGCCAGAATAGGCGGTAAAGATGCATACGCGTGGCAAAGACGCGCGCAATTTCAACTTTTTTGTGTCCACCAAGCGTAACGTAGCTTTGGAAACAATGACGGAATAGGCCCCAATAGGCGCTGTAATCCTCGCCCCATTCTTTTCTCGCTCCTGGGGAGCAAATCATGCACTCAATCATTCCTGCCATTTGTGCGCAGCAATACGAGTTGATGTCCATAGAAAAATCAGGCTTGTTTTTCTCTACCCAAGCTGTCATCTCCCGACAGTTATACATAACATCAAATTGTTTATGGCTGTAGGTTGACTTGCTAATGCTTCCGGTGCGAAACACGTAGTGGTAGAGACACTTCCCTACATGAACGACATCGCTACAGCGGTCGAGCAGTTGCAAAATAATGGCTGCATCCTCGCTTATGCGTCCATAGGGATAGCGGATTTCATCAAACAGCTCACGACGATAAAGCTTATCCCACGCAGACACATCAATGATGTTACCGAGTAAAGCCTCCTTCATAGCGTCTGCGGAAGTAAGCCTCATCACTACGGGTGTAGAAAATTCATTTCTAACAGTGTCTCCCATATGTACATACCTACCGCACGTGACCATAGACACTTCACCATCGACCATTCCGGCCAAAAGTGTTTCATACATATCGGGCTCGATAAAATCGTCGCTATCAACAAAACCAAGGTATTCACCCTCAGCGATATCGATTCCGGCATTTCTGGCAGAGGACAATCCGCCATTCTGCTTATGTATTACGCAGATGCGGGAATCTCTGTCTGCCCAGGCATCACAAAGCTCACCACTCAAGTCAGTTGATCCATCATCAACAAGAATTATTTGAAGATCGCTGAACGTTTGTCCCACAAGGCTCTCAACGCACCTATTTAGCTCCGCTTCGACGTTATAGACGGGAACAACAACTGTTACAACGGGGCCATTATTGTTTTTATTCATAGTTACTCAACTTCGGCATTGTCGCAGTAGGCAAGAAACTGCTCAAAGCTATTAAATTGTCTCGGGGTTGCCAAAATCGCTTCGCTTTTATCGTAAGTCCCCATGAGGCTCATTTGAAAAACATAGCTGTCGCTAAGACGATCAGGAGTGGCCCACAAAAAGAAATACTCCCTCATTTCGTCTGCACGAGGATCGCGCCCGAAACGGCGACGAAAACGGACTACGTAGTCTTTCGCCTCTTCCAGCTGAGCTGACGCGCGCTTCTCACGGTAGCACTCTAATGAGCAAACCTTCTTTGCTGGAACGCCTGCATAAACAGAGTCGTGCTCAAGCCTTCCACTTACGACGGAGTGTGCACCGACGATCACGTTGTCCTCGATTGTCGTACCGCACAAGATTGTGGCACCCCATCCAATGAAAATGTTGTTACCTATGGTCACATGTTTTTGGTTACCTAAAACCTCCCCAGTTTTTCCTTTAATTACTCCCCAAGAATAATCATGCGTCAGGATTGTAGATGGGCCCGTAATCTTTACATGGTCACCGATAGTGATCAGATGTGGGTTTTGAATATCAACCGTCATTTCTTTGGGGCAGTAAAAAGTCACATCGTCCCCAATGGCAACACCCAATTTTCTCAAGCGGCTAATCAGTAAATCGTTATCGAGGAAAATAGAATTGTATAAATACTTAAGTCCATTAATTAAAGCCATGTTCACGCCTCCAATCTAGAAAACACCATATGAAGCGGCCAAATATAGAACACTCACGGTCTGCCGCCTCAGCAGTTCCACAAAAGCTCTTTGTGTTATGCCGAGTCTCTCGCATGGGTAGTCGCTTATTACCTTCAACATCCAATCATCACTCGCCATTCTTCGAATGGCATCGCAGGCATCTCGTCGGCTCTTGCCACTAACGCGAGGAACTTCCTGCGAGACGCACGTCTTCATATTGATAAATAGGGGCTTTTCTAATCTCAAAACGCATTCTGTTTCCGAGGGCGAGCCCGTCACGAGTCGAAGAGCGTAGTTGTTGAAGAAAAGACTGGCGTCAAAGCGATCCGGCCTGTACGAGGTGTTGAGAGACGAGGGGTTGGTGCGATACGAATACCCCACACAGCCATCCTTTCTGAAAGTCAGGGACGAGTGCCCTTTGTTAGCAGTCATCGATGAAGGCGATGAAATCCTCGTATTGCTTAGCGCCCTTCATCCACTTCAAACTCTCATCACACGTCCCCATCAGCCTCGCCTGCGACTCATGCACGCCGCAGAGATTCTCGGGGTCTGCGAATAGCGGAAAGTACTCGCGAATCTCCTCGGGCTTGGGATCGCGGCCCCTCCTCGCACGGAAGAGCTGCACGTACTCCTTGGCCTCTTCGACCTGAGCTGAGGCTCGCTTCTCCCGATAGTGCTCCAATGAGCAGATTCGCCGAGCGGGCACCCCTCCCCAAACAGAATTGCCCTCGACATGACCGCTCACCACAGCATGGGCGCCGATGATCACGTTATCCTCGATAGTCGTGCCGCAGAGGATGGTGGCGCCCCACCCGACGAAGACGTTATTGCCGATGGTGACCGGTTTCTCGTTGCCCAGAATCTCACCCGTCTTGCCCTTGATTACCGACCAGCCGTAGTCATGAGTAAGGATGGTAATGGGCCCCGTGAGGTTAACGTGGTCGCCGATTGTCAGAAGGTGCGGGTCGGTGATGTCGACGTGCGTGTCGCCGGGGCAATGGAACGTGACGTCCTCACCAATAGTGACACCGCGTGAACGCAGGTACTTCAAGTACCCCTCGTTGTTCACGAGGAGCTTGTTGTAAACCTTTCTCACCACGTCTCTCAAAGCCATGTTCGCGTCTCCAATCTAGATGACCCCCTTAACCGCAGCCATGTAGAGAACGTTTGCGGCCTGGTGCCTCAGCAACTGCACGAAGACCTTCTGCTTAAAGCGGAGTCTCTCGCATGGGTAGTCATTAATCACTTTCATCAGGCGTTCGTCGCCCGCCATAGTGTGAATGGCGCGGCAGGCGTCGCGGCGGCTCTTACCGCTTACGCGAGGCACTTCCTGCGAGATGCACATCTTCATATTGATAAATAAGGTCTTTTTTAATCTCAAAACGCATTCCGATTCCGAGGGCGAGTCCGCCACGAGTCGAAGAGCGTAGTCGTAGAAAAAAAGACTGGCGTCGAAGCGATCTGGTCTATACGAAGTGGTAAGTGACGAAAGGTTCGTGCGGTACGAATACCCCACGTTGCTCGTCGTCACTACCTTGTTGCTAGTCCTGAGGTACTTGTATTTAAAGACGAAGTCTTCGCTGATTACCTCGCGCTCCGAGGGAAAGCGCAGGATATGTTCGTTGATGTTCCTTGTTGCGAAAATAGACGAACATACCGACATTGGAATCGAATCGGACATCTCGGGGGAGCTGCCGCATACGCGGGGTATAAACCTCTTTGCTAGCTCGTCGCCCTCCCACACGGCGTCCTCGAGTTTGAACTCAAACTGGGGACTTCCTTTATCATCTCGCTTGGTGAAACCGCCCAGAACACAATCCGCCCCGGTGTCCTCAATGGCTCGGGCTAACGTCTCAACCATGTCGGATTCGAGCCAGTCATCCGAGTCCACGAACATTACGTGCGTTGACTCAGGGCACAGGTTGTCAAGCCCCGTGTTACGCGCGAAACCCAACCCCGCGTTCTCCTTATGCACTGTCCGCACGCAATCGTTCTCAGAGGAGAGTCGATCACACAGCTCGCCCGACCCGTCGGTCGACCCGTCGTCGACGAGCAACACCTCGAAAACTGAATACGACTGTTCAAGAATTGAGCGGACGCACTGCTCGAGGTAGCGCCTAACGTTGTACACGGGCACGATAAGGGTTATGTTCAGCTTTTGATCCACGTTTAAGAAGGCTTCCTAGTCGTATCTCTATACCAATCGAGCGGGCGCACCGGCGTACAGCGCGCCCGACTCGGTAAGGTCACACGTGACAACAGGGTTCTCCGAGACGAGAGGGCGGCACGCAATCGAGGAACCGCGCTTAACGACTGCATTAGCGCAAAGGCAACAATGCTGACCAATCGAAACCGGCGCGTAGGTTAACTTTGAGCTAACCCCTCTGCAGTCGAATTCGTGGTCGTGGTCGTAAATCTGGACATTAGGACCAAAGAGCGTGTTTGCACCGATGACGGCGGATTGGACTGCCGTCACGCGGCAGCCCTCGTTCATGTAAACGCCGCCTTCCAGCACTAAAGTTGCGCCTTTAGTGACCTGTACGAAGCACTCGGGGCTCAAATAAACGCCCGCACCGATGCTGAGGGATGCGCCCTCGTCCAATATCACCCGTGCGCCCTTGCCCAGGTACAATGGTTTGTCTGAGGCGATCTTGAGCCAATTTCCGGCCACAACGCACATCTTGGCAACCCGTAGGGCGGAAGCGCCCCATTTAAGCGCCTTAGCAATCTTGTTCATCGGTGCTTCCGCTACTTGTAGGGTCGAAGTCGCTGGAAACGCTGACGCGCCAGGCCTTCAACTCATGCGCAATACGCTTGTCGGCAGGCGGAAGTGACATATAGTCCCCGTACATTATCGAGAGATAGCGGTCCGCATCCTCAAAGCCAAAGAACTGTTCGTTTTCGAATTCGTATTCAACCAAGTTGTTAAACAGGCTCGCGGGGAAAACCTCCAGCGACTGGCTGACCGCCCAAGCCAGATTGGCAGCAGTGCCGATAGTTGAAAAGCAACCGTTATCCGTCATCGTTCTTAGCTTGCCGAGAGCCCACTGTTGCAGAGGGGTGTGCCTGGCAAACGCGCCGAAGACGGTTTTGAAGCAGCCAGCAACTCCTGGCTGTCCCGAGCTCCATCTTGATGCTTGGAACAGGTACTTATATCGAGCTGCTGCATCCCAGGCCTTGCTGGCTTCGGCTTCACTTTCGAAAGAAACAATCGGAAAGATATCGATCCACACATATTCGCGGATTCCCTCTGCAATGAATGCAGACTTTACCTCAATGCTGGTATCCACCAGTTTTTCAAAAGGAATTGCAGCTGAACCTTTAAGGTTCAGCTGACTGGCAAGCCCAACATGGGATTGCTCCGCTCCAGTACGGGAGGCGAAGCCAGCCAGAAACTTCCTGTAGTCCTCAACGGGCATGACGACATCGATATCATCATCCCAGGGAATGAACCCCTTGTGCCTAACCGCACCGAGAAGAGTGCCGGAACCCATTGAATATCGCAGATTGTTCTCTCGACAATAGCAGTCGAAAATGCGAAGGAGCCGCAGCTCGGCAGCTTTCACCTCTTGCATGGATAAATACTCGGTCGTCATATTACGCTCCTTTAGTCATATTCCTATAGCGATCAGAGAGCTGCTCGTAGAGCGACCTCGTGGTGTAACCCGCTTTATCAAGAAACGGAACATAGTCCGCCTCGGCAGTTAGTTCCCTTTTGCCGGCGCAGGTTTCCAGCAAATCAGCCCACTCCTTGTCGGAAAGCGAAAGTGCTGCGCGCTTGAGAAGGCCCGTCAGATCGGCCTCTTGGGTAACCGCGTCAGAGCTGAGGATGGGCAGTCCATTTGCCTGGGCCTCAATGAAGGCAATCGGTAGCCCCTCGTGGAAAGAGGGGGCAAGCAGCGCATCCATGGCGCTGTAGTACCTCCAGATATCGTCAACGGTACCGATGAAAACCGCCGATTCGCTCAGCCCCATTTTAGCCGCCTTCTCCTTCGCAAGGGGAAGTTCCTCGGCTTGGCCGAAGAGCAGAAGGCGGGAATCGGCCTCACTGGAGCGCAGCTGATTGAAGATATCGAGGGCGCGCAGGGTGTTTTTCGCAGGAATGCCTGCCCCGACAAACCCTATGACGGTGGCATTGCCCGGGATCCCAAGCCGATGTCTAACGGCAGCCCGGTCAGAGGACGAGAATCGGAATTTATCGGAATCGACCCCGTTGTGCACCAAGGCATAGCCAGCGCCCTGAAAGAGATATTCACCTGCGACCTCGCTGCATGCCCAGCGCTCACTCGCCGACGGGAGAAACCTCTCTATCATGGCCACGTTGACCATATTCTTCAAACGCGAGGTGCTGCCAAGCGCGCTGTTATGGCAGTGCACGATGCGCGAGGGAACTCCGGCTTTTTTGGCCTCAGAGGCGAAGACGAAGCCGAGTGCGTTGTTCGTGTGAATCTGAACGATGTCGAAACGGTGCTTCGACAGAAAAGCGCCAAGGCGCTTCGCCCCCAGAGTGCCAACCAGCAGCGGGCTGTAGCTATCAATTAAAGGACCGTAGAATCGCTCTCCGAACCTGTCCCCCTCGACGCGTCCAACCGAAAGTACGCTCTGCTCGATATCGGGAGCTGGGCAATCAAGCATCGTAGAGACGAAGGTCCTCACCCCGCCCCTGCCGGGACCTAACTGTTGAATGATGTGCAGGACCCGAATCATCGCGACCTACCTTCCAGCACGTCGCCGATCCGCTCGCTCGCATGACCATCACCGTAGGGGTTCGAGGCATGGCTCATGGCCGCGTACTCCCCCTCATCGGAGAGCAGACGACTGAACTCGCGGTAGATGACGTCTTCCTCGGTGCCGACGAGTTTCAGCGTGCCGGCGGCGACTCCCTCGGGGCGCTCGGTGGTGTCTCGCATGACGAGGACCGGCTTGCCCAGGCTAGGCGCCTCCTCCTGGATGCCGCCCGAGTCGGTGAGGATGAGGTGGCTGGCGGCCATGAAGTTGTGGAAGTCGAGAACCTCGAGCGGGTCGATGATGTGGAGCCTGTCGAAGCCGTCGAGCTCCTCATGGGCGGCCTTGCGGACGATCGGGTTCATGTGGATGGGGTAGATCGCCTTGGTGTCTGGGTGCTCCTCCATCACGCGGCGGATGGCGCGGAACATGCGGTGCATTGGCTCTCCCAGGTTCTCGCGGCGGTGCGCCGTGATGAGGATGAGGCGCGAGCTTTCCGCCCACTCGAGCTCGGGGTGGGAGTAGCCCTCGCGCACGGTGGTGCGCAGGGCGTCGATGCCGGTGTTGCCGGTGACCCAGATCCTGGACTCGGGCTTGCCCTCCCCGAGCAAATTCTCCTTGCTCGCCTCCGTCGGGGCAAAGTAGTACTCGCTCACGATGTCGACCGCCTGGCGGTTGAACTCCTCCGGCCAGGGGCTGTAGATATCGTGCGTGCGCAGGCCGGCCTCGACGTGGCCCACGGGAATCTGAAGGTAAAAGCACGCGAGCGCCGAGGCGAAGCTGGTCGTGGTGTCTCCGTGGACTAGGACGACATCGGGCATCTCGTCCTCGAGGACGGCCCTGAGCTTGAGCAGCACGTCACACGTCACGTCGAACAGCGTCTGGCCCGGCTTCATGATCGCAAGGTCGTGGTCAGGAGTCACGCCGAAGACACGCAGCACCTGATCGAGCATCTCTCGATGCTGGCCGGTCACGGTCACGACGGTCTCAAACTCATCCGTGCGTGTCTTCAGCTCATTGACGAGCGGGCACATCTTGATTGCCTCCGGGCGGGTGCCGAAGACGAGCATTACTTTCTTCTTAGTCATTGGCCTTGCTCCTCTTTGACTCCTTGCGGAGAAGCATGTAGAAACGGGTGTTGCCGACCACGTAGCGCTTCACCAGGCGCTTGGGCTCCTGCATCATGCGGAAGAGCCACTCCAGGTTCGCGCGCTGCATCCACATCGGGGCGCGCGGGATGTTGCCGGAGACCACGTCGAACGAACCCCCCACGCCCACGAAAGCGCCCTTGGCGCCCAGCTCGCGGAAACGCTCGATAAGGCGCTCCTTCTTGGGCGAGGTGATGCCCACGAAAACGATGTCGGGTTTAGTCTGCTCAACCTCGGATATCACGGCGTCGAACTCGTCGTTGCCGAAGTAGCCGTCACGGTAGCCCGCGAGGACCATATTGGGATACCTCTCGGACAGTACCTCGGCAGTCTCGGCGACCACCTCGGCCTTGGCGCCCAGCAGGTAGACCCTGTGCCCCTCGCGCTCGGCCAGCCCGCACAGCTCCCACATGAGGTCGATGCCGGCCACTCGTCCGGGCAGGTCCACGCCCAGCTTCTTGGCGGCCATGACCATGGACGCGCCATCGGCATTCACGATTTCGCATCGGCGCACGCATGCGTCCATCTCTGGATCGTCGCGCATCTGCAGCAGCTTGTCGGCATTCACGCCGATAAGGTGGGCGAAGCGCCCCTCCTTGATGAGCGCGTCGGTCGCCTCGACGGTCTGCTCCATCGTCCAGGGGTCAACGGGGGCGCCCAGGACTTCGACTCGCCCAGGAAGATCAACCCTTGAACTGGCGTCTTCGTATTTCCATCTAGTCTCTTTAGCAAGCGCCATTTCCGCTGACAACCTCAATCACAGTGAGTAGGATTATTTTCAAATCGAAGAAAACGCCCCGATTGGCGATATATTCCAGGTCGCGACGGACCATGCCGTCGAATCCCGTCGAGTTGCGCTCAGTGACCTGCCACCAGCCGGTGATCCCCGGCTTCACAGCCAAACGCTGCAGGTCGTACTCCGTATACTCTGCGACCTCATTCGGCAGCGGCGGGCGCGGGCCCACCACGGACATCTGCCCCATGAACACGTTGAGGAACTGCGGGAACTCATCAATGGAGTGCTTGCGGATGAACCTGCCGATCTTGGTGACGCGGGGGTCCTCCCTCATCTTGAACATGGCGCCGGCGATCTCGTTCTGCTCCCTGAGCTCGGCGAGGCGCTCGTCGGCGTCCCTGTACATGGATCGGAACTTCCACATGCGGAAGGTTGACAGGCTGCCGTCACGGTGGGTCTGGCCCACGCGGATCTGGCTGTAGAACGGGTTGCCCTCGCTCTCAAGGCGGATGGCCGCGGCGAGCACAAGGCTGGGTACGGCGATGAAAGCCAGCACGCAGCCGCTGAACACGATGTCGAACGCGCGCTTAACGGTGCGGTAGGCAAGGCGCGAGCGATCCCAGTCCATAATGGATTGCATGGCCCTGTAGCGGCCGGCGCCCTCACGCCGGTCCATGGCCTGAGCAATCAGTGCCGCCCCCGCGGGCGCATCCGTTGTATATTGAGTTTTATCCGACACGTTCTCTTCCAAGATTTCGTCCCCGGGTCGGGGATCCTCCCTGTCCTTTGCGGAAATCGCCAGCAGCTAGGCGATCGCCTTTTTAAGATTGCGCATGACGCGCTGCTCGTTGGAAAGCACTGCGATGCCAACGCGGGTGGTTACGCGTCGGCCGCACAGATCGAGCTCTAAATAAGCAGTGCTCTTGCGTCTGTTTATGGTTTTGATAAGGCCTTCGTGGCCCAGCAACGGACCTGCCGTCACTACAACCTGATCGCCGTCTTTTAGGGCCTCGCTCATGGGCACCACACGGTCTCCCCTATTGGTAAAATTGCCAATGAACTGGGTCTCTTCTTTTGCCAGCGGAACAAATTGACCGTCCTGGGATAGCACCCGTGCAAAGTCGTCCATGCGCAGCAAATACTGTTGCACGGTACGGGGGTCTGCCGTATCGCAGATGAGATAACCGGGGAACAACGGCTTGGTCGTGTTAACCCATTCGCCGTGTACCTTGATTTCGGTCTGATATTGGGGATAAAAGAGCTCCTGCAGGGCGCCAGACGGCACCACACGCTCGATGCGCTCGCGCATTACGTCTTCGCGACCGTTAATGACCTGAATCACATACCACACGAGCACCACCCCCTTACTGTCTTACGTGTGGCTCACGGGGTTTGGGTATGGCTTCGCCAGGGCGCTTGTGC
>CAJMOC010000024.1:0-17571 GCA_905214945.1 uncultured bacterium
CTGGTGATCTCCGCCTTGAGAGGGCGGCGTCCTAAACCGCTAGACGAACGGGCCACATGACATCTGCACTGCCGTGCTGCGAGGACATATATTACGGGACAAAAAACATCAGCGCAAGAAGAAATTCCAAATTGCCGAAAAAATTGTCGGCAGGTTATGGAACGCGCAGGTAAACTGGGTAGCTAATTCAAGTTGAGATGGACCAAAAGAGCTTCGCGCTCGTTGGAAATGTTGTCTTCGATCACGGCGTCGAGGGCGGAGTTGAGTAGCTGGCCTAGCTCGGGCCCCGGCTTCACACCGGCGCGGATCAGGTCGCCGCCGTTAATGGCAAGCATCTTGAGTGTATAGGGCTCCCCCGCCTGCAGCAGATCGTGGGCGAGCGTACGCATCTCCTCGATCGTCTCGACGTAATAGAAGCACGACGGGGCCTTGCCAAGTGTGTCAGCACGCTTAAGATCCATGAGCTCGTCCATCAGACGCGGCGTGTCGACACCCTCGCCCGAAAGCGCGCGCATCATATTGAGCAGGCAGGAGCGCTCGGGGCGCAGCGGCTTGTCATGGTATTTGATGAGCAGGCACACATCGCGCACCAAATCGTGCGAGAGCGCCAGGCGATCCATAATGACGCGCGCCTTCTTGGCGCCGAGCTCGGGATGACCGTAGAAGTGGCCGCTGCCGGCGTGATCGACCGTAAAGCAATCGGGCTTGGAGACGTCATGCAAAAACGCTGCCCACATTAAGCTCGGCGAAGGCGCCACGCCATCGCACAGCGCCAGCTCCCCTGCCACCGTCAGCACGCGGGCGATATGTTCGTAGACGTTAAACGCATGATAGACACTGCGCTGGTCAAACCCACGAGCCGGCGCAAGCTCGGGCACGGCGGCGCAGATGAGCTCGGGGTAGCGCAGCATCGCGTCTCCCCCGTGGCCGGTCGATAGAATGCCCTCGAGCTCAATACCCACGCGCTCGCGCGCCACGGCATCGAGCAGCGGCGCGCACTCGGCAAGGGCACGCTTGGTCTCGGGCTCAATCACAAAGTCTAGGCGGCAGGCAAAGCGCACCGCGCGCAACATGCGCAGGGCATCCTCGTTAAAGCGGCGCTTAGGATCACCGACGGCGCGAATCAGCTTGCGGTCTAGGTCGCCCTGGCCATCGTAGCGGTCGACAAGGCCGCGCTCGGGATGCCACGCCATGGCATTGACGGTAAAGTCGCGGCGCGCCAGATCGTCCTCAAGCGAAGCGGCGCGCTCCACACCCTGAGGATGACGACCGTCGGTATAGAAGCCGTCCAGGCGATAGGTGGTGACCTCAATGCGCTCGCCATCGCAAATAGCCGTAATGCCGCCAAATTTAATGCCCGACTCAACTACGGCAATACCGGCGGCCTCGAGTGCCGCCTTGGACTCCTGCCACAGGCCGCTGCAGCACATGTCGACATCGTGGCTGGGACGTCCCATCAGGGCGTCACGTACCCAACCGCCCACGTACCAGGCCTCAAGACCAGCATCCTCGAGGGCTCGCAACACACGCAGAGAGGCGGCTGACGGCTGCGTGGCGTTGAGCGAAACATTGCACATTCCTGTGGCCTCCTGCAACTGCGGGCATATCGATTGATGGTTTCCAAGAAGTCTAGCAAGAAACGAGAGCGAGCGCACACGCGAACGCGCTTCAAGCAAGATTGAATCCCAAGACCTCTGCCACCGAAATGAAAAAGCACCCGCCTCGATAATCCGAGACGGGTGCTCAATAAAGCACGAAACCAAGGCCCGTACGCCACGCTAGCAGACCTGACGAATGGCGATACCCTTCTGATACTCATCGACCTTTGCAAAGTCGCCCAGGCCCGGGCACTCGACCACGTTGGCGCCGGTGGCCATCGAGAGGCGCAGGGCGTCCTCGACGCGCTCGGGAGCGTCGTGCCACACGGACAGGAAGGCGGCCAGCGAGGAATCGCCGGCGCAGACCGTCGACAGCAGCTTGACGTCGAAGGTGCGGTTGGCAAACCAGATGTGCTCCCCGTTGGAAAAGTATGCACCAGCACCGCCGAGGGTCAGCAACACGTTCTTGGCGCCCTTGGCATGCAGCTCGGCCATGGCAGCCTTGACGGACTCATCGTCGCCGCCGCTCACCTTAATGCCAAAGATGTCGAGCAGCTCGTCGTCGTTGGGCTTAATGAGCAACGGCTCCATGGCAATGAGGTCGGCCAACTGATGGCTCGAGATATCGAGCACGAACTCGGCGCCCTTCGCCTTCACGCGACGCAGGACCTCGGCCAGGAAGCCCTCGGAGGTGTTGGGGGGCAGCGAGCCGCTAATGACAAGGCAGGTCATGTCGTCGAGTGAATCGATGAGCTCAAACATCTCCTGCTCGTTGGCAGCGTTGATGGCGGCACCAGCATTGACCATGTTGTACTCGGTGTCGGGACCGGCGTTGAGGAACACGTTGACACGCGTGATGCCGTCAGTCCACACGGGCTTGACGGGCACGCCAAGGGCTTCGGCGCCCTTAACGATGAACTCTCCCGAGAAGCCGGCGAAGAAGCCCAGGATCGTGGTGTCGACGCCGTAGTGGTCGAGCGTAAAAGAGACGTTGAGACCCTTGCCGTTGGGGGTGTAGACAGCGTTACGGGTGCGGGTGACGGTGTTGGCGGACAGGCCATCGCAGGAGATGTTGTAGTCAATAGCGGGATTTGCAGTAAGCGTGTAAATCATGAATGTTCCTTTCACGAAGCAACGTGTTAATGAAAGTATATTCCACGTTTCGGCAAAAGGCTACAACAACTCGGTGAACGGTGTGGAACGCGTGAAGCGCGGCTCCGAGGTTCGAGTGGGACAAAAAAACGGCGCCCCGGCCGAAACCGGAGCGCCGCATGCGCACGAATATGTCGCGTTTCGCTTACTTGCGATCGAGCTTGCGAACGGCAACGCGCTTGCTGTACTCGTCGACGTGACCAAAGTCGCCGATGCCGACGGACTCAGCAACGTTGGCGCCGGTGGCCATAGCGAGCTTCATGGCCTCCTCGACGTTGTCGCGATCCCTGTACCACTTGTGCAGGAACGCAGCGAGGGTGCAGTCGCCGGCGCAGACGGAAGAGACAAGCTTGATGTTGAACTCACGCTTGGCATACCAGATGTCCTCGCCGTTGGAGAAGTAAGCGTCACCGCGGCTACCACGGGTGAGCAGCACGTTCTGGACGCCGGCCTCGTGAGCCAGCTTCATGGCAACGCGGACCTCGTCGTCGGTGTCGACCGGCACGCCGAAGATAGCCTTCATCTCGTGATGGTTCGGCTTAATGAGCAGCGGCTTCTTGTGAGCGAGCTCCTTGAGCTTGTCGGAGGACAGGTCCAGGACGACGTCGGCGCCACGGGCCTGAGCGTGCTCCATGACCTGAGCCAGGAAGTCGGGCGTAGCTTTGGGAGGCACGGAGCCGGAGACGATCAGGCACTCAAGGTCGCCCGCGGTGTCCAGGATGTTGTAGAGCTCCTCCTGGTGCTGCGGCGTGATCGGAGCACCGGGGTTCAGGATGCCGTACTCGTGCTGGCCATCGTTGACGTAGGTGTTGATGCGCGTGATACCGTCGGTCCAGACCGGGCGGCAGAGGCAACCCAGATTCATGACCTCCTCGACGATGAACTTGCCCGTGAAGCCGGCGAAGAAACCGAGCGCGACGGTGTCGACGCCCATCTTCTTAAAGGCGAAGGACACGTCGAGGCCCTTGCCGTTAGCCGTGTAGCTGGCCGAGCCGGTGCGGACGTTCTCGTCGGGCTCGAGCGGAGAGCTCGAAACCGTCATGTCGACAGCCGGGTTAGCGGTTAGCGTGTAGAACATTTACAGTACCCCCTGTATATGTGAGGGCCGCGTGATTGGCCCATTCCAACCACGCGGTTACCTCTGATACCAAATTAGCGAGCAGCGGACTCGAGCAGCGCCTTGACCTCGGCGGCAGTGTTGCAGGCGAGTGCCTTCTCGGCGAGCTCGTCGCACTCGGCCTTGGTCCACTGGCTGATGGTCTTGCGGGCGCGCAGGATGGACGGAGCGCTCATCGAGAACTCCTCCAGGCCCCAGCTGATCAGCAGCGGCTCGAGCAACGGATCGGCAGCGGCCTCGCCGCACATACCGACCATGATGCCGGCCTTCACGCCGCTCTCGATGATGTTCTTGAGCGAGCGGAGCACGGCGGGATAGTAAACCTGGTACAGGTTGGAGATGGTGTCGTTGCCACGGTCGGCGCACATGGTGTAGCCGATCAGGTCGTTGGTGCCGATGGAGAAGAAGTCGGCGACCTCGGCCAGGCGGTCAGCGAGCAGCGAGGCTGCAGGCGTCTCGACCATGATGCCGACCTCGATGTTCTCGTTGAACTTGCGACCCTCTTCGGTCAGCTCGGTCTTGCACTGCTCGACGAGCTCCTTGACAGCCAAGACTTCCTCGACGCAGGTGACGAGCGGGATCATAATCTTGACGTCACCGAAGGCGCTGGCGCGCAGCAGGGCGCGGAGCTGGACCTTGTACTGGTCGGGGTTGGCCAGGCAGTAACGCACGGCGCGGAAGCCCATGAAGGGGTTCTCTTCCTTGACCATGTGCAGGTACGGAATCTCCTTGTCGCCACCCACATCGAGCGTGCGGATGATGACCGGAGCGCCCTTGAGCGCGCTGGCGACCTTACGGTAGGCGTTGAACTGCTCCTCCTCGGAAGGAAGCTCAGCAGAGTCCATGAACAGGAACTCGGAACGGAACAGGCCGATAGCCTCGGCATCGTGATCGAGCGCGTTGGGCACGTCATCGGGGTTGCCGATGTTGCAGGCAATAATCTTCTTGATGCCGTCGGCAGTCACGGACGGCTTGCCGCGGAAGGCCTCGAGAGCCGCCTTCTCGGCAGCGAAAGCCTCGGCCTTGGCAGTGTAAGCGGCGAGCGTCTCCTCATCGGGATCGGCCTCGACGATACCCTTGCCACCGTCGACGACAACGGTCATGCCGTTGCGCAGTGCGGTGCAGCTGTTGGAAACCGAAAGGACAGCCGGGATCTCGAGGGCGCGCGCAATGATTGCGGAGTGCGACGTGCGGCCACCAGTCTCGGTGACGATACCGGCAACGTGGGCCTTATCGATCGTGGCGGTCATGGACGGCGTGAGGTCGTGCACGACAACGACGGTGTTCTCGGGCAGGACGGAAAGGTCGACGACCTCCTTGCCCAGCAGCTCGGCCAGAATACCGGTGCGGATGTCGGCGATGTCGGCCGCGCGCAGACGGAACATCTCATCGTCCATGGACAGGAACATGTTCTCGAACATGGTCGAGGTGTCCATGAGCGCCTGCTCGGCGCAGGTGCCGCCGTCAATGGCGACGTTGATGGCGTCGGTCATGCCCGGATCCTGAGCCAGGACAATGTGTCCGCTCATGATCTCGGCCTCGGCCTCGCCCACCGTCTCCTTCATGTGGTCGGCCTGAGCCTGGGTCTTCTCGCAGAAGACCGAAAGAGCGGTCTGATAGCGCTCCTTCTCTGCTGCCGAATCAGCAACCTCGTGCGGCTCAAACGTCAAGTCGGGATCGACGGCGACCATGACGGTGCCGATACCGATGCCCTCGGAAGCGTTGACTCCCTGATACATTCCCATTCCTCTCTCCGTGTCATGTGATAAAGCGTTTTGCCATATCCATGACAAAAGAGCGCAGCTACCTTAAGACAGGTCACTGCGCCCCCAAATATGAACTTAGTTGTTCAACATGCGACCCGTTTGAGTTCTACTCGCCAAGACCGCTCTTGATGAGCTCGATGGCAGCAGCCAGAGCCTCGGCCTCGTCGGCGCCGTCGCACTTGACCTCGACCTCGGTGCCGCAGGGGATACCAGCAGCCATGAGGGCCATCGGGGACTTGCCGTTGACCTCCTTCTCGGGGGTGACGACCGTCACGTCACAGGCGTACTTGCCCATGGTGGAGGCGAACAGACCAGCCGGACGCATGTGCAGACCCTGAGGATTAACGAGGGTAGCCTTCTCAGAAACCATAGTTGACTCCTTTTTTGTGTTTAACCCCTGTCATGCATGTGGCAGGAGTCAGATTCACGACGTTGTTTATATTAACTCACATCAAACGGTTTTTCATTGTGTTTCGCACGAATTGTTGGACAGATGTCGTTCGCTGTCCGCTCGCCTGCCGGGCGGGGCGGTTAAGTTTGCTGCTCTACAGTCCTGCGCAAGACGGAAAGCACATTAAGTGCTTTCCTTTGCGTGCGGAACTCGCGACAAACTTAACCGCCCCGCCCGGCAGGCGAGCTGCGGGAACATGCTTCCGTCCAAGAAATATCGTGCAAAAGGAATTCTGGCTGAATTATTGTTCGCGTGGGTGATTCAGTCGATGAGGGCTATTTATGCCCTGTTGGGGACTAAGGAGTGTCCCGGGGTGCCGGCAGGAAAGGAACATCCCTGAGTGCCGGGTGGTATGAAAAAAGGCGAGGACCCGTAGGGAGTCCTCGCCTTTGTTACAGGGGGCGATGTTATTCGCGTACTGTGGGATTAGACCAGGCGGGCGTTGATCGTCTTGGCGATCTCGGCGGCGTCGGTGGAACCCTTGACGGTGCCACGGAAGTCCTCGTCCATGAGCGCCTCGGCAACCTTGGACAGGATCTTGAGGTGCGTGGTGCCAGCCTGTGCACCAGGGATGAGCAGAGCGATGGCCACGTTGACAGGAGCGCCGTCCATGGTATCCCAACCGGTCACGCCGGACTCGTCCTTAACGACGATGACGGCAGCCTCGGTAATGGCGTCGGACTTGGCATGCGGGATGGCGAAGCCCTCCATCATGCCCGTGGTGCCCTCGGCCTCGCGGGCCAGGAAGGCGTTCATCACGGCGTCGGCGTCGCTGGCGATACCGGCCTTGACAGCCTGGTTGGAAACGAAGCTCAGAGCCTCGTCACGAGAAGCGAAGTCCTCGGCGACAAAGACATTCTCAACCTTCACGAAGTCGGCAGCCTCGGCCTTAGGGGCCTCAACGGCAGCGGCCTTGGAAGCCTCAACCGGCTTGGCTACAGGAGCGGCCTTCTGATTCTTCTCGAAGTCGTACTTCTTGAAGGCCACGAACAGGATGCCACCGACAACAGCGCCGATGAGGATCGCGAGGACCCAAAGCGGACCGTTCTCGACAACGGGCAGGACCAGGAAGCCACCGTGAGGCGCCGGATCGTGAACGTTGAACATAATGGTCAGGATCGAAGCGATAGAGGAACCGAGCATCATGATGGGCATGACCGGCCAGATGTTCTTGGTCATGAACGGAATGGCGCCCTCGGTGATGTGGGTGCAACCAAGAATGAGGTTGACGATACCGGCGTCGTGATCCTCCTGGCTGAAGTACTTCTTACCGACAACGACGGCGAAGGTGGTGATCAGCGGCGGAACGATGCAAGCGGCGGAGACGGCAGCCATGAAGTTGGTGCCGAAGTTGTAGGTGTCGGTGCCAACACCGGCGGCCAAGGCCTCGGTGAGCATAGCGGTACCGGTGACGTAAGCAGCCTTGTTGACCGGGCCGCCCATGTCAAAGGCGCACATGCAGCCGATGGCAAGACCCAGGACAACGGCGCCAGAGGCGGACAGACCCTTGAGGAAGTCCATCATGGCGGTGTTGATGGCAGCCATGGGGCCGGAGATGCCGAGCATGACCAGACCGACGATGGCGGTCGAGAACAGCGGGTACAGGAAGATAGCCTTGAGGCCGTCCAGGTTCTTGGGCAGACCGGCAAAGACCTTCTCGAGCAGCAGGATGACATAGCCGGCGAGGAAGCCGCCGACGATGCCGCCCAGGAAGCCGAAGCCCACGCCGGCGCCACCGGCGTCGATCATACCGGTATCGGCGTTAACGGGCAGACCCTGGATGGCGATCATACCGGCAACAAAACCGGGGACGAGCGCCGGGCGCTTGCCGATGGACTCGGCGATGTAGGCGGAGAGCACCGGAACCATGAGGTTCATGGCGATACCGCCGATAATCTTGAGCATCGCGGCAAAGCTGTTGTAGTCGGCAGCCGTCGAATCGAAGGACGTGATACCCCACAGGAACGAAACGGCGGTCAGAACACCACCGGCGACGACGAAGACCAGCATGTGGCTGACGCCATTCATGAGGTGCTTGTAGATGACGTGGCCGATGGACTCCTTTTCCTCGACCTCGTCCTCGACATCGGCGGCAGCGGCAACCGTATCGTCGCCCTTGGCGGCGAGCGCGTGGTCAATCAGCTTTCCGGCGGCCTCGACGGACAGGGCCTTGGAAACGCCGACGGAAACCATGGGCTTACCGGCGAAACGCTCCGCCTGGACATCCTTATCGGCTGCGACGACGACGGCCTTGGCACCGGCGATCTCGCTCTTGGTGAGCTCGTTCTCGACACCGACCTGGCCATGAGTCTCAACCTTAATGGTCAGACCTCGCTCGGCAGCTGCCTTCTCCAACGCCTCCTTCGCCATGAAGGTGTGCGCAATGCCGGTCGGGCAACCGGTCGCGGCGATGATGTCAAACTTAGCCATGTGTCCCTCCTTTTTAAGTTTTGCGCCCGCAGGCGCTCCCCTACACGCGCGTCCTTGCGCGCTTTTCCACAAATGAAAGATACCAACCTACCGTCCGCGTGAGAAGAGACAAGGCGCAATTCTCCGGTGAAAGGTTCTTTCATAACCGTAAACGGTAGATGAAAGTTTACCATCAACACTTGAAACGGCAAGGTGTATCTTGTAATTGAAAATGCCCGTATACTATGGCATTGAAAAACAAGTCCGATTTTCATGCCAACCAGGAGCCACCTATGACCGATAGCAGCAAGAGCGCGCTCTCCCTTATTAGTACGCACAAAGGGTACAGCGAGTCCGAGCAGCGCATTGTCGACTATATCCTAGAGCACCAGTCCGAGGCTCCGCGTCTGACAGCCGCCCAGCTCTCGCGCGCCGCTGCCACGTCCGAGGCGACGGTCTCGCGCTTCTGCCGCAAGCTGGGCTTTGGCAGCTTCCGCAGCTTTCAGTTTTCGTTGGCGCGCGACTTGGAGAGTCAGCGCAACGAGGGCCTGACCGACGAGGTCTCGCTCGACAACATGGAGCAGAGCCTTAAAAATATCCTCGCCGCCAAGGTGAGCGAATTGAATGCGACCATCGACGGCATTGATCATGACACCTTGGCCACAGTTGTGCACGCACTTAAGAATGCCGGCGTTATTGAGTTCGCCGCCGTGGGCAATACGAACGCGGTCGCGCTCGATGCGACATTTAAGTTTTCGCAGCTGGGTCTGCGCTGCATGGCAAGCACCATTAGTGAAACCGCAATCGGGTTCGCATTGACCCTAAAGCCCGGTGACGTAATCGTGCTCATCTCAAACTCGGGTAAGTCGCGCCGACTAAATCGCATGGCAAAAGCAGCTCGCGAATGCGGTGCTACCGTAGTCGTCATCAGCAGCGACAGCAAGTCTCCGCTTGCTCGCTTGGCCGACTACACCTTTAATACCGTGAACCACGAGGCACTGCTCACCACGGGCGACTTTGCATTCTCCAAAATCAGCGCAACGATGATCATCGAGGTGATCTACAATTTCCTGCTACCCGAAATCGAGGACGCGCGCGAGCATATCAGCTACTACGAGGAGCTCATCCAGCCGGATAAGGTCGTAGAGTAGGCAACTTGGGAAGCCGATAGACGCCACTCGCCACGAAACCGGCCCATCTACTACGTTTTATCCGTATGGCCCAACCACATACCGAAAATAGAGAAAACCGCAGGCGTTCTACCTGCGGTTTTCTTTTTGCAATTCTTGCCGTGGTTACCGATAGCCTATTAAACGTAGTAGATGGGCTGGTTTCGTGGCAGCCGGGTCGCACTTGCACGTGGCGGCTCGGACTAAACACGCGCTTCTTCCAGCATCTGCTTGGCGTGCGCAAGGCTTGCCGCCGACTGGTCACCGCTCAGCATACGGGCGATCTCTGCGGTACGGGCGTCCCCAGCCACCTCATCCAGATGCGTTTGGGGAACATCGCCGGGCTCTTTACTGACCACGTAATGCTTGTCGGCCATGACCGCAACCTGCGCCAGGTGCGTTACGACGATGACCTGATGCGTCGCGGCGAGATCTGCCAGCACGCTCGCGAGGGCACGCGCGGTGGAGCCACCAACACCGGCATCGACCTCATCAAACACAAGCGTATCGACACCATCGGCGTTACCCAAAACCACCTTGCTCGCCAGCATGACGCGGCTCAGCTCGCCGCCCGACGCAATGCGGCGCAAGGGACGAGGTGTCAAGCCGGCGCCGCTGCGATATAGCAGCTCATAGCTCGAAGGACCCGCGGGTGTCCACTCAGCGCGAGGGAGATCGCGGGACTCCCAGACCAGCTCAGCGCCGCCCATCTCCAGGCGTGTCATCTGGCGACCCACCTCGTGACAAAAACGCGGAGCAGCGGTGTTGCGCGCACGCTTGAGTACCTTGGCGGCAGCAAAGAGCTCGCGTTCGGCGCTTCCGAGCGCCTCGCGCGCCTTCCTAATCTGCTCGTCACCATCGTCCACCAGCGACAACAACTCCCGTGAGCGATCGCGCATGGCAAATACATCATCCATGGTGGGACCCCACTGACGCAGCAGGCCCTTGAGGTCGGAATACCGCTCGCGCATGCGAGCGAGCTCACGAGGGTCAAACGCAACGCCATCGCGATAAGCCCGCAGCTCATTGGCGCAATCCTCGAGTGAGATGCAGGCGTCCGAAAGTGCGTCGGCGATGTCACCGAGCTTGCGGTCAACGGTCGCCATGCGTGAAAGCTCGGCCACGGCGCTGTTCACGGCATCGAGCGCTCCTCCTTCGGCAGTAAGCGATACATGGGCGTCGTTGGCCGTGGCTACCAGCACCTCGGCATGCTCGGAGCGCGGCAGCATCTCCTCGAGTTCCTCATACTCACCCGGCTTGGGGTCGACCTCGGCGATTCGCTCCAGGGCGAAGCGCGCCTCCTCGACGCGACTCCCCTGCGCGCGAGAGGCTTCCTCCACACGGCGAAGCTCCTTGGCGGCGGCACGCGAAGCCTTAAAACAGGCGCGATACTTCTCGAGCGCTTCAAGCGCCGCGCGCCCGGCCCAGGCATCAACCATGGCAACATGGTGCACCGGATCGAGCAAGCGCTGGTGCTCGTGCTGGCCGCAAAGATCCATCATCACGCCGACGCGCTCCGAAAGCTCGCGCACGCTGGCGATGCGGCCGTCAATTTTAACGCGGCTTCGGCCCTCGGCAGAAAGGCTGCGCTGTACGGTGAAGCCATCCGTGTCGTGCGGGCCGTCGAACAGGCGCGCCTCGACGCTGGCAAGCGACTCACCCTCGCGAACCGTCGACGAATCCGCGCGCTCGCCCAAAATGAGCTTGAGCGCCGAGAGCAGTGCGGTCTTGCCAGCACCGGTCTCGCCGGTCAGGACGGTCAAGCCGGCACTCGGCACCAACGTCGCCTCGCGAATGAGCGCGATGTTGGAAACCTGCAGCTCATCGATCATGGCGCACTCCGTAGAACACGCGGCTCACCGAGTTATAGAAGCTCTCGGGACCATAATCCAGCAGGAGCACATCGCCGGGACCGCGGCGCACCGCCACGCTCTCAACGGTGCCATCGCAGGTAATAAACTGTCCATCGATGGCGATCGCAGGCACACTCGGGCGATCATCGGACATAAAGATCTCGACGACATCGCTCGGCGAGGTCAAGAAGGCGCGAGCCTGAATGGTATGCGGAGCGATAGGCACACAAACCATGCCGGTGTAATCGGGGCTGACGATGGGGCCGCCGGCGGAAAGCGCATAGCCGGTGGATCCAGTCGCGGTCGATACAACCACGCCGTCACCGCGCAGGCGGTCGATATGATGGCCCGACACCGTGATATCGAATTCAACCATATCGGACAGAGGCCCGCGCGTAAGCGCCATGTCGTTGAGGGCAAACGTGCGCACGACATCCTTCGTGCCGTCTTCGCGCACGGACACGATATCCGCGGCGATGGTGGCGCGGCGGCTCACATGGAGCTCACCGGACAGGGCATCGCTCACGACCTGCAAAATGTCGCGCTCCTCGGGGCTCGCGGCCGTCAAAAAACCCAAATGGCCATAAGAAAGACCCAAAATGGGAATCTCACGGTAGTTGAGAATGCGGGCAGCACGCAGCAGCGTACCGTCACCGCCGAGTGTAATGACCAGGTCGACATCGTCAACATCGGGCGCGGTCTGGATCTTGGAGCGCTGGTCGGCAGCCCATGCGACCTCGTAGCCCTGGCGCGAAAGCCAAAGCTCGAGCATCAGGCCGCTCTCGACCGCCTCTTGCTTGTAGTAATTGGGAACCAGAAAGACCTTCATAGCGTTGCAGCTTTCTCGCTCAAAACCGATACCTGGGATTGCAACTTGTCATCGGCGCGCTCCCCGGGGGTAAACCTCGTGCCGTACAGGAAAAACTCGACGTTGCCCTTGGCACCATGGATGGGCGACAAACACACGTCGCGCGGGAACAGGCCCATGGCGGCAAAAAGTTCAATCGCCGCCACGAGCGTATCGCGGCGGACAGCGGGGTCGGTCACGATGCCGCCCTCGCCCACCAGTGCAGCCGGCGCCTCAAACTGGGGCTTTACGAGCGTGCAAAACGAACCCGAAGGCTTCAGGCACGCCAGCACGGCGTCAATGATATTCGCGATACTCGTAAACGACACATCGCACACGGCCAGGTCGATAGAGCTGCCGTAGCCAAGTTCGGGCAGCTGCGTCACGTTGGTGCGCTCGTGAAGCGTCACGCGATCGTCTTGGCGCAGCGACCAATCAAACTGGGCGCGACCCACATCGACCGAAACAACTGTGGCGGCGCCGCGCTTGAGCAGACAATCGGTAAA
The DNA here is from genome assembly GCA_905214945.1 of uncultured bacterium. Taxonomy (GTDB): domain Bacteria; phylum Actinomycetota; class Coriobacteriia; order Coriobacteriales; family Coriobacteriaceae; genus Collinsella. The sequence continues at coordinate 12,869 of CAJMOC010000024.1, forward strand.
GCCGCCGGTAGAGCAGCCCACATCCAGACAGGCAAGGCCCGTCGGATTGATGTCAAACGCATCAAGCGCGCCTTCGAGCTTAAGACCGCCGCGGCCAACGTACGGGATGCGCCCCTTCACGTGCAGCGGCAGGCCCGGGGTCACCTTAAGACCCGGAGAAGTCAAGCGCTCGCCGCCACTCGAGACCAAGCCGGCCATAAGAGTGCGAAGGGCATCCGCGCGATCGGCGCAGATGCCCTGTGAAATCAGTTCGTCATCGAGACGCACGCGTTTCATGAATGCCATCAACCATTCGTATCCGGGGATGCAGCCTGTCTATCTTGGGACTCGTTTGCCGCATCCTCATCGTATTCCTGCTCGAGCTTGTTGGCCTCACGCGGCGTCAGCTCAAACTTGTCGACCATATCGACCGCACGGGAGCCCAGCTCAATCGCCTCGTCAAACAAATCGAGCGAACGCTCCAGGGACGTATCCTTAGATCGAACGGTGGCGATGATCTGGTCCAGACGATCTGAGATCTCATCGAAGTTGCGGACGGAACCCTCTGGCATGACTACTCCTCGACGGAGTCGGCCTCGACGGCCTCGGCAGCGTCCGCATCCTCGGCAAGTACACCGGCGGCAGTCTGAGCGGCAGCGACCTTGGCGGCCGCCTCAGCAGCCTGTGCCTCCTCGCGTGCGCGATCCTCGGCCAGCAACTCTTGGTACAGCTCCTCGCCCGGCAGCTCCTCGCTGCGAGCAATCTTGCCCAGCACGCCGTTGACAAACGACGCGGACTGGTCGGTGCCATAGGCCTTGGCAAGCTCGACAGCCTCGTTGATCACGATGGCGTCCGAGACCTCATCGTCGGTGAGGAAGCGCATCTCATAGACGGCGATACGCAGCAGATTGCGGTCGGCGCCTGGCATGCGCATAAGATCCCAGTTCTTAGCGATGGCGCGCAGGGCGCAGTCGATGCGGTCGATGTGCTCGTAGGCACCGCGGCACAGCTCCAGGGCGTAGGGGTCGAGGGGACCCTTCGAAATCAGGAAATCGCCCTCGAGGACGCGCTCGAGCGGGCTGTCCGTGGCCTCGGCCTGGAACAGCAGCTGCAGCGCCTGACTGCGGGCAAGGGTACGCCCGCGATAAACCTTAAGGCTCAAAGGTTACTCCTTGGGGAAAACGAGGCCGTCGATACAAACGTCAACACGCTCGACCTCGACGCCCACCTGGGCATCGATGGCGGCGACCACGGCGGCGCGAACGGCCTCGGCGAGTTTCTTGAACGGATAGCCAAAGAACACCACGACACGCACGGTGAGTGCGAGCTTGTCGCCGACGACCTCGGCCTCGACCGCCGGCTCGGAAGCCGGGGCCTTAGAAGAGAGCATCATGGAGACAAGGTTGGTGGCAAGGTCCTTGACGCCAACGGAGGCGATGCCCTCGACATCCGACACGGCGCGCGAGACGATGGCGGTCAGAACATCGGGCGAAATGCCGATACCGTCAATCTTGATTTCCTGGGGCATGAGTCCTCCTAGAAGAGTTGGTTGCTAGACGCGGGAGACGAACTTGCCGTCGCGGGTGTCAACCTTGATGACCTCGCCCTCGTTGAGGTACATGGGGACCTGGATGACAGCACCGGTGTCGATCGTGGCCGGCTTGGTGGAACCCTGGACGGTGTCGCCCTTAAAGCCCGGGTCGGTTTGGACGATGGTGGTCTCGATGAACATCGGCGGGGTCACGCCCATGAGCTCGTCATCGGCGAAGAGCAGCTGGCAGACGTCGTTCTCGCGCAGCCACTTGGAGTTCTCGCCCACCATGTCCTCGGGAACGGGAACCTGCTCATAGGTCTCGTTGTCCATGAAGATGTAGTCGGCGCCATCGTTGTAGAGATACTGGAACTCACGGGTGGTGAGCATGACGCTCTCGAACTTGGTACCGGCGTTGCAGGTGTTCTCGACGACGCGGCCGCTCTTGATGTCGCGGGTCTTGTAGCGCACAAACGCGCCGCCCTTGCCCGGCTTGACATGCTGGAACTCGACGATGGTGTAGACCTTGTCCTTAATGCGGAGACCGAGGCCGTTCTTGAAGTCGGCGGTAGAAATGGTAGGCATAGCGACCTTTCTTGTTATGGGCAGAACGCAGAAGCGTCCAAATTACATACGACCGAAATTATACACTTGCAGACGGCGCCTGCAGCGAGCGCATAAAAAGAGAACGCGGGGCGTCCGAATCGATCCGGACGCCCCGCCCCACAAAAGTAGATTTTTGGGACATGCCTCAAAATCTACCGAAGTGCATTAACAATCGATGATGTGCAGGTCGTGCGGCGTCTTGGTAAAGGGCTCGTAGCCGTTCTCGGTGACCACGCCGTAGTCCTCCAGGCGCACGCCGCCCACACCGGGCAGGTAGACGCCGGGCTCCATGGTGATAACCGAGCCGACCTCGATGATGTTCTTGCTGCGGTTGAAGTTGGGCAGCTCATGGATGTCGATGCCCACGCCGTGGCCCAGACCATGGTTGTAGTAATCACCATAGCCGGCATCGCCAATGATCTTCTTGGAAAGCTTAAAAATGTCGTTGCCCTCGACGCCCGGATGGATGGCAGCGACGCACTCCTCGTGGGTGCGGCGCACGAGCGCGTACAGGTCGAGCTGCTCCTGGGTAGGCTCGCCCATCACGACGGTGCGCGTCATGTCGGAACGATAATCGCAGTAGCCCGCGCCGTAATCCATGAGGACGAAGTCGCCCTTCTCGATCACGCGGTCACTCGGCACGGCGTGCGGGTTGGCGGTGTTGGGACCGCTCGCCACAATAGAGCCAAAGGCCAGGCTGTCGGCGCCGTTGGCGAACATATAGTTCTCGAGTTCGTTGCGAACCTGCTTCTCGGTCATGCCGGGCTTAATAAAGCCGAGCATGTGCTGGAAGGCGGCATCGGTGATCGACTGCGCATGGCGCATGAGCTCGATCTCCTCGGCGTCCTTGATGGCACGCATCTTGCGAATGTCGTCATGCATCAGCGGCAACATGCAGGCGACGGAACGATCCTCCAAACCACGCTGAATGCCCTGGTAGAAGTTGATCTGCATGTCATCCTCGACGGCACAGACGCGGCACTTGTTGGCCGCGATCTTGCCGGCGACCCAACCGGGGATAGTGCCCTCGTCCATGTCGTAGACCCAGGGGCTGCCGGCGGGCGTGTTCTCCTCAAAGCTGTTGAGGTAGCGCGAGTCGGTGTGGAACAGGCACTGATCTGCCGTAATAAACGCGGCGTGCGGAAACTCGAAGGTGTAGTCGAAGACGCCCTTCACGCCCGTGAGCCAACGAAGGTTGGCCTCGTCGCGCACCACGATGGCATCGTAGCCGCGCTCGACCATCAGGGTACGGACACGCTCGATACGACCGGCAGGACCGGCAGTAAACTCAGACATGCAGATTCCTTTCTTGTTGTCTCTAATAAGACGGACGAGTCTCAACCGAACGACGGAATCGCATGCGATCCGCAACCGATTGGAAACCCGCCCCTCAACATGATACGAAAGACGATGGATGTCAATAAATCTTAGAGAAGTTCTTTGCGAGATGCCAAGTAGGCATGAGCATGGCGCTCAAGAACCTCGTCCTCAACGTTCGTTAGACGAATGGCGCCGAGTGCCGCGGGCAGCGGCAACATGCTGCGGTTCGAGCGGACAAACTGCTGCCTGCGGAACTCCTCGATATATGCGGCAGGCTCCAGATCGAAGGCAAGCTCCTCGATACCAAAGTCCTCTAGGCAGTCATCGACCTCAAAGACGTAATCGATATCGAAGTCGCAGGCATCATGTGCTAGGCGCGCCTCAAAGCGCATGCCCTCGGACAACAGCTGGTAGGCGGGGACCTGCGAAGCGGCATCGCCCAAGCAGGAGTGCAGGGTACGCTCCCCCGTCTTGCCAAAATCGAGTGCATGGCGGGCACTCGGGTTCGTGGCCATCAGTACGTCCTTGCGGGCAGTCTGAGACCACTGAACGGCATTGACGAGCGCGACCTCCTCGCCCGCGAGAATCTCGGGGACGGTCTCGGTAAACTGATTCCAGCGGGACTTGCTGCTCGAAAGCATGGTGCCAACAAGTATCACATAGCCGAGCTTGAGGTCCTCGGGGTCCGCTTCGCGAACAAGGTCGAGGTCACACACGACCAAGCCCGGCTCGGGACGGAACGCGATAGCGGGAAGCGCATGCGCCGACGAGGCGACGAGCGGCTTCATGGTCGTCGCGACCGTGAGCATGGCGTCGAACGTCGTCGGCAGCAAGGCGCACTCGGTGCGACCGCACCACTGATTGGCACACCAGCAAACGACCGAGCAGGTCGCCGTGTCGCCGACAGCGACAACGAGATCGTCGCAGGTAATGCCGTTATCCGACAGGGCGCCAAAGACGGTATCGGCATCGGCCAGCGTAGCGCCGGAAGGCGAAACCTCGAGGACGAGCAGCGGCACGGCAAAACCGGCGTCGATCAGCGCATGCTCGACGACCTCGCCAAAACGCTCGGATGTAACGTCGTTCCAAACCACCATCGCGCGCTTAGGCTTGCCCACGGCCGAGGCAAACATGCGCGACAGCTCCTCGAACGCGCCCAATCCGACGCGGACATCGACACTGCGGTTTTGGAAATTGATAAGTTGACGGCGAATCATAGCAGTCCACGCTCCAAAAGCATCTCGGCACAAAGGTAGGAAACGTCCTC
>CAJMOC010000025.1:0-17234 GCA_905214945.1 uncultured bacterium
TCCGACATACCTGCCACTTCTTAGCCTTAACCGTTAATCTGCTTTCTTACGTGCAAGTTAGATAGTAGCATTTTACTGTTTGCTCAAAGCAGTTAATTAAAATAGACGCGGTGTTATCTGGGCATTTGGCACCAATTTACGACATTTCTTTATCGATTATTTACGCTGGTAGCTGGCTCGCAGCTAATCGTCATTCGCTTGTCAACAAAATTGACATCTCTTTATGTCCTTTGGCATAGAGGATATAGTTATTAACCCCTCCCCCAATAATTTTGAGCAATCGGCAAGGCAGTAGACGTCCTTACTCCTCATGATTACCGCGCATTGCCATCCACCGGAGCAAAACAAAAAGGGCGGGGCCTGCTGCGCTTGCAGGCCCCGCACCGGTTGACACCCGACGGGACGCAGCCGGGCGAGGCGGATCCGTGCTACCGCCCCGCCCCGCCCCGCCGCGATGTTAGCTACAGCTCGTTGGCCGCGTGATACGCCGTGCGGATGGCGCTCGCAATATCGGCGGTGCGCTCGCCCGAGCAGTCGCCCACGCAGGTCACGGGCACCGTCACGCCGTCCAGGTCAAACGCGTTGGCCTTGGAGCCCACGGCCATCACCACGTAATCGCAGGCGATCTTCACCGGCTCCTCGGCGCCGTCCTCGGTGGTGCGAACGGCCTCCACGCCCTCGTCGGTAATGGCGGTCAGGCGGGTCTTAACGTGCTGCTCCACGTTGTGCTCTGCAAAGTCGCTCATAATCAGCGGCAGAATGGTCTCGGACTCGCCTGCGGCAATCTTGTCGAGCATCTCGACGATCGCCACCTCGCAGCCGTGCTGCAGCAGGTACTCGGCAGTCTCGGTGCCCACCAGGCCACCGCCAATGACGGCGACGCGCCCGCTGAGCTCCACCTTGCCGGCCAGCACGTCCCAGCTCGAGACGACCTTGTCCGAGTCGGCACCCGGAACGGGGATGACCACGTCGTGCGCGCCCACAGCCACAATCGCGGCGTCGGCGGCGTTGAGATCCGTGGGGTTAGCGGCATGGTTGAGCTCAACCTTCACGCCCAGGCCGGGCAGAATCTTCTCGTAATACTCGACCGAGCGCATAATCTCATCCTTGCGCGGAGGCGCGGCCGCCAGCACAATCTGGCCGCCCAAGTGATCGCTCGCCTCATAGACGGTCACGTCGTAGCCGCGTTTGGCCGCCACGCGCGCGGCCTCCAGGCCGGCGATGCCGCCGCCCACCACGGCGATCTTCTTGTCGCCCTCACCCGGTTTAATGGCGATGGTCGCCTCGTCGCCGTTCTCGGCATTGAGCACGCACGAGATGTACTTGCGGTTTTGAATCGCGTCGACGCAGCCCTTGTTGCAGTTGAGGCACTCGCGGATGGGCTCGCCCGTGGCGGCCTTCAGCGCAATGTCGGGGTCGCACATGAGCGAGCGGCCATAGGCGATAATGTCGGCCGCGCCGTCCTCAAGAATCTTCTCGCCGGCCTCGACCGAAACAACACGGCCGACGGTGGCCACCGGCACGGAGACCAGGGCCTTGACGCGCTCGGCCACCGGCAGCGTCCAGTTGTAGGGCATGGCACCCATGGGCGGAATGGTGTCGCCCATGTTGCCGGTGTGGTTGGCCTGCGCGACCTGGATCATGTCGATGCCCGCGCCCTCGAGCAGCTTGGCGAACTCGCAGGCCTCGTCGGGCTGCAGGCCACCCTTGCCGCGCGGCGTGCCGTCGGGGTTCTCCATGATCACGGGGAGCTTGTACTCCACCATCAGCTGCGGCGCGGCTTCCTTAATGGCGGCGACGACCTCGAGCGCATAGCGAACGCGGTTCTCGAACGAGCCACCGTACTCGTCGGTGCGCTGGTTGAGGATGGCCGAGCACAGCGAACCCACCAGACGGTCGCCGTGAACCTCGATGGCGTCGATGCCGGCCTGCTGCGCGCGGGCGGCCGAGGCGGCGATGGCCTCCTTGATCTGGGTGAGCTGCTCTACGCTCGCCTCGTTCACAAAGTGCTGCATATCGTGGTGCAACTTGGCGTAGGCCTGCTTGCGGATCTCGTTGGACTCGGCCATCTTGGCGGCGAAGGTCTCCTCGTCGCCGGCGGCCTTGGCCTCCTGCGCGGCCTTGGCGGCGGCCATGGAACCCATGACCATGCGGCCGACACCGGGCACGTCGTACTCGGGGTGGAACAGCTGCAGCGCGACCCTGGCGCCGTGCTTGTGGACGGCGTCGGCCAGCGCCTTAAACGTGGGAATCTGAGCGTCGGTCGCCAGCTTGGGCGTGGGGCTCGCGGTCATGACGGGAGCGACGTCGCCGATGACGATGTAGCTCACGCCGCCACGGGCCAGGCGCTCGTAAAAAGCCAGGCTGCGCTCGCCAATGGAACCGTCGCGCTCCTCGTAGCCGGTGGTAAGCGGCGGGAACATAATGCGGTTCTTGAGCTCAAGGGGGCCAACCGTAATGGGCTGGAGCAGCTTGGATGCAGGTGCGGTCATGGACATTCCTCTCTTGTAGGCGCGGCGGCGATGTTGCCGCGTAGTTGTCTAGAGGATATGACATGGAAGTGCAGCAGCACAACGGAAATCGGCGGATAGCAGGTAGCGGCAGGTGGATGGGGCGGGGCGGCCCGTCGGTTTGTCTCGATCTGTAACAGTAAGACCCTATTTTGCCGAGCAACTGTTACAGATTGAGACAAACCAAAACCGTCCCGGCAGAAAATCTCAATCTGTAACAGTTACTCGGCAAAATCCATCCCTCATGTTACAGATTTAGACAAACCGTCCAGGCGGGGACTCAACATCTCAATCTGTAACACCTAGCCGCCCAAATCGGGTCTAAATGTTACAGATTGAGATTTTGTTTGAGAGGCCGAGAATTGGACCGAAAAACACGGTCCCGGAATAACAAAAAAGCTCGCCGGCTAGGCCGACGAGCTGCAAGTTCTTGGTCGCGGGGGCAGGATTTGAACCTACGACCTCCGGGTTATGAGCCCGGAGTAATTACTGTTAATCATAGTAAATGAATTCTAATTATAGAAAAGAAAATAGCAGGTAGCGAGTTATTTTTGCTTGTGCTTTATTTTGATTTACAAAAAGTTTCACCCGCAATTCACCCGCAGAATTTCACTTGTGGGTGAATTTCTTTCACAATTCGGGATACGATACTCCCTGCCCGTGCCTTTAAAGGCACGGGCAGGGAGTATCGTATCAACCCCGTCAGCAGGAGACGCCCTATGGCCATCGAAAAGGGTCGCAAACCCAACACCTGGCTCATCACCTTTAACCTTCCGGAAAAGGATGCCAGTGGAAAATATAAGCGTGCACCCAAGCGAACCATACACGGGCTTAAATCGGATGCCAAAAAGGAACTTGCCCGTTACCGGGTCGAATACGAAAGCGGGCAGGCAGCTGGGTCGAAAAATACAGTCGCAAGCTATTCGAGCAAGTTCCACGCCCAACATAAGTTGAACTCACCCCTTGCCTACGACCGGGAGGCCTTGGAAATCAAAAAGATCGAAAGGCTATTCCGTGGCGTAGCACTCACATCCCTAACTCCTTCGAGGATCCGCAATGCATATTCGGCAGAACGTGCAAGGCGTGCAGTATGGACGGAAGGGTGCGGAGACGAAAGGCCCCTTTCAGAAAACGGCCTCTACAAGGTCCATGTCAAACTAAGACAGGTGCTTAAACAGGCATACCGAGATGGGGAAATCCCCAGCAATCCCGCCGATATGGTCGATTTTCCAAAACCGCCTCAGGAGAACAAAAGAAATAGCCTCACCCTCTCTGAGGCCCGACGGTTCAGAAAGGCCATCCTACGCAAAATTGAGACAGAGGGGGACGCAAAATACGTCGGGATCCTCATCATCCTCGGAACGGGCTGCCGTCGCGGAGAGATGCTGGGGCTAAGCTGGGGTGATATTGATTTCGCCAGCAATACCATTACGTTTTATAACCAATACGCAAAGGACAAAGTCCTTCGTAATCCCAAAATGAGCTCAGCGGGCCGACGCGTCTGCATGGACGATACCCTGGCACGAATTCTTGCTGTCTGGAAAAACAGCCAACGCCTCAACCTGGAGCATATCAACGGCCTTCGCCTGAAGCATTCCATGGAGCCTTTGGCTCTGGACAGCCTCATGCCGGTCGTTAACGGAAAATACGGGCAGAGGATTGACCCCGACGGTTTTGACAAGTTCTTCCGCAACTTCTGCGTCGACAACGGATGGGGCGAATATACGAAGGACGTCGTCACCAAAACCTATGGTGGGAGAACCTTCACGCGGGGAAAGGGTTATCAGGGCCTAACGGTCCATGAGCTTCGGCACACCGTCGCTAGCCTTCTCGTTGCCGAGGGCCTGGACGTCAAGACCGTTCAGACCCAGCTTGGCCACAAGTCTGCCTCGACCACGCTCAACATCTACGCCCATGCCTTCGAGGAGCGTTCCCGCGAGGCCGGTAACACCATCGGCCGCCTGCTGAACGGGTAAGCATGCATTAGCATACGAGATATCCGTCGCCCTTGATCGCTTTTAGGTTATTACTCCGCTTGCTTTCTGCGAGATATGCAAGCGCACGATCGATCTCCGATATTTCAAACATACCCTCGAGGGGCTGTTTGTAAATTAAATCGCGCGCCCGAACGATATCGCCAACGTTGCAGTTGGTCTTAACCGCCTCAGCCACCAGAGAGCGAGCCTTCCGCTTCCTGTTCTTGTCGTCCTCGTCTTTGCGTACCTTGCACTCCTTCACGGGATCGAGCTTGCAGTACTTCATATTGCTAGGCTCCGGAATGAAGGCACGCCCGCAATAAGGACAGATGCGGATTGTTCCATGGGAAAGGTGGGAGGCAAACCCCGCCCACAACCTTTCCAGAGTAGAGTTATAGGTCACGGCAGCACACTTGTCGACCAACCTCGTCATCACGGCATGAGTGCCATGACAGCCGATAGTGCTATCGAGAATCCCGCGAAGCAGCGCCGTTGCGATCTCGGCCAGCCTTTCGTCTTCCATCATGAAACGCGGCGTGATATCCGTGAACGGCGCAGCTTCGAACCTCGGGTCAATAAAGTCAGCTGCCATCTGGGTTTTAAGCCTGGTGATGCCGTCCCCTGTTTTCAACTCGCAGGTAATATACGAGCCCGCCCCATTAAGCCCGATCAGACGCGAAACGCCATCGGTTTGGTCGATGACGGCACTCCCGTGAACGGCAACTTGCGCCCCCATGTCTGTGGTAGCGATATGGCCAGACTCGAGCCAGAAGGATTCCTGCGAGGCGCGTTCCAGGAGTTCAGCATATGCAGGGGTGAGCCCGTCATCGATTAAATGAGAACACGTCCACATCGAAAACTGGCTTCCGTCGGCTTTGGATGCAATCGCTTCGGAGAAATGAAGATCGTCAAGAAGAGGAACCGCATCGCGCCCATCCTTGAGGAACGCGACAAGCCTGCTCGCGAACAGAGCAAAGCCGGCAGCGGCAACCCATTCCGCGATGGGCTCCCTGACCACATCTCCATCGACATAACCGACTTGATCGCCATATAGCCCAAAGAGCGGCCCCACGCGCTTCGCGAGCCGTAGCAGGCTTCCGTCGTCGCGCAAACAGTACTGCCCGTCTTTATGGCGAATCATCCGCATGCCGTCGTCGGGCCCCGCCAAGAGATATGGCGGCCAATCGGCACTCTCGGGATACCTCTCTTTATGCTTGTTGTCGACTAGGTCCGCGAGGGCGACGAAACAATCCGCATCGTCGACAGTAAGCCTTCCCCTTTCGGCAATCTTATGCTGAGACATCCCTGTCGACTTATCCCAATCGTCCGCATCTTTAAGCGGCCTCGCCCCCTTCGCCCATATCGGCGCATCCAAATCGGTCGAACGGAAGCCGAACACAAGGCATCCGTCAGCAAGACTGCCTTCGACGCGGACATCAAAGTCACCCTTAAATTGTCCAGTCGTCCCATCTAGCTGCATAAAGATAATCCAATCACGTTGTCCGCGGAGTTACCCCCTCTTTTCGCTGAAGCAATCACGGGAAACTACAGTCAGCTCGAGCACAGCACTTATACCCACGAATAGAAGGGAGCTGCCATGGTCAATCAAGTCGCCCATCGTGACGGCCCGCTTTATTGGTCGACCGATCGCGTCATGGCGGAGCTGGGCGTCAGCCGCCCTACGGCTTACAAGTTGATGCACGCCTCCGGCGCGTGCATCAAGGCCATGCGCCATATCCGCGTGTACGCGCCCAGCTTCATCGCTTACGTCAACTCGATTAACGACAAGGAGAGCCACGATGCCTAGCCCCAACCATCCCCCCGCCGTGCCCCCGGCCTTCCGCGGCGGCATCCGTCCCCTGCTCGACTGCCTCGATGCCGTCTTCATTGGTACCGACGGCCGCGTTACCTTCGAGCCCGCTCCGCTCAGCGCCGAGCTCAACGGACTCGGTGAGGAGCTCGTGCTCCTCACCGGCGTCGCCGGCGGCGGCAAGACGGACCTGATCTTGAACATGGGCCTCTCCATGGCGCGTCACCGTCACGTGGTGATCGCCAGCTACGAGATCGCCCGCGCGGCCTGCGTCCGTCGCATCCTTCCTGCCGCGTCATGTCTCATCCCCGGTGGCACACCGCTCACCGAGGCCGACTTCGCCGACGAGAGCAAGCGTGAGGTCGTCGATGACACTGTCGCGGCCGTCCGCGCCATCTCAGACAACCTCATCATCGTTGACGATCTCACGATGGACGACGTGCGCGGCCACAGCATCGAGTGCCTCACCGAGGCAGTGCACGCCATCGCCATCCGCGATGGCATCCCGCCGGCGGTGATTGTCGACTACGCCCAGCTCGTTACCGTGTCCACACCGGCATTCTCGACGACGGATATCCTCGACCGCGTGTCCTTCGGCCTCGCACAGATGGCGCATCACGAGCGCACCCCCGTCATCGCCGTCGCCATCACCGGCAAAGACGGCAGCTTCCGTGGCACCGCCAAGCTCGAGTTCGACGCGGACATCATCCTCTCGATCATGACCGACCGCGAGGATGCCGAGAACGGCAGCCGCGATCTCCATGTCGACATCAAAAAGAACCGCAACGGCGCCGCGGGCGGCCGCGTCGACCTGACGTACTGGCCTGCGTACCACCATTTCGCCGCCACCGAATAGCAATCTGCGGGGCGCAAATGCGCCCCGCTCAACCCCAAGGAGTATCACATGAGCACCATCAAGAGCAGCAACAAGATCGTCCAGAAGGGCTACGGCCTTCCTCTTGTTTTCGATATCGCTAACCGCCGTTACACCTACCGTGCCGCCGACGACCCCCGTTTCCTCAACCTCGACTCTATCGCGACCGCAAAGAGCGCTTGGGTTCTGCGCTTCAAGAACAAAATCGATGGGCTTCCGCAGGCCTATATCGTCTTTAGCCAGACCGAACGCCCGCTTGACCCCATCGAGTATCTCGCTGACATTGACGAGCTCTACGGCATCCCCGACGATGAACTCATCAAGGTCGCGGCACGTTCCTATATCGTCGACGGCTACGGTGAGGCGCATGACACCTTCTGCGATCGTTATATGCGTCGCCTTGAAGACATGGGGCAGGAACTCGGGATCTTCGCCGCAATCCCGGCCCGCTTCCTCAAAATTATCCCAAACAACACCTTCACCTACCAGACTATCGAAAACATTGACGACTAATCCGCCACGCGCCGCCGCCTACACAGGCGGCGGCCTTTTCTTTAACGGAGAAGGAAAAATGACAACGAGAAATGTCAGCGTAAAAATCGACCACAAGCTCTACACCGCCCTCAAGACGCGGGCGGAGCTCGACAACTCCAGCGTCAGCGACGAGATCCGCTCGCTCCTGCGCTCGGCACTCGCCGCGGAGGAGCTCGACCTCTACGGCAACGAGGTCGCAAGCTTCATCCGCGGCGTCGTCGACGCGCGGATGGACGTCGCCGCACTCGACATCGAGCGCAAGCTCGACGCCACCGAGGACCGCATCGCCGCGGTCCTCTCGCGCCCCATGACCGCCGCCATCATGGCGGGCCTCATGTCGGCCGACGTCCTCAAGGCCTCATACGCCTCGCTCGACGACGTCCCCGTCGCGGAAATCTGGAAGAACTACCTCGCGCAGGCCGGCGAGCTCAGCCGCGCCGGCCTCGGCCGCATCGACGAGGTGAAGCTCCACGCGCGCGAGCGCGCCGATGGCTAGCCCGCCCGTCATCGTCAACCACTCCGTCGTCCGCGCGGGGGCGTCCGCCGCGGGCCTGGCGGCATACGCCGGCACCCGCCGCGGCGTCGTCATCGAGGTCAGCGAGGCCGACGGCAGGAGGCTCGGCGTCGACGGCCTGGCCGCCTACGCCGCGAACAGGACCGGCTCGACCGGCGGCCTCTGGGGCGCAGACGGCCCGGTCGCCGTCGCCGAGGCGAGGCGCGCCATCGCCCAAAACGGCGGCGCGGTGCTCACCACCGTCGTCACGGTCCCGAACGACATCGCCCCCGGTGCCGGCCTCGACCGCCTGGATGCGTGGCAGGCCCTGGTGCGCTCCGAGTGGCCGAGGCTCTTCTCCGAGATGACCGGCGTGCCCGAGAGCCGCGTGGAGTACTACGCGGCGATGCACGTCAACGGCACGAGCCACCACGTCCACATCCTCACGGTCGACCGCTCGGGCGACTGGGACTCCCTGCTGCCCAGGGGCAAGATGGAGGCGGCGAGGCTCGAGATCTCCTCGAAGGCCATGGCGCCGCTGCTGCGGGAAGCGTACATCGAGCGCGACCTCGCGAGGGAGACCGCGCTGGACGCCGTCGCCCGCATCGACCGTAACCGTTTCGATATCGAGCTGCCGCCGAGCGGGAGGATCGAGGCCGCCCACCTCAGGCGTTTCCACCCGGAGGCCTCCGCCGCGTTGAGGGAGGCCCTCGACCGGGCGGCATCCGGCTCCCCCGCGCTCGCCGGCGCACTGGAGCGCCACAGGAAGGCGGTCGAGAGGTGCGCCGACCTCAAGTGCCTGACCGGTGAGGCGCGGGATGTCTACATCCGCAAGGCGGCCGCCGGCCTCGGCCTCCGGTGCGAGAACGCGGCGCTGCGGGTCATGGTCCCGGACAGAACGCCGACCCGTGAGGAGATGCCGACGCGACGCGCCGCGCCCCAAACCGGCCCCGCGACGGAGAGGCGGCGGGAGGCCGGGCTCGCCACCGAGGCCCGGGCCTGCATCCCGAAGGCGCGCCTCGAAAGGATCACGCGAAAGGCCGCGCGCGGCCGGGCCCTCGAGCCGGCAGACCTCAGGGGGTGTCCCACGGCGGACCGGGCATTCAGGCGCGCCCCGTCGGCAGGCACCGCCCTAGGGCGCGCCGCCGCGATGGCGACCCTGGTCGCCAGGGAAGCCACACGGGACGCCAGAGGACGCGACATGGGAGACGAGGCCGGCGAGAGGGCGCTGCGGCTCATCGCCGCGACCTTGAGGATCCTCGCCTCCGGCGGCACCGGGCCGTCGAGCGTCACCGCGCTGAAGATTACAAACAGGATAGAGAGGACGATCACGAGATGAAACCAAAATCCTTCAACCGCGACATGAAAAAGGAACTCGCCGGCACGCTCGCGGCCCACGGCGTCGCCGCCACCATCGCCTGCACCGCGACCGCCGGCGCCTGGGACTACGCCAGGTGGTGGACTCTATCCCTCATCTCGGGCCTCTCCGTCCTGCTGCGACTGCCCACGGCCGACCCGGGGCCCGAGCCCGACTACGTCTTCCGCGGCCCCCTCGAGGCGGCCGCCGATGCGGCGGCGTCGGGCCAGGCGGGCGAGCTGCTCGCGGCGCTCGCCCTCGTCGCGGCCTCCGTCCTCGCGCTCGGATTCGTTTCTTGGGGCCGTTCATGGGCGAGGCTCCACGACGGGACGTTCGCCGGCGACCGCGCGCCCACGCGCACGCACGGGGACGCCTGGCTCGAGTCGAGGCCCTCCAGGGTCGCGAGGCGCTGCCCTCCCTGGGACGGGAAGGCCGCCGCGGAGGGGCTCGTGGCGGCCGGCTGCATCGGCGGCGGGATCGCGATGGTCCCCGCCGTCCACTGCCTCATAAGGGCGGGCAGTGGCGCCGGCAAAAGCAGACGCGCGCTGGCGCCATCAATTGCGGCTGCGATCGACCGCAACGCCCACGGGGTACCGACCTCCGTCATCGTCCACGACCCGAAGTCCGAGATCCGCGCATGGACCGAGCCGCTCGCCAGGAGGGCCGGGATGGAGGTCGTCGCCATCCGGCTCGACGAGCCCGTCAAGTCGGCGAGGTTCAACCCCCTCGACCGCGCCATCGCGGCACTCGGGACCGAGGGCGTCGCCGGTGCCGTGGCCGAGCTCCGCGAGCTGTCGTCCTCCATCGTGCCCGACGCCTTCTCCTCCGGCCAGAGGTTCTTCACGGACGCCAGCCGCAACCTGCTGACCGGCCTCTGCCTGCTCGCGATAACGGACGGGCGGATCCCCGACGGCGCCCGGAACCTCTCGACCGTGCTCGCGCTCCTGGAGCCCCGCGACGGGAAGAGCGCGGTAAAGTCGCTGGAGGAGCTCGCCGCGGACCTGCCGGCGGGAAACCCGGCGCGCCAGTTCCTCCTCGTCGCCTCGTCGAACGGCGGCGGGGGCGAGGCCCTCGTCTCCACCGCGCGCAACTACCTCATGTCCTTCTGCGACGACGACGTCAGCCGCATGCTCTGGGACGGCGAGGTCGACCTCGCATCGGTCGGGCGCAGGCCCACCATCCTCTACATCGCCAGCGCGACGGACCGCGGCGACCGCGGCGCGCTCGTCTCGTGCATCTTCTCCCAGGCGCTGTCGGCACTGCGCGAGATCGCGCGCCTGTCCGGCGGCAGGCTGCCGGCGGAGACCCTGCTCGCCATCGACGAGGGGTCCGGGATCCCCAAGATCCCCCGCCTCCTCGGCGACCTCGCGGAGGTCCGCAGCATCGGGCTGCACGTCGTCTTCGTGCTCCAGAACACCCATCTGCTCGAGGCGCGATGCGGTTACTCCAGGGCGGAGTCGGACGTGCTGCTGGCGCTGCTCGGCACCCAGGTCGTCCTCTCGGTGGAGTCCGTCGGCGAGGCGGAGGAGATCAGCAAGCGTCTCGGCGACTACAGCGTCAAGACGACCGGGCAGAGCTCCACCAAGGGGACGCAGAGCTCCTCGTCCGGCAAGTCGTTCTCCGTGGCGCGCCGGCCGCTGATCACCCCGTCAGAGCTCATGGCCTGGAGCGCGCGCGAGAACGGCGCGCTCGTGATCGACGCGGAGGGCCCGATGGCACTCGCCAGCCGCGACATCACCGAGACATTCCTGGGACCGCTGCTCGGCATGACGTCGCCGGAGGCCGAGGGCGCGCTGCTCGCGCGGGCGCTCGAGGGGGAGGTCCGGAACACCTCCCCGGCACCGGTGTGGCGCATCCCGGAGAAGCCGAAAAAGCCCAAGGGGTCGCCGTCCGGCGGCAGGAAGCGCAAGGTATCCGCCGCGCCCGACGGGTTCTGATGCGTCATACGGCCCCGCCTGCGAAAACGGCCCGCCGTCATACGCGCCTCGCGCGCCGTATGACGGCGGGCCGTGACCGCCTTCCGGTTTAACCGGCCACGCTACCAGCGGAAACGAACTCGGCACGCCGAGTTGCGCCGCAAAATCCCGGGCGCCCGTAGTGCGCCCTTATCCTGCTCATAAGGACCGGCTATCCCTTACCAGTGACACAATCTCAAACGCACAGAACAGAATCATCAGTCCAATCATCGCATAAGAGGCAGCCGAACCTTCAAGCACTATTCCACAAAGAACAATCTCCGCGCCGCCAATAAGAACTGTTATCAGGCGCTCTGCCTTTTTGCTCTCGCCGCTCGCATAAAAAGGCGGCAAGGCGCACAAGATCACATATAGCCCGGGAAGGGAATACAGGATCGATAGTCCAAGTCCCCCATCAACCGCAGTGTTTTGCACAAGAATCAACTGAACCCAAACGACAATTATCACTGAGCAGGTTGTCGATAAAAGAAGACTAGAAATATAGCACGCAACAAAGTCCCGTCGCATTCGAACAGAGAAATCCGCGAACTCTCTTCGCCGCGTGGAAACAATAAGGTACACAGAAATTGCAATAGAACCAATCAGAGAAAACAGCGGAACAACCAGCAATTCAAGCTTATTACCCCATCGATCAACCACACCCCCACTCCAATGAGCGGGAATTGTATCAGGGAGGACTGACCAAGCCGCCCATAGAATCAGAAATGGAAGAATAGAGAGGATGAAAGACGATAACACTGCAGTAATTTTTTTTGAGGCTCTCATCGATTCCGCATCTCCTTGCGCGCTCACATTCCACTCCGCCTTAAATCAAGTATAAATACACAGTCTTTCAAGACAGCTATTCAACATTGGTGGTCACCGCTATGGACAATGTGAACCACCTAAACGAACTCTCAATACAGTCCCAGCTTAGCACCCTTGAAAAACTGGTCGCGGACGCGGAACAATCTACCGACGCAAGACGCGATTTCGAAGCTCAGCCTCGTGCCGTATTCCAGAAATATGGAATTACAGACCTCCAAATCAAAGCGGGAAATCGAGAAGTCTCTGTACGAACTGGTGGAGTCAACCGAAAAGGAGGCGCGTGTCCCCGTTGCACGCGCAGTATATCGTCGTATCCAGCTCCCACCGTCCAAGGCACTTGGACGGTGGGAGCTCCGCATCCCCGGGAAAGGAAAAGCGCGGCCCGTCCGGACCGCGCCCGCGCCCTCCTCCCATTTCACCCCGCGACGTAAACCGTCCGGCCCGTCTCGCAGTCGATGGTCTCGGCATCCCCGAACCCAACCCGGACGGCAGCCCATCCGCCGGCGCCCGCCAACGCGTCGGCCTCGGACCTCGCGGTGGCGATGAGTCGCTCGAGCGCGGCCGAACCCGCCGGTGCGGTCCCCACCTCGAACGCGCCGCCGTCGCCGCCCGACTCGTACTCGACGACGACCGTCGAGCCGAGAGCCTCCTCGAGGGTCTCGCTCAGGCCGCCCATGCCGTCGAGGGCGTGCCCGGCGACCGTGGCCAGCGGGTAGCGGGCCATCCCGGACGCCGCCGAGCGGACGGCCATGCGAAGCAAGCCGGCGGCCTCGAGCGCCTCGATGAGCGCCGCGGGGACCGCGGCGTCGATGGCGATGTTGCCGTGCCCGCGGCACCACTCGGCCGCCGACGGCACGTTCGCCGTGAGCACGCCCCACCCGGCCATGTAGCCCTCGGAGCGCGGGTCCGTGGCGTCGAGGAGCAGGACGGCCAGGCCGCCGCCCACGTACTCCCCGGCCACGAGGGCGAGGCGGACCGCCTCGCCCATGGAGTCGAACTCGACCGTGACCATGCGGCTACCTCCTCCTGACGGCGCTGAGCGGCTTCGGGGAGAAGTGCTCGTCGCGCTCGACGGCAGCGAACCCCATCTGGCGGTTCAGCTCGGCCATCTCCTTGATGCTGAAGTAGCCGAGCTCGTCGTCGTAGCCCTCGACGAGGCCGAACGCCTCGTCCGTGCCGTCGAACTCGAGCAGCCACCAGTCCCATCCGTTCACGCACGAGAAGTAGTGGGCGTAGACCGTGGGGTCCTCCGCCCCGTCCTGCCCATAGAGCCCCGGCACCGTCTTGGCGATTTCCACGGTCATCAGCTGCTGCATGTCTTCCTCCGTTCCGGGCACGTGGCCCTCAACATCTCGCCCCTGCGGGCAAAGCCGAATGGCGACGCCGCGCGTCGTCGTCGGCTTTGCTCCCTGCAAAGCCGCACCGGAGTGAAGACGGGTCAAGGGAGGTCCATGACGACCTCCACCAACCGGAGCGGAGCGGAGGTTTGTGCGGGGTCTCATGGGCCCCCTTGACGCGGCGTAGCGGAGGTGCCACCCGGCCGCGGAGCCGTGGCCGATTCACGACGGACGCCGGCAGCCCGCGTCCAACATCGATACCATTTAAGGCCCTATTTACTTTTTGAAAGGAGTCGCATGGAACTCGAAGACATCATTTACGAGCTCACTTGCCTTCATGAGTCGATGCTTTTCTGCTGCGAGGACCGATTCGGTAAGGAGGACCCGGTCTTCGCGCATTACTGCATGGCGCTGGGGAGGATCGTCAGGGACCTCGAAGAAACCGAGCGGCGCATTCGGACCGAAACGGCCAGCGCTAAATCACGTCAATAAGAAACGCCCCGGCAATTTACTGCCGGGGCGTTTTTTAGAGCTCGATCTCCGCGATTATTTTTTTCATCTCGAGGGCCCATCCGAGCTGCTCCTCGATGTACCCCGGCCATGCGTCCTGGTGGCCCTTGATGGGGTGGCCCGCCTTGTAGAAGCGCAGCCCCGATGCCTTTTTCGCATCGAAGGGTGCCGCCGTCAGCCCGAGGTGCTCCTCGAAGACCCCGCTGTTGGCGATGGCGCGGTGCCCGATCTCCTTGTCGTCGTCCACGTACAGCTCGATGCCCGTGCGGCCCCTTTGCGTATCGATGAGCAGGGCGAGATGGTATGCCGAGACCCCCAGGCGAAGCGTCGACCAATGGTCCTTGCTGGGCTTCTGCGGGCTGAACTCCTTGAGGAACTCCGGATGGCCGCCCGCCACATCGCGGTAGGCCGTCCAGTACGCCAGCTTGACCTTTTCGGTCTCGCTGAGCCCCTCGGAGAGCTTCACGGTCTTGGTCCACTCGTTCGGCTGCTCGACCACGCCGAAGCGCGGGGCGGGCAGGGAGTCCCCGATCTTCCAGAGCTCGACCTCGACCAGGAAGAACCCGAAGTCGCTGTCGGTGTGCTGGTTGAGCCACTCGATGGCCTGGCGGTGCTCGTCGCGGGCGCGCGCCACGACCCAGATGACGACCTCGGCGCCCTTGCCGGCGGCGTACGTGATCACCTTGCCGAGATGGTCGTGGTTGGTGTCCTCGAGCTGGTTCTCGATGATCACCTTGCGGCCCGTACCGGACTCCTGCGCGTAGATGTCCACGTTGAACGATCCGACCGAGGACTCCGTCTCTATGAGCTCGAGCTCGATTCCGACCGCCGTCCCGAGGGTTGCGAGGTTCTGCTCCTCGGCCAGCCACTTGGTGAAGTCGTGGGCCTCATGCGGCCACACCTCGCGCAGGGGGACCTTATGGATGGTGTCCAGGTTATAGGTCTTCATCCGCCGCCCTCTCGACCGATAATCCAGTGCCGTTGTAGAGCCTCTCGCCGTCAAACGAACGCAGCAGGAGCCCACGACGTTCGTCGACGTCCTTCAGCTCGCACGGATACACGAATAGCAAAATGTTTTGTCGGTACTTGTAGTCAGCGTAGACATCCGGATCGCCCAATCGCGTAGGTATGGACGCGATATCGTCCGCCATACGCTCACTTGACCCCACGTATATTCCGAGATAGTCGCTGAAGTTCTTATCATGGTCATGCCTGCGGTATGTCGCGATGAGATAGCAGCCGGGCATATCGTAGCCGTTGAACGCAGCTTCGGAGGCTTTGACCTGCTGGCAGATGAACTCGTGCAGGGGCATCACCGTCGACGCGCCTTCAAATATTGATTGCCTGGCGGCATCGATCTTCTTGCGAGCCTCCGCGGCGGCCCTTGAGTCCTGGAACGCCTTCGTGGCATCCCCCAACGCGCCGGCTGCCGCGCCGACGCCTTCCGCCGCCGCACCAAATCCCTTGCCGATGCCGTCGGCAACAGCACGCGCGCCGTTGGTTGCCCCGTCGGCAGCGCTTTTCACGGCTCCATCGACATCGAAACCGAGCTGCTTTGCCCCATCGACAACCCCGGCGGCGGCGGCTAAAACCCCCGCTGCAAGATTCACCGTGTCTTTTACGGTTTTCAAATTGACGGCCATATCGAGCCTTCCCTTCTATTCCGCCTTGCCAAATCGGTTCATGACCTCAAGCAACTCGCCCGTCGTGACGATTTTTGCCTGCGAGTTGCCGCTGAAAACTGCGTCGAGCTTGCTTCGTCCCACGTTGTCGCCTATTGCGAGGTACTTCGTGCTCTGCGCGGGCTTGCCATCGGTCGCTTTCATCCCGCATTCCTTAAGTGCGGCAAGGATCTCATCGCGATTGTAGCCCGGAGTAACGCCGGATACCTTCACCTTGAGTCCGACCGGATCGGTGATTTCGCCCGGATCGCCCCTGTGGCCCGCCTCCTCGGCTTTCGCCAAAACCTCTTCGATGGTTTCCTGCGACCCGTTCACCAGTCCCAAGCCCGTGAAAACACGCTTGCGGCCATGATGGGAGGAGGCATTCGGAGCCCAAACGGCGGGCTCGAGCGCACCGAACTCGCCGGCCAGCCCACGGAAACCCCAAGGCACGCCTCGGCGTCGCTCATGGCATCGTGGTGGCTATCAAGATGCACGCCGTAATGCTCGCAGAGGTCGACAAGCGCTCCGGGCAGACCCTTCTGCTTCGCCACCAGCATCGTATCGATTACTTCGATCTCGGGCATTTCGATGTCGTAGGCAGCCAGACTCTTCTTGATGTGGTGGATATCGGCGCCGTTGGCGTTATGCGCGACCAGGATGTAGTCTCGCAGCAAATCCGCCAGACCGGCATCCCCCCCAGAAGCGGACAAAGGTCGGCATGTCGTCCAGTGAGTCCCAATCGATTTCCAGATGAGACCTGCTCCACCAACCAATCTCGCTCTCAGGATTGATCACCCGGCAAACCGGGGCGCCCACGCGGTTCCCCTCAAGATCCGTGAGAATGTAAGCGACCTGGCATATCCTCTGCTGGGGATTTGCCGTCTCGCTGTCCCAGAAGACATATCCCTTTTTCGCCATACGGCTTCCTTTCCCTTAAAACAAACTGTTATCCCATTCGGGTGCCTGGGTTATCGTCCCGACACGGGAAAGGAACAGCGCGTAGAAGGGGTCGTTCTTGAGATAGTAAACGCAGGCCGCCTCGTACTTGTCGCCCTTCTCCTTGGTCGTTGCCGACCCGTTGACGATAGGGTCAAGGGCATCGTAGACGGTCTTCATATAGCGACTCCCTTGTTGTTATTCAGACGTCACTATTTTAGCTAAGGACCGCCGGGACTCCTCCCAATTGGAGTTTATCGGTCGATAAGTCAAGCCGACCGGTCCGCGATTATCAATGGTTTATCTGCTTCACATAATAAATTGACTCAGGATTCACCCGCAATTCACCCGCAAGGTAAACCGATAAAGAAAAAGCTCGGAAGCAATTTTGCTTCCGAGCTGCAAGTTCTTGGTCGCGGGGGCAGGATTTGAACCTACGACCTCCGGGTT
>CAJMOC010000026.1:0-16520 GCA_905214945.1 uncultured bacterium
GCTGCGGAAACGCGGGGCCCGTTCAGGCTGTTGCGTTGAGATTGAAAATCAACCTTATTTGTTTAAACGTCTAGTTTTGTTACAAGCTGATTACATTCCAGTATTTTGGCTGATTTGCTGCTGAGGATTGATAGCTGATCTATTTACATGACCGAATTGAGCACGCTGTTCATTATTGCCGGTTTTAAACAGACACAAATGTGCTCGGGTTGAGGCTATTTCGTTTAAACAGATGGTGATTGACTAATGGTAAGAAATATGCTCTAGCAAAGTAGTCGTTAGGGACGTTCTTTAATGACTAGTCGTTTAAGAACGTCCCCAACGACTTAGTTAGGCGATGTGGAGGGGGTTGGCGGCGTCGACGGCGTCGGGGGCATCGGATAGGCCGTCGGGGACAGCGTCTGTCGGGTCCTCGTCGGGGGTCTCGATCTGCTTGATCATGACCTCCTGGCCCTGCAGCAGATAGGTCTCGCCGCTACCGCAATGGGGGCAGGTCTTGCCGTGCTCGACCGTCGCGTAGTCGCAGCCGCACGCCTCACAATGCGTCACGGCCTCGACAGGCTCCACAATAAGCTCCGCGCCCTGCGTGATAGGCTTTTTATCTGCCGCCCAGCGCCAAGCATCAAGCAGCAGATCGGGAACGACGCCCGAGACCTCGCCCAGGAGCAGCGTCACGCTCGAAACGCGACTCACGCCATTGGCGCGCGCCACATTCTCGACATCACGAATGATGTGGTAAACAATCCCGAGCTCGTGCACTTTATGTTCCTTCCGCCGTTCCCGTTATGGCCACTTACTTGCGACCGAATTTAATCTTGATCGCACGCTTCAAAGCGTACTTGCCCAGGCTTGGGAGCTTTTGCTCGTATTTGACCATCGTGGAGCACTCGGGGCGGTCGCGATCCAGATGGATGGCGTCAAACGCGCACTTGGTGGTGCACAAGCCGCAGCCGATGCACTTGTTGGGGTCGACGATCGAGGCGCCGCAGCCCAGGCAGCGGGCGGTCTCGGCGCGCACCTGTTCCTCGGTAAAGGTCTCGACGTACTCGCTAAACGGCGCGGCCTTCTCGCGCTCGCGGTCCACGTGGGCAACCTCGCGGCTCGCGTTGTCGTAGCTCTCGATCACGACGTCGTCACGGTCAAGCGCGGTGTAGCGGCGCTGGTTGCGGCCGATGGTGAGCGTGGAGCCCGGCTGCACAAAGCGGTGGATGGACACAGCAGCCTCGTGACCGGCGGCGATGGCGTCGATGGCAAAGCTGGGACCGGTGTAGACATCGCCTCCCACAAAGATGTCGGGCTCGGCGGTCTGGTACGTCTGCGGATCGGCAAGGGCACCCTGGCCGCGGCCGAGCTCCACCTTGGAGCCAGCCAGCAGGTCGCCCCACACAATGGACTGGCCAATCGACATGACGACACGGTCGGCATCGACACGGCGCAAGTCGTTCTCGTCATACTCGGGCGCAAAACGGCCCTCGTCGTCAAAGACACGCGTGCAGCGCTTGAAGGTAATACCGCACACACGACCGGCCTCGTCCAGGTGAATCTCCTTGGGGCCCCAGCCGCAGCTGATGTGAGCGCCATCCTCGATGGCCTCGCGACGCTCCTCCTCGCTGGCAGGCATCTGGGCCTCGCTCTCCAGGCAGAACATCTCAACGTGCTCGGAACCCAGACGGCAGGCGTTGCGCGCGACGTCGATGGCCACGTTGCCGCCGCCCACCACGATGGTGCGCCCGGGCAGCGCGTCGATCTTGCCGCTGTTGACCTCGCGCAAAAAGTCGACGGCCACGGTCACGTCCTCGGCATCCTCGCCCGGAATACCGGCAAGGCGGCCACCCTGGCAGCCAATGGCCACGTAAAAGGCCTTAAAGCCCTGCGCGCGAAGCTCGTCGAGCGTCACATCGCGACCGACCTCCACGCCATAGCGGAACTCGGCGCCCATCAGGCGAATGACCTCGACCTCGGCCTCGATAACGTCCTTCTGCAGCTTAAAGCTCGGAATGCCATAGGTGAGCATGCCGCCCGGGCGCTCGTTCTTCTCGAACACGACGGGCTTGTAGCCCTTCTCGGCCAGGTAGAAAGCGCAGGACAGGCCGGCCGGACCGGCGCCGATGATGGCGATCTTCTGGTCGAAGCCGCCGGCACGCGTCGGGGTCACCACAGGCGGGACATAGCGAGTCGCGGCATCCAGATCGCGCTGGGCGATAAACTTCTTGACCTCGTCGATAGCCACGGCCTCGTCCACGCGACCGCGGGTGCAGGCATCCTCGCAGCGGCGGTTGCACACACGGCCGCAGATAGCGGGCAGCGGGTTCTCGCGCTTGATGAGCGCCAGAGCCTCGTCGTAGCGGCCCTGCGCCGCAAGCTTTAAGTAGCCCTGAACGGCAACGTGAGCGGGGCAAGCCGTCTTGCAGGGCGCGGTGCCAGACTCGTGCGTCTCGATGCGGTTGTCGTTGCGGTAGTTGGGCGACCACTTGGTGTGATCCCACTTGGTGGCATCGGGCAGCTCCTGGCGCGGATACTCGGGCACGCGGCCGCCGGCCTTTTTGCTGCAGAGCTTCTGGCCCAGTTTGGCGGCGCCGGCCGGACACACCTCAACGCAGCGACCGCAGGCCACGCACTTGTCCTTCTCGACCTTGGCGACATAGGCTGAGCGCGACAGGTTGGGCGTGTTGAACAGCTGCGAAGTGCGCAGGGCGTAGCACACGTTGACGTTGCAGTTGCAGATGGCGAAGATTTTGTTCTCACCGTCGATGTTGGTGATCTGGTGCACAAAGCCGTTGTCCTCGGCCTGGCGCAGGATGTCGTAGACCTCCTCGCGCGTCACATAATGGCCGCGGTCGGTCTCGACCACGTAGTCGGCCATATCGCCCACGGCGATGCACCAATCGGCCGGGTCGTCGGCGCAGCCCTCTCCCATCACGCGACGGCTCGCGCGGCAGCTGCAGGTGCTGGCGGCATACTTACCCTCGTATTTGTCGAGCCAATGCTCGATATGCTCGATCGGCACCGAGGTGCTCGCGGCATCGATGGCCTTCTCGACCGGAATGACATGCATGCCGATGCCGGCACCGCCGGGCGGCACCATCGGCGTGGCCTTGGACAGCGGCCCCTTGGACGCCTGCTCAAAGAACTTGGCATAGACCGGATGCTCCTCGAGCTGACCCGTGCGCATGTTGAGGAACTCAGCAGAACCCGGCACCAGCATGGGCAGCACCCACTGTTTGGCGCGCTCGGGATTTTCCCAGTTGTACTCGAGCAGACCCGTGTAGCTCATGTCGTCGAGCATTTTTTCGATCTGGGCCTCGGGCATGCCGGTGATCTTGACCATCTCGGGCAGCGTGTAGGGGCGGCGCATCTTCATCTTGCAGAGCACTTCGGCCTGCTCGTCGGTCGCGGCCTCGGCAAACGACCAGTACTCGTAGCCCAGCAGCTCATCGCGGTGCAGCAGGCGGTTGGTGCAGTGCTCGCATAGTTTGACGATGGCCTCGCGCGGATGCTCCGGTATCGGCGGCACGAACTCCGCGCCGATATCGGGCTCGGTATAGCTAATCCCCGGTCCGTTGAGAATCATGGTTGTCCCTTCTCTTGCCACAGCCCGGCGAGACCGCGGCGCCCCTCTTTGTACGGGTTCGACATGCCCCCATGCCGTTCACCCGCTATTGTTGACATTGTGTCAAAAACAGTATTGACGAACCGTCAACAATATTCAAGACTGTTAGGCGAACGGTCGGGCCCAAACGGACGAAAGGCGGCAAACGCATGAGCGATGGCATAGCAAATATCTCTGTGGTCGACGCCGTCCCCGCGCCTGACAGCGCGGCAAAACGCCTGACGGGCGACGAGCGCCGTCGCGAGATCCTCGCCGCTGTGCGCGCCGTGAGCGCCGAGCTGGGTGTGTCCCATCTTTCGGTATCGGCCGTGACCAAGCGGGCTGGCTGCACGCGCTCGCTGTTCTACCACTACTTTGCCGATATGGACGCCGCCGTCACCGCCGTTATGGACGAGGCGATCGACGGCTTTATCGCCGAGCTCGAGCAGTGGAACGCCAGCCGCACGGTTGGCGACATCGAAGGCGCACTCGACACCGTCGCTCCGCTCTTTAAGCGCCTGGTCGTGAGCGGCCACGAGTTGCCGAGCACGCTCACCTCAAGCAGCGGCGCGCTCTACGGCGGCTTTTTGCACAACGTGGTCCAGCGCGTGGCGCAGTATATCTGCGACACCACCGTGGTGGATTTTGTCGCCCATCATGAGCTACGCATCGACCATGTCTACGAGACGTTCTACACCCTCATCATGGGGTTATTGATGTATATCCGCACGCACCCCGATGTGCCCGACGAGACGGTCAAGGAAATCATCGCCTCGACACTCCACATCGAGGGCTATACCGCCAAGTATCCGGAGCGCAAGCCCCGGAACTGACGACATTTGGCCAAACTGCCCGCGATCGGAAGAGGGGCCGCGGGCGTGTGAAAGGAGAGCAGCATGCTGTTCGATGTTTGGGGTAACGATACCCTTATCCACTGGGCCGGCTGGGCCATGGTCTTTATTGGCCTCATCGTGCTCAACGAGGTCGGCCGCCGCACTAAGTTGGGCGCGGCCATCATCTTTGGCGTGGCTCCGCTGGCCATGACCATCTACTGCGTCGCCATCGCCATCGGCGTTTCGCAGGGTGCCGAGTGGGCGCTCACCAACCCCACCCATGTGTACCAGAACAGCTGGTTCCACTACGCCAAGGTATACGCGGCACTGGCCGGTTGCTGGGGCTTCATTGCCATTAAGTACCAGTGGGGAAAGATCGGCAAGGCGCATTGGTTCCGCGCGTGGCCGTTTGTGATCGTCGCCATCAACATCATGATCGCCGTCGTGTCCGACTTTGAGAGCGCCTATCACTTCTTTGTCCTGGGCGAGTCCACCTGGGTCACCTCCGAGGGCGCCACGCAGCTGGCCGGCTGGAACAACGTGTTCAACGGCATCGCCGGTATCATCAACATCTTCTGCATGACCGGTTGGTGGAGCGTCTACGCCTCCGAGGACAAGACCGACATGCTGTGGCCCGACATGACCTGGGTCTACATCATCGCCTACGACATCTGGAACTTCTGCTACACCTACAACTGCCTGCCCACCCACTCCTGGTTCTGCGGCTTTGCGCTGCTGCTGGCGCCCACCGTCGCCGCCTTTATCTGGAACAAGGGCGGCTGGATCCAGAACCGCGCCTTTACGCTGGCCATTTGGTGCATGTTTGCCCAGGTGTTCCCGTACTTCCAGGAGGAGTCCATCTTTGTGACCCACTCTACGCTCGACCCCGGCGCCGCTACCGCGGTCTCGATCGCCGCACTGGTCGCCAACGTCGCCGCGATCATCTACATCGCCTACCGCGCCAAGAAGCTCGGCCGCAATCCCTACAAGCAGGATGTCTTTGAGGGCACCAGCGATTGGGAAAAGGCCACCGCTCGCCGTGCCAAGGTTGATTACGCGCACGCCGAGTAACATGTTGGCCGCTGTTGGCACTTGGGCATAGGCCCGCTCACCAGGCCTTTCAATCCAATGTCTCGCAGAGCCCCCGAAAAGCGTTTCGCTCGCTTTCCGGGGGCTTTTTGTCGTTGCGCCTCTATTCATCTATTCAAAAACACGCGCATATATAAAATCGGATTTCAAATCATGCGGCGGCTCTATGGAGCCCCGTTTTTGGGTACAGTGTTGTCCCGATGTCGAGCTTGGGGGATATATGAAAGATGAGACGATGGGCCAAGAGGATGCGGCCCAAGATGCAGAAGCATGCGCCGAGGCCCTGGAGAGCCTAGACCAGATCGCGCTGGCCGAGATTGCGTTTGACGATTCGAGCGTTGATGTGCAGGATGAGCCGGAAATCGAGGCGCAGCCCGATGATCAGGATGCAAAAGACGATGGCGCCGCGCCCACCGAAGACGAAGCGGGGCACCAGGAATCCGAATGCGGGGCCGACGACCAGCCCGAATCCGACACGAGCGAAGAAACCATCTTGCTCGACAGCTTGCCGGCCGAAGATTCGCTGACCCGCGAGCTCCCTGGCTTAGGCTCCGCGCCTGCCGTGGACGAGACCATCGCCATGGGCGATATTCCTCTACCGTCCGTTCCTTCGGCACATGAGGCCGAGGTCCGCCATCGCAAGATGTCGCCCAAGCGCCGCAATCTAATGGTCGCCGGCGCTGTGGCCGTTGCGCTCGTCGCCGGCGGCGCAGGCTACGCAGCCTGGAACGGATACCGGCAAGAGCAGGCTGCCATCGCCGCCGCCAATGCCCACACGATGATGTCGGTGCAGATTGGTGTATATGCCGCGGGGCTCGACTGTTCCACCGGCTCCAAGATTCCCGTACAGGTGAGCGGCCAGGATTCTGACGGCTCCTCCGTAAGCGAAACACTCTATGTTGACGAGCACGGCCGTGGCATCAAACTGCTACCCGGTGACTACACGCTCTCCATTGCCGCCTCCCCCATCGCGGCCGACGGCACCATCTATACCGTCCCGACCACCAAGACGCAGGTCACGATCAAGAGCGACGGACAGGACCTAAACAGCCAGGCCGCCTTTAAGCTCAAGGTGCCTTCGGCCGACACGGTAACCGACGACCAGATCGATGCCGCCGCCAAATATGCCGAGGAGGGAGGCGCGAGCTCCGCCGCCACCGCCAAGGTGCTCCAGCAGGCGGCAACCGCGCGGCGCGACGCCGCCGTCAATGCCGTGAGCGCGCAAAAGGCACAGGCGGCCCGTGATGCCGACGCCCGTCACAAGGCAACCGACCTCTACCAGCTCGATATCCCCGTCGAGTGGTACGGCAAGGTCGAGACTTGGCAAAATGGCAGCACGCTATGCATCTATCTTGCCGGCGACAGCGATACGCCGATTGTGACGCTCGTCGCGGTGCGCGAGGGCGAGAGCTTTACGCCCGATGAGGGCGATACGGTTTTGGGTGCGGCCAACCTAGGCAACGGTTATACCGTCTACGCCAGCGGCCCCGTCTATCCGTACGTGGTGCCCCAGACCATCAACGGACGGACGCAGAATCCCGTGTCGACCTACCCCATGAACACGGCCATTGAGCTTGTCGAGCTCACGACCGGCAACCGCTACACCTATAGCCAGATCAAGAACGTACTGGTCGGCAAAGACGGCAAAGCCGACGCCGCGACCAAACTCGAGACCGACTACCTCGCCCAAATTCTCCTGCCGAGCATCAAGGCCCAGGACTAGCGGACCATGACACCTGAGTCCTGGCCTCGCAAATCCATAGACGATTAGGAAAGGAGCCACTTCCATGCGGGCACAGCATGTACCACGCCGTGTTTGCATGGAATATCGGCCTGCTCATCCATGGTAACGATTACCGACTCGCCAAGATCAAACTGGGCCATCGCGGCATCGAGCGCGGCAATTTCGCGCTCGCGCGTTTTCTCGCTTGTCATATCCACACTTACCTGAATCAGGCCGTAAGCCTGCATGAGCAGTGCATCCCCAGCCACAAAGTCCACCTCATGGCTTTTATTCTTATCTTTAATCAGCAGGCGGCAAACCGAACCGGGCCGCACGGCGGGGGTCCTTCTTCTGAGCGCATTGAACACCGCGGTCTCGAGCCTCTGACCATGATCCAATGCCGATGCGGGGGAGAACGCTCCGAACATCGCAGGATCGACGGCGTAGACCTTAGACGCAGACCGCGTATTATTTGCAAGCGAACGCGTGAACTCCGGCACCGAAAACAGCAGGTAGGCATCCTCGTAATACTCAAGTAAGTCGCTGAGCGTATTTCGACTGACGGATATCTGTCTGCTCTTGAACTCGTTGTACACTTTGTTCACTGACAGCTCTCGTCCCGAAGATGCCATGCACCGCGCCAGAAACAGCGAGGCCAAACGGGGGTTCTTGACGTCGTAACGTTCAACGACGTCCATGGCGACCGTTCGCGACGCATATTCCTGTAGCAGCTGAATCGCGTCTGCGGGCGTCTGCTCAAGTGTCGCGATGAATCCCCCTCGCTCGAGATATCCGACCAGATGGTGTCGGAGCAACGCTGCATCGCTCGAGGAGAAGGGTGCGTTCGACTCAGGAACGCTCCCCGTCTTATATCGGACGTATTCCGAAAAACTCAACGGAAAAAGCTCTCGCACAAGAGAACGGCCCCTGAA
This sequence comes from uncultured bacterium, assembly GCA_905214945.1. Taxonomy (GTDB): domain Bacteria; phylum Actinomycetota; class Coriobacteriia; order Coriobacteriales; family Coriobacteriaceae; genus Collinsella. The sequence goes on from CAJMOC010000026.1 coordinate 8,167, forward strand.
CTCGCTCTTAAGTTCTGAGGACAGCATCTTAGAAGAAGATCCCGTCACGTAAACGGTCGCCTTCTCCGTATCGACCACGCGTCGCAGAAACGCACCCCATTCGGGTATTTCCTGGATCTCGTCAAAGAAAAGGTAGGCGCCCTCGCCTCGAGCAGCAGGATATAGTGCATAGAATGTATCGAGCACGTCCGCTAGTAGCGATGGCTCATACGGACGCAAGCGCTCATCCTCAAAATTGAAATATAGCATCCGGTCAAGCTCGACGCCTTGGCCCTGAAGCCGCCGTATCTCCTGATACAGGCGATACGTCTTTCCACAACGACGGGCGCCCACAATCACATATACGATGTTGTCGCGCTTTGGCTCCTGCGGGTTGCCCAGATCAAGGTCGCGCTCAAAGACCTGCGGAATCCCCTGTTGCTCAAAGTCCTTTATTTTTTGAGCCACCAAGTCGTTGAATGCCATAATTCTCCAATCTTGCTCTCCTGCTAATCAAGATTATAACGATTCTTGATTAGCAGGAGAGCAAGATTATGCGTATCTTGATTAATGGATAAGCAAGTTTTCTATTAGTGGCCCCTCCCGGAGGATATCGAGCGGCCGAGGGGGGCAGGCATGAACGCCTCTAGCCGAAAACAAAGTAGCTAAAAAAGCCCCGTCCCAAATGAGCTACTTAACGCCAGGGGTCGGCTTCGAAGAGGGGCTCGCGCTCGGGGCGACGATCGCTATAAGGATCGTAGCCGTCGTCATCCTCGTTCTCGGCACGGATGTAGGGGTCGCGCGGCTTGGGCACAGGCTTGGGTGCAGGCTTGGGTGCGGCCGGCGCGGCGTTGGCGACCGGCGCATTCGTCTTGTTCTTGTCTATCATCTGCATATCTCCTTGCCATGCAATCGTGTTCAACATTATCGATTGTCGCACGAAAAAGGGCGGCGGACCCAATTGGATCCGCCGCCCTTGGCGTTTAGAGACGGCTGGCAGATTTTAAGGCATGTCCCATAAATCTACTCGGCGTCGGGGACCTCGTAGGTAGCAGACGGCGTGTTGTCGCACACGACGGTAAAGCCGCCGTCCTTGTCGGCATCGACCGTCACCTGATCGCCCTCGCGCACCGTACCGTCGATGATGGCGGCGGCGATGGCGTCCACGACCTCGCGCTGGACCAGGCGCTTGAGCGGACGGGCACCGAACACGGGGTCCAGGCCACCCACGGCGAGCATCTGCTTGGCCGCCGGGGTGATGGCAAGCGTCATGCGCTCCTTGGCCAGACGCGCGCGGACGTCGGCAAGCTGGATGTCGACGATCTTCTCGATCTGCGCCATGCCGAGCGGATGGAACACCACGATATCGTCGATACGGTTGAGGAACTCGGGGCGGAAGGTCTGAGCCATGGCGGCGTCGACCTGATGGCGCATCTCCTCCTCGTCCTTACCGGACAAATCGGCGATGGCCTTGGAGCCCACGTTAGACGTCATGATGATGATCGTGTTCTTGAAGGACACCTGGCGACCCTGGCCATCGGTCAGACGGCCGTCATCAAGCACCTGCAGCAGCACGTTAAAGACATCCGGATGAGCCTTCTCCATCTCGTCGAGCAAAATCACGGAGTACGGACGACGGCGCACGGCCTCGGTAAGCTGGCCGCCCTCGTCGTAACCCACGTATCCCGGAGGCGCACCGATCAGACGTTGGACGCTGAACTTCTCCATGTACTCGGACATGTCGATACGCACGAGCGCACGCTCGTCATCGAACAGGCACTCGGCAAGCGCCTTGGCGAGCTCGGTCTTGCCCACGCCGGTGGGGCCCAGGAAGAAGAAGCTGCCGATGGGCTTGTCCGGATCGGAGAGGCCCGCACGGCTGCGACGCACGGCCGCGGCGACAGCGGAGACCGCCTCGTCCTGGCCGATGACGCGCTTATGCAGCTCGCCCTCCAAGCCCTTCAGCTTGTCGAGCTCGCCCTGCATCATCTTGGAGACGGGCACGCCGGTCCAAGCGCTCACGACCTCAGCGATCTCATCGGAGGTCACCTGCTCGTTGAGGCCCTCGCCGTCCTGCTGCTTTTGCGCCTCGAGCGCAGCCTCGGAATCCTGAATCTGCTGCTGCAGGCCCGGAATCACGGAGTAGCGCAGCTCGGACGCACGGCCCAGGTCGCCGTTGCGCGTCGCACGCTCCTCTTCGCTCTTGGCCTCGTCGAGCTGTCCCTTGAGCTCCTGCACGTGGTCGATGGCGTTCTTCTGGTTGAGCCAGCCGGCCTTTTGCACGTTGAGCTTTTCTTGGACCTCGGCAATCTCTTGGCGCAGGGCCTCCAGACGCTCCTTGGAGGCGTCTTCGGTCTCCTTCATGAGCGCCTGCTCCTCGATCTGCAGCTGGGTGAGCTGACGCGTGGTGGCATCGATCTCGACCGGCATGCTGTCGAGCTCCATGCGCAGGCGGCTTGCCGCCTCATCGACCAGGTCGATGGCCTTGTCGGGCAGGAAGCGGTCGGCGATGTAGCGATCGGAGAGGTCGGCAGCTGCCACGAGCGCGCTATCGGTGATATGCACGCCGTGGAAGATCTCGTACTTCTCCTTGAGGCCACGCAGGATCGAGATGGTGTCCTCGACGGTAGGCTCGCTCACCATAACGGTCTGGAAGCGACGGGCGAGCGCCGCGTCCTTCTCGATGTACTTACGGTACTCGTCGAGCGTGGTCGCGCCGATCGCATGCAGGTCGCCACGGGCGAGCGCAGGCTTGAGGATGTTGCCGGCGTCCATGGAGCCCTCGGTGGCACCCGCGCCCACGATGGTGTGGAGCTCATCGATGAACAGGATGACCTTACCTTCCGATTTTTGCACTTCCTTGAGCACGGCCTTCAAGCGGTCCTCGAACTCGCCGCGGTACTTGGCGCCGGCGACCAGCGCGCTCATGTCGAGCTCGATGAGGTCGCGATCGCGCAGCGTGCTCGGCACGTCGCCGGCCACGATACGCTGGGCGATGCCCTCGACGATGGCCGTCTTGCCGACGCCCGGCTCGCCGATGAGCACAGGGTTGTTCTTGGTGCGGCGGGACAGGACCTGGATGGTGCGGCGAATCTCATCGGTACGGCCGATGACCGGGTCGAGCTTGCCGGCGCGGGCGAGGTCGCAGATGTTGCGACCGTACTGCTCCAGCGCCTCAAACTGCGCCTTGTCCTCGGCAGACGTCACGCGGTCATCGCCGCGCAACTCCTCGTAGACTTGCTCGATGCGCTCCTTGGTCACGCCGGCGTCACGCAGAACGCGGCCGGCCTCGCCCTTGTCCTCGGCAAGTGCCATCAGCAGATGCTCGGTCACCACAAAGCTGTCGCCCATCTTGGTGGCCTTCTTCTCGGCCTTTTCGATGACGCGGACGAGCTCGTTGGACAGGCCCATCTGCTGACCCTCGCCCGACACCTTGGGCGCATGGTCGATGGCATCTTGTGTGGAGCGTGCAAGCTGGGCCGGGTCGGCGCCGATGCGCTCGATGATCACGGAGATATTGCGCTCGCCGGCACCGAGCAGGGCAGACAGCAGGTGAATCGGCTCCACCGCGCCGGCCTGCGCGTCGGCGGCCGTGCTCATGGCGGTCTGTAACGCCTCGCGCGACGTCATTGCTAGCTTATCGATTCTCATGGAATCACCTCTCTTGGGGCGGCCGCCCTACGGGGCGGCTTCACGTTGTTCGAGAAGTATTGTTGCCAGCTTTACGCGATCTTATACACAAATCTAAGTCTCTATATATAAGATTTTCTGAGTGAATTACGGATAGGGTACTGAGATGTCAGCCCGCCGCTGCCCAGGCGCGCTACCGTCTCGATCTGTAACATCTAGCAGCCATTTTTGATCCTAGATGTTACAGATCGAGACAGACCGAAAACCACCACAAAGAGGACAGGCACCTTTGTGGTGGTCGCGGTCTCTACTCCTTCGCCGAACCCGTACTTCCCGATTCGACGGTCCAGGGCATCTCATCCTCGAACAGCCATGTACGGGCAGACCCACTATCGCGTGCAGTCTGCGGGTCAGGCAAGCAGGTCTGTTTATAGGCATCTTGGATACACTGACCCATAAAATCGTTGAGCTCGGTCTGGTCGCCCTCCATGACATAGGCGACATCGCCGTCCATGATGTAGATGCCCGGACCCTCATTGCCCTCGTAGCCCGGATCGTACGAGACATCACATAACTTTGCGCCGTTTGCAGTGTCCAGCTCGATGGACGAGTGGCATCCGCCAACCATGTCGTTCGCTTTTGCCCGATAGGACGCATATCCGTACCAACGCTTAAATGTTTTGCCCTTGAGTAGCTCGGACGCCCTATCGATCAGGCTTGTATCCGTGGTATAGCGCATGGCCCCAAGCTGAATACGCGGATAATTGCTAATACCCAGCACAGCCGGCTGCTCATCAAAATCAACGGTAATGGTCTCGGGCTTGTCGTCGCCGGTCAGAAGTTCGACAGATTGAGTCACAGGCTTGACCACCGGCTCCGTCACCGCAGCAGGTAGAAATGCCATACCGACAGCGCCCGCGCCAACCACAGCGATCGCAAGCGCCAAGACAATCAATCCAATACGGGCAGAACGGCTCACGGCAAAACACCCCACAATGCAAACCTTCGCCACCTGCACTAATGATACCGCCAGCTAACACTATTACCAAAAGAAGCCGCGCGCTCCTCACCACCACAAAGGGGACAGGCACCTTTGTGGTGGTTTTCGACGCTAACGGTCGACCATCTCGCGCAATGAGATTAAACTTGAATTGCTCTCTGAACATATCCATTTCTGCCTATCCTCAACAGATCTTTGTCTCGAGGAGCGCATATGAAGCCGCCTCATTCCACCGGTCGCAACGTCATCGCCATTCTCGCCATACCCATCGTGATGCTCTTCCTTATCGTCATCACGCCCTTTTCCCTTGGTATCACCTCGCCCTTCGATTTATGCGGAATGGTCGACGCCGGCTCGCGTGCCACCTCGCTCTCCTTTATCTGTCGCGGCGTGTTTTACGAAGATGGAATTCCCACCGGAAGTTGGCAGTCAAAGTTGCCACTGCTCGGTCAGATCGACGGATGCTCCCCCTATTTCTGCCTTGGACCTCAGACGCTAAACTATCTAATCGACGACCAGCCACTCGACTTCATCACCCTCGCCTACGACTACGCACCAAACACCGATGAGCGCCACATGAACCAAGTCCTCGACAAGATGCTTGGACAGTGCGGGCTCACCGAGGAGGCCGGTCGAACCATCTATAGCAACCAGAAATTAAAGCGAACAGAACTCCGCCGTGTCGGAAAAATCAAAGGGCGAAACGGGGCCGCCTACTGGGATGCCTGGGCAACACGCGACAAGGGCGAATTCGGACACAGCACCTATATGGTCACTGTCTACACCAAAGACGGAATTAAGGACAATGTTGACGATTTCGCGTCATCCAAACTCGGCATCCCCAAAACAACCAAACCCGCCAGCCCAGATGAAATTCTGTAGAGCCGCCCATTAACATGCCGCTCAACGATCACAACAGCATCGAGCTCGTCTCCACCACCACAAAGGTGCCTGCCCCCTTTGTGGTGGTTTTCAACAAAAAGAAGCCGCCCCGATAACAGAGGCGGCATCAAGCAAGTCTATTTATTAGCGTCCCTCAAGACCCAACGAGAACGCAGAAATGTAGCCCGGGGCTTACCCTTTCCCGAACGCGGCCCTCGCGAAGCGCGTGAGCGGGCGGGAAAGGGTAAGCCCCGGGCGGACAATTAAGTGCGCTACTCGGCAGCGGCCTTGAACTTGTTGTAGTTGATCAGGCAGCCGGCCTTGACGATGGCACGCTCCTCTGCCGTCATATCGGCAATGTAGAGCTCAATCTGCTCGACCGCACCATCGGCGCGCACCACGTAGGCGGCGATGTCCTTCAGGTCGCCATCGAGCGCGGCACGGATACCCGGCACAAAGACGTAATCGCCCACCTCAAAGTTGGGCTCGGCCTCCATCTGGAAGGGCACCATGCCCCAGTTCATCACGTTGGAGCGATAGCGCTTGGTGGCGTACTCGTGGACGATGTTGGCCAGGCCGCCAATTACGCGCTGGCAGCTCGCGGCCTGCTCGCGGGCGCTGCCGTCGCCAGGCTTCTTGGCGTAAATCATGGAACCGAACTCGGTCGCCTTGGCATCGGCCGCGACACCCGCGCCGGCCAGCGCCTCAAACACACCGGCAAGCTCGGCATCGAACGCCGCCAGGTCGCCCGCGGACTCGCCGGCAACGCGACGCTTCTCCACAGCGTCTACCTCCTTGGAGCGACCCACGTAGGCCGGGTCGCGGCGGCTCAGCGTAAACTCAGCCAGGCCCAGCGGGTTGGAGCGGAAGGAGCTCGTCTCGCCCGAGGGAATGAGCTCGTCGGTCGTGGTGACCGGGTCCATGATCTTGGAGCAAACCTTGAGCAGGATGTCGTCGCCGAGCGGCTCCATCGCGGGCCACGGCTTGATGTTGGGGCCTTCGACCAGCTCGTCGGCAGGCTCCGCCTTGCCAAAGCCCCAGTACACGCGCTTCTTGTACGGCGCGTCGTCAAAGGTGTACTCGCAGGCCTCGTCCCAAGTGTCCTCGGGCAGGTCGGTCGCCGGCGTCAGGACGCCGCCGTTGGCAGCCGTTGCCGCAATGGAGCGAGCGTCCATCAGGGCCACAGCGCTCAGCTGGCCATTGCCCGGCCTGGAGCCCTCGCGGTTGGGGAAGTTGCGCGTAGTGTGGCGGATCGACAGGCCGTTGTTGGCGGGCGTGTCGCCGGCACCGAAGCACGGGCCGCAGAATGCCGTGCGCACGATCGCGCCGGCCTCCATAAGGTCGTAGATATAGCCGCGGCGTGTAAGCTCGAGTGCCACGGGCTGGCTCGTGGGATAGACCGACAGCGAGAACTCGCCGCAGCCGGTGTTGGCGCCCTTGAGCACGCGGGCAGCCTGGACCACGGAGTCGTAGTTGCCGCCCGAGCAGCCGGCGATAACGCCCTGCTGCACGTGCAGCTTGCCGTCGACGATCTTGTCGAGCAGGCTAAAGTGCGTCTTGCCCTCGCCGATCTTGGCGGCCTCGAGCTCCACCTCGTGAAGGATGTCCTCGAGGTTCTCGTTGAGCTCGTCAATCTCAAAGCCGTTGGAAGGATGGAACGGCAGCGCAATCATGGGCTTGATGCTCGACAGATCGACCTCGACGCAGCCGTCGTAGTAGGCAACATCGGCAGGCTTGAGCTCACGGTAGTCGTCGCCGCGGCCGTGCATGGCCAGGAATGCGTGCGTGTCCTCGTCGGTGGCCCAGATGCTCGACAGACAGGTGGTCTCGGTGGTCATGACGTCGACGCCGTTGCGGTAGTCGGTCGTCATGCTCGCGATGCCGGGGCCCACAAACTCCATGACCTTGTTCTTGACGTAGCCCTTGGCAAAGACAGCGCGAATGATGGCGAGCGCCACATCGTGCGGGCCGACGCCGGGGCGCGGGGCACCCGTGAGGTAGATGGCGACGACGCCGGGATAGGAGACGTCGTAGGTGTCGCGCAGCAGCTGCTTGGCCAGCTCGCCGCCACCCTCGCCCACGGCCATGGTGCCCAGGGCGCCGTAGCGGGTATGTGAGTCGGAACCCAGGATCATCTTGCCGCAGCCCGCGAAGTTCTCACGCATAAAGGAGTGGATAACGGCGATATGCGGCGGAACGAAGATGCCACCGTACTTCTTGGCAGCCGAGAGGCCAAAGACGTGGTCGTCCTCGTTGATGGTGCCGCCCACGGCGCACAGCGAATTATGGCAGTTGGTGAGCACGTAAGGCAGCGGGAACTGCTCCATGCCCGAGGCGCGCGCCGTCTGGATGATGCCGACAAAGGTGATGTCGTGGCTCGCCATGGCATCGAAGCGAATCTTGAGCGCCTCGGGGTCGCCGGACGTATTGTGTGCCTGGAGGATCGAATACGCGATGGTTCCGCGTTTGGCATCCTCGGGCGCCTGCGTAATGCCACGCTCAGCAGCCTCGGCCACAGGCACAACCTCGCTACCGCCGCGCAGGTAGATGCCGTCCTCGTACAGCTTGACCATACTGTCTCCCACTCTGCCCAAAAGATTTGGGCGCATAGCATACATTCGTTCAATATCGTGCCATAGAACGGTTGCCAGCGGGTTACGAATCTGTACGTTCACTTTATCTCAGTAAAGCAAAGAACGAGTTGGGTGCCGGGGGCAGACTTAGACGCCGAAATGACGAGAGTGGATAATCTCCCACTTTGAGCCTGCAAACAGGCCAAAAACGGGAGATTATCCACTCTCATTCTGCGGGCACTCATTTGAACTGCGTCCCGAATCTTGGCCTTCTTTATTAGAAGCGAACA
>CAJMOC010000027.1:0-16390 GCA_905214945.1 uncultured bacterium
GAGCACAACCTTGCCAAGGTTGGGGTCGCGGGTTCGAGCCCCGTTGTCCGCTCCATTGCATTTCCGGACCGTTTAGGCGGTCCTTTTTCGGCGAAGTGGCCAAGTGGTAAGGCAGAGGCCTGCAAAGCCTTTACCCCCGGTTCGAATCCGGGCTTCGCCTCCAAGCAACATCCGGGCGCTCCGGCGCCCGTTTTGTTTTACATATGCGGACATGGCTCAGTTGGTAGAGCACAACCTTGCCAAGGTTGGGGTCGCGGGTTCGAGCCCCGTTGTCCGCTCCAAACGCAGCAGCCCGACTACTACGGTAGCCGGGCTTTTTCGTACCCATCGCTTGGGCTCGAACCCGAGAGGGAGCGAGCGTTTTGGGGCGTGGCTGTGGCGTTGTTTGCCGCGAATGTCCGCTTTGGGCGTATCATCGTGGGCATCTCGCAAAACCTCGTTGCAAGGGAGACTCATCCCATGGCTACAGAAAAGTCCTCGTCGCGCCCATGGATGTCCGATGCCGCGATCTATCAGATCTACCCGCGCTCGTTTAAGGATTCGACTGGTTCGGGTCTGGGCGATATCGCGGGCATTACCCAGCAGATGGACTATCTTGAGCGGCTGGGTATCGAGGCCATCTGGCTGAGCCCGTTTTACCCATCGCCTCTCGTCGATGGCGGCTATGATGTGGCGGACTACTGCGATGTCGACCCACGTCTCGGGTCGCTTGACGACTTCGATGACATGATCACTGCGGCTCACGCGCACGGCATCAAGGTCATCGTCGACATCGTGCCCAACCATTCGTCCAACCAGCACCCCTGGTTCAAAGCCGCTCTTGCCGCCGGCCCCGGATCGCCCGAGCGCGCCCGTTATATCTTCCGTGATGGTCGCGGCGAGCATGGCGAGCTGCCTCCCACCAATTGGAATGCCAACTTTGGCGGCCCCGCCTGGACGCGCGTCGCGGACGGTCAGTGGTATCTGCACATGTTTACGCCCGAGCAGCCGGACTTTGACTGGTCGTGCCCCGAGGTTCATGCGTTCTTTTGCGACGTCCTGGCGTTTTGGAGCGATCGAGGCGTCGATGGCTTTCGCATTGATGTGGCGCACGGTCTCGCCAAGGATCTCGACCGCGATGACCTCGACCGGTGGCATCTCGCCGAGGGCGATGACATGGTTGACGACGGCACCCATCCGCTGTGGGACCGCAACGAGGTCCACGAGATCTATCGCGAGTGGCGCCGCGTGTTCGACCGCTATGATCCGCCACGCAGCGCCGTTGCCGAGGCGTGGGTGCTGCCCGAGCGCCAGTATCTCTACGCGCGTCCCAGCGAGCTTGGCCAGACATTCAACTTTGAGTTTGCCAAGGCCACTTGGACCTATGATGACATGCACGCTGCAATCGAGGAGGGCTTGAAGGCAGCTATAGAATCCGATTCCGCCTCGACCTGGGTGCTCTCCAACCACGACGTGCCGCGCGTGGCGACGCGCTATGCCCTGCCGCAGATCAAGGCGACGCGCTACCACCAGATTGCGCTCGACTGGCTCTTACGCGACGGGTCGTCTTATGACGAGGACCGTGAACTCGGCGAGCGCCGCGCGCGGGCGGCCCTTTTGCTCGAGCTGGCGCTTCCGGGCTCGGCATACGTGTATCAGGGTGAGGAGCTCGGCCTTTTTGAGGTGGCCGATATCCCGTGGGCCGCACTCGAAGATCCTACTGCGACCAATACGCACGGACCGAAGCGCGAGAAGGGGCGCGACGGCTGCCGTGTGCCCCTGCCGTGGGTGGCGGCGGACGATCCCGCGCAGGGCGGATCGTTTGGGTTTTCGCCGGCGGACGCCGATGCGGCGCCCCATCTGCTGCAGCCTGCATGGTTTTCCGATTACGCTGCCGATAGGGAAGAAGCGGACCCGACATCGATGCTTGCGCTCTATCGTGACGCCCTCTGGCTGCGGCGCAAGCTGCGCGGGTGCGCCAACGATCTTAAGTGGCTTGATCTTGACGGACGCACCGGCCTTGCGGATGGTGCCGAGGGCGCTGAGGGTGGCGTCATCGCCTATCGCCGCGACAACGGCTGGGCGTGTGTGACGAACTTCGGTGCAGCACCCGTGGAGCTGCCGGCGGGCAGGGTCCTGCTCACCTCATCACCGCTTGTAGACGGCAGGCTCGCGCAGGACAGTTCTGCCTGGATCATGCTCGCTGAGTTGTAGGGGCCTCTTGCGGCGAGTTTGCGTTTGCCTGTGCTTTCCGTGGTGGCTGATGTCTTTGCGAGGTTCGCGAGGGCGTCGCAAAACTTTTCAAAAAAAGTTCTTGCATAGGATGCGGGTATCACGTAAGATTAATCCTCGTAAGCGGACATGGCTCAGTTGGTAGAGCACAACCTTGCCAAGGTTGGGGTCGCGGGTTCGAGCCCCGTTGTCCGCTCCATTTGGGCGTTTAGCTCAGGGGGAGAGCGCTTCCCTGACACGGAAGAGGTCAGAAGTTCAAATCTTCTAACGCCCACCAAATGTTCGCAGCCCAGAGGCTATGTCCTCTGGGCTGTTTTGTTTTGGTCGCCAAATGGGTCGCCAAATCGTCGGCAAAAGGTACCTCGATTCATGAAAGAGCGGTTCTGAGCGTCAGTTTAGCCTTGTCATCTCAATCGAGTGGGGTTGACCATTTTGAACATAACCGTGCACCTCGTTGACGTTTCTGCGATCGATCCCGGCGAGACCGTTGATATGGCATCAATCGCGGGACGTTATGCCTCGCGTGCCTCCAATGGTGATCTCCCCATTGCGTCTCGGAGGGAAGCTGCGGGCGTGGGTCTGCTGCTTCGCGACGCCCTGGGTGTCTTCGACGACACCCAGCTTGCGCGTTCTGCTTTCGGCAAGATCGAGCTTGCGGATGGGGAGGCCCCCTCTATTTCCATTTCACATGGCGGAAGCGTGGCCGTCCTCGCTGTTTCCGATGTTGCTCGGTCGGTCGGAGGACCTATTGGCGTGGATATCGAGGCGGTCGATGAGATTGTACCTATTGCGGTTGAGCGTATGGCGAGCTCAAGGGAACGGGCGTGGATTGACGCTGCGGCAGATTCGCAGGAACGCGCCTTTCGGCTGTGTCGGGTTTGGACGCGTATCGAAGCCGTCCTGAAGGCGGAGGGGTCCGGCTTTTCAATCGATCCCCGCAAAGACGGGTTGCCGAGCGGATGGTTTACTTCCTCGGTGGTGTTTGGCCAGTGTGTCATCTCTTGTGCAGCGCGTTCTATGTCCCATATCGCCATTGAGGAGCATGCCTTTCGGGTAGCATAGTAGCCAATCGCCAACAGGGGAGGCCTTCTATGTCACTGAACGCTAAAAACGATATTGCTTCGCGGATCGAAGGCGCCGTCTTTGAACTTATGGCGACAACGCCTGTGCAATCGATTAAGGTCACCGACGTACTCCGTCTTGCCCATACATCAAAATCAACCTTCTATCGTTGTTACCGCTCTGTCGATGATGTGGTCAAGCGCTTTGAAGATGAGCTGCTCCAGAACATGCAAGACATTAACGACGTTGCCCTTGAGGCTTGTTTTGGTGATGCGCAGCTTGATCCCACGCCCACGATGATCAAGCGCATGGAAATCCTCAAGGCCAATCGCTCGAAAGTCCTGGCGCTTAACAGCGATAACGGTGATCCCGTGTTTGCACACAAGGCAACGATCTTCATGCATGACTATTTTCGCGATCGTTTGCGGTCGACGTTTTCGGACGAGACGGACCTCGATCTGTATCTTGCTTTTGCGCTTGCGGGCCACCATAACCTCATCCAGTATTGGCTCGAAGTCCGGCCTGACCTTGAGGCACGAACCGTTGCCGCCGCGCTCAATCGCATGTTCTACGCACCGCTCTTTGTCGACGATGCATCGCGCCATTGGCATCCGCGGATCCCTGATTTCGATAATACGCTCGGATGAACGGTCGCTATTTACGGGTAAATGGTTAGATCCATGGCGGTGTCATAATGATTTGCCGAATCCTTGCATTATTGATAAGACCATTTACCTGCTATTTGGAACGTTTTTGCCCTATGGGTCTCAAATGATGGGACACATAGGGCCTTTTTGTCCCATACGTCCTGTCTTGCCCCTCGTAAACTAAAGTCACGTTCAAGAGAACCACTGCAGTAGTTCAACGTGTGACGGCACAGAAAAGCCGCGAGCGCTCTCTCACCTTCGCTCGCGGCTGGACTGCGCCATCACTCCGTACACCTTCACATGATTAGGATGTGATATTCAGTGGTTACGCTCGGAAAGAACATGCGCAGCGTCTCGATTGTAGGCGTGGGCTGCACCCCGTTCAAGGATTTTGAGGAACATCCCGAGACCCAGGGTATTGGCGAGGGCGAGGCGTTTGGCTATGCGGCCCTCGAGGCAATTACCGATGCCGGTCTTGAGCCCCGCGATATCGACTTTTTCTATCACGGCAGCGCCAATCCCTATCTCGTTGGCGATTGCATTACCCCCAACATGCAGGTTGCCGATTGGTTTGGCGTTCGCGCCAAGGGTTCCGTCCATCATTCCGAGGCTTGCTGCACGGGCTACGTCGCCCTTGAGCAGGCCGTGATGGCAGTCGCCTCCGGTGCCTACGATGTCGTCCTTACGGGTGCCTGCGATTTGGCTTCGACCCTTCCCGTTGAGCACATGCCCTCGCATATTCGCCAGGACTTTACGCTCGACGTCATGATTCCCTCGCTCGATAAGATCTATGACCGCGCGTATGGTCGCCCGCTCGATGGTGCCTTTGGCGTGTCGTTCGACAACTGGATCAACGAGTATTCGATGCAGTACGACCTTACTGCCGATCAGATCGATGACGCCCTGAACGGCCTTACCAAGAGCCTTCGCCGCGGTGCCGTCCTGAATCCCCTTGCCTGGTACGAGACCACGGTCGAGGAGGATGCGAAGGCGGCTGGGTTCGATACCGCCGACGAGTATCTCAAGAGCATGTACAACCCGCGCGTTACGCAGTACCTGCGCGTTACCGGCTTTGAGAAGAAATGCGACGGTGCCGCCGCTGTTGTCGTGATGCCCACGGAGAAGGCCAAAGCCATGGGTGTCCCGTATGCACCTATCGAGGTTCTGGGCACGGGCGCCTCTGCCGTCGAAGCCGGCCTGCTTCACAACGAGCACTGGGCTACCGAGCTTGCTGCCAAGCAGGTCTACGACCTTACCGGCGTGAGCCCCGATGAGATCGACCTGTTTATGTGCAATGACTTCTTCCTGGCTTCCGAGATCGTCTCGGCCGAGGAGTGCGGCTATATTCCGCGCGGTGAGGCTTGGAAGTATGCGATCGATGGCCGCACCGCTTTTGACGGCGATAAGCCCATCAACCCGCACGGTGGCCGTTGCAACTTCGGCCACGCTCATGGCGCATCCGGTATCGCCGATATCGTCGAGGCCGTCAAGCAGATGCGCGGCGTCGCCGGTGCAACCCAGATGAAGAAGATTCCTGAGACGGCCTTCCTGCGCGGTTTTGGCGGTTCTCAGAATGTGCGCTGCCAGATTCTTCGTACCGTCGCCTAAGCGACCGCGGTTTTCGATTTCCCATAAGGAGTATTCTCATGCAACTCAAAGATATGGAGCCCGTGGTCAAGAAGTTCTACACGGGTCTTGAAGAGGGCATCTATTGGGCACGTCAGTGCCCCGAGTGCGGAGCCGTCGAGTTTCCGCCTCACCTTGCCTGCAATGCCTGCGGCTACCACAAGACCGATTGGGTCCAGGTTTCCGGTCACGGCCATCTGATCGATTTTACCCTGCCTGGTCCGCAGAACGACAAGCCCTACCTCAAGGAGTATGGCAAGTACGCCTACGGTGCCGTCGATATTGACGAGGGTTCTCAGTACACCTACGTCATCTACGGCATTACCAAGAAGAAGGCCCCCGAGATCCGCGCCAAGCTCATGGCAGGCGAGACCGTTGGTGTCCATGCCAAGGTCATCGATCGACCGGGTTACAAAGAGCTCACGTTTGAGCTTGACGACTAGGTTTTCACCCTTTTAACAATTCGATTCCTCTCTTAGGCCACGGCGGGACCCATGTCTCCAGCCCGCCGTGGCCGCCCCTCTTTTTATCTTAGAAAGGCACCATCATGAACGAAGAACTCACTCAGCAGATCTGCGATTTTGCCAAGTCCGCTTACAACTACGATGGCGATGTGACCCCCGAGACGACGTTTGAGACCCTGGGCAAGGGCTCGATGAAGATGATCGCCCTGACCTCCATGATCGAGAACGAGCTCGATGCCGAGGTCCCCGTTCGCGAGGTCATGGTCATGAAGACCATCGGCGAGCTTATCGAGCGCACTGCCGAAGAGATGGAGTAGCTGCCATGGACCTGATGCAGACCCTGCGCGAGCAGGCTGCCGCCAAGCCTATGCGCGTTGCTTTTCCCGAGGGCGAAAACGAGACCATGATGCAGGCGGTCGCAAAGATCGCCGCCGAGCATCTTGCCGAATGTGTGCTGGTCGGCGACGGCGGTAAGCTCAAGGAGCTTGCCGATGAGCGCGGCATCTCCCTTGACGGCATCGAGATTGTCGATGTGACCGACGAGGAGGCGAACGCCGCCTGCTGCGAGCGCTACCTTTCGCATCCGGATTGCAAGTTTAAGCCCAAGGGCGCCGCGCGCCGTATGACGCGTCCGCTTGAGCGCGCCCTGATTTTGCAGGTGCTCGGCGATGTCGACGTAATGTTCGCCGGCATCGATAACGCCACGGGCGACATCATCCTGGCGGGTCAGACCATCGTCGGCCTTGCCGACGGGGTGGACACCGTGAGCTCGTGCGGTATCGCCGACATTCCCAACTGGAACGGCGGCGAAGGTGGCCTTTTGGCTTTTGGCGATTCCGCCGTTTGCGTTGACCCCACGAGCGAGGAGCTTGCCTCGATCGCGATTTCGTCGAGCGAAACGGTACGCTCGCTGACCGGATGGGATATCCGTTGCGCGCTGCTTTCGCATTCGACTGACGGCTCGATGGATAACGAGCTTGTCGACAAAGTACGTCGCGCTCGCGAGATTGCCAACGATCGCCGTCCCGACCTTGCCATCGACGGCGAGTTCCAGTTTGATTCGGCGATTAACCCCAGGGTTGCGGCCAAGAAGGTTCATCGCGAGTCTGCTGTTGCGGGACAGGCCAATGTGGTCATCTGGCCCGATATCAACGTGGGCAATATCGGCGTCAAGATCATCCAGAATCTGACCGGTGCCAATGCCTACGGCCCCATGCTTCAGGGCTTCAAGAAGATCGTGTGCGATTGCTCGCGCTCTGCGCCCGTCGACGAGATCGTCGGCAACGTGGTGATGAGCTGCGTGCGCGCCCAGGCGCTTAAGGAGGCTTAAGGTATGTCCGATAAAAAGACTCCCTGGCGCGTCCTGGTAGTCAACCCGGGTTCCACTTCCACGAAGGTGGGCGTTTTTGAGGGTGATGAGTGCAAGCTCAGCAAGAACGTTGCGCACGATGCGAAGGACCTCGCCCAGCTCGATGGGGTTTCGGCTCAGATGCCGTATCGCTGCGATCTGATTCTTGGAGCACTGGGGGAGGCGGGCCTGAAGCTCGAGGACTTTGATGCATTTGTCGGTCGCGGCGGCGGCTTGCTTTCGTTGCCCGGCGGCACGTATGCCATCAACGAGGTCATGCTCGAGCATGCCCGCATCGGTGCGAACGGCATTCAGCACCCGGCGCAGCTTGGCCCCCAGATTGCCCATGAGTTCGCCTCAAAGACGGGAAAGCCCTCTTTTGTGGTGAATCCTCCCGATACCGACGAGCTGTGCGACCTCGCACGTATGACAGGCATTAAGGGCGTGTATCGAAACGTGCACCTGCACGCCCTTAATCTTAAAGAGACTGCCATTCGTCACGCGGCAAAGCTCGGTCGCGCATATGACGAGTGCAACTTTATTGTTTGTCATATCGGCGGTGGCATTTCGATTTCCGCTCACCTTAAGGGCAAGATGGTCGACGGCAACGACATCGTCGGCGGCGAGGGCCCCATGGCGCCGACGCGCTGTGGCTCGGTCCCCGCAATCGAGGTCGCGAAGTATACGGCTGAGCATGGTCTCGACGTTGCCCGCGCCCATTGCATGAAGACCGGTGGCTTCGTCGACCTTTTGGGTACGTCCGATGCCATCGAGGTGTGCGAGCGCGCCGCCGCGGGCGATGAGGCCGCGGCTCGTGCCTGGGATGCGATGGTTTACCAAATCTGCAAGTGGATTGGCGAGATGGCCTGTGTGCTGAAGGGCGATGTCGACGGCATCTTGCTCGGAGGCGGCATGGTCCACAGCAAGGAGCTCGTTGCCTCGATTGAGGAATGCTGCTCTTGGATCGCCCCCGTGTCGGCTTATCCCGGCGAGTTCGAACTCGAGGCGATGGCGTCTGGCGCCTGCCGCGTGCTCGATGGTATCGAGGAAGCGCTCGTGTACAGCGGAGAACCCGTGTTCACCGGATTCAACGACTAATAGTGCTGTGTTTGGGGCGGCCGCTGGTGATATCTGGCCGCTCCGACCCTTTTCTTTAAGTGTAAGGATGGATCATGGATAAAACCAAGATCAAGTACCTGGTGGGCATTTATGCTGCCGCCATGTGCATTATGGGCATGTTGGTGCCCGTCCCCATCGTGGCTTCTGTCGCGGCGGCGTTTCCCAACGAGAACATCGCTGCCGTTCAGATGATCATCGGCATCATCCCGTTGATGATGGCGCTGTCCGCCATGCTCGTGTCTTCCCAGCTCGCTTCGCGCGTTTCCAAGAAGAAGACGACGCTTGTCGGTCATGCTATCGTGATGCTCGCCGGCGCCTCGGTCCTTGTGTTCCACGACTCGCTCGGCCAGGTCTTAGCGGCTTCTGCTGTCATGGGCCTTGGTCTCGGCGCCGTGCAGAATTCAACGGACGCTCTTATCGCGGATTACTTTGGCGGAAAGCAGCGCTCGTTTGTCATGGGCATCTACTCCACTTTTGTTGCACTGGGCGGCATTATCTGGACGATGGTTTCCGGCATCTTGGGTTCTGCCGAGTGGTTCCACAGCTATGCGGTGTACTTCATCATGATCATTTTCATCGTGATCGAGGCTGTTTGCCTTCCCGAGGGTCATCTTGAACCCAAGCGCAAGGTCAATGTGTTTGCCAATATGCCTAAAGAGGTCGCGATTATCACGCTCATGAGCTTTGTGTTCGTACTCACGTTCCAGCTCTTCAGCTCCAACGTTTCGCTGCTTGTTGTAGGTCGTGGCTTTGGCGGTACCGTGGAGGCCGGTCTTGCCTCTACCGTTATGACCGTTGCCGGTATTGCGGCTGGTCTTTTGGTCGGTCCGCTGTTTGCCAAGTTCAAGAACCTGGCTATGCCGATCGCGTGGGGCGTGACGCTCGTTGGCCTGGGCCTGACGCTGGTTGCGCCCGCCTTTATGGTGCTGTGCGTTGCGGGCTTTGTCGTTGCGCTGGGCAAGGAGACCTACGTGCCGTTGGAGGGCAATTTTGCCGCCGGCAACTCTGCCCCCGAGGGACGTGCGTTTAACCTTGCCATTGGCATGGCAGGCATCAACTTTGGCATGGCACTGTCTCCCATTGTGTTTGAGGCCGTGACGTCGCCGTTTGGTGCGACGATTGACCAGAAGTTCATCGCCGGCATGATCGTCTGTGCGGCTTGTGTCGTCTTTGGCGCCATTAAGTATCGCAAACTCACCCCTGCCCAGCTTGCCGAGGCCGAGAAGATGGCGGCCGGCGGCGAGGCGGAGTAGCCGCTCGAGTAGTTGCTTTGCCGCACATCATGGTTTATCGGGGCCGCCGACATATGCCGGCGGCCCTCTGTCTATCAATGACTTTGAAAGGCTTACGGCTATGAAGTTACCTGTCAGGCGCGTTATCGGTATTCTCAACGGCTTCTTTAACCCGCTATTGCTCTGCGCGTTTCTCCCCATCATTGAAGGGGCGCCTGGCTTGGATCTGACGGGCCCCACGGGCTTTTGGGGACAACTCGTCGTGGCCACGGTGATCGCCGAGGTTCTGAGCGCACTCCCGCTGTTTGGCAAAACAGTCGGTATGTGCCTGGACTTTTTTGCTTTTGAGCAGGGGAGTGCATCACACAAGATCGCCGGTACGGTCATCGGTGCCACGCTCCTTTTTATGGTGATCGGTTTTGGCGAGATTGCCTTCCAGGGAGGATTCGGAACGATTGAAGGCCGTACGTTCTTCGCGCGTTGGGCCGGCCTCGTCACAAAGGGATGGGCCTTTGTGGTTATCGCCGGCGTGCTGCTCGATCCCTTTACAGCGGCTCTCGGCCGCATGATAGTTCGCGAAGAGAGGTAATAGATCCTCGCCTGTCGAATGCCGGCGGACGGGGCGCCGGGGCTGTAGTCTTCCGAGCGTTTACAGTCCTGTCGCTCCGTCCGCCGGCATTCGACCGCAACATGTTGGTCAAGCATAATCTTTTGGATTCTTTTGGCGTGAGCGGCTTGGTTTTGGTAGGATTTGTCAGCGGCGCGGTTGAGGGGGTTTCAAAACTGCCGTGCAGGTAGTCGAGCTGATAACGTTTTAGCACTCTGCCAAGAGCCCTTCATTTTTAATGCGTCTGCAAAATGACTAATTGCTTTGACCTGCTGAAACACTATATGTTGTGTTTGACCTAAAAAAAGAATACAGGATATAGATGCGTCTTTGTCGTATGATAGATGGCGGACAGAGAACGAGGACCTTACTCGCCCCATTTGGATAGATCTTTGAGCCCCTTGATGGGCTGCGAGGATTGTCCGCATGAGGGCCTATGGTTATCGAGAACACAGATTGCGCGACGGCGCCGCAAGACAGGGACAGGCCCTGCCGGGCATCGTTTGGCTCTGAAGCGCAATGAGACTACGACGCGAAAGAGGCAAGAGGATGAAGATCATCAAGCGCAGCGGCACCGAGGTTGTCTTTGACATCGATAAGATCGTCAATGCCATCCGCGCCGCCAACTTGGAGGTCGAGGAGAGCTCTCGTCTAACCGACCGCCAGGTGGTTTACGCGGCACAAAACGTCGCCGAGGCATGCGAGAACGCGGGCCACACCGTTTCGGTCGAGGAGATCCAGGATTTGGTCGAAGACGAGATCATGCGTCTCGACTGCTACGAGGTTGCTCGCCACTACATCATCTATCGCTATGTTCAGAGCCTGAAGCGCCAGAAGAACACGACCGACGACAAGATTTTGTCGCTGATCGAGTGCAATAACGAAGAGGTCAAGCAGGAGAATTCTAACAAGAACCCGACCGTCAATTCCGTCCAGCGCGACTATATGGCCGGCGAGATTTCCAAGGACCTGACTCAGCGCGTGCTGCTGCCCCAGGAGATCGTGGATGCCCACAATGAGGGGCTGATCCACTTCCACGATTCCGACTACTTTGCCCAGCACATGCATAACTGCGACCTGGTGAACCTGGAGGACATGCTCCAGAACGGCACCGTTATCTCGGGCACGCTGATTGAGAAGCCGCACAGCTTCTCGACTGCCTGCAACATCGCGACGCAGATTATCGCCCAGGTTGCTTCCTCCCAGTACGGCGGCCAGTCTATTTCGCTGACCCATCTCGCCCCCTTTGTTGAGGTGAGCCGTCAAAAGATTCGCGGCGAGGTTGCCCGCGAGCTCGAGGAGCTCGGTGTTTCGGCATCTGCCGAAAAGGTCCGTGAGGTCGTTGAGGACCGTCTGCGTGACGAGATCCGTCGCGGCGTCCAGACGATTCAGTATCAGGTCGTGACCCTTATGACCACAAACGGCCAGGCGCCGTTTGTGACGGTCTTTATGTATCTCAACGAGGCTCGCTCAGCGCAGGAGAAGCACGACCTTGCCATGATCGTGGAGGAGACGCTTCGTCAGCGCTATGAGGGCGTTAAGAACGAAGCCGGTGTGTGGATTACCCCGGCATTCCCCAAGCTTATCTATGTACTCGAGGACGATAACGTTCACGAGAATTCCCCGTACTTCTACCTGACCCAGCTGGCTGCCAAGTGCACCGCCAAGCGCATGGTGCCCGACTACATCTCCGAGAAGAAGATGCGCGAGCTCAAGCTGTCTAAGGGCGAGACCGCCGGCAACGGCGATTGCTACACCTGCATGGGTTGCCGCAGCTTCTTGACGCCCGACCGCTCCGGTAACGGTTTTAACAACGTTGCCAACGCGCTGAACTACGACCCGAACAAGCCCAAGTACTATGGTCGCTTTAACCAGGGCGTTGTGACCATCAACCTGCCCGATGTCGCGCTGAGCTCGCATCAGGACATGGACAAGTTCTGGAAGATCTTCGACGAGCGCCTTGAGCTGTGCCACCGCGCCCTGCTGTGCCGTCATGAGCGTCTGATGGGTACGCTTTCGGATGCCGCACCGATTCTTTGGCAGTACGGTGCCCTCGCCCGCCTGAAGAAGGGCGAGACGATCGACAAGCTGCTCGTGGGCGGTTACTCCACCATTAGTCTGGGTTATGCCGGCCTGTATGAGTGCGTCAAGTACATGACGGGCCACAGCCACACCGAGAAGGAGGGCACGCCCTTTGCCATGGCCGTCATGCAGCGCATGAACGATAAGTGCGCGGAGTGGAAGGCCGAAAGCGATATTGACTTCTCGCTGTACGGTACCCCGCTTGAGTCAACGACCTACAAGTTCGCCAAGTGCCTGCAGCGCCGTTTTGGCATCATCCCGGGCGTGACGGACAAGGGCTACATCACCAACAGCTACCACGTCCACGTGTCCGAGGAGATCGACGCATTCGACAAGCTCAAGTTCGAGGGTATGTTCCAGCAGCTTTCGCCGGGCGGCGCCATCTCCTACGTCGAAGTTCCCAACATGCAGGACAACCTCAAGGCTGTCATTCGCGTGATGCAGTACATCTACGACAACATCATGTACGCCGAGCTCAACACCAAGAGCGACTACTGCCAGGTGTGCGGCTACGATGGCGAGATCAAGATTGTTGAGGACGATGGCAAGCTGGTGTGGGAGTGCCCCAGCTGCGGCAACCGCGACCAGGAGAAGATGAACGTCGCTCGTCGTACGTGCGGCTACATCGGTACCCAGTTCTGGAACCAGGGTCGAACCGAGGAGATCCGCGACCGCGTGCTGCATCTCTAATAACCATCCCAGGCCGCCCCGTAGCGAGGCCCCGGACCTTTACTCGCTATTTCGGACAGTCCTGGCTCACGACGGAGGCGCCACTGGCGCCTCCTGTTCGTGCGGAACTCATATCGAGCAAAGGTCCGGGGCCTCGCTACGGGGCGGCCAAGTTGATGTAGCTGAGATGCAGCACGCAGCCTGCTCGCTCCTCGAAGTTCTTAGCGGAAATGAGTTGACCTGCGACAACGGTCTGCTTGCGATAACGGTTGAGCTGCAGCATTGTTTTTATTGGACCTCGAACCCTATACTCGATGTTCGCTGAGTTCATTGAGTATCGCTCGCGAGGGGTCTGGAGTATATCGTCCCGCCCGCAGTTTCGCAGGCCGAAGGCCGAGAATGTTTGAGGACGGGATGATATGTCCCGGCCTCCCGGGAGAGTTACCTATGAACTACGCGAACATTAAGTATTTCGACATTGCTGATGGGGAAGGCGTTCGTACTTCTCTGTTTGTGAGCGGGTGCCGTCGTGGGTGCAAGAATTGCTTTAACTCTGTCGCGTGGGACTTTGCTGCGGGCGAGCCCTTTGATCGCGCCGTCGAGGACAAGATTATCGAGAGCCTCGACCATCCCTTTATCGATGGTCTGACGATTCTGGGCGGCGAGCCTATGGAGCCAGAGAATCAGGCGGGGCTTGTCGACTTTATCGAGCGCGTTCGTGCCGCTTATCCTGTGGGGTCGGGCAAGACCATTTGGTGCTTTACCGGCGACGTGCTCGAGGAGCTTATGCCGGGTGGTCGTCACCATACCGAGGCGACGGACCGTATCCTTGTCTGCCTCGATATGTTGGTGGATGGCCCGTTTGTTCAGGACTTGTACGATATCTCGTTGCGCTTTAGGGGCTCGAGCAATCAGCGCGTGATCGATATGAACGCCACGCGTGCCCGTGCCGAGCGTGAGGGCGTTGCGCTTTGCGACGCTGTGGAGCTTTGGCGTGATGATCCGGTCTATTCGACCCATACTATGTAGCTTGTGGCCGATGCCAAAGGGCGTGGTACCATAGCGCGAACGTGAAATCGGAAAAGTGAGGCCCAGATGGTCGATCAGGAAAAAGTCGAGGCCGCCATTAAGCTGTTGCTTGAGGGCATAGGCGAGGACCCAACTCGTGAGGGCCTGCTGGAGACCCCGGCGCGCGTCGCCCGTATGTATGGCGAGATTGCCGGCGGTATGGACCAGAGTGCCGAGGAGCACCTGTCCAAAACCTTTGCCGTTGCTTCGAACGACTTGGTTATCGAGCGCGACATTACGTTTTACTCGCTGTGCGAGCACCATCTGCTGCCGTTTTATGGCAAGGCTGCGATCGGCTATATCCCTAACGGTCGCGTGGCAGGTCTGTCTAAGCTTGCCCGCACGGTTGAGGTCTATGCCCGTCGTCTGCAGCTGCAGGAGCAGCTGTGTGCACAGGTTGCCGACGCTCTCATGGATTATCTCGCTCCCCAGGGAGCGATTGTGCTCATGGAGGCTGAGCATATGTGCATGACCATGCGCGGCGTGCAAAAGCCCGGCACCAAGACTGTGACGCTCGCTCGCCGCGGCGTCTTTGAGACCGATCCAGCGCTCGAGGAGCGGTTCTTTAGGATGCTGGGCCGTTAGCATGAGGGTCGTCAACGACTTTACATCGAAGACCGATGAGGGGACGCCGCGTCGCGGCTTTATGGCTTCGGGCCTGACTCCCTTTGGTGCCATGCCTCGCATTGATTACATTTGTGCCAACGGGCTGTTTCGGCGGCACCTGGGCAACATTGCACAGTTGGAATCGGGGCGCATCTTCTGCCGCCACGGTATTGACCATCTTCTCGATGTCGCTCGCATTATGTGGATCAAGAATCTCGAGGAACAGCTCGAATTTGACCGCGAGGTCATCTACGCCACGGCGCTTCTTCACGATATCGGCAAAGATGAACAGTATGAATCGGGTATATCCCATGATGTTGCAAGCGAACGCGTCGCTGATGCGATCCTCGGCGGCATGTCCGATGATGTGGCGTTTGAGCCGGCCGATGCCGCAGCCATTAAGACGGCCATTCTGGGCCATCGAAAGCTGCGCGTGAACAGCCAACCGCTTGAGCGTCTGCTCTATGCAGCCGACAAAGCGTCGCGCGCCTGCTTTGCATGCCCCGCGCGCAATGCTTGCAACTGGAGCGATGATAAAAAGAACCTGTCGATTCGCGTGTAGTTAGTTGCGCGGTCGGGGTTCTAAACGAAGGAGACGATCGCGATGAGTAACAAGAAACTGCCCGAGAATGCAACCAAGACTGAAGGCGCCGAGCTCGCCCGCCGTGGAAGGGGCGAAATATCCACTGCAACGGCGGTGCCCCACGTGAGCTATGACGATCTTCGCCATGCCGATCGCATTACTATCGACGGTCTCGAGGTCTTTGCCAACCACGGCGTGTATCCCGAAGAGAACGCGCTGGGCCAGAAATTCATCGTGTCCTTGGTGCTCTATGCCGACTTGCGTGCAGCGGGAGAGCACGATGACTTGGACGCCTCGATTGACTATGGCTCGGTGTGCCACGATGTCGATGGCTATCTGCGCGAGCATACGTTTAAGCTCATCGAGGCTGCAGCCGAGGGTGTGGCCTCGATGCTGCTACGTCGTTACCCCCTGCTGCTTGGCGTGCGCGTTAAGCTCGATAAGCCTTGGGCGCCCGTCGGTCTTCCCCTGGCAAGCTGCGGTGTCGAGATCGAGCGCGTGCGCTAACCGGTTCTAATACATCTCTATGGGTGGCTGCTTGAGCCGCTGTGACAGCGCTCTATTGTTGGGGCAGTACGTGTCGAGCAGGGCGTGAAACCGCTGATTGTGGCTTGGCTCGAGCAAGTGGACGAGCTCGTGGGCGACAACCATGTCGAGGCATTCGACGGGATAGGCGGCAAGTTCTCGTGCGATGCGAACGGCGCCGGATTTGGGCGTGCATGAGCCCCAACGCGTTTTCATGCTGCGTACGGAAACGCGGGAAACGGCGACACCCATTGCGATTTCGTATGCGTGCACCATATCGCGTAGCGCCGATGTGACTTCGGACGTATAGAGCTGGTCGATGTGGGCTTGGAGCTCATCGGACGTTAGGCCGTCGAGGATTGCGTGCCGCTTTGGCTGCGGGCTTTCGTCCGATTCATCGGTACCCATAAAACATGCGAAGGTGGCCTGTTTGGGCCGCGGTGTGGGTGATGCAAAGTTGTGATCGAGCGCATCCTGTACCGTGACGGGCTTGCCCCAAAGTGCAATGATGGACGAGGGACTGAGCGGCTCTCGCGCCGTC
>CAJMOC010000028.1:0-15607 GCA_905214945.1 uncultured bacterium
GACTTTCTTATTTTCAATTTCTTCCTTTATCAGACTTCCTACACTTGAAAAGTGAGAACATAAAAACAGTTTCATCAATATTCTCCTTTATATCTAAATTCTTATTTGTTGAACTAAGCCGTGTATACCATACTCTCCAATGAAAGAACGCCCTGATATAGCGAAATTTTGCCGTTTTCCTGCGTACGTGTGTACACACTCCACAGGAATTCTAAGGGGCCTGCCCCCTTAGCACACGGACTTTGGAACAAAGTCTAGTGTGTTATGCCTTGCCAGAGGTGTACAGGCTCCCGGTATGCACGTACGAAGCAATTGCCATCAATGCGCCATATAAGTGGCGATCAAGTTCGCATAAAGCGACCTTGATCCCGCAAAACAAAAGGCAGGATACCATCACCACGATGATACCCTGCCTCTGTTCATTTCTGTTTACCGTTCCGAGTAGTCCTTCCGCAGAATTCCCGATAAACAAAAAACGTACCCGAACCCTTTCTCGTAAAGAATCGGGTTCGAGTACGAACTGAATGCTGGAGCAATAAAAAACCACCAGAAAGGTGCCCGTCCCCTTTGTGGTGGTTTTGGGTCAGTCCTAGAGCGTGTGGCCGTAAGCGTTGGCGGCCTTGATGGCGGCGGCGAATTTCTCGTCGGTGAAGGGCTCCGGGTTGCCTTGCTTCCATTCGTTGGTGGCGTGCGCGTACTCGCACAGGGCAGGGATATCAGCCTCGGAAAGCCCGACCTGCTCAAGCGTCACGGGCAGGCCCATCTGATTGTTAAAGGCGGCGTAGCGCTCAAGGTTCTCGGTATCGCCCGTATAGGCGAACAGTACCAGCACACCCAGGCTTACGACCTCGCCGTGCAGGTAGGAGCCCTCGCGCGGAATGCTGCAGGAAGCGTTGTAGAACGCGTGCGCCACGCTCGAGTTGTAGTAGTAATCGTTTTGGTTGGTCAGGTTGGAGACGTAGCCCGTGTTGACCACGATGTCGAGCGCGATCTGCTTGACGGCTTCGGTCGACTGGTCCTGGCGCACGTCCTCAAGACCCTGGACGCCAAAGGCAAACGGCGGCTCGGAGCAGGTGTGGGCGAGTGCTAGGCCAAGGCCTGCCGTGTGCTCCAGGTTGCCGGCGCTCGTGGCGTACTCGACCTCGGGCTGCTTGGACAGGGCATCACCCACGCCGGCCCAGAAGTACTCCGCCGGAGCCTCGGCGATGATCTTGGGGTTGATAAAGATATGCGCAGGTCGGTTAGGGTACGAATAGCCCTCGAGCGAGCCGTCGTCGTTGTAGACAACGGCAATGGCGGTCGCGGCGGAGCAGTTGGAACAGATCGTCGGGACGGTGAAGACGATCTTCTTGAGCTCAATGGCAGCGGTCTTCACGGTGTCGAGCGCCTTGCCGCCGCCGCATGCGATGAGCACGTCGGCTTCCTGACAGGCAGGGGAGTTTACGACCTTGGCGATATTTGCGCGCGTACTGTTGGTGCCGTAGACGCGCGTCTCCAGAATCTCGACGTCGGTACCTGCCAGCGCAGCTTCGATACCGGGAAGTGCTGCGGCCAGTGCTCGTTTACCACCAATGATGGCGACCTTGGTTGCTCCGTACTCGGCCAACGCGCCGTGCAGCTCGTCAAAGCAGTCTTCGCCAACGGTATAGTCGCTCATTCCGATCGTGCGCATAGCAATCTTCTTTCGTTCGATAAAGTGCTTACAGGTATTTTGCTCCAAGAGAAGGTCCACGGCCGCAAGAAATTTCGAACGTATAAAACCAGTGTTGAGGGTTTTTCGCCGGTGCGGAACGTGCTAGCATACTCCGCATAAGCGTTGATGGGGACGAGTAGTCGGCCGTCCGCATGCTACAGAGAGCGGGGAGCGCTGAGAACCCGTGCATGCGACCGATGAAAATCACCCCGGAGCTGCGGTCCCAACGGACGTGCCGCGTAGGTTCGTCTTAGTAGACATCGCCGAGATGGTCGTCGATACAGACCAGCCGAGTAACGGATGCGAGCGCGCGAATACGCGGGCGAGGGCATCTAAGCTGGGTGGTTAAGCGAAGAGCTTTTGCGGGCGTGCAGCCCGTTTGTGGCGCTTCGTCCCAGCTTGTAGGGACGGGCGCTTTTTTGGTGCCCAGAGGGCGTGCGCGCCCACGACATGAAAGGGGTACCGTGGCAAACGAGTACAAGCAGACGATGAATCTGCCCAAGACCGGTTTTCCCATGCGTGCCGGTCTTTCCAAGTCCGAGCCCAAGCGACTCAAGGACTGGCAGGACAACAAGGTCTACGAGCAGGTTCTGAAGAAGAACGAGGGTCACAAGAAGTTCGTGCTGCACGACGGCCCTCCGTACGCCAACGGCCCGATCCACATCGGCCACGCCATGAACAAGATCTCCAAGGACATGATCAACCGTTACTGGATGATGCAGGGCTATGAGGTTCCCTATGTCCCCGGTTGGGACTGCCACGGTCAGCCGATTGAGCACAAGGTCGAGGAGAAGCTCGGCACCGAGAAGTTCAACCAGACTTCCACGGCCAAGATCCGTGAGCTCTGCAACAAGTTCGCCGTCGAGAACATCGAGCTGCAGAAGGCCGGTTTCCGTCGTCTGGGCGTGCTCGGCGACTGGGATAACCCCTACCTGACGCTCTATCACCAGCATGATGCCGCCGACATCGAGGTCTTCAAGGCCATGTTCGATAAGGGCATGATCTATCGCGGACACAAGCCGGTTCACTGGTGCAAGCATTGCCACACCGCACTCGCCGAGGCCGAGATCGAGTACTCCGATGAGACGAGTCCCTCCATCTTTGTTCGCTTTGAGATGACCTCCAAGCCCGCCGGCCTCGAGAACTTCGACGGCCCGGTCGATTTTATCATCTGGACGACCACGCCGTGGACCATCCCCTCCGACCAGGCCGTTTCCCTCAAGCCCGGCGCCGCCTATGTCGCCGTTGAACACGAGGGCCGTGCCGAGGTCATGCTCGAAGACCTGGCTCCCAAGTGCTGCGAGGAGTTTGGCTGGGAGTACACCCCGGTCATGGTCGACGGCAAGCCCTACGTGGTTCCTGCCGAGACCTTCCACCACATCCACTACAAGCAGCCGATCTTTGACGGCGTTGAGGGCGTGGCGCTGCTGGCCGATTACGTCGGTGTCGATGACGGTACCGGTATCGTCCACAACTCGCCCGGTCACGGCGTCGATGACTACTTTGCCTGCCTCAAGGAGGGCATCACCGACATCTGCATGCCGGTCGATGACGACGGCAAGTTCTACACCGGCGAGGAGTTTGGTACCGGTGGCCCCTTCAGTGGCATGGATACCGACGAGGCCAACCCGCACATCATCGAGTTCCTGCGCGAGCGCGGCACCCTGGTCCTCGAGAAGAAGATCACGCACAGCTATCCGCACTGCTGGCGCTGCAAGCACCCGGTGCTCTTCCGTGCTACCGACCAGTGGTTTGTCTCGATGGACAAGACCGGTTTGCGCGAGCAGGCCGGCAAGGAGGTCCGTGAGAACGTCAAGTGGTATCCGGCCCACGCGGCCAACCGCATCGGTGCCATGGTCGAGCAGCGTCCCGACTGGTGCATCAGCCGCCAGCGCAACTGGGGCGTGCCTATCCCCAGCTACACCTGCGCCGACTGCGGCGAGAAGGTCATGAACGACGCCACGCTCGACGCCGTCATCAAGCTCTTCCACGAGAAGGGCTCCGACGCCTGGTTCACCGACGCTCCCGAGAGCTATCTTGGCGAGGCCTGCGTCTGCCCCAAGTGCGGTGGCCATCACCTCAAGGCCGATAAGGACATCCTCGACGTGTGGTGGGATTCCGGCGTCTCCTGGAAGGCCGTCTGCGAGTACCGTCCCGAGCTGGAGTATCCGGCGGATGTGTACCTCGAGGGCTCCGACCAGCACCGCGGTTGGTTCCAGAGCTCGCTGCTCACCTCGGTGGGCGCCAACGGCCACGCTCCGTACAAGGCGGTCGTCTCGCAGGGCTTCACCCTCGACGGACAGGGCCGTAAGATGTCCAAGTCGCTCGGCAACGTCATCGACCCCAACAAGGTCTGCGACGAGATGGGCGCCGACATCATCCGCCTGTGGGTTGCCTCCGTCGATACCAGCTCCGACGTGTCCATCGACCACGAGATCCTTGCCCGTACGTCCGATGCCTACCGTCGTTTCCGCAACACGCTGCGCTTCCTGCTCTCCGAGCTCGAGGGTCAGTTTGAGCCCGAAACCGACGGCGTCGCCTTTGCCGACCTGCTGCCGCTCGACAAGCTCATGGTTGCCCGTCTGACCCAGGTCCAGGCCGAGGTCGACGACGCTTACTCTTGCTACGAGTTCCCGCGCGCTTACCGTGCGCTTTACGACTTCGTGGTTACCGAGCTTTCCAACGTGTACCTCGACGCCCTGAAGGATCGTCTGTACTGCGACAAGCCCGGTTCGCTCGAGCGCCGCAGCGCCCAGACCGTGCTTGCCGAGCTCTTCTCGATGCTCATGCGCGACCTGCAGCCGATCCTGTCCTACACGGTCGACGAGGCCATGGCCTATGCACCCGCCGGCTGCGTCGATCACCAGAAGTACGCCGCGCTGCTCGATTGGTACAAGTCGCCCATCACGGTTGACGAGGCCAATGAGTTTGAGGGCGTGCTCGAGGCTTCGCTCGAGCTCCGTAGCGCCGTGACCAAGGCCCTTGAGGATGCCCGTTCTGCCGGCACCTTCACCAAGAGCCAGCAGGTCCGCGTCAAGGCGGTCGTACCCGCCGAGATGTATGCGCTGCTGACCGGCGACAAGGCCGTCGACCTGGCCGAGTTCTACATCGTCTCCGATGTTGAGCTGACCCAGGGCGAGGAGCTTTCCGTTGCTATTGAGGCTGCCGAGGGCGAGTGCTGTGACCGTTGCTGGAACTACCGCACCACCGTCGGCGAGTACAACGGCCACGCTCACATTTGCAAGCGCTGCTCGAATGCCCTTTAAGGCACGGTAAGTCGGCATTTTAGTTATAGGGAGAATTTGACGCCTTCGGCCCATTTGCTCCGCTGAAGAAAAGCGACATTCCGTTATCCGGAATGCCGCTTTCTTTTATGCTGGTTATTTATCTGACGTTAGCGAATATGTCGTGCGCTCTGCGTATGGCAATATAAGATGGTTACTTGCACTAAACGTAATTTGAGTCTTGAGGGTAGGGGATTTCTTTGGGTCGTGGTGCGGATATGACGCCGTCTTTGCGTTGGCGGTTGGGTGTTGCTGGTGGGATGGCGCTTGCCGTGCTGCTTGTTGACCAGCTGACCAAGCTTGCGGTTCGTGCCGTGGGCGATGCTCTGCACATGACCGTTATCCCCGGTGTGATTGACTTTCTGTTTGTCCGCAATATCGGAGCTGCCTTTAGCATGGGCGAGGGCCATGGTGTAGCGTTTGCCGTGCTGGCACTTGTCGTCATCGTTGCCATCGCGGTGTACCTGGTTCGTGCGCCTCAGCTCGCTCGTCTGGAGGTCGTTGGTATGGCGATGGTCGCGGGCGGTGCCATCGGCAACGCGATCGATCGCCTTGTCTTTGGCTTCGTGACTGATTTTATCGCCACCACCTTCATCGACTTTCCCGTCTTTAACGTCGCCGATATCGGCATTACGGTCGGTGTCGTGCTGGCGCTCATCGGTTATATGTTCTTAAGTCCCGCCGCTCGCGAGGTCGATGCGACCGCCGAGCTCAACGCTCGTGACGAGGCCCGCGCCAAACGCAAAGCCAAGCAGCGTGGGGAGCGCGCCCGCAAGATTCGCGAAAGGAATGAGCGCTAATGGCCGATATCCATATTCTTGTTGCCGACGATGCTACCGGTCAGCGTCTCGACGCCTATCTGGGTGCCAACGACGGCTGTCCCACACGCTCTGCCTGCGCGCATCTGATTGAGGGCGGCGCCGTTGCCGTCAACGGCGAGACCTGCCTGTCCAAAAAGTACGCCGTGCGAGCCGGCGACCGTATTTCGGTCGATTTGCCTGAGCCGCACGACCCGACCGACGTGATTCCCGAGGCCATTCCCCTCGATATTCGCTACGAGGACGACTACCTTATCGTGCTCTCCAAGCAGCGCGGCCTGGTGTGCCATCCTGCGCATGGTCATGAGAGCGGTACGCTCGCGAATGCCCTGGTCTATCACTGCGGTATCGACCATCTGGGCACCGTGCAGGGCGAGGATCGCCCCGGCATCGTGCATCGTCTGGATCGCGACACTTCGGGCCTTATGCTTGCGGCGAAGGACGACGACACCCAGCGCGCGCTCCAAAATCTTATCCGTACGCGCACGCTCGACCGCCGCTATATTACGCTCGTTCACGGACATATCGCTATGGATGAGGGCACCATTAACACCGGCATTGCCCGTTCTACGCGTGACCGTGTCAAGATGGCGGTTTCGGACGATCCTTTCGCGCGCCAGGCCATTACGACCTTTAAGGTCCTCGAGCGCTTCGATTCCACGCGTTTTGACGACGGCTATACGCTCGTCGAGTGCCACCTGTTTACGGGCCGCACGCATCAGATACGCGTGCATATGCGCCATATCAACCACGCCTGCGTGGGCGATCCACTCTACGGCAAGTGCGATGCACGCGCCGATCAGGGTCTGACCAGGCAATTCCTTCATTCCTGGCGCGTCGCATTCGACCATCCCGTGACGGGGGAACGCATTGAGTGCCGCGACGAGCTGCCGTGGGATCTCGCTGCGGTTCTTGACGACCTGGCCCCGCGCTCGCTTGGTCGCACCGCTGCCGGCGACGAGATCGTTCCTCGGCTCGGTCTTCTCGAAGCCTAGTCGGTATTAGGTGGTTTCTTGAACGCCCCTAGCCTGCGGTAAGATATACGGTTGTTTACGTAATGCGTTCCTGGGAGCCTGCATGCTCGCCTTTTTACAAACCAACACACCCATCGTGATCTTCAACCAGGTTGTCGTCACGCTGCTCACGGTCTGCTTCTTGTACCAGGTGGTCTTCTTTGTCATCGGTGCTCTCCGCGGCGAGGTCGCGCCTCCCAAGGCCAAAAAGCTCCACCGCTATGCCTTCTTTATTGCAGCACACAACGAGGAGGCCGTTATCGCCAACCTCGTTCGCTCCATCAAGGACCAGGATTATCCGTCCGAGCTCATCGAGGTCTTTGTCGTCGCTGATGCCTGCACCGATAACACCGCGCAGCTCGCGCGCGAGGCGGGCGCTGTCGTGTACGAGCGAAACGACCTGGCCCGTAAAGGCAAGAGCTGGGTCATGGACTTTGGTTTCGACCGTATCCTTAACGAGTATCCCGACACCTTTGAAGGTTACTTTATCTTCGATGCCGATAATGTTATCGCCCGCGATTACGTGTCCAAGATGAATGATGCCTTTGACCAGGGCTTCCATGTGGTCACGAGCTATCGTAACTCCAAGAACTTCGGAAGCTCGTGGATCTCGGCAGCGAATGCCACTTGGTATCTGCGCGAGGCGCGTTTTCTCAACAACGCGCGCAACATCTGCAAGACGTCCTGCGCCGTATCGGGTTCGGGCTACCTTATCTCGGCTAGCGTTATTGAGGGCATGCACGGCTGGCAGTTCCATACGCTGACCGAGGATATTCAGTTCACCACGTTCTGCGCTATTCACGGCATTCGTATTGGCTATGCGCCGGCGGAGTTCTTTGACGAGCAGCCCGTGACGTTTAAGGCGTCCTGGAAGCAACGTATGCGTTGGACCAAGGGCTTCTACCAGGTGTTCTTTACCTATGGTAAGCATCTGGTCAAGTCGACCTTCCGCTATCATCGTTTTGCCGCCTACGACATGTTTATGACGATTGCCCCTGGTATGCTGTTATCGCTGATTTCGATGCTCGCCAACGCCACGTTCCTGATCGTCGGTGGTCTTTCGCATGGCTTTTTGGCTACCGAGGTCGAGATGCAGGCGTGTGCCGCTTCGCTCATCATGACCTTCGTCATGATGTATCAGACCTTCTTTATCCTGGCGCTGCTCACGACTATCTTCGAGTACAAGCACATCCATTGCGCGCAAAAGTGGCGCCTGGTGACCAACCTGTTTACCTTCCCGATCTTTATGTTCAGCTATATCCCTATTACGGTGGCTGCGTTGTTCCTGAAGGTCGACTGGGTCCCGACGCAGCATGCCGTCAGCGTTACCCTCGACGAGGTCATGCAGGGCGCTAAATAACCACCACCAAAACCACCACGAAGGGGACAGGCACCTTTGTGGTGGTTTCTGCTTTTGAGTGACTGCCCCGGGAGGTGTTCAATGGTCTATATTCCCTTTTGGATCTGCGCCTTTGCCGGTGCGGTGATTGATGTCCGTGAACGGCGGTTTCCCAACGCGCTTGCCGCCGCGTGCGCCGTGGCGGCGTTTGCAGGCGTTTGGTTGGACAGGGGCTTGAACACGGCGCTTGACCACGCCGGTCCTGCCGTTATCGTGTACCTTTCCCTTGTGCTGACCGAGTCGCTTTGGCGGCGTTTCCGCCAGGCCCCTGGCATCGGCATGGGGGACGCCAAAGCGCTCTTTGCCCTTTGCACCCTCGACCCTCTGGGCGCCCTCGTCGCGTTTGCAGTTGCGCTCCTGGCCCTTGCCGTCACGTGTCTTGTCACAAAAACGCGCTCCCTGCCGTTGCTGCCATTTTTGGTGCCGATATTTGCCATAATCGAGGTCGTGGGCTGTACACTGTAACCGTTTGCGCGTCCTTTTTATGGAGCATGCCATGGCAATCAATCAAGAACTGGCCGCCATTAAGGCGCGCATGGACCGTATTCCAGCGGCATTGTCGCCCGAACTTGTCGAGCGCATAGCTGCCGACCGTGCTGCGGGTGCCGTCAATCCCTACCGTTGCAACGACGATCAGGTCATCCGTCGTGTCGACCGAGCCTCAGACCAAGGTACGCTAATGCGTCCCGCCTTTATGCGCGACACCGAAAAGATTCTGCATCTACCCGCATACACCCGCTATGCCGGCAAAACACAGGTCTTCAGCTTTCGCAGCAACGACGACCTGTCGCGCCGCGGTCTTCATGTGCAGCTGGTCTCGCGCATTGCCCGCGATATCGGCCGTGCCCTGGGGCTCAACTGTGATTTGATCGAGGCGATTGGCCTGGGCCACGACTTGGGCCACACGCCCTTTGGTCATGCCGGTGAGCGCTTTCTCAACGATATCTATCACGAGCGCACCGGTCGCTCTTTTTTCCATAACGTGCAGTCCGTTCGCGTGCTCGATGCATTGTACGGTCGCAACGTGTCGCTCCAGACGCTCGATGGCGTGCTATGCCATAACGGCGAGTACGAGCAGCGTGTGTTTGAATTGTCGGATATGGGCTCCTTTGACCAGTTCGATCAGACGGTTGAGGACTGTATCGCCACGGGCTATGGCGCTATTGAGCACCTGCGTCCCATGACGCTCGAGGGCTGCGTCGTTCGCATTTCGGACATCCTCGCCTACGTCGGTCGTGACCGTCAGGATGCGATCGCGGCGGGTCTGCTTTCGCCCGACGCTTTTGATGATGGCCGGGGCGGTGCCTACAACAGTTGGATCCTCACGCACGCTTCCATCGATATCGTCGAGCACAGCTATGGCAAGCCGCGCATCGAGATGAGCGAGGACCTGTTTGAGGAAATCCGTCGGGCCAAGCGCGAGAACTACGAGAAGATCTATAGCAAGGGCGGCATCGAAGGCGACTCCGAAGCGGAGCTGCGCGAGGCGTTCGAAAAGCTCTACGACCGTTGCCTGCGGGATTTAAACGAAGGCGACGAGTCTTCGTACATCTTTAAGCATCATGTTTCTCGCATTGAGCAGCAGCTTTCTTACTACGATCGCGTGTATGCCTGGCAGGACGACAAGGATCAAGCCGTGGTGGATTACATCGCGAGCATGACGGACGGTTATTTCTGCGAGCTGACGAGCAAGCTGTTCCCGGGTCTAAAGTTTCCGCATCGTACCTATATTAACGAACGGTAGTTCGTATTTATTAGGTATACTGTTTGTGGAAAACGTTTTTGATTGATGCACGGGATGGCTATGGACGACCTTTTTTCTGCTTCGACGCGCGAGCGTTCCTTTCAGAATGCGCCGCTTGCGGTGCGCATGCGCCCTAATTCGCTCGACGAGTATGTGGGCCAGCAAAAGGCCGTCGGTAAGGGTTCATGGTTGCGTGCCGCGATCGAGCACGATGTGCTTTCGAGCGTGATTCTGTACGGGCCGGCCGGTACGGGTAAGACGACGCTGGCCCACATTATCGCCAACCATACCAAGAGCGAGTTTGTCGAGGTCAGCGCCGTGACGGGCACCGTGAAGGACTTGCGTCGCGTGATTGACGAGGCCAAGACGCGCCTGAATACGTACGACCGCCGCACCATTCTATTCATCGATGAGATCCACCGCTTCTCTAAGTCGCAGCAGGATGCTCTGCTGCATGCCGTTGAGAACCGTACCGTCATTATGATTGGCGCCACGACCGAGAATCCGTACTTCGAGGTCAACTCCGCGCTGTTGTCGCGTGGGCGCGTGGTAGAGCTTGAGCACTTGAAAGACGAGGATATCGCCACGCTCATTGAGCGTGCGCTCGAGGCACCGCAGGGTTTAAACGGTAAGTTCTCGGCCGATGAGGATACCGTCAAGACCATTTGCACGCTGGCCGCGGGTGATGCGCGCTCGGCTCTGACGACCCTTGAGCTTGCGAGCGAGATTGCCGTCACGCGTCCCGATACCGAGGGAACGCCAGCGCCGGCGGCGGGGGAGCGTTATCCCATCACCGTGGATGACGTTAAGATTGCCAATCCACGCCGAGGTTTTTCGTATGACAAAAACGGCGACATGCACTATGACATTATCAGCGCGTTCATCAAGTCTATGCGCGGTAGCGACCCCGATGCCACGATCTACTGGCTTGCACGCATGATCGATGCGGGGGAGGATCCCAAGTTTATCGCCCGACGCATCATGATTCAGGCTTCCGAGGACGTTGGCAATGCCGATCCACAGGCGCTGCTGGTGGCACATGCCGCATTTACATCTGCCGAGGTCATTGGCTATCCCGAGTGTCGCATCAACCTGGCACAGGCTGCGCTCTATGTATGCCTGGCGCCCAAGTCTAATGCGTGTGAGGCCTCGATCGATGCGGCGCTGGCCGATATCCACAGCAGTGGTCTTCGCGAGGTGCCCAGCTACCTGCGCGATCGCCATCGCCCGGGCAGCGATGAGTACGGTGTGTACAAGTATCCGCATGATTATCCCGAAGGCTGGGTCGATCAGCGCTATTTGCCCGAGGGGCTGGAGCGCGGTGCGTTTTGGCAGCCTGCCGGCCGCGGCTGGGAAGAGTGGCGCGTAGAGCAAAGCGAGCGCGACCGTAGCGGGAATGCTCCGAAGTAGCTGCTGATTATTTTGTCCCACGATCTCACACTTGGCATGTTCGGTCCCCTTTGGGGTACTATGAAGAGCGTCTGTATTTCGATTCATTTGGGAGGCTTGTATGAGTCCCATTCAAATCGCCTTGCTGCTACTTGCCGTTGCCGGCGTGTGGGCTGTTATCGAGCTCGCGCTCACGCTGCGCAAGACGCGCACCGTCGTTGATTCGCTCGACAAGACGGTGGGCGACCTCAACAACACGCTCGCCGAGGCACAGCCCGTGGTGGCAAAGCTCGATGGTGCCGTTGATGAGCTTACACCGGCACTTGCTCAGGTGGAGCCGCTCCTCAAATCGAGCAAGACTGCCGTTGACGCCCTGACGTCCAACCTTGTTGAGGTTGAGGCGGTCGTTCGCGACATTTCTCAGGTCACGGGCAGTGTGGCCGAGGCCAGCAATGCCGTGTCGAGCGTGACCGACTCTGCGGCCGGTGCCGTGCAGAAGTTATTTAACAAGGTGAAGGCTCCTGCAGCCGACGCCGATCGCAAGCTCGCCACTGCCGCCGAGGCCGAACAGCCTACCGTGCACGTTCTGATTGGTGAGGCTGAGGACGAGGCCGCCGATGGTGCAGATACGGCTCAGAAGCCCGCAGCCAAGCCTGCTCAGTATTACACCTATACGCCCGCCGAGACCTCCGAGGAGTCCTGCGATGAGTAGCGAAACAACCTGCCCCATTACGCTGAGCGTTGCCGGTGATCCGCGTTTCGCGCGCTTGGTGCGCATGACGGCCGCCAACGTCGGCGCCCTGTGCTCTATGTCCGTCGATCGCATCGAGGATATTCGCATGGCTGCCGAGGAGGCCTTCATCTTTGGGTGCACCGCGGTCGACTGCGACGATATCTCGATCACATTCGATGTCGACGAATCTCATGTGGGAATGACCTTTACCTTTGGCGGTCAGGCGACTGTCGATGAGGATGACCAGGCTGCCGTGTATGCCGAACTCATTCTTGCAAGCGTGTGCGATTCCTACGAAAAGACCGTGGCGCCCCTGACGCTTTCCCTCGACCTCAAGGCGGATATCTAATATGACCGAACGTTCCCGGAGCGGTAAGACCGCTTGGGACAAGGAGAAAACCCGCGAGCTGTTTCGTCGCTACAAGGAGACCGGTGATCCGGATGCCCGCGAGCAACTCGTCATGTCCCACATGAACCTGGTAAGGTTTCTTGCCAACAAATTTAAGAACCGCGGTGAGCCGCTCGATGACCTTTTGCAGGTCGGCTATCTGGGCTTGCTCAAGGCCATCGACCGCTTTGACCCTGAGCGCGGGCTCGAGTTCACCACGTTTGCTACACCTACTATTCTGGGAGAGATTAAGCGCCACTTCCGCGACAAGGGCTGGAGCGTGCGCGTGCCGCGTCGTCTGCAGGAGCTCTCGGCCAAGGTTAACCAAGCCACCGATAAGCTCACCAACGAGCTGCAGCGTTCTCCTAAGGTTGAGGAAATCGCTGAATATCTGGACGTGACCGTCGACGAGGTGCTCGAAGCTATGGAATCGTCCTCGGCCTACACCTCGGTACCCATCGAGGCCCCCGGTGCGTCCGATTCCGACGATGCGCCTTCGATTCTCGATCGCTACGCCGACGACGACAACGAGCTCGACTTTACCGATGACCGTCTGGTGATTGAGGAGGCCATTCGCGATTTCTCCCCGCGCGAGTGCGAGGTGATCGAGCTGCGCTTTGTGAAGGGCATGACCCAGATCGAGATCGCTAAGAAGCTGGGCATCTCCCAGGTGCAGGTTTCGCGTCTGCTGCGCCGTACGCTTAAGAAGATTCAGGACAAGATTGACCCCGACGGAGTAATGGTTCGTTCATGAGTGAGCTCCCCCAACAAATCGACCGCACGCTTCGCGATACCCGCATTCTGACGCTGCGCATTTGGGGCGTCGTCGGCTGCATTGTCATCGCTGCCGTCATCTTTAACCTTATGGGCATCCTGGCACCGGTCATCGAGTTTCTCGCTGTCGGTTCCATCATCGCTTTTGTGATGTCTCCGATCACCAACTGGCTCGAACATCACGGCGTCGGACGTGGCCTCGGTTCGCTCATCGCGCTCATTGTGGTCGTAGCCGTGCTCGTCGGTGTCGTCTGTATCCTGTCGCCGATTCTCTTTGGCCAGATCATGGAAGTCCTGAGCCGCCTGCCTGAGCAGCTACGTGTTGCGGGCGGCGACCTTAATGAGATGATCTCGCGCGCCAAGACGCTCAACAACACGCCGGTCAAGGAGTACCTGGACGATAACCTTTCTTCGCTCGTTACGGTGGCGTCCAAATATGTCTCACAGATTGCCGCCGAGCTCGGCCGCGGCGTGTTTCCGCTTATCACCAACACGGCCTCACAGCTGTTCGTGATCTTTTTGGGTCTGGTGCTTGCCTATTGGCTTGCCTGCGATTATCCCCGTATGCACCACGAGGTCTGCACCATCATCGGTCAGGAAAAGGAGACCTCGTACCGCTTTATGGTCGCGATTCTTTCGCGCTCAGTCGGCGGTTACATGCGTGGCATGGTCGTGACGTCCATCTGCGGTGGCATCCTTGCCTTTATCGGCTTTACGATCATCGGGCATCCGTATGCGGCGCTCATGGCCATCTTTACCGGCATCATGCACTTGGTCCCGGTTGTCGGTCCCTGGGTGAGCGCTGCGATTGCCACGGTGCTCGGTTTCATGTTTAGCCCGATGCTGGCGTTGTGGACCTTGGTTGTGACCATGGTGGCACAAAACGTCACCGATAACGTCATTTCGCCTAAGGTCATGCAGAGTTCGGTGCAGGTGCATCCCATCATGAGCCTCACGGCCCTTGTTATTGGCTCGGCGCTTATGGGCCCCATCGGCATGGTTATCGCCATCCCGCTGTGTGCGGCCCTCAAGGGTATCTTCGTGTACTACTTCGAAAACGAGACCGGCCGCCAGCTCGTTGCCTACGAAGGCGCCGTGTTTAAGGGTACGCCGTATCGCGATGCCGAGGGCAACCCGGTCGCCGCCTATGACGCGCTTGGCGACGACACGTTCATCTATGAGTCTGAGCTCATAGGCAATGAGACTGCGCCTGAGGCCAAGGCCATGCCCAAGCCCGAGCTCGATAATTCCTGGATCAAGCTCTCGGGTCTTCAGCCCGACGCGACGGGCTTTTTCAAGAACCCCTTCGCCAAGGACGACGATTCCAATACGGACGATGACACCAAAACCGGCATCGACGGCTCCATGGATGATTCGGATTCCTAAGAGGCCCTGTTAGAATAGGCCCTGTTAGCGTTTTTTGATGTTGTAAAAGACAAGAAACACGAGCAAAGCGATTGATAAGGGGCCGGCTACATAGAAATAGAGAACGTCAATTGCTCGCAGAGGGCAACAGGCCTTATCGCCGGACATTACTGCATATAATACGTAGCCAAATGCTGGTTGGTTTGAATACCAGTGGGAGAAGGCCAAGAGCGCTAAAAGTGCTACAACCAGAAGTGCATTCAGGATAAATCGTTTGGTATTCATCGGTCGCTCCTTCCGGATGATTCTTATATAGTATTATAGTATTTTCATATTAAAAAAACAGTTAATCCTAAGACTAACTGCTTTGTGTGTATGGATATAAAATTGTCAAACTGAAATTTTGTTATTTCATTTTTTCTTGACATTCGCTACATTCTTTATCGTGAATAGAAATAATGCCACCGCATTTAGGACAAGTATATTTTATTTTCTGCTGTTCCATGAAATGTTCCAAACCATGTTCTTGAACAAAACGGCTATTTTCTATAAGACTTGCTTGATACCGTTTATTATAGCTTTTTTCAAGATTTTTAATCAACTTACATGGATATTCAGCACATTCAAAACAATAGGATAACGATTTTCCTTTGATGCAATCCTTTATTTTGCATTTACGACAATGTTCTGGTTTCCCTTTATCACTATTCAAGCACCCAGAACAAGGTTTTTTATTGTAACAGTGCTTATAACAAACCTTACAATTCATTCCGCATGGGGCAAACATGCTTATATCAATTTTTTCTTTTGACATTTTCATAGTTGTTTGCTCCTTTCATTTTGGGTATAAAAATAGCACTCCAATAAGAACGGGTGGAAATAGAAAAGGAACGTCATTTTAGGCGTTCCATAGTCTATAAGTTATTCAATTTTTTCTTGTTTCAATACTGACGTGCTGTACCATATCTTTGCATATCTAGGAAAACTTGCGTATCAAGGCTCATTCG
>CAJMOC010000029.1:0-15326 GCA_905214945.1 uncultured bacterium
ATTGTGAAGATTTGTGAATTGGTCTTTTTGACTTAATACCAGTTAGAACCAGTTTCGATATTATCGGTGAACGGTAGTTTTTGACCGTTCACCGGTTATTTGCAATCGTTTACGGCCGTTTTCCAGGATGAATTGAGGATACCCGATGAAGCACTTGCACGGGCGCAAGTCCTATCCTAGTGGTTTCGGTAACAAAATGCCCGCTAGAACTTTGTCGTTCTAGCGGGCTTAATCAGGTAGATCGGTTAGCGCGCAGTAGTGCAGACAGATCTTACGCAAACAGGCCGTAGATGCTGATGTTGGCCTTGGCATAGAGGCCGTTAGCATACTCGGTCCACTTGGAGCTAGCGCTTGAGGCCTGCGAGGAATACTGCTGGTAGGCGGTGTAATAGGCGGTCATGGCCTGCTTATAGGTGGCACTTTCGGCGGTAAAGGCATCGTTAGCGAAGGCCTTAGCGTAGGTGCTGTTCTCGTCCTTCCAGGTGCCCTTCGAGCTATCCCACTCGTCACCGGCAAGGTTGATGATGTAATCGGCGTAATCCTTGCTCGCGGTGTCCTCGTTGCCGTCAGAAGGCTCAGTCGGAGCGGTCGGCATGCTCGCGGAAGCATCGCCCACCTTCTTCTTGTAGAGCTTCTGCAGCGTCGCGGACTGGCGGACGATCCGCTTGGCCTGGTCCTTGGACACGCCATACTGCTTGGCCATGGTGTCGTAGTCCGAGGTGCCGATAGAATCCTCGGCGTACTTCTTCATCTCCTTAGAAGAGACGGTAATGCCCTCGTCCTCGGCAGCATCGAGCAGAATCTTGTTGCGCACGTAGGACAGGATGACGTCGGCAGAGGGGGCGGTGTAGTTGCCGTTGCTATCCTTGACGGTATCGAGGCTGTACTGGCTCTCGATGGCCTCGCGCGCGGTGATGTCGCTCTTCTTGCCGTTATAACTATAGCTTGCCACGGTCGAATCGAGCTGGTCCTCGGTCAGGGTCGACGAACCGACGCCCTTGCCGCCAAAGCCGCCATTGCCAATAAAGAAGCCGACCACCGCAGCGATTACGACTGCAACCACAAAGGCGGCAATCATCGTCTTCTTGTGCTTGGATACGTGATCGTCCCCGTCGGAACCCAGGATATCGTCGTCCTCATCCTGGGCCTCGGGCATCAGATTCTCGTCAGCGGCATCTGCGGCGATCTGAGCCTCCAGACGGGCGTCCTCTTCCTCGGCCGTCGTGCCAGCAGCAATGTGCTCGGCAGACGTACCGGCGACCAGGTCGATCTTCTCGTCCTCGTCACCGTCGGGGCCTTCGCCGCGCTCGATGATCTGGATGCCGTCGATCTCGTCCTTCTCGTCCTTCTTTTGAATCAGACCCATATCGGTTACTCCTTGTTAGGAAACATAGTCCTCAATAGAATACGCCCGACGGAGCGCCGGGCGTATTGATTCTTAGGTTATACGCAAACACTTAAGTACTATTTAGGCGTTTGCAGCGTGCATACCTCAGACCAGGTGCGCGATAACGGCATCGGCAAAGGCCTGCGTGCCCACAGCGCCCTCAACGGAGCCGGTCTGGGCACGACGCACGTCACCGGTAACCTGCTCACCCTCGTTGAGCGTGGCAGATACGGCGGCACGAATGCGATTGGCAGCATCGTTCTCGCCCAGGTGATCGAGCATCATCGCAGCAGAGAGGATCTCGGCCGTGGGGTTGGCGATATCCTGGCCAGCGATATCGGGCGCGGAGCCATGCGTTGCCTCGAAGATGGCGCAGTCGGCACCGATGTTGGAGCCGGGGGCCATACCCAGGCCACCTACCAGGCCGGCGCACAGGTCGCTCACGATG
Organism: uncultured bacterium; assembly: GCA_905214945.1. Lineage (GTDB taxonomy): Bacteria > Actinomycetota > Coriobacteriia > Coriobacteriales > Coriobacteriaceae > Collinsella. Next base: position 1,836 of record CAJMOC010000029.1, read on the forward strand.
TCACCGTACAGGTTGGGCAGCACCAAGACATCGAAGTCGTTGGGGTTTTGGACCAGGCCCATGCAGGTGGCGTCGACGATCTTGTCGTTGAACTCGATATCGGGATAGTTGGCGGCCACCTCGCGCGCAACGCGCAGGAACAGGCCATCGGTCGCCTTCATAATGTTGGCCTTGTGCACGGCCGTCACCTTTTTGCGGCCGCAGCGGCGGGCATACTCAAAGGCATACTCCACAATGCGGCGGCTCTTGGCGATGGAGATCGGCTTGATCGAGATCGCAGAATCGGCGGCGAAGGTCTTTTGGCCCGAACGCTCGACGAGCTGCGAGAGCTCCTCGACCTCGGCAGCGCCCTCATCGAACTCGATACCGGCGTAGAGGTCCTCGGTGTTCTCGCGCACGATAACCAGGTCGACGTCGCGGAAACGCGAGCCGTCGCCCGGCTGCGACAGGCAGGGGCGCACGCAGGCGTACAGGTCAAAGTGCTTGCGCAGGGCCACGTTGACGCTGCGGAAACCCGTGCCGACCGGCGTGGTGATGGGGCCCTTGATGGCAACCTTGGTCTCGGCGACCGCATCGAGCACGTGCTGGGGCAGCGGCGTACCAAACTCGTCCATGACGCCGGCACCGGCCTCCTGGACGTTCCAATTAATCTGGACACCGGCAGCCTCGACCACGCGGCGCATGGCCTGCGTAATCTCGGGACCGATACCGTCACCGGGAATCAGGACTACATCGTGCGCCATAATCTGTTACTCCTCGTCTTCGGCGGCCTCAGATTTTTTAACGCTAGCACGCTTCTTCTTTTTGGAGAGATCCAGGCCAAAACGTTTAACAAGCATTTCGCAAATCTCGCTCGAACGGGCCTTGAGATAGCTGCCCTTGCCGTTCTCGGCATCGAACTTAAGGCGCAGCGCAAGCTTCTCGGCAACCTCGGCGTCGATCTCGCCCTGGCAAAACTCGTACAGGCAACCGAGCATGTCGCGATACTCAAGGTCGCCGTGGTAGCACTGGATGGCCTCGTCCAGGATGGGCCAAGCCTCGCGCGAACGCTCGACGCTCGTGGCACCCCACACGCACAGCAGGCGGAAGGCGGCATAGCGCAGCGTGGAGGAGATCTCGTCGAACAGTGCAGTCTCGGCGCCCTCAAAGGCATCGCCCAGCTGCTCGGGGCAGGTGGTGGCGAGCGCCGTCAGGGCATCGAGGGCCTCCCAGCGGGTCTGCGCCTCGGGGCGGTCGAGCGCCTCGATCAGCGCGGGCACGCAGGGCACGACGCGCTGCGGATCGCGCTCGGCAAGCAGGTGCAGCACGCGGGCGGCAAACTGGCGGATGCGGCGCGTGGGGCAGCCGAGCTCCTTGACCAGGCGGTCGACGGCGTTCTCGTTCTCCTCTGCCAGCTGGAGCTGTGCCAGCTCCTCGTCGGTGAGCTGTTCGTCTTTGTTTTCTGCCATAGTTACCTCTTCTTACTATTTCTTAGCGTGCTTGCCAGCACCCTTGCTGTCATCGGTGACCGAGATGAGCTGTCGATCGGCCGCGCCATTGCGACGCGCACGGCGGCGTTCCTCAGCGTCGCCCGCGTCGGCGGCGGCGCGATGAGCCTTGTTGACGTTAAAGACCTCGTCGTGCTTGCGCCACGGACCGACGGACTCGCCAAAGCTCATCTTAAGGCCGGCGATAAAGCCGCCGAGCCAGCCGATCGGCGCAAACTGCACCAGCGGGAACAGCGAGAACACCCAGGTCAGCAGGACGACTGCCGCCGCGCCTGCAAAGTTGGCGATCCAGTAGTCGCGCTTGGTGATCACGCGCTTTTCGCAGGCCCACTGGCCGCACAAAAAGCCAATGTAGATCGCAAAGAGAAAGAGCACCAGCGCAAGCACCACGAACGTCCAGCTCATGGGCGCTACTCCCCGTGATGGTGGCCGCAGCAGCACTCGTGGCCGTCGTCATGGCCGTGGCCGCCGCAGCACTCGTGGTCCTCGCCGTGATGGTGACCGCAACCGCACTCATGGTCGTCGCCGTGCTCGCCGCAACCGCAGCCTTCCTCGTGAGCGCCATGCTCCTCGGGACGATACTGCGACCAGTCCAGACCGGCGGCGATGGCGTCGGCCTCCTCCTTGTAGAGAACCGTGATGGCCTGGGTGCCCAGCTTGGCGCCACCGATGGCGTCGAGCATGTCGTAGAGCGTAAAGGCCACGTCGGCGCCGGGCAGCGCAAGCTCGCGGTCGTCGGCATAGGCGAGCGCCAGGCGCAGGTCCTTAATAAAGTGCTCGACCATAAAGCCGGGCTTGTAGTCGCCGTCGAGTGCCTTGGGCGCCAGGCTCTCCATGGCGCCGGACTTGCCGGTGCCGCCCAGGATCATCTGACGGGTCTTCTCCAGGTCAAGGCCGCTCAGCTCGGCAAATGCCATGGCGTCTGCCATGCCGACCATGCAGGCACCCAGCGACACCTGGTTGGCGAGCTTGGCAGCCTGACCCTTGCCGGCGCCATCAAAGCAGCAGATGTTTGCCGCAAAGGTGGAAAGGATGTCGCGGACCGGGGCGATGTCGTTCTCGGTGGCACCCACGATAGCCGTGAGCGTGCCAGCGATGGCACCGGACTCGCCGCCGGTGACGGGGCAGTCAAACGCCATGCGGCCGGAAACCTGGGCGGCCTCGGCAATATCGCGTGCGAGCTCGGGCGAGCTCGTGGTGAGGTCGATCAGGACCGCGCCGGGCTTGGTGCACGCGAGCAGGCCGTCGCCCGCCAGGTAGAGCTCCTCGACCTCGGAGGGATAACCCACCATGGTAAAGACGACGTCGGCGTTCGCCACGGCATCGGCCGGCGTATCGGCCCAGACTGCGCCGTGCTCGATAAGCGCCGCCGCCTTGGACTTAGTGCGGTTGTTGACCGTGACGAGATAGCCGGCGTCCAGAATGTGGCCGGCGATGGGGGCACCCATGATTCCGGTGCCGATAAATGCGACAGAGAGCTTGTTTGCCATGAAACCTTTCCTTTTGGGTTGGGTGTTGTTACCAGGTTGAATACTCGATGCCAGCGTTTGGGCAGTGAGTTGGGATCGATTACGGCCGCGTTACTTGCCTACTGACCGCGCACGCGGCGGGCAATGCGGTCGGAAAGCGACGCCTTGTCGGCGCGGTTCTTACCCCAAAACGCGCAGGCCACCATGCCGGGGCCCACGTGCGAGCCAATGGTGGGACCCACGGAGCTGCGAATGATCGTGACGTCGGCGCAGCCCTCCTCCTTGCGGATAGCGGCCTCGAGCCAGTCGCCGTCCTTTTCGGCATCGGCCGTCATGATGGCGATGGGCATGGTGCGGTCGGGCACGTAGTTCTCGCGGAACGACTTGAGGATGGACTTGAGCGCCTTCTTGCGGCCGCGGTTGACGCCGATCAGCGACAGCGAGCCGGCAAGGTCGTAGGAGAGCTCGGGCTTGACATCGAGCTTTGCCGTGAGCTGTGCCGCCGCGGGCGGAATGCGGCCGCCGGCAGCCAGCGCGTCAAAGCTCTCGAGCGTAAAGTAACCGTGGACATAGGTCTTAGCCTCGTTTGCCCAATCGACCAGCTGCTTGGCGGTCAGCCCCGCCGAACGCTGGCGCACGGCCTCGAGCGCCAGGAGCGCGCCGGTCGCGCAGGGCAGAGCGTTGTCGACCACGTAGAGCTCAAAGTTGGGATACTCGGCGCGCACGGCGTCCGCCGCCTGGCACGCGGAGTTGTAGCTCGACGACAGCGCCGAGGTAAAGCACAGGTAGACCGTGGGCGTGCCCTCTTTGGCGCACTCGGTAAAGAACTCGATATAGCGACCGAGCGACACAGCCGAGGTGGACACGCGGGCACCGGCGCGCATGCGGTCGTAGAACTCCTTGGGTGTGATGCTCGACCAGATGTCGTCCGTGCGCTCCTCGCCATCGATAATGAAGGGGAAACCCAAGATATCGACATCGAGGTTCGCGGCGACCTCGGGGCTAAAGTCGCAGCAGGTATCGACGACGATGCGGCAACGGTCCGAATGACCGGCGGATGCGGCCTTGTCCATCAAAGCGACTCCTTACGTAAAAAGGCGGCCACCCGCATGGGATGGCCGCCAACCGTTAACTCATGCAAGTTAACGTATTTTACTCGTCAAGTGTTTCGATACGGGGCTTGATGATGCCATATCCACCATTCTTACGGTGATACACCACATTGATAAGGCCGGTCGTCGCGTTCTCGAACACGTAGAAGTCGTGGCCGAGCAGATCGGTCTGCACCAGCGCCTGCTCCTCAGTCATCGGGGTGACGTCGATGACCTTCTCGCGGACGAGCAGGTCGTCCTCCTCCTCGGGCAGCAGCAGGTCGGCCAGATCCTCGACGCGCTCGACCGGCGCGACATCCGCGGCGCTGGCACCGCCCTGGCGGTTGTCCACGACCTTGGTCTTGAACTTGCGCAGCTGGCGGGTGACCTTATCGGCGGAGAGGTCGATGGCGGCGTACATATCTGCACCGTGCTCGGCAACGCGAATCACCGAACCGCGGGCACGAACCGTAACCTCGACGATTGCCGGGTTGGGGTTCGAGGGGTTCTTCTCATAGCGAAGCACGACGTCGACTGTCATGGGCTCGATATCGAAAACCTTGAGCGCCTCGCCGATCTTCTCGTCCACATGCGCACGCAGAGCATCGGTTACCGTCGTCTTGCGTCCAGAAACCTTGATATCCATACGTGGCTCCAATCTGCCTCGGGGACTTACTGTACTGGCTATGTACCCATTGCCGTGCATTTAATCACGCGGATTCCTAAAGACCCGAATAACGATTGCTTGATACCGCATACCGAAGTCTCGCACTTTTCCGTGGCAAAGTGCGCTATAGGAGGGAGGCGGCGGCTTTGGTTTTGCACCTAAAAAATGTCTTTGACCTGCTGGTTTTATGGGAACGAAAAAGCCGGGCTCCCCTGTTGGGAGAGCCCGGCAATGCGTGTTGAAACCGTGAAGAGGCGCCTCTCCTAGCGCATAGGAGATGCCACCCCTAGCAATAACTAGCTATTGAGTTTGTTAATGTCGTCGTCGGTGATAGTGCCCTCCTGGCTGGACGATTTATCCTCGGAGGATGCACCCTCGCTGCTCGAATCGGAGGATGCGGACTCGCCGGATCCGGTGTCGGTCGACTGCACGTCGGCGCCCGAGACCGTCTTGGTGGTGAGGTCATAGGGCATCGTGCCGTACCAAACGGAGTGGACCGCCTCGAGCGTGCCATCGACCGTGATACCGTCGAGGGCATCGCTCACGGCACGGCATAGCTCGTCGTTGGCCGCGAGGCCCGCGACGCCGAGCGTCGAGGGCGTCTCGAGCGTGCCGACGTAAGAGACCTGGCTCATCAGGCGCGCAAGGTAGCCGCCGGCCGTGGAGTCGCAGATCACGTAGTCGACCTCGCCGGACTCGAGTGCCTCAAAGCACTCGTTGATGTTGGAGAAGGTCTTTTGGTTGGCCGTGATGCTCTGCTTGGCGAGCGCTTCCTGCGAGGCCGAGGAGGTCTGAACGCCCAGGGTAGCGGTGTTAAGCGTTTCGGTGGAAACGCTCAGAGACTCGCCGTCGCTCGTCTTTCCGAACACTGCCGCAGCGTCGTACAGGCAAGTACCAAGCGCGCTGATGTCACCATCCGTGGAATTGATGTCGCCAATGAAGATGTCGGCCTTTTTGTCGCCAAGCGCGGAATCGGCAGAAGACGCATCGACGAAGGCAACCTTAAGGCCCATACGGCTTGCAAGGGCGCGGGCAGCGTCGACTGCGTAGCCCGTGAGGTTACCATCGGCGCCCTGCATGGCCTGCGGAGCATCGGAGGTATCGAGAGCAACCGTAAGGGTACCGGGAGTGACCAGGGCATCGTCCGACACCGTAGGGGTAACGGTCTCGCGCTCGATCTGGTCAATCGTGGGTGTCGTGAACGTGGACAGCGGGTTGAACGCGCATCCGCTCAGACCCAAAACGGCAATGACCGCCGCGGTCCCAGCACCTAACCGAGCCGCGTGCACCAAGCTGCCCCTCACCATGTCCACTACCCTGCCTTCTGTGTCGTATACAATCCGTGCGTTGCGCGGAATAACTGGTTGTTCCCACCAGCTGACCTGGTATTTGACCCCACACTTGCGCACCGGGGTGTTTGCTCGGGAGGCCGCAGCCACCTTCACGACTGGCCCGCTCGCCCGCGAGGCGGTATTGCCCCAAAGAAAGTAGAACGGACGGTGCGGCTTACATCTAGGACGCGCCATGATCGCGCCGCGCGCACGCGGTCGCTTACGTGGATCCCTTTGACCGCGTCTGTCTTGGACTAGGATGGACATTTCGTCCGTCCGCAACCACAGCCTGGCAGGAACGTAGCGCATTATAGCTAAGTTCAAGCTAAAGTTTAAGGTTAGGGACGTCATTCGCATCGCGAGTACAGATTTCGCAGGTCGGAGTGGGCTATTCGTGCCCCTATGAAGCCCGGAGCTCCCCTGTGGGGAGCTCCGGGGCACCCTTCTTAGGGTGCCGTGGCCAAAAAATGGCAAATATGAGTACTGTCACCAATTTAGTAACAGGTAATTTTGGCCTCTCGGACAGGTTTTGCGCTCAGTGTCGCCAACCTGATACTTAGTTATTCTGCATTTGTTTATTATCTTCTTACTTTACGCCACCTCCGAGTCTTAAATTCCCTGATTTTGCTGTTACTGATTTAGTGACAGTACTCATATTTGCCATTTTTTGGCCAGGGTATATGATTAACCCCCTATTTTCGTCGCGAATTAGACCGGCTTAAGCCCAAAACACGCCCGCAGCGTGCTAAGCAACGCCTCTTGCTTCTTCCTGCGGGCATCGACACGATTCCGGTACCGCTTTCGCATACGCTGGTGCATGCGCCATGCGAGCGCTTCCATCGCTTCCATGTCGCAGAGCATTTCGTTGTTGACCGTCGCGACCTCGATTCCCATAGTAATCAAGCCCGTGTTGCGTTTTTCATCATGGATACGTCCCTTCCGGGAGGAATGGCCCAGCTCACCGTTGTATTCAAGGTCAAACCGGGCTGTTTCCTGATACGCATCGCAAATTGCATGCGGCATCCCTGAGATTGCCTGCGCGCGGTCATCGAACTCGATCTTGTAGTCGGTCTTAAAAGGACCGCAGGCAAATCCGCCATAGGAAAACGGAAGCGAAAACAGAGCGAGCATGATGCACTCCATGGGCGAGCGCAGGTTTTCTGACAGGTAGGGGCACAGGCGCAGCAGCTGTTTAGCGGCACTCCCCTTGCATGCGGCAAGGTAATCTGCCAGGCGATCGGGCGTCAGCACCGGCTCGACTTCAAAGTAGCCCACATCTGGCGGTTGATCCTTATCCTTTGCAAGCCTGTTCACGGTGGGTGAGCTGTAGGGAGGCAGATACTTCCCGCGATCGCTCAGTGAAATCTTGGAACACAGTTCCTGGGCCAGGGCAAACGCCTGGATACAGCCGACCTCGCGGGCGACGGCAACACAAAGGGCCTCGGGAGATAGGCTGTACACCCCCGGTTCCACCTCTAGAATCGAGCCGGCAGGCAACCCGGAACACACGGACCAGCCCACGCCAGGAATGCGGCGGCGCTGCGCCGCAGATCCCACCAGCAAGCACAGATCTTCTTGCACCTCGCCGCTTTTGGCTCCAATTCGCACCAGGTCGGGAAGATAAATGTCCTCGGTCGAGGGCGACGACGTGCGCAGCACACGGCGCTCTTCATCGGGATTAAGGTCCTTCCAGCTGATGTAACCCATTTGTCGGCGCTCGGCGCGCATCGTGCGTAGCGCCGAGGCGCCGGCCAGAATTATGGAGGCCGCCAGTTGCTCGCTTGTCGGTTCGTCACACCGCTCAATCTTCACTGCCACAAAACCACCCCTACCAAACACGTGCGATAGCAAGGCCATCGACTGCCGCAGCGCCGGCACGCTTGAGCTCCGCCGAGGCTGCTGCCATGGTCGCGCCCGTGGTGATAACGTCATCGATAAGCAGTAGACGGCGGCCGCGCACGTCCTCAATCGTCTCGTACATGCCTTGAGCACGCTCGCGGCGCTCCTCACGACCGAGTTCGCGCTGGTCGCCATGCCCGTACTTGACAAGAGCATCGAGCAGGGGAACACCCGACAGCTCGCAAAATGGGTGTGCAATAGCCTCCATATGATCAAAACCACGCCGCCGAAACGCTGCCGCCGTCGCAGGCACAAACACCACCGCATCCGCACCGGACAGCACACCTCCTAAGCGATCGGGCGCTACGACCTGGGCATGCAGGGCGGTGTCGTAGAGCAGCTCCGCCAGATACGGAGCCAGACGTCGCTCGCCCGCATCCTTGTACGCTTTAATGATGCGCGGCAGCGGATGCGCATAGACGGCGCACGCCAGGCAGCGGTCGAGCGCCTCCGCCATTGCCGAAGACGTGCCCTCGACCGAACACTCAGTGCACAGCAAATCCCCAAACGGGGCGCCGCATCGGGTACAGCTATGACGTGGGTCGATGAGCGTGAACGCAGCTAGGCAGTCTTGGCAAATAAGCGCACCGGCGCGCTCGCAGCCGGCACATCGTGTTGGCGACAATGCCTCGAGCGCCTCGCGTGCCACCCGCTCGGCAAACGGTAGCAATTCGTCCGCAAACGGTAGGGCGCCGGCGCCCTGCAGACGGCTCAATATGTTCAGATGGCTCTTCAAGACACAACCCTCCCTACGTTCGGTCGCAGGGAGGGTTGTTGATTCAGCGCTATGATACCCCGATGCGCTCGGGACAAGGCGGGCTAAATCCGCTCGCGGGCGTTATTCGCCCGCGGGCGGTTGTGGTGCGGACGAAGACGGGGTCGAGCCATCGCCACCATCCTGGCGCGGCTTGCGGGAACGGCGACGGCGACGGCGCTTTTGACCCTGGTCGGCCGAGCCCTCGCCACCGCGATCCTCGCGCGGCTCGCGCTCGTCGCGAGCGGCGCCACGCGAAGCCTTGGCAGCCGCTCCCCCGCCATCTCCGGGACGACGGCGCGTGACCTTGACCTCGCCATCCGAGACCTGATCGGCCACGGAGGGCACTGAGGGCTTCTGTTGCGCGCCCGAGGAATGGCGACGGCGCGGACGCGGCGCGCGCTCCTCCTCGCCACGCGACTTGCCGCCCTTGTCGGCAGACGCATCGGAGGCCGAGGCGCCCTTGGAAGCGGCACCAACCCCGCGAGCAGCTGCGGCGCGGAAGGCGTCCTCGCGCTCCTCGCTCGACAGATGACGGCGGCGACGTCGTGTGGGGTTCATGCCACCGCCGCGATTCTGCTGCTGGGGCTGCTGAGCCTCGCGCTCGCATGCGCCGTTCTTGCCGGCGGCTGCGGCCTCGCCGGCATCGGCAGAGCCCGCACGCTTGCGACGACGACGGCCGCCAGCCTCTTCGACCTCGGGCGCCTCGGCCTTGCCGCGGCCCTTTCCGCGGCCACGGCCCTCGCCCTGACCCTGACCGGCGCGAGTATCGGAATCGGCATCGCGACGACGGCGCTTGGGCATCGACGTGCCGGCCAGACGGTCGGCACTCGACAGGCCATCGCCCACGTCGACGCCGTTTTCGCGATCGAGCTCCATGAGCGCCAGGCGCATCTCGGGCGACTCGATGCGCTCGAGCACGTCGCGCGTCACGCAGTCGGGGCGGCAGTTGCAGCCCTGCTCGGCGGCCTTCTTTTTGCAACCCTCCGAGCACGTCATATCGGCTAGGTTGACCTTAAAAACCTTGCCGTTCTCCAGGCGTAGCACCAGCTGCTCACGCGGCGTGTCATATTCCTGGATACGTGCCTTGCCGAGCGGCGTATCGATGAGCGTCTTCTTTTTGGGCGCACGGCTCTTAAAGTCCTTGTAGGCCTCGAACTCATAGCGCAGGCAGCACATCAGGCGGCCACAAACGCCGCTGATCTTGGACGAGTTGAGCGGTAGGTCCTGCTCTTTTGCCATGCGAATCGAGACGGGCTCAAACTGTCCGCCAAAGCGCGTACAGCAGAGTTCCTGTCCGCACTGGGCATAGCCGCCCACCAGGCGGGTCTCATCACGCACGCCGATCTGGCGCATATCGACGCGAATGTGCAGCGTCGAGGACAGGTCCTTGACGAGCTGACGAAAATCGACGCGCTCCTCGGCCGCAAAGTAGAACACGGCCTTCTCGCCGCCAAACAGGTACTCGACGCCGACCGGCTTCATCTCGAGGTCGAGCTCCTTGACCAGGCGGCGGAAGTCGACCATGGCCTCGTCGCCCTGGATGGCCAGATCGTCGGCAAGCTGCAGGTCGATGTCGCTCGCCACGCGCAGCACGGGCTTAAGCGGCTGACCGATCTCATCTTGCGGCACCTCAAAGGGATCGGCCGTGACCAGGCCGATCTCGGTTCCGCGCTCGGTGGAGCAAATGGCATAATCAGCCTCGAGGATATCCAGATCCTGCGGATCGAACCACAGGTCGCGCGAGGCGTAGGTAAACTTAACGGGTACGACTAACGGCATTTCAGTGCCTTCCTGATATCGAACAGCATGACCTCGATGGCCAGCTGGGGAGTAACGTTTCTGGCGATGTTGCGCTCGGCGGTCGCGACTGCCTCGAGCGCCCGGGTGGCACCCGCAACATTCGTCGCGGCGGCAAGCCGACCAATCGTGTCGCGCACGTCTTCGTTCACCACGTCGGCTGCCTCGTCCTGAAGCGTCAGCAGCACGTCGCGCATAAGCGTCCGCGCGCTCGCCAGCGCTTCCATGATACCCGAACGCTCGCGCGCGTTGAGTTCGCGCTTGTTGCGGTCCTCAAGCTGCTTCAATGCTCCACGCGACAGGTAATCGGCGTTTTGCTCGAGCACCTTTTCCTGCGTGGACTTGACCTCGGCGAGCGGCGCCTTAACGGCGACGATGAGCGACTTGGCGCGGCTGAGCACGTCGGCCTCGTCGGCGGCGATGAGCGAATCGATGGCACGGACCATCTGGCGGCGAGCATCCTGGCGCTCGGCGCTCTTGAGGAACTCGATGCCGCGCGTTGGGCTCCCCGCTACGGCAACCGCCATGCGACAGCGTGCGAGATCCTGGCCCGTCGCGCGACTCACGGCCTGCGCGGCCACGGTAGGCGACACCAGCCGAAACGGCACGCACTGGCAGCGGCTCACGATGGTAGGCAGCATCACATCTGCCGAGGTGCCCAGCAGGATGAACATAACGCCCTCGGGCGGCTCCTCGAGCGTTTTGAGCAGTGCGTTGGCGGTGTTGGCGCGCAGTTGCTCGGCACGGTCGATGATGTAGACCTTGGCCTTGGCACGGATGGGCGCCAGAGGCACGTCATCGAGCAGCTCGCGGGTCTGGGCAATGAGGTAGCCCGTGGCACTCTCGGGCGTGTAATAGTGCACGTCGGGATGCGTATGCCGAGCAACGCGCACGCAGCTGTCGCATGCGCCGCAGCCATCCTGCTCGCACAGGAAGGCCTGGGCGAGCGCCCATGCGGCGTCGAGCTTGCCGGCGCCGGGAGCACCCAAAAACAGGTAAGCGTGCGATGCGCGGCCGCTGGCGACGGCATTGGTCAAAAAGTCTCGCACGCGCTCTTGGGTGTCGAGCTTGGCCAACAGGCTTGTCTGAGCGGGGGCCATGTTACTCGGCCTCCTGGGCAAGCGCGGCGGCAACGGCGTCTTGGGAAATATCGAGACCGTGCGCGCGGACCTGCTCGACCGTCTTCGCAAAGACTTCCTCGATGGGCGCGGTGGCGTCGATGAGCTTTACGCGGCCTGGCTCCTCGGCGGCAATGCTGCAAAATCCCTGGTAAACGCGCTCTTGGAACACCATGCCCTTTGCCTCCATGCGATCTGCCGCGCCACGGGCTGCCATGCGTAGCGCCGCCTGCTCGGGCGTGATGTGATAGACGAGCGTGAGTGCCGGGTGCGTTCCCGCGACGGCCAGGTTGTTGGCATCGCGCACTATCTGGCGGTCAAGGCCGTCGGCAAATGCCTGATAGCAGGTCGTGGAATCGTAGAAGCGATCGCACAGAACCACCTTGCCGGCTGCGAGCGCGGGAGCGATGACTTCGTGCACCAGCTGGGCACGCGCAGCCTCGTAGAGCAGCAGCTCGCAGGTATCGCCCATTGCCGTGTTGGCGGGGTCGAGCAGCAGAGCACGGATCTTTTCGCTGATGGCGGTACCGCCCGGCTCGCGCAGGCTCACAACCTGGTGGCCAGCGAGTTCGAGCGCGCGGGCAAGCAGGCGCGCCTGCGTGGACTTGCCGGCGCCATCGACGCCCTCGAGCGTGATAAAGCTATGTTGAGCGGGCTCAAAAGCCATGGGCGCAGCCCCTTCCTACAAGGCGCGTAAATGCGAGTTATAGCAACCAAGCCATGATACCCCAGTGCTCGGTGAGTCCCCAACGGCTAAAGGTGCCTTTCCAAAGTTGCGGTGAAATAGGGATTGATTGAAGCTCTGAGACCGCCAAACAGTCCCTATTTCACCGCAACTTATGATGGGGAATTTTGGACGATGGGTATAATCGTCGTATTGCATTGAAATGTGGCGAAAGGAGTGGCAATGTCTCGGTATTGCGCCTCGTGCGGCAAACTTCTTGCAGATGATGCCAAGTTCTGCACCTCGTGCGGTGCACCCGTTGAGCAAACAACCGCGAGCGATAGCCAGCCCGCTTTTGAGCAGACCGGTTCCCTCGATACGCCGCAAACCAAGGCGGACGACCCCCTCGCCTATCGCCCCGACCCCGCCGCAGGCCCCACGACCGTCGAGACCACGCAGCGCATACCCGTCGCGAGCGGCTCGCCCCAACAGCAGCAGGCTCCCGCATACGCGCCCGCTTCGCCACAGACCCCCGCTCCCAAAAAGAGCGGCACCGGGCCGCTTATCGCCGTTATCGTTGTGCTGGTGACGATCATCATCGCCCTGGTCGTTTTCTTTGTGATCAAGCCTTTCGACAACGCCGCCACGCAGACGACTGCCGAGGTAGCTAAGCTGCACCATGACGTCGACGACGATGACCTAAAGCCTCTCGGCGATCCCAACAGCCTGTACGACGATGATGACGATGACGACGAGGATGGCAGCGAAGCAACGCTCTCCGAGCAGAACCTCTACCGCCGACTGAGCGAATACTACGACCTGCTCGAAGACCTCGACAACTACGTCCGTGGCTGCGCACAGAACTTCAACGGCAGCTATCTGGAAGAGGATCGAACCACCCGTCAAAATCTCGCCGACGTCGCCGAGCGCACGGAGGACACCATCGAGCAGTATTACGACATCGTCGAGGACCTAGACGTCCCGACGAGCTCCAAGAACTACAGCTCCTGGAAGGACATCATCGCCCTGTACGACGACCTGGATCACCGCATTGACGCAATCTGTGATGCCTGGGAGATCAGCCTGAAATACGCCAAGCCTGCGGACCACAAGAATGAGATCGTGGCGCCGCTGTCGCGCGACAACGTGGCGGGCACCAATGACAATAAGTACCGCCTAGACTTTGAGGAGCGCTATCCCGGCGCCAAACC
>CAJMOC010000030.1:0-15086 GCA_905214945.1 uncultured bacterium
GCCGCGCGGCAAGGAGATATATTGCCAGACCGGAGGGGCGCCGGGGGCGGGAATCCAGCACTCCATATTTTGTTCACAAATGAATAGAACCCTCAGTTGCTTCACTGAGGCCGTATTCGAAGCAAGAGCTTCTGATATTGGCGATGACCAGCTGGTTTATAGGTGTTAAGGCATCGGTCATCTCTGGAGCGCCACTTTACTCCAAAAGCATCAGCTATTTGTTTCCCGTCGGTAAAAGGCAGGTTTTGTTCGCCAAGCGTTCTTATATATAGAGAAGTTCGGGTTCGAACCCGTGGCGCGGCAACAAAAAAGCGACCAGCCGGAGCCGATCGCTTTCTATTCTATGCTGGATCATCCAGAGGGCGCTTCCGAACTCATTTTCTCGCTGCCATTCATGCTTTCGAAGCATCGTTCGACCTCCACAGCCTCATGTTTTGAGGATCTGCCGTGTTTATCACTGTTATTAATGAGTGTGTGGAAGTGATCCTCATACAGATACGTGCGATCCGCCAGAGAACTGAGAAGCATCTCTCTGCAGCCCTCGTTGCCTATCCTCGCATCTCTCAGGTCTTCCGGAAATTCACAAGCAGTCTTAGAGTCAATTTGTTTCCGTTTTCAGAGACTTGTTTGAGAGTTTTTAAAGACAGTTCAAAACAATAAGTGAGACACCATAAAGCAGAGCAAGATGTGCCGTATAGAAAATGTAGAAGAAATATTTGAGCTTCAGCCCTCGCTTACCATTATAAAGATTGATAAGCAGCAACGAAACGACCGCGGCAGCAACATCAGGATTAAATACATTAGCTGTAGCAAACTCAAATCCGCCGCCAACTATATGGCATGACGAAAGGAGCACTGCACATACTGCAGCAAAGAACATCTTGGCCTTGCTGTCGTGGAATAAATAGAATGCAGCCACAAGCATAATGCCATACACACCGCCATCTAGTTTAGTGTATTCAGCTGCCAGTGCTGTCAAAAAAATCAGAGCAGTTTCTGCGATGTATCTTTTCCGTTTTGAAAGACTTTGTATCTTTTCCAGAACAATCAAAAAGACCAAGGAAAGCAGGAGCTCACACATAACATTTTGTTGCCGAAGGTCAAATAGTTGCCCGGTTTGGACGAAATCGTATATGGGCTCCGCAATGATTGCGAAGACAAGCATATTTCGCAGGTACTTCTTTAAGTCATGAGTATGCAAAAATCCCTCAACTATCAAAAAGCAAAATAAGGGAAATGCAATTCTGCCAAGAACATGAAGCACATCCGAAGCCTCGCTTAGAATCGCCCACTGTTCGTCTGATATCTGGCTGTACGATGCGTGAGTCATGATTCCATTGGTCAGGACGATCCTGCTTACATGATCGAGAACCATCGAAATGGCTGCTATTATCTTTAATGTGCTGCCGCTAATTCCATATCTATTTGTTTTCATTTCGCATTCCTTACTTTGGGTGGGCCGTCAGGGGTTCAGCCTGCGCCGCAGGCGGCCGCTGCGGCGCTTCGCGCCATGCGCGCTGCGCTGGCAAACGCTCACGCGTTTACTCAGCTCCGCGCCCTTTCGGGTTCGAACCCGCGTCGCGGCAACAAAAAAGCGGCCGGCATCCGCCAGTCGCTTTTCCATTCTATGGTGGGCCGTCAGGGGTTCGAACCCTGGACCTTGGGATTAAAAGTCCCCTGCTCTGCCAGCTGAGCTAACGGCCCGCGGGTGGCATTGTACCACGGTCTGGGACTATTCCCAACTCCATTGGCCGTTCTGGAAAATCACAACTTCACGTCCATCAGGCGTAATGCCCGTAATATCGATGTCGTCCGTGCCAATCATAAAATCGACGTGCGTGCTCGAGACGTTAACGCCATGCTCCAGGAGCTCTTCCTTGGACATGTCATACCCACCCTCGATACATTCGGGGAAACCGACACCTAGCGCGAGATGGCAGCTGGCGTTCTCATCATAGAGCGTGTCATAGAACAAAACGCCACTTTCACGGATCGGCGTGTTCTTGGAGATAAGCGCGACCTCACCCAGATGAGCGGCACCTTCATCGGTGTCAATGATGCTCGCAAGCGTCGCCTTGCCCACGCGGGCATCGTAGTCCGCTACGCGGCCGGCCTCGAACTTAATCCAAAAATCGTCGACCTTGTTACCGTGGTGAATGAGCGGCATGGCCGAGTACACGATACCGTCGGCGCGCATACGATCAGGCGAGGTGAAGACTTCCTCGGTGGGAATGTTGGGGAAGAAGGGGTGTCCATCGGGCGTCTTGCCCTTGCCGCCGGCCCACTCGTGACCCTTCGTCATGCCAATCGTCAGATCGGTTCCATTTGCCGAGGTGTAATGCAGGTAGTCGAAACGATTGTCGTTCAGGAAACGCAGGTTCTTTTCGAATGCGGCGTCATGGAGTTCCCAGTCGCTCTCCGGGTCCTGGCCATCGGCGCGAGCGGTATGCAGAATCGCATTCCACAGCTTATAGATTGCAACCTCATCGGCGTCTCCCGGGAACACCTCGCGCGCCCAGGCAACGACCGGCGCGCCGGCGATGCACCACGGGTTGATGTTGTAGTCCAGTCCGCGGCGGAAGACCTTGCACTGCGTGTTCCTTGCCTTAGAAGCTGCAGCAGGCTTAGCGGGATCGATGCCCTTAAGAGCGGCAGGGTCCGCACCCTCGATAAAGATAAAGCAGGCACCATCCTGGGCCAGTGAATCAAGCTGCAGGCGCTTCCACTCGGGCGTCTGCTCAAAATAGCTTTTCTCGACATGCTCGTACGTGAGCCTCGTCACGGCGTCATCGGCCCAAATAACCGTCACGTGACCGGCACCGGAGGCATAGGCCTCCGCGACCACCACGCGCGCAAACGGCGCGCACTCGACCGGAGACTGAACGACAACCTCCTGACCGGGCTTGACGTTTACGCCCTTGCGGACAACCAGGCGCGCATAGTTTTTAATCTTGGGCTCTAGGGCCTTCATGCCCTCCAGAGCCTCTTCGACCGTCAGGGCAGCTCGAATCATGTGCCACTCCATCTATCTATAGAACAGTAAAAAGGCGCGCCGCAAAAACGACGCGCCTTATATCTTAGCGATAAGTATGCATGCAAACGCTACTTCTTCTTGGAGTCCTTCTTGTCCTCCTCGGCAGCCGAGCGCTCGATAAGGGCGTTGAGCTTGTTCTCGGACATGCCCTCGGCCTGCGTGCGGTACATGTTGCGCAGGGGACGAATACGAACGAAGTCGTAGATGAAGTCACCCAAAATGACGACGTAGGACAAAACAATGCCGACCATCTGGACAGGGCTGGACACCATGCCAGCGGGAGCGAAGTACAGCGAAGCCCAAATGGCCACGACGAGCACCATGCCGATAGTGAGCACGGCCCACCAGATGCGGCGGCGCTTGGTGTAGTCCTCATCCTGCTTGAGAAGGATATTCGACACCGTGTAGATGCGATCCTCCTTGGCGCGCTGCTTAGCCTTGCGGGCGCGCTTCTCCTCTTTAGAGAGGCCCTCGAGGTTCTCGCCCTTCTCGAGCTCTTTGCGGCGTGCCTTAGACGAAGCCGGCACGACGCGGACAGAGCTCGCTGCCTGACGGGCGGGCTTGGCGGATGCAGCGGACTTGCGCGCAACCCCGGTAACCTCGTGGGATTGCGTGCGCTTGTTCGTGGCGCTACGGGTACTCACTTATGCGTTCTCCTTCATGCTTGTGAACTGGGAGCCCGTGATGATCTGGAAGGCCTCGCGATAGCGCTCGGACGTGCCATCGATGACCTCGGCGGGCAGATGCGGGGTCTCCCCCGTCATATCCCAGTTGGCTTTGAGCCAATTGCGGACGAATTGCTTGTCGTAGCTGGGCTGAATCTTGCCCTCCTCGTAGCTGGCGGCAGGCCAGAAACGGCTGGAGTCGGGCGTGAGGCACTCGTCGATCAGCGTAACCTTGCCATCGATGACACCGAACTCGAACTTGGTGTCGGCAATGATGATGCCACGGGTCGCTGCATACTCGGCGGCAGCCTTGTAGATCTTGAGGGAAAGGTCGCGAATCTGCGTGGCGATGTCCTCGCCCACGATCTCGCAGCAACGCTCGAACGAGATGTTCTCGTCGTGGTCACCGATCTCGGCCTTCGTGGACGGCGTGAACAGCGGCTCGGGAAGCTTGGAAGCCTCGGTCAGGCCCTCAGGCAGCTGGATGCCGCAGACGGTGCCGTTCTCGTCGTAGGTCTTCTTGCCCGAACCGGTCAGATAGCCGCGGACGATACACTCGATAGGAATCGTCTGGGCCTTCTTAACCAGCATGGCGCGGCCGGCGAGGTAGTCACGATACTCAGCAAACTCCTCGGGGAAATCCGCCGGGTCGATGGAAACGAGATGGTTGGGGACGATGTCGGCAAACTTATCAAACCAGAATGCCGAGATGCGGTTGAGCACCTCTCCCTTAAACGGAATCTCGTCGGGAAGAATGAAGTCGAACGCAGAAATGCGGTCGGTGGCGACCATCAGCAGGTTTTCACCGGCATCGTAGATATCACGAACCTTGCCACGGGAATCCGGACGACGCTCCATCGTTGTCACGTGAGTCACTCCTTACCAAAATACGACAGTAATGCGGGTTCTTTCCCGCACGTTTTCGCAAACTCGGAGCGGCAGGGACGAAACCCCTCCTTCACCGAATAGCGAAAAGCTAGTGCTCCATTGTAGTAGATGCCGCGTCCGCCGTGTGCTCGCGAGGCAGATGAATCGTAAAAGTCGTACCCTTTCCAAGCTCCGACTCCACGGAAATGTAGCCATGATGGCGCTCGACGATTTGTTTAGTCACGGCGAGGCCCACGCCCAGGCCACCCGCCTCGCGGGCGCGACTGGCGTCGGCACGCCAAAAACGACCAAAGATGCGCGACAGATCGTCCTTGGCAATACCGATGCCGGTATCCGAAACGGCAATACTGACATGCTTGCGGTCACTGAGCACCGACACCACGACCCAACCGCCCTCGGGGGTGTAGCGCATGGCGTTGCTCATGAGATTGATGACGCACTGCGTGATCATGTCGGGATCGGCCTCGACGACATCGTCGTGACCCTGGGTTTCATCTGCAAAGCGCAAGCGCAGATCGCGGTCAACAAACAGGCGCTCCTGAGCGTTGACGATGGAACGCACGAAGGGAACCATGTCCACCGGCTCAAGGTTGAGCGGCGCTGTGCTGTTTTCCATGCGCGATAGATCGAGCATCTGCTGCACCAGACGGGCCAGGCGACGTGTCTCGGATGCAACGGTTTCCAGATGCTCGTCGTCGGTGGGATACACCCCATCCTGCATGGCTTCGACTGTCGCGAGCATGGCCATAAGCGGAGTACGAAGTTCGTGAGCCACGTCTGAGGTCAGGCGCTTCTCGTGTTTCATATCCTTCTCGAGCGAAGTGGCCATCTCATCGAAGGTCTCACCCAGCTGATCAATCTCGTCATCACCGCGCAAACCAGTACGAGCGGACAGATCGCCATCGCGAATTTGCTTGGCCGTGCTCGTAATACGATGAATCGGCTTGGTGAGCATGCGCGACACGAGCGATCCGATAACGACCGAAATGCAGATTGCAACAACCGCGGCGAGGGCCATGGCGTTAAAGGTCTTCTCTCTGAATGCTGAGTCTGCCTTGGTGAGCAGGGCATCGGAGCCAATCGCCCACAATTTGACCTGACCCACGTGCTCGCCGGAGGACGTCACGATCTCAACGTTGGCAACACTATTGGAATCGGTGGGAGCAGACGAGACTGGGCTGTGCGATGCCTTCTTTCCGCTCGTACCGTCGGTCGTCGCCTGATTTTCGCGCACATCGGCAGTAGCGCTTGCCGAGGGCCACGAGTCGTCGTAGACGATGACGCCCTTTTTATTGACAACCTGCATGCCAAGATCGTCGGACACCAAGCTCGATGTCGCGACCGCACGCAACTCCCCCGCGGTCCAATTGCCGTTTTCCTCGTACGACGTCGCAAGCTTTTCGGCTGCGGAATTGGCGATTTCGACAATATTGGAGCGCGTGTAATCCGTAAAAACCGTGCCCCACACAACGGAGACAACGCCCACCAGCACCAGTACCGTCATGAGCGATGTCAGGGCAAAAGCCAGGGCCATGCGCGAGGGATAGCTCATCGTTGGCCGTGAATCGGAACGAGGCGTGTTCCAACTAGCCTTGGAACCCGCCTCGTTCTCCTGCTTATGCTTTTGCCCGATTTCAAAGCGCGCAGGTGTCATATGTGATTTCCTTTATTTCTCGTCCGACTTATCGGTCTTGGTCGGAGCCTCGAAGCGGTAGCCGACACCGTGGACGGTGTAAAGCCACTTGGGCTTCTTGGGGTCGTCGCCCAGCTTGGCGCGAAGGTTCTTCACGTGGCTGTCGATGGTGCGCTCGTAACCCTCAAAGTCGTAGCCGAGCACTTTCTCGACCAACTCCATGCGGTTGTAGACGCGGCCGGGGTGACGGGCAAGCGTGGTGAGCAGCTTGAACTCGGAAGCCGTCAGGTCGACTTCCTTGCCCTCGACCAAAATCTTGTGGCCCGAGATGTCAATGACCAGATCGCCAAAGTCGAGCACCTCGACGGCCGGCTCATCGGCCTGGTGGGCACGGCGGAACAAGGCGCGTACGCGCGCGACAAGCTCGCGCGGCGAGAACGGCTTGATCAGGTAGTCGTCGGCTCCGAGCTCGAGGCCGATAATACGGTCCTCGATCTCGCCCTTGGCCGTCAGCATAATGATGGGGACATCCGAGGTGTCGCGAATGGTGCGGCAAACGCGCTCGCCGGGAATCTTGGGGAGCATAAGGTCGAGCACAACCAGGTCGAACTGGTGCTTCTCGAACTCCTCGATCGCAGCCTGGCCGTCGCCGACGCCAACAACCCAGTAGCCCTCGCGCTCGAGATAGGCAGCGACGGCGTCACGGATTGCCTTCTCGTCCTCGACCAGCAGAATCTTTTTTGCATCTGAAGCCATAACACGGCCCCCCTGTCTCAATTAGCTAAGAACAAGCTCATTTTAACGCACCTGAGCCCACCGGGTATCGCATGGACGCGACAGCTCGGCGGGCGGTACTCATAGTCACAACGCGTTTATTCCCCTGTCGACGCCTTTTTAACCCCTCGGAGACTAAAGAGAGAACAGGCGAGCGGTAACCGTCTCGGGAATTCCCTGGCTGTTACGCACCGTTGCGTACGTTAAGAACGAGTTCGATTTACCCGCCGTAGCAGGATAATCGCCATACTCCAAGGCTCGGTCGGGCGACAGAAGCGAGCCGTAGGTCTTGGCCGAAGTGTCAATCAAAAAATGCGACGCCTGAACTTTAACCAGGTATTTATTTTTCCTTCCCGCAGCGCACGCGAGCGGCTCACGCGAAAGGAAGAGGTACGGCCCACCCTCGTTACCGATATAGGTGCCCATATTGCCCAGGCTACCCACACCGCTATACGTCGCCTCAATGGAGAACACGAAGGTGTCGCCCATATACACGGCCTCGAAAGGCGAAACCGACGAAGGAAGCACCAGCTGAGCTCGCTTCGTGTTGTTGCCGTCAGTCAGGTCGATCGCCGTCATACCGTAATAGACGCCCTCATCATTGTGCACGCGGGGCGAGATGGTCAGGATGCCGTCGCTCACACGCGGGGCGGATGCGAAGCGCCCTGTCGACTTCCAAATAGTCTCAGGCTTGGACTCGCTGGGCGACTGACGGTAGCAGTACGAATCGTTACTCGTCTTGCTGCCGCCGGACGAGGGCATCTTATACCAGATGACCGACGACCCATACGCTGTGAAGAGCGGCGGATCGTAGTTTTCGCCACCGCGGTCGAGCTCGACAGCGTTGCCGGTAAGGGAGGAGCCTGCAAGGTTTTGCGCATAGAGTTTCCAAGACGCATTGGCAAAGTTCATCTCGACCCACGCGAACACGCCATCACCCGCGCGAACGTCGTAAAACGCATAACCGGTTCCCTCAACGGGATCCTCGATAAGTGTGGTAAGCGAGCCATCGCCCAAGTTGAGCACACCAAGCGTATTGGCATGCAGGGCAGAAGCAGGCGCCATCATCGCGGCAGCATAGTCGCCATCGCAGTAGTACAGCAGCGTGCCCAGCGGCAGCGTCCACGAGGCCGCGGGCTCAAGATCGATATCGACAGCTTCGTACTCATCAGTGATCGAGACAATCTTCGAATCGTCCTTGATAACCTGTGGCTCGCCAGCGGCGTCGTCGCTGGTACCCGTTTTCTTTGAGCATCCGGCAAGCACCGTGGCAGCGCCCGCGGCAGCCCCTCCGAGCACAAAGCCGCGGCGCGATATTCCGTTCTTGACGTGGTCGGCGATACTCATTAGGCGATCTCGGCGCGAGCGGCCTCGATAGCGCGCGTGAGCTGATCGGCGCAAGAAGTCTTTTTCATACCGCAGGTATTACCAGCGAGAACCTCGATGACGCGATCGGCAGGAGCACCCTCGACCAGCTTAGAGATAGCCTTGAGATTGCCGTTGCAGCCACCGGTAAACTCGACGCCCACCACCTTGTTGCCGTCATCGGACAGGTCAAGGTGGATATTGCGAGTGCATACGCCCTGAGGCTTGTAATCAAAACTAATCATTGCGTTCCCCTCTCGTAAAGCAATTTCAGACGTCTATTATCCCCGTCCGAACCGATAAAGTATCGCGGGCACCGATTCAACATTCCCCAATGCGCAAACCGGCGGTAGCAATACTAGCAATCTGCTTCCCGAGCGTGGACTTTTCGTTTCTCTTGATACATGTTGTGGTCAGCGATGTGGTAAATCTCGGTCAGTGTATAACCGGGTGCCTCTGCCGTCGCGACGCCAAACGACGCACTGACTGTCAGCATCTCATCGCTCGCAGCAGCAAGGCTGAGGCGAAGATCTTGCACTACCTCACATGCGGATTCGCGATCGGTGTGAGGGCAAATCAGCAAGAACTCGTCGCCACCAATGCGCATAGGCACAAACTTCTCGCCTGCCGTTCGCCTCAATACAGACGCCATACGCCGTAGCAGCTCATCGCCCATTTCGTGACCGTAGAGATCGTTGGTACGCTTGAGGAAATTGCAGTCCATCATGATCACACTCACGGGCAGGGAATCGTTCACCAGGTCGTCGCCAAGGGACTCAAGGTAATTTCTATTGCGAAGTCCCGTCAGCTTATCCTGGAAAGAAAGCTCCTCGGCGCGCTTTATCATCGAGATGTTATGCGCCGCCACGACGACCGACTCCAGTCGACCCTGCTCATCGCGGCGCTGTGGAACAACCTGCAGCGAATACCACGTACCTCGGCAGTCTCGTACCTCGGCATCCAAGTACGGCATGCCCTCCATACGATCCTGAAGCGTCTTTATATCTAAGAGCTCCATGACCGCCTCGCGACTTTCGGGACTCACAATGTCTCGGCAAACCGTTGCAAAAAAGTCATATGCCTCGGCGTGCTCGGCAAATATCTTCGCCACCGATGGCGACATGTTAATCCCCTCGATCTCGAGCGTGTCGAGATGCAACAGGAGGGTCGACTCATACGTGGAACTGATGGCATTGATGATGCCGAGCTGCTTGTCCTTTTCGGCCAAATTGCGACGATCGGCGACGATACGCACCAACAGCACTACAACCAAAAACACCAGGAACGCCAGCACGCCGACAGCGATAAATGAAATCCTGCCCGACATGACCTCGGATTTGGGATAGAGCGCAAACAGGCGATAGTCCTCATACGCCGCACGCACGGCATACCAGGTACTTCCCCGATATTCGACACGTGTTAGACCTTCGTCTTTCCAATCAATTCCGCTATCGGCAAGAAGCCGGGCGAGAGCTATATCGACGGTCGAATCGTTTGAAGAAACGATTTGCGCATCGTGCATCACGAACACCGTTGGGCTCTGATGGAATGTATTGTTCACGAGCACGTCGGCGATCGTATACGAATAATCATCGGCGGGCTCGGGCGCAAGCGATCGATACCCCAGCGCTACACCATCACCGTACGGAACAACACTCACGGCAAAGTCGACATCTCGACGCTCAACGACCGTCGAGTAGGACACCTTGGAGCCTCGATACATCGATGCGACCGACGAACAGGCAAGCTCCTCTCGCCACAGCATCAGCGAATCGCGACCGTCGATATCGTAATGAGCGGTCATATGGCCGTCGGCGTCCATGACCAACATTCCCGAAAGGTGCTCGGAATGGACGTACTCCTCGACACGATCATCGTTGACTTCAACGCGATCAGGCGGCAAGAACGTCGAAAACGACTCGAGCGCGGCATCCAAATTGTGCGTCGCCTCGGTTTTTCTTCCCTGTTCATATCGGTCATATTTTTCGCAGGCGTTTTTTAAAAACACCATGGTTTCCTGGCCAAACCCAAGCGTTTTATCGAGACAGCGATGCGTACCGACCACATATAGCAGACCCAACAAAACAGCGCTGGCCACAACGCAGATAGCCGCGGTGACTAATGCCTTTCGGCGCAAGCGGCGCTCATCATTTGTCATGATTCCGCTCCTTGCCCGTCCGTCGTCGCCCCCGCCTTGTACTTGCCCACAATGCGCTCAATCGTGCCATCTCGATCCATCTCGAACAGCACGGTATTGAGGTTTTTGACGTACTCCCCCTCATAGCCGTCCTTAAACGCGACGCCAAGGTCAACCGTCATAACGTTGTCAGCGAACACACGATACAGGCCGGGATACTGGGCGACAAGACAATCAAGCGACTGAACGTCCGCCATCCAACAGTCAACATAACCTTTGACCAGGGCGGCCTTGCAGAGTTCGGCGGAGCCATATGATTTGATATGCACGTCCGACGAGATTTCCAGATCGCCTGCAAGCAATCGGCGTTCACTCACCGAACCGGCAATCACCGCAACAGTCTTGCTGCCATCGAGATACGCCAAGGACTTGATACCACTCGTTTTCTTGGTGGCAACCGAAACCGTCAAGGTTAGATACGGCTCAGTCCAGCAATACTCGTCTTCGCGATAACAGGGTGAATAGTCGCACCACAGGCAATCGATCTCGCCGTTTTTGAGCAGGCGGTCACGATCGTTCCAAGATATGTCAATGAATTGCGGCTTGATTCCCGCACGCTTGCAAGCCTCGCGGACGATATCGATATCGATACCGGCGTAATCGCCCGTGGTATCGATATACACATAGGGATCGTTATCCGTAACGCCGATTTTGAGCACCGGGAGATCTTTATCGGCTTCACTCGAGGAGGAAGAACCGCTTCGAACGGTATACGTCAGGGCGCCCGCACAGACGGCAACAAGGAGTATGAGCGTAAACGAGACGATGGTGGCTCGTTTGATACGTCTGGGCACACGGCTCTTTTCATCGAAACAGCAGATAAGGTTCATTTTATTACCAGGGGGCCAGTGCAACAGCGAAAAAAGCGCCTTGCCCAAGACGGGCAAGGCGCCAATGGTTGAAATGTATCCGTAAGCGGTCGAATTAGGTCAACCCTACTCGAAGCTCAGCTGCTCCAGGCGATCGAAGACTGTGTCGATGCGGGTGACGAGCGGGGTACCCTAACGCTCGAAACGTTTACGCATAAGAGCGAAAGCGATCAGCGCAACGCCTGCGACAGTAGCAATAAAGGCAACCGCAAGGGCCTGGTCGCCCGTATTGGCGAGCGCGCCCTTAGTAGCCTTAACAGACTTTTTGGTCACCTTAGTCGTCGTCTGCTGACTAGGCTGGGACGGCGTCACGGGCTGCGTAGGCTGAACCGGCTCACCATTGGCCTCCTCGCCCGTCACCACGTACGTCGAGAAGTGGCTCGTGCGGAAGCAAAGGTAGTCGCCCTCGGTCCACGTATCCATAGCCTGAGTGGAACCATCCTCGGCAACGTAGAGCACCTTGAGATTGGTGAGCGCCTTCATGGCTGCGGTCATCTTGACACGAACGATGAAGGACATGCCATCGAAGTCCTCGATAACCTCGCCATTCTTGAGAAGCTTGATATCGAGCTTCTCGGCAACCTTGGTAGCCCCCTGCTCAAGGCCGGAAATCGTAGCATTGGCGGCGTCGGTAAGATTTGTCGGTTCCTCGACCACAAGAGAGATGCTGTTGTTCTGGGCAATGCCGGCAGCGGCATTGTTCTCGGCGCTTACGCTAACGTCCGTTCCGTCGCTACCTGCAACGCCCGCAATGGCCCTCGCCGCTACAGTAACGGTACAGGTCATTGTTTTGTCACCACAGGTGACGGTGATCGTGGCGTTACCGGCCTTAAGCGGCGTCACGACGCCGTCTTTGACCGTAGCGATCGACGAGTCGCTGGAGGTCCAGCTCACCGTCGTATCGTCTGCATCGGCAGGACTCACCGTTGCGGAGAGCTTTGCGGAGGCATCACCGACGGTAAAGGACAGGCTCGTCTTGTCGAGCTCGACTTTCTGGACGGGGTTGGTCACGGTCACCGAGACGGTTTGGGAGAGCGACTCTGCAGTGATGACAAATGAGCCAGAACCGGTCTTGAGGGCGGTAACGGTGTAGGAGCCATCGCCGTTGTCGACAACCTTAAACGCCTTCGAAGCGCCCGTGTCATCCAGAGCAAGCTTGGTCTCGTCGACCTCACCCGCAAGGGCTCCAACAAGAGAAATCTTCACGGTGCCCTCTTCGCCCTTCTTAAGGTTAAGAGCGGTCTGGTCGACCGTAAGGTTCGTTGCGGGATTAGAGACGGTCACCGCGCAATCCTGAGAATAGACGCCGTCTTCAGTCGAAACGGTGATGGTTGCGGCGCCCTTGGAGACAGCCGTCACCTTTCCGGTTTGATCGACCGTAGCGACGCTCTCATTGCTGGACTTCCAAACAACTGTCTGGTTAGCCTCCGCGGGAACGACCGCCGCCTTAAGCTGCTCGGTTGCAGCGCCCGCAAGCGCGACCTTCTGCTTATCGAGCGTGATGCCCGTAGCAGGCTGAATAACGGTCACCTTGCACGTGGCGCTATACTCGCCGTCCTCAGTGGTAACGGTGATCGTGGCAGCACCGGCCTTGACCGGGGTCACGACGCCGTCCGCAACCGTGGCGACCTCCGGGTCGCTCGAAGACCAGGACACATTCTTATTCGTTGCATTGTTGGGCTCAACCGCTGCGGTCAACGTCGAGGGCTCACCGCCCACAGCAAGCTTAAGATTCGACGCGCTGAGGCTGACGCCCGAGACCTTTACGACCGGAGTGGTTACCGTAATTGTATCCGTGGTTGCAGAGACCCCATCAACCGTTGCCGTGATCGTGGCATCACCGTCACCGACAGCGGTAACAAGACCGTTGCCATCGACGGTAAGGACGCTCTCGTTAGAAGAGGACCAGACAACCTTACTGGCCTTATCGTCAGGGGAAACCTTTGCCTTCAACTGCTGAGTCGTGCCCTTGTCCATAGATGTTGAGTAACCATCCGCAATGGAAACCGTCGTTTTTGCAGGTTCCTCGCCAGGCTTGACGACATGAACGGTCATCGTGTCACAGAGAAGGCCCCCATTATCGGGGTCACCGAGATAGACGCCTATCTTTGCAGTGCCGTAGCCATTCGGATGCGCGAAATATCCTGCTGTACTTGAGCTCACAGCGTACATCTCGATGCTAACGATGCTAGGGTCTGATGACACGAATCGATATTCAGAATATGGATATTTATCGAGAAGCTCTACAGCCTCCTTCGTCAACACAGTTCCAAAGTAATCGCGATATCTGTTCGCATCAAGCAGATAATCGTCCGTGCCGGTGCGGTCTGGAGCTAATTCGCTTTCAATTGAGATTTCGCTCTCCTTCAAGAATGCAATCGAAGGTTTAACGGATGGGTAGGGAATCACATCTATGGTGCCGACATGTTTGCCGCCGAACGAATCCGTCGCCTCAATAGTTGCAGTCCCCACCTTGATTGCGGTGACCCGATCTCCCTCTATCGAAACAATGTCTTGTCCTTTTATAACTGAATAGGATAATTTCCACGTTTGAGACTGGTAGTCACGCGATGAATCTCTGCAAGCTTGCCCGGTTGAATTCAGTTCAACATCAATCAAATCACTCGAATCGATCCATGCGTTAGAGCCGATAGCCATTTTTCCGCTCATGTTTTTCTCAACAAAAGCGGGACCCTGTTCCTTCATCACCACGTCGCAGAGTCGTTTCTTCTGATAAATATCTTGCGCGTAGTCACTCACGCCTATCCGGAGTTCACTAGCGCTGCTGCTGTGCGGATTAATATAAACAGGAGCCTGCAGCTGATAATCGGCAGAATTGCTACACTCCGTTATCTGATCACTGCTTAGCTGCGTATAAAGCCCCGACCCATCGTCATAAGAGCTATTTCCATAGATATCAAACGCCGTCGGCTCCTCATCGGGCCGCTCAAATGCGAGCAGCACTTTCCCTTTCTCAGAGCCATAGTGTTGTTTTCCGCAAACAGGACACTTCTCGATATATAACAACGTCAGAGAAGACACAGGCTTTGCCTTGTCCGAATTGTTTGCATACTTTATTTCTTTTATTTTGTTTTGAGACTTAGCAAGGCTTATTTCAAGATAACCCTCCGCTTTGTAACCCTCATAATTGAACTCAGCAGTTATCCGAAGCTTGCCGTCTCCAACAGACACTGGGGACAACGTATATTCCCATTGTCCATAGATGTTTGAAAGCGAGATATTCTCTGCATCATCACTCGAAATCGTTAGCGTGTAATTCTCGGGGTTTTGCGCCGCTTGAGCTATCTCCTGGGACGGAGCTCCCGGAAGCGAAAAGCGGACACTTCCATTCAGTCTTTGCCCGACCGCAACAGAACAATATTTCAAAACACTGTCCTGTGAAACAGAAACGAGAACCTCTCCTCCCTTAGTTTCCGATGCGACCGCTATTGATGGCGTAGCGACTGAAACTGCCGTTACGGCAGCCAAAACGGCACAAAATGCGGCGGCTATCCTCCAAAATCCTTTTCTCATTCCCCTAAGTCCAATCTCTCGTGAGAAAACGCAGTATTCTCCCGCACCTTAAAATTGGCTTAAGGATACCCCCCCCCCGACGGTCACTTACAAGCTAATGTTTGCCAGAAGGGACAAATTAACGGCA
>CAJMOC010000031.1:0-14567 GCA_905214945.1 uncultured bacterium
GCGCAACGCGTTGCGCTGAGTCCTGAGGCTGTTGCAATGAAGATGAGAATCAAGGTTTAAACAAATAATGCTACCTTTTGCAGTTTTTCAAACAATTCTGCTGTATTTGCAGCTATACTCCATAACTGTCGTGTAGGAATTACGTAGACAAAAAGGAGGTTATGTGATGGTAAGTATTGTTCTTGCTAGCCATGGTGACTTGGCGGCTGGAATCAAGCAGACGGGCTCGATGGTCTTTGGCGATCAGCCGTCTGTAGCCGTGGTCTCGCTCGAGCCGAGCATGGGCCCCGACGACTTCCGAGCCAAGGTCGAGGAAGCAGTCGCTTCCTTCGAGGACCAGGAGCAGGTGCTCTTCCTCGTTGATCTGTGGGGCGGCACGCCCTTCAACCAGATCAGCGGTCTCATCGAGGGCCATGATTCCTGGGCTATCGTCACCGGTGTCAACCTGCCTATGCTCATCGAGGCATATTCGCAGCGCTTTGACGCAAAGAACACTGCACATGCGATCGCAAAACATCTCGTGACTGAGGCTAAGGCCGGCGTGCGCGTCAAGCCCGAGTCTCTGGAGCCCGAGGAGAAGAAGCCGGCTGCGGCCGCCGCTGCTCCTGCGGGTGCCATTCCTCCGGGAACGGTGATCGGCGACGGGCACATCAAGATCGCCCACGTCCGTATCGACACGCGTCTGCTGCATGGTCAGGTGGCCACCACGTGGACCAAGCAGATCAACCCCAACCGCATCATCGTGGTCTCCGACGGCGTTGCTCACGACGAGCTCCGCAAGACCATGATCGAGCAGGCTGCCCCTCCGGGAGTCCATGCCAACGTCGTGCCCATCAAGAAGATGGCCGAGGTCGTCAAGGACACGCGCTTTGGCGACACCAAGGCGATGCTGCTGTTCGAGAACCCGCAGGATCTGCTCAGGGCCATCGAGGCCGGCGTCGACATCAAGGAAGCCAACATCGGTTCCATGGCCCACTCCAAGGGCAAGGTCGTCGTCACTAACGCTGTCGCTATGGGCGATGACGATGTCAAGACCATCGAGGCTCTCAAGGCCAAGGGTGTCAAGTTCGAGGTCCGCAAGGTTCCTTCGGATTCCTCCGAGGATCTCGACGCCATGTTGAAGAAAGCTAAGGCCGAACTGGCCGCTCAAGCATAGTAAAGGAGGGTCCGATACATGTCTGCAATCACTATTCTGCTTGTTGCGATTGTCGCGTTGCTTGCCGGTATGGAAGGCATTCTGGATGAGTTCCAGTTCCATCAGCCGCTCGTGGCATGCACGCTTATCGGTCTCGTAACCGGTCACCTTCAGGAGGGCATCCTCCTGGGCGGTTCGCTCCAGATGATGGCCCTTGGCTGGGCTAACGTCGGCGCCGCCGTCGCGCCTGACGCCGCTCTGGCCTCGGTCGCTTCTTCGATCATCATGGTGCTCGCCCTCAACGGTGGCGCCACCGATTCGGCCAAGGCCGTTACCGCCGCCATCGCCGTCGCCGTCCCGCTGTCGGTCGCTGGTCTGTTCCTGACCATGATCTGCCGTACCCTGGCTACCGCTATGGTTCACGGCATGGACGCCTGCGCCGAGAAGGGCGACTTCGCCGGCATCGAGCGTTGGCAGTACGCCGGCATCCTCATGCAGGGTGTTCGTATCGCCATCCCGGCAGTACTTCTGTGCATCATCCCGGCCGAGGCCGTTACCAACGCGCTTAACGCTATGCCCGATTGGCTGTCCGGCGGCATGGCTGTCGGCGGCGGCATGGTCGCTTCCGTCGGTTACGCCATGGTCATCAACATGATGGCCACCAAGGAGACCTGGCCGTTCTTCATCCTCGGCTTTGTCCTTGCTGCCATCCCTCAGCTCACGCTGATCGCCCTTGGCCTCATCGGCATCTCCCTTGCCCTCATCTACCTTGGCCTTAAGGATCTGGCCAAGCAGGGTGGCGGCATGGGCGGTGGCTCCGGTGACCCGCTCGGCGACATTCTGAACGATTACGAGTAGGAGGGGAGTGATACATATGGCAGAGAACAAGATTCAGCTCACCAAGGCTGACCGTAAGAAGGTTTGCTTCCGTCATCAGTTCCTTCAGGGCTCGTGGAACTACGAGCGCATGCAGAACGGTGGCTGGTGCTTCGCAATGATCCCTGCGATCAAGAAGCTCTACACCAGCAAGGATGACCAGATTGCCGCTCTTAAGCGCCACCTGGAGTTCTATAACACCCACCCCTATGTTTCCGCCCCCGTCATTGGCGTTACCCTCGCCCTCGAGGAGGAGCGCGCCAACGGTGCTCCGATTGACGACGTCGCCATTCAGGGCGTCAAGGTCGGTATGATGGGCCCGCTCGCCGGCGTCGGCGACCCCGCCTTCTGGTTCACCCTTCGCCCGATTCTGGGCGCACTGGGCGCTTCCCTGGCCCTGTCCGGCAGCATCGCCGGTCCGCTGCTGTTCTTCTTCGCGTGGAACATCATCCGTTACGCCTTCCTGTGGTACACGCAGGAGTTTGGCTACAAGGTCGGCTCCTCCATCGCCAAGGACCTCTCCGGTGGTCTGATGGGCAAGGTCACCGAGGGTGCTTCCATCCTGGGTATGTTCATCATCGGCGCCCTGGTCGAGCGCTGGGTGTCCATCTCCTTCACCCCGGTCGTCTCCAAGGTCACGCAGTCCGCTGGCGCCTATATCGACTGGGCCAACCTGCCCGCCGGTTCTGAGGGCATCAAGCAGGCATTGACGATGTACAGCTCTGTCGGTGCCAACGCACTCGACCCGGTGAAGGTCACCACGCTTCAGGCCAACCTCGATCAGCTCATCCCCGGCCTTGCCGCCGTGTGCCTGACCCTTCTGGTCTGCAAGCTCCTCAAGAAGAAGGTCAGCCCGATCGTCATCATCCTGGCTCTCTTCGCCGTCGGCATCATCGGTCGCGTCTGCGGCTTCATGTAAGCACGCTTCGGTTTAAGACCGAGATTTGCTAGACAAGGGCTTTTAAGCCATTGAAACGGACCGCACCCGGTGGGTACACTGGATGCGGTCCGATTGTTTTTATTGGAGGGCGAGGCGCGTATGGCGCAATCTCAGAACAGCACGGTCGATCTGGCAACGCCGGCAACCTGCCTGATGGGGCTTACCAGTCACGGTAACGTCATGGTGGGCAATAAGGCGTTTGAGTACTATAACGAGCGTAATCCCGAGGATTATATCCAAATCCCGTGGGACGAGGTCGACTATATTGCCGCCGAGGTTTTGCGCGGCACCAAGAAGATTACGCGTTTTGCCATCTTCACCAAGGACAACGGTCACTTTACGTTTTCGACGCGCGACGACAAAGAGACGTTGCGCGCGGTCCGCAAGTACGTCGACGAGGATAAGCTCGTGCGTTCGCCTGACTTTATCGATGTGACGGCTAAGGGCGCCAAGAGCATCCCCTCCGTTATCAAAAACCTCTTCCACAAAGGCAACTAGCCATTAAAGAGCGCCCCCCTAAAGTGGGACGCGGTTTCCCATGAGGCTCGATCGGGAAAGTGCATCCCGGTTCGAGTGCCGATTGCGGGATGTAGTTTCCGGAACGGGCCCGTTTGGGAAACCGTGTCCCGTTTCGAGTCGAAATTCTGGGACACAGTTTCCCAGCGAGGTCCCATGGGGAAAGTCTGACCCAGAATTTGCCTGGATAGTGGGACGCACTTTCCGGAGGGCTGTTCCACCGCAACTTCGAAGAGTGGGTATACGCTGCATTACAGCGGCGTAAATCTGCTACACTAATACGACATGCCTCCGTAGCTCAGGGGATAGAGCACCGCTCTCCTAAAGCGGGTGTCGACGGTTCGAATCCGCCCGGGGGCACCAGAGGAATATCGAGCCCGGTACCGCTATGGTGCCGGGCTCTTCTGGTCTAAGGGCAGGATTCGGACCGTCGACACCCGCGTCACCAATTTCCCCGCGGGGGGAGTTTTCGAATCCGCCCGGGGGCACCAGAGATTTGCCGAGCCCGGTACCACCACGGTGCCGGGCTCTTCTGGTTTAAAGGTATGCCGTGGTTTTCGCTGCTTCAGATGAAGAAAGCGCCCGTTTGCAGGGGGAGCAAACGGGCGCAATTGAGCGAATGTATTTGCGTCAGCAGCCGCTGTGGGCAACGTCTTGATGACTAGTTGGTCGTACCGGAATCGTCGCCTGAATCAGTACCAGAGCCAGAAATCGAAACCGTCAACGTGATCGTGTTGTCGGTGGACTGCTTACCGGTGGGGGAGACGCCCGTAACGGTGGCGTTTTCGTTGCCACTCACGGGGTTGCCGTTCTGGTCGCAGAACGCGATGTTGTAGAACCCGGCGTTGTTGAGCGCGGTGACGGCGGCGGAGATGCTCTTGCCGTACAGGTTACCCGGAACGCTGGCCTTGCCGGACTTCTTGGCAATGACGACGGTAATCGTGGCGCCGGGCTTCTGCTTACCGCTGGGGTTCCAGCTGATCACGGTGCCCTCGGTAACCGAGTCGTTCTCCTGGTAGCTCACGTCGACGCCAAAGCCTGCCATATCGAGGGCGTTGCGCGCCTGGGCCTCGGTCATGTCGGTCAGGTCGGGGACGGACGTGGTATCCGGGCCGCTCGAGACCTTGTATGAGATGGTCGTGCCCTTCGCGACTTCCTTACCGGCTTCGGTGCCCTGCTCAAAGACCTGGCCCTCATCGGCCTCGTTGGCCTCCTCGGAGGCGTTGCCCTTCAGGCCAACGCTTGCCAGCGCGGCTTCTGCCTGGTCCTTGGTCAGGCCGAGAAGCTGGGGAACCTCAACCTTCTCGGAGGGCTTGGGGCCCTTGGAGATTACCAGGTTCACCTTAGTGCCCTTGGCCTTCTTGGTGTTGCCGTTGGGCGTCTGCTCGGCGACCTTGCCCTCGTCGACATCGTCGTTGTAGCTTTGGTCGATGGTGCCGACCTCGAGGCCGGCTTCCTTGATCAGCTCGACGGCAGTCTGCTGGTCCTTGCCCAGTACATCGGGAACGGTGACCTGCTCGCCGCCAAAGAGTCCTGTGGCAAAGGCCACCACGATGCCGATGACGGCAACGGCCGCCACCACGGCGGCGATGATCTTGTTCTTGTTGGATTTGGGCTTTTCGACCTCGTAGGAGCCGGTGGAGCCCGAAACCGAGCTACGGGCGGTATTCTGGCCGCTCACGCCCGAGACGGGACGCACCATGGCGCGCGTCTGATCGGAAAGCTCGCGAGTCTTGGTGGCGCCCAGTTCACCGGGGGCACCGATGATGCGTGTGGGCTCCGAGATGTTTACGGCACGGCCCGACAGGTAGCTGTTGAGCACCTGACGCAGCTCGTCGGCGGTCTGGAAGCGGTTTGCCGGGTCCTTCTCCATGCACTTGAGGATGATGCGCTCAAGGTCGGCGTCGACACCGGAGTTGATCTGGCTCGGCGGAATAGGCAGCTCGTTGACCTGCTTGAGTGCGACCGAGATGGCGTCATCACCGTCAAAGGGCACGCGGCCGGTGGCGCACTCGTACATCACGACGCCCAGCGAGTAGATATCCGAGGTGGGGCCGAGGTCCTGACCACGGGTCTGCTCGGGACTGACGTAGTGGGCGGTTCCCAGCACGTTGTTGTCTTGCGTGAGGTGGCTGTTCTTGGCGCGCGCGATGCCAAAGTCCATCACCTTGATGTTGCCGTCGGGCAGCACCATGATGTTCTGCGGCTTGATGTCGCGGTGGATGATCTCGTGCTTGTGGGCGACCGAAAGCGCGGAGCTGATCTGCGAGCCGATCTGGGCGACCTTCTTGGGGTCGAGGGCGCCGTGGCTCTTGATGCCGCTCTTAAGGTCGGTGCCGCGCAGGTACTCCATGACGATGTAATAGGTGTCGCCGTCCTTGCCCCAATCGTAGACGCCCACGATATAGGGGGAGGAGAGACCGGCTGCTGCCTGAGCCTCCTGCTTAAAGCGTGCGGCGAAGGTTGCGTCGCCAGCATACTGCGGCAGCATGATCTTGACGGCTACCGTGCGGTCGAGGACCTGGTCCTGCGCACGGAAGACGGTCGCCATGCCGCCTGTCCCCACCTTATCCTTGAGGAGGTATCTTCCCCCGAGGACCCTCTGTTCCATTCCTGCTCCTAACATAACTATTCGCTCAACGATGTGTGTAGTACCTACGATGTGGCCGCTGGGGCCGTGTGGCGCGTTGCCGCTAACTCTTCGGCCGCGGCGTGCCTCGGGTGTCCGATTTAATCATGGGCATCACGCTCCCTGTGCGGCAAGCGCCGCGGTCAGGACGATGCCGGCAATCTTGGCCGCCTTGACGTCATGCTTGTCGTAATCCTCCAAGGCCACCGAGATGGCGACCGTGGGTGAATCGTAAGGCGCAAAGCCAACGAACATCGAGTTGACGTTGGTGCCGCCGGTCTCGGCCGAGCCGGTCTTGCCGGCGACCTTGACGCCGGGGACCTGGGCATCGGTGCCGGTACCGGACTGGACGACGGCGAGCATGGCCTGCTTGACCTGGTCGGCCGTGGCGGAGCTGACGGCCTGACCCAGCGAGCGGGACTGCGTGGTCTTGACCACAGTTCCGTCCGGGGCGAGTACCTGGGCTACAAAGTACGGGTCCATGACCACGCCACTGTTAGCGATGGCGGCGGCAATCACGGCGTTTTGCATGACGGTGGTCTGCGGCCCGGGCGTGTGGTCCATGCCGACAGGCTGGCCGGCGCCGGCCCAGGCGGTCTCCCACTCGGTCATGAGCGACGGGTCGGCCATGATGGAGGCCGCGGAGGTCAGGTCCTGGCCGAGCTTTTGGCCGTAGCCAAAGGCGTTGGCAAACTGCACGAGCGTGTTTGCGCCAACTTCGTTTGCCACCTGGCCAAAGACGACGTTGGAAGACACGGCAAAGGCCTGCTGCAGGCTGATGGTGCCGTAGCTCTCGTTGGCATAGTTGGTGACCGGCGCGTTGCCGATGTCCATGGAGCCGGGCGCCTGGTAGGTGCTGGTAAGGCTGGCGGTGCCGGTCTCGAGTGCCGCGGAAAGCGTAACGACCTTAAACGTGGAGCCCGGCGTGTACAGCGCGTCCATGGCGCGATTGTACATAGAGCCGTCCTCGCCGCCGCCCGCCTGCAGCAGGGCGTCGATGTTGGTGTTGTCGTAGGTGGGCGAGCTGGCACATGCGAGCACCGCGCCGGTACGCGGGTCGATGACCACTACAGCGCCCTTAAAGCCCTTGAGCGCCTGCTCGGCCGCCGTCTGGATACGCGAGTCAATGGTGAGCTTGGCGGTGTTGCCCGGCTGGGTCTGGCCCGCGAGCGACGCGATGGCGTTGTTCCAGCTGGAGTAATCCTTGGAGCCGGTGAGCGTGTCGTTCATGACGCTCTCGATGGCGGTGGTGCCATACTGCTGGCTCACGTAGCCAACCACGTGCGCTGCCAGGTTGCCGTTGGGGTAGGAGCGTACGTAGGTGCCGTCCTCCTGCTGCAGCGACTCGGCCAGCGTCACGCCGTCGGACGTGATGATGGAACCGCGCTGGATGTACTTGGAGCGGGCGATGGTGTGGTTGTTGGTCGGCATGTCCTGATAGTCCTTGGCCTTAATGACCTGGACATAGGTGAGGTTGCCGATAAGGATGGCGAACAGCGCCGTAAAGGCGAGCACCGCACGGGTTAGACGGTTGGCGAGCGCAACGCGGCCGAGCACGCCGGATTCAGGCGTGTCGAGCAGGCGACGGCGCATGCGCGAGCCGACGGAATGACTGCCGCTACCGTAGGAAGACGAGGTGGCAAAGCGCGTGCCCGTCGGGGCGGCGGCAGATGCGACCTGATCATCGGTGATGGCGGCCATGGTGCCGGTGCCGGTAAGCTCGGCCTCGCGTCCGGTCGCTTCGTCACCGGCGCGCAGCAGGAGCGCGACGATGATAAAGCTTGCCAGCAGCGAGGAACCGCCCTGGCTCATAAAGGGCAGGGTGACGCCGGTTAGCGGGATCAGGCGGGTAACGCCGCCCACGATCAAGAAGGCCTGGAAGCTGATGGCGGCCGTAAGGCCCGTGGCGCTAAAGGCGGCGAGGTCGGATTTAGCGCGGGCAGCTGTGGTCAGGCCGCGAACGGCAAAGAGCATAAACAGGATGAGCACGGCGCCGCCGCCCAAAAGGCCCATCTCCTCGCCGATAGCCGAGAAGATAAAGTCGGACTCGACGACAGGGATGTTGTTGGCCATGCCGTTGCCGATGCCAACACCGACCAGACCGCCATCGGCAAGCGAGAAGAGCGACTGGACGATTTGGTAGCCCTGGCCCTGGGCGTCCTTAAACGGATCGACCCAAACCTGGAAACGCACCTGAACGTGCGACAGGAACTTGTAGGCGCCCACGGCTCCAACGGCTAAGAGCGCAAGGCCGATAACGACATACGAAAAGCGCCCCGTGGCAACGTAGAGCATCAGCAAGAAGATGGTGTAGAACAGCACGGCAGAACCCAGGTCGCGTTCGAAGACGACGACGAGCAGGCACACGCCCCACACGGCAAACAGCGGCAGCAACAGTCGCAGGCGAGGGATCTTAAAGCCCAGGATCTTGCGGTTGGAGATGGAGAGCAGCTCGCGGTTCTCGGCCAGGTACCCGGCCAGGAACAGCACGATAAAGACCTTGGCGAACTCGCCGGGCTGGATGGTAAAGCCCGCGATGCGAATCCACAGCTTGGAGCCCGAGATCGTGGTGCCGATAAAGATAGGCAGCATCAACAGAATGATGCCGATAATGCCAAAGGTGTACTTGTAGCGCATGACTACGTCGAGGTTCTTAACCAACGCGAGCGTTCCCACCATCAGGGCCACCGAGACAAACAGGATGATGAGCTGTGAGATGGCGAGAGCGGGGGCGAGACGCGTCACGAACGTGATGCCGATGCCCGAAAGCACAAAGACAATGGGCAGGATGGCGGGGTCGGCACCGGGCGCCAAGATGCGCACGGCAATGTGGGCCGCGGCAAAGGCGGCAAAGAGGCCGATCGGTACGGCGAGCGTCTCAAAGGAGATGGCAGCGCCCGCGGTGAGGACGTACATCGCATACAGCAGGATGACGGGGAACGCCGAGGCGATGAGCAAGAGCAGCTCGGTGTTGCGGCGACTCATAAGCGGCACTCCCTTTCTAGTTCTTTTCGGAGGCCTCGGCCTCGGCGGACTGTTCGGCGGTTTTCTCGGAATCTGATTCGGAGGTCGATCCCTGATCGGTGTTGTCGCGAATCGTTTGCGCGTCAATCACCTGGCGGGTCTGCTCCTCGTCGATCTGGTGGCGGTACTTGGATATCGTGTCCTGCGCATCGTCGACACTTGTTTGCGGAATGCCCGCCTTGAGGCGGTTTTGCGTGTCTTCGGGCAGGTCGGACAGCTTAATGCTGGTTTCGCTCTCGAGCCAGTGGAGCGTGAGTCCGAGCGGCTTGCCGGGCAGGCCGCGCCAGACGGCGACATTGCCCTGGTAGGTACCCAGGTAGTACGAGCCGGTGACACCCGTGTAGGCCCAGATGCCAGCTGCCAGCACAAAGACGAGGGCCAGGATGGCGGCGATAGTAATGTTGCGGCGACGCACGCGTTGCGCCTCGCGCATAACGCCATCGTCAACCAGGTCAACGACTACTACGGTCACGTTGTCGTGGCCGCCGGCGGCAAGCGCCGCGTCCACTAGGTTGTCGACGCAGATTTGCGCGGTTGAGGACTGCGTGGCGATGTTCTCGATATCGCTATCGGGAATCATGCTCGAAAGGCCGTCGGAGCACAGGATCAGGCGGTCGCCTTCCTCGATATGCAGGGTGAAGTGGTCGGCATACATGGCGGGGTCCGAGCCCAGCGCACGGGTGATGACCGAGCGGTTGGGGTGGACGCGAGCCTCGTCTGCCGTAATCTCGCCGGCGTCCACGAGCTCCTCCACGTAGGAGTGGTCGCGGGTCACGCGGATGAGCGTGCCCTCGTGGAGCAGGTAGGCGCGAGAGTCACCCACGTGGGCGATGGCGAGCGTGTCGTTTTCGATATAGGCGCAAGTGGCTGTGCAGCCCATGCCGGGCTTGCCCAGGCCATTCAAGGCGGCCTCGATTACGGCGGCGTTGGCTGCCTCGACGGCTGCGGCCAGGCGTGCTGCGTCGGCGGACTGCGGGGCCGTCTTGGCAATAGTCTCGACGGCGATGGAAGAGGCTACCTCGCCGGCGGCGTGACCGCCCATGCCGTCGCATACGCAAAAGAGCGGCGACTGCACCAGGTAGGAATCCTCATTGTGCGGGCGTACGCAGCCAACGTCAGAGCGGGCGCCCCACATGAGTTGCGTGGTGGTGCCGGCATCATAGGTCGAGTCGGTCTCGATGCGCTCCTCGGTCAGGGGCTCAAAGCTCATGGTCGAGCCGGGGTCTTTGAGCTTGGCCTCAACGGCGGCAACGTCGATCTCGGCTGTGTCACCGGGAGAGACGGTGTCGGTCTCGGCGTTTGATTCGGAATCGCCGGTGTCCGGGGAGCCGGGCTCTTCGGACGCGCAGGCGGTCGACTCGTCGTCTTGCGGGCTGGCGTCTATAGGCTCGGGCGTCGCAAAGTGCGACGGCGCGGGTGTGCTTTGCGACTGGGCGGCGGGCTCGGCCACGGCATCGGACTCGCTTGCGGGCGCAGGCTGCGGGGCCTTGGGTGCAGGGCCGTCCTCGGGGGATGGCCCCGCCTCGGGCGCCGGCGTAGACGCGGGCGCAACCTCGGATGTCGGGGCTATGGGAAACGCCGGCGCGGCGGGTTCGGGTGCCGCAAACACCGCAGCGCTCTCGTTGATTGCCGCGGCGACGGGCTCTGCAAAGTGAGCCGGCGCCGGGGTTGCTTCGGGCGCTGTGGGCTGTTCCGCAGCATGTGCGCCGATGGGCGCCGCTACG
This sequence comes from uncultured bacterium, assembly GCA_905214945.1. GTDB lineage: Bacteria > Actinomycetota > Coriobacteriia > Coriobacteriales > Coriobacteriaceae > Collinsella. The sequence goes on from CAJMOC010000031.1 coordinate 10,845, forward strand.
GCATCCTCTTCGCCCTCGTTATCGGCGAGATCCGAAATATCATGCGTTACATGCGAAAGAGGCAGGGAGAACACGGTGTCCTCGGGCTCCACGGGTGTGGAGTCCGCCGGAGCGGCGTGGGCCGGTGCAGCTACGGCGGCAGCCGGTGCCTCGGTCATGGTTGCGGACTTGTTCTCCTCGTCGATCATCGACGGTTCACCTTCATGACCACGTCGCCAATCTGGACTTCGTCGCCCTCGCGCAGCGTTGCGGGCTCCACAAGCTGGCGGCCGTTGACGAGCGTGCCGTTAAGCGAGTTGAGGTCCTCGATGATGAGCGCCGGGCCCTGCAGCGAAAAGCGCGCATGCGAGGCCGAGACGAACGGTTCGTTGATGCAGATGTCCGAAGACGGAGAGCGACCGACGATGACGGGGCCGAGCATGTCTACGTGGATGCCGCGGATACCGCGCGGGCCCTTGTCCACATCGATCGTCCAGATAGCCGAGTCGCGGCGCTGCCCGCGCACGAGTCCCACGCCGGTCTTCATGACGGCGAACAGGAAGATATAGAGCAGGCCGACCAGGACGATGCGGCCTGCAAAAAGGACGATATCGATGTTCATAAGCGACTATCCCCTAAATTCAAAGGTGCTCAGGCCAAACGTCAGCAGATCGCCGTTGCGCAGCGGGCAGCGCGTGATGCGGCGGTTGTTGACGAGCGTGCCGTTGGTGGAGTTGAGGTCTTCGATCGACCAGTCCGAGCCGGTAAAGGTGAGCTGGGCGTGACGGCGCGACACGTTGGGGTCGCGCAGGGCGATGTCCGAAACCGAGCGCTCGCGACCGATGGTTACCTGCGCGGAGGTAATGCTGTGGCTCTCACCGCTTACAACGTCGACGAGCTGAGCGAGCGGACGCTGCGGGGCGCGGGGGTTTGCCATATTGGTGGCAATGCCGGCTGCGGCACCAAGGCCCACGGCGGCACCGGTCGCGGCGGCTCCGCCCATGCCGGCGAGCGCGTCACGCGAGACGGTCTGCGGCACGGGAATGGGCGCGGCGGCGGGATCGGGGGCGTTGGGCGCAAAGGGGTCGGCCACGGCGAGCGGGTCGGGTGCAGCGGGACGGGGCGCCGGCTGCTGGGGCATAGCGGCGGGATGTTGCTGCTGCGGAGCGGCAAACTGCTGTTTGCCGGCGCGGGGGGCGCTGGCCGCGCGGCTTGCGGCGGAGTTATTCTGGCCCAGGCCATTCTGGTAGGCACGCTCTTCCTCGTACAGACGGCCGAGCGTGGGGGCATCGACGTTCTCGGCAAAGACCGAGAACTTGCCGGCGCGCAGCTGCGGGTCGATCATAAAACGAACGAGGGGCTCACCGACAAAGACGTAGCGGCGCTTTTCGGCCTGCGCTTTCACAAACTCGCGGACCTCGCGCGAAAGCTCGGGGTAGAACGGGGCGAGCATGGGATCGTCATCGGCGGCGATCAGAATGGTATAGAGCGCCGGCGCGGTGTTGACGCCGTTGATCACTAGAGTCTGATCCTCCATGTCGCGAGCGGCCTGCTTGGCAAGCTTCTTAAAGGAGAACGGGGCACGGGTGGCACCGAAGATGCCGGCCACGTGGTCCTCGAAGATGTTCAGGAAGTTCACGAAAGATCACTCTCCGTATAGGTTCTTTGGTATCCGAGCAAATATAGGCATATCCCAACGATTATAGAGGATAGGATTCCCGCAACCGCCGCCTTGGCGATGACCGCGGCAGTAAGGCCGGCAATTTCCATATGGTGTGCAAGACAAAGCGACGCCGCGGAGCCTATTCCGCAGCCGGCGATGGCAACGATTGCGGTCAGGTTCGAGCCCTGCTTGGCACGCTTGGCATGGGCGTTGAGCAGCAGAGATGTCAGTGCAGCTGTCGCCGCGACGAGCACAACGGCAGCCCAGAAGAACACGTCTCCCAGCGCCGCGGCAACATTGCCGAGCCCCAGTACGCCTCCGGCGGAAAGCGCAACCGTAGCCAGGCGGCCAAAAAGCGCGCCCATGCCCGTTGCCGCGGCAGCGCTTGCCGGGCCGAGCCAAAATGACGCGACGCCGGCGGCGACCCCAGCTGCCAGGAAGGTATTGCCGGTCAGACAGCCAAGCGCAAGCGCGCAGGTGAGTGCGGCGCTCGCGGCAGCCTCGGTGCGACCCCAGGCGATCCACCAACCGGACATGGCAGCGGCAAAGATCACCGCGACGGGCAACATCGACAGGATGCCCTGCGCCTGCATGGTGGCGTTGGCCATGAGCACCAAAAAGCCCACAGCCGAGATGGCCGAGCCAATCTGGGGGGCCAGGCCAGCCGCCGCTCCGATCGCGATTGCCGCAATGACCAGGCCGGGAAGCGCCGCGACCCCGGCCGTTTGCATCAGCAAAAAGCTAAAGGTGCCGCACGTTAGCGCCGAGATAGCGTGCATGGTGTAGTCGCGCGCATGGCTCCAGCGCGTGCCCGCCCAGCCGAGCGCGGGGTCGACCTCGATGGCGTCGTCCTCGTAGTACGACGGCTCGATATCGTCGAGCTCTTGCTCGTCATCCGAAAGCTCGCCAACCATTTGCTCCAGACTGCGACGGCCCTCGCGCACGCTGCCCAGACCGGCAAGGAGTTGGTCGCAAAATGCCTCGATGCTGTTGGGACGGTCCTGCGGCATGGGGGAGAGCGCGCTCATGAGCGCGGCCTCGGCTCCCGGGGGAAAGTGTGGTATCAGCTCGCTGGGATAGGTGGCGCCGCCGATGATGCGGTCGAGCGAGTCGGCGGGCGTGGCCGCCATAAAGGGAGCGCTGCCGCACAAGCCCTCATAGATAACGCAGGCAAGGGCAAAGACATCGGCGCGTTCGTCGACCGTGCCGGTCTCGATATCGAGCTGCTCGGGCGGCATGTAGCCGATGGTGCCGCCGCGCGAGCCGCCAAAGCCACCGGCGGACGACAGTCGCGCCATGCCAAAGTCGGTGAGCTTTACATTGCCCGAGTGGTCGATGAGCACGTTGGCGGGCTTAATGTCCAGGTGGAGTACGCCATTACTGTGGGCGAAGGTGAGCGCCTGGCCCAGGGCATCGGCAATGGCCGCGGCCTCGTCAAAGGTAAGTGAGTGGCCGTCCACGCGATGCAAAAACTCGGCCAGCGACATGCCATCGACATATTCCATAACCAGGTAGGCATAGGCTGTGTCATGCGTAAAGTCGATGACCTGCACGATATTGGGATGTTGAAGCATGGCGGCAGTGTGCGCCTCGCGCAGGACATCCATGATGTCGCTGGCGGGCATGCCGGCACCGTTGATAAGGGGGATGCGCTTAATGGCGACGCGGCGGCGCAGGTGCGTGTCGCGGCAAATCTCGATGGAGCCAAAACCGCCGGTCGCAAGTGTCTCGAGCGGCTGGTACCGCTTGAGCAGCTCGCGAGAGCTGGTGCCCTCCAAAGGAACGTCCGGCGAGAACCGGGCGGTATGTTGCGAGAAAAGCGGCATGGCCAACCCTCGTGCGTTTAAAGTTCGTTTGCGAGCGGCGGGCGCGGGGCCGAGCCGTTCGCGGTGGCATAGATGCTTCTAGTGTAGCACGCTCGGGCAGATGGCGAGGATGGCGGGATGCGAGGTGGCCCGATCGATTCGGCCCCCTTGATTGGCAACTTCATCCGAACACCTCCCATATTCATCCGTACATGTACGGATGAATATGGGAATCCGATACCCTGAGGGCCGGACCGGCCGGCCCCGGGAGATCGG
>CAJMOC010000032.1:0-13922 GCA_905214945.1 uncultured bacterium
GGCACGCGCATCATGTCGCCAAAGGTGGTGATGATGGCGCCGTCCATCTTGGCGAGCGCGATTGCATGGTCGATATCGCGGTTGGCGGTAACACAGACGGGGCAACCCGGACCGCTCAGCAGTTTGAGCCCGGCAGGCATAATGGAGCGAAAGCCATAGCGACCGATGCTCACGGTATGCGTACCGCAGACTTCCATAAGGTTGATGCTGCGGTTGCCGACAAGCTCATGAATACGATCGATGAGCTCGCGAGCCAGCTTGGGGTCGCGAAATGCCGAAAAGTCGATACCGGAGCGAACCGGCTGCGCCGCCGCCACTAGTATGCCTCGGCCGGGTTAGTGGCGAGCTGGTCCTCTTCGGCCAGCTCGGTCATGGTATTGACGAGCTCGAGTGTCTCTTGGGCTTCCTGCTCGTCGACAATCTGAATGCCAAAGCCGGCGTGCACGAGAATATAGTCGCCTACCTGTGCCGTCGGCACGAGGCGCAGCGAAACGGGGCGCTCGATGCCCATCATGTCGACGGTCGCCTTAAGGTCGTCGTCGCGTTTGACCACTTTACCGGGAACGGCAAGGCACATAATGTTCCCCTTTTATACGTTTTGCGCTGGATAGGCGCCTAATTACCCATCAGTTGATGGTAGCGCTCGCGGGAGTCACGAGCAAACGCGTTACACCTGTGAGACGGCGGCGCGCAGGCTGGCAAAACGCCTATCGCGATGCTGTCTGCGCGAGGCGAGCGCGAGCGATGGCGGCCTGACCGTAGGCGATGCAGCCGTCGTTGACGGGCACAGTATGGGGGACCAAGACGGCAAGACCGGCGTCTTTGAGTTCGTGGGTAAGGAGCTGAAGCAAAAGCCGGTTCATGAACACACCGCCCGAGAGCGCGACGGTATCGAGGTTTTCGCGATTGCAGATCTCGCACGCGATGTGGGTCGTAGCGTGCGTAATGGCGATGTGAAACTCGAGGGCGAGCCTGTCGGCCGGCGTGCCTGCCTCAATTCCATTCAGAAGAGATTCGATGAGCGGTTGGGGGTCCAAGATGGGGGAGTCGTCGGCAGATGTGAATACGCCTGCATGATTGCCGTCGAGACGAACGGTCTTACCGCCGAGCGCGGGCCAGGCGGCGGCTTCGAGTTCGATGGCGGGCTCGCCCTCGTAGGTTGCCTTGTCGCAGATGCCCAGAATTGCCGCCGCGGCATCAAAGAGACGCCCCATGCTGCTGGTACGCGGGCTGTTGATGCCGCGCTCGATCATGGTGGCTGTCACGCTGCGCGTTTGCTCGTCGAGGGCGCCCAATAGCCCCGCGGCACCCGGGTGCTCGAGCAGGCCGAGCTCGCTCAGCAGGGCAAAGGCATTGCGGCGGGCGTCGCGCACGGAGGCCGCCCCGCCGGGGAGCGCCCAGGTGCGCAGGTGCGCGGCGCGTTCAAAATCGGCAAGGCCGGCAACAAGAAACTCGCCGCCCCAAATGGTCCCATCGGTGCCGGCGCCGGTGCCGTCAAAGGCGATGCCAAGGACACGCGCGTCGGTTGTAAGCTGGCCCGCGGCGATGGCCTCGGCCATCACGCTCGCGATATGTGCATGATGATGTTGGACTTCGATAAGCGGCAGATTGTGCTTCCGTGCCAGTTCACGCGCCCACTGGCTCGACAGATAGCTGGGATGCATGTCACATGCCAAGGCGGCAGGCGCCAGGTCAAAGAGGTTTTCCAAGCGCGTGCGCGCGGCGTTCCAGGCATCGAAGGTCTCGCCGTTTTCGACATCGCCGATATGCTGCGACACAAAACAGGCCACATGGCCGTCGGCGTCCTCGCGCGTGAGCGCGATCGTAGCTTTTTGCTGCGGCCCGCAGGCGAGCACGCAGGGTGCAGTGCCGTCGAGCGCCGGCAGCGCTAACGGCTGCGGCGCATATCCGCGTGCGCGACGCACAGGCATGGCGGCGCCATCGACCACGCGTACCACGGAGTCGTCGTAGCGCGAGAGAATCGCGCGGTCGTTGCCGAGCAGCGCGTCGGCAATGCCGGCGGCAACGAGGCGCTCCCAGGCAAGATCGTCATCGGTCTCGATGGGCTCTTCGCTCAGGTTTCCGCTGGTCATGACGAGCGCGTGCATACCGCGGGCTTCTGCCGCGGCAAGCAACAGATGCTGAAGCGGGGTGTAGGGGAGCATAACGCCAAGCTCGGGCAGGTCGTGCGCGACGGACGGTGCGAGTACGAGGGCGTCGGGAGAATCGCCGTCGCTCCCGCAAACAGCACGCCGGCGCAGCAGCACAATGGGGCGAATGCTGCCGGCCAGCAAGCCGCGCTCAACGTCGTTGACATGGCACAGGCGTTCAACGTCGGCAAGGTCGCGTACCATAACGGCAAGCGGCTTGTTGCTGCGGCGTTTGCGACGGCGCAGCTCGGCTACCGCCTGCTCGTTGGAGGCGTCGCATGCCAAGTGAAATCCGCCCAGACCCTTGATGGCGACGATGCCGCCGCTGGCCAGCAGCTCGACGCAGCGCTCGATGATAGCGTCGCTGGCCTCGCGTGTGGTGCCGACGGCCGGTGTCGCGGACGAATTCCCGCACGCATCGCCGTTCACAGCCTCGCGCCAAGTAATATGCGGCCCGCAATCAAAGCAGGCATCGGGCTGCGCGTGAAAACGCCGGTCGAGTGGGTCGGCATACTCCGCGGCACACTCAGGACACATGGGAAAACAATTCATCGACGTGGCCGCTCGGTCATAAGGCAGCGACCGGATGATGGTAAAGCGCGGTCCGCAGTTAGTGCAGTTGATAAAGGGGTAGTGATAGCGTCGGTCGGCGGGATCGAACAACTCGCGCAGGCAATCGTCGCAGGTGGCGATATCGGGCGAGACGAGCGTCGTGTGCGCGGTCTGGTCCTGCGATGCCACAATGCGAAAGCCCTGCTCATCGGCAGCGCTCCAGCCGCCAGGCTCCAAATCCGCAATATCGACTCGCTCAACGCGGGCTGCCGCAGGCGCATGCGCAGAAAGCGCGGCAACAAAAGCATCGAGCGCATCGGCCGGAGCGTGCGCCTCGATATGCACGCCGTCGCCCGCGTTGAGCACCCATCCGCAAATGCCATGCGCCATGGCCTCGCGATACACAAACGGCCGCATGCCAACGCCCTGCACAATGCCCGTCACATGAATATGCACATGTCGCATGCGACACCCCTCATCAAAACCGACCAAATAGGGACAGGTGCGCTACAGCCCCAGGCTCTGCTTGGTTGCGGCGCAGGTGAGCTCGCCGTGCTTAACGCCGCGCAGCCCCAGCAACCGGTCCGCCAGCTCGTAGACACGCTCGCCGCGACCCTTGAGCGCCAGAATCTCCAGGCAGTTGTGGTGGTCCAGATGCACGTGCATGGTAGAGACGATCTCGTCGGTATAGTCGTGCTGCACCTCGTCCAGACGGCGCGTCAGATCGCCGGTATGGTGGTCATAGATCATGGTGAGCGAACCGATGACCTGCTCGTCGGGCGTGCGCATCTGCTCCTTGGCGATCGAGGCACGAATCAGATCGCGTACGGCCTCGGATCGGTTAGCCACATCACCGCGGCGCGCGATCTGCTCGTCAAAGCGGCGCAGCAGGTCGCGCGCCGCGGTGACCGAAAAGCGGACCAGCTCGGAGCTGGAGCTGCTGCAGCGGCAGCTCGCATCGTCGTCCACACCGTGATCGTGCGCGTGCTCGTGCTCGGCCACGTTACACCAGTTTCACAGAGCCGACGGAGTTGTGATCTGCCTCGATGGCCTCCTCGTAGCCCTCGAGCGCATCGTGCGCCTCGTGCAGCGCAGACATGGCGGCCTCGAGCTTGGCGCCAATGCGCTCCATGTCAAAGTTCTCGGTCGCGTGCAGCAGCTGATGGCTCCACTCGTGAGCGAGCTCAATGGTGTCGTCGACCTGCTTGACGCTCATGGCAAGCTGGCTCATGTTCATTCCGACGTCATGCATGGGGAGTCTCCTTTTGTACGGGGCGATATGGTGGTTCAGATTCTACTACGCCCGCCTTGGGCGCCGCCGCATAAGAAAACGGGCGCGAGTCCGTCTGACCCGCGCCCGTTCACTGGGGGCTGTTTGTGTCTACCATACTATCCGTGGTCGCATGCCTTGCGTTTGGCACTCCGGTGAGCGGTGCGAAACCGCTCATGGACGGCAGACAAGTAACAAGCGTATTACAGATGTTTCTCCAGCAGTGCCTGAAGTCTTGCCTTGGGCAAGGCGCCGACCGAGCGGTCGACCTCCTCGCCGTTCTTAAAGACGATCAGCGTGGGGATGCTCATGACGCCAAACTTCATGGCCAGGTCCTGGTTGTCGTCGACGTTGCACTTGGCCACAGCCAACTTGCCGGCCAGCTCGTCGGCAACCTCGTCTACGATGGGCGAGAGCGAGCGGCAGGGGCCGCACCACGGGGCCCAAAAATCAACCAGTACGGGCAGGCTATCGTTGACGACAGCGCCGAAGTTCTCGGGGGTAATCTGCTTAATGTCAGCCATGGTGACCTCCATAATACGACGCGGCTCGGCCGCGTAAAACTCAGTACGACCGTGCTTATACCCAGCGGCCCGCAAAGCAACCACTCGCGGGCGGCTCTTTTATATAATGGTGGGCACGCAAACGATTGGAGAGCGCATGCCCACGTCACAAAGCCAGAAAAAAGAAGCCATCGCTCAGGCGACCGAGCAGGAGCTCGCGTCGCTTGCAGATCGCGGTGTGCGTATCGCGGGCAACGCGTGCTCGCCGATTGTGCTGGTCAAAGGCGATTTGGATGAAGCCGAGTGCTCGGGCGGCGAGCTGGCTGCCGGCGCGGATGGCGCCGCGTTGCGCAAGGCGCTCGGCGCCATCGGATATGCCCCCGAGGATTTTTGCGTGCTGGCAAGCGTCGCCGGCGCGGGCGACGGAGCGGTCGCGGCGGGCGAGGCCCTGACGTGCGATCTGTTCCGCGAGGCGCTGGAGACCTTAGACCCCGAGGCGGTGCTGCTGCTGGACAACAGTGCGGCCGATGTCATGCGCGAGACCTATGCCGATATGCTTGTGGCAATTGATGACTTTGACACCGCCATGCTCAAGCCCGGCCTGGTCGCCCATGTGCAGGGGCGCCGCGTGCTGGCGCTCGACGGTTTTGAGGCGGCGCTCACCGACAAGGCCGCCAAGCAGCGCATGTGGGCCTACATCAAGCAGCTGACCCCGGCGGCTGCACCGCTGTAGCGAGGCTGGCGGCAGCCCTTACATCACAGCGCGCAGCTCAAACCGATCGCCGTTAATGCGGAACTGGCAGTTGCCGTTCATGCGCTCCACGGCGAGTTTAATGCTCTTGGTGCCAAAGCCGTGACCGGCGTGCTGAGCCACGGGCGTGCCGTCGACCATGTGCGGCGCCCGTCCAAATGTGTTGGAAACCAGCAATAGAAGCTGACCGTCTTCGTAGCGAAGGTCCAGGTCGACAAACCGCTTGCCTTCGGGGGCGGTGCTCGCCGCGGCGATGGCATTGTCCAGGGCGTTCGATACCACACTGAACAGATCGGCATCGCCCACGTGGACGGTTTCGGGCACGGCGGCTCGCAGGTCGGCGGTGATGCCGTGCGCGTTGATGTCCGCGGAAAGCGACGAGAGCGCAATGTTGACCGTTTCGTTGGCGCAGTAGCGGCGCACAGCGGTGCGGTCGTTGGTCTCGCAAAGCGCGTCGATACGCTCGAGCGCCTCATCGGTGTGACCCTCTTCGATCAGGGCCGCTAGACCGCGCAGGTAGTGACGCATGTCGTGACGGAGAACCGAGAGCTCGCGTCCGGACTGGCGCCAGGCTTCGAGCTCTTTGATGGCCGCGCTGTCGCGGGTCGCGAGCATCCAGCGCTCGCGCTCGGCGATTTCCTTTGCCTCGTATTCGCGAAGGTAGACGGCAAGAAACATAAGGTAGAACGCGCAGAGGGCGAACGCCAAAAACTCAACGGTTACTACCGAGCCCGAGTGGAAGAGCGTGGTATAGACGTTGGTGGCGTAGTCGAAGATGTAGTAGACGAGCGGCAGGATGAGCAGAATTTCCAGCTCGGTGGGGCTTTTGATCGCCAGGCGGGGGCCAATGTCGCTTGCCCAATGCAACAAGACGGCAAAGACGCCGAGCGTGGTGATGATGCGCGCCGCGTAGTACGCGACCTGCGAATCGGTGGCGGCGAATGCGGCGATGCCCATCCAGTTGCTAAACTGGCAGCTCAGGTAGGCACTGGTAACGCCCAGGATGGCGAGCAGCGGACTCAGGCGATAGCGTACGCACAGGTAGACGACAAGCGGCAGATGCACGACGAGTGGATAGGCCTGTCGGGCGAAAAGCTCGCCGCCGACGGCATTGGCGAGGCCGAATGCGCATCCGGTTACGGCGCCGACCCCCACCAGTTCGAGCGAATGGCGGCCGTTGATCTCGACGCCGCACAGCGCCGCCGAGGCAAAGACGCCAAAGAGCAACGTCGTCGCATGGTGGATTGCCCAAAGTACCAGTTCTGCCGAGGAAAGCATCAGCGTCTCCCGCCCTCGAACCGCACCGCAAAGTAGGCGTCTTGGAATCCCTGCTTGCAGCTGCGCGCGAGCGGTATGCACGCACCCGAGCGCATGACGATTTCCGTGCGATTGAAGTGGTCGATGTTGCGCAGATTGACCTGGTAGCTGCGGTGGCACTTAAAGAAGGTCGCGTTTTGGGCCAGTCGGTCCTCGATGCTGCGGAACGGCTCGAGCGCCTCGATATCGCGGCCATCGCGCAGGTGGAAGATCACGTGCTTGTTGCGAGCCTCGGCATATTCGATATCGGATAGGCGCAGGGCATGGTAGCCAAAGGACGTTTTGATGACGAGCTCGTCGGTCGCTGCCGGACGCAGGCTCGACAGCTCGTCGAGCAGTTGCGCCAAGCGCTCGTAGGTCACGGGTTTGAGCAGGTAGTCGAAGGCGCGGACCTCGTAGGACTCAAGCGCGAACTCGGGCGATGAGGTCAGAAACACCAAGCGTACGGCGGTATCGGATTGGCGCAGCTCGCGGGCGGTGTCCATGCCGTTGACGAGCGGCATGATCATGTCGAGCATGATAATGTCGGCGCGCGATGCGGCATGGCGTGCCAGCAGGTCCTCGCCGCGCGTAACGAGCGCAACATCGACCGCCGTACCCGTCTCGGCAGACCAGCGGTTGACCATGCGGTGCAGGTTATCTAGAAAGGCGACGTCGTCGTCGCAGGCGATGATTTTGAGCATATTGGGCCCCCTTAGTACCTCGATTTTGCCACATCGTGCACGCGCCACCCGCGGGGGTGCGTTCCATTTGCACCCCATGGTACGCAACTCGCGCCGAGCAACGGGGTGTCAAAACATGCGGTTGCACAATACCAGATGGATATATATGTCAATTTGAGCTGGCGGCTGGCGAGGGACCATGCCGGCCGCCAGCGCCAAGCGATATCGGACATCGCGAAAGCATAGGGGTAAGGGAGCTGAACGATGAAGGGGAAGAAGATGGGGATGCGCAGACTTGCTGCTTGCGTGCTGGCTGCAGCGCTGGCGCTTGGGGGTGCGGCGACGACGCTCGCCACGCCTACGGTAGCGGAGGCGTATCCGCAGGGTGCGACGTTTCCAATAAGGTCGAAGGATGACCTGTCATACTACGACAAAAATAAGCCTGTTGTGCTTGAGGCCGGCAAGGACTATGTCCTTACCGGCCAGGTCGATATTGATTACTACAAAGTCCAAGGCGGCACGGCGGAGAACCCCACCCGCCTGTACTTTAGTAATGACAGATATCTGGGCGGCCCGCTGACCGATATGCGTAATAAGACGTACTACAGGCGTCCGCTCTTTGTAGTTACGGGTGGATACGTCGAGTTCATCGGCGACTCGGGCGCCGCGACAAAGGTCGTTTGCAATGGCAAGACGTTCTTGGGCGATAGTGATGAATGGAATGTCGCCGATAAGCCGAATACTGGTCAGAGGCTTAGCCTTACCGTGAAGGATCTGACGCTTGTCTCTAATCTTGACCGTGAGTGCGACCGGGCAATTTTGTTGTACGGAACCATGGGCAGAGGGGAGACGGCCAGCTTCACGAACGTGAATGTCAGCAATTGGAATTGTGTAAAGAATGGCCGGAGTAGCTATTCCAACGACAAGAGCACTTACACTGCATCCCCTGCTCCGGTGACTATTCGTGGTTCCCATGTTGCGGTTGATGCAACTTTTACCAATTGCACCTTTAGCAACAACGCCGACGACTGCGTTGGCGCCTTGAGCGTGGTCGGAAGAAACGCCAAGCCCCGCGTGACATTGAACGGCTGCAAGTTCGAAAACAATTACCAGGCAATGATCGCGTGCGACTACTTGAAGGTCGAGGACAATCATGTGCATTCGGGCAATATTGTTGTCAGGAATGCTGATCTGTCGGTGAAGAACTGTAGTATTCGATCTAAGCCAAGTGCGGGCACGACCTCGTGGAATGGCCCCTGCGAATACATGTATTTTGACTACAAGATGCATATGACGAGCGGCATTGCGGTGGCGAAAGACGCTTCTTGCACCATCGAGAGCTCGACTATCGACGATTCATACGTGTCTCCTTATTATAGTGATTACGGGCAAAGACTCGACATTCAGGACTCGCAGCGCTGCGCGATTTACGCTCTTGGTTCTGTGACACTCGCCGGCAACACGAAGGTCGCCACGACCAAGGCGAAGGGTGTCGACGCATCCGATGTCGGTAGCTACGGCAAGGTTCACGTCGATAAGTCTTTCACGGGCGAAGCCGTCCTGTCTGTCGACGATACCAAGTTCGATCCCGAGTCCAATAAGCAGTACTACTACTATGAGTATGTGAACCTTGGCACGAGCGATCTTTCGCAGGAGGATCTTGCGAGCAGGCTCAAGTTTGCTAATGCCGACCTTGCATACGACGTTACCGATGGCAAGGTCAAGGTTATCCATCGCAAGCACGAGCACGAGTGGACCTATTCCGCCAACAAGGATGGGTACAGCATCGCGGCTACGTGCAACGGACAGTATGAGGCCTCACACTGTGTCTACTCTAGGGATGGCGAGACGATTTCGCTGATGTCATCCAAGAGCGGCGACCTGAGCTTTACCTACAACGGCAAGCCGCGCGATGCCGTGCTTGCTACGACTAAGCCGTCTCAAAAGGACAACGCTGTAGCCCAGGGCAAGGTAAAGATTGTGAGCGCGCGGTTCTATAGGGGCGTGGATGACAATAATCCCCAGGGCATCGAGATGGAAGGGTCGCAGCCGTGCGATGCGGGCACCTATCGCGTGGTGGCGACGGTCGACATCGAGGGGCAGAACGATGTCACGCTCGAGCGCGTGTTCAAGATCAACCCCGCCTCGCTTGCAGAGAAGGACTCCAACCGCAAGAATCTTTGCAAGGTCGAAATCATTGGCTACGACAAGCTGAAGGATAACGTCAGGTTCAGCAACGGTGACGTGCTCAACGACGTTCCGTCTTATAAGTGGACGGGCGAGGAGATAACGCCTCGCATTAAGGTGACGTATAAGCTTGGCGACGAATGGATTGAGCTTAAAGAGGGCGTCGATTTCGAGCGTTTCGCTTGGAACGAATCGGTTTCGGAGAAAGATCCCGGTGCGTATAGGAGCCAGGCTTGGGGCCTGGGAAACTTCAGATACGGCAAGTTTTTCTACTGGAGCATCTACGGCACACAGTTCGAGAATGTTCAGGCCAAGGGCTTTGACGGCACCTATGATGGTAAGGCTCACTCGCCGTCGGTGACGGTCGACAACGCCCCCGAGGGTACGCAGATCGAATATAGCGTCGATGGTGGCTCGCTGTACGAAGACCGAATCCCCTCCTATACCAATGTCACGCGCGATGTCTACGGCAACGTGTGCGCCGAGACGATTAAATATCGTATTACCGCACCCGACTACGTGCCGGTGGAGGGCGAGCTCGAGATAAAGATCGCTCCCGCCGATCAGGCTGCTCCCAAGGACGTCAAGACGACGGCCGCGACCGGGCATGCCTTGGCGGATGGCAGCATCGACGGGATTGATAACACCTACGAGTGGAAAGCCGAGGTTGCCAGCGACTATCAGCGGATTGCCGAAGGCGAGACGTCGGTTAAGGGCCTCGCCGCTGGCAAATACAGCGTTCGCCTTAAGGCCGACCGTAACCATAACGCCTCCGAGGCCCTGACGGTTGAGGTCAAGGACGGCCCTAAGAAGGCCGACGGTAGTGGTTGGAAGCACGACGACGCCGAACACTGGAACACCTGCACCTGTGGCAAAGAGGACGTTGACCGCGCCCAGCACGACTTTGAGTGGGTCGTCGACCAGGACGCCACGGCCGATAAGCCCGGTTCCAAGCACGAGCGCTGCAAGACGTGCGGCTACGAGCGCGAGTCTATCGAGATTCCGGCTTTCGGTATCACCGGTTACTCGGACATCTACGACGGCGAAAAGCATGGCGTGACGGTTAACGCCGAGACGGTCGCATCTATCCAGTATCGCGAGAAGGGCGAGAAGAAGTGGAGCGACGAGTCTCCGTTCATCTGCGATGCCGGCTCCAAGACCGTTGAGTTTAAGGCGACCCTCACGTCTGGTGACATCTGCGAGGGCGAAGTCGTACTTAAGGTCGATCCCCGTCCGGTGACGGTGAGGCCCAAGGATACTTCGAAGGTGTACGGTTATGACGATCCGGACTTTGAGCTCGAGGCTGTTGAGGGCACGATCCTCAAGGGCCACCCGCTCTCTTGGCTTAAGATTCACCGCGAGGCCGGCGAGAACGTGGACACCTATACGCTGGCGATTGAGGAGAGCAAGGTCGGCGACAAGTGGGACAAGATCCAGCGGGCAAACTATGCTCCGACGCTCCAGACTGGTACGTTCGAGATCACCCCGCGCCAACTCGGTATTGGCTGGAAGATTGGAAGCTATACCTATAACGGCAAGCCTCAGGGCCCCGAGATTGTAATCAGCCATGTTGTCAAGGGTGACGAAGGCAAGGTTTCCTATGCGACCGAGGGCGCAACGGCTGTCGATGCGGGCAGCTATAAGGCGAAGGTGACGGGCCTCGCCGGCGACCCTGAGGTCATCAAGAACTATGTCCTTCCTGACAAATTCCTGGAGACGGGCTATACGATCTACAAGGCAGAGCAGGAGAAGCCCCAGGGGTTGAAGGCCACCGCCGAGACTATCCGTGGCAAGTGCGACGGCAAGATTGAGGGCGCACGCGGCCATGTTGCCTATCGCCTGCTCCGTACCCAAGCCGGGGACGTCGATGGCAAGACTATGGTTTCCGAGGACGGCAAGATTGAGAACCTTGCCGCCGGCGACTACCAGGTCTGGTATGCCGAGACCGATAACTACATGCCGTCCACGCCCGTGGAAGTGCATGTCGGTCAGGGTAAGTACTTATGGGTCACCCTTTCTGGTGAGAATGATGCTTACTCGATAGACTGGCATAGCCCGAACAGACTGCAGTGGCATGAAAGCGTGGAGTTCTCGGTAAAGATCTCCGATGGCTACTTTGCGGGCGACGACTTTGCCGTTAAGGCGAACGGCGTTGTTCTCGAGAAGGGTGAGGACGGAAAGTACGTTCTCAGCAATGTCGAGGAGAAGACTACCATCACCGTCGAGGGCGTGCGCAAGCACGAGGCTGTGAGCGACGAGTGGCTCTCCGACAATAACGCGCACTGGCATCAGTGCACCTGTGGCGAGAAGATCGATGAGACTGCGCACGCCTTTGAGTGGGTTGTCGACAGGGTGCCCACGGCAACCGAGGAAGGCTCCAAGCATCAGTGGTGTACGGTTTGTGGGCATACGTTGCCTGCAGTCAAGATCCCGGCTGCCGCCATCGTTGGCTACTCCGACGAGTACGACGGTGCGTATCACACGGTCGATGCGACGAGACTACCCGAGGGCGCAACGGCTCAGTACAGCACCGACGGCAAGAATTGGTCCCCCGAGGCCCCCAAGATTAAGGACGTCGGCAAACTGACCGTCGCCTACAAGGTGACGATTGACGGTGCGACCGCCGAGGGCAAGGTTGAGCTCGAGGTCAAGCCGTGCGCGATTACGGTCACCGCCCAGGACGCTTCTAAGACCTACGGCGAGGCTGACCCCGTGTTTACGTGGGATGTCACTTCTGGCAAACTCGTCGCGGGCGAAACGCTTCAGGGCCTCGAGATCGAGCGCGAAAATAACGACAACGTGCGCGACGGCGGCTATGCTCTGCAGCTGACGCAGCCCGAGGGTGCAAACCCCAACTACAGCATCACGTTCGTCGACGGCACGTTCACCATCAACCAGCGTCTGCTCACTGTGGCATGGGGCACCACCGAGTTCACCTACGACGGCAGGGAGCACTGCCCCGAGGCGAAGCTCGGCAACGTGATCGGCAAAGACGAGCTTGGCGCGACCGTCGAGGGCTCCCAGACCGAGGCCGGCGCCTCGTACACGGCGACCCTCACCGCGCTGACGGGCAAGGCCGCTGGCAACTATGTTCTGCCGACCGAGGGCCTGACATGCGAGTTCTCCATCAAGAACGCCGCCCAGGACGCGCCGAAGGTCCAGGCCGAGGCCGAGACAGTGAGCGGCAGGCGTGACGGTAAGATCGCGGGCGTCAACGCGACGATGGAGTGGCGCGCCAAAGATGCCGCCGAGTACCAGGCCGTGGGCGAGGGCGTGACCGAGCTCAAGGATCTCGCCGCCGGTGTGTACGAGGTTCGCTACCAGGCTAAGGCCAACTACGATGTTTCCTCTGTTACCGAGATCACCGTGGCTGCCGGCCGCAAGCTGGTCGTGGCGCTGCCGACTAACCAGCAGGGCTACATGCTTACCGCGACGGCAACCGAGCTCGACTGGCACGGCTCCGCAACGCTTACCGTGAGCATCGACAGCGCGTACTTTGCGGGCAAGGGCTACGCCGTCAAGGTCGACGGTAAGGCCATCGAGCTCTCCGACAAGGGCACCTATGAGCTCAAGGATGTCGAGGGCGACGTGAATGTGACGGTCGAGGGTGTCCTCAAGCACGAGCCCAACGGCACGGGCTGGGCGCACGACGCTAAGAATCACTGGCATGTCTGCCGCTGCGGTGAGGTTATCGACAAGGCTGAGCACGCCTTTGAGTGGGTCGTTGACAAGCCGGCGACGGTTGAGGCCAAGGGTGAGAAGCATCAGGAGTGCACCGTCTGCGGCGAGAAGGGCAAGACCGAGGAGATCGCGATTCTGGCGCCCGAGATCACCGACGGCAAGGGTCAGACGATGGTGGTCGAGGCCGCCAAGGACCTGAGCTTCCGCTCGAACGCGCCACTTGCGTTCTTCCAGAAGGTGCTGGTTGACGGCAAGGAGGTCGCGCGAGAGAACTACGAGCTCACTGAGGGCTCCACGATCGTGACGCTCAAGGCGAGCTTCCTGAATACGCTCGGCGTAGGCGAGCATACGCTGAGCGTGGTCTCGACCACGGGCACGGCCGAGACGACCTTTACGGTTGCCGAGGCTGCCAAGCCCGCTCCTGGCCAGACCACTACGACTACTACGACCACGGCTACGACTTCCAAGCCTAAGAAGAAGGCTGGCAAGGAGACGTTGCCTGAGTCCGGCGACAGCACGTATGTCATGGCTGGTGCCGTACTCGCAGCCGGTGTAGCAGCTCTGCTGCTGGCGTGGGCCATGAAGCGCAGCGCTTAACCGCATGCCAGTCCCCAGCGGGTCCGGATCGAGCGATTCGGGCCCGCTTTTGGGGTCTGCCGGAAGCCCGGTGGTCAAAAAAGGCCAAATATGAGTACTGTTACCAGTTTAGTGGCAGCCAAATGGCCTCCAAAATCGGTGCCAGCGGCCAAAAGCGCATCGATTTTCGTCCGTCAGAGTCACGATCGGGCTCCAAACAAGGTAGCGCACAGAGATGTGGTGTAAGAGGCGGGGCATGCCCCGCCTCTTACA
>CAJMOC010000033.1:0-13397 GCA_905214945.1 uncultured bacterium
GGTGCGGGAATGGCCTATTTGCTCAATGTGTTCGGCTGAGATCGGAAATCAACCTGGGGCCATCCGGGAGGGTCTCCGGGGCTGGGGGCGGGGGTTAAGTTTGCTGCTCTACAGTCCTGCGCAAGACGGAAAGCACATTAAGTGCTTTCCTTTGCGTGCGGAACTCGCGACAAACTTAACCCCCGCCCCCAGCCCCGGAGACCCTCCCTGCCGTCACATTATTCAACCAGTTTTGCGGGCGTGCGCCGCGCGCGGCTAGCCCGCGTGCTCCTCGGCGGGGTTGGTCTGATGGATCTTGTTGAATTTCGGCCTTTGGCTTAAAGAAAAACGGGGGATGCATTGTGCATCCCCCGTTTTGTTGCGGTTAATCTAGGTCAATAAACTTGGTGCTTATGACATGGCCGTCTTTTACTAGCATTCTGGCCATGGTGGGGCCTCGGGTGCCTCTGGGGTAGCTGGCGCTGCCCGGGTTGAGGACTAAGCAGCGGCCCACTTGGGCTTCTTTGGTTACGTGGGTGTGACCGTTGATGGCTACGTCTACGGATCCCACCGGAAGGTCTTCGCGGTAGTGGGCTACGGCGAATTTGAGGCCTTCGTAGGTAAAGAGCGCAAGACGGTCTACATCGGGGCCGTAGTCGCGGTAGTAATCGTTGTTGCCCAAGACGGCCCGCACGGGGGCGATGATGCATAGGTGCTCGTAGTCCATCTCTGACGTAAGGTCGCCGGCGTGGATGATCAGGTCTGCGCCCTCAAGCTCATCCAAGAGCGCAGGCGATAAATAGCCGTGGGTGTCCGAGATGATGTCGATACGCTTGGCGCTTGCGCTGTTCATGGGATCCCTTCCGCAAAAAACGATTCGGCAGATACATACAAAAAAGGCCCCACGGCCCCGCAGACGATGGGTCTACAGGGCTGCGGGGCCAGTGTGCTAGAGACTCAGAGCCTTCTTGAGCGGCACGACGCGGCGGCGAGAAACCGGCACGCGTTCGTCGACGCCCGTAATGCCCAGTTGGATGGCGCCCGAGGGCACCGTCTCAACGTCCGTGACGCACGCTAGGTTGACGATATAGCGGCGGTGAACACGGAAGAAGCCAAAGTCGCAGAGCTTGGCCTCAAACTGCGCCAGCGAGGTCGTCGACAAAAAGCGATCATCGACGGTATAGATGCAGGAGTAATCGTCCTTGGCCATGATAAAGCGGATGTCATCCACGGGAATGAGCACCTTGCGGCCGCCCTTTTCCACCGGGATACGCTCGATGGTCACCTTGCTGTCCGTAACCGGCTTGGCGCGTTGCATGACCTTCTCGATCGCGCGATCCAAGCGAGCTTCCTCGACCGGCTTCATCAGATAATCGACAGCATCCACGTCGAATGCCTCGACCGCATGGTCGCTATACGCAGTCACAAACACGATCGCCGGCGGATTTTTGAGCTTATGCAGCGCCTCGGCAAGTTGCAGGCCCGAGGCACCGGGCATCGAGATATCGAGAAACACGACATCCACGCGACTTTCCATAAGCATCTCGATGGCGGAGCGGACGCTCGACGCCTCCGTGATCGTGCCGATCTTGCCCGTTTGCTCGAGCAAGAAGCGAAGCTCCGAGCGAGCCGGCGCTTCATCATCCACAATCATCGCACGCAGCATAGGGATAAAACCTTTCGTCAACTAACTACGCCGGGCATCCGTCGCATGACGTTGAGCCCGTAGCCTTTTATTTTACTCTTGAATGTCAAAGATGCTCTCTGACAAATCAAGATGAAGAAGCACTTTGGTGCCCTTGCCCGGCGCCGATTCGACACGCGTATAGGAGTGCGGCCCAAAAAAGCGATGGATGCGCTCCGAAATATTGTGCATGGCCACACCGGCGCCGCCACCCTGGGGAGAGCTGGCGTCGGGACGGGCAGAGCGCTCGTCAAACAGTCTGGCGGCGGTACCCTCATCCATGCCCACGCCATTATCGGCCACGGCAATCAAGATTGCATCCTCGCCGTCTTGGTGAACGGTCACGTCGATCCTCAGGGCGTCGTCATCGCCCATACCATGACGCACGGCGTTCTCGACAATCGGCTGGATCACGAACGCCGGCACCAGCGTATCTTCCACGTCCTCGGACACATCGAACGTCGCAAGCACGCGGTCCTCGCCAAAGCGGGCCTTCTCAAAGGTAAGGTAGCGCTTGGTCTGTACGACCTCGCGCGAGACCGGAATAAGCGATCCCGAGTTGTCGAGCGTGGCACGATAGAACGATGAGAACTCACGAAGCAGTTCGCGGGCCCGCAGCGGGTCGGTGCGCGTAAACGATGCAATGGTGTTCAGCGTGTTGAACAGGAAGTGCGGGTTAATCTGCGCCTGCAGCGCACGCACCTCGGCGCGCGCTGTGAGTTCCTTTTGCACCTCGAGCTCGTGGATGGCGAGCTGCGTGGACAAGATCTCGGCAAAGCCCGAGGCAAGCGCGTACTGGGTACGGTCGACGGCGCGCGGGGTCTTGTAGTAGAACTTGAGCGTGCCGACGGTACGATCGCCCACCTTGATGGGGGCGATAATGCCGGCGGGGACTTGGTTGTGCGAGCCGTCCGAGCCCACGACATCCACCATACGGTTGAACGATTGCACGATGCCATGTTCGATAACGTAGCGTGTGGCAAGCGTGTGGATGGGAGAATCTGGCAGTAGTTTTTCCTCAAACTCGCCCGCGCAGGCAAGCACGTTGTCCTCGTCGGTGATGGCCACCGTCATGGCGCGCGTCTCGGGCAAAATGCGCTGGCACACCAAACGTGCCGACTCCTGCGTCAGACCGCCCTTAATGTCCTCGAGCATGGCCGAGGCCACCGAGAGCGTCTCCTCGGTGTACTGGGAGCGCACCGAATCGGGATTGAGCGTCAAAAAGATAAAGATGCACAGAAAGATGCACAGCAGCGCGCAGGCAATCACCGTGGCGATCGGCTCGATACCGGTCACCAGGGCAAAAATAAAGTACACCAGCACGCAAATGGCGCAGGCAACGGCAATGATGCGAAAGATTGATATTGAACTATCGCGCTGGGCGCGGCGGTCGATCATTCGGCCCCCTCCAGAATACTGATCAGTTGTGCGTCACGCCAAAGCCCGTCCATGATCTTGGGCCAAAAGCTCTGGAAACGCAGATAGCTTGCAGCGTTTTGGCGCGCATAGGCCTTTGCCTCGTCGATACCATGGCGCCAGATGCGCAGGTAGCCCTCATGCTCGCGGGTAAACACGCTGCGGACCATAGCGGTCTTGCGCACGCGGTCGTCGAGCTCGCGCGAAATCCACGGGCCCGGGTAGGGCATGAGCGATGCCGCCGTAACGGGGATGAGCTCCTTTTGATGCGCGGCGAACGTCAACTTGGCCCGTTCGTAGTACCAACGGTATACATCCTGCATAAAGCGCGGTGAGCGCTTTTCGGACTCCGGAGGCAGATGGCGCACGGTCCACTCGTTATCAAACCACACGTCGTAGCCAAACATACGCATGTTAAAGAGGTAATCCAAGTCCTCGCCGCGGGTGATAAACGGGTCAAAGGCCACACGCGTAAAGGCGCGGGCGTGCAGGGCCATCAGGCCGCCGCACACGTAGTTGGAGCGCGAGATGCGGGTGCCCGAGAGCGCCTTTTTCATCCAACGGTTGAACTCGATGCGCTTGGTCCACCAACGATGGCAGATGCCCGCCTTGTCCGTGGGAGCCAGCGGCGAGCCGTCGCGATCGTAGAAATAGCCGCTCTTGACCAAGATCGGCAGGCCCTGACGCGTCTGCTGACCCAGCGCGTAGGTCGCGCGCTTCATAAAGTCGGCATCGATGACAGTCTCATCGTCATCCAAAAAGATAACCGCGTCATGCCCCAGCACAGCGGCACAAGCTAGCCCCATGTTGCGGATGGCACCGTAGCCTCGCAGGCTCACGCACTCGCCCGAACCCTTAGGCGCGATCTGAGCAACCCGGTCTGCGATGCGCGAGGCCTGGGTGTTGGTGACAACGGTGACCTTGAGCGTGGGATGCGCGTCGACAATCTCGTGCACGCGCAGCGACACATCGGCTGTGGCAGAAACGGGACAGACCACCAAAAGGATGATGCGCGGGATGTCACGTACCTGCTCAAGCGAGGCCAGGCAGCGGTCGAGTTCGGGATTGTCGGCGTTGAGTCGCGTCGAATGGTCATAGGTGCCAGGGGCGTTTGCGCAAGCGTCATCGCCCGCCCAATACGTTGGAATCACGACCGTGGCGTTCATGCCTTACCCTCCCTGCAACACAAAAACGGGACGCCGCCAAACACAGGCGACGCCCCGCGACCTAGCTGATTCCATCATACCCACTTGGGCAAATCATTGCTCGCAAGTCGCAATGTTTATTGCGGATAACCCCAAAAGAGTACCGTGGACAGGCACAATAGCCGCTCGCTCCTATGCGGCATGCTCTGCCGCCCGAGTCATGCGGGACAGGCGGACCAGCAGCATAAAGCCAACGACCAGCAGCACACCAATGGAAAGGACGCCCAGCGACGGGTTGCCGGTCAGCGAGGTGACGACCGACACCAGGAAGGTGCCCATAACGCTTGCATAACGACCAAAGATGTCAAAGAAGCCGTAGTACTCGTTGGACTTTTCCTTGGGAATAATGCGGCCAAAGTAGCTACGGCTGAGCGCCTGCACGCCGCCCTGGAACAGGCCGACCAAAATGGCAAGCACCCAGAATTCAAAGGCGGTCTTGAGGAAGAACGCGGCAAAGAGCACGATGCCCATATAGGCGGCGACTGCCACCAAGATCATGTTGAGCGTGCCCACGCGGCCGGCGAGCTTGCCGTAAATGATGGCAGACGGAAAAGCAACAAACTGCGTGACGAGCAGCGCCAGGACCAGCTGCGTCGAATCGATGCCCAAGGCCGATCCGTAACTGGTGGCCATAGAAATGACCGTGTGCACACCGTCGATATAGAAGAAGAACGCGATCATGTAGACCAGCACGGTCTTGTTGTGGGCGATCTCGCGCATGGTGTGTCCGACCTCGGAGAACACACCGCCCACGATGTGGCCGATGGTGTCCTCGGGACCGCGCTCGCGACCGTACTTTTGCTTATAGGTGCGAATGAGCGGCAGGGTAAAGATGAGCCACCAGGCACCAGTGATGATAAACGACAGACGCGTTGCCAGCATGGTGGGGACGCCAAGAGCGGGGCCACCCATGATGAGCGCAAGGCAGATGACGAACGGCACGGTGGAACCGATGTAGCCCCAGGCATAGCCCGAGCTGGACACGGCGTCCATGCGCTCGTCGGTGGTAATGTCGGGCAGCATGGCGTCGTAGAACGTCATAGAAGAGTTAAGGCCGATGGTGCACAGCACGTACACGGTCAAAAATGCCATGGCGGACATTGGGATAGCCTGCGCCAGGCAGAGCACCAGGCCCGTGAGGAAGAAGCCCAAGAAGAACTTGATCTTGTTGCCGGCGTAGTCGGCAAGCGCGCCCAGAATGGGCATGAGCATGGCGATGACCAGCGAGGCGATCGTCTGCGCATTGCCCCAGGCGACCACCAGGTCGGCCGAGGAAGCGCCAGTATTGATGGCGTTAAAGTAAATGGGCACCACCGAGGTATTGAGCAGCACGAGGGCCGAATTGCCCACATCATACATAACCCAGTTACGCTCGAGCTTGGTGTATTTCATGGACAGGGACCCTTCGTATTCGCCCGATATGCAGTTAGTTCATCGTACCCCAATTGTCCAGAACCGCCGGTAAGGATTCGGCAAAGGGGCACGCATGAGCCCTATTCCTCGCGGTCGAACTCCTCGTCGGTGCCGAGCACGCGACCGCTGTAATTGACATGGTTGGTCACGGCTTCCATATCGCCGGTCTCGATAAAGCGGGCGACGGTGAGCTCGTAATCGACCAGCGCACGATCAAAAACCTCGGGGAAACTCTCGTTCGAGACCTCGTCGGTAAAGGGATTCTTCCATGTCAGATGGCCCAGGTTACCGGTGCGCTCGGGCAGCTCCGTCGTCACGCGATGGGCAAGGCCGTCGAGCAGCGAGTAGTCGTGCACCAAGCCCTCAACCAGCGAGATCGCGCGCGTCTTTGCGGAGCCGGCCGGCTCAATCGCGCGGTAAAGTCGCTGCATATTGGCAACGGCAGCACCGTACTCCCCCGCCGGAATGTCAATGCCGTACACGCGTCCGGCAACATAGCTCATCAGCACGCCGGCCACGCGATTGATGCGATCGGTGGTGACGATCTCGCCCGCCGGCGGATAATCCTCGACCGTTGCCCCATCGCGTTTAAGCTGCAGCATCAGCACATCCAGGTCGCTCTCGATCACGGCATGGACCTGACTGCTCGAATCCTCAAGCTCTGAATCGGACTCCACGATGCCAAACTGCTGCTCATAGACAAAGGGGTGGGCGTTGCGGTCGAGCACGTAATGAGACAGCAGGCCCAGCGCAAAGGCACGACCCAAGCTGGCGTCGCGCGGCAGCAGATGCGACACGCCGTCGCGCAGGCACGCGAACTGGCGAGACATGCGCGACCGATGCATGACCTGCGCCAGCAGCGTGCAGTCGGAAACACGCGGTGTCAGAATGTGAAAGAAAAACGGGTCGGGGCCTTGGTTGCCCAAGATAAAGGCAATGCGCTCTTCATCGGACGTTATGACGCCCTGCGGAAGACGGTCGATGCTTTCCTCGCCAAACAGATGATGGGTGATAAGCGCGGGCATAATGATCCTTTCGATTTCATTCGATGCCACCCATTATGCCCACCGCGCGCCCATGCCAAACCTGCGATGGTAAACGACAGCACGCAGACCGTCTACGCAAGCCCCAAGTGTGCTTTAACCTCGGCAGCGCGACGGCGGGACACGGGCACCGTCGAGCTCACGCGGTCGAGCCTGAGCTCCATCAGCCCCGTGGAGCCAATCTCAACATTGTGCACGTCTTCCAAATTGACCAGGTAGCTGCGATGAACGCGAATAAAGCCCTCGGAGTCCAAGCGACGCTCGAGCGAAGAGATCGACTCATTGATCAGGTACGTTCCCTCGGCGCAGATGGCGTTGCAAAAATCGGCGCGCGCCTCAAAGTAGCAAACGTCTGCGGCGGGAATGAACACCTTTTTGCCCCCGCGGTCCACCGTCAGACGCAAAGGCTGGCGCGGAGCGTGGATAACACGACGGACGCCCAAGGCCGCCTCGATCTTGTCGAGTGCCTTTGACAGGCGTGCGTCCTCAACCGGCTTGACGACATAATCGACGGCATCGAGGTTATAGGCATCGGCCGCATACTCGGCAAATGCCGTCACAAACACCACGACCGGCGGCGTCTTTAGGTTCTGCAGCGTCTCGGCAAGCTCGATTCCCGAGCGACCGGGCATCGTGATATCCAAAAACAAGACGTCGGGCTTGTTCGACAGGATCGATTCCACAGCCTCGGTGACATTGCCCGCCTCGGCAATCTGGCCCACACGCGCATCCTTTTCCAACAGATAACGTAGCTCAGCCCTAATAGGGGGCTCGTCATCAACCACCAAGATGTTCCAGTCTTCGGACATATGCGCTTCCCCTCTTTTTCTCTCAATCCAACCGCGCGCTACACCGTCATCGGCGCCGGCTCATGCGGCTCGCCGTTCAACTCAACGATGACCTGCGTCCCCACGCCCTCCTGGGACTTCACGCGCATGCCAGAATCTTCTCCGTAAAAGAAATGGATGCGCTGAAGCACGTTGAAGAGTGCCAGGCCGCAGCCTCGCTTGATGGAGCCGTCGGCGGTAATGCTCTCGGGCTCCTCTCGACGATGCTGCTCAAACAGGTGCGCGCAGACTTCTTCGCTCATGCCGATGCCGTCATCTTCGACGATGATCTCCAGGCCGTCATCGGTCTCAAAAGCCCTAACATGAATAGTAAGCGGCTCGGTCTCGCGCTGCGCATGCTTGATGCAGTTTTCGAGCAGCGGCTGCAAGATAAACGGCGGTACCAGGCTGTCGCGCACCTCAAAGTCGATGTCGACCGAGACGCGCAGACGGCCGTCGCCATACCGGGCCTGCATAAGATTGATATAACGAGTGCCCTGTTCCACCTCGTGCTCGAGCGTGGTGAGCGTATCGGAGTCAGAAAGCGTCTGACGGTAATAATTGGAAAAATCGATCAGCAGCGATCGCGCCTTGTCGGGCTCGGTTCGAACGAGCGACACGATGGTGCTGATGGTATTGAATAGAAAATGCGGGTCGACCTGCGACTGCAGGGCGCGAAGCTCCACGCGGGCCGTGAGCTCGTCCTGGCGCTCGAGCTCAAAGCTGGCGAGCTGCGTGGAAATGAGATCGGCAAAGCCCGAGGCCAACGCCGTCTGGCGCATATCGATGCTGCTCAGGCGGGGGTAATACAGCTCGAGCGTGCCCACGCAATGCCCGCGCACGGTCAGCGGCGCGACAATGCCGGCGCGCAGACGGGGAAAATAGCCGCCCGTCTCATTGGAGGCGTCGCGCGAAAATACACTCTGTTCGCCGGACTCGATCACGTTGAGCGTGGTCTTGAGCACGACCGGGGTGCCGGCAGGGCACTTTGCCGAGTCCTCGCCCCAGCTTGCCAGCACCTGTTTGCCATCGGTAAAGCAGATGGCAGAGGCGATGGTCTCGGACAGGATAATTTTAGAGGCGCCCAGGGCCGCTTCGGGCGTAAGGCCGCGCGACGTGTAGGCGAATATTTTTGATGCGATGGCGAGCGTACGGTCGGTTGCGCTCGATGTGAGGTCGTCGGGGACCACAAAGACATACGAGAAAAAGAAGCACAGCATGACCAGGCCGGCAATAACGACAACGCCCGGAACGGGATTGGGATTATCGGTTAAATCCCAGATAAGCAGCAGGATAAGCGCCGGAACGACAATACCGAGCAGGATGGCCTGAACCACATGCTGGGCCGTACGAAAGACCTTGGTAGAGTTGTAGCTCTTGCCCAGAATCAGCCTGTTTAAATCCACCGTCATCCCCTCTTGTCCGTAGCACCCATAGCAATAAAGAGGGCCGCAAGCGACCCTCTCCATTACATTATGCAATCAAAAACTGTGTTTTACATCAAGCCATCGACAAACGGTATCTTAGGCGCTGTATTTGTTAGCCTCACCAAAAGTGCCAGCCTCGACGATCCAGCCGTCCTTCATGATGACGTCCATGTTGTCGGTGTTGAGCACGTGGATGTCGGCGGCGACGTCACCGTTGACAACCAGCAGGTCGGCGCACTTGCCGGCCTCGATGGAACCGGTCTCGTCCTCGATGTGGCACATCTTGGCACCGTTGAGGGTGGCGCAGGTGATGGTCTCGACCGGGGTGAAGCCGATCTTGTCGACAAACTCGTACATCTCCTCGATGGAGCAGGTGCCGTACGGGGTGACGAAGGAGAAGGAGTCGGAGCCGATCGTCATGACGACGCCGCGCTTCTTGGCCTCGCGCAGGCAGTCGTAGTTGCGCTGCAGCTCCTTCTCGACCAGGGTGCCCTCGTACTTGTCGTGCAGCTCGGGGACGTAGACGGGCGGATAGGTGGCGTACCAAGTGGGCAGGAAGGCGATCGTCGGGGTGAAGAAGGTGCCCTGCTCGGCCATGAGGTCCATGGTGCGCTCATCGATATCGAAGCCGTGAATCAACTGCTCGCAGCCAAAGCGAACGGAATCGTAGGCAGCGGCGTGGTTGTTGTAGCAGTGGCTCCACACGGGGATGCCGACCATCTTTGCCTCTTCGACCACGGCCTGGATCTCCTCGGAGCAGTAGTGCTGGTCGCGGCCGGAGTCCCAGCGCCAGATGCCGCCACCGGTAGCCCAGATCTTGATGGCATCGGGGTTCTCGCGCAGGCGACGACGGACGGCCTTACGCAGATCCCAAGGACCGTCGACCTGATCGCCCCAGGGGTGCGATTCCTTGTTGAGCTCCTGGCTGCAGTGGTGGGAGTCGCCGTGGCCGGCAACGCGGCAGAAGCCAAGGCCGGTTGCCAGAACGCGCGGGCCCTTGAAGACGCCCTTGTCGATGCAGTCGCGGATCTGGATACCAAAGCGACCGATCTCGCAGACGGTGGTGAGACCGTGGGTGAGGCAGTCGTAGGCCTGCTTGACGGCGACGGCCTGCTTCTCGAGGAGCGGCTGCATGACCCAGTCGGTGTCATCGTCGGTCAGGTTGCCCGAGAAGTGCAGGTGGGTGTCGATCAGGCCGGGAAGGACGGTCTTGCCGGCGGCGTCGATAACCTCAACGCCCTCGGGAAGGTCCTGCATGACACCGGCGTACTCGATCTTGCCATTGTCGTCGACGAGAACGAGGGAGTTCTCGACCGGCTCGGCACCGGTACCGTCGATGAGCTTGCCGCCAACGATTGCATACTTAGTGGACATGGTTCCTCCTTATGGATCCATATAGTGGGCGAGGCCGCGTTGGGTTAAGGCCTCACAAAACTACCCAAGTGGTGCCGGGTTCGGTGCGCGGGAGAGAGGGCCCCGCGCACCCGATCCGCCCCGGCTAGGCGTTATTTTTTGCGGGAATTGGTGAAGGCCATGAGGCCCAGGCCAACAGCCAGCCAGCCGATCACGATGCTCCACTCCACCATGTTGAGGGAGGCGGGAGAGAACGGGATCACGAGCAGGCCAATGATGGTGCCGCAGGCAACGATAGCGAGGCTGATGCCAAACTTGCCGCCGGGCACCTCGTAGGGACGAGGCAGGTCGGGCTCGGTGAAGCGCATACGCAGGCAAGCGAGGGCGACCATGCCGCAGGAGAAGATGAAGGCGAGGGCCGACACGTTGGTCAGAGGGATGAGCATGTTCTTGCCCAGGAACGGACCGACGACGGTGATGACGCCCAGAACGACGCAGGCGAGCTTGGGAGCGCCGGACTTGGGATCGACCTCGGCGAACTTCTCGGGCAGCTGACCCTTGCGGCCCATGGCGAGCATGATGCGGCTCGTGGCGCCGTAGAAGGAGTTCATCGGGCCCATGGGTCCAAGCGTGGCGATGACGAGCATGGCCAGGTACAGGAGCATGTTGATGCCCTTGAGGCAGGCAAGCGCGGGAACCGGGCTCTTAACAAACTCATGCCAGTCGAGGATGGTGCCGAACGAGTAGATGCAGACCATGTAGAAGCCGCCGGCGGCCAGCAGAGCCAAGGAGATGATCTTACCGAACTTGTTCCAGTTGAGGCCCTCGGCTGCTTCCTCAGCCTGCTGAGGAATGGTGTCGAAGCCGGCGTAGAAGAACGGGGTCAGAACCAGGACCGAAACGATGCCTGCGAACAGGCTGGTGCCCTCGGTAGCGGGCTTGCCGCCGCCAGCACCGGTGACCTGGGAGAACACGGGCATGGCGTTGTCCGGCGAGCCGGTGAACAGCGAGACGCCCATGGCGAGCAGCATGCCGCAGAGCAGGGCCTTGGTCAGGAAGGCCTGCAGCTTGGCGGCCGAGCTGGCACCGCGGAAGTTGAGGAAGATGACGTAGGTTGCAAAGCCGAGCGCGATTAGCGTCGGGAACAGGTAAACGTCGGCGCCCAGGATGGTGTAGAGCTTGACGGCGCGCAGCCACTCAAGGCCGGGCAGGCTGCCGAACATCTCGGACACGAGGGTCGAGATGGCGATGGCCTCCCACGGGC
This sequence comes from uncultured bacterium, assembly GCA_905214945.1. Lineage (GTDB taxonomy): Bacteria > Actinomycetota > Coriobacteriia > Coriobacteriales > Coriobacteriaceae > Collinsella. The sequence continues at coordinate 11,612 of CAJMOC010000033.1, forward strand.
ACAGGATGCCGTTGCCCAGGGCCAGGAGCCAGCCGGTGATGTAGCTCATCGTACGGCCAAAGCTACGATCGACATACTCGACGATGCCGCCCGAGATGGGGATAGCAGCCGTGAGCTCACCGAAAACAGCTCCGACGGGCACGAGGAAGATTGCACCCAAGAGGAATGCGATCATAGCGGGAACGGGACCGCCGCCCACGACCATCCAGTCGCCGACCTGCAGAACCCAACCGGTACCGATGATGGCACCGAAACCGATGGTGAAGAAGTTCCAGAGCGAAAGCGTTTTCTTCATGCCGCCGTTGTCCTCGACTGCAACTTCTGCGTTCTTGTCCGCCATTGTTCCCCTCCTTTCCTTTTTGACGCCCCCTGGCGTCACCCCTTGCGCGGTCCGTTTTGCCGCGCGCTTTTATTCCATGGCTTTAAGATACGGCCTTGGCGCAGCAGCGCCGCTCGCAGCTCGACCGAAGGCAGAACTGCAAAACGAGCGGCACCGTTTTTGGGACGAACGGCGGGAGACGTCATTCGTCCTGGACGCTTTCATCTTGTCTGCTTTTGAATACCTGTTGCCGTGACGCTTGGCGCGCGGCGCGGCAACGTTCATACCATTTGTCAGGCTTTTGGTGCACATACCCATGTGTCGTGCATCTTTTTATGTAGGATAGACAAGTTACACACGAGGCAAGGTGATTCGAATGGCATACGGATACAATGACGGCGACCAACGGCCACAAAGCGTGCGCCTTGCCGGCCGCACCACGCCAACGCCCAGAAGCACCTCCGACAACGGCAACCAGCAGCGCCCCCAAGAGCAGCCCGGGGCTTCTTCTCGGCAACAAAGCCGTACCGCGCAGCAGTCAGACCGCGTGAGCACGAGCACACGCCAACGCCAGACCGACACATCGCAGCCGCGCCGCTACGATTGCCGTACGACCGACCACTACGTTAAGCGCTCCTTTTCGCCACCTCAACGCAATCGCGGCAATTCCGCCCCTCGCCCCGCGTCGCACACCACAAGCCACGCACTTCCAGCCCGCCGTCTACGCCTTGCGCTTTGCTCCATTGCCGCCTGCCTCGTCTTTGTGTTTTTGGGATCCTGTATCTCGCACGGATCAGCCGGTCTTGAGCCCACTGCCGAGGACAAGCTGCTTAAAGCTCCCGTCGCGCCCGGTTACTCCTTTGCGTTCTCGACCCCACGCTCGCAATGGCAGGCCGGCACCATGCCCCACATCTACCAAATTGACCCCGCATGGTCGGAGCTGCCCTATGCCGGTGGCACTATTCGCGAAAACGCTTGCGGCCCCACTTGCCTCACCATGGTCTATATCTTTAAGACCGGCCACACCGATAAGACGCCGGTCGATTATATGCGCACTGGCCGAAGCCGGCAACTACGCCCCCACTGGTGCCACCGAGTGGTCGTTTATGACAGGCGGTGCGTGGCAGCTGGGGCTCAACGGAACACAGCTCTATAACGATTGCGAATCGATTGCCCAAGCACTTCGCTCGGGTGCGCCCGTTATCGCCGCAGTGCGCCCCGGTACGTTTACCAACGTAGGCCACTACATCGTGCTCTACGGCATCGACGATGCCAACCAGATTGGCGTCTACGACCCCAACTCGGCCAGCCGCAGCGCCCGCCGCTGGGGCGTCGTAGAGGTCCTCAACGAAGTCGAAGCCATGTGGGCCTACTACTAGTCGTTTAAGAATGTCCCCAATGACTAGGTGAATAGCAAAAGCCCCGCAGTCGGAGCGGACCGCGGGGCTCATGAAGAGAGGCTAGTTT
>CAJMOC010000034.1:0-13341 GCA_905214945.1 uncultured bacterium
ATTCGGTCGCACGGAGAGCATTTCCCAGTTGACAAAACTATAGGAACACCCCCCGACGGTCACTTACAAGCTAATGTTTGCCAGAAGGGACAAATTAACGGCAAACGACATTTCTGCAATATACCATCATCCGCTAAAGTGCGACTTTCCCGGCGCCCCCCCACGCAAAAGCCCCGTTGGTAAACGAGTTACCAACGGGGCTTGAGCTGGAAAGCTGTACCTCAAAGGAGCTCAAAAGCAAACTGATAGGTTTAACATCGTCCCTAATCGATCAATTAGAACTCGAGCTGCTCCAGGCGATCGAAGACCGTGTCGATGCGGGTGAGGAAGTCCCACGGATCGAAGATCTCGTCGAGCTTCTCCTGGCTGACGGTGCAGCGCGGATCGGCCTCGAGACGCTCCTTAAAGGTGGGGCCGGAGACACAATCCTGCACCTCGTGCCAGGTAGCCATGGCGTTTTCCTGCACGATCGCATAGGCATCCTCGCGGGTGATGCCCGTGTCGACGAGGGCAAGGAGCACCTTAGAGGAGAAGATGAGGCCGCGAGTCTTGTTGAGGTTGGCCATCATGCGAGCCGGATACAGCTGCAGGCCGTCGATAACGCGGATGAGACACTGGAACATGTGGTCAAGCGCAATAAAGCTATCGGCCTGGGCGACGCGCTCGGCAGAGGAATGCGAAATGTCGCGCTCGTGCCACAGGGCGACGTTGTCAAAGGCGACCTGGGCGTTGGACTTCACGACGCGCGACAGGCCGCAGACCTTCTCCATGGTGATGGGGTTGCGCTTGTGCGGCATGGCGGAGCTGCCCTTTTGGCCCTTGCGGAAGGGCTCCTCGGCCTCGAGCGTATCGGTCTTCTGCAGGTTGCGGACCTCGGTCGCGATGCGCTCGCAGGTGGCCGCCGTAGTGGCAAGCACGCCGGCAAGGTAGGCATGGTGATCGCGGCTGATGACCTGCGTGGACAGCGGATCGTGGACCAGGCCCAGGTGCTCGCAGACGTACTCCTCGACGAACGGCTCGATGGAGCTGTAGGTGCCGACGGCACCGGAGATGGCACCGAAGGCAACGTTCTTGCGAGCGTCCTCAAGACGATCGAGATCGCGCTTGAGCTCCCACGCCCAAGAGCCGAACTTCATACCGAAGGTCATCGGCTCGGCATGAATGCCGTGGGTGCGGCCGGCGCAGAGCGTATTGCGCTCCTCGAAGGCGCGGCGCTTGCAGATCACGCCGAGCTTCTTGACGTCCTCGATAATCAGGTCACACGCCTGAGTAAGCTGATAGCACAGAGCCGTATCACCCAGGTCGGAGCTGGTCATACCGTAGTGAACCCAGCGGCTAGGCTTGGGCTCGCCCTCGGGAACATCGGCGTCGATATATTCCTTCATGTTGGTCAGGAAGGCGATGACATCGTGGCGCGTGACCTCCTCGATCTCATCGACCTTTGCCTTCTCAAAGTTGGCGTGATCGCGGATCCACTGGGCCTCTTCTTTGGAAATACCGATCTTGCCGAGCTCCGCCTGAGCCTCGCAGGCCAGGACCTCAATCTCCTGCCAAATGGCGTACTTGTTCTCGAGGGAGAAGATGTGTCCCATCTCCGGGCGGGTATAGCGATCGATCATAGCGGCTCCTTTTTGGTTATTGGCACGTTGGTCGTAACCCAACCATTGTACCGTGCGCGGGTGCGAGTATGGGCAGCAGGCATTAACCTAACATTTTGCCGCAAGAGCGGCCATGGGGACATCCGCGTATTTGCTTCGCAAATCTGCACCGGCTTCAGTGGCATACCGAGACCCGGGGAAGTGCGGGGCAAAGCGAGCTGAATCTACCATTCCCGAAATCTTCCTTGCTCCGCGGAGCGGGCAACGGGACGTCCGCGTATTTGCTTCGCAAATCCGCACCGGCTGCGGTCGCCTATCGGCGACCTTGCCTGCTCGCTATAAACGCTTCGCGTTTATTTAACGCTCGCACCCTGTCGGGTTCGAGTCCCGGCACTTTATTGAAAAAAAGCACGGCACCGTGATAGTGCCGTGCTTGTGCTCTTAACTGGAGCGGGCAACGGGACTCGAACCCGCGAGTGTCAGCTTGGGAAGCTGATGCCTTACCACTTGGCGATGCCCGCTTGTGTGTTGGCTAGTATAACGCGGTTGTCTTGTTCGATACAAGGGTGGTGATGCTTGTTTTAGCTGTGGAGATTCGTTTGAAAATCGCGTCAATTGTGGAGATGAGGACCTTTGACCTCCTGTTCTCCCTATCTTCTACCTGCGCTTTTGCTTGATTGTTGTATTTGAGCTCAATTTGTCAGGAATTGGGCAAGCTTTTGGTCAGGCTCCGGTACTTACCCGCATGAACCTCGGGGGTAGCCTCATCCTACGCGTCGCAGCCTCCCCGTGCGGCGCACGAGGGATAAGGAGCAGCCATGTCCAACGCACCCACGCACTCTGTCCACAGCGCAATCGCAACAGGTCCGCTGCTCCTGCTCCTCTTCCTGCTTTTCGGCTGCCTGACACCGGGAGCCGCATTTGCCGTCGATGGCTACGACCAGCTCGGCTTCCGCACTATTAGCGATGATTGTGGGCCCTTCCTCATCGGCAAGTATGAAGCTCAAGACGCCTCGATTGCCTACTGCATGAACCAGGAGCGCCCCGGCCCCACCAAGCCGGGCGGCCCATGGCTCAACTTTGATCAAGGCTGGGTGTGGCTCGACGACGAGTTCGCGGCAATCGTTTGTCACGGATATCCTACCGCCACGTCGTTTGGCGGTTACCATCTTTCACCCGATCGTGCCCGCGCCGCAACCCAGCTTGCCGTATGGATGCTCAACGGCACTACCCATGTCGACGGTACCTACTCTTACACGACCGCTCAGGGCAAAACCAAGAGTGGGCACTTTATCACTGACAATGAAGTCGTGGCGGCGGCGCGGTGGCTCCACGACAGCGCAAAATCAGGAAGCATCAAAGCCGCTCCGCACCGCGCGCGACGCTATCTAGGAGCCGTATCGGGCGGCAGCAAACGTCAAGACATGCTCTATGTACTGCCGGCGGTCTCTGTTTCCTTCCAAAAGCAGTCTGCGAACACCGTTATTACCAGCGGAAACAATACCTATCAGTTTACCGGGGCAACATTCGATGTTTTTGAGAGCGCCAGCGGCGCGCGTGTTGGTACCATCCAGATGGACGGCAACGGTCGAGCACAGGCAACACTCCTACCCAACACGGCGTACTACCTGATTGAAACGAAGGCGCCGGCCGGCTATGTCCCCCGTCGTGATCGCATCGCCTTTACCACGGGGAATAACGGCGGACAGGTTGCCATTGATGAACAACCTGGCACCATTACCTTGCGCATCGCAAAGCTCGATGCCGCGACGAATGCAGGCCCCCAAGTTGGAGCTTCGCTCGCAGGAGCAGAGTTCACGTGTGTGTCGCAATCAACCCCTGGATGGGCACAAATCCTCACGACCGACGAAAGCGGTCGGGCCACCCTCGCCGATGTCCCCTTAGGAACCTTTACCATCTACGAATCAAAAGCCCCCGAGGGCTACCTGCCATCCAACGACAGCTGGACCTATACCGTTGGAGCCGACCAGCTCGGCGATTCAGGCGTGGTCGAGATCGAATCTCGCGTTTCCGATATCCCCATTGCGTTTAACCTTGAGATTTCCAAATTCAAGGATTACGGCAATAGCGACCAATCCGGCCTGGAGCAGCCAGCGGGTGGTGTTGTCTTTGAGGTTGTCAGCAACAGCTCTCAGCAGGTTGTTGGCACACTGACCACAAACATCTATGGCTTTGCCTCCACCAAAGATCAGCCCGAAGCATGGTTCGGCACAGGCATGCGACCCGCCGGTGTCCACGGAGCCGTCCCATACGACCGTGCCGGCTACACGGTTCGCGAGGTTCCGGAAACCGTCCCCGAGGGTTTTAAACGTGCAGGGGAATGGACCGTCGGGGCCAATCAGATTTTCGACGGCGCCGAGCTTCAATATATCGTGGACAACCACGCTCTGTCGACGCATCTCCAGATTGTAAAACGCGATGCCCAAACAGGCGCTTCTGTTCCCCTAGCCGGATTCACCTTCCAACTCCTCGACAGCAATCACGAACCTGTCTCACAAACTTGCTGGTATCCAGCACATAACGTAATGGACACCTTTACGACTGACGCGACCGGGACCGTCACACTGCCCGAATCGCTCGTGCCGGGCACCTATTATGTACGCGAAACCTCGGCCAAAGAGCCCTATCTTGTCGGCGAAGAGATCGAGGTAAACATACCCGCCGACATGAACCTAACGCCCGTTGCAATCGCCTCGTATTATGACCACGCCGCGACCGGAAATATCAGGATCGTTAAAACCGATGCCGTAGACGGCAGCAGCCTCGCGGGCGCCATCTTTGAGATCCGTGCCTCGGGTGATATCGTGCGCCCCGACGGTAGCATTGCCGCACTCGACGGTGAGACTGTCGCTACCGTCACGACGGATGAAACTGGAGAAGCACGCGCGGACAACCTCCCACTGGGATCTGGCACCGCACGCTACGAGGTTGTCGAGACTCAAGCGCCGGCAGGCTTCTTGCTCGATCAGACAACCCATATTGTCGACCTTACTTATGCCGACCAGAAAACACCCGTTGTAGAAGCACGGCTTAACGTATCCGACGATTACACCAAGGTTGATATCTCCAAGGTCGATGCAAGCGGTGAGCAGGAAGTAGAAGGCGCACGGCTCACCTTATATGGTCCCGATAAAACCGAAATAGACTCCTGGACCTCATCCGACAAGCCACACCGCGTCGAACATCTTGCACCCGGCACCTACTCGTTGCGCGAAATGATGTCTCCGCGGACCTATGACCTTGCCGAGGAGATAACGTTTGAAATAAAGGATACGGGAGAAGTCCAATCCGTCGCGATGAAGGATGCGCCCATCGAGGTCAAGGGGCAGGTCGACAAGCGTCAGGAACTTGTCCAACCTATCGAAAAGGGCCTGTTGGCTAACGGCGATGGTAAAAACCGTGCCGCGATGCAAACCAATACGGATGGGCTTTTCTCCTATACCATCGACGCTCGAAACGATTCAACTACCTGGGTTGATGAGTTTACAATTACCGATGATCTTGAGTGTGCCGAGGACGATACGGCGAGATTCGTCTCAATCGAAACCCCCGTCGCCATCGGCGACCTCAATGGTCTGTGCAACGTGTGGTATCGCACGACGCCGTTGGACTCGACAGACGTCGATGAGCCGGCAAACGCGACACTTGACGATGGGCACGAAAATCCTTGGCTAGAGTCCGACGAAGTAAGGGAGAGTCTGGGTGAGGATTGCCGCCTCGTCGATTACGACGGCTGGCACCTCTGGAAGGCGGATGTCTCGACCACGGAATCCACCACACTCGAGGCGAAAGAACTCGACCTTGCGTCCAATACCGTCGTAACGGGCATTCGCATTGAATACGGTGCGGTAGCCGCCGACTTTACGACTCGAAGCGATGCGGATTCTTGGACCCGCGATGATCTCAAAGATGAGCACGACGACCTTGACGATGCCAAAGCAATCCTTGGCACAGATGCTCGGGGCGCAGTCGTACACATGCAGGCAACATCGGCTTATACGCCCCAAACCGCACTCACCAACAGCGCGCGCGTCGATCTTTGCCGCAACGGTGGCGGCGATAAACTTGAGTCACATGACGAGGACCGTGTCATTCAACGCTATACCCTACCGCAGGACCTACCGGCAACAGGATCAGTTCCCATCGCCGCCTGCATCACCGCGCTCCTGACCTCGGGTGCCGCAGCCCTATGGTTCGCTCGCCTTAGGTCGATCCCAAAGAAGCGCTAGCGCGATGAAAAAGCGGGCGAGCCAGTCCCCTGGCTCGCCCGCTTTCAATCATGTAAATCGCCGTATCTACTCTGCAGACGAAGATCCACCATCAACGATTGCCTGCTCGGACTCAGGAATCCCATCGGCACCCGTACTCTGTTCTTGCTCCACCTCTTCGCTGATTGCGGAGGCGGGGGTCGAGCCCTTTGCACCCACGATGTAGGCAGCCCCAAATCCTAACGCAATGGCAATCAAGGTCAAAATCACGTAGACAGGCCAATGGCGCTTAATATACGAAAACACGTTGACTCCTTAGAGCTCCGTCTACGAACGGCGGATAACCTCGGTCACGACCTCGGATACCGTGGCAATGTTCGTCGGGTTGACATTGTGGGGCAGGTCGTCCTCGGTACGAGCGCAAGCCAGACGCGTGCCGTCCACGCCGGCGATGGTGAGGGCTCGGCGGCTCGCCTCGAGCGCGGCATAGGCATCGGTCTTGGCATAGGGCATCTCGAGCGCGCCACAATCGACATGGAACGACTTGCACACCTTGCTGACCAGGTTCATGATGCGGCGATCGCCCTTGAGCAGCTGCTGTTCGCCCTCAACCGTCACCACCGAAAGCCTACCGGCGCCGACGGATTCAAGGTTGATGAAGAATACGCCGCGGAGCTTATCGCGATGCGAAGCCAAGAAGGCCTTCATACCGGCGCCATCACAATCCGAGGCGCCCGTTGCCACAAACCAGATATCGTGACCGAGCAGCTCATCATCGCCCATAGAGGCGACAGCCGAGAGCATATCTTCGGAAGAAGCGCCGTCGGAAGACGTAGCGCCGCCCTTCCAGCCATCGTTGTCGTCCTCGAAATTATCCCACGAACCGATGCCGCGACCGGACTTCTTGGCATCGTAATCGTCTTCGACGCCCAGCCAATCACTCATGCTGTCCTGTTCGTTTTTCTTTTTACGACCGAACAGGCCGCCCAGGCCGCGCTTGCGAGGCTTGGGTGCCGCCGGGGCGGGAGCCGAAATGGTCTCGATCGGCTGAGCGCCCGACGCAACGGGCATAGGAGGCGCAACGGGTGCCGATGTGGGCTCGGGACCCTGAGCGGTAGCAAAGGGGTCGTTGACCTGTGCAGAGGGGTCGGGAAGGTCGAACAGCGACGTACGAGACGCAACGTTTGCCTGCTTCATCGACGGCAGCGACGGATCGGGGACCGAAGCCAGCGGAGACGAGGAAGGCGCGGGCGACGGAGCCGACGCCGGATCGGGAACATTCATCTGCGGACGCGGTGATGCCTGGGAGGAAATCTGGGCCATAAGGGAATCGACCGTTTCGTCCTGGGTGGGAGCAACATCGGCAACCGTGGCACCGGAACCACTCGGGGTCGGCATGGTGAAAATCTGCGTGGAGTAAGGCCTCGACTCATCTGTCTCGGGAGCCTCGGAAACCGCAGGCACTTCCTCCTGCTCGACCTCGGTCGAATCACCTTGATCGGCTGCCGCGTATTGCTCTTCGTCAGAGTTGGCCTCGACGGGCTCGTCCTCGGCGACATCTTGGATTTCGGCAGCATCAATGGGCTCGTCATCGTCTGCCGCGTCGTCCTGCTCATCGGAAGCAGGAAGGGGCTCGGCAATCGCGGTGCCTTGCTTTTCAAACGTTATCGTGGAATCGAACTGCGCGGCATCAAACGACATGGTGCTATCGACGTGCTGCTGAGCCTCGAAAGACGTCGTCGCCTCAACAACATCCGTGGACGCCGGTTGCTGGGACTCAAAGGACGTTGTAGCTTCGGCAGCGTCGACGGGCACGGACTGCATAGCCTCGTTCTGCTCGAACTCTTGCGCCGCGCGCTCACGTGCCGCCTCGGCTGCCTGCTGCTGAGCGATAGCCTCCTGCTCGGCAGCCTCGCGTGCGACAGCGCGCTTCTCCTCGAAATCGTCGACAAATTTCTTGCCCTTTGCAAGCGCACCCTTAAAGAAGTTGGAAGCACTGGCGCCAATCGAAGAGAACGCGGATGCAATATCGGCATGGGGCGTTGCCGCGGGAATCTCGGCCGAGAAATCAGTATCGCTCTCGTAAGACACGCGCCTCGGCTGTTCAACGTAATCGTCGTCAGACTCGTCCGCAACGTCTTGCGCCGGCGCGGCGGGAGCCAAAATGTCCAGTCCTGCCGCGGGATCGATCGCGGACACCGCCTCGGGCTCGGCAACGGCAGCGGTAACCGCGGCAGACTCATCATCCACGGTGACAACGGCCGCAGGCTCGGGCTCAAACGTCGGCTCCTCGCCCTCCTCATAATCGAGCGTGCAGGATTCGGGAAGCATTCCGAGCGCACGGATGGCATCCGAACCAAAGCGGATGTTGCCGGCGGCATTGCGATAGAGCTTGGGCTCGGGCTCGGCCGCGACAGGCTCCTCCGCCGGCTCGGCAGTGGGAACCTCGTCATTGAACTCTTCGGCCTGGACAGTCTGATTCTGATCCTCGGGCACGATGGCGCCAATCAGCGTCTCGTCGGCAGACGCACCCTCAAAGCCCTCGATCTGCTCGTCGAAAGCCTCGCCCTGTTCGGGCTCGGTCTGAGCGTCGGGAGCAATCGGCTGACCGAACTCGTCCTCGGCGTAGGTAGGCTCTTCATACTCGATGGTGTTGCCGTAGTCGTTTTGCTGTTGGGCCGCGGCATACTCCGCTGCTGCGCGCGCCATCTCCTCGGCACGACGCTTCTGCTCCCCAAAATAGGTATCGAACGGAACATCGTCGGGAAACTCGTTTTCGCCCTGGAAGGGAGCAACGTTGTCCATAACGCCGAGCATAGCGGCGACAGAAGACTTGTTGCACACCGCGCCGGACGTATAGGGAAGAATGTAGCGGTTAGAAATGATGTTTGCCGCGTTGGCGAGCGCAACGAGGGAAGCGAGGATCGCGACAATCCACAGCAGAACCTTGAGCGCGCCGGGAAGCGGCAGGATACGCAAGATGGCAACGGCAGCAGGGGCAACCGTGGCAACGGGCAGCAGCTTGGCGATGAGCGCACGATAAGAAGCATAGGGCTCGCGGGCGAGCAACTCAGCACGGGGAGAGTCGTAGTGTGCGACAACGACCACCGGGCGGTTGCGCGGAGACGCGAGCGGGCCCGAGGCCTTGTGATAGGCGATGACATTTTGGCTCACGCCCGTCTTGCCCAGGCGCGAAACCACGGGGTGGCCCGTGCGCTCGAGCACGTAAAGAACGGCGCCGACAATGGCCAGCAAGGTGCCAACCAAGCCGATGCCGCCGCCGATGCCCATCAGCAGAGCGCCGACAAACGCAAGAATACCGGTAACGGCAAATGCCAACCTACTGGGCGCCGGGGCATTGAACTCCTGAACCTCGGGATCAAAGCCGTGGTTGCGGAAAATCTGAGCGATATCCTCGGCAGCCAAGCGCTCTTCTTCGCTGCATGCCGGCGTAATGCCGGTGTTCTGCAGCAGGTGGTTAATATAGTTCTGGGTGTTCGCCATGTGCGCTCCACATCCATAATCCGACAAATAGGCCCAATGCATGCACATTAGAACCGTATATAGTCGAAAGTATACCCCGAGCGAGCGCAAACGACCGAATTCGGGCCATCTTAACGCCCCGAGCGGACAAGGATATAGCCTAATCTCCATATCGGACTAAAATCATGGCAGCAAACCACCTTCTCATGCGAGGACTCTATGACGGCAAGCGACGCGACCGCGACAATTAAAAAGGGGAATTCGGAGCCCAATTTCGATAAAACGGCTCAACGCATCCTCAATCTTTTCTTTGTGCTCAACAGCTCCCCCGAACCGCTGACGACCGAGCAGATCGTCTTGGATTCTGACCTGGGATATGGCTCGGGCAATATCGACTCGGATAAGCGCAAGTTTCGGCGCGATCGTGACAAACTGCTCGAGCGTGGCATCTTAATCAAGGAGGTTCGCCCCGCCGGTGCGCAGGAGACCGAGGAAAGCTCGTGGACAATCGACCGCGAGCACACGTTTGCAGCAGGTGGCCTCATCACCGCAGACGACGCCGACATCCTACTCAACGCCATCGACCAGACGCTAGCGGCTGGCTCTTCCACCTTTGCCGCGCCGCTTGCCGATATTCGCTCCAAAATTGCCTACCTCACCGGCATGTCGGCGGTGGACGAAGCACCGATCCGCCGCTCTCCCACCGTCGATGCGGTATGGAGCGCCTTTGCCGAGCGATGCGCGCTGCGATTTTTATATCAGAACGGACGCGGCGAGCAGAAAGAACGTACCGTCTGTGTCTACGGCATGTTCGAACGCGAGGGCGTGGCGTACTTCTGCGGCCTCGACAATGTCACCGACGACATCAGGACATTCCGCTGCGACCGTATCGTTCGCGCTTGGCGTCCTTCGAAGGCCTACGCCATCCCTGCGGACTTCAATCTCAACGACTATCTGTTCTTTGAATTCGATTTCGCCGACCGACCGCCCGTTGCAGCCACGTTCTCGTTCGCCCCTCAGACGCAGATCGATATGATCAACGGCCTCACGCGCGGGCGAGGTGAGCTCGCACACACCGATGCGGGATGGATCTGGACCGTTGACGTGCGCGACCTTGAAGCCGCCGCCTCATTTTGCATGGCCCACGCCATGGACGGCATGAGGCCCATGGCCCCCAAATCGCTCAAGCAGGCGTGGAACCACCTCATTGAAAGGACGGTGCACGAGCATGCCCGTGCGTAAACTCACCAGCGAGCAGAGACTCTCGCGCGCCATCGACATCATGGAGGCCCTCTACGCCGCCGGCGAGAGCGGCATGACACGAACCGAAATTTGCGACCGCTTTGACATCACGGGAGTATCGCTCGACGAGATTCTCGAGATCGTCTCGACGCTCGCGGACCGAGAATCGGGTGCGCGCATCATCTGCGAATGCCACGGCGAGCGTGTGGTCCTCACCGGTGACGCCGGACGTGTGCTACCGCTGCGTCTGAGTGCCGCCGAAGGCGCTGTGCTCAACCATGAACTTGAATCGTTGGGGATCGAGCCGCAGACGGCAGCTCGGATTCGACATGCCCTTCTGCCCGAAGAGCTCGGCTATAACCAGCGCGTCTTTGACACCGTCAACCGTGGGTCGCACTGGCAGCAGCTGAGCTGCGCCATTCAAGACGGCGTTCGCTGCCGTATCTCGTATCGCTCGATGGACGATGCGCGGCCACGCGAGCGTCTGGTCGACCCCTTGCGCATTACGGCAAACGGCGACCAAACATACCTGATTGCCTGGGACATCGCAGTCGATGAGCAGCGCACCTATCGCATGGATAAAATCGAGGGACTCACCTTGACGGAAGACTCCGTCGTGCCTCACGCACCGGACGTTGCATCCCTCCACGATTCCCTTGCCCGGACGCAGCGTAGCGCAAAGCTCTTGATGCCATTCGATATGGCGGAGCATCTGGACTGGGCTGGCATCACCCTCATCGAGCGCAGCGGGGCAGACATGGCAACGGTAACCGTGCATTACGGCTCCGAGCGTTGGCTACTGAGTCAGATAATCGCAGCGGGCGGAGCCATCCGCATCTTGGATGACCCCACCCTGTCAAAGCGTCTGTGCGATATGGCAAAAACCCTCGTCTGTCCGCTTTAGCGCCGCCGCTCGTGGCGTGCGCGCCACAGTTGGAGATAGTGACCGATCTGCGCCGATTCGATGCGCTGGTAGGAGCTCGTAGGCAGCGACGTTAAGAACTTCTTTCCGTAGCCCTTCGTCACCAGGCGCGGGTCGGCCAGAATCAGCACGCCGCAATCGGTCGACGAGCGGATAAGGCGGCCGGCCGCCTGCTTGACCTCGAGCACTGCCTCAGGCAGCGAATAGCGCGCCCAAGCGCGGTCTTCGCGCAGGTTGCGCTCGCACGAGAGCGGGTCCGTGGGGCTCGAGAACGGCAGCTTGGGAATGATGACGCAGCGCAGCGTCTCGCCGCTGGCGTCAAACCCCTCCCAGAAGGCCTTAAGCGCAAAAAGCGACGAGGTTGGCTCGTTGATAAACCGGTCGCGTAGGCGACGAGGAGATGAGTTGCGCTGCTGGCAGTTGAGCTCCAGACCCGCACGGGCCATCTTGGGCTCAACGCGGGCGTACAGGTCTTCCATGTCGCGCCGATTGGTGAACAACGTGAGCACCGATCCGCCCATGGCAAGATGGGCGTCGACCAGCACGCGCTCGAGCGCCGTAAGATAGCTCTCACGATCGCGCGGATCGGGGATATCGCCCGCAACGACTACAGCCATGTTCGAATCGAAGTCGTAGCTCGAATCCAAGTGCAGCGATGACGACGTTGAAGCACCGATGCGATCAAGGCCGACCGCATGGTTAAAGTGTTCAAAGCTTTTGGACACCGTCATGGTCGCCGAGGCAAAGATAGCCGTGTGAACCTCGGGCAGCCACTCGGTTGCCAAGGCCTCGCCAATGTCGATGCGCTCTGCGGTCATAGACTCTCCGCCGGCACGCAGCCTGCGATTGACCTGCAGCGAATACACGTAGTGTTCATCGGTACCATCAATGATGAGTTTGAGGTTCTCGGCCAGCTCGTGCAGGCGGCGCGAGATATCACCCAGGTCGACAACAACCTCGGGCTTGTCGGCGGCGACGGCTTGCACCAGCGCGTCGACGCTCTTGTCAGCTTGTTCCAATGCGTCAATGGCAGCGTAGGCCGACGGTAAGAAATCATGCCAGTCGTCAGATTCGCGCAGCTCGGGGCCAATCCATAGATTGGCATTGTCGTAGCCCCCACGGGCACGGCGACCGAGCTCGCGAACGCCATCGAACACGCCGGCGATCGCCATGCTCGCACGCGCAACCGTCGACGTCGCCTTGGCAGTAAGGCCCAGATAGAGCGTAGAGCCCTCGGAGGTTGCCAAATCACGGGAAACCTGGCTTAGCGCGCCGGTGCTCGAGCCACCCAGACGCTCAAACAGAACGCGTGATTCGTCCGCCGACACCACACGCGCCCACTGACGGCGCGCCTCGCGCTCGATGGAATGGGCCTCGTCGATTACCCAATGACGAATCGGAGGCAAAATCCTACCCTCGGCCGCGACGTTGCGGAACAGCAGGGAATGGTTGGTGACCACCACATCGGCATGCGCCGCACGACGGCGAGCGCCGTGGACCAAACATTTATCAGGGAAAAACGGGCAGAGGCGACGAGCACACTCGCGCGAGGCCGTCGTAAAGTCGGGACGGTTGACGCTGCGCCACCGAATGCCGAGCGAGTCGAGGTCGCCATCGGCTGATTGACAGACGTACGCCATAATGACCGCGACCGCCGTGAGCGTGTCCGCCGGATCACGCTTGGTGGTAATCTCGACCTGGCCGCGGCTCATGCGCTCAAGCTTGCGCAGGCACGGATAGTGGTCATACCCCTTGAGAGCGCAAAATGACAGACCACCGTCCAGTTGCTCGGCAAGTTTTGGCAGCTCATGGTACATGAGCTGGTCGGCAAGATTGTTCGATTTGGTCGCAATACCAACCGTGATGT
>CAJMOC010000035.1:0-13294 GCA_905214945.1 uncultured bacterium
GCGAGAAGATCCGCGAGGTCATGCGCTGGTCGGGACCGCGTATGATCCGCTATCGCCCCATCACCGCCGTGCGGCACGCGATTATAACCGTGCAGTCCAAACGAGCGGCGGCACGAAGCAAGTAGTCGCCGGCGCCGGCACGCGCCGCCTGCCCTTTCCAGTCGGTTTCGACTTGCAGCGTTCCCGCCGCGCCGAGGCTGCGCCATTACAATGGAGCGGATTCGCCAAATGCAAAGGAGCCGCCATGTCCGCTTGCCCGCTGGTCGATTGCCATACTCATACTTCGTTTTCGGACGGCCATGCCTCGTTTGAGGAAAACGTCTGCGCTGCCGCGGCCGCTGGCTGTCGGGTCATGGTCTCGACCGACCACCTCACCCTGCCTGCCAGCATGGATGCTAACTGCGAGGTGCAGGTCGTCGAGGGCGACTTGCCGGCACATCGCCTGGCCTTTGAGGATGCCCGCAAGCTTGCCGCGCAGATCACGCCGGAGCTCGAGCTTATCTATGGCTTTGAATGCGATTGGTACGAAGGCTGCGAGTCCTTGGTAGAGCGCTGGTCCCGGGGCGCCGTGGTGCGCTTGGGCAGCGTGCATTGGATTGGCGACCCGGGCGATATCATGGCCGGCGCCGCGGGCACGGCGGGAACAGAGAGCGTCGCTCGTCCCGATACGCCCGATTCGCTTTGTGGCTGGATCGACGACGATACCAACCTGCATGTTTGGGAAAACCTGGGCGTGCGCGGCGTATGGGAGCGCTACGTCGACGACTGGTGCCGTGCTTGCGAAAGCTCGCTTAACTTTGACGTGATGGCCCACCCCGACCTGGTCATGCGCTTTTCGAAGGACGGCTTTGCGCCCGATTTTGACCCGGCGCCGTTTTGGGGGCAGATGGCCGAGTGCGCGCACGATACGGGTCGCCGTGTCGAAGTCTCGACCGCCGCGCCGCGTAAGGGCCTCGACGACTATTACCCCTCGACGGGGCTGTTGCGCTGCTTCGCCCACGCCGAGGTGCCCATCACTTTTGGCTCGGACGCGCACCGCGCCTGCGACATCTGCTGGAACATTCGCGAGGCTCAGGCCCACGCCTACGACTGCGGTTATCGAACCTTCGACATCCCCCACGCCACCAGCGAATGGGAGTCCACGCCCCTCGCCTAACTAGTCGTTTAAGAACGTCCCCAATGACTAGTGGCGGCGGGCGTTGAGTTCGCCGGCCAGCTCGTCGAGGGTAATGCCGTAGCGCTCGAGCGTCACGAGCAGGTGGTAGATCAGGTCGCCGGCCTCGTAGCGAATGTGATCGTGGTCGTTATCCTTGCAGGCCATGATCACCTCGCTCGCCTCCTCGGCAAGCTTCTTGAGCAGCTCGTCCTCGACGTCGGTCAGCAGACGGGCGGTGTAGCTCTCCTGTGGCGACGCATCGCGACGACCGTGAATCACCTCGGCCAGACCCGTCAGCGTCTCGCCGATATTTCCCGGCTGCACGTTAGCTGTTCTGACTCCCATGGTTATTTCCTCTCGTTACTGCAGCGTAAAGTAGGTACCGGTCTCATCGAACCGAGGCTTTGCGCCCTTTTTCTCAAAGAACTCGACGATGACGGCATGGGCCTCATCGAGCCTTTCCTTCTCGGCCTCGAGCCAAAGCGACTGCGCCCCGCAGGTATCAGTCAGGTGCACGCGGCATGGCACGCCCGCGCGGAGGAGTTCGGCGTTGCAGTCGGCGACTTCGAACGGCGTCACGACCTTCATCGTGTTCCCCCCTTTACGCGCTTAAAGAAGCAGGTACGGTTGCCGGTATGGCAGGCCGGGCCCGGTGAGTCCACCTTGACCAGCAGCGTATCGCTATCGCAGTCGGCCCAGAGCTCCTTGACCTCCTGCATGTTGCCACTCGTCGCGCCCTTGTTCCAGAGCTCCTGACGGCTGCGACTCCAAAACCACGTGGTCCCGGTCTTGAGCGTCAGCCCCACCGATTCCTCGTTCATCCAAGCAACCATAAGCACCTCGCCGGTGTCATATTGCTGAACCACGCAAGGAATCAGCCCGCGGGCGTCGTATTTAAGCTCGGTAGCATTTATTACCTCAGTCATCATTTCTCCCAAGTAACAAACGAAATCCCACAGGTCGGCGAGGGTTGTCCAGGTGCCGCAGGTTGCCGCGAAAGAGGAGCGACGCGTACTTTGGTACGCGAGCGACGGTTTGAGCGGCAAGATGCGGTGCCTGGGCAAGCCGCAGCACTAGAAGTCCAGCCTCACAGGGATGCCTTGGCTGGCCATATACTCCTTCACCTGGCGAATGCTGAAAGTTCCAAAGTGAAAGACGCTGGCCGCCAGCACAGCATCGGCCTCGCCCTCGATCACACCCTCGGCAAAATGCTCGAGCGTGCCCACGCCACCGCTCGCAATGACGGGGATTGGCACCGCACGTGCCACGGCGCGGGTGAGCGCCAGGTCAAAGCCGGCCTTGGTGCCGTCGCGATCCATGCTGGTAAGCAAGATCTCGCCAGCGCCGCGACGAGCGGCCTCCTCGGCCCATGCCACCGCGTCGATGCCCGTGGCGTTGCGACCTCCGGCCGTGAAGACCTCCCACTTGTCGGCACCGGATGCGCCGGGCAGGCCGACACGTTTGGCATCGATCGCCACGACCACGGCCTGGCTGCCAAACGCCGCGGCAGCCTGGCTAATCAGCGACGGGTCGCGCACAGCCGCCGAATTGAGCGACACCTTGTCGGCACCGGCTGCAACCATGGTGCGCATGCCCGCCAGGTCGCGAAAGCCGCCGCCCACGGTATAGGGAATGGCCAGCTCCTCGGCCGCATGCGCCGCCATCTCGATAGTCGTCGCACGGTTGTCACTTGTGGCGGTAATGTCCAGGAACACGACCTCGTCCGCGCCCTCGCGATCGTAAGCGCGGGCAAGCTCCACCGGATCGCCCGCATCGCGCAGGCTCACAAAGTTGACGCCCTTGACCACGCGGCCGTCCTTAACATCCAGACAGGGAATCACGCGCTTGGTAAGCATGGGCTACTCCTCCCCTCGGGCAGCGGCCAACGCCTGTACCAGCGTAAAGTTGCCCTCGTAGAGCGCACGGCCGGTGATGGCACCTTCAATCGCGCCCTCGCCCACCGCGGCCAGCGCGCGGATGTCGTCGAGCGTCGAGATGCCGCCCGAAGCCACGACGGGAAATCCCGCGACCTCGGCCACATGGCGATATGCTGCCACGTCGATGCCCGTCTGCATACCGTCGCGCGCGATATCGGTATACACCAGATGTTTAAAGCCCAGCTCCGTGAGCTGCGCCACGGCATCGTCGAGCGCCACACCCGCACCGTCGCGCCAACCGTTCACCTTGACCTGGCCGTCACGGGCGGCAATATCTGCCACCAGCAGCTCGCCAAAGCCTTGGGCCGCCACCTCGGCAAAACCCGGCTCAGTCACCAGCACGGTGCCCAGTGCAATGCGACGCGCGCCGTAGCCGGCCAGCTCGTCGATGCGCGCGAGCGAGCGAACGCCGCCGCCCACGTCCACCGACAGACCGTCGACGCCGCAGATGGCCTCGATCGCCGCCGAGTTGGCAGCGCACGCGTCCTCGTCCTCGCCAAAGGCAGCGGACAGGTCGACGACGTGCACCCAGCTCGCACCCTGCTCGGCAAAGGAGCGAGCAACGGCCACGGGGTCGTCGGAATATACCTTGCAGCGGCTGCGGTCGCCGCGCTCCAGGCGCACAACCTTGCCGCCGATCAGATCGATTGCGGGAAACAGGATCATCGGCCAACCTCCTCGACGATGTTGACGAAGTTCTTAAGAATGCGCTGACCAAGCGCGGAGGATTTCTCGGGATGGAACTGACAGCCCCACACGTTGCCATGACGCGCGATGCACGGGAAGCTCCGCGTGTAGTGCGTGCGCGCCAAAACATCAGCGGCATCGGCGTCGTCGGCCACCGCGTAGCTGTGAGTGAAATACATGTTGGCGCCCTCGGCAAAACCGGCAAGCAACGGATCGGCCGCACCGGCGGGCGTCATGCGCACCTGGTCCCAGCCCACGTGCGGGACCTTCAGACGGCTCGACTCCAGGTGCGTGCACGAGCCACGCATGATGCCCAGGCCATCGACCCAGGGACCACCGGCCTGCTCGGAGGCATCGTCGTCCGCGTCCGCGTCCTCGTTCGCAGGCACGCCCTCGTTGCCGCGCTCAAAAAACAGCTGAAGGCCCAGGCAGATGCCGAGCAGCGGAGTTCCGGCGGCAACGGCATCGAGCACGGCCACCTCCTCGCCGCTCTGACGCATAAAGGCGATCGCGTCATAGAACGCACCCACGCCCGGGATGACCAGGCCGTCGGCGTTGCGGATCTGCTCCGGATCGTCCGACGTGCAGGCGGCAGCACCGGCGCGCGCAAGCCCGCGCACGACGCTCGACAAGTTGCCCTTGTGGTAGTCGACCACCACGATCTTCGGTTCGCCCACGCGACCCCTCCACTTCTCATCATCCAAAACCACCACAAAGAGGACAGGCATCTTCGTGGTGGTTTTACCCTTGTGACGGTTACAGCGAGCCCTTGGTGCTGGGGATACCCTGCACGCGGGGATCGAGTTCGCAGGCGCGGCGCATCGTGCGGCCCACGGCCTTAAAGGCGGCCTCGATAATGTGGTGCGAATTGCCGCCCGCCAGCTCGCGCACGTGCAGCGTGAGCTTGGCATCGCGCGCAAAGGCATAGAAGAACTCGACGGCCAGCTCGGTATCAAAGCTGCCCACGCGCTCAGTCGGCACGGGCAGCTCGCAATAGGCCTGCCCGCGACCCGAGATATCCACGGCGGCCATCACGAGTGTCTCGTCCATGGCGATCGCCGCGTCGGCAAAGCGCGTAATACCCGCCTTGTCGCCCAGCGCCTGGCAAAACGCCTCGCCCAGCACAATGCCCGTGTCCTCAACGGTGTGGTGCGCGTCGACCTCGACGTCGCCCACCGCATGCACCGTCAGATCGAACAGGCCATGGCGGCCAAAAGCGTTGAGCATGTGGTCGAAAAACGGCACGCCGGTCGAGATGTCGCACGTACCGGTTCCATCCAGGTCGAGCTTGACGACAATATCGGTCTCGCCCGTCTTGCGGGTTACCTCGGCATAGCGGTCCATCTACATCTCCTCCTTCACCAGCGCGGCAAACGCGGCCAGCACCTCGTCGTTTTCCTGCGGGGTGCCCACGGTAATGCGCAGGCAGTCCGCGAGCCCCGGCGCGTAGCTAAAGTCGCGCACCAGAATCGAATACTCGTCGCGCAGACGCTCGCGCACGCGCGTGGCATGCGGCGTGCGCACGAGCACAAAATTCGCCGCGCTCGGCCATGCCTCCACGGGCATGCCCTCGGCAGCCATTGCGCGCAGGGCGCACAACTCGCGCTCGCGCTCGGATGTAACTTGCGCCACCACGGGTGCATACGCATCGCGGGCACGCACGCAGGCAAGCGCTGCGGCCTGGCTCAGCACATTGACCGAATAGATCTGGCGAATCGCCGCGAACACATCGATGACCTCGGGCGCCGCGATCACATAGCCCAGACGCGTGCCGGCGGCGCCGAACGCCTTGGACAGCGTGTGCAGAATCACCAGGTTGGGATGCTCGGCGATAAGGCCTTGCGCCGTGGTTGCCGCGCCAAACGAATCGTCGGCAAACTCAACATAGGCCTCGTCGACCATCACCATACCGGGGCATGCATCGCACAGGGCCGCGACAAAGTCGAGCGGCACCACATCGCCCGTGGGGTTATTGGGCGAGGTCACGATTGCCAGGTTGCACTCGGGCGCCGCTGCGAGCACAGCCGCTTGGTCGAGCTCAAAGGTCGCCGGGTCGCGCCACACATCGCGCACTTCAGTCTGGCACAGAGACGCAAAGAACGCATACTCGCTAAAGCACGGCGGGCAGTTGAGCAGGGTCCTCCCCGCGCCGCCAAACGCCAGCAGGCAGTTATAGAGCAGCTCGTCACCGCCGTTGCCCACGCAGATATTCTCGCGCGTCACGCCATGCCAAGCGGCAAGCTCGTCGCGCAGGTCGTTGGACATGGGATCGGGGTAGCGGTTGAGCGGCGTGGCGGCAAGCGCCGCATCGACCGCCTCGCGCACGCCGGCCGGCACAGGATAGGTGTTCTCGTTGGCCGAAAGGTTGATGCGTGTGGGCGTAAAGTTGGGATCATAGGGCTCAATACCAGCCAAGTAGGGCTGAACGAGCTCCTTCATGCGGGGCGTGAGCTCGGCCATATTAGGCCTCCCCGCCGGTCGCGCCAGCGCCATCCGCGCCTGCAGCCGCCAGGTCCACGCCCTCGGCTACTGTCGCCACGGCGTCTCCCGGCCAGGCGACCTTGGTCAGGTCGGCCGCGGCCAGCGACTCGGCACTCACGGCATCCTCGCCCTGCTCCAGCACGCGACGACGTAGGGCGGCCGAAAGCGCGTGTGCCCACAGCCCCTCGGCCTCGGCTAAACGCTGCGTAGCGGGGGCATCGGAGAGCAGGCCCTCGGGCGTATAGCAAATGACGCTCGAGCGCTTGACGAACTCTTCGACCGAAAGCGGGTTAGAGAACATGGCGGTGCCGCCGGTCGGCAGCGTGTGGTTGGGGCCGGCGACGTAATCGCCGAGCGGCTCGGAGCTCCAGGCGCCCACAAAGATGGCGCCGGCGTTGCGAATGCCGCCGAGCAGGCCCATCGCGTCCTTGCAGTGCAGCTCAAGGTGCTCGGGCGCCACGGTGTTCACGGCCTCGACGGCAGCGGCCATGTCGGCGGCCACTACGATAGTGCCCTCGTTATCGAGCGAAGCGCACGTAATCTCGGCACGCGGCGACTGCGCCACTAGAATATCGATGCCCGCCTCGACCTCGCGTGCAAACTGCTCGTCGCAAGTCACCAGGTAGCAGGCGGCCAGCGGATCGTGCTCGGCCTGAGCCATCAGGTCGGCCGCGACCACCATAGGCTTGGCCGTGGCGTCGGCCAGCACGCAGACCTCGGAGGGGCCGGCGACCATGTCGATGCCCACGTCGCCCGAGACAATCTGCTTGGCCGCGGCGACAAAGGCGTTGCCCGGGCCGGTGATCTTGTCGACGCGCGGAATGGTCTCGGTGCCGTACGCCAGCGCGGCCACGGCCTGGGCGCCGCCCACCATATAGATCTCGTCCACGCCGCCAAGCTTGGCCGCGGCGAGCGTGTAGGGGCTGATCAGGCCATCTTTTTGCGGCGGGGTCACCATGACCACGCGCTTGACGCCGGCCACCTTAGCGGGAATGGCGTTCATGAGCACGGTAGAGGGATACTGCGCACGACCGCCCGGCACGTAGATGCCGGCAGCGGCAAGCGGGGTCACCTTAACGCCGAGCATCGTGCCGTCCGGGCGCGTGGTAAACCAGCTCTGCTCGACCTCGCGCTGGTGGAACTCACGGATCTGGCGTGCGGCTTTCTCCAACGCGGCGACAAAGGCAGGATCGAGGCCCTCGAGCGCAGCATCGATCTGCTCTTGCGGCAGACGAAAACTCTGCAGCTCAACACCATCAAAGCGCTGACAGTAATCGCGCACCGCGGCATCGCCGTTGGCGCGCACGTTGGCCACGATATCGCGGGCGGCGTCGACGATGTTTTGCGGCAGCACGCCCTTGCGGTTGAGCTGGTTGGTAACGAGGCGCTCACCGGGAGCAAGCTTGATGGTCTTCATATCGGTATCCCCTATCGGTCGAGGTTGCGTTTGGAAAACGAGATGCCGGGCGGCGGCGCCAGTCGACCCGCAGCCCGTACGTTGGGGCGCCCGTGCGTGCTCGCGCTATTGTGCCGAGCCCGCAACGGGCTCAAAATGCTTGTCCTTCACGGCAGCAGCCAGGCGATCGGCAAGATCGCGTACGCGCGGATCCAGGCGAGCGGCACCCGGATTGACAAAGAAGCGCGCTGTGCAGTCCATGATGCGACCAGTAATAACCAGGTCGTTATCGCGCAGCGTGGCACCCGTGGCGGTAATGTCCACGATGCGATCGGTCATACCGACGATGGGTCCCAGCTCGATGTTGCCGTGCAGCGAAACAATGTCGGCGTTCACGCCGCGCTCGGCATACCAGGCACTCGCGATACGCGGGTACTTGGTTGCCACGCGAAGCGAACCGCGGCGGGCATAGTTGTGCTCGGCCTGACCGGCGCGCCAAGCGGGCTCAGCCTCAATAAAGGTGCACAGGCCGTAGCCCAGATCGACCAGCTGCAGCAGGTTGAGGTCGGCCTCGATAAGCGAATCCCAGCCGCAGATGCCGCAATCGGCACCACCGCAGCCCACAAAGGCGGGCGCATCGCTGGGGCGCACAATGACAAACTCGATATCTCCGACCGCGCCCTCGCCGGCACGCGTATCGCGACCGCGCACGATCAGGTGACGGCCGGGGTCGCGCAGCTCGGAGACGTCCAGGCCCGCGGCCTCGAGCACGTCGAGCGTGTCGGCCTTAAGCGAGCCCTTGGGCACGGCAATGCGCAGCGGACCCTCGGTACCACGGCCCGCGGCGTGGTCGCCGTCGGAAGCGGCGTCCTCAGCCGAAGTGCGCGCGGCCTCCAGACGCTCGAGCGAAAAGGCAAATCCCGCCGCCGGTACCTCGATGCCATCGCCGAACGCGCCGGTAAAGATGGAGTCGTAGCGTCCGCCCGAGCCAACAGGATCGGGCAGGCCGCCGGCATAGGCCTTAAAGACCAGGCCCGTGTAGTAATCAAACGAGTTCATGATGGAGAAGTCGAAGGACAGCACCTGGGCGTCCTCGGGAGCCAGACCCTCGACCAGGGCACGCAGCTCGCGCGTCAGCGGCGCGACGATACCGGCAGCTTCCAGCAGCGCGTCCACACGGTCGAGTACCTCGGCACCGCCGTGCAAGCGCGGCAGCTCGCTAATGGCGGCCTTGACGGCATCGGACTCGGTGCTTGCCGCCACGCGGGCATCGAGGCCCACAAAGTCATTGGCGTGCACGCAGCGCAGGGCCTCGGCAGCCAGGTCGCGATCCTCGCACGCCGCGAGCAGCTCCTTAAACGGACGCACGCTACCTGCGATAATGCGCGCATCGGGCAACGCCAGTTTGCGCACGGCCTCGGCTACCAGCGAGACAATCTCGACATCGCCCGCGGCGTCGCCCGCGCCGATGAGCTCAAAGCCCAGCTGCGTAAACTGACGCGAGCCGCCGGCATTGCGCTGGCACTCGCGAACCACCGGCGCCTCGTAGCGCAGGCGCAGGGGCAGATCGGCCGCGCGCATGCGGGTCGAAACCAAGCGCACGATCGGCAACGTGTTGTCGGGACGGACCACCAGCAAACGCCCATCATCGTCAAAGAGCTTAAACGGCGTGTCCGCAATGCGGCCACCTTCCTCGAGCGAACCCTTGTCCTCGAGCAGCGGCGTCTCAACCGGCAGGTAATGATGCTCCCTAAAGCAGCCCTTCACCGTACATGCGATCTCCTCGCGTGCCTGAGCCTCCTCGGGCAATATGTCCCGGAATCCCCACGGTGTGGCCGTCATCTGGTGAGCCTCCTCATGCTGTGTTTCATATAGAGCAGAAGACCGGCATAGCTCCGCCGGTCTTCTGGGTACTTTAGCATACTAGAGTGCTTGCGGGGAAAATCCGTCGCAGCCGCTCACACCGTATTCATCTGGAAACATAGGGTAGGTTGCCGCAACCCGACCCCACCTAGGCGCCAATCGCACGACGATACTCTGCCATTACCTGCGCATCGGCAGCTGCGGGGTCGGCAAAATAGCGCCCGTCATAGGTCTCGGCCGAAACAACTCCGCGATAGCCGCGCGCCACCAGCCTATCCAGGTCGGCGCGCATATCGCGGTCGCCGTCACCCCAGGCAAGATGCGTCGTGCCATCTGCCGCAACATCGACAAAATGCACGTGGGCGACATCATCGCCAAGCAGATCGAAATAATCGTCGATGGTATCCCCCGCCACCGCCATGGCGCCCATATCCAGACACGCCTTAAGTGCCGGATGGTCAACTGCCTCAATCATGCGCTTCGTGTCGGCCGCCGAGTTCACGATTATCGACTCAACCGGTTGTAGGGCCTCGAGCACCAGTCGCACGCCGCGTTCTCCCGCATGCTCGGCAATCGCACGCAGCATCGAGGCACTGCGACCCCACGCGTCCTCGATCGGCTCGTTTAAAAATGCCCAGCCACTCGAGACCATGACCTGCTCGGCTCCAAGTTCCGCCGCGATATCCACAACGTTCTTAAAGTACGCGAGCGTGCGGGTACGCGCTTCATTCCCGCGCGCCGCGATATTCCACGGCTTGGGGTTGTTCTGTTCGGGACAAAGCCCCACAATCCGAACTCCATACCGCTGTGACAGCTCCCGCACCTGCTCGATCGAATCGTATCCATGGCAATCGACATACAGATGCATCGCCCCGGTCCAAAGCTCGCAACACGTGTAGCCCGAGGCCGCAGCCGAGGAAAAGAATTCCTCAAGGTCAAAATAACGATGGCTGATATTCATGACGGCAAGCTGCGGATACTCCATCTTGTCCACCTTTCGGCAAAAGGGCGCCGCAGCACAATGTGCGCGACGCCCCCTCTTACATTGTTTTAATTATGACGGATGCCCTACTGAACACCAAGCACTCCAAAGAACGCGCCGGCGATGCTCACGAGTAGGATCACGAGCATAATGAGCAGCGGATTCATCTTCTTCTTGAGCATGAGATAGACGATTCCAAACAGCCCCATCGTGACAAAGCCCGGGAAGATTCCGTTGAGCAGCTCGGCCAGCGTCTGAGCACCATCGCCCGCACCGACCATGAGCGGAATGTCCACGGTGACCATCTCCATGGTCATAGCACCGATCACCATGGCGCCCATGATAGAGGCCATCTTGACAATCGTGTCCATAATGCCCGATTCCTGGACCTTGCTGATCATGTCCGAGCCAAAGCGATATCCCACAAACGTCAGCAGGTAACGGATGATGTAGTGAGGGACGTTGAACACGAGCAGGAACAAAATCGGGCCAAGAATAGAGCCCTGCAGCGCCAGCGACGTGCCGACACCCGTTGCCAAAATTCGCAGCGTACCCCAGTAGAAGGCATCGCCCACGCCGGACAGCGGTCCCATCAAAGCAAGCTTGACATTAGAGATTGCGCTCGTGTCAAAGCTATCGTCAGTAGCGTTGACCTCTTCCATTGCGGCAGCAATGGACATGGGGAGCGTCGAGATGTACGGCGTGACGTTATAGAGCTCCATATGGCGCTTGAGTGCGGCCTTAAAGTCTGCATCCTGCGGATACAGCTTGCGAAGGATCGGCATAAGGGCCCACATAAAGCCGATATGGCCCATACGCTCATAGTTCCAGGAATGCTCATAGGGAATCGAGCGCCAGAACAGTTTCTTAAGGTCTGCGCGGGAAATCAGCCCGTCGTAAGAAGACTCAAACTTAAAACTCATCGAACCCACTCCCAATCGCAGGATCCTCGGTTGCCACTGCGGGCTGCTCCGCCTTTTTCTTGTCACCCAAAACCGTCATCGCGACGACGATGATCGCGGCAAAAATCGCCACGCCCGTCGTGCTAATGCCAAAGTAGGCGACGAGGAAGAAGCCAGCGAAGAAGAACGGAGCCACTGTTTTGTTCATAATCATCTGCGCCAGCATCGCAAAGCCGAGTGCGGGCAAGAAGGCGGCGGCGACATCCATGCCGGTCTGAACGAAATCGGGGATGATGTTGAGCAGGCTGGCAACAGCATCGGCGCCAAAGAAGAATGCCAGGGGAATAATCAGCAGGCCGCACCAGCTCTGCGCATAACCGGCGATGAGCATGTTGCGCGTGATGGCCTTGGTGTCTCCGTCCTCGACGTTTTTGTCGATACGGTGCACCAGCAGTAGCATCACCGGCTGGCCCAGGGCCGTATCGAGCGCCAGGACGATCGTTGCGATGGGAATGCCCAGGGTCAGGGCCGCCGAAGCGTCCGCACCGGCCTGCATGGCAAGCGACACGCCCAGGATGGTTCCGGAAATCGTATCGGGCGGGTTATACGCACCGACCGAGATGGCGCCGACCATGGCAAGCTCCATCGTGGCGCCCATGATCGTGCCGGTCACCATGTCGCCCATGACAAGGCCAACCAGAGGTCCGAGCACGATCGGGCGCTGGAGGTAGCTCGTGCCCGTCAGCCACTCGGAATAACCCAAAAGGGCAATAAGGAAAATCAGGATTGTCTTGATAACCATAATGGCCCCTAACCGATGACCTTCGCGGCGTCAGTCTTCGCATCTGCCGGAATCATCTGAATGAACAGCTCGTAGCCCTCGCCGAGCAGCTCTTTGACGTATGCCTCGTTTTCGGGCGTGAGAAATACGCTCGTCGAGACCTGGCGGGCATCCTCGCTAAAGGCAACATTGCCGAGGTTGATCTTCTTGACGCCCATCGCCTTGGCGACGGCACCGGCCTGCTGGATCGTCTCGCAAACCACGAAGAGCTTGTACTTGTCGGTCACACCGCTCTGAAGCGCCTTGACGGCATCCTCGGTGTTTTTGACGACGACCTTGCAGCCCTCCGGCTTTGCAAGGGACAAGGCCTGCAGACGAAGCTTGTCATTGAGGACCGTGTCGCTCACCAACAGGATGCAGTCGGCACCCAGAGCCGAGGTCCAGCTAACGGCAACCTGGCCGTGAAGCAGTCGATAGTCCACGCGAATCATCTGAATCATGGTGTGCTCCTAGCGATTAAAACTCGTCGAGTTCGGCCTGCCCCAGCAGGTCGTTGACGTACTTGACCTTAGTGTCGTCCGCCTCGACGATCTGGCGAATGGCCTCATCGATCGGGGTGGAATCGGACACGAACAGCAGCTGAATAAGGAGTGGCAGGTTCATATTGGTCACCAGGTGCGTGTTGGGGCGCGTCTGGACGATCTTGGTGAACTCGTTGTTGACGCTGCCGCCAAAGAGGTCGGTGCAAACGACAACCTCATCGTCCGCGGCAAAGTCGTCCAGAATCGCTGCGGCCTCCTTGACCAGGTCCTCGTTTCCGTCGACATACATAGACAGCGCATGGACGTTTTCGCGCTCGCCGGAGAGCAGGCCGATGCTCTCGACGATTCCAGACGCGAAATGAGCATGGGACGCCACGATAAACTGCCTCATTCGATTCCCCTTTCTTGCGAATTTCGGCATAAAAATGCCCGGACGCATGCGCCCGGGCAGGGTGCTTCTTAAATGAGTGGTTAACTATTAGTAGTCGAACTGGTGATAGTAACGACGGTAGTTGAGGTTGTGCTTGGTGACCGTCTCGTAGTAGCGAGCCAGGCGGTCGGTAACGA
>CAJMOC010000036.1:0-12966 GCA_905214945.1 uncultured bacterium
CCGCCGCTGAGCGTGACGCTCTCGAGCCCCAAGCGCTCGCCGCGGATACGGATACGCGCGCGGTTGAACAGATTGAGTCCCGCCAACGGCAGCTCGCCATGCGCGGCCTCGGTCTCTTCCTGTACCTCGTCGATGCTCTCCAGGTCCTCGGCCGCCGCGAGCTTGCGGTACACGAGCACGCGCTGGTCCACCGCCGGCAGGTACTCCTCGGACAAGAAGTAATCGGCCGGCAGGTTAATGCCCACGCTCGCCGCCTCCACGCCGGCATCGTCGTCACCGCGCGCCTCGGCCACGGCCTGACCCAGCATCTGCGTAAACAGGTCAAAGCCCACGCTCGATAGGTTACCGTGCTGTTCGGCACCCATGAGCGAGCCGGCGCCGCGAATCTCCAGGTCGCGCATGGCGATGCGCATGCCGCTGCCCAGGTCCTGGAACTCGGAAAGTGCAGTCAGGCGCGCCGTTGCCTCCTCGGTGAGCGGCAGCTCGCCCGGGAACATAAAGTATGCGTAGGCCTGCGTGGCCGAGCGGCCCACACGGCCCTTGAGCTGGTAGAGCTGTGCTAGGCCCAGGCGCTGCGAATCCTCGATGATGAGCGTGTTGGCGCACGCGTTGTCGATACCGCTCTCCACGATGGTCGTGGCAATGAGCACGTCGATCTTTTTGGTCGCAAACTCGATCATCACGTCCTCGACCTCGCGCGGGCTCATCTTGCCGTGCGCCACGCCCACGCGCGCCTCGGGCGCGGCCTCGTGCACGCGCGCCACGGCGTCGTCGATGGTCTTGACGCGGTTGGACACGTAGTACACCTGGCCGCCGCGACCCACCTCCAGGCGAATCGCCGCGCTCACCACGTCGGGGTCGTACTCCCCCACGTGCACAATCACGGGACGGCGCCCGGTCGGCGGCGTGGTGATCAGGCTCATGTCGCGCACGCCGCTCGTGGCCATCTGCATGGTACGCGGGATGGGCGTGGCCGAAAGCGTGAGCACGTCGATCTGCTCGCGCAGGTTCTTGAGCTGCTCCTTGTGCTGCACACCAAAGCGCTGTTCCTCGTCGATGATCACCAGGCCCAGGTTCTTGGGGTTCACGTCGGCCGAAAGCAGACGGTGTGTGCCGATCAGCACATCGATCGTGCCCTCGGCAAACGCCTTGAGCGCGCGCTTTTGCTGCGCCGGCGTGCGAAAGCGGCTGAGCACCTCGACCTCAAGGCCAAACGGGGCAAAGCGCTCAAAGAACGTCTCGTAGTGCTGCTGGGCAAGAATAGTCGTGGGGCAGAGTACCATGACCTGGCGGCCGGAGTCCACGCACTTAAACGCTGCGCGCAGGGCGACCTCGGTCTTGCCAAAGCCCACGTCGCCGCACAGCAGGCGGTCCATGGGCTTGGGTGCCTCCATGTCCGCCTTAATGTCGGCAATAGCCTCCAGCTGGTCGCGCGTCTCGTCGTAGGGGAAGCTCTCCTCCATCTCAATCTGCTCGGGCGTATCGGGCGGACAGGCGATACCGGTAATCGAAGAGCGGCGCGTATACAGGTCGACCAGGTCAAACGCCAGCTTTTTGGCATTCTTGCGCGCCTTGTTGGTGGCACGCGTCCAGTCGGCGGTGTTGAGCCTGGTCAAGCGCGGTTTATCGCCGTCGGGGCCAACATAGCGCGTGATGCGGTCGACCTGCTCGAGCGGCACATAGAGTTTGTCGCCGTCGGCGTATTCCAGCAAGAAGTAGTCGCGCTCCTTGCCGCCCACTTCCTGGCGCGCGATCTCGCTAAAGAGCGCGATGCCATGCGTTGCGTGCACCACGTAGTCGCCCGGCTTAAAGGGGAAGGTGATCTGCGTAATGTCGACCTTGCGGCGGCTGCGCGCGCGGTTGGCGTCCATGCGGGCGTTGAGGTCGGCGATCGAGAACACGGCCAGATTGGCATCGGGCACCACCACGCCCTGCGGTAGAGCGGCATCCACAAAGGTCACGCGTCCGCGCGAGATGGTGGGCACGGCGGCACCAGCGGCAGCCTGGGCCGCGCCCGCCTCGAGCGAGCGGGCGTTGAGCGCGTCGGCATGGCGCTCGCGAATCGAAGCATGGGCCGCCTGACGAGCAGCACGGTCGTCAGAATCCGCCGCCGCCACGCGCACGCGGTCGCCGATAACGCCGGCGTTTTCGGGGGCGGCCGTCAGCGACTCCTCAAAGGTGATGCCCTCGTCGCCAAAGGTGAGCTCCATCGACTCGCGCGCACCGCGGTCGGGAATGGCAAACACGCAGGCATAGCGCTTGCCCACGACCTCCTGAATGCGCGTCATAAAGCGATTGTCCGAGCCCGCAATGGCCGGCTGCTCAATCTTGAGCTCGGCTGTAACCGCACCGCCGGCACGAATCAGGCTCACGTAGTTCAGGCGCTGCTGAGCACCAAAGTCGAGCTGTTGGGCACGCACGTACAGGCCGTCCAGACGGTCAATCCCCGCCTCGCCGGCACGGGCCTCGATATCCTCGTAGGCGCGCAGGCAGTCATCGAACAGCGAGCGCGGCTCGGACAGGACCACAAGCGCCTTGCCGCTCACGTGCGCCAACGGGCTCACGGTCTGGCCGTACATCACCGGCAAAAAGCGGTCGAGCTCGGGCGTGACGATGCGCGCGTCCACCATCTCGAGCAGCGCCGCCAGCTTGCTATCGCTCTGGCTGGCGCGATAGAGCGCCACATGCATGTTGTGGACGGCCTCGTCGGTGAGCGCCAGCTCGCGGCACGGGAAGATCTCGATGCTGTCCTCGTTGCCGATGGTTTGACCCGTAGAGCTCACCATGCGGCGGATGCGGTCGATCTCGTCGCCAAAGAACTCAATGCGCACGGGTGCTTTTTCCTGCGCGGGGAACACCTCGACGGTATCGCCGTGCACGCGGAACAGACCGGGCGCGTCGGCGGCGCCGGCATTGGTGTAGCCCATGCCCACCAGGCGCTGCGGCACCTCGTCAAAAGGAATCTCCTCGCCCACCGCAAAGGTGGTGGACTCCCAATAGCGGCTCTCGACCGGCGGCACGCAACGCAGTAGCGCGCGGGCCGAGGCGACCATGATGCAGTTATCGCCGCGCACGATGCGCCCTAAAGCCTCGCAGCGTTGGGCCACCTCGGCGTCGTCGGGCGCCTGCTCACGCCATGGATAGTCTTTGCGCTCGGGAAAGCGGCACACATGCGCCAGACCCACATAGGCGGCCAGGCTGCGCGCGGCGCGATCGGCCGCGTCCTCGCCGCTCACGATGTAGACCGTGGGACGCGGACGGCGCGCAAACTGAGCTGCCGCCATGAGCGTGCGGCCCGACTGCGACACGGCCAGCGTCACGTCCTCGCCGGCATCGAGTCCGGCCTCGACAGTCTGCAGCGCCTCGGCAGTGTAGAGCTGCGCGGCTATACGGTGAATGAGCATGCTGTTCCTCCGGCATCGCAACGCCAAAAGCCCGCCGGGGCAAGCTCGGCGGGTCGTACGTCAAATACATTGTCTGTCATGGTAGCGCATGGAGAGGACTCCGGCTCAAGGGCAAACCCAGCCCCGCAAAAAACGCCAGACGAAGATGCGTTCCGCCCTACCCCGCCACGCGCACGCTGGGGCACAAATCTGCCAGCGGACACTCGTCACACTTGGGTTTGCGGGCGTCGCAGATCTCGCGACCAAAGGTGATCCACTGATGGTTGACCGACTCCCAATACTCGTGCGGCAAAATCTTGAGCAGATCCTGCTCGGTCTTGAGCGGTTCCTTGGCATGCGTCTTGGGACTCAGCATCAGGCGGTGCGCAATGCGGTTGACGTGCGTATCCACCGCGATGCCTTCCACGATGCCGTACCCCACGTTGAGCACGATGTTCGCCGTCTTGCGTCCCACGCCCGGCAGCTTCACGAGTTCCTTCATGTCGGCCGGCACCTCGCCGTCATAGTCGGTGACAATCATCTGCGCGGCCTCGACGGCATGCTTGGCTTTGCTCTTGTAGAAGCCGAGCGACTTGATGGTGTCCGCCACGTCAGCTACGCTCGCCCCGGCCATGGTCTCGGGCGTGGGCCACTGGGCAAACAGCCGCGGCGTCACTTTGTTGACCTGCGCATCGGTCGTTTGCGCCGAAAGCAGCACCGCGATCAGCAGGCGGAAGGGATTCTCGTGGTCCAAAAAGCACTCGACCGGGCCATAGCGACGGTTGAGGCGCTCACACACCTCGATGGCGCGCTCGCGCTTGGCGGCATTGGTCTCGCGTGGCATAACGACTCCTCGGCTCAACGGCACAATAAACTTATGGGCACAATTGTCCCACGTCCGAGACGTTTACGCCTCCAAGAATGCGCCGGTCTGACGGCTCCACAGGTTCGCGTACTCGCCGCCCGCCTCGACGAGCTGCACATGCGTGCCGTCCTCGACGATCTCGCCATCCGCCAGTACCACGATGCGGTCGAGCGCCGCCACGGTGGACAGGCGATGCGCCACCACAATGGAGGTGCGGCCGCGCATCAGGTTCTCGAGAGCTTCCTGCACCAGCGCCTCGGACTCGCTGTCCAGGGCAGAGGTCGCCTCGTCGAGCACCAGAATCGGCGCGTCGGTGAGAATCGCGCGGGCGATGGCCACGCGCTGACGCTGGCCGCCCGAGAGCTTGACGCCGCGCTCGCCCACCATGGTGTCAAAGCCACGAGGCAAGCGGTCGATAAACTCCAGGGCGTTGGCCAGGCGCGCAGCCTCGCGAATCTGCTCATCAGTGGCGCTGGGACGACCGTAGGCAATGTTTTCTCGAATGGAGCGGTGGAACAGCAGCGCTTCCTGCGGCACGTAGGCAACCTGGCGGCGCAGGCTCTGCTGCGTGCAGCGCGAGACATCCTGACCGTCCACGAGCACGCGGCCGCCCTGGACATCGTCCAGGCGCAGCAGCAGCTTGGTGAGCGTCGTCTTACCCGAGCCCGATTTGCCCACCAGGCCCACGCGCTGGCCCGCCGCCACATGAAGTGTCAGGTCATCGAACACGCTCTCGCCCGCCGCAGCGTCACGGTACGCAAAGCTCAGGTGCTCAAAATCAATCGCGCCCTCGCTCACCTTGAGCTCGGGGGCATCCGGGTCGTCTGCCACCAAGCGTGGCTCGTCCAGCACGCGCGTCATCTCGGCCGCATCGCCCAAAGCGCGGTTGATACGCTGCATCATGGAACTCACGTAGTTCAGGCGCATGGTGAGGTTATAGGTGTAGGTAAAGATCATGACGAGCGAGCCGGCCGAGATGCCAAACCACGCGTTGCCGCCCGCCACGAACACACTCACCACGGCCATGGTGATGACGATAAGGCCCGAGGTCGTAAAGTTGCGCTGCATCATGGCGTGCATCGAGACCGTCTCGGCATCGCGCGCGGCGCGGTCGGCGGTGTCGAACAGATCGCGTTCAAAGTCCTCGCGCCCGCAGGTCTTGACGGCCAAGATGTTCGTGACCGCGTCGGAGAGCACGCCCGAGAGCTTGTTCTGCGCGGCGGACGTCGCGGCCGAAAGCGGCATGATGCGCTTGTACATAAGCCAGACAAACGCGATGTAGACGACCATGATGCACACCAGGATCACGGTAAACGTCGGCACCACCGGGGCGAGTGCGGCCACGGTACAGATGACCGAGGTGATGGTGGGGATGAGCGAATACACCGTCACGTCCACCAGACCCGTGTAGCCGCTCATAAAACGGCTTGTCTGGCTCACAAGCGATCCGCCAAAGCGGCTGGTATGGAATGTCATGGATTGGTTGGAGAGCGTGTCGAAGCACAGGCGCGCCAGGTGATAGTTGCCCGCGATCTCGAGCTTGTAGACGGTGTAGTCCTGCAGCTTGGAGAGGATCTGGCCCACCAGGTTGACGAGCACGAGCGCCAGAATGTAGGGACCGAAGACCTCAAACACCTGGTCACCCGCCACGGGACCGGCTTGAACGCGGTCGACAATGAGGGCCATCACATAGGTATTGGCAAACGTCAGCAAAAAGATGTAGCCCGCCGACGAGAACACCGAGAGAAAGACAATCAGCGGCTGCGTGCGCGTGACATCCCAAAAACGCTGTAGCGTGCGGCGCACGGTGGAGCGTTTGAGCGGGCTGGTGCTTCTCTGAGACATGGGCTTCCTTTCGCGTCTGATAGGGCGAAACGCCATTGTTGCACATTGAAGCGCACTTCAGGCAAGCACGATGCGAAAAGCAGCGGGGCATCCGCGTTTGCGCCGGCGCCCCGCCGTCTTGTTGCAATTAGTCCTCGTCTTCTTGGTCTGTGGGAAAGCCCGCGGGCGTGAGCCCCAAGATCTCATCGGCTTGGTCGGCGTCTTCCAGCGCGTCGATGTCCTTGAGCTTGCGCTCCATGACGTTGGTGCGCGTGGTAATGATGCCCTCGACCGTTTTGCCCGCGGTCTCGATCTGCTGCTGGGCGCGGCGCAGCGCCTTTTGATAGCGCGGCAGCTCGGCCTTGACAGCGGAGAGCACGCGCAGTACATCGTCGGTGCGTTTTTGCAGCTTAAACGTTTGGTAACTCATCTGCAGGCTGTTGAGAATGGCCGCCATGGTGCTAGGGCCGGCAACGTTGACATGATAGTCGCGGCCCAGGGTCTCGATAAGCCCGGGGCGGCTGACGACCTCAGCGTACAGCCCCTCAAACGGAACGAACATGATGCCAAAGTTGGTGGTCACGGGCACGCTCAGATACTTTTCGCAGATGTCCTTGGCCTCGCGTTTCACCATCATATCGAGCGTCTTGCGCGCTGCGGCGACGGCCTCAGCGTCACCAGACTCCTGGGCGTCGAGCAGATGCTCGTACGCGTCGCCCGGAAACTTGGAGTCAATCGGCAGCAGCACGGGGTCGCCCTCGTCCACCGGCAGCCTGACAGCAAACTCAACGCGTTCCGAGGCGCCGGGCTTGGTGGCGACGTTTTCCAGATACTGATCGGGCGTGAGGATGTCCGCCAGGATTGCACCCAGCTGCACCTCGCCCAAAATGCCACGCGCCTTGACATTGCCCAGCACGCGCTTAAGGTCGCCCACGCCGGTGGCGATAGACTGCATGTCGCCCAGGCCCTTGTACACGGCCTCGAGCTGGTCGCTCACCTGCTTAAACGATGCCGACAGTCGGTCGTTGAGCGTGCGAGAGAGCTTCTCGTCCACCGTCGCACGCATTTGGTCGAGCTGCACGTTGTTGTCTTTGCGGATGGCGCCCAGCTGAGCATCGACCGTCTCGCGCACCTTGTCCAGGCGATGCTCGATGCCTTCGCGGTTGGCGCCAAGCTGTTGGGCCGTCTCGCGGCGCAGGTCATCCATACGGTCGCCGGCCTGCGAGAACTCGCGCGCAATGGTCAGGTAGCGCTGCTGCTCTACGGCGGCGTCGGTCGTCTGCTGCTGCGCGATGGCATTTGCCGTGCGGCGGGTTTCGGCCAACGCGACGTTCAGGGTGTCGAGCGTGCTGTTGGCCTGCTCGAGCGCTGCCAGCGTTTCCGCGCTACTGTCGCCACGCTCCCGCAGCTCGGCACGCAGGCTCTTGAGCTGGAGGGCGCAAGCCACAGCAACCCCCACCGCCACCAAGGCGATCACAACAAGCACAATATCAATAGCAGACATAAACTCCGCCCAACAAACCCAATCGAGCACCAATCAAAACCGCGATTAATCTTACCCCGCCACACGCACCGGGCGGCCGGCCCCTTCTTGGGTGCCCCTCTCCTCCGCATATTCCATAATGCGGCGCGCCGTCTCCCTGCTCACCTTTGAGTCATCGCCGGCCAAGTATGCGTATACGTTTCCTTTATTCAGGTGCAGAGCACGGCAGAGGCCATAGCGCGTTACGCCCGATTCCTCCAATGCTTCCAGTATTCTTTTTCGCATCAGGGCGTTGATCCTTCTGTTCGCCACCGGCTTTTCCTTCACCGCTCTATACGCACGCCAAACGTTGGCATAACGATTAGGAAGCTCACTTTTGGCGCATAAAGATATTATGTTACCCGCTTGACCGTACAAGGACAAAACGTCTCGGTAATCCTCTTCCATCCACGAGCCCTCGGATAAACCCAGAACGTATTCGGCTTTTCCTTGCGCCAAAGCAAGCAAAAACAGAGGCTCCGCCACGCGCGGCGCAACCGTCGTCGCCTGCTCAACCAGCTTTCTAAAACTCAGTGACTGCTGTCCGGATAGCTCTCGGCAATAGCCTTTTAAGAATCCCTCAAAGGTCAGATTCAACCGAGCACCTCCTTTTTGTATTGCCTGTATGCGCAGACCATCTCTTGATAACTCCGCTCCGAAGGCGACGACGCCAGTGCCCCCCTCGTCGAATATAAGCCGTTCGAGCAGCCCCCAATCAAGTCGATCGACGAATGCCTGACTATGAAGATCGACGATGTCGTTCGGACGGTAGGCATAGAGCTTCATCACCGCCAGGTCCTCCAAGGATGGCGTAAAGTACCTGATAAAACGCGCCCCAATATCCAAGGGAATCAAACGATCTTCGTAATTGAATGGCATCTGATCACAATATGCCACCGCCATACCATTCACCTCGGGGTATCGAGCTATGATCTCGCGGAGGCACCTGTCTGCCTCAAACACATCAATGTCATGTGTAACCGACCGATTCGTCACATCGTTTAGCATGAAGGCGCTTCCTCCCACCAATACAACGCTCGGCCTATCGTCTCTTGGACCTATTTCCAGCTCTGCCTCTTCGTCAATGCCCAAAAGAGTCTGCTCTAAATCATGCTTATACATAGCAAATCCTATTATTATTCATCTTCGATAATACTATCAATCGCACGACAGGACCCACGGGATGCAAGAGTTTTACTCGTGGCGATAATCCCTACACCCTAGAAGTCCTAATGTGACAAACGCTAGCTCTCCCAGCCGGCGCGGATGGTTGTTATGACGTCACCTAGGCGCTGGCCCAGGGCCGCTAGATGCTGGAGCACCTCGTTGGGCGATGCGCCGTTGAGGATGCACGTGAGGGCATACGACGCCAGAAAGATGGCCGCAAGCCCCAGCGGGATGAGCACGATCATCGCCAATGTGCGCAGGCGCTGGCCCAAACGGCGGCGGCGCGCGCGGCGTTTGTCGAACGCGAGCTCCTGCGCATATGAATCTTGCTGTACGGAATAGGCCTCTGGCGCCGATTCACACCCGGGCACAGCTGCAGGTACAGCAGCGGGCACGACATTTTGCGCAAAGGGCTGGGCTGCCGCCCCTTGCATTTGCATCTCCATGAGTCGTTGTTGCTGACGCAGCATGCGCTCAGCTTGTTGCTGCGGAGTCTCAAGAAACAGATCCATGCTGGCCTCCAAAATCGGAGCATTCGACGCTTACGACCAGCATCCCGCACCGCCATGACCGCGACAACGCAATCGCCGGCAATAGCCACAAAGTTTCTTTTGCTCAAAAGCTGTCGAAAAGCTCAACAACTCCCCTACCAGCACTTTCTCTGAGCTTTTTTCGCCAGCAATCTTTTGGCCTTCCACCCTTACGCCAACTGACCAAAATCTAACCAAAAGCTTGACGAAAATTGTGAAAACAGGGACCCCACACACACAAAAACGTGCCGCCCCAAAAGGGACGGCACACAAACTTATTATCAGCTTTTCTGTAACGAGCATGCGATGACTCAACGCCGGAGCGCAGGGCGGGGAAACCTTTGCCTCGCGCGACCCTGCGAAGCCGTGAGCGAGAGGGAAAAGTTTCCCCGCCCTG
The DNA here is from genome assembly GCA_905214945.1 of uncultured bacterium. Classification (GTDB taxonomy): domain Bacteria; phylum Actinomycetota; class Coriobacteriia; order Coriobacteriales; family Coriobacteriaceae; genus Collinsella. The sequence goes on from CAJMOC010000036.1 coordinate 9,689, forward strand.
CGCTCCGTGGTCGGTGAGGACAGACTATATGCCCGCGAGACCGCGGGCGGCGGTGGCACACATAAACGCCAGGACCAGGATCACGAGTGAGCCCGCGATGTCGACTAGCACGCCCATTGCGCGACGCTCAAACAGCCAGCTCTCAAAGTGCGGAGCGACGTTGCGCCAGACACGCCACAACAAGATGCCCATGCCGATGACGCCGGGAATATTGAGTAGCAAAATCTCGGAGCACAAGAGGCCAATCAAGTTACCGGCAACAAAGCCCGCATCGCCCTCGCAGTATTTGCGATAAATCATGTACAACATGTATGCCACAAACGGCTGCAAGCACGCAGAGATAAACGTAACCACCATCGAGGGGTCCTGAGAAAAGACATCGGTGAGCTTATCCACGCTCGTGGCATCCTTAGAGGCCAGGAACAGACCAATGACCACCACGGGCACCACGCCCAAGATGACCTCGACCAGAGTAAACAACTTGGCAGTCAAATCCTCACTAGCCGAATTCAAATGAGGCGCCCACTCAGGATGAGCATGCGCGCCGACCTTCTTGTCTTTCTCGGCACGATCGGCCTTTTTACCCTCGACAACCCGACGGCCAGGATCCTTGCGAGTTCCCGCCGCAGCAACCCGAGCCCGAGACTTCTTACCCATAAAAAACACCCCATCAGGTAGTAGATAAACTAAAAGTCGCTACCCAGTGTACCCCACCCATGAACGGTGCCGTCCCAACCAGCCCCCATACAAAAACGTGCCGCCCCTATCGGGGCGGCACACAAACTTCTTATCAGCTTTTCAGTAACGAGCACGCGACGACTCAAAGCGGGCCGGGAGGGCCGGACTACCTTCCCTCAACGCGACCCTGCGAAGCCGTGAGCGAGGAGGGAAGGTAGTCCGGCCCTCCCGGCCCAGCTCACGCTAGCGCCACGCGCTAGTAGTTCACCACCTGCTCCTCAAAGTACGCCTTGGGGTGGTTACACACCGGGCACACCTCAGGCGCCTCGGCACCAACGTGCAGGTGCCCACAGTTCAGGCACTTCCACACCTTCACGCCCTCACGCTCAAACACCTCGCCCGACTCGATGCGCTCGACGAGTTTGTTGTAGCGCTCCTCGTGGGCCTTCTCGACGGCGGCGACACCACGGAACTTTGCGGCAATCTCGGCAAAGCCCTCTTCCTCGGCGGTCTTGGCAAACTCGTCGTACATCGTGGTCCACTCGTAGTTCTCGCCCGCAGCGGCATCACGCAAGTTGTCCAGGGTGTCAGGAACGGCACCATCGTGCAGATACTTAAACCACAGTTTGGCGTGCTCGGACTCGTTGCCAGCCGTCTCGGCAAAGATGTTCGAGATCTGAACGTAGCCGTCCTTCTTTGCCTTGGAGGCATAGTAGCGATACTTGGTGTGTGCCTGGGACTCACCGGCAAAAGCGGTCTCGAGGTTCTTCTTGGTTTGGGAATTCTCAAAATCCATAGGTGTACTTCCCTTCAACGCATGCCGCCCGTAGGCTTCGAGCGGCCTCGTCTTTAGGATGCCCTCATGTCGGAAATCTAAACCTTACAATCCTGTTCTTCAGATTTCCACGGGCTAGATGCTCAGCCAGCGATCGCCCTCGGCTCGGCAAAAGCCCTCACGCTCCAGGTCGGCCAGAATGCCCGCGACAAGCTCGCGCTCGACCGGTCCACGCCCAGCCGCCGCTTCCATCTCGTTAACGCCCACCACGGCATCAGCAAGCGTAATCCCCGCCGGCTGGCCATCGCGCGCTGCCAGCAACATACGCACGATATGCGCGCGCTTTTGGCGACGCGAGCCCTCAAACTTTGATTGACGGCTATAGCCCGCCGAGCGCCTGGACGGATTGGGCAACGTCTTTTTTAGATATGCGCCGTAATCCAGCAACGCGTAATACCACGCGCGCGGCGTATCGGCATCATCGAGCGGCACGGCAAAGGGAGCGATCTCGTCCGCCAACGCACCAGGGGCCGCCGGACAGGCCGCCTGAATCAGCGGCACCAGCTCGCGATCGGGAACAGCCGGTACATCGGGAAAGAAGTGATGCAGAAAGACCGTGCGCACGTTGGTCTCCAGATACACGCCCGGAAGATCAAACGCAAACGACCGGATACCTTGCGCCGTTGCCGGTCCAATACCAGGCAGAGCGACCAAGTCACGCGTCTCGTGCGGAAACTCCCCACCCCAATCCTCTACGACCCGTTGAGCGGCCTTGTGGAGCGCCAGAGCACGTCGGTTGTAGCCCATCCCCTGCCAAGCGTCCAAAACATCGGAAGGCGCGGCCTGGGCAAGCGCCTGCACGGTCGGAAAGCGATCGAGCCACGCCGGCATGCGCGTCTCCACGCGCGGCACCTGTGTTTGCTGCAGCATGACCTCGGAAAGCCAAATGATGTACGGATCGCGCGTGCGGCGCCACGGAAGGTCGCGATAACGCAGGACCCCTTCCGAACGAATCATCGAACGAAAGGGGTCCTGAATCATATCTATGCTCCTTATGCGGCGCTATTCCTCCCGGCAAGCACATGCACAGGCGGCGTACTCGGGAAACGCGTCGCGGTCGGCGAACTTGGGATCGACGGCCGGGAACTGGCGGTGAGCGACGATGTCGCCGAGCGAAACGGAATCGAGGTAGTCGCGCATCAACGCTTGAGCTCCGGCCCACAGGGGATGATAGCAGCACGCGCCCATGCGTGCACAGTCGCCATCGGGTGCGGTGCAATCATTCATAACCATAGGGCCCTGAACGGCCTCGACGACCTGACGAATGGTAACGTCGTCCGGACTGACCTTGAGACGCATGCCACCGTGGACGCCACGCAGGCTCTCCACAATACCGGCCTGGACCAAACCGTGCTGAATCGAGCGGGCAAACGAATACGGGACATTGACCTCTTCGGCAGCGGTGCGAACAGAAAGCAAACGCTCCGGATCCTCGGCAAGCATCGCCAGCATACGAAGGGCGTAATCAGTCTTCCTCGATATGTCCATTTTTCCCCTTTCAAGGAATACGAACAGCTCGAACGAGCTCCGGGGCCGAGCTTGTGTCGAGACGCTAAATGACCGCAGGACATCCAAATGGTAAATCGGATATCCACTGAGTGCCGCGCTTGGAGCGAAATGCATCAGATGCGGCCTACAGTGCAATTTAGTATAACCTAACCCCCTGTCTCGTTGAACAGGTGTTGCGCAACAAAGCTGTTGTTCAGACAAACCTTGATTATCGACTTTATCCGAACACCTCCCACATTCATCCGCACATGTGCGG
>CAJMOC010000037.1:0-12421 GCA_905214945.1 uncultured bacterium
GTTCTTGGTCGCGGGGGCAGGATTTGAACCTACGACCTCCGGGTTATGAGCCCGGCGAGCTACCAGACTGCTCCACCCCGCAATGTCTGGGCGCCTCATGTGCGCAAGATAGAATATTACGTGGGAGTTCGGTAAACGGCAAGGAAAATCTCGTAGAGCATAATTCCTTCATATTTAAACCCCTCAGCCCCTATCACCGTAAACGAATCGCAGCCGAGCGCCGTCGACGGCACGTATACAATGGTGCGCGTCCTTTTATGCCGACACCGGGAGTAGACATGCTGCTCGCTATCGATATGGGAAACACGCAGACGGCCATGGGCCTGTTTGACGGAGACAAGCTGGTGCAGTCGTGGCGCATGCCCACCGACCGCTCCTACACCGCCGATGAGATCCACGTGCGCCTGATGGGCTTCTTTAAGATGTACGACCTCTCGCTCGGCGCGGTCGACGCGATCGCCTTTGCGGGCGTGGTGCCGCAGCTCTCGCGCGAGTGGCACGCCGTGGCCGACCGCATCGCGGCAGACGCCATCGTCATTGGGCCACAGACGGCCGCGGTGACCAAGCTGCGGGCGGCGCGCCCCCAGGCCGTTGGTGCCGACCGCATCGCCAACGCCGTCGCTGCCGAGACCTTCTACGGCGCCCCGGCGATCGTGGTGGACTTTGGCACCGCAACCAATATCGACGTCATCGACGAGGACGGCTATTACATTGGCGGAGCGATTGCGCCGGGCATCCGCATCTCCATGGACGCGCTCGCCGCCCGAGCCGCCAAGCTCGCCAGCGTTCCGCTCGAGGCGCCCGAGCACGCCATCGGCCGCGATACCGAGGAGTGCATCAAGGTCGGTGCCGTAATGGGCGCCGCCTCCATGGCCGAGGGCCTGGTCGCGCGCATGAAGCGCGAGCTGGGGCGCGAGGACGCCACCGTTATCGCCACGGGCGGTCTCGCCGGCATCGTCGCCGATTCGACCGACGCCTTCGACGTGGTAGACGGCCAACTCACCATCAAGGGCATCTGCGAAATCTACCGCCGCATGCAGAAGCTGGGGGTAAAACAGGGGCATAAGTCGAGCACGCCCAATGCCACAGCCCCGCAAACGTTCGCCAAGCCTATTCCTCAAAACTGAAAAGTTTTCAATTTTGAGGAATAGAGACTCCTCGAATACGCCCAGCGCAGCGATATCGTGCATGTTTCCTATTCCTCAAAAACGAAAATTATTCAGTTTTGAGGAATAGGGCGCTGGCAACCCATTCCCCAGATAGGCGAAACCCTCCCCGGCACAGGCCGAAGAGGGCTTCGTTGTCATCGCTATCTTTGAGCGCGGGCGCCTCGCGTTACAGTCCGCGAATCCGTACGGCCTCGGGCGGAAACTCCTGCTCGCCGGCATCGGTCTTGATGGTCGCGCGGCCCCAGATGTCTAGACCCGCAAACACACCGACCGCAAGCGGCAAACCGTTGGGCGACACCGCCGCAACCTGACGACCCAGCAGCGGCACCATATCGAAGTACTCACCCAGCACCGGAGCCAGCGGGCCGGCAGCGCCCTGCGGCGTGTTGGCGGCAACCGCCCAGGCGTCAACGCGGGCCAGCACAGCGGCGGCCAATGCCTCGATCAGCGCCTCATCTGCCATATCCACGCCAAGCTCACCCAACGCCGCACGCTCAATATCAACCGTCACCGCGGCAAACATGCCCGCAGCACCGGCACCGCCGTTCACGGCAACACGCGCGAGCGACGCCTCAAACGCAGGCGCACCGCACACGATATCGCTCGGCCACTGGATACCCACTTTACCGGCAAGGCCCAACCCCGGCGTCGAAGCCGTGCCCACGAGCGCGTCCATCATGCCCATCGCGGCCACAAACGGCAGGCCGTGGAAGGCATGCATGTTCACATCGGGGCGCACAACCAGCGAAAACGTCAGCGAAGCATCGCCCACGCTCCACGCGCACCAGCCCGCGGACACGCCCTCGCGGCCCGCGTCACGCGCCGCGTCGAGCTCGGTGCCAGCGGCAACAGCATTCATCTCGATCATCTACATACGCCCCAATTCGCCCACGATATGGCCCACGCGATCCTCGGGTTCCTTGACCTCGACACCGTTATAGCGGAAGAACCGCGCCGGGTCGTGCATCAGGTCCTCGAGCGGCACCAGCACAAAGTCACGCTCGCCGATCAGCGGATGCGGCAGGCGCAGCTTTTTGCCGCCGTGGGTCTCGCCGTCCATCCACAGCAGGTCCAAGTCGATGGTGCGCGGACCGTTGGCCTTGGCCTTTTTGGAGCGGTCGCGACCCAGCTCGGCCTCGATCTTCATGAGCTCGTCGAGCAGCACCAACGGCGCCAGCTCGGTCTTAATCTCGATGACGGCGTTGGCAAACGCGTCCTGGCGCGTCTCGTAGGCCGGCTCGCTCTCGTAGATCTTGGAGGAGTTGGACACGCAGGTGAGTGGAATCTCGGCGATCATGTCGCGTGCGGCGCGGATGTTGTCACAGCGATGCCCCAGGTTGGAGCCCACGGCCACAAACGCGCGGCGCGGCTGCGGCTTGGCAACCGCCCAGTAGCCGTTCAGGAACTGCGCAAAGCCCGCGGCGTCGTGCACGCGCACGATGTTGGCACCGGCCTGGATGGCGCCCAGGCACACGCCAAACGTAGCGGCATCGCGCTCGGCGGCCTCGGTCACGCCCGAGACGGCGCCCACAAAGCGCTTGCGCGATACGGCGCACATGAGCGGATAGCCCAGTGACGCCATCTTGGCAGTCTCGCGCTGGATGACGATGTCCTCGTTGGCCGTCTTGCCAAAGCCCGGACCGGGATCGATGCAGATGCGGTCGCGCGACACGCCGGCGTGGATGAGCGCGCGGGCCTGGTCGGACAGAAAGCCCATGACGCGGCGCATGATGGGCGCCGAATCGGGCAGGGTGAAGCGGCGGAGCTGCGAGGTGGGCACGTAGGCCTCCTCGCGGCGGGCGCTGCGGCGCATCATGGCCGCCAGGTGATCATTGGGCTCCGGAGCGGCCTCGGTGGCCTCGGGCGCGGGCGCGACGGTCTCGGCAGCAGCAGCCTGCTCGGCGGCCGGCGTCTCCTGCTCGCTTGCAGGCTCGGTCGCGGGCTCAGGTTCGCCAAACGGCAACGAGGGCTGCACCACGCCGCCCGGAAGCTTGGCCTCCGGCTTAGGCTCGCCCAGCAACTTGCCGCGACGGCGACGGGCCGGCTTCTCGGCCTCGCGCGCGGCCTCGGCAGCCGCTTCGCGTGCCTTCTCGGCAACAAACGCCGCTGCCGAGGTATCGAGCTGCACCGTTGCGTGCGTGCGCGCGGGCGCGGCGACCTCGCCGGCATGCATCACGATGACGCCGCAGGTGCTCGTCTTAACAAACTCGACCATCTTGGGGTCGGTGAAGCCGGTCACGTCGTTGACGATCGAGGCGCCGCAGCGCACGGCCGCCTTGGCAACCGCCACATGACGCGTGTCAATCGAGACGATGGCGCCCTCTTTGGCCAGCGCGCGCACCACGGGCAGCACGCGGCGCGCTTCCTCATCGGGATTGACCGGGGTAAAGCCGGGGCGCGTGGACTCACCGCCCACGTCGATGATGTCGGCGCCGGCGTCGAGCATCGCCAGGCCGTACTCGATCGCGGCATCCGGGTCGAAGTGCTCCCCGCCATCGCTAAACGAATCGGGCGTCACGTTGAGGACGCCCATGATGCGCGGGCGGTCAAAGCTGAGCTCATACTTTCCGCACCGCCATGTCTTGCTGTCGTTCGCCATGAACATCCTCCTAAAATGCCCACGACGCCGAGCTTGGGGAGCTGGCGGCGGGGTCGCTTTGCACTCAGTCTTTCTATTGTATCCGCGCACGCGGGCTAGAACGCAAACGCGGCCGCGATGTCGCAAGAAATCAGCAGGTCGGCATTTGCATCCTGATCGGTAGGCGCCAAATTGCAAATGGCCAGCGTATCGCCGGTAAAGTAACGCGTAAGGCCCGCCGCCGGATACACCACGAGCGAGGTCCCACCCACAATGAGGGCATCGGCCGCGGCGATGGCGGCAACGGCACCGGTCAACACATGCTCGTCGAGCGGCTCTTCGTAGAGCACCACATCGGGCTTGATGCGACCACCGCACGCAGGGCACACGGGCACGCCCGCGGCGTCCTCGTGCTCGCGCGAGCAAATCCACTCGGCGCTATAGACCGCGCCGCACGACTGGCAAATGTTGCGATGGACCGATCCGTGCAGCTCGAACACGCGCTGCGAGCCCGCCATCTGATGCAAGCCGTCGATGTTTTGCGTCACCACGGCATCAAGCTTGCCGGCGCGCTCCAGCTCGGCCAGCTTGGTGTGACAGCGGTTGGGCTTAGCGTTAAGCGCGATCATCTTGGTGCGGTAGAAGTCGAAGAACTCGGCCGGATGCGCCTCGTAAAAGCTATGCGACAGCATGGTCTCGGGCGGATAGGCAAACTGCTGGTGATACAGGCCGTCCACGCTGCGGAAATCGGGGATGCCACTTGCCGTGGAAACACCAGCGCCGCCAAAGAAGACCACGCGCTTGTGGGTGTCAAACAGATCCGCCAGCGCGGCGGACGCCTGCCTGGGGTCCGATATTGCCTGCGTCATATGAGTCCTCCGTCCTTGTTGATCGGGCGGCGTCGGGCGATGTCCCAGCATGCGACCTTTAAGTCAGCATGCGCGGAGCCCACCCCGCCCCTGTTGCGCTAATCTTAAGCCTGCCAACCCCGTAGAAAGGACACCATGCCTCAGACTTACACTTTCGCCTCGTGGAACGTCAACGGCCTGCGCGCCGTGCTCAAAAAGGACCCAAGCTTTATCCAGATCGCGCAAGAACTCGACGTCGATATCCTGGCGCTGCAAGAGACCAAGTTGCAAGAAGGCCAGGTCGATATTGACCTGCCCGGCTATCACCAAACCTGGAGCTACGCCGAGCGTAAAGGCTATTCGGGCACTGCGGTCTTTAGCCGCCAGGAACCGCTGCGCGTGCTGCACGCCGACGCGCTGTTACCCTACGCCGGCGAGGGCGAGGCGGCCGCACTCGTCACCCAAGCCGTAACCGAGGGCCGCGTCTGCGCGCTGGAGTTCGACAAGTTCTGGTTTGTGGATGTCTACACTCCCAACGCGCAAAACGAACTCGCCCGCATCGACGTGCGCATGGCTTGGGACGATGCCTATCGCGGCTTTTTGAGCGCGCTTGAACGCGAGACCGGCAAGCCCGTCGTAACTTGCGGCGACTTTAACGTGGCGCATGAGGAGATCGACCTTAAGAACCCCAAGTCCAACCGCGGCAACGCTGGCTTTTCGGACGAGGAGCGCGGCAAGTTCACCGAGCTGCTCAACGCCGGGTTTACCGATACCTGGCGCGCGGCAAATCCGGACGTCGAGGGCGTCTACAGCTGGTGGAGCTACCGCTTTAATGCCCGCAAGAACAACGCCGGTTGGCGCATCGACTACTTCCTGGTAAGCGACGCAATCGCCGGCAACGTGCGCGACACGGGCATCCGCGGCGACATCTTTGGCAGCGACCACTGCCCCGTCACCCTCACGCTAGAGCTCTAGCCCCAACTGATCTCCTGGGGACGGAGGAAAAGGAATCATTTTCACTTCGCGAGATCATCCACGCAGCTCGCTTGCCACGAAACTGGCCCATCTACTACGTTTAAGCCACTACCCTCAACCACAGCGAACAACGCAAAAAGAAAACCGCAGGTAGAAAGCCTGCGGTTTTTCATAAAACACGGTTGTGGTTGGGGGTGTCGGGCCAAACGTAGTAGATAGACCGATTTCGTGGCGGGCGGGTCCAGCTGATTCCCTGGGAACGCCTGGAGGCGAAAGGAAACGGATCAATTTGGCTCTCCGAGGGCCACGATGCCCGTCGTATCAGCCGGCTATTTCAAAACTATGCCGGTTTACGGGACTGAATCGCGAACCCCCAACCATACGCAATTCCGAAATAATAAAACCGCAGGTAAACGGCTTGCTCTATTTCAAAAATAGCCGGCATGGTCTGCTTGTGCCAATCTGGCCCCGTAAACCGGCAAAGTTTTAAAATGGCACTTCGGCAGTATTGATTCCCGCCCCGGCGCAACCAGCCCTACAGTCCGTACTTCACGACGACTCGGTTGATGCGACGGCACCAAGGCCTGTACAAGGCGACCAAAAACACGCAGGTCGCAAGGCCGTGCGCGATATCGAACGGTACGGCGGTGGCAAGACGCGCCATGGCACCCGCCCACGTGAGCGGTTGAACAAAACCGATAATGTCGTAGGCGTTGATCACAACGCCGTACAGCAAACCCGAAGCAAAGCCGTAGGTCAGCAGCGCCGGCATACGCACGGTGCCATCGGCGCGATCAAAAGCGCCGGCATGCGCCAGCGCACCGCCAACGTATCCCACGAGCCCCCAGGCATGCATCTGCCACGGCGTCCACATGCCCTGCCCAAAAAAGAAATTGCTGGTCAGCGCTGCCAACGCGCCGACCATAAAACCATTGCGACGGCCAAGTGTCGCACCCGCGATAATGGCGATAGCGCTCACGGGCTTAAAATCGGGAATGGGCCCAAACAGGATGCGCCCCGCCGCGGCCAGCGCCGCCAGCACCAGCGTGGGCATGATCTGGCGCAGGCCCGGTCGCGACGCCTCGTAGCCTGCAAAGAACAGCGCAAGCACCAGCGCCACCACGACAAGCATGGCGAGCGCCGCCTGCTCAACGCCCGCCAGCAACGCCGCAGCCATCACCGCAGGAACCGCCAGCAACAGCGGGATTTCCAGTTTTGCGAGTAGGCGCACGATGCGATAATCCGCCATCCCATCACGCCCTATAAAACACGTTGTCGGCAAAGAAGTCGGCCGGCGGCTCCATGCAGGCAATCTCACCGTCAAACATCATGGCAATGTCATCGGCTACCTGCTCGGCAAAGTCCAAATCGTGCGTGGCAATGATGACGGTGCCGCCAGCCTTCGCATGGTCACGCAGGGCGCGGGCGATGATGCGGCGGCTGAACAGGTCTAGACCCTTGGTGGGCTCATCGAGCAATAGCAGTTCGGGGCCGATTAGCAGCAGTTTTGCCAATGCAAGCAGTTGACGCTGCCCGCCCGAAAGATCGTAGGGGTGGCGCGTCTCCAGGCCGTCCAATCCCAGTTGCGCCGCACGCTCCCGCGCCAAGTTCTCGTCATATCCGCAGGTCGAGGCCCATTCCATCAGCTCGTCGCGCACCGTCTCGGCAACCAGCAGGGCCTTGGGGTTCTGCGGCAGCAGCGCAGCCGAGGCCGCCCCGCGCACCATGCGGCCGCGCTGCAGCTTGGCGGTCTTCGCCAGCACCGAGAGCATCGTCGACTTACCGCATCCGTTGCCGCCCACGATCGCATGCACCGCACCGGCCGAAAACGCCACGTCGAGCCCGCGCAGCACCCAGCCGCCCGCGCGATCGTAGCGAAACCAGCTCCCTGCCAGGGTGGTAGCCGACCCGCCGTGCATTTTTTGGAGTATTCTGCTCCCATCCGTGCGCGGGAAGGCTTCCGAGCCGTTCTCGAGCGACGTTTGCGCCACAAATTCGGACGATTTGTCCAATTCCGAACTTTTTTTCGCGCTCGATACGTCCCCGGGCGGCTCCAGAGAGCCCAAATTGTCCTCACGCCTGCTGAATACTCCGTTTTTTGCACATCGGACGGCACCCCACCCCAACATGTCGTCGGAAAACAACGATTCTCGGCGTCCCAAAGAAGCCATATCCGCCACCTCGCGCACGCGACCGTCCTCAATCCGGTACGCACACGTCGCATACTCGAGCATTGGGCGCGGTTGATGCGTAGCCACAACAACCGTGCAGCCCAACTCACGGTTCACGCGAAACAGCGCGTGCAGAAAATTCTTCTCGGCAACGGGATCGAGCTGAGACGTGGGCTCGTCGAGTAGCAGCACACGCGGACGCAGCGCCAGGACGGCGGCAAGCGACAGCAGCTGCTTGCGGCCGCCCGAAAGCGTATCGGTATCGCGATGAAGCCAGTCCTCCAGACCAAAGAAATAGCTGGTCTCAGCTACGCGACGGCGCATCTCATCACGTGCTAGCCCCAAGTTTTCCAGGCCAAACGCCATCTCGTGCCACACGGTTTCGCACACGATCTGGTTCTCGGGATCCTGGAACACATAGCCCACGCGCTCCGCCGATGCCCGCACGTCCATGTCGGCAACGTTCTCGCCCAGCACGCGCGCATCACCAGTGCGCTCGCCCGCCGGCGCGATCTCGGGCTTGAGCAGCGACAGTAGCGTCGACTTGCCCGAACCGGTACCGCCAACAAGCAGCGCAAATGCACCTTGGGGAACACGCCAATCAAGCCCCTCGAGCACCGGTGCCCCGGCCCCGGGATAGGCAAAACTAAGGCCCTGCACCTCAATCGCCGGAATATCCGGGCCGCACGCCGCGCCCGACACCGGGCCACTATCCAACCGAGCCATCAGCCGAACCTCTTCTCATCGATCGCATGCAGCACGCAGGGCAGCACCATCCAGGCAGCGTACACGACATAGCCCAGCCACGGCGCGGGCACCGAAAGCTGCGGGTAAAACGAATACTGCGTTGTCGCGGTCCATGCCACCGCCACCGCGGCGGCACCAAACATTGCAAGTCCAACCAGCGCGGCAACATCGCCGCGCCCCAGACGATACAGCGCATACGTCGTACGGCGCGGCGCAGCACCCCACCCGCGCGAGCGCATGGCATCCGCGCGCTCAAGCGAATCTTCCATGCCCCAGCCCATCAGCACGCTCGACGCCCGCAAGCGCGAGCGCACGGGGTCAGCCGGCGCGCGCCCCGGCACATCGATCGCGTCCTGCACCGCCAGCACCGTGCGGCCGCGGCGCAAAAACTGCGGGATAAGCCGCATGCACATCGAGATCATGAGCGCGAGCACCGGCGCGGCGTTGCCCAAAAGCGCAAGAACCTTGTCGTATTCGAGCATCGACGCCGCGGCCTCAAACCACAGCACGCTCGCCACAAACAGCCCACCCATGCACATGCCATATACCATGCTTTCCAGATACACCGCGCGCACGCCGATGCGAAACAGCTCGGTCGAGCCCGATGCGCTAAACAGCGGGTTGACCAGTGCAATGATCAAAATCACCGGCAGCTGCCAGCGAAGCGCGCCCAACGTGCGGGCAGCCCCGCGCGTCGCAAATCCATACGCCAACCCGCCCGCGAGCGACAGTGCGATCAGCACCGGTTGCATCGAGAACATGGTGAGCCCCAACGTCAGCACCATGTAGAGTGCCGGCACCGCCGGATGCGACATCGAGAATGCCGCGACGGGCTCGTTGCCCGATTCCTCTCGCATGATATCCACGGGCACCCCCGTCCCCTCGCTCAAACGACAACGCCGCAGCGCCTCCGCCATACACAACCAGCGCAAACGCCGCACCGCCGGCCCAAGCATCAGCTGCCGCAAACCAATCGTTACGCGCTCATCATATGCCTGCGGTATCATATTGCGCCGTGTATCGTTTCCAAACACACGTCTCTAATAACGTAACAGGAGATCACATGGACGCAACCGCAATTATCCTCGCCGCCGGCGAGGGCACCCGCATGAAGTCGAACCACTGCAAGGTTTCGCACAAAATCCTGGGCAAGCCCATGGTTCAGTGGATCGTCGACGCCACCATCAAGGCCGGCTGCAGCCGCGTCGTGGTCGTCATCGGCAGCCACGCCGACGAGATGCGCGCCCTCATCGATGGCGCCTACGCCAACAGCGCCACCAAGGTCGAGTGCGTCGAGCAGACCGAGCGCCTGGGCACCGGCCATGCCGTCAAGGTCGCGCTCGAGGCCTGCGGCATCACGCAAGGCCCCGTCGTCGTGCTCAACGGCGACCTGCCGCTCATCACCGCCGACACCGTCGCCAAGTTCGCACAGACCGTCGCCACCGGCGAGCTCGCCTGCACCGTCATGACCATGACCCCGCCCGATCCTTTTGGCTACGGCCGCATCAAGCTGGGTGCCGATGGTCAGATCGAGCGCATCATCGAGCAGAAGGACTGCACGCCCGAGCAGGCCGCCACGCTGCTGGAGTGCAACGCCGGCTGCTACGCCTTCGACGGCGCGCAGCTCGCCGCCCACATCAACGAGATCGGCAACGACAACGCGCAGTTCGAGTACTATCTGCCCGACATGCTCGAAATCCTCAAGGGTCACGGCCAGGCAGCCTCCATCTTCCACTGCGACGACTACCGCGACGGCCTGGGCGTCAACAGTCGTATCCAGCTCGCGCAGCTCACCGCCATCGCGCGCGACCGCATCAACGAGCACTGGATGGCAGAGGGCGTCACGTTCATCGACCCCACGCAGGCTTGGATCGGCCCCGACGCCACCATCGGCCGCGACACCGTCGTGTGGCCGCAGACGCACCTGATCGGCCACGTCACCGTGGGCGAGGAATGCCAGCTCGGCCCCAACAGCCGTCTCACCGACACCACCGTCGGCAGCGGCTGCACCATCGATGAGACCATCGCCATCGAGGCCGTCATCGAGAACGGCGTCGACTGCGGCCCGCGCGCCTACCTGCGCCCGGGCACCCACATGCTCGACGGATCCAAGGCCGGCACGCACGTGGAGATCAAGAAGTCCACGATCGGCGAGGGCTCCAAGGTTCCGCACCTGTCCTACATCGGCGACACCACCATGGGCTCCGGCGTCAACGTGGGCGCGGGCTCCATCACCTGCAACTACGACGGCGTGCACAAGCACAAGACCGTCATCGGCAAGGATGCCTTCATCGGTTCCGACACCATGATGGTCGCGCCCGCCCAGATCGGCGACGGCGCGCTCGTGGCCGCCGGCTCCGTCATCACCGAGCCGGTCCCGGCCGACGCACTCGGTCTGGGCCGCGCCCGTCAGGTAAATATTGAGGGCTGGGCCGCCGATTATCGCCGCCGCCTGCACGAGGACGACGAGGTATAACGTTTTACCAAGCATCTAAGGAGCTGTTCCCATGGGGACGGCTCCTTTTTCTATCGTGACCTGCGCGACAGGATGAGTGGTCGGTTCGTGTCCGTTGACGGTAAAGACGTTATCAGGACCCGATAAACCCCGCCGCGCGGTTACAATGCAACAAGGCATCTATATGGCATTCGATATAAAGGAGAAGGGTAATGCCGATTAATGATCCCGAGAAGTCGGAGAATATGCGCAAGTCCATCCGCGTGTATTCCGGTTCCTCCAACCGTCCCCTCGCTCAGAAGATTGCTGAGTACCTTGGGGTCGAGCTTTCGGGCCTTACGCTAAAGCAGTTCGCCAATGGTGAGATTTACGCCCGCTACGACGAGACCGTCCGCGGCGCCGACGTCTTCCTGATTCAGTCCGTGGCCGGCGGCAACGTCAACGACATGCTCATGGAGCTGCTCATCGCCACCGACGCTGCCAAGCGCGCATCCGCCCGCTCCATCACCGCCGTTATCACCCACTACGGCTATGCCCGCCAGGACCGCAAGGCCGGCCCGCGCGAGCCCATCACCGCCCGCCTCGTCGCCAACCTGCTCGAGCGTGCCGGCGTCAACCGCATCATCACCCTCGACCTGCACCAGGGCCAGATCCAGGGCTTCTTCGATATCCCGGTTAACCACCTGTCCGCACTGCCGCTGTTTGGCCAGTACTACAACGACATGCACTTCGACACCGACAACCTGGTTGTCGTCTCCCCCGACGTGGGTCGCGCCAAGGCCGCCAAGAAGCTGTCCGACATGCTCGGCTGCGACCTGGCCATCGCCCACAAGGGCCGTCCGCGCCACAACGCCGCCGAGGTCATGGGCATCATCGGTGACATCAAGGGCAAGACCTGCATCATCAACGACGACATGATCGACACCGCTGGCACCCTGTGCGCCAACGTCAAGGAGCTCAAGGCTATGGGCGCCGGCGACATCTACGTCTGCGCCACCCACGGCATCTTCTCCGGTCCGGCCATCGAGCGCCTGAACGATGCCCCCATCGTCGAGTGCGTCGTCACCGACGCCATCCCCGTCGAGGTCGGCGGCAAGATCAAGACTATCTCGGTCGCCGAGGAGTTCGCTCAGGCCATCTCCGCCGTTTACCACGAGGAGCCCGTCTCCACGCTCGTCGGCGGCGACTTCGCGCTGTAGTCGCATCGTCCTTGCAACCCGGCGCATCGCCGCCGGAACAGAAGAAACCCCCGCGCTCCCCCTTGCTTCGCAAAGGTCGCGCGGGGGTTTCTTCTGTTCCGGCGGCTCGCTCTGCCGCGGCCGCGCTTTTGTCTGGTGGGATTTCGCTGAAACGAAGTCTCGCCTTCGGCGGGCGTGGTAGCCTTTGTCGTTGATTGAACTATTTGTGTAACGAAGGGACAAATATGGCAGCTGCACAGCCGCTTAAGATTCGCATGGTTGCCGGGCTTGGCAACCCGG
>CAJMOC010000038.1:0-12333 GCA_905214945.1 uncultured bacterium
GTCGAGAACATCTCACCCACGCCAATGGCAAACGCCAGCGACGTGTCCTTGACCAGCGTGATGATCTCGTTGCCCATCGCCGGCAGAATACGCTTGGCAACCTGCGGCATCACGATATACAGAAACGTCTGCATACGCGAATAGCCCAGCACCTCGGCTGCCTCGTATTGACCACGCGGAATGGACTGCAAGCCCGAGCGATAGATCTCGGCGAAGTAGCCGGCGTAGTTGATGATGAACGCCACGACGCATGCCGTCCATTTGGAGTCGGGCGTGAGCGAGATGCCGAACACGTAGTACGGGGCAAAGTAGATGGCAAACATCTGTAGCATGAGCGGCGTGCCGCGCATCACCGAAATATAGATGCGCGCTATCCAGCGAAGCGGCGCAATTTTGCTCATGCGCATGAACGCCACGGGGATTCCCAGCGGAATCGACCCGAGCAGCGTCAGCACAAACAGCTGCAAGCTGACCAAGAATCCCTGGCCAAGCATCTGCATCATGACCTGAATAGACAACCCAAGCTCTCTTTCACAGTAACGGAACAGCGAACCCAATGCTAAAGCGGGTTTTCCAGGTGCCCGAGTTTGCCGTGAAAGAGGAGCGCCGCGTACTAAATGTACGCAAGCGACGGTTTGAACGGCAAAATCGGGTGCCTGGGAAAGCCGCTATTTGAGCACCCAGTTGTCGAAGGAAAGACCATAGCTTGAATACTTGTCGCACAGGTCCTTGACCGTGCCGTCCTCGTAGAGCGCCTTGAGCGACTTGGTCACGGCGTCGGCCGACTTGGTGTCGCCCTTCTTAAAGCCGACGGCATAGTGCTCGCTGGACAGCGGCTTATCAAGCTGCGTATAGGCATCGGGCTTTGCGGCAAGCTGATATTGGGCAATCGAAAGGTCGCACGCCACAGCATCGACCGCACCACTCTCAAGCTGCATAAAGGCCGTGTTGTACTCGCCGATGGTGTCGAGCGTGGCAAACGTCGCCGCCAAATCCTTCTGATCGCCCTCGAGCACGTCCTGAGCGGCGGAATCGGTCTGAGTGATCACCGTCTTGCCGGCAAGATCATCCCAGCTCTTGATGCCCGCATCCTTCTTGACCACGAGCACCTGCTCGTTGAGCATGTACGGCTCGGAGAACGTGTAGTCGTCCTCGCGACCTTCCATGGTAAAGCCGTTCCAGATGCAGTTGATAGCGCCGGAGTTGAGCAGCGTGTCCTTGGCATCCCAATCGATGGCCTCGTAATCGACTTCCCAGCCCTGCTTATCGGCAACGGCCTTGGCAAGGTCGAGGTCAAAGCCCGTGTACTCGCCGTCATCGCCCACAAAGCCGTACGGAGGATAGGACTTGTCAAAACCCACCACGAGCTTCTTGGACTCGGCGGCGCCCTTCACATCCTTTGCTGCGGTAGATCCGGCAGCAGAGCCCTTATCGGCACCGCCACAGCCAACCAGGCCAAGGCCTAGAACCGTAGCGAGTGAGCCGGCTAGACCAACAAACTGACGACGAGACATATCGGCATTCATGGTATTCCCCCTTGATGGCACTTTAGTTAAGTAAAGTGAATCATGTAACGTTCAGAATCATACACTTTAGCGTGATAGAGCACAAGGCGAGTTTGCCCGCCGCGTGAGGGGTGTGGGGGTTAAGTTTCCTGCTCTACAGTCCTGCTCACGACGGAGGCCACATTAAGTGGCCTCCTGTTCGTGCGGAACTCGCGATAAACTTAACCCCCACACCCCTCACGCGGCGGGCAACCGTCGTTGGGCTTATCACTGACACGAATAAACCGCTTGTATATCGTCTGCTGGCTTGGCACGGTACAATACTTGCAGCTTTAATTCATGAATTAGTGGAGTTATTGATGGCAGAATCTCGTGCGGAGCGTAAGGCTCGTCGTGCTTTGATCGAGGCAGCTGAGGGGTCGGAGGAGAAATCTTCCACGAAATCCAAGTCTTCTAAAGCTGCAAAAAGCAAATCGACCAAGAGCAGGGCTAAGACCAAGCGTTCTGACTCTCGTCGGGGCGGGGACAAAGCACCTCGGACTCGTTCCAAGCGTCCGCATAATGATTCGGTTCCATCCGTGCGTAAGGCCACGGACCCCAAGTCTCCTTGTTCCATCATGAAAACTTGTGGTGGGTGTACGGCACTCAATCGTCCTTATAAGAAGCAGTTGGCGGCCAAGCAGGCTGCTATGGAGGAGCTGTTTGCTGAGCTCTGCGAGCGCGAGGGCATTAGCGTCGACCCCATTCGCGGTATGGGAGTCACCCTGGGAGACCCGGGCAAATATCCTGCGCCGCGTGGTTTTCGTCATAAGGCTGCCACTCCGTTTGCTCCCGGCAAAGGGGGCGCTGTCCGCTGCGGCTTTTTTGAACGTGGGACACACAGAATCGTTGCTGTTCCTGAATGCCCTGTCGAGGCGCCGGGCGCTCGTCAGATTCTCAACGGCATCGCGCGCGAAGCTGAGCGGCTGCATATTCCCGCCTTTAATGAGGACAAGCATCTTGGTTTGCTTCGCTATGCCGTCGTCCGCTGCGGTTGGCGCACCGACCAAGTCATGGTTACGCTCGTGACCGCCCAGCGTGACTTACCGCATGCGCAGGAGTTCTTTGAGGCCGTCGCGGCGCTCGATCCGCATATCGTCACCGTCGCCCAAAATATCAACGGCCGTCCCGGTAACGCCATCTTGGGTGAGGAGACTCGTATCGTCTATGGCGCCGAGTGCATGCGCGACCAGCTGCTCGGTTGCGAATTCGATATCTCCCCTACCGCGTTCTATCAGACCAATCCACAGCAGACCGAGCTGCTCTATCAGCTTGCGATTGACGGCATGGACCTGCAGCATGGTGACATTCTTATGGACGCGTACTGCGGCAGCGGCACCATCGGTCTGTGCGCCGCGAAGGATGCCCAGGACAGGGGTGTCGGCATTATGCTGCTCGGCGTGGAGCGCAACCCGGCGGGCATTGCCGACGCACGTCGCAATGCCGAGCTCAACGGCCTCACCCGCAGCGCTTGGTTTATGGCCGACGACGCCACCGATTACATCCTGGACGCCGCCGATAACAACGAGCGCGTTGACGTTCTCTCCATCGACCCGCCACGCGCCGGCTCCACACCAGAGTTCCTCGAAGCCGCTTGCGCACTCAAGCCGCGCCGCATCACCTACATCAGTTGCAATCCCGTCACCCAAGAGCGCGACCTACACCAGCTCCTCGACGGAGGTTATCGCCTGCTCAAGATCACGCCGGTCGACATGTTCCCCCACACCGACCACACCGAGACCGTCGCGGTCCTCGAGCGCCGCTAATCCACCGACACAAGAAAGGGGGCGGCCCGTCTGGACTGCCCCCTTCGCTTGGCTTATGAACTCCGCTACATCCCCTTGCGCAGGTCACACACGCCGGCTGCCGCCATCTCGCGAAGCAGCGTCTCGCGGTCGCGTGTCACGATCAAATCCAGCGGGAAATGAATCTCGTCGAGCATCTTGCGGGCGTGGTCGAGCTTGCCAATTGCCATGCCAATGTGCGCATCAGTCGACACGCCAATGCCCACGCCCAGCTCGGCGCAGCGCTCGGCGATCTTGCGGCACACGTCCCAATGCTCAGCATCGTTGCCATGCTCAAGGCTGTGGTTGTTGACCTCGATTATCTTGTGCTTGGCCTTGGCCGCCAGCAGCACCTCATCGATATCAAAGGGAACACCGGCGCGACCCGTGTGGCCCAGCATGAACACCTTGGGGTGCTCCAGGGCATTGATATACATCTCGGTCGTCTGGGCGAGCGTCGCGCCTTCAGCAATCTGCGGATTATGCACGCTTGCCACCAAATAATCCAAATTACGCGTCACCAAATCGAACAGCGAATGCTCATGACTATACGAATCGCCGGCGATATCGAGCGAAACGGGAATGTCCTCGCCAAACAGGCTGCCGTCCAGCGAAACGATATCGGCCTCGGCGCCGCGAAGCACCAGCACGCCGCTCCAAATGCGCGGCCAGATATCCTGGTTAATAAAGAATTGGAAACTGCGCAGGTCATTGGGACAAGGCGTAACCATCGAGCTTAAATGATCGGCTGAACCGAGCACCTGAAGGCCGCGCTCTGCCGCCCAATAGATGTTCTCCTCGATGGTTGAGTACGCATGCGCAGAGAACATCGTATGAGTATGAATATCACAAGAAAGAAGGTAGGGCATCGGGTCTCCTTGTCCAGTATGGCCGTCGCGTATATTCATTGTACGCATAGCTTTCGGCAGTCGTAAAACTGCTTCATCCCAATCACACAACGGCATAGACAACGGGGTCTGGCTTAAAACCAAACCCCGTTTCACGTAAAACATTGTAAGCAGAGCGCTTTACTTTCGACGATATTCGTCGGCCAGTTGCTTCCAGGCAGGCAACGAATTGACGATAGTCTCGTAGCTCACACAGTAGCCAAGGCGGAACCAGCCCGGCATGCCAAAGCTATCCGAAGGCACCGCGAGCAGCTCATGCTTCTTCGCGCGCTCACAGAACGCATTCGCATCGGACTCCAGCGCTTTCACCCATAGGTAGAACGCGCCATCCGGCTCAACATAGGTGTAGCCATACTCCGCCAGTGCATCGGTAAGCGCGGTGCGGTTGCGTGCATAGGCCTCAACGTCACTCGGCTCATCGATGCAATCGATAATCACGCGCTGGAAGAGCGCCGGTGCGCACACGAAGCCCAGCGTACGGGCGGCACCGGCAACGGCGGGCATTAGACGGGCTGCCTGAGGATTCGTATCGGGAACCAAGATCCACCCGACGCGCTCGCCCGGTAGCGAAAGCGACTTGGAATACGAGTAACACACGATGGTGTGCTCGTAGATCGAAGGCACCCAAGGCACCTCGGCGCCATAGACAATCTCGCGATACGGCTCATCCGAGATAAGCATGATCGGATTCTCGGGATCGCGCTTGGCGTTGACCTCGCATAAAACATTGGCCAGTCGCGTCAGGGTATCGCGCGTATACACGGCGCCCGTCGGGTTATTCGGTGAGTCGATGATGACAGCTGCCGTCTTGTCGGTAATCGCCTTGAGCACGTTATCCACGCTCAGCTGGAACGTATCTTCATCGGCGAGCGCCTCGACGCACGTACAGCCGGCCTTCTCAATCCACACGCGATACTCCGGGAAGTACGGGGCGATAACAATGACCTCGTCACCCGGGTTCGTAACGGCATTGAGCGTGCAGGTGAGCGAAGCCGCCGCGCCCACGGTCATAAAGACATCCTTGCCCTCATAGCTCGTACCGAAGCGACGGTTAAGAGACTCAGCCACGGCGGTACGGCACTGCGGCAGGCCCGGAGCGGGCGTGTATCCGTGCAGCTGCTCGCTCGGCAGTTCAAGCGCCTTTTTGATGGACTCCGCGACGGCAGCGGGAGCAGGAACGCTCGGGTTGCCCAGCGAAAAATCGAACACGTTTTCCGCGCCGATTTGCGCCTTGCGCTCAAGGCCATAGCTAAAAATCTCGCGGATGATGGAGCTTTCCGCACCGCGAGCATACATAGTTTCGTTGATCATCTGTTCCCCTTTCGCATAGGCGCTATTGTACGCTTTAGTCGGGCAAAGCGCCGCAGCAATGTTGATTGGGGACAGACTTAAATGCGTGAAAACGCTCATTTAAGTCTGTCCCCAATCAATGAAGAAAAAGCCTCCGCAGGTTTCCCCGCGGAGGCTTTCGCCACAAAGACTATTTGTCGTCGTCGGTGTCGGCACCGGCATTGACGGCACAGTCATCGTCGGCATCATCGGATGCGACTTCGGCATCTTCCTGCATAGCCGCCTGCGCAAATGCCGCAGCGTCCGCCGCAAGCTCCTCCTCGCTCATGCGCGGCGCGCGCTTCTTGGTCGGCATACCGGCAGCCTTGGCATTGCGCTCCTCCTTGGCCGCCAGGATATCGCCCTCGCGCTCAAGGTAGGCGTCCCACTCGTTGTCGAGCAGGGCGTTCACGGCGTCGCCTTCGACGGTCTCGCGCTCAAGCAGCACCTTCGCCATCAGATCGAGCTGATCGCGACGGGCGTCCAGGATCTCGACCGCACGACGATGGGCCTCACGCATAATGCGCTGAACCTCGATATCGATGCGGCGCGCCGTCTCCTCGGAGTAATCCTGGTGATCGGCGTAATCGCGGCCCAGGAATACTTGATGCTGCGCCTCACCAAACACCTGCGTTCCAAGCTCCTCGCTCATGCCCAGGCGCGTGACCATCTCGCGCGCCATCTTGGTTGCGCGCTCCAGATCGTTGCTCGCGCCCGACGTGATGTCGTCGCACATGAGTTCCTCGGCAACGCGACCGCCCAAGAACACGGCGAGCTCGTCGAGCATCTCGTTCTTGGTCTTGAGGAAGTGATCCTCCTGCGGAAGCTGCAGCGTGTAGCCCAGAGCCTGGCCGCGGCTGACAATCGAAATCTTATGAACCGGATCGGAATGCTCCAGGATGTGGCCCACCAGGGCGTGACCGCTCTCGTGGTAGGCAATCGTGGTGCGCTCGGCCTCGGTCATCACGCGACCCTTGCGCTGCGGACCGGCAATCACGCGCTCCATCGACTCCTCGACCTCGTCCATCGAGATCACGGAACGATGGCGGCGGGCAGCCAGCAGCGCAGACTCGTTGAGCAGATTTGCCAGATCGGCGCCGGTGAAGCCAACGGTCATCTGGGCGAGCTTCTCAAACTTCACGTCCTCGTCCATCGGCTTGTTCTCGGCATGCACGCGCAAGATCTGCTCGCGGCCCTTCACATCCGGACGGTCGACCGTAACCTGACGGTCAAAACGACCGGGACGCAGCAATGCCGGATCCAGGATATCAGGACGGTTGGTCGCGGCGATCAGGATGACCGACTCGCTTTCCTCAAAACCGTCCATCTCGACCAGCAGCTGGTTGAGCGTCTGCTCGCGCTCGTCGTGACCGCCGCCCAGACCGGCTCCGCGCTGACGTCCCACGGCATCGATCTCGTCGATAAAGATGATCGACGGGGCCTGGGACTTGGCCTCCTTAAAGAGGTCACGCACGCGGCTGGCGCCGACACCCACGAACATCTCGACAAAGTCGGAACCCGAGATGCTAAAGAACGGCACGCCCGCCTCGCCGGCAACGGCCTTGGCCAGCAGCGTTTTACCGGTGCCCGGAGGGCCCACCAGCAACACGCCACGCGGGATCTTGGCGCCCAGCTTGCGATAGCGATCCGGATCGCTCAAAAAGTCACGGATCTCCTCGAGCTCCTCGACTGCCTCGTCCACGCCGGCAACGTCCTCGAACTTAACCTTGGGGCGCGTGGCCTCGTTGGTCTTGGCGTTGGTCTTGCCAAACTGCATGTTCCTGTTGTTGGCACCCATCATCTGGCGCATAAAGTAGAACATGATGGCGATCAGGGCAATCGTCGGTAGCACGCTCATCGCCAGGTCGCCCCAAAAATCGGGATCGTTGGTGTTGACGATGTACTTGGTATCGGGGTGCTCCGCCATAAGCTCGGCAAGCGAATCGGAGCCGACATAGGTCGAGGAGAAGCTTTTGAGCTCGCTCGTATCGCCCTTGTCCTTTTTTGTCTTCCAGTAATGACCCGCCACGCTTCCGTCTTGAACCGTATAGGTCAAATCTTCGACGCGATCCTGCTTAATGGCGTTGACCATCTCGCTCGTCGCGAGCTTTACGGTATTGCTGGAATTGGCAAAGCCGGAGCCCATGTTAAAGAAGGCATAGCCCAGAAGCGCGCAAGCCAAAATAAAATACAGCCAGCCCGTACGCGTGGGCTTCTTGCCTCCGGGCATCCCCGGGATCTTAGGTTCCCGGGGAGTCTGGGAATTGTTATCGTTACGGTCGTCGGGCATCTTACGAATAAACCTCCGGTTTCAAAATGCCCAGATACGGAAGGTTGCGATAGCGCTCGGCATAGTCGAGGCCGTAGCCCACCACAAAGGCATCGGGGCAATGGGTTCCAACATACTTGGGCGTGACGGCCGAGGTACGGTCCTCAACGTCCTTCCACAGGAAGGCGGCAACCTCCAGAGAAGCGGGCTTGCGGCTCTCGAGGTTCTTCATCAGGTACTTGAGCGTCAGGCCCGAGTCCAGAATGTCCTCGACGATCAGCACGTCGCGACCGCGGATGTCGATATCCAGGTCCTTAATGATACGCACGATACCCGAGGACTTCACACCGTCGCCATAGCTCGAAACAGCCATGAAATCGATGTTGGTCGGCAGCTCGATCTTACGCATCAGGTCGCCCATAAAGACCACGGCGCCGCGCAGGACCGCAATCAGCACCAGATCCTTACCCGCGTAGTCGCGCGTAATCTGCTCGCCTAGGCGAGAGACGATACCGTCGATATCCTCCTGCGTAAACAGAACCTTCTCGATATCCGGATGTTGAGAAGCCATGACAACCCTTTCTTGTGCTTATCGCCCACACACCGCCGTATGGACGCGAACTACACATTCTAGCAGCGCACGGGGTATATTTACCAGCCCGTGCGCCATCAGCGCGGGAATACCGTCAACGTCGCACAGAATAGTAGGCGCAAGGCACTATTCCGCATCGACCACACGAAGCAGATATGCCACGCGCGTTGCGGCCGTGCATTTAAAACGCTCGTCCGTGCGAACGCCTGCGACCCATACCACGGCACCTCCCGGAGCCGTTCTCACCACAGGAACGCCTGCGCGCTCAGAAACGGGAATACGAGCCTCGTTGAGCAGGTCGGATACCTTCTTACTTCGCCCACTCATGCCCAACGGACACATCACATCCCCCGGCGCGGGACCGTCTACCCACAGACGCGCCAAACGCGCCTCGGTGGGAATCTCCCCGCGCGAGCCGGCGAGCATCCGTTCGCTATCGCGATCGGCAAAGCCCAGCGTCGCGGCATCCACCATAGCGGCCGCCCCTCCGGCACCCGCGAGTTCGCGGGCACGGCGCACGATATCACACCCCGGCTCGACGGCCATCGGCTCTGCCACCAGGATGCGGCCCGCCCCCAGCGGCAATCGACCGGGAATGGTGACCCAATCGGCAACTAACCCCTCGCGCGCCGCCGGAGCCTTGAATGACAGCATGCCAAACTCCACGCGCGCATCGATTCCCGCCGGCAGCGTGACCGAACCCGATCCTTCGGCGACACAGGCGAGCACGCGCTCCACATGCCGCATCTCCGGGCGAGCGTCGGGGTCGATACGCTTAATTGCCAGTCGCACCATGCGCCGAGCGATCACCACCTCGGCCGCGGCCAGTCGGCGAGCGTCAAGGACCAGTGCACCCGCCGCCTCCTTACGCAGACAGCTTCGAAACGCCTGTGCGGAAAGCTGGGAAAGAAAGGCGTCCTCATCGCCTAAGATTTCGCAGGCGGCGCCAATCGTCTTACAGACGCTCGCGTTGCGCTGCGCCACCACCGGCATCACTCGATGGCGCACGTAGTTACGCAAGTACGACACGTCCTCGTTGCTCTCGTCCTCTCGCCACGGCTGACCATGCACCTGCAGATAGCCCACGAGCTCACCATGGGTCAGGTCGAGCAAGGGACGCACCACGATATTCCTCCGGCGAGGAATGCTCGATAGACCAGCGGGCCCCGAACCCTTAATCGCGTTCATCAAAAACGTTTCCGCGCGATCCGAAGACGTGTGTGCGGTGCAGATACGAGCCGCCGTTCGCGGTGCCCCCGTCTGGGCGCAGAGCTCGCGAACATACCTCCGCGCCGCGGCATAGCGCACCTCACGGGCAGCCGCCTCGATATTGCCCGATTCATCATCAAAATAGGCATGCTCAACACACAGCGGCAAGCCATATTGTGCGCATAGGCCGCGCACAAAGGCCTCGTCGCCATCGGATGCCTCGCCGCGCAGATGATGGTTCACATGCAGCACGTGCAGTCGCTCGCGCGCGATGGGGGCCACACCACGCCCATCCAGAATATCCAACTTTGATGTGCATGCCATAAGAAGCAAAGCCGTCGAGTCCGCACCACCTGATACCATGAGCACCACGGGGGCAGCCGTCTGCCGCGTCGCCAGGGCTTTATCATCGGCCCACGATGCAGCATGGTGTCCATAATGCTGAGATACCGTTGGCATTTGCTTCCTCCTCTATTCGTTCGCACCCATTGTATCCTTTGGAATCTTATGTCTCGTCTGCACCTTCATATCCTTGGCAGCGGCTCAAAAGGCAACTGCGCGCTCATCGAAGGCCCCCGGGGGCTCATCATGATTGACGACGGTCTTTCTCGCCGCGAGACATTAAAGCGCATGGCAGAACTGGGGCTCTCGGCAGACAACGTCTCGGCTCTTCTCATCACTCATGAGCACAGCGACCACATCAAAGGTCTCGATGTCTGGAGCAAGCACTGGCACGGCCCCCTCTTTGCCAGCAGGGGCACTCTTTCGAGCAAAGAAAATCTTTCGCATTTGCTTGTCGAGGAATTCGATCCCGGTGACGCCCTATCCATTGCCGGCATCCACGTGCAAACCTACTCAACATCACACGATGTTATCAATCCGGTCGGCTATCGATTCAATGCTCTCGATGATTCCATTGGGTTTGCCACCGACACCGGAGAGCTATCGAGCCAAGCCATGAACACCCTCAAAGATTGTCGAGTCCTCGCGCTCGAAAGCAACCACGATGTGGCCATGCTGCGCGAGGGAGAATATCCCCGCTTTCTTCAGGAGCGCATCCTGTCTGCAAGGGGACACCTCTCCAATGGTCAAGCCGCCGAAGCCGCGCGCGAACTTGTTACCGATCGCACCGAACAGCTCATTGCCATGCATATCAGCCAAGATAACAATCGTCCGAGCCTTACCGTCAAAAGCTATGCCAAAGCTCTGGCCGCAACCCTGGATGACGAGGTCGGCAGCTCCGCAACCCTTCTCCAAGGATCGCGAAAACTCTCGATACGCCCTGCGAGTCAGTATCAGCCGGCAACCATTCAATAGACTGTCCTAGACAGCAAAAGGGGCCGGGAATCGCTTCCCAGCCCCTTTTGTTATCTCTTAATAGCACAGAACGCCAACGAAGTTAGTCGATGGAGATCTTCGTAACGTTCTTCTTCTCGACGATCTTGGGAACCGTAACGGTCAGGATGCCGTCAGCGTACTTAGCCGAGAGGCCCTCGCTCGAAGCGTCCTTTAGATACACGCCACGAGTTGCGCTGTACGAGCTGAACTCCTTCTGCAGGAAGTTCTTGCCCTCGTTCTCCTCGTCTTCCTCGACATTCACGCTAATGGACAGACGGCCCTCGTTAAGCTCGACATCGATATCGTCCTTGGCGACGCCGGTCAGATAAGCCTTGACCTCATAGCCATCGCCCTTATCCTCAACATCAATGGGGAACGCCTTAGAGGCAATAGAGCTGTTCGCCAGATCACTCATATCATCAAACAGATCGAACAACGAGCTTGCAGAGGGACGAACGCCAAAAACCGAACGATAAGGAACCATGCTTGCCATGTTTACCACTCCTTTATAGGACTGCCGAGTCATCTTCTAGGTGACTGGGACTTCTTTTGACGCTCATATATATGCCCACCCGGTGCTCATATATACACCGACTATAAAGTTTTTTAAGTCCAGTACTATAAGTATATCTAAGTGCATCCGACTAAGGTTTTAGGAAGGTTAAGGTTCTTTGAACCAGAGCTTAAATTACGAGTATGTCCACAGCTACAAATAACAAGGGGCTTACAATGAGCGCATACGCGTTGTTGGTAACGAGCTAAAGGGCATCATGGACGACCAAAACCAGAACAATATGTTTATGCCGACGCAGGGGGAAGATACTTCCAAGCAGCCGTCACGGTTCCATCGCCCTCACATCTCGCAAGAGCCCATTAATGATCCAGAGCCCGAGTATGTGACAAGAAATCGATATCGAACGCTGGAGGATGCCCAAACGGGGCGTAAGCATATGGGCGTCGCATCGGGCGATCCCGTATATCTGAAAGATGCGCCATTATCAAAAAACAGCGCAATCAATGACGATCCGACGAAAAAGCCCGTAACTCGGCATCAAAGAGGTCCTCGACCCAAGCAAACCTTAACGCATTCGGCTCGTTATCTCGAAACGCCAAAACAAGGGAAAACGATCTTCGTTTCATCAAGTAAACGACGCAAACAGCATCGACTCCAATTCCTGCTTTTGATCATTGTGGTCATAGCGGTTGCCCTTGTGATTCGATGTATTGTCTTTAAATAAAAGCTCATCACCCGTAAGTCCAACCGGGTTACAGGTGAAATGCGACTTTATTTTGAAGTGTTAACGCAAAAAGGGGGAGGCCGCGAGGCCTCCCCCTTCTTCAAGTCATCAGACGGCTCGGT
>CAJMOC010000039.1:0-10659 GCA_905214945.1 uncultured bacterium
TATCGGTCGATGATTTCAATCCTGCGGCTAGCCGATGTTCTTCGCAAATAAATGAGGCTTCCCTATTCAAAAACAGAAAACCCCGCCAAACGTGATTTCCCTAGGGAAAACCCGTTTGGCGGGGTCCTAGCGTGATTTCCCTAGGGGAATCACGCCATCAGACGAACAGCTCAGCCGAGCAGCTCGCTACTCCTCCCAGTAGGCGTCGGCAAGCAACTTAAAGCAGATCTTCTTGACCGGCTGTGCGCCATCGCCCGGGAACTCGAGCGTGGGCATGTGGGGCTCGCCGGCAACGAACAGCGCGAATTTGTCGTCGGCAAGATCGCCGGCGATCGAAGCGTCGGAATCGACCAGATCATAGTCGTCCTTCTCGTCAAACTCCTGGACCAGCGTCAGGCTGCCCGTAGCGACCTTGAAGGCCTCGCGACCCTCGACGTCGATCTGCAGGTCGTGATAGCGCAGATGCGTCTCATAGTGAGCCTCAGCCTCGGGACGCGTCGTGGGAGACATGACGTTCGCAAAGACCTTCTCACCCAAAATCGGATGGCTGCCGACCTCGAGCTGTGCCGGGTCGTTCTCCTCGAGCCAGTCGATCAGCACGTCGAGGCCCTTGAGCATTCCGCGGTACTCCTCGATATCGCCCAATGCACCGTAAATCATCTAAATCCCCTCTCGGATCGCTTCTTTGGCGGCTAATCGGCAAACGCGTTACCGATGCTGTTGCCACCCACATACGCCTCGACCAGGGTAAGGTCGGGATTGAACACGACAAACTCGGCGTCGCGCCCCAGCATAATGCTACCGCACTTGTCGTCGACATGAGCTAGCAAGCAATGCCGGGGCCGACGCCCAGGCTTTTACAGCTCGGTCACGACAACGCCGTTGTAGACCTCGTCCCAACGGTCCATGACCAGATGGCCGGTCATGGGATCCATGGCATTGAGCTTGCCGCAGGTGTTGGCGGTACGCAGCACCGTCTCGTCATCCGCGCCAGCAGCAATCGCATGCGCGAAGCCGGCAATGGTCGAATCGCCAGAGCCCGTAGCGTTAACGGCGGGGATATCGGGGGTCTTGGCGCGGAATGCACGGCCATTATGGAAGCCCACGGAGCCGGCAGCGCCCATGGACACGACGACCCAGGGGATATCGGAGAAGCGGGCATCAGAGGCGAGCGCGGCGCGGAGCTCGTCCACATCGTCGGTGGTAAAGCTCGTGCCCAGAAGGCCGTTAATCTCGGTCAGGTTAGGCTTGACCAGCTCGGGCTTAATTTCGGACTTAAGGGCGGCCTCGAGCGAAGCACCCGAGGTATCGAGCAGCACCTTGGCGCCGGCGTTCTCGGCAATACCCGTGATCTTGGCGTAGTAGCCCGCCTCGACACCACGGGGCAGCGAACCCGAGATGGTAACGACAGCGGCCTTGCTCGCAAGCTCGGCGAACTTGGCGGTAAAGGCATCGAGCTCCTCGGGGGCAATCGTCGGGCCGCTCTCGAGTAGCTCGGTCTGGTTGCCGGCGTGGAGGATGTTAAGGCAAATACGAGTCTCGCCCTTGATGGGTACAAAATCATTCTTAATGCCGTTAGCATCCATGAGCTCGGCCATGTAGGCGCCCATGTGGCCGCCGAGTAGACCAGTTGCCACAACGTCGTCGCCCAGCTGACCCAGTACACGGGCCACGTTGAGACCCTTGCCGCCGGCGGTCTTTTCGGGCGTCACACGGTTAACGTCGTCGATAATGAGCTCATCGAGCTGATAGCGTGTATCGACAGACGGGTTCATCGTAACGGTGAGGATCATTTTTAGCTCCTTATCTCGCAGGCTCCTTGTGCCTCGCGATACGAGTCGACAAAACGGAATTACAGAATCTCAATCGTGAACGAGCGAACGACGGTCTCCTTGGGCTTGGCGACAAGGCAGCCACGCTTATGCTCAAGCACGTCGTCCTCATCGGAGCAGGTCGAAAGGCCGCCCCAAGGCTCAACTGCCACAAAATCACCCTCGGGCTTGCTCCACACAATGAGATATGGGAAGCCCTCAAAGCTCAGGCGAACGCCCTTGTCCTCGCCCTTTTTGGAAAGCGTGACCTGGCGGCTCTCGAGCACGTCAAAGATGGTCTCCGCAAAATCGAAGAGCTCGTGCGACAGGGGCAGCGTCTTTCCCACCATGGGGTTCTTGGAGCGCTTGTCCACGTCAATCAAGCCAGTCGAAGGGACAGCGGTGCAAAGCTCTGCAGCCTCTTCTTTCTCAAAGCGCAACTCGTAGTCCGTATAGGCCTCGCCCTCATCGAGCGGGCACCTAAAGCCGGGATGCCCACCGATAAAGAACGGCATGTCCTCGGTGCCCTCGTTGGTAACCTCATAGGAGACACGCACGGCGGCGTCCTCGAGCGTATAGCGGGCGACGAGCCTAAACGGATACGGATAATCGCTCAGCAGCGCGGCGTTATCCTCCGAAGCCAGGCACATAGCCAACTCGTTCTCGCCTTGGCTCAGCAGCTTCCACTCCTGCTTGCGCGCAAAGCCGTGGCGAGCGAGCTTTACATGATGCCCGGCAAACGTCATGGCGCTGTTGTCGCGCAAGCCTCCGCAAATCGGGAAGCAAATCGGCGCCTGGCCGGACCACACGGTGGGATCACCCTGCCACAAGTACTCGCGACCTCCGGCCTCAATCGAGGTAAACGAGCCACCAGCCGTGGAAACCTTAATAGAAATCGAATCGTTGGAGAGAGCGTATTCCATTACCCATCCTTTCGAACAACTGCTTTATTTCACGCAAGCGCCCGTTTCAATCCTAACCATAGAACAAACCCGCACGCTCATCGATGCGTCCGGTATCCCGGCCATGTAACGGGGTACCATACAGACATTGATGCAATTACAGCTGAAAGGCCTTCTTATGCGAACCATCATTCTTTATGCCTCACGCCACCACGGCAATACGAAAAAGCTCGTGGACGCCATCGTCGAGGCGCACCCCGAAATCGACACCCTCGATGTGAAAACGCTCGGCAAAAACGAGTATCCCAACCTGCACGAATACCATCTGATTGGTGTCGCCACGGGCATCTATTACTCCGAGATCGACAAGGACATGGCACGCGCGCTCACGAACGTGTTGCAGCCGCAGGACAAGGTGTTTGGCCTTATGACCTACGGTGGCAAAAACAAGTGGTACGGCAAGGATATCGATGGCATCTGCCGCATGAGGCAGGCCATCTTTATGGGTGTCTACGGCTGCCCCGGCTTTGATACGTGGGGGCCGTTCAAACTCACCGGCGGTGTCCAAAAGGGGCACCCGACCGCTGAGGAAATTAAGGGTGCCGTCGACTTCTTCGACAAGATCGAAGACGAGTATGGAGACATCATCGTCGAAGAGTACGCCAAGCGCGAGAAGCGCCTAGCATACGAGAAGGAGCATCCTGCAGGAGGCCTGGTGGCCGGCGTTAAGCGTACGGCAAAGAAAATCGCTAGCAAGCTGTAACTGTAAAGGTGCTTTTGAGCGTTTAACCCGTACGGCGGGTCCGAGCAGATTCGGGCCCGCCGTCTTTTTCTTTCGTTACTCAGTAAAGGCGTTGCCAACGCTCTGGCCGCCAACATACGTCTCGACGAGGGTGAGCTCATGGTCGAACACGACAAAGTCGGCGTCGCGACCCGGCATGATGCTGCCGCACTTATCCTCGATGTGCGCGGAGCGTGCCGGCACCTCGGTTGCCATGCGAATGGCGATATCGGCGCTGGCGATGCCCCAGTCGACGATGTTCTTGACGCCCTGGGCAAGCGTGAGCACCGAACCGGCAATGCTCTTGCCATCGGCGAGCCAGCACAGGTTGTCCTTCATGATGACGTCCATGCCGCCGCTGGTGTAGCTGCCCTCGGGCATGCCGCCGCAGCCCAGGCAGTCGGTGATGAGTACCGTGCGCTGCCAGCCCTTGGCCTGCAGCAGTGCCTTGATAGCGGCAGGCTTTACGTGCTTGCCGTCACAGATGATCTCGGCGTAGGTCTCGGACGTGGACATAGCAGCACCCACGACACCGGGCTCACGGTGATGCAGCCCGCGCTGGCCGTTATAGGTATGCGTAAAGCAGCTGGCACCGGCGTTGATGGCGGCGATGCACTCATCGTAGGTGGCGTCGGAGTGACCGATGCTGGTCACGACGCCCTTCGCGTTGAGGGCGGCAGCATAGGTGGCAGCGCCATCGCGCTCAGCGGCCATAGCGCTCTTGACGATACGTCCGCCAGCAGCCTCCTGCCACTGGTCGAAGACCTCCTCGGAGGGATCGATCAGGTAAGCGGGGTTCTGCGCGCCCACGTGCTTCATGGTAAAGAAGGGGCCCTCCAGGTAGATGCCCTGAATGCGAGCACCGCAGAAGTCGGGGCCGCGGCCCTCGTCCGCCTGGGCAATGGCGGCGCAGGCGTCCTTGATCTGCTCGACGCCATCGGTGAACGTCGTGGGTAGCCAGCTGGTGGTACCGCGACGGGCGAGCTCAGTCGAGCTGATATCGATACCCTCGGGGTCGTTATCGGTAGTTGAGTGGTTGTAGAAGCCATGGATGTGGGTATCGACCATACCCGGTGCGATCCACGATCCCGTGTAGTCCTTGATCTCGCAAGAGGGCTCGTCGGCCTGCCAGGCGCCAAAGACGCCATCCTCGACCATAAGATAGCCGCCCAGCTGCGGACCTGCCGGCAAGAAGAACTTGTCAGCCTTAATTGCGTACGTGCTCATATGCACTCCTTGCTTCTAAAGCAGTTGACTGTGGTGATGCTTATACCCGGTCCAAGTGAAAACAAAAAGCGCCCGCCCGCCGTTATGAGCGGACGGGCGCCCTTACAGGGGGGACGCGATTAAGCGGTGAAGGGGTGAATCGTCACGCCCTTAACCACGCGGTTGACCGTGCCGGTGGGGCTCGGCGTATCGGGCGTGTTGCCCACGCGCACGGAGTTGAGCAGGCTGATGGCCTGGGCAAACATCACGAACGGCAGGGCAAGGTAGCCCTCGGGGAGTACCTCATAGCCCTTAAAGGTGAAGGACTCGCCCTCGTAGACGGTAGCGCCATCCTGCTGAACGGCAACGGTGTGCTGAGCGATCTCGTCGCCACCGATCTCGTTGAGGATGTCGATATCGTACTGACGGGTGTAGGCATCGTTGTTGACGAACACGAACACGAGGGTCTTGTCGTCGACGAAGGACTTGGGTCCGTGACGATAGCCCATAGAGGTGTCGTAGGAAGTAGCGACCAGACCGTGAGCGAGCTCGAGGATCTTGAGCTGGCTCTCCTGGGCAAGGCCACCGAAGGAGCCGGAACCCAAGTAGGTCACGCGGTTGAAGTCGCCAGCCAGGTAATCGGCAACCTCGGACTCGCGAGCGATGACCTCCTCGCCCATCTTGGCGATGGTCTCGACCCACTCGGCCTTCTGCTCGTCGGAAGCCTCGTCAAAGATGAGGGTAGAGAGCAGGGTCATGCAGGTGTAGGAACCGGTCATGGCGAAGCCCTTGTCGTTGGCGCGCGGGATGAGCAGCGTCAGCGCATTGGGGTCATCAGCGGACTCGACAGCGAGCTTGCCCTCGGGAGCGCAGGTGATGTTGAGGAACTTGACGTTGTGGACGAGCTCCTTGGCAACGGCGACGGCGGCAAGGCTCTCGGGGCTGTTGCCAGAGCGGGCAAAGGAAACCACGAGCGTGGGATCCTCGGCGCGCAGGAAGTCGCGCGGGGCGCTCACGATATCGGTCGTGGCGATGGGCTTAAAGTCGTAGAGATCAGTGTTGCCAGCGTGACGCAGGTACGGGGCGCAGGTATCGCCAACATAGTCGGACGTACCGGCACCGGTGAAGACAACGGACAGACGGCCCTCGCCCATAGCGCGAGCCTCAGCCAGAAAGGCCTCGATGGCCTCTTTGTTCTCGCGGTAGATGTTGAGCGTATCACGCCAAAGCTCGGGCTGCTGGGCAATCTCGGCCGTGGTGATCTGGGCGCCGAGCTCAGTGAGCTCCTCGACACTCTTCTCGAACATTTCTAATACCTCTCTCTAGAAGTAATCCTCTGACGTGCAATTATACACTTCAGTTGGTTATCTGGTAGTAACCAGTTGACTGCAAAGAATCAACACAACGAAACAAGTGCATCATTAATCGTTGCGCTGGTGATAAACCCTGTACTTAAACTGGTCGGCACGAGCAACCGAGAGCGTATACTCCACAACCTCGTTTGACTTGTTATACGTAGTCCTGACCAAATCGAGCACTGGCGAGCCCTCGACGATTCCCAAAAGGTGAGCGTCGGTGGGACGGGCTATGCTCGCATAGAACTCCTCTTCGGCCACGCGTATCTTTTGTTGGAAATCTTGCTCAATCACATCGTAGAGCGGTTTACGCTCCAAGAGCGGACGCTTGAGCGACAAGAACTTACGCACCGGCAGATAGCTGCGCTCGACCATCATGGGCATGTTGTCGGCGGAACGAAGGCGCTTGAGCTTAAAGATACGGTCGCCGATGCGGCACCCCATATGCTCGGCCAGATTCTTATCGGCCTCCATCTCGCAAAAATCGAGAATCGTGGTCTCTGGTTCGCGACCCATCGCACGCATCTGCTCGGTAAAGCTGTAGGACTGCGTAAGATTGGTTACCTTTGCCGAACGGTCGGTCACAAAGGTGCCGCGACCGTGCTGCCGAACCACCAGCCCCAAGCGTTCCAACTCCTGCAGGGCCAGGCGCACTGTGGTGCGCGAGAGACCATAGCGCTCCGATAATTCGCGCTCGGAAGGAATCATGTCACCGGCATGATATTCATGGTCAATCTTTTCGGTCAGAATATCGACCAGCTGATCGTATAGGGGCTGTTTGCGCACTCCGATCGCCATCCTATCCTCCCTTTTGCTCGAATTCGGCTAACTACCTAGGGTGTTAAGCATTATCAGTCCGCAACACCCGAATCATCAAGAAAACAAAAGCCGCGCGCTCTTTCGAGCACGCGGCTTTTAACATACACATGGCTTAAGGGGTCGGGGTGTGAGCCGCGTAGGGACACACCCCTCAAGCTAGAGCCTTACCAGATGCTCGGCCAGAGACCAAGCGGGCCAGCGCCCAGGATGCCCAGGACGAAGAGCAGCAGAATGCCCTTGGTCGGGGTCCAGCTGTGCTTAGCGAACATGTAGTAAAGCAGCAGCGTAAGCATAAGCGGGACGAGCTTCGGGACGATGGTGTTGAGGGTGTCGGCAACGGAGAAGTTGACCGGATCCTCGGTGACGGTACCGTAGGTAACGGACTCCATGCCGTTGCCCAGATCGGTGACGCCGCACTCGACAGCGTTGCCGTCGGCATCGGAAGCGGTGAGGGCGTTGCCGTCCTCATCGGTCATGGCGATGGTACCGGCCTCAGCGGTCTCGGTATCGATGCCCTCCATACCGGTGAAGTTCTCGGCCTCCTTCTCGGAGACGATCACGGTATTGGCGGAGAGGCCACGGGTGGTGCCGTTGGGGATCTGGAGGTTGATCTGGGTGCCACCCATGGTGACGACCAGGCAACCGACGACGAAGACGCCCATGATGGAAGCGGCACGCGTGAAGGCCTGCATGTTGGCAGTCAGAGCGTCAATAGCGCTGGTGCCAAGCTTGTAGGACCAGTTCATGAGCCAGAAGCGCAGAGCGAACTGGACGACGTTGAAGATCACCAGGAAGATGATCGGCGCAGCGGCGTTGCCGTTGATGGCCATGTTGGAGGTGATGCCGGCCGTGATAGGCACGAGCGTCAGCCAGAACAGGGCGTCACCGATACCACCGAGCGGGCCCATTGCGGCGACGCGGACGGCGCGGATCGTGGGGATGTCAACCTTGTTCTGCTCGAGCGAAAGCACGATACCCATAACAAAGGTGACGAGGAACGGGTGGGTGTTGAAGAACTCCAGGTTGTGGCTCATGGAAGCCGCGAGGTCGTTCTTGTTGGTGTGGATCTTCTCCAGACCGGGGATGATGGAGTAGAGCCAGCCAGCGGCCTGCATGCGCTCGTAGTTGAACGATGCCTGCAGGAAGCAGGAGCGCCAAGCCATCTTGTTGAGGGTCTTCTGGTCGAGCTGCGGAGCAGGAGTGAGATCCTCGTAGTGCTCCGGGATCACATACTCATTAGATGCCATCTTCGAAGTCACCTCCGTCAGAAACAGCTGCACCCTTCAGCTCGGTCTGCTGCTGGAAGTCCCAGAAAGCGATGCCGAAGCCGATGAGAGCGAGGATGAGCAGGGCAGGGGTTGCCAGAGAATCGTTGGCAACGGTGATGAGCGCGAGGCCAAAGCCCATGAGGAAGAAGCCCCACATATCGCGGTTCATCATAACCTTGAGCAGGACGGCGAAGCCGACGAAGCGCATCATGCCGCCTGCAGCGGAGAGACCGGTCTGCAGCCAAGTCGGGATGGCGGAAGCGATGGTCTGACCGATGGTAGCGCCAGCGATGAAGAACAGGGTGACGACGACAGCGAAGATCAGGCCGAGCAGAGCCATGGCGAAGTAGTTCAGACGCTCGATACCCTTGGTGTCAGCGTTGTGAGCCATGTTGTCCGCGGAGGACATGAGCGGCGACATAAGCGTGAAGACCAGGGTAACGCCGAGCTGACCAAGCAGAGCGAACGGAATGGCAAGACCGACTGCCGCGTTGGGCTCAAGGCCCGTAGCGATAGCGAGAATGGCTGCCATGATGCCGCCGATAACAGCGTTAGGCGGCTGAGCACCTCCGATCGGCATGTTGCCGATCGTCATGAGCTGATAAGTACCACCCACGAGAAGACCGGTGTTGAGGTCGCCAAGGATAAGACCGATGACGGCGCCGGTGACGATGGGCTGATAGAGAGACTCGAGGAAGTTAAACTGGTCGATTGCCGCGACGAACGTGACGATGAAGACCAGAGCGACCTGGAAGATCGTGTATTCCATCTTGCTCCTCCTTTCAAAATGTATGTACGCACTTTGGATTTCACGTACAGAATGTCAGGGTTTCACTCCTGACAACGTGGATCACGAGGATTACGAGAAGAGCTTGCTCGTGTCCTCAACAGGCGTGCTCGGAACGCGCCTGATCTCCAACTCCACCCCCAATTCCTGCAGCTCTTTAAACGCAGCGACATCCTCGTCGTTAACTGCGACGGAGGTGGCGACTTGGCGCTTTCCTTCCGACATGTGCATGTTGCCGATGTTTACCTTCTTTATAGGCACACCGCCCTTGACGAGCGTAAGCACGTCTTCCGGTGTTTCGGCCACGATGAAGATCTTCTGGCGCGGGCTCGCCTTGCCGATGACGTCGATGGTCTTCTGCAGGGAGAAGAAACGCGTAGCGACGCCGGTGGGAGCGGCCATCTTCATGAGGTTCTGACGCATGGTGTTGGTCGACACGTCGTCGTTGGCGACGAGGATGAGGTTGGAGCCCAGGGTGGAGTTCCACTGGGTAGCGACCTGACCATGGACCAGTCGGTTATCGATGCGGGTAAGAAGAATGTTGGGTTCTGCCATGTTGATCAGCTTCCTTTCGTTATTTGCTGACGACAGTTACTTGATCTCCTGAATCGCGTAACGCGAAACATCTACGACGGCTCCGGATCGGACTTTGATCTGGACCTTTTCGCCTTCGATGCCTTTGACGGTTCCGTAGATACCGCCGGCGAAAAGAACCTCCTGACCCGGCTTGAGCTCGGTGTGCAGCTCCTTGAAGTACTTCTGCTTCTTCTTCATGTTGATTTGCGACCAGATGGTGTAAATCAAGCCCATGATGACAAGCAGGCCCAAAAGAGCGACCGAAGAGCTCAGGACGTTGGCTCCGAAATCGGCCATTAGATGCCGTCCTCGTCGCCGAAGATATCCTCTTCCTCGGCACCAGCGACGGAAGCGACCGTCTGGGCGGTGATGCCCGTCTGGCCAACGGTCACGGCCTGCTCGCCAAGCTCGGCGAGCGTGGCGTTGCCGCGGAGGAACAGAAGCTCAATAACCATGGGAAGGTTAGTTCCAGTCAGAATCTCGACGTTGTCGACATCCTGGGCAATCATCATTGCCTGGTTGAACGGGGTACCACCAAGCAGGTCGGTAAAGACGAGCACGCCATCGCACTCCTCGCGCATGGCGGTAATAGCGGCGCGGAGATCCTCACCGTAGGAAGCAGCCTGGTCGCCCTCAAAAGGAACGACGGTAAAAGCGGGCTGATCACCAGCGACCATAGCGATAGCGCTTGCGATGCCGGGTGCGAACTGTCCATGACCGGTAAGAATAAAGCCAACCATTCAAATTTCCCTTCCGAAGGTGTGTACGATCTGAGTCCGATAGTTTTCGGAAGCCAGCGGGCGGGTGCCCTTAAAGCTTCTTGGAAAGCGTTCTTTGAAGACCAGTGGTTTCTCAACTGGTAGTAACCACGTGACGTGTTGTTGTCACTATATCACCACAGAAGAGGTTGCTTTCGTTGATTCATACAGTAAAACGTTTTTGCACCGTTCACGGCGGAAAATCGACCGTTTACCGCTCATTAACACTTCTACCTGCGATTTTGAAACCGTTTCGAAATGATTTGACGAAAGATCGGAACTTTTTTCGTGTCTAAACAACGCAGGGTGGCTAAAAATGGCGTGTAGAAAAAATGCAGGTCATTGTGAAGATTTGTGAATTGGTCTTTTTGACTTAATACCAGTTAGAACCAGTTT
>CAJMOC010000040.1:0-10498 GCA_905214945.1 uncultured bacterium
ATCCCTCATCGCCCACCACTGATTTGATAGGCTCCCAGCTATGGGGGCCTTTCATTTTTGGGCCCATCGCAGAGGGATTCGAACCCGAAAGGGTGCGGAGCTGAGGAAACGCGAAGCGTTTTCCAGCGCAGCACGCGAGGGCCGTAGGCCCGAAGCGAGAGCGGACGGCGTCAGCCGCACGCGACATCCCTCATCGCCCACCACTTGATTGAAAAGGCTCCCAGCGATGGGGGCCTTTCCTTTTTGGGCCCAGTGCAGAGGGATTCGAACCCGCCAGCACGTCTGTCACAAAGGCCGTGGCCAGAAAATGGCAAAAATGAGTACTGCTACCTTGCTTACAACATGTCAGAAGATAATATTTGCTTAAGTTACGCAACATATGTCCATTATAAGGACTAGCAATTGGATCAAAATCGTACATTCATCGCCATTTCGACTAGCTATCTGGCCTTATTAGTCCAAAATTGCTGTTACCAAATCGGTAACAGTACTCATATTTGATGTTTTTTGACCAGCAGGTCTCCCCGCCTTAGCAAATCTAAGGCAAAACGGGCTCCAGACCGCTGAATCGTGCCGCATATGGCACGTCCACAGTCCGGAACCCGGTTCAAATTGAGTTATTGCGCCGCGTTAGCCCAAGACACCCGACAGAATCTCGATCAGACTGTCCACGTCGGATTCCTCGCAGACGAGCGGCGGCAGGAAACGCAGCGTATGGGCACCCGTAGCGTTAATCACGGCACCGGCGGCCAGCGCGCGGGCAACAATATCATGCGCGTCGCCCGCGGCATCATCCAAATCACAGCCGAGCATCAAGCCGCGGCCACGCACCTCGGTCACGTTCGGCAGCTTGGCGAGCTTTGCCTCCATATAGGCGCCTACCTTGGCAGCATGGTCGGCATAATCGCCGCGCACGAGCGCGGAGAGCGTCGCGGCGCACGCCGCGACAGCCAAGCAGCTACCGCCAAAGGTCGAGCCGTGGTCGCCCGGCTTAAACACGTCGGCAATCTCCTTCTTTGCTACGACGGCACCCATGGGCACGCCATCGGCAATGCCCTTGGCAAGGCTCATGATGTCGGGTTCCACGCCATAGGTTTGGAATGCAAACGGCTTGCCGGAGCGGAAGATGCCGCACTGGACCTCGTCGGCTATAAGCACGGCGCCCACTTCGTGTGCCAGGTCGCGCGCTGCCGCCATAAACTCCTCGGTCATGGGGTGCACGCCACTCTCACCCTGGATCGGCTCGAGCATCACGGCACAAATTTCGCTCCCCAGCTGCTTAAAGATCGCACGCAGTTCATTGATATCGTTGGGCGTACAGGCCACAAAGCCACCCGGCAGCGGGCGGAAACTATCCTGCAGCCAATCCTGCATGGTGGCGGCAATGGTCTCGAGCGTACGGCCGTGGAAGCCGCCGCGCATGCACACGATAGTGTTGCCGCCGTTACCGGCACGCTTGGCGTACAGGCGCGCAAGCTTCATCGAGCCCTCATTGGCCTCGGCGCCGGAGTTGGCAAAGAAGGTCTCCCAAACCTGCTCATCCGCAGCCGGGGCACCAAGAGCAGCTGCCGTGGTCTCATCGCCGGCGGCAATGGCATCGGCAAGCACGCGTGCACCATCTAAGTCGTCGTTGGCAAGCTTGGACAGCAGCGCCGCGACCTGTCCACGCTGCTCGATGTAGAAGTAATTGGAGACATGCATGAGCTTTTTGGTCTGTGCCTCGAGCGCCGAGAGCACAGCCGGGTCGCCATGACCTAGGCTGCACACGCCGATGCCGGCAAGAAAGTCGAGGTACTCACGACCATCGTCGCCGGTGAGCTTCATGCCGTGACCCTCGACAAACTCGACCGGAGAGCGGCCAAAGGTATGCATAACGTAATGGGATTCAAGCGATTGCTGAGCTGCAAGTGACATGGGATGCCTTTCGTTGAGCGCCGGACGGCGCAGGCCTATGGGTGCAGAAATGGGGCGGCTGCGGGTCAGTTAGACTGTCTGAAGCTTCTCGACCTCGTCGAGGTTCTCGGTCAGACGCGCAGCAAACGTCGAAAGCGGATGCGGATGCGTATCGAACTCGTAAGCCGTCTCGGTGGAATGGATCACGGTGCCGACGCCGGCATCGGTCAGCAGCTCCAGCAGCAGCGAATGCGGCGTGGTGCCGTTGATGATGTGAGCGCGAAATACGCCGCCGGCAAGCGCATCGACGGCCGCACGCAGCTTGGGAATCATGCCCTTATCGACCTCGCCGCCGTAGAGCATTTCGTTAACCTCGTCGAGCGTTAGGTTGGAGATGAGTGAGTCTTTATCGCTAAAGTCCTTGTACAGGCCGTCGACGTCGGTCAAAAAGATCGCCTTATGCGCATGCAGCGCCGCCGCAACGGCACCGGCGGCGGTATCGGCGTTGATGTTGAAGAAACCGCCGTCCTCCCCCGCCGCGACGGTAGCGATGACGGGGATGTACTCGCTATCGAGCAGGCGCTCGATATAGTCGGTGTTGACGTGCGTGACCTTGCCTACGCGGCCGAGTTCGGGGTCGAGCGGCTCGGCGATGAGCGTACCGGCATCGCTGCCCGAAACGCCCACGGCCAGGTTGCCGTGATGGTTGAGCGCCGCGACCAGCTCCTGGTTGACCTTGCCGCCCAGCACCTCGCGCACGATATCCATGGTCGCCGGCGTGGTCACGCGCTGGCCGTTCATAAACTCGACGGGGATGTCGTAGTGGCTCAGCGCCTCGTTGATGGCCTTGCCGCCACCGTGCACGATAACAGGGCGCATGCCGATG
Organism: uncultured bacterium; assembly: GCA_905214945.1. Taxonomy (GTDB): domain Bacteria; phylum Actinomycetota; class Coriobacteriia; order Coriobacteriales; family Coriobacteriaceae; genus Collinsella. The sequence continues at coordinate 2,780 of CAJMOC010000040.1, forward strand.
ATCTTGAGCAGGACGATGTCGCTCATCACGTCGCGGCGCAGCTGCTCATCAACCATGGCGGCTCCGCCATATTTGATAACAACCGTCTTGCCGGTCAGGTTCTTAATCCACGGCAGCGCTTCGAACAGCAGCTGCGCGGTTGCTTCGTTGGATTCACTCGAACGACAATCGCGTGCGAATTTCATAATCTGCCTCGTCTTTCGTATCGTTATCGCGCCGTGCTCCGCTGTCCGCAATCGCGGCAAGATGCGCAGCGTGCCTGGAATCTAGGAACGGTAGTCGCCGTTGATGGAGATGTACTCATGCGTGAGGTCGCAGGTCCACACGGTCGTTGCCGCGTCGCCTGCGCCCAGGTCGGCCGAGATCACGATCTCGGGCGCCTCAAAACGTCGTAGAGCCTCGTCCTCGTCAAAGGGAACAGTCAGACCGTCGCGACAGACAGGCATGCCCATCATGTCGATGGAAACGTCTTCCTGATTAAACTTCACGCCGCACTTGCCAAGCGCCATAGCAACGCGGCCCCAGTTGCAGTCGTGGCCGGCGATGCAGGTCTTAACGAGCGGCGAGTTGGCAACGGCACGGGCGGCGATATCGGCCTCCTCGTCGTTAGCGGCGCCGGTAACGTTGACCGTAACAAGCTTGGATGCGCCCTCACCATCGGCGGCGATATTGCGCGCCAGGCTCTCGCACACCTCGTGCACGGCAAATGCCAACTCGTCAAAGGCATTGGAGCCCTCGACGATCGGCTCGGCATCTGCGGCAGCGGCGCCGGAGGCAAGCATGATGCAGGTGTCGTTGGTCGAGGTGTCGGAATCGACCGTTACCTTGTTAAAGGTCTGCTTGACGGTCGAGAGCAGCAGGGCATGAAGTGCCGCAGGCTCGACGGGAGCATCGGTGGTGATAACTGCGATCATGGTGGCCATGTTGGGCATGATCATACCCGAGCCCTTGCACATTCCGCCTACCGTATAGACATTGCCCGCATGACCCGCAGCCTCACTGACGTAGGACACGGCGTACTCCTTGGAGTGCGTGTCGGTCGTCATGATGGCGCGAGCGGCATCGGCGCCACCGTGGGCGGAGAGCGCCTCGTAGGCAGCAGGAATGGCGGTCTCAAACGTGTCGATCGGCAGAATCTGGCCAATTACACCCGTGGAGGCAACCAGAATCTGCTGAGGCTCGCAGCCGATGACCTGCGATGCGATGCTGCACGTCTCGCGCGCGCATGCAAGGCCGGTCTCACCCGTGGCGGCGTTGGCATTGCCAGAGTTGACCGAAATGCCGGCGATGATACCGTACCCCTTGTCGGTACCGCCCAGGTTGGCACGGCTCACCTGCACGGGCGCCGCGCAAAAGCGATTGGTGGTAAACACGCCAGCACCGGGACAGGGTTTATCGGGCACGACGAGCGCGTAATCCAGACGCTCGGGGTTCTTGCGGAACCCAGCGTGGATGCCTGCAGCCTTAAAACCAGCCGCAGCCGTAACGCCACCCTCGACGGCGCGAATCTTGATATCAAACAGCTCGGTATTCATCGTCTTTATGACTCCTTATGTCAAACAAAAAACGGACATCGGTTGGTGCGCCATGCCAGTCGTGATCATGAGACCAGCTTAAGAGTGGCGCCCCACTCGATGCCCGACTACCAAATCGTTAACAATCGAATGTGCTACACCGGGCACGCCACTGTGGGCAAGCCTCGTCGCTCGTCAAAGCCAAAGACGATATTGGCGCACTGGACTGCTTGGCCCGCAGCGCCCTTGCACAGATTGTCGATGGCGCCCGTCGCCACCAGCACGCCCGCGCGCTTGTTGAGCGCGAGGCCGATCTGGGCGGCGTTGGTGCCGACGACCGAAGCCGTCTTGGGCTGCTGACCGGCATCGAGTACGCGTACGAAGGTGCGACCGGCGTAGAACTGCTTGTAATGGTCGACAACGTCCTCAAGGGTCAAGGTATCGATAGCCTGCGGCGTAAGCGGCAGCGTCACCGTGGAGAGCAGACCACGCTTGAGCGGTGCCAGGTGCGGGGTAAAGACGACGCGATCGGTCAGGCCAAGGATTTGCTCAATCTCGGGCGTGTGGCGATGCTTGCCCACGCCGTAGGCCTCCAAGTTCTCGTCGGCGCTGCAAAAATGGGTGCGGGCGTTGCAGGACTTACCGGCGCCCGTCACGCCGCTAATGGCATCGACAATCACGGGACCGTTCTCGGCCACCCAGCCGACGCGCACGGCGGGCGCGGCGGCAAGGCTCGTTGCGGTGGGATAGCAACCGGCGCAGGCGACCAGCACGGGTTTGCCGTCGGCATGGTCGGATGCGGCGGTCTCCAAGTCTTGGCAGAACAGCTCGGGCAGACCGAAGGCACGGGTCTTGAGCAGCTCGGGGCTCGTATGCTCGGCGGCATACCATGTCTCAAAGACGGACGCGTCGTTCAGACGGTAGTCGGCCGAAAGATCAAAGCAGGAGACGCCCGATGCAAGCAGCGCGGGCACCTGTGCCATGGCAGCCGTGTGCGGCACGGCAAGAAAAACCGCATCGCAGCTCTTGAGCTCGGGGGCGTCATGCGTGGTGAAAACCAGATCGCTCACACCAGCAAAGCTCGGATACACCGCGGACAGCGGCTGGCCGGCATCGGCGTTGGACGTAATGGCAACAAGTTCAAACTCGGGATGACCGAGGACGAGGCGAATGAGCTCGGCTCCGGCATATCCAGCCGCGCCGACGATTCCAACCTTCAAAGACATATCAGACTCCTTGTCTGCGATTTATGCACCGATGCGCATTTCGCAGCGGTCGTTATGAAGTGGGTTGAAACTTTAGCACCAAAAGATGCATGATTACGTAAATGGCTGCATATTCATGCATTGAAACATTCCCGACACATTCGCTTGAAGGAATTGACAAATGGAGCGGGCCCCGTATTGACCGGCGCTCCTAACGGCGCCGGGCAATACGGGGCCCGCCCATGCGAAAACCAAGTTGTTAGGATGAGCCAGCTGGCTAGAGCTCGACCGGCACCCATTCGTCGTGATTGCAGATAAAAGCCTCGGGATCCTCGACGCTAAAGAAGACGAGCGTGGGGTCGTTAGGCCCCTCATAGTGCTCGCCCAGGTGCTCTAGATGCTTCCACCCGGCTTCGCGCATTTCGCCTAAAGCCCGGTCATCCAAGCCGGCACGCCCGCGCAAGATAAGCCAGCCATGGCCCGGCCACCAACTCGTGGCCTCAAAGCGCTGGTTTTGCAGCAGCTCTTGCCACACATCTTTGGTGCGCGCTGTTACAAACCACAGCTTGCCATCCTGGATCTGCGCAAACGAAAACGGACGCACATGAGGCTGTCCGTCAACGCTCGTCGCCAAATACCATGCCGGCACCGACGTCAGATACTCCAACACCGTATTCAATCCGTCCACGGTTCCTCCTGCCGCTAGCTCATTTGACTGGTTGGTAAACGTTAGAGCTCCAGGCGCTCCTCGCTGCCGTCGATATCACAGAAGCGCGCGGCAATGTTGCGGACCGAAAAGAAAGCAAGGCGGCCGTCGTTGGCACTCTCGTGTTCCTCGCCGATGCCCACCATGTGCTTAAAACCCGCTTGACGCACCTTGTCGCTCGCAACCGCGTCGTCCTCAAGTGCGGCCTCGCCGGTCAACACGATCCAACATTCCCCCGGCTTCCAGCCCGAGAGCTCAAACTTGGGATTCGCACTCAGCTCCGCCCACACATCCTTGTCGCGCGACGTGCAAAACCACAGCTTACCGTCATCGACCATGGCAAACGAAAACGGCCTCACGCGAGGCTGATGCCCGTCGGTCACATCGGTCGTGGCCAGATACCACGCCGGAATGCGCCTGAGATACGAACAGGCGCGCTCAAGCTGAGCCGTGCGGTCGTTGTCGGTCATAGGGGCCCCTTTCTTGCGCTCGAATCGCGCCTAAACAAGTTGAAGGTTGACGACGATGACACAGATGAGCAGCAGCGCCGTCACCACCGCAGCCAGCGCATCCCCGCGGCGAAATGCAAGTGCATGCAGACGCGTGCGGCCCTGCTCGCCGTGATAGCAGCGTGCATCCATGGCGGCAGACAACGTCTCGGCATGACGGAACACGCCCGTGAACAGTGGAATCGCCACACTGCCGAGCATACGCACGCCGCCGAGCGGGCCACCCGTTACGCGTGCGCCGCGGCTTGCCTGCGCGTCCGCCGTCTGCTTCATCTCGGTGGCAAACTGCGGCATAAAGCGCAACGCGATGCCCATGATCATGCCGAGCTCATGCGCAGGGAGCCCCACGCGCGCAAACGGTGCGAGCAGGCGCTCAAAGCCCGCGGTGAGGTCGAGCGTAGGCGTGGTGAGCGTAATGGCGCTCATGCCGGCCATCATCAAGGTCAGGCGGCACGCCATAAAGACGGCGGAATGCAGCGAGCCCTCGCTTATCTGCAAAAAGCCGAGCTGCCACAGGATGCGCCCACTCTGATCGGTAAACAAGTTGAGCACCGCGACCACGACGACGATTGCCAGCAGCGGCGCCATCGACGACAGAACGCGACGAGCCGGCACCCGGGACACGGCATAGATCAGCACGACGAAAATTGCGACAGGAGCCAGTCCGCGGAAGCCGCCGACGGTCAGCGTCGTGATTAAAAACACAAAGCCCAGGAGCAGCTTGGTGCGCGGATCCAGGCGATGGATCGCACTATCGCTCGGATAGTAGCTGCCAAACGAAAACGCCTCCATTAGCAGCCCTCCTCTCGCGCGACCGTCTTGGATTTAGCAATGTCCGCGACGTTAGAAGGACCGTCCGAGCGACCGATTAGCAGGTCCACCAACTCGTCTGCCAGCGACTCAACCGTATAGAGCCCGCCGCAACGCAGCGGCACGCCCGCCTCCGCGAGCGCCAACGCCATGCGCTGGGCAGCAGGTACGCCCAAGCCGATCGACTTGAGCTCATCGGCATGTGCAAACACCTGCGCGGGGGTTCCCTCTGCAAACACCGCACCTTCGTTCATCACGACGATGCGGTCGCAGCAATTGGCCAGGTCATCCATACTATGCGAAACCATGACAACGGTCAGGCCATCGCGGTGAAGTCGATCGATAAGCTCAAGGAAATCCCTGTGCGCAGCCGGATCGAGCCCCGCCATGGGTTCATCGAGCACCAGGACTTCGGGCTCCATGGCGAGCACACCGGCGAATGCCACACGCCGTTGCTGACCGCCCGAAAGCTCAAAGGGACTCTTGTCGCCGACCGTAGAAAGGTCGAGGCCCACGCGCGAGAGCGACGACTCGACGCGACGGTCGACTTCATCTTGCGGCAAGCCAAGGTTGTGCGGGCCAAACGCCACGTCCTGCGTCACGGTTTCGGCAAACAGCTGACGCTCGGGATATTGAAACACCACGCCGACCTTGGCCTTAACCGCGGCGGCATCTTTCTTGTTTGCCAGGTCGAGCCCCAGCGCGCGAACGAATCCCTCCTGGGGGCGAATCAAACCGTTGAGATGCTGGACTAGCGTCGACTTACCCGAACCGGTATGACCTGCCAAGCCCAGGAACTCGCCGCGACGCACCGTCAGCGATACATCGCGCAGCGCCCACGGGCTGCTGGGGTCGTTTCCCCAGAGAGCCTGTTTATTCGATTTGCCCGCAGTGGCCGAGCGCTTGCGCCATCGACGGCGCTCGCGGGCACTCAGCGAGTAACTATGCGAGAGGTGCGAAATCTCGATGACGGGCTCCGACACGGCTGTCCCGTCGGTTGCAGAGGAGACGTTGTCGAGCACACGAGAATCGGATGCAGAAGGCCGCCCTGCGGTGTCTTCCCCACTCCGGTCGGCATATACCTGCGCAATCTCGGCGACCATATCCGCCTCGCGCACCCGCGCATGAACGGGCACGCCCTTCGCACGAAGCGCCATGCCCAAGCAGCACGACGCCGGCATATCCAGGTTGAGCTCCACGAGCCCATCTGCCCGCGTCAGAATCTCCTCGGGCGTACCGAGCATGGCAACGCGCCCCGCCCGAAACACCGCGACACGATCGGCCTCGGCGGCCTCTTCCATAAAGTGCGTAATCATCACGATGGTCATGCCGCGTTCGTGCAGCACGTGACAGGCCTTCATAAGGCCCTTGCGCCCGCGCGGATCGAGCATCGAGGACGCCTCGTCCAAAATGAGCACGCGCGGTTCCATGGCGAGCACACCGGCAAGCGCCACACGCTGCTTTTGACCGCCCGAAAGCGCATGGGTCTCGTGGCGCTCAAAGCCCACCAGGCCCACGCCCTTCAGCGCCTCGCGTACGCGCTGCGCAATTTGCGCCGATGGCACGCCAAGGTTTTCGGGACCGAACGCAACGTCATCTTCGACAAGCGTTGCCACCAGCTGGTCGTCGGGATTCTGGAACACCATGCCTGCGGTCGAACGAATGTCGTAGACCAGCTCGGGATCGGACGCATCCATACCGTTGATACGTACCGTGCCCGCATCGGGCTGCAGCAGCGCATTCAGATGCTTGGCAAACGTCGACTTGCCCGACCCATTGCCACCGAGGATGCAGAAAAACTCCCCGTCCTCGATGTTCAGATCGACGCCGTCGAGTGCCGGTACGGCACCGTCATAGCTAAAGGAAACGCCCCGACACTCAATCATGGCGGCCTTTGACCTGGTCCTTTTTAGGCGTGATGAGGTTGGAGACTGCTTTATACACCGCTAGCGTCAACACCGAGTTAAGCACGGTCTTGATAAGGTTGAACGGCAGCACGGCAGGAATCATAAGCGGGGCGATCACATCGACCGAGCCATACCAGAACCATACGCCAATGGTAAGGTTTGCGACCATAGACAACGCCGTAGCGGCAATGACGCCGAGCACCAGGCCAATCACGGCACCCTTATAGGTATGCATCTTCTGGTAGACGATAGCCGCGGGCAGAATGTAGCCCAGCGTGGCAACCAGGTTCATAAGCGCGCCGACCCAGTCACCCGTGGTGAGCGCATGGATAACGATCGCCATGGCGGCAACAGCAGTGCCGGCACCAGGACCATACGCAAACCCGCACACCATCGCCGGCACCAGCGACGGGTCATACGTCAAAAACGGCGCCGAGGGAAGAATGGGCAGCTGCACATACATAAACAGGGCGCCCAAGGCGCACATCAGCGCCATGGTAACGAGCTGTTTGGTGCTCCACCTATTCGTGTTCTCAAAATGGATATGCTGCGACTGTTCAGACATTAAGATCACCTGCCTCTTTCATCCGGACTCTAACCGTTGGTACTGGGATCTCACCAGTTCAGCCGGCATGCGAACCAACACACGCTCGGGTCGCGGACTCATCGGCTCGGTCGCAGACGCCTCGCCTGCTCCGCGGCACCCCTTTGGCACCGCCCGATTTACCGCCAGTGGGGAATTCCACCCCGCCCTGAAACAGCACTTGCAAGTGTAGCACGAGCAATCGTTCGCGCAAGTATGCCGAGGGTAATTTGTGGTGGGGATCAGTTGCCACAACAACCACGTTCCCCACCCATCCCAAAGTAGCGCGCCTTTCGCGCAAAGCGCGAAACAGCGAAGGGGACAAGCCACTGCAACAACCACATCCTCCACTCGCCCCAAAGCGGCGCGCCTTTCGCGGCAAAGCCGCGAAACAGCGACCGGGACACGTATTCCCAACAACCAAGTCCTCCGCCCACGCCGACCTCAAGGCCGTAAACGCAGGGAATCCGGGGGCGTGACGGGGG
>CAJMOC010000041.1:0-9763 GCA_905214945.1 uncultured bacterium
GCGGTGGTGGTGCCGTCACCCACGGTGTCGTTGGTCTTGGTGGCGACCTCCTTCACCAGCTGAGCGCCCATGTTCTCGATGTTGTCCTCGAGCTCGATCTCCTTAGCGACGGAAACGCCGTCGTTGGTGATGGTCGGGGCACCGAACGTGCGCTGCAGAGCGACGTAACGGCCCTTGGGGCCCATGGTGACGGTAACGGCGTCGGCCAGAGTGTTGACGCCCTTGGCGAGCTTGGCGCGGGCATCGGTGTTGAACGTAATGTTCTTTGCCATGGTAGGTAATCCTCCAAAAGAAATGTGACTCGCGTCGCCGCTTCCGAGTCCTATGCGACGATCGCGTTCAAAGACGAATCAGAGATTCTGACGAGACTAGGCCTCGACGACAGCGTAGATGTCGTCGGCGCGCATCAGCAGATACTTCTCGCCGTCGACCTTGACCTCGTTGCCACCGAACTTACCGTAGATGACAACGTCACCGACCTTGACGTCCATGGGGATGCGCTCACCCTTGTCGTTGACCTTGCCGGCGCCAACGGCAACGATGGTGCCGCGCTGCGGCTTCTCCTGGGCGTTGCTGGCGATATACAGACCAGAAGCGGTCTTCTGCTCGGCCTCGTCGGGCTTGACCAGAACACGATCTGCAAGCGGCTTCAAAGACGACATGCTTGTCTCCTCCTTTTTGGGCCGCGTGGTTATGCCACGCGAATTAACCCTTTTTGTTTGCGTACGCGTTGAATGGTACCCACGAATGGCGGGTTATACAACACGGAGTCAAAAAATCTTATTTTTTGGCACTTAGATTTTCTGAATGCCGGGGGATAACCTAACGGTGGCTCCCGGGGCGGACCGGAGGGCATGTAGTTTGCTGCTCTACAGTCCTGCGCAAGACGGAAAGCACATTAAGTGCTTTCCTTTGCGTGCGGAACTCGCGACAAACTTCATGCCCTCCGGTCCGCCCAGGGAGCCAGGTTAACTAATTCGGGCCCGGCATTCAGAAAAGTCAGTGCAGCAAAATGGCGATGCAGATGGTGCGAACAAGAAAGGGGCACGTTGCAGAAACGCGCCCCTTATGGGTGGGGTATGGGGCTAGCGCTCGTAGATCAGGTTGCCGGCTAGGTAGGTGGCTTGGACTTTGGTGGCTTGGAGTTCTTGGGGGTCGATGGTGAGTGGGTTTTGGTCCAGGACTACCAGGTCGACGTATTTGCCGGGTTCTAGGCTGCCGAGGTTTTGCTCGTCGCCCGCTGCATAGGCGCTGCCCAGGGTGTAGTTGCGCAGAGCCGTTGCCGCATCGATACGCTCGCTCGGCAACCAGCCGCCCTCGGGCCAGTGGCTTTTGGGGTCTTGGCGCGTAATAGCCGTGTAGAGCACGTTCATGCTGGTAACAGGCGTGATGGGGCTGTCGGTACCGAAGGCTTGGCGAATGCCGCGCTGCTTATAGGTTGCAAACGGCCACATGATGCGGCTGCGCTCCATGCCCAAATCGCGCTCGGGGCCGCCCGGATCGAGCGTGATGTGGCAGGGCTGGCTCGAGGCGACCACGTTGAGCTTGCGCAGGCGGTCGATGTCCTCGGGCAGGAGGTTCTCCAGATGCTCGAGTGTGTTATGGCCGTGCTGGGGCAGGCCGTACAGGTCGGCGGCCTCCTCGAAGATATCCAGCGCGGCATGAATCGCACCGTCGCCGATAACGTGGATGCGCACGGTATGGTCACGCTCGGCTGCCGCCAAAACCAACTTGCGCATACGCTCGACAGGGACCGTCAGGCGGCCCTGGTCGCCCGGGAAGCGCGGGTTGGTATAGGGCTCAGTGAGGTATGCGGTATGCTCGCTCGACACGCCGTCGAAGAACTGTTTAAAGCCTGGCGCCGAGAGCAGCGCGTTGTTCGCGTAACGGGTCTGGAGTTCTTCCAAGCGCGACTGGTCATCCAGCAGCGTGGGAAACAGATGGGCGCGGATGCCCAGCTTGCCGGAGGCCTGCAGTTTGTCGTAGACGTCGTCGCGGATAAAATCGCAGCCCGGCATGGGCATGAGCGACATGTCGCAAATCGAGGTAATGCCTTGCTCGGCCATACGCCTCATTTGATCGGCGTAAGCGCTTGCAATGCGATCCTCCCCCAGCCACTCAAGGCAGCGCGGTAGCAGCTGCATGGCAGCCGCCTCGTGAGCAATGCCCGTGAGCTCGCCGCTTGCGTCCTTGTCGTAGCCACCGCCCGCTGGCGGCTCGCTGTCGCGCGTGACGCCGAGCGCCTCGAGTGCGCGGCTGTTGAGCCACAGCGTATGGCCGTCGCCCGAATACATAACGCAGGGGCGATCGGGGAATGCCGCATCGAGCGACGCCTTGGTAGGATGCTCGGGCGGGTCCCAACGGTAGTCGCGCCAGCCCTGAGTCACAACCCAAGCGTCGTCGGGCAGGTCCTGGGAAAACTCGAGCGCGTGTTGCACCAGCGCCGCCTCGGACGTGCCCATATCCATGAGCATGTACGGCGAGGAGCCGACCGAGGTATGGAAGAAGTGCAGATGAGCGTCATGGAAACCTGGGCAGACAAACTGCTCGCCGTAGTCGATAACCGGCGTGGCGGCAGGCGCGGCGGCAATCACGTCATCGGGCGCACCGACTGCGACGATACGGTCGCCTGCGATGGCAATCGCCAGCTCGCGGGCGGTATCGATGCCGTCTTGCGCGGTAAAGACGTTCTTGGAGCGGATAATCCGATCGATATGTTGCATGGGCATCCCCATCTCTGGCAGGAAATTCAACACCCCCGAGTGTACTCCCCCGCCCTTGTAACAAAACCCCAAGCGGCAAACGGCAACTTTACCAGCCCTAGCGGCAGGTGGCATACTGGAGAGAGCCTGTACGATTTTGCGATCAACCCAGCAAGGAGCAAATCGACCATGACGAAGACCAAGGCACAGCAGATTATGGCGGCGACCGAAGTGCGAGCGGCTGACGACGTCACCGCAGCCATCAAAGATATCGCTACCGAGTTTGAACCCTATATCATCAAGCAGCGCCGGCACTTCCATAAGCACCCGGAGCTGAGCCTTGCCGAGGAGCGCACGACCTCCGACATCGCCAACCAGCTCGACGCCATGAATATCCCCTACGAGCGTCCGCTCAAGACCGGCTTGGTGGCAACGCTTCGCGGTACCGCGTCGGATGCCTACCACGAGGACGGCACGCCGCGCCGCCGCATCCTGCTGCGCGCGGATATCGACGCCCTGCCCGTCACCGAGCAGACCGGCGAGGAGTTTGCCAGCGTCAACGAGGGCTGCATGCACGCCTGCGGCCACGACTGCCACATCGCCATGATGCTCGGCACGCTGCAAATCCTGCGCCATATGACCGACGACATCCACGGCGAAGTCCGCATCGTCTTCCAGCCCAGCGAGGAAAACGGCCAGGGCGCCAAGCTCATGATCGGCACGGGCGTGCTCGACGGCGTCGATGGCGCCTACGCCGCGCACATCTGGAGTGAGGTCGACGCCGGCACCGTGAGCTGCGAGCCCGGACCGCGCATGGCCAATACCGACTGGTTCCGCATCGACGTCCGCGGCACCTCGTGCCACGGCGCCATGCCCCAGCGCGGTCACGACGCCGTTATGGTTGCCGCCGAGATCGTCAACGCTCTGCAGACCATCGTTTCGCGCGAGATCAGTCCCTACGAGCCGGCCGTCATTACCGTCGGCGAGCTGCACGGCGGCACCGCGCGCAACGTTATCGCCGGCACGGCCTACCTCGCCGGCACGGTGCGCACCTACGGAGATTCGACCCACGAGGAAATGCCGGAGCTCATGCGCCGCATCGTGGAGCATACCGCGGCCGCCTTGGGCGCCGAGGCAGAGCTCACCGACTACACCATCGCCAATTACAAGGTCGAAAACGATGCCGCCTCGAGCGAGCGCTGCCGCCAGGCAGTAATCAAATGCCTGGGCCCCACCGGCCAAGGCCATTATCGCGGCACACTCTCGGGTGAGGATTTTTCAGAGTACCTGCGCCGCGTACCGGGCGTGCTCGCCTTTGTAGGTACGCGCAACCCCAAGATTGGCGCCACGTACGCCCAACATTCCTGCTTCTACAAGATCGACGAGACTGTGCTGGCAAAGGGCTCCATGGTGGCCGCCCAATATGCCATCGACTTTTTGGCCGAGCCCACACAAGAAGAGCTCGACGGCCCCACGATTGCCGCGGTCGCCGAGACCAATCCCGACCTGGCAGCCAAACTGCGCTCTGCCAAGGCCACGGCCGCCGAGGCCCGCGACGCCATGCACGATGCCCGCACCGCCCGACACGCCGCAATCAAGGGCATCCACGACGCTCGCGCCGCCGCCCGCCGCGAGGAGAAGCACAACGAGTAGTCGATCCACGACCATCTCGCAGTCATAGCCGCATCGCGATATCAAAGCGGGGGCGGACGCTTCGGCACGTCCGCCCCCGCTTATTTGTCAAGCGCTATTTCTACCGTTTCTACCCCGTCCCCAAATGGCAGGTGGCAGGGTTACTCGTCCTGCGGGTCCTCGTCGGAGCTTGGCGCAGGCTCGGGCTCAGGTGCAGGCTCGGGCTCAGGCACGGGCGCGGGCTCGGGCTCGGGCGCAGGCGCCGGCGCCGCAGCGGAATCGGATACGGGCGCTGCGTCGGCGCTAAAACCAGCCGGAGCAGACTTCTTCTCAAACGGCAGCACAAAAGTCAGGACGTCGTCCTTGTCCTCGTCGGCCCACTCGCTTGCGTAGCGCGCAACCCAATAGCCAACGGCACGGTGCTTGAGCATCTTGCCAAAGACCGTGAGGAATACCGTGACAAACGCCGTCAGCACCAAGAACAATACGAGCGTGATGCCACCGCCGGTAACAAGCGCCTCAATAGCCGAAGGACGGTAGTAGTAGCTATACATACCGACAGAGGCAATGGTGCCAAAGACGAACGTCAGGATCCAGGTGACAACGTTGGCGACCAGGCCCGTCAAAAACTCGGGAAGGAACGAAGCGCAGAACAGTTTGGTCTTGTTGTGCTTAAAGGCCGCCCAGACCTTATCGAGCGAAAACGCGCTCTCGACACGACCGGTCACCGCAAAGTGCATCACGGCAATGTCGGCGAACATCTTAAAGAAGACCCCCAAGACCGCCGTGGCAATCATAGCCAGGACAAGCAGGCCAAGCGAGCCGAACAGCGCTGCCTCGAGTGCATAAGAGCCGTAATACGAATACGAGCCCGCGGCGCCAATTACCACGCTCTCCACCAGCGAAAGCACTACACCGATAACGGGAATGGCAGCGATAACCTCGAGCACGACCGAGATAACGCTCGAAAAGACTCCGAGGCCAAACGACGTGGAACGCATGAGTGGACGATCCATACCGTCATCAACCTTGAGCGACAGATCGCGACCCCACTCAATACCAAAGCCGGAACCACACACGCTCGCAATGCAAGCTGCCAAAAAGCCGATGGCAGCCGCGATACCGCCGATAACGGGAATGAACAGCACGAGCACCGACACAACACAAATCAGCGCCGGCAAAAAGGCGATCTGGCACACGCGCTGCAGCACGCCCGGCGTCTTGGTCATGTCCTCAAACGCCTGAGCCACACAGCCCTTGGACGCATTCGCCACGGGCGGTTGCGGAACAAACTGCTGGGGCTGACCCTGAGGGGCAGGGGCTGCGGCACCGGCATTGGGGGCACCACACGCACCACAGAACTTATCGTTGTCGCCCATGGGGGCACCACACTGCGAACAGAACATCGAGATCATCCCTTCGTATCTTGAGCGAATCATCTGGATCGCAAACGATGTCTTTGGCATCATTATCACCCAATGTGGGGACAAATACTCCAACATGACGCATTTGCAATGCGCAGGGCGCTATTCGATTGTTTGATAAGCTCGACCGCGTTAGTTCGTTCCGCGGAAACCCTTGCCGACGATCTCGGAGCTGTCGACGATCGTGATAAAGGCACCCGGATCGATCTCGCGAGCGTAGCGACGCAGCTGCACGGCCTCGCGACGACTCAGCACGCTCATGATCACCGTCACGCACTTGCCCGAGAAGGCGCCGTAGCCGCGGCTGATAGTCGCCGTGCGGTTGAGATGTTTGACGATAAACTCCTCGACCTTAAGGGGCTCGGAGCAAATGACCGTGCAGACTTTGCGCAGGTGAATGCTCTCGATGGCCTTGTCGACCACGAGCGTCTTGGCAAACAGGCCAAGCACGCAATACAGACCGACGCGCGGGCCGTACAAGAAGGCCGCGATGGTCACGATGCCGATATCGACCAACAGCAGGGCGCGGCCAATCTCGAGCGTCGTGCGACGTTTGAGGATCATGGCGAGAATGTCCGTGCCGCCCGTCGAGGCACCAATATCAAAGACGATAGCGCTGCCGAGCGCCGGCAGAATCACGGCAAAGCACAGGTCGAGCCACATATCGCCCGTCATCGAGACATCGGTCGGAATAAAGAGCTCAAACAGCGAAACATAGGCGGACAGCGCAAACGAGGCAAAGACACTCCACAGGATTGCCTTGCGCTCCAAAAAGATAAAGCCCAGGATGACGAGCACCGCATTGATAATCCACATAAAGACGCCGACGGGCAGGGTCGGGAACAGCGTGGACAGAATGACCGACACGCCCGAGGTGCCGCCAAAAGCAAAGTGATTAGGTGTTTTAAACGCAACGATGGCAAAGGCCGTGAGGATCAGGCCCAAATTGAGCTCGGCAAAAAAGCGCGGAAAGCCCGGCTCCTGGCTGCGCTTGCGACCAGCGCGCTCGCCCCGCTCGATAACATCGCGATCGACCACGCGCTCCATCGGCACTACGGGAGGACGATGCACCTCCTCGGCAGCACGCGACGCCGCCTCTGCTGCAGCGGCCTCAATTGCCCATGCCTTGCTTTCTGTTTCGTGCTCGTCGGCCATTACGGCAACCCCTCGTTAACAATTTGGAAACAATGCGCCCATTAGAGTAACGCGGAACGTGGGGATTGCAACCCTTAGTTAGACGAGCGGTATGACTATATCGGGAGCGTACAAAAACGGCCGGCCACGCTTTTGCTTGCGCGGTCGGCCGTTTAATGTTTTCGCAGATAAAACCTGCCAAAACAAACCTGTCCCTTTTTGGAAGGTTATTCGTGCTGGCTGGTGCGGTGCTCGTACTCCTCGGGGGTGATGACATCCTCGATGCGCAGGTTGACGCCTGCCACCTCAAGGCCGGTCATCGCGGCAAGGCGCTCGGTGACACGTGCCTTAACATCGTCGAAGATCGCGGGCGCATAGGCGCCGTACTCGATGATGACGGAGATGTTGACGACCACGCGATTATCGTCGGTGACCTCGACCGTCACGCCCTTGGTCAGATTCTCGGCACCAAACTGCTCCTGCACAAAGTGCATGAGGTTACCCTTCATGCCCAGAACGTGCGGAACCTCGCGGGTGGCCATGGCAACGATCTTCTCGATCACGCCGTTGGAATAGGTCAGCGAGTCCTCGGACTCATCCGCTTCCTCGTCGTCCTCATCCGTATCGGACTCGGCCTCGACGAGAGCCTCATCCTCGAGCGTCACATCCTCAGCTTCGGCGACGACCGCCTCGTTCTCCTCGAGCTCGGTATCGGCTACATCGACCTTCGTATTAAAAGCCATGGTTCCTCCTTATGCCCGCCGCGGATGCGACAGTCGAATACATATTAGCGGCCGCTAAACAGACGGCCGAAGAAGTTGACGATCCCGTTCTCGCCGTCGCGAATTTGGCCGATCACAGCGCCGATCAGCACGAAGAATGCAATGACGAGCGTGTCCCACAGGCCCAACGTGAGCACCAACACGGCGAGGATAAAGCCGGCGACGGCGCCGAGCGTGGTGTTGGGATGACGCACAGCATAGCTCCAGACGGCAGCGCCCGTACCCTTGATGAGACCCATAGCCTCGTCAAAATCCGCGGCTGCCGCGTCTTGTAACTCGGTTGCCTCTGCTTTGGAATCAACAGGTTCGCTCGCCGACGTGGCGCTCTGGTCAATCGTCAGGCGCGGCGTACGAGCGGTCTTATCTTGATTGGTATCACTCACCGGAAACCTCCACGGTCTGGACGGTAGTCTTGGACGGCAAAAAACGGACGCGCGCGGTCGTACCCGGCGCGCCGAGCATGGTATCGCAGGCTTCTTCGATGCGCTGCTGCATCGCGGTAGCCAGAGATGCCACGTCCTTATCGTCAAGCGCGATAGCCTCGACCTTAAAACGGACGTGCGAATCGTCGGGGCCTTGGACGCGAGCCTCGACATGCTCGACCATCACGCGGTCGTCGCGCTCGGCAGCAACCCTGGCGCACGAAGAAAGCGCCGCAAGGGTAACCTCGATATTGCGCTCCCCCGCCGGATGCACGCAGGACGGTTCGCGACGGGCGAACATCAGGCGGAAAAAGCTCAGCAGTACGCCGATCGCCACGACGCCGGCGCACGCCGTCACGACGATGCGCGGCATGGGGTCGCGCATCAGCAGCATAAAGCGATACGTATACGGCCCCCAAAACTGGCAGACAAGCGTACCCAGTGCCACGATGGTGGCGGCAAGATACACGATCGCTAGGGCTCGTTTGAGTACGCGCACGCGGCGCTCCCTTCAAATCTCGGCTCTCGAAATGCAGAACGGTTCGCATCATTATAAAAGAGCCGGGTCCGGTGCTCTACGCACGCGGATCCGGCTCATCTATTCCACGAGGCTTGCATGCTCGCTTCATTATGCCCAGATATGCACGGCTCAATCCGTGCTGGCGCTACTCCTCCTCGAGGGCAGCGATGACCTCGTCGGTCATGTCCATGGTGCTGTAGACGTCCTGGACGTCGTCGAGCTCCTCAAGACGGTCGATGAGGCGCTGGACCTTCTTGGCGTCGGCGCCGGAAACCTCGGTCGGGGTGGTCGGGACCATGGTGGTCTCGGAGCCCTTGACCTGGACACCCTGCTCCTCGAGCGCCTTGGAGACAGCCATGACCTCGTTGGCAGCAGTCCAGACGATCCACTCCTCGCCGGCATCCTCGTAGTCCTCGCCACCGGCCTCGGCGATAGCCATCATGAACTCATCCTCGTCACCGGCAGCACCGTTGGCGATCATGGTCTCCTTCTTGGCGTTCTCATCCAGGATCTCCTTGGCGACGACGATCTGGCCCTTGCGCTCAAACTGGAAGGCGACGGAGCCGGAGGTGCCCAGGTTGCCACCAGCGTGGGAGAAGGCGGAACGGACATCAGCGGCGGTACGGTTGCGGTTGTCGGTCAGGCAGTCGACGTAGACGGCGACACCGGCGGGACCGTAGCCCTCGTACACGATGTTCTCGTAGACGGCGGCGTCAGCACCCGAACCAAAAGCCTTGTCGATAGCGGACTTGATCTTGTCCTTAGGCATGGACTGAGCCTTGGCCTTGGCAACGGCAGCGGCGAGGCTGGCGTTGTTCTCGGGCAGCGGGTCACCGCCGAGACGGGCAGCAACAGTGATGTTGCGGCTGAGCTTGGAGAAGAGGGCGGAACGCTTGGCGTCCTGCGCGCCCTTACGATGCTTGGTTGTGGCCCACTTAGAGTGTCCGGACATACGTGTCTCCTATCGGTTTCGACCTAAAGCCCAGCGCAGATGCTCGGGCAATATAAACAAACGTCGTTATGATATACCTACTAGCCTGCGAGATAAACCCCAAAATGAAGGCGTCGTGATGATGTCCCCTTTGGTGCAAATGAACTGCATCCCATTTCTTGGACTTTGAAATTAAGGTTCGAGAAAAGGGAGGCA
>CAJMOC010000042.1:0-9307 GCA_905214945.1 uncultured bacterium
AGGTGTCATACTAAAGCCCCAAGATTCGCCAAAAGAGAGGGGCCTTGATGGCACAGAGCGCGAACATGGATGCATCGGAGCTTGCACGCGACATTGCGGCCGGCCTGGCATCGGCAACGACGGCAACGGAGCGCGCGGCACTGGTGCCCGCAGAGCTCGTCGAGGCCATTCAGCAACTAAAAACCCAACGTGACGCGGTGATCCTGGCGCACTACTATGTGGCGCCCGAGGTCCAAGCCGTTGCCGATTACGTCGGCGACAGCTTCTACCTGGCAAAGCTCGCCAAGAGCCTGCCGCAGCAGACTATCGTGCTGTGCGGCGTGGAGTTTATGGGCGAGAGCGCCAAGCTGCTCAACCCCACCAAGACCGTGCTGCTGCCCGAGCCGGGCGCGGACTGCCCCATGGCTCACATGGTCAAGCGCGAGACGGTCGACGCGGCGCGCGCCGAGTACGGCGACGACCTTGCCGTGGTCTGCTACGTCAACTCGACGGTCGAGATCAAGAGCTGGAGTGATGTGTGCGTCACCAGCTCCAACGCCGTCAAGATCGTGTCCGAGCTGCCGCAGCAGCATGTCCTGTTCATCCCCGATCAAAACCTGGGCCGCTTCGTAGCCGAGCAGGTGCCGCAAAAGCACGTCATCCTCAACAATGGCTACTGCCCGCGTCATCACATCATCACCGTCGAGCAGATCGTCGACGCGCAGGAGGCGCACCCCGACGCGCTCGTGCTAGCGCACCCCGAGTGCAAGGCCGACGTCCTGGCTGAGGCCGACTACATCGGGTCTACTGCCGGCATCATCAAGTATGCCGAGGAGTCGGACGCGAGCGAGTTCATCATCGTGACGGTCCGCGGCGTGCTCTACGAACTTGAGCGCCGCTGCCAGGGCACCGGCAAGAAGTTCTACTTCCCTGCGGTGCAGCCTACCTGCGTCAACATGGATCTCATCACGCTCGAAAAGCTCGTGCACTGCCTGGAGACGGGCGAGGGCGAGGTGCAGATTGGCGTGTCGGACGAGGCCGCCGATCAGGCCAAGCTCACGCTCGACCGCATGCTCGAGTACGCGGCGCGCTAAGCCAATGTGACATGAGGGACCATCCCTTATGTCACATTACAAGGGAGAGGATTCCTGTGGAAACCAAGCAATACCCCGATATGGAGTGCGACGTCGTCATTGCCGGTTGCGGCGTGGCGGGCCTGTACGCGGCCCTCAACCTGCCGACGAGCACGCGCGTGATCATGCTCTCCAAGGGCGCCGTCGACGAGTGCGATTCGATGCTCGCGCAGGGCGGCATCTGCGTGCTGCCCGAGGGCTCGGACTATGATGCCTTCTTTGAGGACACCATGCACGCCGGCCACTACGAGAACCGCCGCGAGAGCGTCGACATCATGATCCGCTCGAGCCGCTCGGTCATCAACGACCTACTGGCCATGGGCGTGGACTTTGAGCGCAAGGCCGACGGCAGCCTCGACTTTACCCGCGAGGGCGCGCACAGCCGCCCGCGCATTGCCTTCCATGCCGATATTACGGGCAAGGAGATCACGACCAGGCTGCTCCAGGCCGTTCGCAAGCTGGACAACGTGCAGATTCTGGAGCACGTGGCCATGACCGACATCCTGACGGCCGAGCGTGACGGCGCCACGGTGTGTGCCGGTGTCGTCGCCGTTTCCGTGGACGAGGACAACTCGGTTCGTCCCGCCGACGAGCTGACAAATGCCGCCGAGGGCGTGCATGCCGGCGAGCCCTTTAAGATCCATGCCCGCCATACGCTGTGGGCAACGGGCGGCATCGGCGGCGTATACGACCACTCGACCAACTACCCGCAGCTCACGGGCGATGCCTGCTATATCGCTCAGGAGCATGGCATTAAGATGGAGCACCTGGACTACGTGCAGATCCATCCCACGGGACTGTTCTCGCCGCAGCCGGGCCGCACCTTCCTGATCAGCGAGAGCTGCCGCGGCGAAGGCGCGATTTTGCTCAACGCCGCCGGCGAGCGCTTTACCGACGAGCTGCAGCCGCGCGACGTGGTCGCCGCCGCTATTCGCGAGCAGATGAAGCAGGACGGCACCGAGCACGAGTGGCTGAGCTTTGCCCCCGTCGAGCGCGACGTGGTGACCGGGCACTTCGCCAACATCCGTGCGCGCTGCCTGGAGGACGGTCGCGACATCCTGGATGAGCCCATTCCCGTCACGCCCACGCAGCACTACTTTATGGGCGGCGTGTGGGTCGACAAGGACGGCCGTACCTCGATGCCCGAGCTCTACGCCGCCGGCGAGACGGCCTGCAACGGCGTTCACGGCAAGAATCGCCTAGCTTCCAACAGCCTGCTCGAGTCCCTAGTCTGGGGTCGCCGCGCTGCGTGGTACATGCGCACCGGCAAGTCGCTGGCCGTGGAGCAGGCTGGTGAGCCCGCGCTTGACGGGCGTCACCGCGCCCTGAGCGCCGATACCCTTGCAATCGATGATTTGGCCCGTGCCGCCGGCACGCAGGCCGTGGAGGAGTAGACCATGAATCCCATTACCATGAAGCTCGTCGTTGATGATCTGATTTTGCAGGCTCTGCGTGAGGACATCACGTTTGAGGACGTGAGCACGGCGAGCGTGTGCCCCACGGCGCGTCCCGCCACGGTGGAACTCATCGCCAAGGCCGACGGCATCATCGCCGGCCTGGATGTGTTCGCCCGCACCTTTGAGCTGCTGGATCCGCAGAGCTCGGTGCTCTTTAATGTTGCCGACGGTGACGAGGTGCACGCCGGCGACCACGTGGGCCAGGTGCGCGGCGATGCGCGCGTACTGCTTTCGGGCGAGCGCGTGGCGCTCAACTACCTGCAGCGCATGAGCGGCATCGCTACTTACACGCATCGGATGGCGGCTGCGCTCGAGGGCACCAAGACCGTGCTTGTCGACACGCGCAAGACCACGCCGGGCATGCGCGTCTTCGAGAAGGCCGCAGTCGAGATCGGCGGTGGCAGCAACCACCGCTATAACCTGTCGACGGCTGTCATGCTCAAGGACAACCACATCGACGCCGCCGGTGGCGTGGCGCGCGCGATTGAGATGGCACGCGCCCACGCATCGTTTACCACGACGGTTGAGATCGAGTGCGAGAACCTGGACATGGTGCGCGAGGCCGTGGAAGCCGGCGCCGACATCATCATGTTCGACAACATGACCCACGACGACATGGCTGCCGCGATTGAGCTTATCGCCGGCCGCGCCAAGACCGAGTGCTCGGGCAACGTGGACGCTAACAATATCCGCGCGCTCGCCGACCTGGGCGTTGACTTTATTAGCTCGGGAGCATTGACGCACTCTGCGCCGATTCTCGATCTCTCGCTTAAGCACCTGCGTCTGCTGGACGGTAAATAATGAATGCACGCGAGCGTCGCCGTTCCATCATGGCCGTGCTCGAGGAAGCCAAAGATCCTGTCTCGGGCAGTGCTCTTGCCCGCGAGGTGGGCGTGAGCCGTCAGGTCGTGGTGCAGGACATCGCCCTGCTGCGCGCCGACGGGCACGATATCGTCGCCACCAATCGCGGCTATGTACTACAGGAGGCCCCCAGCAGCCCCGCCGTGCCCACGCGCTTGGTCAAGGTTCGCCACAGCGTGGAGCAGGCAGGCGATGAGCTCACGAGTATCGTCGACGCCGGCGGCGCCGTGCTCAAAGTGATCGTCAATCACCGCGTGTACGGTAAGATCACGGCCGACCTGGACATTCGCAATCGTCGCGATGTTGAGCGCTACCTAGAGGGCATCGCCAGCGGCAAGAGCTTTCCACTACTAACGGTGACGAGCGGCTACCACTTCCATCGCATCGCGGCGGAGGACGAGCAGACCCTCGACGAGATCGAGGCGATGCTCAAAGAGAAAGGCTACTTGGCAGACCTGATGCCCTACGAGGACGATCTGTCGTAGCCGATGCTGCAAACGTCCCTAAGCGGCAATCTGACGTTCAATCGTCGGTCGCGTACCAAAGTACGCTTCCCTCCTCTTTCACGTCACCTTGCTCGCTTAGGGACGTTTTCGCTGACGTGAGCTCAACCTGCGATGGTGCCTAATTGGTTATCCGCACAAAAAAGGAGGCCTCCGCGGCGATGCGGAGGCCTCCTTTTTGTGCACGGTGTACTTTTGAGTGTGCAAGTGCGGGAGTTGTTACTCCTCGACGATCTCGGTGATCGCGCCAGCGGGGCAAGCGTCCTGGCAAGCGCCACAGGCGACGCAGGAGTCCTCGTCAGCGACGGTGGCGACGTCCTGGAGCTCCAGAACGCCAGCGGGGCAGGAGTCGACGCAAACGCCACAAGCGATGCACTCGTCGGCATCAATTACGGGATGAGCCATGGTAGTTTCCTCTCTGTTGACCGACGCTACAGGCGATGCGCGTCGGTTTGATTCGGGCAAAAACATACCACGGGAGCGACCGTTTGCAATACCCTCTGGCCGGCATCTTCATACCGTTCGCCGAGTATGCCAAGGTTTACTAAAAAACACGCAGGTGGGGCCGCTGAGCTGCGTAAATGTTAGCTAAAGGTGACTTGAAATATTGCGCTATTAAGCGCGCCTGCGGAAAGGGCATCCCGTTATTTGGCCGAAAAACGGGTCGCAGCTTCCGGTTGGACCGCCCGGCGGAAACTGTGTCCCAGAATTCGCGCTCAGACCGAGATACCCTTTCCGCAAGGCAGCCCCAGGCACCTTCGGACCCAAACCTCAGCCATCTCTACATAGATCTCAATAGATTTGCCGAGAACTCATTCAGCGCATCTACCTGCGCATTTAAGAACCTAAACTCTCAGCAATAAGAAATCTTATATGAATTGACTTAGATTTTGTATATTCCGGCCCATAAGGGGATACACTACATCCTGAAAGACAAGCCGAAGCGCCGCGCGACAGATCGTCGAGGCGGCGCGAACGCAAAAGAGAGAGGGAATTTCTAATGAGTAAGATTCTTGGTATCGACCTTGGTACTACTAACTCCGCCATGGCCGTCCTCGAGGGCGGTTCTCCGACCATTATCGTGAACGCCGAGGGCGACCGCACCACCCCGTCTGTTGTTGGCTTCCGTGCAGACGGCGACCGCGTCGTGGGTAAGGCCGCTAAGAACCAGGCGGTCACCAACCCCAAGAACACCGTGTTCTCCATCAAGCGCTTCATGGGCCGCAAGTACTCCGAGTGCACCTCCGAGATCAAGACCGTGCCGTATGAGGTCAAGGAGGGCCAGGGTGGCCGTGCCGTCGTCGACATCGAGGGCAAGGATTACACCGCCGAGCAGGTGAGCGCCATGACGCTCGCAAAGATGAAGGCCGACGCCGAGAAGTATCTGGGCGAGACCGTCACCGACGCCGTCATCACCGTCCCGGCCTACTTCAACGACGCCCAGCGTCAGGCCACCAAGGATGCCGGTAAGATCGCCGGCCTCAACGTCAAGCGTATCGTCAACGAGCCGACCGCTGCTGCTCTGGCCTATGGCCTGGACAAGCAGGGCTCCGACCAGCGCATCCTGGTCTTCGACCTGGGCGGCGGCACCTTCGACGTCTCCATCCTCGACCTCGCCGACGGCGTGTTTGAGGTTCTGTCCACCTCGGGCGACAACCACCTGGGCGGCGACGACTGGGATCAGCGCGTCATCGACTGGATGGCTGACAAGTTCCAGCAGGAGAACGGTGTCGACCTGCGTCAGGACCCCATGGCCCTGCAGCGCCTGAAGGAGGCCGCCGAGAACGCCAAGAAGGAGCTTTCCGCCGCCCAGCAGTCCACCATCAACCTGCCGTTCATCACCATGAACCAGTCCGGCCCGCTGCACCTCAACTACACGCTGACCCGCGCCGAGTTCGAGAAGATCACCCGTGACCTGCTCGAGCGCTGCAAGCAGCCTGTCACCAACGCCCTGCGCGATGCTAAGCTCAAGCTCTCCGATCTGACCGAGGTCATCCTCGTCGGCGGCTCCACTCGTATGCCCGCCGTCCAGGAGCTCGTCAAGACCATGACCGGCAAGCAGCCCAACATGTCCGTGAACCCCGACGAGGTCGTTGCCGACGGCGCTGCCGTCCAGGGCGGCGTGCTCACCGGCGACGTCGAGGGCATCCTGCTGCTCGACGTTACCCCGCTGTCGCTGGGTGTCGAGACCATGGGCGGCATCATGACCAAGATGATCGACCGCAACACCACGATCCCGACCTCCAAGACCGAGGTTTACTCCACCGCTGCCGACAACCAGACCAGCGTCGAGATCAACGTGCTCCAGGGCGAGCGCGAGCTTGCCCGCGATAACAAGTCGCTCGGTAAGTTCCAGCTGACCGGTATCCCGGCTGCCCGCCGCGGCGTGCCGCAGATCGAGGTCACCTTCGACATCGACGCCAACGGCATCGTCAAGGTCTCCGCTAAGGACAAGGGCACCGGCAAGGAGCAGCAGATCACCATTTCCGGTTCCACCGCTCTGTCCGACGACGAAGTCGATCGTATGGTCAAGGACGCCGAGGCTCATGCCGAGGAGGACAAGAAGCAGAAGGAAGAGGTCGAGGTCCGCAACCAGACCGACAGCCTGTGCTACTCCACCGAGCAGACCCTCAACGAGCTGGGCGACAAGGTTTCCGCCGATGTGAAGTCCAAGGCCGAGGCCGCTATCGCCGACGCCAAGAAGGCGCTCGAGGGCTCTGACGTCGAGGCCATCAAGGCCGCCGGCGAGTCCCTGCAGTCCGTGGCCTACGAGCTGGCCCAGGTTGTCTACGCCGACGCACAGCAGCAGACCGACGGTGCCGCCGGTGCCCAATCTGCCGACGATGACGTTGTCGACGCCGACTACGAGGTTGTGGACGACGAGGACAAGTAATCATGTCCGCCCGTAAAGCTCGCACGGAGGCGGCCGCCGCTGGCGCCGCCCCCGTTGACTCTGAGGAGAAGGACGTGAAGATTCCCGTAGAGGCCGTCGACGATACCGAGGCCAACGAGGCCGAGGCCGCCGAGGCTGCCGAGAACCAGGTAGAGGATTCCAACAAGGAGGCGACGATGACCGAGGACGAGATGGTGGAAGCCGCTATCCGCGCCGGTGAGGAAGCCGCCGACAACGACTTTAAGCTCAAGTTCGAGCAGGCCCAAAAGGAGCTTGCCGACGTACGCAGCGAGCTCGATGCTGCGGCAGAGGCTCAGAAGGCCGCCGAGGACAAGGCAAAGGACGCCACCGAGCGTACCGCCCGTCTGCAGGCCGACTGGGAGAACTTCCGTCGCCGCACCGCCAGCGAGCGTATCGCCGAGCGCGAGCGCGCGACCGAGAAGCTTGTCACCGCGCTGTTGCCGGTGGTTGACGATATCGAGCGTGCAATCGACCATGCCCGTAGCCAGGAGCTTTCCGACGACTTTAAGCAGTTCGTCGATGGCGTTGATGCGGTGCATGCCAAGCTGCTCGATGTGTTTGCGCACGAGGGCGTTGAGCCCATCGACCCCAAGGGCGAGGCGTTCGATCCGCTCGAGCACCAGGCCGTGGGGTGTGTCGAGGACGCATCGCAGTACGACGAGACCGTCAACGACGTGTACCAGAAGGGCTACCGCATGGCGGATCGCATCCTGCGCTCCGCGATGGTGACGGTGACCTACGGTGGCGAGAAACGCCCCGCACCGGAGCCCGAAGCGGCGCCCGAGGATGCTACGGCCGATACGGCCGAGAGCACCGAGGAGTAATTGAGAAGGGCCCCGGGGCAACACCCGGGGCCCTTTCTGGCCTAGTGCCATATGACAGTATGAGCCGCCGCCCGTTGAGCGGTGGATGAAACAGGAGAGGAGCTACGATGGCTGCAGGCAAAACCTTCTATGACATCCTGGGCGTATCCAAGAGCGCCTCCGACAAAGAGATCAAGAGCGCGTTTCGCAAGCTCGCGCAAAAATACCACCCCGATGCCGGCGGCGACGAGGCCAAGTTCAAGGAGATTAGCGAGGCTTACGAGACGCTTTCGGACGAGAAGAAGCGCAAAGAGTACGACCAGATGCTCATGTTCGGCGGCATGCCGGGCGCGGGCGGCGCGTATGGCGGCGGCTACGGTGCCGGCGCCGGTGCGAGCGGCTGGGGCGATATCTTCGACAGCATCTTTAGCGGCAACGGCGCCTGGGGCAGCGATTGGGGCTCGGGCTTTGCCGGGGCTGCGGGTGCTGCCGGTGCCGGCGCGGGCCGCAGCCGTGCTCGCAAGGGCGGCGACCTGTCGCTGACTGTCGACGTGACGGCCGAGGACGCGTTCCGCGGCGTGACGCACAAGGTCACCTACCGCATTCCCTCGACGGGCGAGCAGCAGACCATTACGGTCTCGGTGCCTGCGGGCGCCGTGGATGGCGGCAAGCTGCGCTACAAGCGTCGCGGCGAGTATGGCGTTGCCGGCGGCGAGCGCGGCGACCTGGTCGTGACCACGCACGTGGAGGAGCATCCGCTGTTTAAGCGTAAAGGTGCCGACGTGACCATGGAGGTGCCGATCTCGGTCTACGAGGCGGCGCTCGGCTGCACGGTGGACGTGCCGACGCCCGGCGGTGCGACGGTTCGTCTGAAGGTGCCCGCGGGTACCCAGACGGGCAAGAAGTTCCGCTT
Organism: uncultured bacterium; assembly: GCA_905214945.1. Taxonomy (GTDB): domain Bacteria; phylum Actinomycetota; class Coriobacteriia; order Coriobacteriales; family Coriobacteriaceae; genus Collinsella. The sequence continues at coordinate 8,564 of CAJMOC010000042.1, forward strand.
TAAGGAAATGGGGGCGCCCGACGTTAAGCACCGTGGCCGTACGGGCGCGCTGCTCGTCGAGATCAAGGTGCAGGTCCCCACGAACCTATCCGATGACGAGCGCGATGCCATGACCAAGCTGCGCGAGGTCGACACGCGCGATTATCGCGAGAAGGTCAACCGTTACAAGGCGACGTACTAGGGCGGTCGTGGCGCACACCCGCGCCCGCGGGCTTATGATGGACGATAACGAGACGGAAAGGGGTCAGGTAGCATGGCCGAGGACAATAGGAATAAACCGCTGTACATGATCAGCGTGGCGGCCGAGTTGACCGGCATGCATCCGCAGACTCTGCGCGTCTACGAGTCCAAGGGCCTGGTGAACCCCCAGCGCTCGGGCGGCAACACGCGTCTGTATTCGCGTGCCGATATCGAGCGCCTGGAGCTCATCAACCAGCTGACTGACGAGGGCATCAACCTTGCCGGCGTGGTGCGCATCCTCGATATGAAGGAGCGTGCCGAGGAGCGCGAGCGCGAGAACGAAAAACTCCGCGCACGCGTGCGCCAGCTCGAGGACGAGCTGCACGAGTACAAGATGCAGAAGAAGATCACCGCCCTGGCCCCGCGCGACGGCTCGGTCAACCCCGAGCAAGTCATGCGCAAGCTGCTAGGTACGGGTAGCGACCTATAGCTCCGCCGACGCTGCCGGGCACTCATTGGGGACAGACTTAAATTGAACTGCATCCCATTTCTTGGACTTTGAAA
>CAJMOC010000043.1:0-8520 GCA_905214945.1 uncultured bacterium
TCGCCAAGATGGACGGCGCCATCATCACCACCTTTGGCGACATGATGCGCGTGCCCGGGTCGTCTACCTCGCTCGCCGCGCAAAAGGCGGCGGGGCGCGATATTCGCATTGTGTACTCCCCGCTCGATGCACTCGATATCGCCGAACACAACCCCGATCGCCCGGTCATCTTTATGGGCGTCGGCTTTGAGACCACGACGCCCACCATCGCCGCCGCCATTTTGGAGGCCGATGCACGCGGACTCCAGAACTTCTCGGTCTATTGCGCCCACAAGACCACGCCGCCGGCGCTGCGCGCCATCGCCAACGATCCCGAGACCACTATCGACGGCTTTATCCTTCCGGGACACGTCGCTACCATCACGGGCCTGGCACCCTTTGGGTTTTTGGTCGATGAGTTCGAGACCCCCGGCGTAGTCACCGGGTTTGAGCCGGTCGATATCCTGCAAGGTATCTGCATGCTGGTCCAGATGGTTGTCGAGAAAAGGCCGGCGATCGACAACGCCTACCGCCGTGGCGTCAACGCTGACGGCAACCCCGTAGCGCGCCAGCTGGTCGAGCAGGTATTTGAGCCGTGCGACACCACGTGGCGCGGACTGGGACCGATTGCCAACTCGGGTCTTTCCATCCGGCCCGAATTCGCGCGCTTTGATGCCGGCGCCCGCTTTGACGTACCCATTGAACCGACGGTCGAACCACGCGGGTGCCGCTGCGGCGACGTGCTGCGCGGCGCCATCACGCCGAGCGACTGCCCGCTGTTCGGCCACGCATGTACGCCCGAACATCCCGTCGGACCGTGCATGGTGAGCTCCGAGGGCAGCTGTGCAGCATATTTCCGCTACCGAGGCTGTTAGGTTCCGCCGTTCTAACGAACGGCGGACCGGTCGACGCTGCGCGCCATTCAGGCGAGCGATTTGCCTTTCAATCGTCGGCTGCGGGCAAAAGCCCAGCAGCCTCCTCTTTCAAGGCAACTCACTTCGCCTGAATGGCGCTCGCTGACTTTTACTTAACATCGATTCTGCCACACTCAGCTATTGCCGACCCCCCACGATTGGAGTTTTCGATATGTCCCGTACTGCCACCGATAGCACTGTCCTGTTGGGCCACGGCTCTGGCGGCCAGATGATGAAACGCATCATCGATGAGGTCTTTTTGGATGCCTTTGGGTCGCCCGAACTGCTCGAGGGCAACGATGCCGGCGTCGCTGCGCTGCCCGCGAGCGGGCGCATCGCCATGTCGACCGACAGCTTTGTAGTCTCGCCGCAGTTCTTCCCCGGCGGCAATATCGGCCGACTCGCCGTGTGCGGAACCGTCAACGACGTCGCGACCTCGGGCGCTAATGTGCGCTACCTCTCATGCGGCTTTATCCTCGAAGAGGGCTATCCCATGGACAAGCTGCGCCAGATTGTGCAGACCATGGCCGAAACGGCACATGAGGCAGGCGTGAAGATTATCACCGGCGACACCAAGGTGGTCGAGCGTGGCGGTGCCGACGGCGTCTACATCAATACCGCTGGCGTAGGCGAGGTGCCCGCAGGCGTGACGCTCAGCGGTGCCAACTGCCGGCCCGGCGACGTCATCCTGGTGTCGGGCACACTCGGCGACCACGGCATCGCCATCATGAGCCAACGCGAGGGCCTGGCGTTTTCGAGCACCATCGAAAGCGATGCCGCGCCGCTCAACCACCTGATTGCCGATGTGCTTGCCGCAGCACCCGACACACACTGCTTCCGCGACCCCACGCGCGGTGGCCTGGCCTCGACGCTTAACGAGTTTGCGCAGGCCAGCGGCGTTGCCATGGAGGTCGACGAGGATGCCGTGCCCGTGCGCCCCGACGTGCAGGCCGCCTGCGAGATGCTCGGCTACGATGTGCTGCAGGTGGCAAACGAGGGCAAGATGGTTGCCGTCGTGCCGACCGAGCAAGCCGATGCCGCGCTGAGCGCCATGCGCGCCGCCCGCTACGGCGAGAATGCCGCCATCGTCGGTCGCGTGCTGCCACTTGCCGAGGGCGCCCGTCCCGCCGTGCGCGTACGCACCGGCTGGGGCTCGACCCGCATCCTCGACATGCTCGTGGGAGAACAGCTGCCGAGGATTTGCTAACGACAAAGGCTCAGGGCTATTAAAGATATTCAGATTCCAAACATGCCCGGCACGCATGCCCAGTATCATGGGGTGCGTTTTACAACTCAAGCGGCAGGAGCACCCATGGCAGCAGCTTTTTCCCATGTGATCTTTGACCTGGACGGCACCATTCTCAACACGCTCGAGGACCTGGCGGCCGCCGGCAACCATACCTGCGAGACGCACGGCTGGCCCACGTTTGCCGTTGACGAGTACCGTTACAAGGTGGGAAACGGCATGCTCAAGCTGGTTGAGCGCTTTATGCCCGCCGAGTACGCGGGCGACAGCCGTATGTTTGAGCAGACGCTTGCCGAGTTTAGGGCTTACTACGGCGAGCACAAGGAGGACCACACCGCACCGTACGCCGGCACGATCGAGATGCTCGACCGCCTGCGCGCCGCGGGTGTGCAGCTTGCCGTGCTCACTAACAAGGACCACGTCTCGGCCGCTCCGCTTATCGAGAAATACTTTGGTTCCGAGCGCTTTGCGCTGGTGCAGGGCCGCGTCGATGCGCTTCCTCCCAAGCCCGAGGCGCCTGTTACGCTGCATGTGATGAAAGAGCTAGGCGCCGACCCGGCAACCACACTCTATGTGGGCGATTCCAATGTCGACGTCCTGACCGGTCACAATGCCGGCCTCAAGAGCGCCGGTGTCAGCTGGGGCTTCCGCGGCCGCGCAGAGCTGGAGTCCGCCGGCGCCGACTACGTGGTGGACACCCAAGACGAGCTCTCGGCGCTGATTCTGGGCGAGTAGCGGGGCTGTCGCTCAACACGGCTGGATAGATTCTGTCGCGCGGAAAGCGCATCCCGTTTTGCCGCCTCAGAATGGGATGCGCTTTCCGGTTGAGCCTTGTCGGGGAAACGGCATCCCGTTTCAGAGCAATATTCCGGGTCGCACTTTCCGCAACCCACGCCATCCGGAAACCGTGACCCGCTATTCGGCCAAATACCGGCTCGTATTTTCCCGAGCATTCGATGCAACGCTGGCGCAAGGAGTGTCCCCAACTGCCGGCAGAAAAGGAACGTCCCCAAGTGCCGCCCCAATGACTACCATGGCAACGCCGCAGGTAGAGGACGGACAGCGAGCGGGCACCAGAGCGAACAAATTGGCATGAAAAGAGGACGGCATAGACCTTCTGGTCATGCCGTCCTCTTTGAATGACAAGTTGTCGCTCTGGTGCCCGCGCAGCGTCGAGCAGTTACGACGTTTGGTAAAACGCCGTAACAAACTACCGCGTAACTCCCCTAGCTCAGCATTGCATCCATCATCTCGGAGTTGACGGAGTCGTCGGCAGACCACTCGCCGTCGTCGTTGCAGGTGTACTTGAAGATAACCGTGGTCTTCCTGGGCTCGGTGGCCTTGGTCACGTCGACCATGACCTGGCCGGCCATCTTGTACAGGTCGTCCTCGGAAGGCATCGTATCGAGCGCCGCGATCTTCTCCTGATACTGGGTGGCGAAATCTTCAACGATCTTGTTCATGGACTTGCAGGTAATGGTGACATCGGCAGTCGCGGTGCCCTTGTCCTCGTCGACCGTCACATCGCCGATCTTGTAGTCAAAACCCTCGAGATAGCTCTTGGCGTACTCCTTGGGATCGATGCCCAGCTGCTCGAACTCGTCGCCCGAGGCCTCTTCCAGGCCGGCGAGGAAGTCGTCGCCGCCGTTCTTGACCTCGTCAAACTGCGTCGTAAGATCCTCGGTGATGAGCTCCTCAACCGAAGGACCTCCGCAGCCGGAAAGCACAACCACGCACGCGACCAGAACAGCCATCAGGGGCGCAAGCAGCAGCTTCTTCTTCATGACATTCCTCCCAACAAGCGGCACCGCGCTTCCCGACGCGGTGCGCGTCGTAACAATAAGGCCATACTAGCCGATAACGAACACCCCCGGCAAAGCAAAGGCGCAGTCGGCTCGATTTAACGTCCGAACGGTTTACCGGTCCGCCCAACGCGCAATAAAACGTTCCGCCGCATTGCAATAAAAAAGGGCGGCCGGATAACCCGACCACCCCAAAACACCCTTATGTTGCCGCAGACTACTTGCGGACGACCTTGACGATGGCATCGCCAGCGGAGACAGCGGAGTCAGCCTCGACGGCGAGCTCGACGTCGGCGAACTCGGCGGTGTTGGACACAGCCACGACGACGCAGTCCTTGTAGCCGGCAGCGGCGATCTTGGCGCGGTCGATCTTGAGCATGGGCTGGCCAGCCTTAACGACATCGTCGGCCTTGACGAAGCCCTCGAAGCCGTCGCCGTTCATGTTGACGGTATCGACGCCAACGTGCACCAGAACCTCGATGCCGCTATCGGACTGCAGGCCCACGGCGTGACCCATGGTGACGGTCACCTTGCCGTCGCAGGGAGCGTAGACCAGATCGTCCTCGGGCCACACGGCGCAGCCCTTGCCCAGAACCTCGCCACCAAAGACGGGATCGGGCACGTCGGCCATCTTGATGACCTTGCCCTTGACGGGCGAGCACAGCACGTCGGCGCCGGCAGAAGCAGAGATGGAGGCCGGAGCAGCGGCAGCCGCGGGCTCAGCCTTCTTCTTGAACATGTCAAACAGACCCATACGTTTTCTCCTCTTGATTCAGCGCAACGTTATGCGCATGCCTATGGTGATTATAGTGCCAAATGGCCAAAATACTAAGGCGAGGGCTCGAATCGCAAGCCCTTTCAAGCCCTTCCCAAAACCTTTTCCCCAGTGGTTCTCATATTGTCGATTAACCCTCGATAAGCCGAGTATCGTCTGCGCACGGAACGGGCAGAAGCGGGCGCGCCAAACCCGACACTTCTTTTCGCGCCCACGGACCGCCGCCGCCCCGTCCCTGACACTTCCTGATACCGACCGAAACGTGCCAAAATAAACCCGTTCCTTTTTGCCAGGTTTGGCAAGTGTGGGAGTTCGCATGGATATCAAACGCAAGATTACCGAGGCGCAGGGCCTCACCCCCACCGAGCAACAACCCGGCATTGCGGCCCTTGCCATCGGCGAGGACATCCGCGGGCTTTCCATTAAGGAATTTGCCGCGTGCGCCAACGTTTCGGTCGCGAGTGTGCACCGCTTTTGCAAAAAGCTCGGCCTCGAGGGATTCAAAGACCTCAAGGTCGAGCTCATCCGCCAGGCGACCGAGGCGGGCAACCGGCGCGACGTGGACATCAACTTTCCCTTCGATGCCACCTCCACCCCTGCGCAGGTGATGGAGCGCATGGAGGGGCTCTACCAGACCACCTTGGCCGAAACGCAGGAGCTGCTCGACCCTGCACAGCTCGACCACGCCGCCAAGCTCATCATGCGCGCCGGCACCGTGGACATCTACACGGGCTCGCATAACCTGTATCCAGCGGGAATGTTCCGCGATCGCCTGCTTTCCGCCGGCAAAAGCGCGACGTGCCACGACAGCGTCGAGGCGCAGGTGCGCACGGCGCTCGCCTCGGGTCCCGACCATGTGGCAATCGTCATCTCCTACAGCGGCCTTGCCCCCAACCTCAAGGAGATCTTGCCGATCCTTAGCAGTCGACATGTCCCGGTCATCGTCATCGGCACGCCGCACTGTGCCCGCATTCACCCCGGCTTTGCCGCCTATCTCACGGTAAGCGACCACGAGAGCATGACGCACCGCATCACGCAGTTCGCCAGCCATATCGCCGTGCAATACGTACTCGATTCGCTCTATAGCAGCTACTTTGCCAAAGATTACGCCCGCTGCTCCGAGTTCCTAGAGCGCTCGTTCCCCTACACCCGCCTACCCGAGCTCAAGTAGCGACGAGCGTGGATTTTTGGACACTCAGATAACGAGCGTGGATAATCTCCCACTTTGAGCCTGCATGCGGCCCAAAAACGGGAGATTATCCACGCTCATTTTGGGTCCCCCGGGAACGCATGAGGAGGGCGGATAGACAGCCGTTATTTGCGAGGCGTCAGCGACGTAAAGAGTCCGTGTTGGTTGCAGTAAAGATATATCCTGCCGCGCCCGGTAATATGGAAGCGCGGCTGCACCGATTGCTCTGGATAGAGCTTCTTAAAGCAGATGCCGTCCATAGTCGCATATGCCACAAAGCTAATGTAGTGATCCTTGGTCATGGGATGATCGAGCGTGACGTACCAATCGTCCTCGATGCGCTCGATGGAAAAGGCATGGTCCGCGTCCGGCTCTTCGGCCTCCTGGGGAAACATCGTGGAGCCACAGCAGCTAAAGCTGCCTTCTCCGAGCGCGTGCACAACGTTTCCGCAGATAGGGCAAACGTAAAAGACGCCTTTGAGCATATTGCCTGCACGGTTGGCGTTGGCCCGAATGTCACCAGCCAAAAGCTCAGCCACGCTTATGCCGAGTCTCTGGGCCAAAGGCTCAACGAGGGAAATGTCGGGAAGGCCGCGGCCGGATTCCCACTTGCTGACGGCTTTATCGGTCACGCCAAGGCTTTCCGCCAGGGCGCGCTGGGTGAGGCCGCGCTCTTCGCGCAGCTGCTTGATGGCATGCGCTGCCAAAAAAGTATGGGAGGCATTGGTTTGCCGTGTCTGGTTCATGGGCTGTCCAATCAAATTGAAGAAATGGAGTGAACCGGTTCGACAGTCAGTATCCATTTGAAGGCCAGGCTCGACAACCTACGCTGCGTAGACATGCGCCAATCGAACGAGCGCGGATTTTTGGACGCTCATCCTCAGTAGTCATTTAAGAACGTCCCCAACGACTACATCAAGAACGTCCCCAACGACTACATCAGGAGTGTCCCCAGGTGCCGGCAGAAAAGGAACGTCCCCAAGTGCCGCCCCTTGCCAGCAACGGGAGTGCCGATGTCTTGGCAACGACAGACACTATGACCCAATCCGAGGGCACTAAAAAGATAGGAGCCCCCGCTCGTGACCGCGGGTCGGGGCTGCGACAATGATGTTGAAGTGCCATAGGCGCAGCCGCGCCGCAACGAGGTTGGGAGGCTCCCATGCCAAAGTATTCTACCGCGTTCGGGATGGACGTCCACCTGAGGTCGACCACCGTCTGCGCCCTCGACGCGGACACCGGCGAGGCCGTGACGAGGAGGTTCCCCGGCAACCCCTGGGGCGAGATCGCCGGGTGGATGGGTGGGTTCCCCGGGCCGTCGCTCGCGGCCTACGAGAGCGGCTACCCCGGCTTCGCCCCGCAGAGGGAGCTCGCCGGGCTCGGCGTCGAGTGTGTCGTCGCCGCGGTCTCGAAGATCCCCAGGTCGGCCGCCGACTCGGCCTCCAAGAACGACAGGAACGACGCCGCCAGGATGGCCAAGGCGATACTCGCCCACGACATCTCCCCCGTATGGGTCCCCTCCCCCGAGGTCGAGGGCATCAGGGACCTCGCCGGCGCCTACGACGGGGCGACCGCGCGCCTGGCGACCGCCAAGCAGCGGCTGCTCGCCTTCCTCGCAAAGCGAGGGTTCGCCTACGGCGGCACCACGCCCGCCGGCAACCCGAGGAAGTACTGGACCTACGACTTCCTGAGGTGGCTCGACAAGGTCAGGCCGGAGGACGACGGCGGGGTTCGGACGCTCGCCGCCCTGAGGAGCGAGGTCGAGGCCGCGGCGGAGGCCCGGGCGGACCTGCTCTCCGAGTACAGGGCGGCCGTGGATGCCAGCCCGATCGCCGCGGAGGCGGCCGCCCTCCAGTCGATCAAGGGCTGCGCCTTCGCGCTGGCCGCAGCCTTCTCGGCCGAGGTCGGCGACTTCACGAGGTTCCGTTCCGGAAGGCAGGTCACGGCCTATTTCGGCCTCGCGCCGAGCCAGAGGTCGAGCGGCGACTCCGTGCGGCTCGGAGGCATCAGCGGCGCGGGCAACGCGCTCGTGAGGAAGCTGGCCGTTGAGGGTTCATGGTGCTACGCCGCGGCGCGGCACCAGCCGAAGCTCATGCCGAGGGACACGGGCGTGCCCCTCGAGATAAGGATGCACGGGAGGAAGGGATCCGAGCGGCTCCTGCGGCGGCGCGAGGAGATGCTCGCCCGCGGCATGCCCCAGGCGAAGGCCAACGCGGCCACCGCGGCCGAGCTCGTGAGGTGGCTCTGGGCCCTCGGCACGATGTGCCGGGAGGGCGCGGAATGGACATAGCCCCCGCCCCGGCGAGCCGGGCGGCCTTCGGGGATACCCCCTATTTCGCTGTGCGCGCGGAGCCCTCCGCATGCGCCTCGACAGACTTGGGGAACCCCGCCGAAGGAGAGGATTGCGGGCCGCCGGAGCGGTATCCGCGGATATGAGACTGAGCCGAAGGCGTCGATGACATGCCGGGGGCGGACCGGGACGGGTTTAACGGCAGGCCCCGCCGACCGATTGCAAGCGGTCGGCGGGGCCATTGTGGCCCTTGACAGCGGATTGGGTCATATGAGCGAAAACCCGCCAGAGCGAGCAAGGTGCCTTGAAACGAGGCGGCATTGACCTT
>CAJMOC010000044.1:0-8470 GCA_905214945.1 uncultured bacterium
CCCCGCCACCTTGAATTGACTAGGACCTCTGCAAAGGGGTCCTTTTCTTTTATGTGGGGTTCCGCGGAAAATGCACCCCATTATTGATTGATAAAACGGGATGCGCTTTCCGGCGCTTACTTCCGACGTGCGTGCGCATCTCAGCGTGCCCGCCCCAGACATTTCCTCCCGCTTTTGCGTCACTTTACAGACCGTTCGGTCGTCTGTCCGCACGCGCGGGTATACTCAAAACGATACTTTTCCGATGCAATACGATGCAGGTTCGGCCTGCACGATCCGAAGGGGGCAGTGATGGAGAGGATACTCGGCGTTAATCTCTCTGGCTGGTTTATTCCCGAGCCTTGGGTGACCCCGTCGCTATACGCGGCGACCGGTGCATCCAACGCGGCCGAGCTGCAGGAGGCTATGGGCACCGCCGCCTATAATGAGCGCATGCGCCGCCATTACGAGACGTTTGTGAGTGAGGATGATTTTCGCCGCATGGCGCAGATCGGTCTCAATGCCGTGCGTCTGCCGGTGCCCTGGTATGCCTTTGGTTCGCAGGAGTCCGATGCGTCCTACATCTCGGTTGTCGACTACATCGACCGTGCAATTGAGTGGGCTGCCAAGTACGACATCCGCGTGCTGCTCGATCTGGCAACCGTGCCCGGTGGCCAGGGCGATTCCAACGATTCGCCCACCACGCCGGAGGCTGTTGCCGAGTGGCATTCGTCCACCAACGGCCGTCATGTCGCACTCGACGTGCTCGAGCGCTTGGCCGACCGCTACGGCGAGGCCGAGAGCCTGCTGGGCATTGAGCTGCTGGACACGCCGCAGATGAGCGTCCGCAAGAGCCTCTTTACCATGACGGATGGCATTCCGGCCCACTACCTGCGCAACTTCTATCGCGATGCCTACGAGCTCGTCCGTTCGTATATGCCCGAGGATAAGATCGTCGTCTTCTCGTCGTCGGGGCATCCCAGCGAGTGGAAGCATTTTATGCGCGGCGCCAAGTATAAGAACGTCTACATGGACCTTCACCTGTACCATTATCGCGACGAGTATGCGCTCGACATCACGAGCCCTCGCGGGCTGACGACGGCGATTTCGCGTAACAAGCGCGAGCTTAAAGAAGCGATCTCGACTGGGTTCCCCGTGCTGGTGGGCGAATGGTCGGGTGCGGCGATCTTTGCCAACTCGTCGGTTACGCCCGAGGGACGCAATGCCTACGAGCGCGTGTTTATCGCCAACCAGCTGGCTTCGTTTGCGCCGGCTACCGGTTGGTTCTTCCAAACGTGGAAGACCGAGAAGCGCATTGCAGCATGGGACGCCCGCGCGGCGCTCGGTACGCTCGAGCGCGGCATGATTGAATAGGTTGATATGACGCAAAACAGCGCCCATACGGGCAAACTCTATGTGGTCGGCACACCCATCGGCAACTTAGGTGACCTGTCCCCGCGCGTTGGCGAGGCCTTTGCCGCCGCCGATGCCATCTGCTGCGAAGACACGCGTGTGACGTCGAAGCTGCTGATGCACCTGGGCATTTCCAAACCGCTTGTCCGTTGCGACGAGAATGTGATCGTCAGCCGCGCCGCCGGCTTGGTCGACCGTCTGCTGGCAGGGGAGACCCTCGCTTTTGCCTCGGACGCCGGTATGCCGAGCGTGTCCGATCCCGGTCAGGCGTTGGTCGAGGCAGCACGTGAGGCCGATGTGCCCGTCGAAGTTATCCCCGGGCCCTCTGCTTGCGTCACGGCGCTCGTTTCGTCCGGCATTCCCTGCGAGCATTTTTTCTTTGAGGGCTTTTTGGGTCGCAAACATGGTGACCGTGTGCGTCGGCTGCAACGCCTTGCCGTAGTGCCCGGCGCGCTCATCTTCTACGAGTCTCCACATCGCATCGTGGCGACGCTCGAGGCCGTGGCGGAGGTCTTTCCCCAGCGTGAGGTTGCCGTCTGCCGCGAACTCACCAAGCTGCACGAGGAGGTCTTGCGCGGGCCCGCTGCTCAGCTCGCCGAGGAGCTGCGTGCTCGCGGCGAGGTAAAGGGCGAGATTGCGCTGGTCATCGCGCCGCCGAGCGAGGACGAGGAGGCCGGTATCGTGCCGGTTGGCGCCGCGGCAGCGGATTCCGATGAGGCCCTGCGCGAGGATATCCGCGCCGCGCTCGAGGAGGGGGAGCCCGCCTCTGCGGTGGCCAAGCGCCTGTCTCAGAAGTATTCGCGCCGCAAGCGCGATGTCTATGCCATGGTGCTCGATATGCAATAGATGGAGGATATCCAGCCCTTGCGCTAGAATCATCCCCTGTATGCAACGTTTTTCTGGAGGACAAACCCCATGGATCAAAGCAAGCCTTCGTTCTTTATCACGACGCCCATCTACTACGTCAACGCCGATCCGCACCTGGGCACGGCTTATTCCACCATCATCGCCGACGTCCAGGCTCGCTATCGCCGCTCTGCCGGCTACAACGTCAAGTTCCTGACCGGCATGGACGAGCACGGCGAGAAGGTCGCCGAGGCCGCAGCCAAGCATGGCATGACGCCGCAGGAGTGGACCGACAGCCAGGCTCCGCACTTCAAGGAGCTTTGGAGCAAGCTCGAGATTTCCAACGACGACTTCATCCGCACCACCGAGCCGCGCCAGCATCATGCCGTGCAGTACCTGTGGGAGCGCATGAAGGAGTCCGGTTACCTGTATAAGGGCAGCTACGACGGCTGGTATTGCGTGCCTGACGAGACCTACTTCACTGATACGCAGGTCCAGAAGGGCGACGAGGAGTACGGCAGCGTCGGCCAGCACCTGTGCCCCGACTGCCACCGTCCGCTTGAGCGCGTGCAGGAGGAGTCCTACTTCTTTAAGCTTTCCGCCTTCCAGGACAAGCTGCTCAAGCTCTATGACGAGCACCCCGACTTTGTCGAGCCTGCGTTCCGCATGAACGAGGTGCGCAGTTTTGTCGAGGGCGGCCTTAACGACCTTTCCGTGAGCCGCACGAGCTTTGACTGGGGCATTCAGGTCCCGTTTGACGAGGGTCACGTGACCTACGTGTGGTTCGATGCACTGCTCAACTATATGACGGCCGTCGGTTACGGTGTCGACACCGACGAGGCGCGTGCCGAGCTGGCCTATCGCTGGCCCGCGCAGTTCCACATCGTGGGCAAGGACATCATCCGCTTCCACTGCGTCATTTGGCCCGCCATGCTCATGGCCATCGGCGAGGCCCTGCCCGAGCACGTCTTTGCCCACGGCTTCCTGACCGTGCGCAATGCCGAGACCGGCAAGGCCGAGAAGATGTCCAAGAGCCGCGGCAACGCCATCGCTCCGCAGGACGTTATCGACATGCTGGGCGTCGAGGGCTATCGCTACTACTTTATGACCGACGTCGTCCCCGGCACCGACGGTGCTATCAGCTTCGATCGCATGGAGCAGGTCTACAACGCCGACCTGGCCAACAGCTGGGGCAATCTTATCTCGCGTTCGCTCAACATGAGCGGCAAGTATTTTGACGGTTGCGCGCCCGCCAAGCCCGCATCGTTCGATGCGTTCGACAACCCGCTGGCAAAGATCGCCGATGGTCTGGTCGAGCGCTACATGGCCAAGATGGACGTGCTCGATTACGGTGGAGCTAAGGACGAGGTTATGGAGCTCATCCACGCCGCCAACCACTACATTGAGGACTCCGAGCCCTGGGCACTTGCCAAGGACGAGGCCAAGGCTGACGAGCTGGCGTTTGTGATCTACAACCTGCTCGAGGCTATCCGCATTGCCGCTCACCTGCTGATGCCGCTCATGCCCCAGACCTCTGCCGAGGCCCTGCGCCGCCTGTCCTGCGAGGACGAGGCCGCGAGCGACGACCTCAAGGGCATTTGCGCTTGGGGCCTGCTTGCTGGTGGTCAGCCCGTCGAGAAGGGCGAGCCGCTGTTCCCGCGTCTGGGCTAAGACACCGCGCGCCATATCGGCAATTTGCTGTTTAGATGTAAGGGCATGGCCGCAACGGTCCATGCCCTTTTGTTTCAAGACGCCGCCACCATGCTAAGGAGGCAACTATGACAACTTCGCCTTTGGCAAACCCCACGGCAACAAGGGAACTGCTGGAGGAGTTTGGCCTTGCGACCAAGCATCGCCTGGGACAGAACTTCCTGATCGACAACCATGTAATTGAGCGCATTTGCGAGCTTTCTGAGCTTGCGGGCGATGAGCGCGTGCTCGAGGTTGGCCCGGGCGTTGGTACGCTCACGCTTGCACTGCTGCAGGAGGCGGCGTGCGTCACGTCGATCGAGGCCGATCCCGAGCTTGAGCCGGTGCTTGACGCTCACGCCGCCGACTACGCCAACTTCCGCTTTATCATGGGCGACGCGCTCAGGGTGATGCCGGAGCAGATTGAGCAGGCTGCGGGCGGTGAGCCGACGGTATTTGTCGCCAACCTGCCCTATAACGTGGCGGCGACGATCATCCTGCAGTTCTTCCAGACGATGCCCGCGCTCAAGCGCGCCGTCGTCATGGTTCAAAAGGAGGTTGCCGACCGCATTGCCGCAGTGCCGGGTAACAAGACCTATGGTGGCTATACGGCAAAGCTCGGCCTGTATGCGCAGGTTACGGGTCGCTTTGAGGTGCCGCCGCGTTGCTTTATGCCGGCGCCGCACGTGGACTCGGCCGTCGTGCGTATCGACCGTGTTGACGGCGTGGTGCCCGAAGGGCTCGATCGCGACTTTGTGGCTCGCATGATTGATGCTGCATTTGCTCAGCGTCGCAAGACCATCCGCAATTCCATGAGCGCCAACGGCTTTGCCAAGGACGTGCTCGATGCCGCCTTTGAGGCTTGCGGTATCGCACCCACCACGCGCGCCGAGACGCTTGATGTTGCCGACTTTGTCCGTCTGGCCCAGGAGCTAATCCATGATGCCTAATGCCGAACGTGTGACGTTTACCAAGAAAAAGAAGACGGTTGCTTGCCCCGTGCCCTTGGCACCGCTTGCCGATACTCATGCGCATCTGCTTTCGTTTTGGGGCAAAGAAGTGCCCGAGACGCTCGTGCGCGCCAAAGCCGCGGGCGTCGACCTGTTGGTGACGATGCTCGACCCCATCGCCGACAAGCGCAGCGTGACGGACTATAGTGACTGGCTCGTGCGCGAAATTCTGCCGATGCGGGATATTCCGCAGGTCAAGTATCTCGCTGGCGTTCACCCCTATGGCGCGCCGGATTATACCGACGACATTCACGCACAGGTCGTTGCCGCGCTCGATGACCCTTTGTGCGCCGGTATCGGCGAGATCGGTCTGGACTACCACATGGATTACGACGACGACATCGCGCCGGCGCCCCATAGCGTGCAGATTGATTGCATGGCACGTCAGCTCGAAGTTGCCGTGCGCCGCGATGTGCCGGTGGAGCTGCACCTGCGGCACGAGGACTCGGATGGGGAGCGCACCTCGCACGTTGATGCGTACAACGTGCTGCGCGAGGTGGGTGTGCCTCGGGCAGGTTGCGTGCTGCACTGCTTTGGCGAGGATCGAGCCACGATGGAGCGCTTTGTGGGTTTGGGCTGCTATATCGCCTATGGCGGTGCGGCCACCTTTAAGCGTAACGATGACGTGCGCGAGGCATTTGCGGCAACCCCGCTCGATCGCATTTTGTTCGAGACGGATTGCCCGTATATGGCGCCGGAGCCCATTCGTGGTCTTGAGTGCGAGCCGGCAATGATTTCTATCACGGCAAACACGCTGGTCAACGACCGTGTCGATCGTACTGGCGAGGATGCTGAGGCAATCGCGCGAGCAGCTTGGGAAAATGCCTGCAAACTTTTTCAAAAATAGTTCTTGCGTTCGCGGTGGCGCTCCGTTATTCTAATTCCTGCACGCGGGCGTGGCGGAATTGGCAGACGCGTACGGTTCAGGTCCGTATGGGGGCAACCCCATGAAGGTTCAAGTCCTTTCGCCCGCACCATTGATTGAAAGAGCTCCCAGCAATGGGAGCTTTTTTGTTATGGGCCCATCGCAGGGACTTGAACCTGTGAAGGAGCGAGCGTAAAGAAAACGCGGAGCGTTTTTAGCGAGCTGGCGAGTCCGCCGGCAGGCGGGCGAAGCCGGTGCGGATCCGCGAAGCGGATGCGCGGACGTCCTTTCGCCCGCACCATTGATTGAAAGAGCTCCCAGCAATGGGGGCTTTTTTGTTATGGGCCTCCTGTTGGTGACACGTGGCTGCTTTGTGCGGGTATCCTAGTGCCAACGTGTGCCTATCAGAGGAGAGACCATGCTGTTGTCCGGTATTATCGCTGCCCTTACGAGCCTTCTACTTCCCATCATCATTTTGTTGCTGCTGCTCCCCAACGCCTGCTATGTCGTTGAACAGCAGCATGCCGTGATCATCGAGCGCCTGGGCAAGTTCAACCGCATCGTCAACGCGGGTTTTCACGTGAAGGTGCCCGTGATCGACCGCAAGGCCGCCACGGTGAGTCTGCGCACCATGAAAAACGGCTTTGGCATCGACGTTAAGACCCAGGACAACGTGACCATCGGCCTTGAAGTCTCTGCTCAGTACCACGTGAGCTATGACATGGGCGCCGGTCCGGCAGATTCGGGTATCTACAAGAGCTACTACATGCTGCAGGAGCCCGTCGACCAGATGCGCGATTTCATCACCGATGCCCTGCGCTCTTCCATCCCCGTCTACACGCTCGATGAGGTCTTCGCCAAGAAGGATGACATCGCCAAGGACGTCAATGCCACCGTGTCCGAGCAGATGGCTGCCTACGGTTTCACCCTCGTGTCGACACTCATCACCAAAATCGCGCTGCCGACCGAAGTTGAGAACTCCATGAACGACATCAACGCTGCCCAGCGCAAGCGCGCTGCTGCGCAGGAGCTCGCCGAGGCCGACCGCATCAAGCGCGTCACCGAGGCGACCGCCGAGGCCGAGGCGATGGAAAAGGCGGGCGAGGGCATCGCCAACCAGCGCAAGGCCATCGCGCTGGGCATCAAGGATTCGCTCGAGATCATCCAGGAGACGGGTGTCGGCAACGACGAGGCCAACCAGCTGTTCATGTTTACGCAGTGGTCCGAGATGATGACGGAGTTCGCTCGCACGGGTAAAACCTCGACGGTCGTGCTGCCGAGCGATTTCTCGCAGTCGGCCTCGATGTTCGAGCAGATGCTGACCGCCGGCAAAGTTCAAAACGATTCGAAGGAGTAAACGCGCGTGAAGTACACCGTCGTTTGCGTCGGTAAGCTCAAAGAGCGCTTTTGGAAGGATGCCTGCGCCGAGTACACCAAGCGCCTGGGCGCCTATGCCAAGGTGGATATCCGCGAGGTGGCTGATATCGACCCGGCTAAGGCGGGCGGCGTGGATGCCGCGCGCGACAAGGAGGGGGCGGCGATTCTTGCTGCCCTGCCGCCTCGAGCGCATGTGATCTTGCTGGCCATTGAGGGCAAAGAGCGCTCGAGCGAGGAGCTTTCGGCGCGGCTCGATGATCTTATGCTGCGTGGTAACAGCGACATCGCCTTTGTGATTGGCGGATCGGACGGCGTGAGCGATGATGTGCGCGCACGAGCCGACGAGATGCTCAGCTTTGGACGCATTACCCTGCCGCATAACTTGGCGCGCGTGGTGCTGCTGGAGCAAATCTATCGCGCCTGCAAGATCAGCCGTGGCGAGCCGTATCACAAATAGGTCGGCAATACGAAACAATGCCGTGGGACAATAGCCTTCGTTTTGAAGAGCGTGTCTGAGAGGACTATGAGATATGAAGATCGGATTTGTCGGTTTTGGCAATATGGCGAGCGCTATGGCCGATGGCTGGATCGCCGCCGGTGTGGCTGCGAGCGATATGTGCGCCTGCGCGGGCCACTACGACGCCTTGGTCGAGCGTTGTGAGACGCGTGGGATGGTTGCCTGTCGTGATACGGCGGAGGTCGTCGCCGCATCCGATATCGTGGTTGCTGCGGTCAAGCCGTACATGATCGAGAAGGTTTTCGCTCCGCTCAAGGACGCTCTAGCCGACAAAGTTGTCCTTTCGGTCGCCTGGACTTGGGATAGCGCCAAGTGGGAGCAGGTCCTGCCGGGTGTCGCGCACATCTCGACGGTGCCCAACACACCGGTTTTGGTGGGCGAGGGCGTCATCGCCTGCGAGAAGTCCTCTACGCTCAGCGACGAGCAGCGTGCTGTTGTGCTCGACCTGCTCGGTAAGCTTGGCACCGTCGTCGAGCTCGACACGAGCCTGCTGTTTGTGGGCGGTACCGTGGGCGGTTGCGCGCCGGCATTTGTCGCCATGGCGATCGAGGCCCTGGGCGATGCGGCCGTCAAGCACGGTATCCCGCGTGCCGATGCCTATCGCATTGTGAGCCAGATGGTGCTGGGTACGGCAAAGCTGCAGCTTGCAACTGGCCAGCATCCTGCGGCGATGAAGGATGCCGTATGCTCGCCCGGTGGTGCCACCATCAAGGGCGTCGTTGCGCTCGAGGACGCCGGCATGCGCAGCGCCCTGGTCAAGGCAATCGACGCAAC
>CAJMOC010000045.1:0-8062 GCA_905214945.1 uncultured bacterium
AGTGGTGGGCGATGAGGGATGTCGCGTGCGGCTGACGCCGTCCGCTCTCGCTTCGGGCCTACGGCCCTCGCGTGCTGCGCTGGAAAACGCTTCGCGTTTCCTCAGCTCCGCACCCTTTCGGGTTCGAATCCCTCTGCGATGGGCCCAAAAATGAAAGGCCCCCATAGCTGGGAGCCTATCAAATCAGTGGTGGGCGATGAGGGATTCGAACCCCCAGCCTTGTGCGTGTAAAGCACCTGCGCTAACCGTTGCGCCAATCGCCCGTGCGGAGAGAGTATAGCAAAACAATCGCCTCATTCACCTCATATCCATTAAAGGTAACCGGCGCGTGTCGGCGCGGAGCTGATTCAGTTGAGATTGCCTGAACATTCCGCCCCTCTTTACGCCCTCGGGTATACTCAAAAGCTACTGATTCGATTTGATACCCAGCAACAGCAGAGGGGATAGTATATGTGCGGTTTTGTCGGTTTTGTCGGTGGGACGGATAACCAATCCGAGGTGCTCACCAAGATGATGGACCGCATCGTCCATCGTGGTCCCGACATGGGCGGCCAGTTTATCGACGGCCGCGTTGCCCTCGGCTTCCGCCGCTTGTCGATCCTCGACCTGACCGAGGCCGGCGCTCAGCCCATGGCCAATGAGGACGGCAGCGTCGTTATCGTCTTCAACGGCGAGATCTACAACTTCCAAGAACTCCGTTCCGAGCTCGAGGCCAAGGGCTACCAGTTCCACTGCGGCGCCGACACCGAGAGCCTCCTGCACGGCTACGAGGAGTGGGGCGAGGCAGTACTCGATCGCTTGCGCGGTATGTACGCCTTCGTCATCTGGGACAAGAAGAAGAACAAGCTTTTTGGCGCCCGCGATATCTTTGGCATCAAGCCGCTCTACTACTATCCCATGGCCGATGCGGGCGACGGCGCTCCGGGCGTGCTTTTTGGTTCCGAGATCAAGAGCTTCCTGGACTACCCGCACTTCCACAAGGCGGTCAACAAAAAGGCCCTGCGTCCGTACATGACGCTGCAGTATTCGGCAACCGAGGAGACCTTCTTCGAGGGTGTCTACAAGCTGCCGCCGGCGCATTACTTTACCGTAGACATCCCGACCGGCAAGATGAACATCGAGCGCTATTGGGATTGCGATTACTCTGCCGTCGAGAAGCCGTTCGAGGAGTACGTCGACGAGCTGGACGAGGTCGTGCACGAGAGCGTCGAGGCCCATCGCATCGCCGACGTCAAGGTCGCGTCGTTCCTCTCCGGCGGCGTCGACTCCAGCTACATCGCCGCTTGCCTCATGCCCGACAAGACCTTCTCGGTGGGCTTTGACTACAAGAACTTCAACGAGACCAACTATGCCAAGGAGCTTTCCGATAAGCTCGGCGTCGAAAACGTTCGCAAGATGATTACCGCCGACGAGTTCTTCGGTGCGCTCGAGGACATCCAGTATCACATGGACGAGCCGCAGTCCAACCTGTCTTCCGTGCCGCTGTGGTTCTTGGCCGAGATGGCCCGCAAGGACGTCACCGTGGTGCTTTCGGGCGAAGGCGCCGACGAACTCTTTGGCGGCTACGCCTACTACGAGGACACGGTTCCGGTGCGCAAGTACAAAAAGATGGTGCCGCTGCCCATTCGTCGCGCGCTCGGTAACCTGGCGCTGCATATGCCGTACTTCAAGGGACATAACTTCCTGGTCAAGGGTGCCGAGATCCCCGAGAAGTCGTTCCTGGGACAGGCTCTGGTATGGCCGGAGCGCGAGGTCGACGGCGTGCTCAAGCCCGAGTACAACACCGGCGATGGCGCCTTCGAGCTTGCCGCTCCCATCTATGCGCGCGTGAAGGGTCAGCCCGAGCTGGTCAAGAAGCAGTACCTGGACATGAACATGTGGCTCCCGGGCGACATTCTGCTCAAAGCCGACAAGATGTGCATGGCACATTCGCTGGAGCTGCGCGTGCCCTTCCTGGACCGCAAAGTCATGGAGTTCGCCGAGCACATTCCCGACCGCTACCGCATCAACGAGAACGGCAACAAGCAGGTACTCCGCCACGCTGCCAACAAGTCGCTGCCCGATGAGTGGGCCACCCGTCCCAAGGTGGGCTTCCCGGTGCCGATTGTCTACTGGCTGCGCGAGCAAAAGTGGTACGACTATGTCAAGGAGTACTTCACCGCGCCGTGGGCAAGCGAGTTCTTCGATACCGACGAGCTCATGCACCTGCTCGATCTGCACTTTGCGGGCAAGGGCGATTTCCAGCGCAAGATCTATACGCCGCTCGTGTTCCTGGTGTGGTACAAGCGCTTCTTTATCGACGAGGACCAGCCCGCTGTTCAGGCTGCCTAGCCTCGGCTTACGAACGCCTGCGCGTAACGGCTCCTCCGGGAGCCGTTTTTGCATGGCGCGTTTCAGTTACTATAAAAGCCGTCCCTGCCAATGGCTGAGAAAGGTGAAAGATGCACCATTCGGATTCCGCAACCGTGACCACGGTCGATACGCTCGCCAAGCTACTCGATGCATGCGGCGAGCTGCGCGCATCGGAGCAGGTTGACGAGCGCGCGGTGACCGGCTGCTCGTTTGATTCGCGCGCGGTCTCGGCAGGTGACGTGTTCTTTTGCAAAGGCACTGCCTTTAAGCCCGCGTTTTTGAGCATGGCGCTCGATGCGGGCGCCGTCGCATTTGTGTGCGAGGAGTCGCTGGTCGAGTCTCTGGAGCCGCTGGCGCAGGAGAGCGGTGCTGCGATGCTGGTTGTTGATAGCGTTCGCACGGCCATGGCCCTGTTGCCGCCGGAGGTCTACGACCGTCCCGACCACGACGTCAAGATCGTGGGTATCACCGGTACCAAGGGAAAGACCACGACCGCTTTTATGCTCCAGTCCATCATCAAAGCGGCGGGCGAGTCCTGCGGCATGATCGGCTCAGTGAACACCGACGATGGTATCGAGTGCTACGAGAGCACCAATACTACGCCCGAGGCCCCAGAGGTCTGGCGCCATATCGCCAACTGCCGCACGTCAGGTCGCCAGTCCATGGTCATGGAGGTCTCGAGCCAGGCGCTCAAGTACCAACGCGTCGAGAATCTGCCGTTTGACGTGGCGTGCTTCCTCAACATCGGCCGTGACCACATCTCACCGATCGAACACCCCACGTTTGAGGATTATTTTGAGAGCAAACTCAGGATCTTTGACCAGGCAAAGACCGCCGTGGTGAATCTGGGCACCGAAGAGGTTGACCGTGTGTTGGAGGCAGCGTCGACGGCCGAGCGCTTGGTGACCGTTGGCGTCGAGCATCCCGAGGCAAGCCTGTGGGCGAGCGATGTGCGCATGGTCGGCTTTAACATCGAGTTTAACCTGCATGGCCTGTGTGCCGACGAGTCCGAGGCGGGGGAGAAGGTCCTGCTGGGCATCGCGGGCGACTTTAACGTGGAAAACGCGCTGGTCGCTATCGCCGCTGCGCGCGAGATCGGCATCGGTATCGAGGCTATCAAGAAGGGCCTCTCCAAACTGCGTGTGCCGGGCCGTATGGAGGTCGTGGAGTCGAAGGACGGCCGCGTGATCTGCGTCGTTGACTATGCGCACAACCAGCTTTCGTTCCGTTCGCTTTTCTCGTCGGTCAAGCGCGCGTTTCCCGCTAGTCCAGTCATTGCAGTGTTTGGCGCTGCCGGCGGCAAGGCGCAGGAGCGCCGCGAGCAGCTTCCGCGCGAGGCCGCACCATATTCCGACCTGATGATCTTTGCCAACGAGGACCCGGCTCACGAGGACCCGATGAAGGTCTGTCGCGAGCTTGCCGAGCATGTTCCCGACGATACGCCGAACAAGATCATCCTCGACCGCGAAGCCGCTGTGCATGCGGCGTTCAAGGCGGCGCGCGAGGAGTACGTCAACCCCGATGCTCCCACCATTGTCTTGCTGCTGGCAAAGGGTGACGAGGAGCTCATGCACGTGGGCGACGAGTTCGTGCCCATCGAGAGCGACCTTTCGCTGGCCAATCGCCTGATCGATGTTACCCAGTTTGACTAATGAACCATGATGGCGGCGGCGCCCTGAGTGCGCTGTCGCCATAAGCGTGTTCCCTCAATCAAAACATGCCGTCCAAGTCCAAACCCTTCTACGTAAACGGAGTAACCATGTCCCACAACACCCTGCCGACCGTTGCCGAGCTTTCGGGCGAGATGCGCGAGCGCTTGGCCAAGGTCAAGTACGTCTTTACCGACCTGGATGCCACGATGCTCGCGCCCGGCTCGTGTGTGCTGCGCGACAACGACGGTAACCCCTCGACCAAACTCGTCGAGGCCGTCGTGGCACTTGCCCGCGCTGGTATTCAGGTGGTTCCCACCTCGGGCCGCAACCGTACCATGATCCACGAGGATGCGCGCGTGCTCGGCCTCAACTCCTACATCGGTGAGATGGGCGGCCTGGTCATGTACGACCTCAAAGCCAACGATTGGGAGTATCTGACTGGCGACATGCCTTACGACCCCGCCTGCGGCCTTACTCCGCACCAGGTGATCGAGCAGACCGGCGTGTGCGAGAAGATTCTTGCCCGCTGGCCGCACAAGATCGAGTATCACAACGACATGTCGACCGGCTACAAGTACCGCGAGGTCACCGTCGGCATGCGCGGCGATGTGCCCGACAATGAGGTCCAGGCCATCCTGGACGAGGCCGGCTGCGGCCTGGTGTGGGCCTGTAACGGTCACCTGACGCATCTGTCCAAGCCGACGACGCTCGAGCTCGATCGCGTCGAGGACGGTCGCGCGTTTAACATCAATCCCGCCGGCCTCAACAAGGGCGTTGCCATCGCGCGCTTCTGCGAGCACCTGGGGATTGAGCGCGAGGAGACGCTCGCGCTCGGCGATTCCGAGTCCGACTTCTACATGGCCGATCACGTGGGCACGTTCTGCCTGGTCGAGAATGGCCTGACGAGCGCCGGCGCGCCCGAGTTCCTGGCTGCTTGCGAGAACGCTTTCGTTACGCGCGGCAAAATTGTCGACGGTTGGGCGGCGACGGCAGAGCTGCTGGTCGCGGCGCGTTCGTAGTGCGGCGTCGCCGCACTTGGACATGTCTTTTCGAGAGAGACTGGTGAGGTAATGTCCGATATCGAGAATCTGGCCGGGGACACGCGCCCTATTGGCGTATTCGACTCGGGTCTTGGTGGTCTGACGGTTGCGCGCGCCATCGCGACGGCGCTGCCGCACGAGTCCGTCTACTACTTCGGCGACACAAAACGCTGCCCCTACGGCACGCGCACCGAGGATGAGGTGCGCTCGTTTGCGTTGCAGGCGGGCCGTTGGCTGTCGAAGCACGACGTCAAGATTATGGTCATCGCCTGCAACACGGCGACCGCTGCGGCCTTGCGTCTGGCCCAGCAGGTGCTCGACGTTCCCGTCATCGGTGTGATCGCACCGGGCGCACGCGCGGCAATCAACAGCACTCGCACGCGCCGGGTGGGCGTGCTCGCCACCAACCTCACCATTCGCTCGGGCGCCTACACGCGCGCCATCCAGGATCTGGATGCCGGCGTCGACGTATACGGCTGCCCCGCCTCGAGCTTTGTCGAGGTTGTCGAACACGAGCTCGCCTCGGGTGCACATCTGCAGGAACAGTGGCTTGAGAACGAGGACATCTTCGATACGCCTGCCGTGCGTGCGCTGGTGGGTGCCACGGTTGAGCCGCTGCGCGACCACGGTATCGATACCGTGGTGCTCGGCTGTACGCATTTTCCGCTGTTGGTGGGACCTATCCGTCATGCGCTGGGGCCTGGGGTGCGCGTCGTGAGTTCCGCCGAGGAGACCACGCGCGAGCTGACCGATATCCTCACGCGCCGCGAGCAGCTGGCGGGCGACGCCGCCGAGCCGCAGCATCGTTTTGCCACGACGGCCGATAACATTGCCGAGTTTGCGGTGGCGGGCAGCTTTATCTTTGGTCAGCCGCTCAAGAGCATTGAGCATATCGATATCGATGAGCTGAAATAGATGTAAGGCCGCCGCCAAAGCCTTCGCCACATTTTTTGCCGAAAGGATCTTTCTATGGAGTACATGCAGGTCAACCGCGCCAACGGCCGCGCCGCCAACGAGTTGCGTCCCGTTAAGCTCATCCGTGGCGTCATGAAGCACGCCCACGGTTCGTGCCTGGCCGAGTTCGGCGACACGCGCGTGCTGTGCGCCGCCACTATCGAGGAGGGCGTGCCGGGCTGGCGAAAGGGAGCTAAGGCCGGCTGGGTGACCGCGGAATACGCCATGCTGCCGACGTCGACCGGCAAGCGCTGCAAGCGCGAGCACGCCAACCGCAAGGGCCGCTCCATGGAGATCGAGCGCCTCATTGGCCGCAGCCTGCGTACCGTCGTCAACATGAAGGCGCTCGGCGAGTACACCGTCACCGTCGACTGCGATGTGATTCAGGCCGATGGCGGCACGCGTACAGCGAGCATCACCGGCGCCTGGGTGGCGCTGCACGACGCCCTCGCCATGTGGGTCGAGGCGGGCAAGATCGAGCGCATCCCGCTTACCGGCCAGGTGGCTGCAATCTCCATGGGCGTTGTCGACGGCAATACGCTGCTTGACCTCGATTATTCCGAGGACAGCCATGCCGAAGTCGACATGAACCTCGTTGCCACCGACACCGGTGAGATGATCGAGCTCCAGGGCACTGGCGAGCAGGCGCCCTTTGACCGTAAGCGCCTCAACGCCCTGCTCGACTTGGGCGACAAAGGCATCGCCGAGCTCATCGAGCTTCAGCGCCAAGCCATCGCCTAACCTGCCAAAAAGGGACAGGTTTATTTTGGCAGGTTATATCTGGGAAAACGTCGAAGCATAAGACTGCCGTTGATTGAGAGGGGAGAGGCGGAGGCCCTCGTCGCCCTCGGCGCGGCATTGCTATAGAGACAAGGAGACCACTCATGGCACTTGAGAAGATCGACATCGACACCCTCGACCCGGCGGCGACCATCGTCGTGGCAACCGGAAACGCTCATAAGCTCACCGAGATCGAGGCCATTTTGGGCAAGGTCATGCCCGAGGTGCGCTTTGTGGCGCTCGGCCAGCTGGGCGATTTTGAGGACCCCGAGGAAAACGGCACGACGTTTTTGGAGAACGCCATCATCAAGGCGCAGGCTGCGGTCGAGGAGACGGGCCTTATGGCCATTGCCGACGATTCTGGCTTGGTCGTTGATGCCCTGGACGGCGAGCCGGGCGTGTATAGCGCGCGCTATGCGGGCGTGCATGGCGACGATGCCGCCAACAACGCCAAGCTGCTCGTTAACCTGGAAGGCGTGGCCGACGAGGACCGCACCGCGCGTTTTATGAGCGTCGTCGCGCTTATCGACACGGACGGCCTGGTCACTTATGGCGAGGGCGCCTGCGAGGGCGCTATCGCACACGAGGGCCGCGGCGATCATGGCTTTGGCTACGACCCACTGTTCCTGCCGGTCGACACGCCGGGCAAGACCATGGCCGAGCTGACGGCGGACGAGAAGAACGCCATCAGCCATCGATTCCATGCGCTCGAGCATCTGTCCGCCAAACTGACGGGCGAGGAGTAAGCCGTGCGTGCGGTGGTGCAGCGCGTACTCAACGCCGGCGTGACGGTCGACGGCGAGTGCGTGGGTAAAATTGGGCGCGGCTATCTGGTGCTGCTGGGCGTGGGCCACGGCGACACGCGCGCCGAGGCCGATAAACTGTGGGGCAAGCTCCGGGGCTTGCGCATTAACGAGGACGAGAACGGCAAGACCAACCTGGCACTTGCCGATGTCGACGGCGAGGTTCTCGTAGTGTCGCAGTTCACGCTGTTCGCCGATTGCCGTCACGGCCGCCGCCCATCGTTTACGGATGCCGGCGCCCCCGATGTCGCCAACGAGCTCTACGAGTACTTCCTGACGCTCGTTCGCCAAGATGTCGAACACGTGGCGCACGGCATCTTTGGCGCCGACATGAAGGTCGACCTCGTCAACGACGGCCCATTCACCATCGTCCTCGATACCGACAATCTGTAAGTAGCCAAATTAGCTACTTGCGCGTGTTTGTAACAGGGTGCTATAGTATTAGAGTTTTGTCTATCTTAGGGGTATTATCCCCTTTTTG
>CAJMOC010000046.1:0-7697 GCA_905214945.1 uncultured bacterium
ACGCTGCGTAGACATGCGCCAATCGAACGAGCGCGGATTTTTGGACGCTCATCCTGAGTAGTCATTTAAGAACGCCCCAATGACTACTCATTTATGTCTGTCCCCAATGACTACCAAGGCAACGCCGATGTTTTGGCAACGACAGCGAAAACCCGCCAGAGCGAGCAAGGTGCCTTGAAACGAGGCGGCATTGATCTTTCGATCATGCCGCCGAAGTTGAAAGGCAGATTGCCGCTCTGGCGGGTTTGCAGCGTCGAGCCGTTACGCGGGTTGGTAAACCCGCGTAACTACTCCCGAGCTCCGTACTGCTCGTAATAGGCGTCGATGGCGGCCTTGAGCTCGTCGTCGATGACGACCTTACCGTCGATCTCGTGGTTGTAGAGGGTCTCGACGACCTCGGCCATGGAGACGATGCTCGCGACGGGGAAACCGTACTTGGCCTCGATCTCCTTCTGCGCGGTGGTCACGCCGCCCTTGCCGACTTCCATGCGGTTGAGGGACACGATGAGGCCCTTGATCTCGACATCGGCAGCCGCCTTGACCTTGGGATAGGTCTCGTCGATGGACTTACCGCTGGTGGTGACGTCCTCGACCATGACCACGCGGTCGCCGTCCTGGGGCTCGTAGCCCAGCAGGTTGCCCTTGTCGGCGCCGTGGTCCTTGGCCTCCTTGCGGTCGCAGCAGTACTTGACCTCCTTGCCGTACAGCTCGTGGTAGGCAATCGCGGTCACGACGGCCAGCGGAATACCCTTGTAGGCCGGCCCAAACAGGACATCAAAGTCGTCGCCAAAGTTATCGTGGATAGCCTGGGCGTAATACTCGCCCAGCTTCTTGAGCTGGTAGCCCGTCACGTAAGCGCCGGCGTTCATAAAGAACGGGGACTGACGGCCGCTCTTGAGCGTAAAGCTGCCGAACTTAAGAACGTCGGACTCGACCATAAACTTGATGAACTCTTGCTTGTAAGCCTCCATGCGGGCTCCTCTCGTAATCGCGTACGTGCCTTCCAGTTTAGCGCAGGCAGGGCGCGTTGCGGGCGCGCTTTGGGGCCTCGGCATTCTGTAAAGGCTTTGTCAGGGGCAATGGTTTTCCAAACAAAGGGGTTGACACGACAAACCCCCTCATCAAGAATACGAGCGGATTAAAACGGGTACGAGATACCCAAAGCGCGCTGCGCCCGTCCATAAGGAGGTGTGCCATGGAAGGCAGTCATAGTCGAAAAACCTGCATGTCGCCCTCGGCACGCCGCGAGGATTCCGTATTCGCATAAGCGTCACGAACCGATCGTCAAAACCGCCACAAAGGTGCCTGTCCCCTTTGTGGCGGTTCGCGAGCTTGACGTGAGCGACATCTAGGTTTTTTGAAGCAAATACGACACGTACGCTAACTCCCTTCAACAAGGAGGACCCTATGCTGATGCTCAAAACCGCTACGGTACTCGAAGCTATCTCCAAGCGCCGCCGCACGGCGCGCCCTGCCGCCCACGCCGGCCTGCCCAAGAACACCATATTCGCCGCCACCCATTGTGCTGAGGACACTCTCGTACTGCTTGACGCCACGGCAAACGGCCTCACCGCCGAGCGCGCCGCCGAGCGCCTGAGCGCCGTCGGCCCCAACACCATCGAAGCGCCGACCAAGACGCTCGCCCGCCGCATCGCCGACGCGTTCGTCGATCCCTTCGCTGGCATCCTCGCCGCCCTCGCACTGGTCTCGCTCTACATCGACGTGCTCGCCGTGCCCGAGCCCCAGCGCGACCCCTCCACGGTCATCGTTATCGGCATCATGCTGCTGGTATCGGGCGGCATGAAGTTTATCCAGGAGGCCCGCAGCGGCAATGCGGCCGAGGCCCTCAAGGACCTGGTCTCCAACACCTGCTGTGCCCTGCGCGGCGGCGAGCGCATCGAGATTCCCTTCGACGAGCTCGTCCCCGGTGATGTGATCCGCCTCTCTGCCGGCGACATGGTGCCGGCCGATGCCCGCATCATCACCGCGCGCGACCTGTTTGTGATCGAGTCCGCACTCACCGGCGAGAGTGAGGCTGTCGAGAAGACCGCTGCCATCACCGTCGTCGAGGGCGCCGACGACTCCGCACTGCCGCTCTCTGCCTGCAAAAACATCGTCTTTACCGGCACCTCCGTGCAAAACGGCACCGCTATGGCACTTGTCGTAGCCACCGGCTCGGACACTTACCTGGGCGGCATCGCCAAGATGCTCAACGGGCGCGGCGAGAAGAGCGCGTTTGACCGCGGCGTCTCGAGCGTCTCCATGTTGCTCGTACGCCTCATGCTCGTTATGGCGCCGGCCGTCTTTGCCATCAACGCCGCCACCAAGGGCAACGTCATCGATGCGCTGTTGTTCGCCACGAGCGTGGCCGTGGGCATCACGCCGCAGATGCTTCCCGTCATCGTGACCACGAGCCTGTCGCAGGGCGCCAAGGACCTCGCCCGTCGCCAGGTTATCGTCAAGGAGCTGCCAGCAATCCAAAACCTGGGCGCGATGGACGTCCTGTGCTGCGACAAGACCGGCACCCTCACCGAAGACCGCATCGTGCTCGAGCGCTACCTCAACACCGACGGCAACGAAGACGCACGCGTGCTGCGCCATGCGTTTTTGAACAGCTTCTTCCAGACCGGCCTCAAGAACCTTATCGACCTGGCCGTCATCGACCGCGCCGATGTGACGCCCTCGGCCGCAGCACCCGATTCCATGCTGGGCCAGAGCCTGCGCGACCGCTATACCAAGGTCGACGAAGTGCCCTTCGATTTCTCGCGCCGTCGCCTGAGCGTAGTTGTCGCCGACGTCCAAGGCAAAACCCAGATGGTCACCAAGGGAGCTGCAGAGGAAATGCTCGAGATCTGCTCCTTTGTCGAGGTCGATGGCATCGCTCAGCCGCTCACCGACGAGAAGCTCGCCCAGATTCGCAAGCAGGTCGCTGGGCTTAACGCCGAGGGCCTGCGCGTGATTGCTGTGGCGCAGAAGACCGATCCGCGCTGCGTGGGCGAGTTTGGCATCGCCGACGAGTGCGACATGGTGCTGATGGGCTTTTTGGCCTTCCTCGATCCGCCCAAAGCAAGTGCCGCGGGCGCCGTCGCCACCCTCGAGGCCAAGGGCGTCGCCGTTAAGGTCCTGACCGGCGACAATGACCGTGTCGCCGCCACCGTCTGCGAGCAGATCGGCATCGACGCAAGCAACGTCTTGCTGGGCTCCGAGATCGATGCGCTCGACGACGCCGAGCTTGCCGAGCGCGCCGAGAACACCCACCTCTTCGCCAAGCTCTCGCCGCTGCAGAAGGCGCGCCTGGTGCGCGTCATGCGCGAGTTGCTCGGCCACACCGTGGGCTTTATGGGCGACGGCATCAACGACGCCGCCGCCATGCGTGCGAGCGATTGCGGCATCTCGGTCGATTCGGCCGTCGACATTGCCAAGGAATCCGCCGATATCATCTTGCTTCAGAAGGACCTGGGCGTGCTCGAGCGCGGCATCATCGAAGGCCGCCGCACCTACGGCAACTTGCTTAAGTACCTCAAGACCACAGTGAGCTCCAACTTTGGCAACGTGCTGTCCGTGACCGTCGCGAGCCTGTTCTTGCCGTTTTTGCCCATGAGCGCCCTGCAGCTGGTGCTGCTGTCGCTGGTCTACGAGATCGTGTGCATCGCGCTGCCATGGGACACCGTCGACGATGCCTGGACCGCCTGCCCGCGCGCCTGGGACGCTGCGTCCATCAAGGGCTTTATGCTCGAGCTGGGCCCCGTGAGCTCGCTGTTTGACATCGCAACCTTTGCTGCGCTCTTCTTTGTGGTGTGCCCCGCCGCCGTGGGCGCAAGCTGGTCCGAGCTTGCCGCCGCGGGCGACGTCACAAGCATGACGGCCTTTACGGCGCTCTTCCAGAGCGGCTGGTTTGTCGAGTCCATGTGGTCACAGACGCTCGTGATCCACATGCTGCGCTCCCCGCGCCTGCCGAGCCTGCGAGACCACGCCGCGCCGGCGCTGTGCGTTCTCACCGTACTGGGCCTGGCGCTCGTCACCTGGCTGCCGGCAAGCCCCATCGCCGATGCACTGGGCCTCATGCCGCTGCCGACGAGCTTCTTCGCGCTGCTCATCGGCATCGTCTCCGCCTACATCGCGCTCACCCAGCTGGCAAAGCGCCGCTACATTGCCCGCCACGGCGAGCTGCTGTAACTTCACCGGCACCCTCGTCAAGGATGTTTGGGCCGCCGCGACCCGCCCCCGCTGGCCGCGGCGGCCCAAAACAGCTAAAAACGCCCCTCACCCCCGCTTTAATTTCTTTTGCAAGTTTTAACTTCTTTTGCTTTCTTTCACTTCTTTTAACAAGGCGCCCGGCGGGCATAAGTTGCTCGCCGGGGGTGTCGGTTCGACGAAGAGGCCTCAGCCGTAGCAACGGATTGCCCAGCGAGAGATTTCCCAAGTGCCAACTCAGACAGTAGATGTTTAATCTGTTTCGTTAATTGAAATGCGTAAATATGGTTAGTCAAAGAGTTCAAGTTTGGTTAAATAATAACTATAAATTCGGTTAAACGCACTGGTAAACAATGGTGATAATTATGCCAAAGAAGTACTACACTAGAATTATCGAAAATGAGCTCGACCAGCTGCTGGGCATATTCGGTGCCGTTCTCATTGAAGGACCGAAATGGTGTGGGAAGACGACCACAGCCGAGACCCGTGCGGCGTCCAGGCTCCTTCTCATGGACCCGTCCCGCAACTTCGAGAATCGCTTACGCGCCGAGACTGACCCAGCTCTTGCCGTTTCCGGCGAGGTGCCACGGCTAATTGACGAGTGGCAGGAGGTTCCGAAACTTTGGGACGCGGCACGGTTTGAATGTGACAACCGTGGCGGTGAGCCTGGCCAGTTCATATTTACGGGGTCGGCAACACCGCGAGACGACAAACGTCCGATGCACAGTGGCGCTGGAAGGTTCGCCAAACTGCGCATGGATACCATGACGCTTTTCGAACTTGGGAAATCCAGCGGCGCGGTTAAGCTGTCGGGCATTATTTCTGGCAAAAAGTTCAATGGCGCTTTTGGGTCGTTGGATTCTGCCTCGATTGCCGAGTGCGTTGTTCGCGGTGGATGGCCCGCGGCGGTCGGACACGATGCACGGGCTGCGTCCGCGATGGCCAAACGTTACATTGACATAGTTGCCGAAGAAGATTTGTCCCGTGTCGACGGCTCTCGCCGCGACCCTGAAAAGGTCAAAGCTGTCATTGAATCGCTTGCGCGCAATGAATCCACTTTGGCGACACTCAAAACGCTCGTAGCCGATCTTGGTGGAGAGGTGTCGAGACAAACGGCGTCATCATACATATCTCTTCTCGCTCGGGTTAATTTCGTTCGCGATATTCCCGCATGGAGCCCTGCAATGAGATCTCCAGTGCACCTAAGAGAATCGAAGAAGCATCATCTCGCTGACCCGTCACTAGCGGCCGCTGCGCTCGGGGCGACTCCGGAGACATTACTTCTGGACTTCAAGACGCTTGGACTGCTTTTTGAATCGTTGGCCCTTCATGATTTGTGGGTTTATGCGCAAGCAAATGGAATGGGTCTCTATCACTATCACGATTCTCGCGATCTAGAGGTCGATGCGGTCATTGCGGCTCCCGGTGGAACGTGGATTCCGATCGAAGTTAAACTCAGCTCTGCTCAAATCGAAGAGGCGTCTGACAGTCTCATTGCTGTCGAGAAGCGTATGGTCGCTGCCGGAAACAACCCGCCAGTTTCGAAAGTCGCAATCATTGGATTTGGCTCACAAGCCTATGTCACTGACCGCGGCGTCCAAGTTGTTCCGCTGGATGTTCTCGCGCCGTAGTGCAATTGCAAGTTTTAACTTCTTTTGCTTTCTTTCACTTCTTTTAACAAAACATCGGGCGGGCATTAACTGCTCGCCGGGCGCCTTGGTTAGGACGTTATAAAGCAGGACTTCCGAAACACGGCGGTCAGATCCGCCTCCTAAGGGCTAGGTGGAACAAACGCCTTTTGATATGATAACTAGATAAAATTGAATAGATTTTTAAGAATGTCCCAGTACCTCAGCAGGATAGAGGGTTCGCCTCCTAAGCGAAACGTCGCAGGTTCGACTCCTGTCTGGGACGCCACAAACTCCGCTGAAAGCCTTATTTTACAAGGTTTTCAGCGTTTCTTTATTTATGGCTTTCTATTTACGCTGAATACGAATTGTTTTCAATCTGTCATTTTTTATTCGATATTTTTTTAAGACTTTTAAGGAAATAGGCTTGCTAACACTTTTTTATTTTTGAAGAAAAATCGCTGGTTTTTTTGGAATTTGCTAACACTTTTGAAATTCTATCTTTGAAGTGCCTGCTTTAAAAATTGCTCTTTCATTTCTGGCGATAAAGATTTAATCAGTTCCAATAACGCCATATCACTATCGGTTAAGTCGGTATCTTGCTTTGGATTGTCTGTATCATCATTAAGCGTAGAATAAAATTCTTTATCCATTTTTTGTGCATTGAAACGTCTGTCCTCGTCACTGATTTCTGAATATACATCTGTAACCATTTCTGCTTCTGCGTGACCAGTATCGCCTTGTACGGACTTAACATCTCCGTTTGTCATTTTGAGTTTATAACCCGTACTTAAATGGCGTAGGCTGTGAAATACCACAACTTCATAATCGTTTTCTTCACAGAGCTTTTGAAACCTATCTCTAACAATACGGCTTTCCACGGGATTGCCATTATCCAACGCAATAACAAGGTTGTAATCATTGTAGGCACTTCCTAAAAATTCCTTTAATTCCTGCTGGTCTTTTTTATATTGCACCAATAGTTCCGCAACTGTTTTAGGTAACCAGACAACACGATTACTTGTTTCTGTTTTTGGCGTTTTCAAGACAAGCCTTGTGGTACAATGCGGTTTTTGCGTTGGGAAAATCTTTAAAATATCCTTTTCCTTTAATTTCTGCATAGCTTCTGCATTTACTCTTGAAAGTTCTTTATTGATGATTACCTTTGCATTATTTGTAGCAATGGACTCTTCATCAATAATAACATCTTCCCATGTAAGTCCTGTAATTTCTCCAATTCGCATAGAGCAGGAAAAAGCTAAGTGCATACAAATTGAAAGCAAATCATCTTCCGTGGCTTTTACCGCTTCTCGAAATGTTTGAACACTCCACACTTTTCGCCTAGTCTTTGGAATTTTTGGTAACGTAGCCAAAGACGCAGGGTTTCTTTTGTTTGTATCAATATACTCCCAGCGGATAGCTTGATTTAAGGCACAGCGGATAATATCATGTATTTATTTGATGTTCGCTGGTTGAACACAACGACCAGTTGCTTTTCTGTTTGCCCGTGGTACTTCTGGAACGCTCAATAAATCATTGTAGTATTTATGAAAAATTAGATGCTAAAAATTTGTAATTAAGAAGGAGTGATTACATGAACAAAAATATAAAATATTCTCAAAACTTTTTAACGAGTGAAAAAGTACTCAACCAAATAATAAAACAATTGAATTTAAAAGAAACCGATACCGTTTACGAAATTGGAACAGGTAAAGGGCATTTAACGACGAAACTGGCTAAAATAAGTAAACAGGTAACGTCTATTGAATTAGACAGTCATCTATTCAACTTATCGTCAGAAAAATTAAAACTGAACAATCGTGTCACTTTAATTCACCAAGATATTCTACAGTTTCAATTCCCTAACAAACAGAG
>CAJMOC010000047.1:0-7604 GCA_905214945.1 uncultured bacterium
ATGGCAGCTGCACAGCCGCTTAAGATTCGCATGGTTGCCGGGCTTGGCAACCCGGGCGAGGAATATGCCGAGACCCGCCACAACGCCGGCTTTAAGGCGATCGACGAGCTGGCCCGTCAGGCCGGCGTCACGTACTGGAAAAACCAGGCCGGCGCCGAGGTCGCGCTCATCAACATCAACGATGCCGAGGAAGAGGGCGGCAAACGCCAGATTGTGCTGGTCAAGCCGCAGTCGTACATGAACACCTCGGGCGGCCCCATCTCCAAGCTCTGTCGCGAGTACAAAATCAAGGCCGAGGAGCTGCTCGTGATCCACGACGAGCTCGATATTCCCGCCGGCGACGTACGTGTTAAGGTGGGCGGCGGCCATGCTGGCCACAACGGCCTGCGATCCATCATCGACAAGATGGGCAGCCGCGACTTCAGCCGCATCCGCACCGGCATCGGCAACCCTCCCGGCAAGATGGCCGTCGCCGACTACGTGCTTAAGCAGCTGCGTGCCCGCGAGGCCGAGGATTTTCAGGACACCTGTGCCCGCGCGGCCGACGCCGCCGGCCTGGCGATCGTGCACGGCGTGGTCTATGCCCGCGACCACGTCAACGGCGCCGCCTCCGCCAACGGCAAGCACTAAAACCTATCATTTAGGGGCAGGTTTTTTGGCAGGTTTTACCTGCGGAAACGCCCCAGTTGCGGCATCACGATAAACCGCGCGCCGCCATACACGCATAGCGCCCCAAAGGGGGCCGGCCTCATCACAACCCGAGGCCGGCCCCCTTTGCTGTTTTACCTGATAAAACTGACCAAAATAAACCTGCCCCTATTCGGCAGGACGAAGTGGATAAGCCCTTTTCCCAACCGCCGAAGACACACGTAAACAGCATGTCCATGAGGGTATAATTTGCACCGTATGTCTGCACAACGCCTGTGCGCGTACGGTTTTACTCGGGCTGCCGTCCATTTCCGTGGAGGCACGGTTCGGCCGCCCTAACAAGAGAGGGGTTCTATGTATAAGATCCTGGAGAAGACGCAGTTCTCGGAGAAGGTGTTCAAGTTCCGCATCGAGGCGCCCGCAATCGCCAAGCATGCGCACGCTGGACAGTTCCTCATGGTTCGCGCCAACGAGACGGGCGAGCGCGTCCCGTTTACCCTGGCCGGCTGGAACGGTGACGAGGGCTGGGTCGAGTTCATCTTCATGGTGATCGGCAAGACCACCGAGATGCTTTCCACCTACGAGGCCGGCGAGTCGCTGCGCGACGTCGTGGGCCCGCTGGGCGTTCCCACCGAGATGGCCGAGGGCCCCTGCGCCGTCATTGGCGGCGGCGTCGGCCTGGCAATTGCCTTCCCGGTCGCCAAGCACCTGGTCGAGACCGGCCACGAGGTGCACGCCATCATGGGCGCCCGCACCAAGGACCTCCTGCTCATGGAGGACCAGTTCCGCGAGCTCCTCGACGAGGACCACATCCACATCACCACTGACGACGGTTCCTACGGCGAGCAGGGCGTTGTCACCGCTCCGCTGGAGCGCCTGCTGCAGGACAAGGCCGTGAGCCAGGTCTTCTGCGTTGGCCCCGTCCCGATGATGAAGTTCTCGACCCTCACCGCCCAGAAGTACGACACCCCCATCACCGCGTCCCTCAACCCCATCATGGTTGACGGCACCGGTATGTGCGGCTGCTGCCGCGTCGAGGTGGGCGGCGTGACCAAGTTCGCTTGCGTCGACGGCCCCGACTTCGATGCCACCCTGGTCGACTGGGATGACCTTCGTGCCCGCCAGGCCGCTTACCGTTCCGAAGAGGGCGAGTCCCTCAAGGCCTATGAGGAAAAGAGCTGCGCATGCCACTAGTTAACGGTCGTTTCGTTGCCGATATGAAGTCGCCCCGCACCCCCGATAACGAGGAGCCGGCTGCCGAGCGCGCCTGCGACTTCCGCCCCGTCGACAAGGGCTTCACCGAGGAGATGGCGCTGGCCGAGGCCGAGCGCTGCCTCAACTGCAAGAAGCCGTTCTGCGTTGAGGGCTGCCCCGTCAACATCAACATCCCCCGCTTTATCGAGCAGATCCGCGAGAAGGACTTCGGCGGCGCTCTCGATACCATCCGCGAGGACTCCATGCTTCCCGCCATCTGCGGCCGCGTCTGCCCGCAGGAGAACCAGTGCGAGGGCAAGTGCATCCGTGGCAAGAAGTCCGAGCCCGTGGCCATCGGCCAGCTCGAGCGCTTCCTGGGTGACCGCCCCGAGCTCGCTTCCACGCCCAAGATGGCTCCCAAGAACGGCAAGAAGGTCGCCGTCGTCGGCTCTGGCCCGTCCGGCATCACCTGCGCCGGCGAGCTCGCCCGCAACGGCTTTGACGTCACCGTCTTTGAGGCCTTCTTTACCGGCGGCGGCGTGCTGGTCTACGGCATCCCCGAGTTCCGTCTGCCCAAGGCAGTCGTCAAGCGCGAGATTGACGGCCTGGAGGACATGGGCGTCAAGTTTGAGTACAACTCCGTCGTGGGCAACATGGCCACGGCCGAGGAGCTGTTCGAGCAGGGCTTCGACGCCATCTACGTGGCGACCGGCGCTGGCCTGCCCAAGTTCCTCAACGTCCCCGGCGAGAACCTGCCCAACGTCTTCTTCGCGAACGAGTACCTCACCCGCGTGAACCTGATGAAGGCCAACAAGTTCCCCGAGTACGACACCCCCACCAAGCACGGCAAGAACGTCGTCGTCTTTGGTGGCGGCAACGTGGCTATGGACGCCGTCCGTACCGCCAAGCGTCTGGGCGCCGAGCACGCCATCATCGCCTACCGTCGTACCGAGGACGAGATGCCCTGTCGTCGCGCCGAGCTGCACCATGCTAAGGCCGAGGGCGTCGAGGTTCTGCCGCTCGTCTCCCCGCTCGAGTTTGTCGCTGGCGAGGACGGCTCCGTGTGCGCCGTCAAGGTCCAGAAGATGGAGCTCGGCGAGCCCGACGAGTCCGGCCGTCGTCGCCCGGTGCCCATCGAGGGCGCTATCGAGGAGATCCCCTGCGACGTCGCGATCTCGGCTATCGGCACCAACGCCAACCCCTTCGCTGCCAAGATCGGCGGCAAGATGGAGCTCAACAAGTGGGGCTACATCGTTGCCGACGAGGAGACCGGCCAGACCACCGATCCCCGCATCTGGGCCGGCGGCGACATCGTCACCGGTGCCGCTACGGTCATTCTGGCGATGGGCGCCGGCAAGAAGGCCGCCGCTTCGATCACCAAGAGCCTGCTGGGCGAGTAATCACCCACAGCGCTAGCCATCAAACGGCAAAGTCCCCGTCGAGCACACGCCCGGCGGGGACTTTTTCTATGCCGGCCGCCCCACCACCACGATGGGGACAGGCACCTTTGCGGTGGTTGGGGACTTGCCCGGTCGCTTTATCTCAATCTGTAACAGCTAGAGGCCAAATATGCCGCCTGGTGTTACAGATCAAGACGTTGGGCTGACGGCCGAACGGTTCATCTAAATCTGTAACAGTTAGAGCCATTTTCGCTGGCTTGGTGTTACAGATCGAGATTTTGCAAAAGCCGAGGATAGGCACTGCCGCCAAGGCCTTCCCCTCCGCCTAAAACAAAAACCACCACAAAGGTGCCTGCCCTTTGTGGTGGTTTTGGTCGGTTAGCCTTCGAGTTGGGCCACCTTGTAGCGGTAGGCTGCGGCGATGACGTCCTTGCAGCCTTCGCGGCCCAGCTTGGCACGGTTGACGACGATATCCTTACCGCTCGTCATCTTCCACTTACCGGCGCTGTAGCGCTTGTAGAACGCCTCGCGCGCCTTCTGCTGCTGCTTAACCAGCTTGGCACCCTTCTTTTTGTTGAGGCCGCGCTTTTTGCGCACAATCTCGACGCGGTCCTCAAAGGGGGCTGTCACCAACACGGCAATGTGGTTGGGGTTGTTGCGCAGCAGGTAATCGGACAGACGACCCTCGATAATGCAGCTCTCAGTCTCGCCCAGGTCCAAAATCACCTGGCTCATCTTTTGGAACAACTTGTCCGAGTACGAGCGGGCGTCGTAGCGGTCGGGCAGAAACGCCATGTTCTCCACAGCCAGGCGCTCGTCATAGGCGGCCATCTTATCGAGCGACTCGCCCGCACGCAGCGACGCGCGCACCAGTAGCTCGTTATCGTACAGCGGAATCCCCAACTCGTTGGCGAGGATGCGTCCAATCTCGTGGCCCTCGGCACCAAAGTCGCGCGCGATGGTAATGACCACAGGACTCTTCTTGTTCACCAGATCGCTCATCGCAATTCCTTTCTAACAAATGAGAATTAGGCGATTCCTGATTCTCATTTTGTCACTTACGCCGGTCCGGGTTTCCCAAGTGCGGCAGATTGCCCCGAAAGAGGAGCGCCGCGTACTAAATGTACGCAAGCGACGATTGAGGGGCAAGGTGCCGTGCTTGGGGAAGCAGGACTATGCGGCTACGATGCGGCGCTGATAGGCTCGGACCAGCAGCGAGATACCAAAGTTGAGCACAAAGTACATCGCAAACACCAGTCCGTAGAGCATAAGCACCTGCGACAGATCAATCGCGTGGGCCATCACAACGTTTGCCGTGTACATGAGCTCGGCCACGTTAATGCCCGAAAGATACGAGCTGTCCTTAATGACGGTCGTGCACTGGCTAAACAGCGCCGGAATGATCGTCTTAAACGTCTGCGGCAGAATGATGTAGCGCATGGTGGCAAAGAAGCCAAAGCCCTGGCTCTGCGCCGCCTCAAACTGGCCGCGCGGAATCGAGTTGAGGCCGCCGCGCACAATCTCGGCCATAACAGCGCTGGTAAACAGCGTAAAGGCGATGGTCGAGATCACGATGTCCAAGCCCTGCACCGTAAAGTAGATAAACAGGATCCACAGCAGGTTCGGTGTGCAGCGGAACAGCTCGATATAGGCGCTCACCAAAATACGGAACGGGCGGGGCGCATAGCTTTTAACAAGCGCCAGCACCGTGCCAAAGATGAGTGAGAAAAAGATCGACAGCGCCGAGATCTCGATGGTCTTAACAAAACCGCCCCAAATGTAGAGCAGGTTGGTCGCGTTGAAGATTTCCATGCGCTAGGCCTCCTCTACGTTGTCGAGCCCCAGCTCGGCCAGGCTCACGCCGCGCGGACGCTCCTTGGAGCGGCGCTCGAGCCACTGCACCAGCATGGCGAGCGGCAAGCAGATGATGAAGTACATAAGGCAGCAGACGATGTATCCCTGCAGGTAGCCGTACAGACTCACAAAGTTGTCGGAACGATACATAAGGTCGCCGCCGGCCACGAGCGCCAGTACCGACGTGTTCTTGACCAGATTGAGCGCCTGGTTACACAGCGGCGGCAGGATGATCTTGAACGTCTGAGGCAGCACGATGTACCAGTAGGCCTGCGCGCGGGTGAAACCCTGGCTCTGAGCCGCCTCCATCTGACCGCGCGGGACAGCCTCGATACCGGTACGGATGACCTCCGAGATATAGGCCGCGTGATACAGGCCCACGCCCAAGAAGCCCAGCACGAACGGCGCGATGCGCACCGGCTGGCCGGCACCGGTTATGGCCTGCAAAAACTGCGGACCAGCCATGTACATAAAGAGCACCTGCACGGGCAACGGGGTGTTCTGGTAAAACTCCACGTACACGCGGCTTATGGCGCGCAGCACGCGCGAGCGAGTGGTAGAGAACACACCCAGCAGCGTGCCCAGCACCAGCGACAGCAGCAGACCGGCAACGACCACCTGCAGCGTCACGCCAAAGCCCTCCCAGAAGGGCCCCATGTTTTGAAATGTCGTCGACCAACGGTCGGCGTCAAATAATCCTTCGAGCATTTGATTCCTTCCTTGGACGATGCACCTATACAAGACCCCAGGTTTTGACCTCTTGGTCGAGCCAGCCATCGGCCAGGCGGTCGCAAATCACCTGATCGACCACGGCCGAAAGGTCGCAACCCTTCTTGGTCGCCACGCCGTAGCCCTGCTCGCCAAACTTGACCTCGGGCTGCAGCAGCTCAACGGTCTCGTTCATGTAGCCGGCCAGCGTGGAGCGGTCCATGGCAAAGACGTCGATATTGCCGGCGTCGAGCGAACTCTTGATGATGGGGTAGCCGCTAAAGGCCCTAAACTCGGGCTTGCAGCTAAAGCCGTTGTCCTTGATCATCTGCTCGATCAGGCCCTGCGTGGTGGCGCCCTGGCTCACGCCAATGACCTTGCCGTCCAGATCCTCAATCGAGGTAAAGCCCGAACGCTTCTTGACCATAAGGCCCACGTAGTCGGTGCGGTACGGCGTCGAGAAATCCCAGCTCTTCTTGCGCTCGTCGGTGATGGTGTAGGTCGCCGCGACCACGTCAAGTTGGCCGTTATCGATCAGCGGGCCGCGCGTCTTGGGCGTTACGTCGGTAAACTCGACAAGCTCCTGGGCACGGGCCTCCTTGTAGCTCACGCCAAAGACGGCAGCGGCGATCTGGTAGCACAAATCGACTTCCATGCCCTCAAAGCGGCCCTTGGCGGTATCGTAATAGCCATATCCGGGAACATCCTTCTTAACGCCGGCATTCAGATGGCCGCGCGACTTAATGGCCGCAAGCTTGGACCCCTTGTCGGAACCCTCGCCGCTGGTGGAGTTACCGCAACCGGTAAGCGTGGTCCCCGTCAGCGCGAGCATGCCGACGCCCGCCAGCTGCAAAAAGTGGCGGCGCGACACGGCCGCCCTCGTCATATCCGTCATGTCCATCACCGCACCTAGTGCAGAATCTTGGACAGGAACTCGCGACAGCGCGGGTTCTCGGGGTTATCGAAGAAGTGCTCGGGCGTGCCCTCCTCCAGAATGCGGCCGTCCTCCATAAAGATGACGCGGTCGGCCACCTGGCGCGCAAAGCCCATCTCGTGCGTCACGCAGATCATGGTGATGTCCTCCTGCGCGAGCTCAATCATAACGTCCAGGACTTCCTGCACCATCTCGGGGTCAAGCGCCGAGGTCGGCTCGTCAAACAGGATGATGGGCTGCTTAGTGCACAGGGCACGGGCGATGGCGATGCGCTGCTGCTGACCGCCCGAGAGGTTCTGCGGATACTCGCCGGCCTTATGAGCCATGCCAACGCGCTTGAGCGCGGCGATGGCGATCTCGGTCGCCTCCTCCTTGCTCTTCTTTTGCAGCTTGATGGGCGCGAGCGTCAGATTGCCCAGCACCGTCATGTTGGGATACAGGTTGAACTGCTGAAACACCATGGAGCTATACTTGCGAGCCATCTCCAGGTGATTCTTCTTGGTAAGCGGCGTACCGTCGATGACGACCTCGCCCGACGTGGGCTCCTCCAGATAATCGACGCAACGGATGAGCGTCGACTTACCCGAGCCGGAAGGCCCGATCATTACGAGCTTCTCGCCGCGCTTGACGGTGAGATTGATATCTTTGAGCACATGCAGGTCGCCAAAGTACTTGTTGAGATGCTTAATCTCGATCATGTCTGCCATGAATGTCCCTTCCCTGCGTTTACACGAGTTGAACTATTGTACGGAAAGAACCACGTTTCCGCAGCCCACACTACATTCCCGTAAAGAACCCGCAACCTTCCACCCACTCATTGGGGACAGACTTAAATTGAACTGCATCCCATTTCTTGGACTTTGAAA
>CAJMOC010000048.1:0-7565 GCA_905214945.1 uncultured bacterium
CGCGCGTGGTGTTTCTGACGACATTCTCGGATGACGAGTACATTGTGTCGGCGCTCAAGCTGGGCGCCCGCGGCTACCTGATTAAAACCGATGTCGCCGCCATTCCTCCAGCGTTGGCGCAGGTCATGGACGGCAAACGCGTGCTCGAGGGCAAGGCGATCGAAGACATCGACTTTGACGGAACGGGCGTTGAGGCCGGCACGACCCGCCGGCCCGCAGCCTTTGCCGGCCTGACCGATCGCGAGTTCGAAGTCGCCGAGCTTATCGCCCGCGGCCTCGACAACAAGGAGATTGCCGCCACGGCCTACATGGGCGAAGGCACCGTACGCAACCACATCAGCTCGATCCTAGCCAAAATGGGCCTGCGCAACCGCACGCAGATCGCCATCGCCTACCTGCGGGGGTAATTTCCCAACGGCCAACCACTCCCGCATAGCAAAATGGCTGCTGCCGATTTAATGCCATTTCAAAACTATGCCGGTTTACTACGATGAATCGCCCACCTTCGACCACGGCAAATTGCGCACTTGCAAAACCGCAGGTAGAACGCTTGCAATATTTAGAAAAATGCAGTCATGGTCGGGAATGTCGAATTCATCGTAGTAAACCGGCATAGTTTTGTTCGGGCGGCCCTGCACGAGCGCCTCCGCAAGCCTCGCGGGACCAAAATGATCCGTTTTCTTCCGCCCGCGGAGATCGGCTGACGGCGCCCGCCACGAAATCGGCCCATCTACTACGTTTGACTCGATACCCCCGACCATAACCGCGTTTCATGAAAAACCGCAGCCGTTCTACCTGCAGTTCTCATTTCGCATTACTTGCTGTGGTCGAGGGCTGCCGCCTAAACATAGTAGATCGGCCCATTTCGTGGCAGACGGGTCACGCGGCAGCCCTCGCAAGGCAAAAATGATCCGTTTCCCTCTGTCCACGGGAGATCAAAGGCTGTTACTGATATGGTGCCATTTCAAAACTATGCCGGTTTACGGGGCTAAAGTCGGAACCCTCATCCATATCCCCTATTTTTGAAAAACGGCAGGCTATCTACCTGCGGTTTTGTTTTTGCGATTTTCTGTATGGTCGGAGGTTCGCTATCCAGCCCCGTAATCCGGCATAGTTTTGATCGCGGCAGCCTAACCGCGCGCTCACGCGCGGGGCCGGCGGGGCATTTTTGCCCCGCCGCCCCCTATTCCAGTTCTACTCCTGCGCTACTCCGGCTTGGTTTCTACCGTGGGAGTCTTGTCCACCGCAACCGGAGTACGGGCGGTGTCCATGCTCAGGCAATGTTTGGGGCAGCTTTCGACGCACTCGCCGCACACCACGCAGGCGTACGGGTCAATCGACCAGGTACCGCCCTTGCGATCGACCGCGAGCGCGCCCGCCGGGCAACGGCGCGCGCACATGCCG
Source organism: uncultured bacterium (assembly GCA_905214945.1). Taxonomy (GTDB): domain Bacteria; phylum Actinomycetota; class Coriobacteriia; order Coriobacteriales; family Coriobacteriaceae; genus Collinsella. The sequence continues at coordinate 1,405 of CAJMOC010000048.1, forward strand.
CAGCAAATGCACACGTCCATGTCATTGACGATATGCCCGCGCAAGCGCTCGGGCGCCGTCAGCTTCTCCTGCGGATAGCACACCGTTACCGGCTGCTTGACCATAGAACCCAAGGCCGTCTTGGCAAATGTCAGTAAACTCATGCCGCGCCTACCTTTCCGTGCAGCTAATGCAGGGGTCGATGGTCAGGATAATCATGGGCACGTTGGCAAGGAGCACACCCTGCAGCGCATGCGTCAGACCTGCCAGGTTCTGCGACGTCGGCGTGCGCACGCGGAAGCGGTCCAGGTTCTTAGTGCCGTTGCCGCGTACATAGTAGTACGCCTCGCCGCGCGGCTGCTCAATCACAACCTCGCCACGCGCGCCGTCGGCCGGCGTGAGCTTGGTGCGTCCACCGATGCCGTCCTGCGGAATCTTGCCCACAAGCTCCTTGATGATGTCCATGGCCTGCGTGATCTCGGCGCAACGCACCTGGCAGCGGGCATAGCAGTCGCCGTCGGTCGCCACGATGGGCTCAAACGCAGCCAGATCCGCATAGGCACCGTCGCCAAACATGCGCACGTCATAATCCACGCCCGAGGCGCGCCCAAACGGGCCGACCATCGAAAGCTCCAGCGCGTCCTTCTTGCTGATCACGCCCACGCCATGCAGACGCTCGCCGCAGCTGTCGTCGTCCAAAAACGTATGCACCAGGGCCTCGTAGTCGGGACGCATGGCATCGAGTGTCTGGACAATGCCCGCCAGCTCGGAGTCCTCGATATCGTGCTTAAGGCCGCCGATCTCGTTAATCGACAGAATCACGCGCCCGCCGCACGTGCTCTCAAAGATCTTGAGAATCTGCTCGCGCAGGGTCCACGACCGATAGAACAGCGCCTCAAAACCAAAGGCGTCGGCGAGCAGGCCCAGCCACAGCAGATGCGAGTGGATGCGCGAAAGCTCGTGCAGAATGGTGCGGATATACTGCACGCGGCCGGGCACCTCAATGTCGAGCATACGCTCGCAGGCGCTGGCATAGCCGTAGCTGTGACCCACGGCGCAAATGCCGCAGATGCGCTCGGCGATGTAGCCAAACTGATGCATATCGCGCTTTTCGGTGAGCTTCTCGAGTCCGCGGTGCACAAAGCCGATCTGCGGAATTGCCTCGATGACGCGGTCGTCCTCGATCACCAGGTCCAGATGAAGCGGCTCGGGCAGCACCGGGTGCTGCGGGCCAAACGGAATAACGGAGCGATGTGCCATGGACCTTACGCCTCCTTTTTCTGCTTGTCGCGGGCGGCCTTGGCGGCAAGCGCCGCACGGACCTTGGCCGCTTTCTCGGGATCCATGGCGGCGAGCTTTGCCTCTATCTCGGCAACCTTGAGTGCGGCCTTCGCAGCAGCCTCATCGTGCTGAGCATCGGAGCCGGCAGCCGCAGCGGGCTGAGCAGCGACGCCCGCGGCATCGCCGGCGCTCGCAGCGCCCTCCCCTGAAGCAGCCGCAGCCGCGGCGGCCTTCTCGGCGGCGGCCTTGCGCGCCTTGGCCTCGGCAGCAGCGCGAACCTTCATGGTCTTCTCGCGCGCGGCCTTCACCTCGGGCGTGATAACGCTCATGGGCTCGGCCGTTGAGACCTGGTAGAAAAAGCCGTTGAAGTCGATCTGCATGTCGGTGATGGCCAGACCAAACAGGTCGTGTACCTCGTTCTCGAACGGAAACACCGCCGGATAGTACGAGCTAATCGAGGGAATTTCCTGGAGCTGATCGATGCCCTCGACCACCAGGTTCTCAAACGCATAGCTGCCGTCCTGCGCAATCTGCTCCTGGGCGGCATGAATGTTGATAAACGTATAGACCAGGCGATACGTGCCGTCGTCCACGCTGCGCTCGGCGTGCATCTGCACAAAGCGCGCGCCGGCGCCCTTGAGCGCCTGGACATGCGACAGCAGCGCATCGAGCTCGACGGTGGTATAGATTGCCTTTTGCATTACTCGGCCTCCTTTGTAGCGGCGGGCGCGGCGGGCTTCTCGGCAGGCGCGTCGCCGGCCTCCGCAGCGGCCACAAACCCGTCCTCGCCCAGCTCAACGCCACCGTCCCAGGTAGCAGCGCCGCCCACGGTGAGCGGGTCGCCGCCGGCGCGCATCACGGCCTCCTTCTGGTCCAGGATGCCGCACGCCTCAACGATGGCATCGATCACGGTCTCGGGGCGAATGGCGCACCCGGGCGCGTACACGTCCACGGGAATCGCGCGGTCCACGCCGCCGATCACGTTATAGGCATCGCGGAACACGCCGCCCGAACACGCGCAGATGCCGCAGGCCACCACGCACTTGGGCTCGAGCATCTGGTTGTAAATCTGACGCACGACGGGCAGATTCTGCGCGTTGACCGAACCCGTCACCAAAAAGATGTCCGCATGCTTGGGGTTGCCGGTGTTGACCACGCCAAAGCGCTCCGCATCGAACAGCGGCGTGAGCGAGGCCAGCACCTCGATATCGCATCCGTTGCAGCTCGAGCCGTCGTAATGAATAACCCACGGCGAGCGCGACATTTTATGATCCATGGATGCCGCCTCCTAAATAAACACGTCGACGAGGATGGGCATAAGATTGAGCAGGCCAAACACCAGCGCCACGCCCCAGCCGAGCTTAAAGCAGCTGCGCCAGGTGCTGCGTGCGAAGGTGTTATCGATAAGCACCTCGACAAAATACGTCGCGGCCATGACGACCAGGGCTACGACCCAGCTCACCGGGTTGTCCCAGACAAAGAACATGCCCACCCACATCAAAAACAGCACGGTCTCGCACCAGTGCATAAGGGTCATCTTGGCCAGCGTACCGCCGCTCATCTCGGTGGCGACGCCCTGGACAATCTCCTGATGCGCGTGATGCGAGTACGAAAGGTCAAACGGCGACTTGCGCAGCTTGATGGTAAGCACCGCGAGCAGCGCGAGGAAAATGGGCGCGCTGTACACGATGATGGGGGCCGACTGCCCCGTCACGGCAATGGAATCGAAGCTGTCGGTGGCAAGGTACAGGCCCACGCTCATCAGCAGAACGGCGGGCTCGTAGCTCATAACCTGCAGCAGCTCGCGATCGGCGCCGACCTGCGCAAACGGGCTTTGCGTCGAGGCGGACGCCAGCACCACAAAGATCGCGGCGAGCGTCACCATAAAAGCGCACAGCAGCGTGTTGGAACCCGACACAAAGATGCCGCCGCCTACCACGGTAAAGATGAGCGCACATGCCATATAGGTATCGTCCATGGTGTTTACGCTGGCAGGGGCCTTGCGCAGCAGTTTGGCAACGTCGTAGAAGGGCTGCAGCAGACGCGGACCCACACGGCCCTGCATGCGGGCCGAAAGCTTGCGGTCAAGGCCGTCGATCAAACCGCCCACAAGCGGCGCCAGCAGGGCAAACGCCACGGTGCCAATAAATATGCCCACGACACCCGAACCTTCAAAATACTTGCCGCGCAACACCGAGGGCGCGCTCATGGCAAGCCGCTCGGGCCCAATCCACGCGCAACACAGCAGCGCAAACAAGATAATGCTGCAGCACACGACGCTACCCGCGGGGCCAATACGCTTCTCGCCAAGGGCGTCCACCGAGTACCAATTGCGCTTTTCGGCCTTCACCTCGCGTCCCATCGAGCCGCGGAAATGGCGGTAATTGTCGGTTCCCACACCCGAAAGATATACGTTTACGTGCGGTTTGTTGCTCACGCGGAATGAAGTCAGCAGCACCACGGCGATAAACGCCACGATAACCACCATCAGATACATGGCATCCTTGCCAATAACGTACGGCACGCGGCCAAACACCATGGCCAAGTAAGGCGACACCAGACCGCTCGAGATAACCGGGAACGCCACGCAGCACAGAATCAGCAGCGCGGCGATGGTATTGAGGGCCATCCATTCGGTCTTATGGACATTGACCTCAACGTTTTGAGCCGTGGGGTCGACGCCCGAAAGCTTGGCAAGCCACTTGCCCCAGAAGAAGAACGTCGCGGCCGAGCCAAAGGCAAGCACCATGATCATGAGCACGTTGCCGGTCTGCGCAAACGCCACCAGGGCGCCCCACTTGGACACGAGCATGCCAAACGGTGCCACGAACATGCCCATGATGCCCAGCATCATCAGACGCGTCAGGTGCGGCATGCGGCTGAACATACCGTCCATGTCCTCGATATTGCGGCTGCCGATATGATGCTCGGCGGTGCCCACGCACAGGAACAGCAGCGACTTGGCCACCGTGTGGAACAGGATCAGGAAGATGGCGGCCCATACGGCCTCGGGCGCGCCGACACCCAAGCAAGCACTGATGAGGCCCAAGTTGGAAATGGTGGAGTACGCGAGGACGCGTTTGGCGTTGCTCTGCGAGATGGCCATGAGGGCAGCGAGCAAAAACGTGATGGCACCCACGCTCGTGACCATAAAGCCGGTCACGGGATAGATGGCATAGAGCGGGCTGAGCTTGACCATCAGGAACACGCCGGCTTTGACCATGGTTGACGAGTGCAGCAGGGCACTCGTGGGCGTGGGGGCAACCATGGCACCCAATAGCCAAGTGTGGAACGGCATCTGTGCGGCCTTGGTGAGCGCGGCAAGCGACAGCAACAGGACCGGCATCACCAGCAGCGCGGATTGCGCGGTTCCGGCGCCGGAAAGCTCGATCATGCCCGAGATGGTCAGCGGCATGCCGTTAACGTGCAGGTACATGAGTCCGGCCAAAAACGCGATGCCGCCCAGCATGTTGAGGATGATCTGGGTGAAAGCGTTTTTTATGGCCTCGGGCGTGCGCGTGTAGCCAATCATGAGGAACGAGCACACGGTGGTGATTTCCCAGCCACAGAACAGCCACTCAAGGTTGTCGCTTGTCACGATGACGAACATGGCCGAGAGGAACAGGAACATAAGCGCCAGGAACTGCGGGCGTCGGTCGGGCGCCGCCTGCCCGCGCAGCGCTGCCTCGTGCTCGTCGTGGGCCTGGAAGTCCTTCATGTAGCCCAGGGCGTACACGCAGATAAGGCTGCCGACAATGCCGACGGCAAGCACCATGATCACACTCATGTAATCCAGGTAGAGCGGCGTGGCGGTGACAACCTCGGCCGCGGGCAGCGTCATGGCAGCGAAGGCAACCGAACCCACCAGCTGCACCACGCCGAGCACCGTGGTGAGCGTGCTCTTATATTTACGCGCGTTGTACAGGATGACGGCGCACAGGATCACGTCGATGACGGAGCTGATGATCGAGAGCACACGCGAGGTGCCGGGGGCAACCTCGAAGCTCTGCGGGCCCGTGCCAAAAAACATGACGGCGACTACAACCGTCACCGCCATAATGATGCCAGAGCCTACAAGCCCTACCGCATCGCGGGCGCGGTCACCGCGCGCGAGCAGCATGCCCAGCGCCGGTACCAGCGGAAACAGGGTAAGGAAATACAGTAGCGTCATACCATCACTCCCCCATGCAAAAACGCTGCAATTGTTTAACGTTATAGCTCAGTTGAGGAGTAGCGGCGGCGGGTTTTCGGTCAACTGGGGAGTTTTAGGCGTACGGGGTAACGAGTCTGTCCGCTTTGGAGCAGAGAGGCGACGCTCCCCCTATCGCGGCGGCGGGCGCACGGGCCACTGCGCGCGGTTTATTAACCACTTTGGAGGATGTTCCAGTAGGCTCACGACGGTCCAAAAAGTTGGCGCGGCAAGAAAAATGCGCCCCTGTGGGCGCACCATCCCGTTCGCTATTCCGCCTTTTTAACGCGCGGCTTGCGACCGCGCGGCTTATCAACCAGCGCGGACTCACCGCTCTCGCGATACTGGCGGCACCAAGCCTTGACCGAAGACTCACTGGGAATCTTGTGCTTGATCATGGCCTCGCGAACCGTTAAGCCGTTTTCCAAGCGGTCCTTGACCACGGCGAGCTTAACTTCGTACGAATAGGTGTGATGATGCGAACCGGCGTTGAGAACGGCGTCGGCACCGCCTACGGCATACGCGCGGGCCCACTGACGAGCCGTGGCCTGGGGAATGCCAAGCTCCGCGGCGAGGGCGCGATGACCGACCCCCTCTTGGAGGATCTCGACGGCGCGCTGCCTAACCTCGGGCGCATGCGTGCGAGTCCTAGTTGCTTCCGACATACCTGCCACTTCTTAGCCTTAACCGTTAATCTGCTTTCTTACGTGCA
>CAJMOC010000049.1:0-6903 GCA_905214945.1 uncultured bacterium
TGCAGGTACACGACGAACTGGACTTTGAGTGCCCCGTCGACGAAGTCGAGCGCCTCACCGCCATGGTCCGCGACGTCATGGAGCACGTAGTGGACCTCCGCGTCCCCCTCATTGCCGAAGCCAGCACCGGCATAACCTGGGCCGACGCGAAATAGGAAAGCAACCACAGTTCCAAAGTAACCAAAAACAGAAGGGGGCTCCTTGCCAACAAGGAGCCCCCTTCGTTCAAATAAATTCAGCCTAAGTATCTAGACACTCAAGATGCCGTCTTGGCGGCAAGTAAGTAAACCTAGGACCTGGCCGGGCGGCACGGGTTAACTTTTCGTAGATTCCGCACGCAAAGAAAGCCACTTAATGTGGCTTTCGTCTTGCGCAGGACCTGACCGAGCGAAAAGTTAACCCGTGCCGCCCGGCCAGGCCCGATGGGACGGCTACCGAGCCGCCAAGATGGCGTCGATGAGCGTCAGTACGCCCCCGTCGTTGTTGCTCGGAATGCGCCACTTAGCATGCGCGTTCATATGCTCCTCAGCATTGTCCACAATATAGCTGTGGCCGACGCGCTCAAGCATGGGGATGTCGTTGTACGTATCGCCCACGGCGGCGGCATCGGCGATATCAATGCCGAGCTGCTCGCACAGGTGCGCGACGCCCGAACCCTTGTCGACGCCCAGGTTCATAAAGTCGATCCACTCGCGGCCGGCATTGGTGACATAGAGCTGATCCGAGAACGCGGGGTTATAGGTCTCGCGGAACGCGGGCTCGGCGTCGTAGCCGGGGAAAAAGATCGAGATCTTATTGGACTCGATATCAAGGCCCTCAAAGGTGTCGACGTAGTTGATCGTGTTGTAGTAGACGCTGATCTCGTCGTGGTACTGATGGTCGCGGGCGAGCACATAGAACTCGTCGTAGCAGCACAGGACGGGAACGGCGCGCGGGTCCTCCGAGGCACGAGCGAGCACCTGCTGATACAGCGCCACATCGATGTTGCTCTTATAGATATAGTTGCCGCGGTAGATAACGCAGGCTCCATTGTCGGGGCAAAAAGCAAGGCGGTTCTTAATGCTCTCGAACATTTCTTCGAGTTTTGGGGCGGGGCGTCCGCTGGCGGGGCAGAACACGATGCCAGCCTCGGCGAGCTTGTCTAGGCGCTCATCGAGGCCCTGGGGCAGTACGCGCTCGTCGGTGAGAAGCGTCTTGTCCATATCAACGGCGAGAATCTTAATGCTTCCGATATTGGTGTCCGATTCGTAAGTTTGCATAAAAGCGCGCCTTTCGTTTCGAAATTGTTTCAGACGTTATAACCATCAACCAGTAACCGAGCGTATTGTCGCAGGAACGGAGCGTATTTGCACCACGCTTCACAAAGTAATGAAAAAAATTTTCAGAAATTTGAATTTGTCGCTTGCGCTGTAGGCACTTTAGCGTAATATAGCGACCATCGAAAACGGAGACGGAAAAACAACCGCTTACCGAGGAAAAGGTACCGTTTACGATATTAGAATTGCGCCCGGCGATAGGTGAAAGGAGAGGCAGATGCAGTTCGTAAAGATCATCACTACTGCAGACAATGCCATCCGACGCCAGCGCGCAATTTCCCGACGACGATAACAATCGTCTCTGTCCGTATGGGGCTAAATGCCCCAACAGAGTCATTTTGAGGTCGTTGGGTTTTAGCACGACATAGACGCATGTTTCTAGGGCATGTTGTGCTGCTTTTTGCTATTTAACCTGATATTGCACGGTTTTTGACCTTGAAATGACTTGCAACTGACCGATGTTCTAACTAGCTACCAAGGGCGAAAGGAAACAGCCATGAGCAAGGAAAAAGTCGTTCTCGCATATTCCGGTGGTCTTGATACATCCGTATGTGTCAAGTGGCTCCAGGACGAAAAGAATCTCGATGTCGTTTGTGTCTGCGGCAATGTGGGCCAGGAGGAGACCGGCCTGGACGCCAAGAAGCAGAAGGCCCTCGACCTGGGCGTTCTGGATTGCCAGGTGCTCGACCTGCGCGACGAGTTCTCCGATGAGTTCCTGACCAAGGCCATCGCGGCCAACTCCATGTACGAGAACAAGTATCCGCTGCTCTCTGCCCTGTCCCGCCCGCTGCTCGCCAAGAAGCTCGTCGAGGTTGCTCACGAGTTTGGCGCGACCTACGTCGCCCACGGCTGCACCGGCAAAGGTAACGACCAGGTCCGTTTTGAGGCTGCCGTCAAGGCGCTCGACCCCGAGCTCAAGGTTATCGCCCCGGTTCGCGAGTGGGATCTGAAGTGCCGTCCCGACGAGGTCGCCTACGCCCACGCCCACAACGTGCCGGTTCCCGAGGGTGCCAACGACAACCCCTATTCCATCGACGACAACCTGTGGGGTCGCGCCATTGAGTGCGGTCACCTGGAGGATCCCTGGAACGAGCCGCTTGACGACGCCTGGGTTATGACCAAGAATCCCGAGGACACGCCCGACACCCCGACCTATACCGAGATTGAGTTTGAGGCCGGCAAGCCCGTCGCCGTCGACGGCAAGAAGATGAAGCTCTCCGAGATCGTCATCGCCCTCAACAAGATTTCGGGCGACAACGGCTTTGGTCGCCTGGACCTGGTCGAGGATCGTCTGGTGGGCCTCAAAAGCCGCGAGTGCTACGAGGTTCCCGGCGCCCTGACGCTCATCACCGCCCACAAGGCGCTCGAGGACATTTGCGTCGAGGGCGACTTGCTCAAGACCAAGATTAAGCTCGAGCAGGATTGGGCGACCGCCGTGTACAACGGCCAGTGGTACAGCCCGCTCAAAAACGCGCTCGACGCCTTTATGGCCGACACCCAGAAGTTCGTGACCGGCACCGTCCGCCTGAAGTTCTTTAAGGGCAACTGCCATGTCGTCGGCCGCAAGAGCCCCTTCAGCCTCTACGACTACGGTCTGGCTACCTACGACCGCGACACCACGTTTGACGAGAAGGCCAGCGCCGGCTTTATCGAGATCGATACGCTGTCGCTCAAGACGTGGGCAAAGGTCCAGGGCCCCAGCTCTGCTGCCGCCCAGGCCTAGCGCCTCCTTCCCTCGGTATCTGCGCGGCCCATCCGCGTGATACATAACGGGCGCACGGGGTCCCTACCTTTCGTTATGCTTGCTGACACTTCTTAACATCGGTGGCCCCTACGTTCCGCCCGCATATATGATGCCGCGTCTGCGGCTGAGTCCGAGCCCCGCCGGGGTTGTCCGGCGGGGCTCCTTCTATCAATTTGGCGGCTCTGCGCCTATATATATATGAGGAGTATCCATAATGTTCAATGCTATCGCGCATGCTTTACTTGCCCTCGCGCCCGAGTTCGATGCTGCAAGGGTCGAGGACGTCCCTATGAGCCTGAAGGCCTGGATCGATGGTTCGCAGGGCAACATCCGGAGGGAGACGTTGGGCGCCAAGTGCATGGCGCGTCACTTCTTTGCAAATTAGCTACATGGCTCCGCACACGGTGGGGAATGTGTAAAACTAGCGGTTGAAAAATCGCTTTAGCGATATGGCGCATTGCTTTGGGCGCTTGTTTTGGTATTTGGAGAAAGGGGACGGTTCCATGGCTCTTTGGGGCGGTCGTTTTGAGGCGGGCGTGGCCGAGGTCACGCAGGAGTTTGGCGCGTCGCTGCCGGTCGACAAACATCTCTATAAGCAGGATATCGCCGGCTCTAAGGCGCATGCCAAAATGCTGGCGGCCCAGGGCATCATCAGTGCCGAGGACGAGCAGGCGATTGCCAAGGGCCTGACCGGAATCGAACAGGATATCGATGCTGGCAACTTCACCTTCGACATCAACGACGAAGACATTCATATGTCCATCGAGAGCGAGCTGACGCGTCGCATCGGCGAGGCCGGTAAGCGCTTGCATACCGGGCGTTCGCGCAACGACCAGGTGGCGACCGACACACGCCTGGGCGTCAAGGCGCTGGCCAAGGAGCTCATGGAGGCCAATCTTGAGCTGCGCCATGTGCTGGTGGATGCGGCCAAGAAGTACGACAAGGTGATTCTGCCGGGCTACACGCACATGCAGCACGCTCAGCCCGTGCTGCTGTCGCATCATCTGCTGGCGTATTCCTGGATGTTCGCGCGCGACTTTACACGCCTGAAGGCAGCCTTTGATGCCGCCGACAACTGTCCGCTGGGCGCTGCCGCGCTTGCCGGCACGAGCTATCCGCTCGATCGTCAGATGACGGCTGCCGAACTTGGCTTTGCGGGCGTGATTCCCAACTCGCTCGATGCGGTTTCCGACCGTGATTTCCTCCTCGACCTGCATTACGCCGGCTCCGTCATGGCGATGCACCTGTCGCGTCTTTCCGAGGAGATCGTGCTGTGGTCGAGCTCCGAATTTGGCTTTATCACGCTTTCCGACTCTTACTCCACTGGTTCGTCCATCATGCCGCAGAAGAAGAACCCCGACTTTGCCGAGCTTATCCGCGGCAAGAGCGGCCGAGTCTATGGCAACCTGGTGCAGCTGCTCGTGACCATGAAGGGCCTGCCGCTTGCTTATAACAAGGACTTGCAGGAGGACAAGGGGGGCGCGCTCGACACTGCCCATACGCTCATGCAGTGCCTGTCCGTTATGGCCGGTATGATTTCGACTTGGACCGTCAACGAGGATGCCATGGCGCGCGAGTGCGGCGTGGGGCACCTTGCCGCCACCGATGTTGCCGATTACCTGGCCAAGCGCGGTCTGCCGTTCCGCGAGGCACATGCCGTGGTGGGCCATCTGGTCCTGATGTGTGAGAAGCGTAGCTGCAATCTTGAGGACCTGCCGTTTGAGGTGTTCCAGGAGGCAAGCCCGCTCTTTGAACGCGATATTACCGAGGCGCTCGACATCCCCTCAATTGTCGCCGCGCGTACGACCGAGGGCGGTACCGCCCCTGCCGCCGTTGCCGTGCAGCTTGAGCGCGCCGAGGCACAGCTCGTGACCGATGAGGGCGTGTTTGGATCGCTGACCAAGGTCGTCGAGATGGGCCACGGGGTTAAGTAAGGGTTTGGCCGAAGCCGTTTTTGCCATTTATTGAGGAATCGTTTTTTGCTTTACGGGCGTCTGCTGATGTGGGCGTCCGTATTTTGTTGCTATGGGGGAGGGGCTTGTCGAGAAGTTCTGTAGGACCTTTGGGCAGGTTGTGAAGGGGGGTACGTTCGCGGGCGGCAACCGACCGTCTGCTCTGCTCGATGCGGTTGATGGGCAGTCGGATGGTACTCTAATCGAGCTTCGAAACAGAAGTGACACATATGGAGCGCTTTAATAAATTGTAGCGTTTCAAGAAACAGCTTTTTGTTTAACTGCAGCTAAAACTCTGTTACGATGCAGTCCAGGCGGGTGCCGGAATGGGACTTGGGCACGCGCGAACCTACTTGAAAGGCTACCTTATGGCTATCGAGAAGACTTTCATCATGATTAAGCCCGACGCGGTGCGCGATCGCAAAATCGGCGAGATCGTTGCTCGCATTGAGCGCAGCGGCCTTGTCATCGAGCGCATGGAGATGACCACGCTCGAGCGCGCTACCGTAGAGGAGCACTACGCCCATCTGGCCGAAAAGCCCTTCTTTGGCGGTCTCTGTGACTTTATGACGAGCGGTCCGGTCGTCAAGATGGTCGTTTCCGGTCTCTCCGCTGTTGCTAAGATGCGCACCCTCATGGGCGCTACTAATCCGCTTGACGCTGCTCCTGGTACCATCCGCGGCGACTTTGCCGTCGATGTCAACGCCAATGTGATCCACGGCTCCGACTGCCTGGAGAACGCCGAGATCGAGATCAAGCGCTTCTTTGGCTAAACCAGCTTTGACTCCTTAAAGCTGTTAGCGTGTGGCTTGGGCGCCGCGGAACTCCATCCGCGGCGCCCTTTTATTCCATAATCTATGAAGGGGCCCGCTCGGTCATGAGTTCCGAGCGGGCCCCTGCTGTTAGCTTGTGGCACTGAGTGGTTTAGGCCTCGTCGACGACCTTGAGGCCGCGCGTGTGGTCGATCTCGTTGAGGAGGTTAACACGACGCTCGTGACGACCGCCCTCAAACTCGGCGTCGAGCCACTCGTCGACAATCATCTTGGCGAGCTCGGAGCCCACGACGCGGGCGCCAAAGGCGAGCACGTTGGTGTTGTTGTGCATACGGGAGAGCTTGGCGCTGAAGGGCTCGGAGCACACGACGGCGCGCACGCCCTCTACCTTGTTAGCAGCCAGGCTGATACCGACGCCGGTGCCGCAGATCAGGATGCCCAGGTCGACGTCGCCGTTGGCAACGGCCTTACCCACCTTGTAGCCGGCGATGGGGTAGTCAAAGCTCTCGGAGGTGTCGGTGCCAAAGTTCACGACCTCGCAGCCGCGCTCCTTCAGGTGCTCGGAAATGATGTTCTTGAGCTCGACGGCGGCGTGGTCGTTACCGATACCGATCTTCATGGATGGTTCCTCTCTGGTCTGTGCGGCGCAAATGCTAAAGGTGTTTACCGCGTTCGACTGCATGATAGCGCGACTTTTGCGTAAACGCTCGAGCGTTTTTTGGTCAAACGCTTTAGCAGGCAACAAGACTGGCTTCTCGTGAATGAATGTCGTCAGTTTGCGCTTGAGCGCCGTCCGCCGGAACCATGGTTGCGGTTTTTGATGCATTGTTATCAAATAAAGGAGCTAACATTTTTTGAGAGCCTAGCCCGTTATGCAAGCAGGAGATACCTATGCCTACCGATTCCATCCGTGATGCCGCGTTTTGCGATGTTTTGAACCGCGAACTTGTCTGTGCACTCGGCTGCACCGAGCCCATTGCCGTTGCCTATGCAGCGGCGCTGGCGAGTCAGACGCTCGGTTGCGAACCCGATCATATGGATGTTGCATGCTCGGGCAATATCATCAAGAACGTTAAGAGCGTGACCGTGCCCAACTCGGGCGGTATGCACGGTATTGA
>CAJMOC010000050.1:0-6655 GCA_905214945.1 uncultured bacterium
TGGTCAAGGACACGTCGCTGGCGTTTGCCATTGGCGTGGGTGAGATGTTCTCGACCGCCAAGGCGCTGGTTGCTTCGCAGGTGAGCATGGTGCCGTTTGCAATCGCGGCGCTGATCTACTGGGTCTTTAACTTTGTGGTCGAGATGCTACTGGGCGCCGCCGAGAAAAAAATGGATTACTACCATGACTAGATCGTTCCGCCGTTCTAACGAACGGCGGACTGCTCGACGCTGCGCGCGTGCCTGACGGCCAATCTGCTCCTCAAGCCGTCGCTTGCGTACAGAAGTACGCGGCGCTCCTCTTTCGGAGCACATTGTCTCGCCAGTCACACGCTCGCTGACTTTTTAAACACATGGAGGTTCCCGTGTCCGGAACGGTAATGAATATATTGAACGCGCGTAAGGCGTTTGGCGGCAATGAGGTGCTCAAGGATATTTCGCTCGAGGTGAAACGCGGCGAGGTCGTGGCGATTATCGGGCCTTCGGGCGGCGGTAAGTCCACGCTGCTGCGCTGTGCCACGCTGCTCGAGACGCTCGATGGTGGCTCGCTTTCGTTTGGCGACCTTGCGGTTGCGACGGATGCGGGATCGGGTGCGGTCTATGCGAAGGGAGATGTTCCCAAGCAAGCGCGTTCGCGTTTTGGTCTGGTGTTCCAGAACTACAATTTGTTCCCGCACTATACCGTGATGAAAAATATCACCGATGCGCCGATCCGCGTGCTTAAGCGTCCGCGCGAGCAGGCGGAAGCCCGCGCTCACGAGCTGATTGCGCAAATGGGGCTGACGGGCAACGAGAACAAGGTGCCGTGTGAGCTTTCGGGCGGTCAGCAGCAGCGCGTGAGCATTGCCCGCGCCCTGGCACTTGATCCGGAAATCTTATTCTTTGATGAGCCGACCTCGGCGCTCGATCCCGAGCTGACGGCCGAGGTGCTGCGCGTCATCAAGGACCTGGCGGCGCAGAATATGACGATGGTAATCGTGACCCACGCGATGCAGTTTGCGCGCGATGTTGCCGACCGCGTGGTCTTTATGGACGGTGGTCGTATTGTCGAGGAAGGTCCTGCCGAGCAGGTCATCGACCATCCTCGCGAGCAGCGTACCCGTGAGTTCTTGAGCCGTATCGAGGGGTAGGCTCAGCTATTTACTCAATTATTAATTGAGGTGATGCCGCCACAGGTCTTACGGCCTGGGGTGGCATTTTATTTGCATCGACGGGGTCCAATAATCGCCTCGCATGCGTTCTCCTTCCTCTCGCCGCCCGTATCCATACGTGCGCCGAAAGGTGTGCATGGACAGTCACCTGTGAGGGTAGGGTGGTGGCATAGGACATTTGGAGGGTGAGTCGGCTCGGCTGCCGACCATGCTGCTCCCGGGACGGCACCGACCGCGAACTCTCCCCGTTGGCGTCGCGCATTGCGCGCGACCCTGCAAGGAGGTCATCATGGGTGCTCCCAAGACCGGCAATGTAAGGAACGTGGTGCTCGTAGGCCAAGGCGGGGTGGGCAAGACTTCACTCGCCGAGGCCATGCTCCACCTTTCCGGCAAGACCGCCCGCCTGGGCGGCCACGACGGCACCAAGCCTACGCTCGACTATGACCCCGAAGAGGTCAAGCGTGCATTTTCCATCTCGACGACCATTGCGCCGATCGACTGGAAGGGCGCGCGCATCAATGTGCTCGATGCCCCGTGCTATCCCGATTTTATCGGCGACGCCTTTGCCGCGATGAGCGTCTGCGAGACGGCTCTGTTTGTGGTCGACGCCGAGGCCGGCCCGCAGCCTACGACGGTTAAGCTCTGGTATGCCGCCGAGGACCTGCGCCTGGCGCGTGCGGTGTTCGTAAACCGCCTGTCGCGCTCCGAAGCCAGCTTTGCGACCACGATGGACCTGCTGCAGGAGCGCTTTGGCACGCGCCTGGGCGCCGTGACCCTTCCCTGGGGCGAGGGCGAGGACTTTGACGGCATCATCGACCTGGTGCGCATGAAGGCGCGCCATTGCAACGGCACCGAAGCCGTTGAGTCGGAGATTCCCGAGGAGTATCGTGCCCAGGCCGAGGAGGCCCATGACCATCTGTGCGAGCTGGTGGCCGAGGCCGACGACGAGCTGATGATGAAGTACTTGGAAGGCGAGGATACGCTGACGCAGGAGGAGCTTGAAGGCCTGTTGTCGAAGGCGATCGCCGAGCGCATCTTTGTGCCGGTCTTTGCGGGCGATTGCATTAAGGAGCAGGGCGTCAACTCACTGATGGATGACATCGCCACATACTTCCCGGCGCCGACCGACTATGGCGAGATGCCGCTCATCGACGGTGATTCGCTTAAGATCTCGAGCGACGATGACCGTCCGGTGGCGTTTGTGTTTAAGACCCTGGCCGATCCGCAGCAGGGCCGCATCAGCTTTATCAAGGTGCTGACGGGCACGCTTGAGCCGGGCATCGAGCTGATCAATGCGCGTACGCGCAAGGGCGAGCGTCTGGCTCACCTGTATGTGATGTGTGGCCGTGACATGACCGAGGTCGGTCACGCTTATGCCGGCGATATCATTGTGGCTCCCAAGCTGGCGGCCGAAACGGGCGATACGCTCTCGATTACCGGCAAGGTCGAGGCTGCGGCGTTTAAGTTCCCCAACTCGCAGTACCGCATCGCCATCGAGGCCGAGAATCGCGGCGACGAGGAGAAGCTCTACACGTTTATCGAGAAGGCTTGTAAGGCCGATCCGACCATGAGCATCGACCGCGACGAGGAGACCGGTCAGACCATCATTTCCGCCGTGGGTGAGGCGCAGGTTTCGGTCCTGCTCAATCGCCTTGAGGACCGCACCAAGGTCGTGGCCAAGAGCGTGCCGATCCGCATTCCGTATCGCGAGACCATCCGCCGCACGGCAAGCGCCCAGGGCCGCCACAAGAAGCAGACCGGCGGTGCCGGTCAGTATGGCGACTGCTGGCTGCGCGTTGAGCCGCTCATTGGGCCCGACGGCACGAGCGATGGCTATGAGTTTGTGGACGAGGTCGTGGGCGGCCGCATTCCGCGCTCACTGATCCCCGCCGTGGACAAGGGTGTCCAGGAGACCATGAAGGACGGCATCATTGCCGGCTACCCGCTTACGGGCATTCGCGTGGCTGTGTACGATGGCTCGTATCACAGCGTCGACTCCAACGAGATGGCGTTCCGCGCGGCGGCTCGCATCGGCCTGCGCAAGGCATGTGCCGATGCCGACCCGGTGGTGCTGGAGCCCATCGAGGAAATCACGGTGACTATCCCCGAGAGTTACGCCGGTGCTGTAATGGGCGACATCTCGGCCTCGCGCGGTCGCGTGACGGGCATGGAAACCGATGAGCGCGGCGATACCGTGGTCATTGCCCAGGCGCCGCTGGCCGAGCTGACGGATTACTCGACGCGTCTGCGCTCTATCACGCGCGGCACGGGCGACTTTATCATGAAGCCTGCAGGCTATGAGCAGGTTCCCTATGACGTTCAGGCCAAGCTGGTCGAGCGCTATGAGGAGGGCCGCGCCAAGTAGCGCGTGGCGTTGCCCGCAACATGCATGCCGATGCAAGGGCCGCTCTGGGCAATCCAGGGCGGCCCTTTTTGATCCCTGGGGGACGGAGGAAAACGGATCATTTTAGGTTTTGGGGCAGCCTGGTCGGCGCTAGTCTCCGGATGTCTGGTTGCGGCCGGTGGCGTAGTCGATCTGCACATGCGGCTGCAGGTTGTAGCAGTACACGTGGAAGCGCAGGGTCTTGCCGTGGTCCTCGACCGATTGCGCCTCAAGGCGCACGCCGCGGCAGACAAGTTCCTCTTCGTTGTACATGGGCGTGACGCGGTAGAGCACATGGTTGCCTGTGTCGTGGATGTAGCCGAGGATCTGCTCTTCAAACGGCAGCATGCCCGTTTCGTTGAGATAGCGCGTGCCGGTGAGCAGATTCTTGCGGTTGGCGTTTTCGCCGCAGAGCGACCAGGCGATAAGGTGGCAGCGGTTGTAGAGGCTCTGACCCGGAATAAAGTCGTAGCGCTGCTGGTGCCACCCGGCGGGATGGATACGCGAGATATCGCCGCGCTTGCCCTGACCGAGCGATTCGGGGCCCACACAGGCGAGCGCTTTGCGGGTGCGGCCCAGGCTGTCGAGTTTGGAGAACTTCTTAAAGCAGCCCTCTTCGGTGGCGCGCTCGTATTCATCGAGCGTGAACGACGGTGTGCCGAGCGGGTGCGTGCTGTCGGCGCGAAGGGCAACGTAGGGGTTGCCGGCGTAGTCGGGAATGCTGCTGAGATATACGCCGCGGGCGCGGTCGAGATCGGGGTTTTCGACCTCGTCGATGGGGGTGACGTTTGAAGAGGCATCGTCAGCGGTGTCGGTCGTGGCGGATTCAGAGCCATCGCCGGAGTCCTGATCATCTTCGGAGTCCGTGGAGCTCGCTGTTCCCGATTCGAGCCGGGCGACCAAGTCCGCTTCGTCGTCGGTGCGGTTGGGGCTCTCGCTTTGCTTCTCGGCCAGAGCAGCCGCCTGCTCATCGCTTTGCGGCGAGAGCAGCTTGGGCGCTCCGTCGAGCGATCCCGTAAACAGCGCAAACCCCAGCACCACGGCGGTGCCGATGGAGAGTACTTGCTTGTAGGCGGACTTGCGCGACATTGAGGCTCCTGGATGGACGGTTGGGAATCTACCAGTCTAGCAGGAGACGCCGCAGACAGTTTTGCCGAACAGATTCTTAAAGATTGGGGAGGCGCGCTATCGGTCCATTTGTCCCAGAAGGGACTGCGATGGTTGGGATGTGCGGGGCTATCCGACGTTTCCCAAGATAAAACCTACCAAAATAAACCAGTCCCCTTTTGGCAGGTCAGTTAACGCAGTTCAGGTTGAGCACGCGCGAGCGAGCAGGTTCCGGGTGCGGCAAGGTGACGTGAAACAAGCGGGCGCTGACCTTTTGGTCGCGCCCGTGCAGTTGAACGTCAGATTGCCGTGCCCGGGGCCTGCGCAGCGCCGAGCGGTTACGCCGTTTGTAAAACGGCGTAACTTAAAGATTCATGTTGCCGTGGATGTAGGGGGCGACCTCGGGGGAGATGTGTCCGCAGCCTAGGTTGCGCAGCGCGGACTCGATGGCGGCGGGAAGCGTGGCCTTGCCCTCGTCGTTGACCGCGGTGCTGCCGAGGGCGGCGATCTTGGCGACGTCTGCCGGCGCGGCCTCGATATGCATGCAGCCGCCGACGAGGCGTGCGCGGACCTGGTCCAGGCCAAGGTCGTGCAGGTAGTCCTCACAGGTGCGGATTACATCGACCTTCTCGCGCGTGAGCTTCTCGCCCGTGGGGACGCGCGTGGCAAGACAGGCTCCCGCCGGCAGGTTCCAAACGGGGTAGCCCCATGCACGCAGCAACTCGCGCTCTTCGTCCTTGGTAAAGCCGACCTCCATAAGAGGGGAGCGTACGCCGAGCTCCTGGGCGGCGCGCATGCCGGGGCGGTAGTCACCGCGATCGCTTGCATTGCTGCCATCGATGACGGTGGGAAAGCCGAGCGACCTGGCGTGGTTGACGATGGCGGTAAAGCCGGCGTGCTTGCAGTGGTAGCAGCGGTCGGCGTCGTTGCAGGCTACCTGGGGGAGCTGCAGCTGATCGACCGAGAGGTTGAGCACGGGGAGCTTAAAATGCGGTCCCTCATTGGTTTGCCCGTCAACGGACCGTTCAAACGAAGCCTGTTCGGGCGTGCCGATGAGCGGCGTGGTGAGATGGACGAGGAGGGTGTTGGTAGGCATGATGCGGGCGCATACGGCGGCCAAAAAGCTGCTGTCGACGCCACCGGAAAAGCCGATGGCGACGCGTCCGTATGCCAAAAGCAGCTGCTCGAGCGCCGATAGCTTGTCTTGAAGCTCCTCTGCGGGTGCCGTGGTGTCTAAAATCATGAAACGATCCTTATCGTTGAGTACTCGGTCGAAAACTATAATCCTAATGCGTTACTTGCCATAAGACTTCTATCTATGTAACGAAAGTGCAATATGGTATATACGTTATATACAAGTTGCCAAATGCGGTAGAGTTGCGGCAATGCGACAGCGAGAGTCGATGGGGGACCGATATGATCAAGGCTGCTATTTTTGACATGGATGGAACGCTGGTCGATACCGAGCGTTTGGGGATTAAGGCCTGGAAGGCAGGCGCCGCTGAGCTGGGGCTCGCGATTGATGAAGCGCTGATCCATCAGTTTATCGGCCGCACGCTGCCCGATGTTATGGACATCCTTGATAAGCATTACGGCAGCCATGAAACCACCGAGGCGATCTATCGTCGTCACAAGGAGATTCGCGACGAGATGGTCAAGACCGAACTGGAGCTTAAGGCCGGCGCCGCCGAGTGCCTCGACGAGCTGCTGACCGCGGGCTATCACGTGGGTCTTGCGACGTCGTCGCGCCATGTTACCGCCGAGCGCAACCTTAAGACGGTCGGCCTCTTTGATAAGTTTGAGACGGTGACCTGCGGCGAGGACGTCGTACACGGCAAGCCCGACCCTGAGATGTACCTGCTCGCCTGCGAGCGCGCGGGCTTTGCTCCCGAGGAATGCGCCGTGGTCGAGGACTCCCGCAACGGCTGCGTCTCGGGCATCACGGCCGGCTGCCACGTCTTTGCCGTTCCCGATATCGTGCCGCTGCCGCAGGACGTGGTGGATGGCTGCGAGGC
>CAJMOC010000051.1:0-6100 GCA_905214945.1 uncultured bacterium
CATTGCTGCAACCCCGTGACGGGCGACGACATCGTCGGCTTCATCACGCGCGGTCGTGGCGTTTCGGTGCATCGTGCCAACTGCCCCAACGTCAAGGGTCTTATGGAACATCCCGAGCGCATGATCGATGTGGAGTGGGACGGCGCTGCCGACACCCTCTTTCAGGTCGAGATCGTGGTCGAGTGTCTGGACCGCATGGGCCTGCTCAAGGATGTCACTATTGCCATTGGCGATGCGGGCGGCAATATCCTTTCTGCCGCCACGTCGACCAACCGCGAGGGTATTGCAACCCTGCGCTTTATGGTCGAGATCTCGGACGCGAGTGGTCTGGATCCGCTGCTGGCCTCTATCAGCAGCGTCGACTCGGTCTATGACGCACGCCGTTTGATGCCTGGTGAGGGTGGGGCTCAGCTTAAGCGCCGCGTTTAGTTGCGACGAACGTGTCACATTATCGATATTCGCTACACTCGAGGCATCGTTTGATGCCTCGAGTTCTATAGAGAGGAGAGGGACATGAGCGCTGTGTCCTTGGATTTAACTCCCAAGGGATCGGTCGAGATCGAGACGCTCGTAAACGGTCCCATTCAGACCAATAGCTATGCTGTTATTTCGGACAATGAGTGCGTGATTATCGACCCCGCATGGGAAGGCGAGCGCCTGGTGGAGCATATTCGAGCCGAGCATCCCGGCGTACGCGTGCTTGGCGCCGTATGCACTCATGGCCATGCCGACCATGTTGGCGGTGTTGCCGGCGTGCGAACCGCCGTTGGCGAGTACTGCCAGTATGAGCTGTGTGCTAAGGATGTGGCGGTGCCGCATGCGAATATCGAGGAACAGCGAGCTATGTGGGGCATCGAGACGCCCGATCCGGGTGAGCCGACGCGCCTGCTCGCCGAGGGCGATGCTATCGAGGTGGGCGATATCTGCCTGCAGGTGATCGAGACGCCAGGGCATACGCCGGGCGGGATCGTCTTGTTTGCTGCCACCGAGCAGGGAAACATTGCCTTTGTGGGCGACACGCTATTCCCGGGCAGCCACGGCCGCACCGATCTTGCCGGTGGCGACGAGGCGGCGATTCTGCGCTCGCTCTCCAAGCTCGCCCGGCTTCTTCCGCCCGATACCGTTTGCCTAACCGGCCATGGCGATTCGACCACCATGGCACGCGAGCTCATGCAGAACCCTTTCATGCAGATGTAGCTTAATGGTCGGCTTTGAAGCACGAGAAGCGTCCAAACGTCAAGCTATTTTTCCCCAACGGGTCGATTCAGTAGGGCAAACGGTCAAAAAAGTCTGTTTGGACGATATTCGTGAACAAACGAACGTTTATGCTCGGGTGCGCCGTGGTAAAATCTCAGGCGTTATCGGAGCAACCTTACAGGAGGTTTCTTTTATGCTCGTCAACGCAGCAGACATGCTCAAGAAGGCCGAGGCCGGCAAGTACGGTCTCGGTGCCTTCAACACCAACAACCTCGAGTGGACCCTGGCTATTCTCCAGGCCGCCGAGGAGGCCAAGTCTCCGCTGATCCTTCAGTGCACCGCTGGTGCCGCTAAGTGGATGGGCGGTTTCAAGGTCTGCGCCGACATGGTCAAGGCTGCCGTCGAGGCCACGGGCGTTACCGTTCCCGTCGCCCTTCACCTCGATCACGGTTCTTACGAGGACTGCTTCAAGTGCATCGAGGCCGGCTTCACGTCCATCATGTATGACGGCTCTCACGAGGAGACCTTCCAGCTTAACCTCGACCGCACCAAGGAGCTCGTTGAGCTTGCCCACTCCAAGGGCATGTCCATCGAGGCCGAGGTCGGCGGCATCGGCGGCACCGAGGACGGCGTGACCTCCAGCGGCGAGCTCGCTGATCCTGCTGAGTGCAAGCAGATTGCTGACCTGGGCGTCGACTTCCTCGCCTGCGGCATCGGCAACATCCACGGTGTGTACCCTGCCGACTGGGCTGGCCTTTCCTTCGAGCGTCTGGGCGAGATTAAGGCCCAGACCGGCGACCTGCCCCTCGTCCTGCACGGTGGCACCGGTATCCCCGAGGATCAGATCAAGAAGGCCATTTCCCTGGGCATCTCCAAGATCAACGTCAACACCGACCTGCAGCTCGTCTTCGCCAAGGGCGTCCGCGAGTATATCGAGGCTGGCAAGGATCAGCAGGGCAAGGGCTTCGACCCCCGCAAGCTCCTCAAGCCTGGTCGCGACAACATCGTTGCCCGCACCAAGGAGCTCATGGAGGAGTTTGGCTCCGTCAACAAGGCGTAAGCGTCGCTAAACTTCCCGCCGGAAGCCCCGTCTCCCTACACTGTTTCCTTTGCGCTCACCTGGCTTCGCCAGAAGTCGCGCCAAGGAAACAGTTCCGGGGGACGGGGCTTCCTTCGTTTACCGCCGCAGGGTTACGAGTCTGAATTAAGAGGGCTACTGGCTTTGCCAGAAGTCGCGCAATGGGAAAAGCACCGGGTGAACGGGGCCTCCTTCGTTAACTCGCTACAGGGTTACTGGGCTGAATTCATTTTTTTGACTACCGTTCGACGGTGTTGATGGCTCCCTTGTTGGGGCTTTCTTTTTATCTCGCTACAATGGGCTTCAAGAGTTCTAATGACTTGGAGTTTGGTATGGCTGTTATTAATGTGCTGCCTTCGGATGGGAAGGTTATTGACGAGGGTCCTGTTGGTTGCTCTGTTGATGTTTGCAATGATGACTTCCGTTTTCTAGATGTTGGCTTGCCACCCGAGATTCTGCGTTTAAAGGACGCGGGGTATCTTTCGCAGGCTATTGAGGCTTGCGACCGCCTACTTGCCCAAAATCCCGATCCCTCGCTTGCCGCCTGCGTTCGTGCCGAGCGGTATCGCATGCTTGAGACGCCGCTTCATTTTTCGGTGTCGCGCGATCGAGCTATTGCGATGATTCGCGAGGAGTGGCCTGAGTTTACCGAGGAGCGGTTTAACGATCTGATTGACCGTAAGCGTATTGACTGGCGCTTTATCGACGGCGAGCTGTTCGTTCTCGACAACTTCCTCGATTCGCTTCGCGTATATCCCAAAGAGGCTCCCGGCATGCGTCCCGATCCTACGGACGGAATTGCACTGCGCAACGAAATGCTCAAGGAGATGGAGTCGCAAAACGGATTGGCTCGCGTCATTACGCTTAAAGCGTCCGTGTCTGTCCCCGGCGCTCTAGAGGGGGAGACCGTTCGCGCTTGGCTTCCCGTTGCCGCCACCTGCCACCAGCAGTCTCGTGTCGAGATTCTCGACATGACGCCGGAGGGTGCTGTTGCTCCCGCGAACGCTTCGGCACGTACCGCCTCGTGGTCTTCTTCGAGCGAACGCTCATTCTCGGTGACCTATCGTTATCACATCGATGCTGCTTATTGTGATGTCTACGGTGGCACACTTCCGGTTCATCCGCGTATGGACGCGCCTCTGCCCGAGGATATTTCCGAGGACCGTCCGCACATTGCATTCACACCGTATCTGCAGCAGCTGACGGCCGGTGTTGTTGACGGACTCGAGGATCCGCTCGATCGCGCCCGTGCTATCTATGATTACCTGACGCAGCATATCGACTATCGCTATCAGCCGCCGTACTTGCTTTTGGGATCTATTGCCGATGACTGCGCGCATTCGCTCCGCGGCGATTGCGGCGTTATGGCGCTCACGTTTATCACCATGTGCCGTATCGCGGGCGTGCCTGCCCGTTGGCAGAGCGGCCTGTACGTTGCGCCCGATTCGGTGGGGTCGCACGACTGGGCAGAGTTCTATACGCCGCAGACCGGTTGGCTCAACGCCGACGTGTCATTTGGATCTTCTGCTCGCAGGATGGGGGAGGAGTGGCGCCGCCGTCACTACTTTGGCAATCTCGACCCGTGGCGTATGGTGGCCAACAATCGATTCCAGGCAGAGTTTGAGCCCTCTTTCGACGGCATGCGCGAGGACCCTTACGATAACCAGATGGGTGAGGCTTCGGTCGACGGTCGCGGATGCCGTCAGCGCGAGATGCTCCGCACGGTCGAACTCATCGAAATGCTCGAAGTTCCATTTTCGGACTAATCGGTAGAAAGCTGTGATAAACTAACTCACGCATTGCGTGCCCGAGTGGCGGAATTGGCAGACGCAGTGGACTCAAAATCCACCGTTGGCAACAACGTGCGAGTTCGAGTCTCGCCTCGGGCACCATACATGCAAGTGAGCGTTCAAGGGGGTTGCGGCCCCCTTTTTCGTGCCGAACTTGCGTGAGCGCGCGGAGCGTTAAGCAAACAGGCCTGCGGCCTGTTTGTAGCGAAGCGTGGCGAGGGCGCCGTGCGCCCGAAGCCCGGGGCTTCGCGAAGCGAAGGCCCTTCGAGTCTCGCCTCGGGCACCATACATGCAAGCGAGCGTTCAAGGGGGTCAAGGCCCCTTTTTCGTGTACGTAATGTGATAACGCGCTGTACGTGTTATTATTCGCAAGGCGTTGTTCCCGCAATGCCCTAAAGAGGAACCCGAGGGTTCCCACCTTTTGGCGCCAATGAGCAGCTGACTGGTCATACAAATTAGATTCTCTTCCTCAAATCGAGGAAGTCTATGTGTACGACCTGGTTGCTGAGAAGCGCCGGGTTATTTTTTTATGAATGGAGGTAGGGAAAATAGCTAAGTCTGATGACACCCGCATCAACGACGAGATCACTGCATCTTCGTGCCGTTTGATTGGCGTCGATGGCTCTCAGCTCGGCCTGTTCGCCATCCGCGATGCTCAGCGCGTCGCCGACGATCAGGGTCTCGACCTGGTCGAGATCGCTCCAAACGCGGAGCCGCCGGTCTGCAAGGTCATGGACTACGGTAAGTTCAAGTACCAGCAGGCCATGAAGGCCAAGGCTGCTCGTAAGAACCAGTCCAAGGTCGAGGTCAAGGAAATGAAGTTCCGACCCAAGATCGACGTTGGCGACTACGAGACCAAGAAGGGCCACGTTCTGCGTTTCCTCAAGAAGGGCGCACGCGTTAAGATCACCATCATGTTCCGCGGCCGTGAGATGGCTCACCCGGAGCAGGGCCTTAACGTTCTCGAGCGCCTCGCCGAGGATCTCAAGCCTTACGCTACGGTCGAGTCCAAGCCTAAGATGGAAGGCCGTAACATGCTTATGCTGCTCGCCCCGATTAAGGGCGCCTTCGATGAGGATAAAGCGGCAAGCGATACCAAGTAACTAGTGTTCTGTAACCGATTAAGGAGTATTTCATGCCTAAGATGAAGTCCCACAGCGGCACCAAGAAGCGTTTCCGCAAGACTGGTACCGGCAAGCTTATGCGCGCCAAGGCTTTCAAGAGCCACATCCTGAGCAAGAAGTCCACCAAGCGTAAGCGTGGCTTCCGTCAGGAGACCGAGATCGCCGCTGCCGACCGCAAGGTCATCAAGTCGCGTCTCGCCTAAGTTCGCTTTCCCGTTTTTCGTTTTACCGTCTAGGAGTTGATAGAACATGGCACGTATTAAGCGCGCTGTTGCCGCCAAGAAGAAGCGCCGTACCGTTATGCACCGTGCGAAGGGTTACTACGGTGCCGCTTCGCGTACTTACAAGCATGCTAAAGAGCAGGTCCAGCACTCCCTGCAGTATCAGTATCGTGATCGCCGCAACAAGAAGCGCGAGATCCGTTCTCTCTGGATCACTCGTATCAACGCTGCTGCTCGCCTGAACGACATCTCTTACTCTCAGTTCATGCACGGCCTGAAGGTTGCCGGCATCGAGCTCGACCGCAAGGTCCTGGCTCAGATGGCTTACGAGGACATCGAGTCCTTCAACGAGCTGGCTACCATCGCCAAAAAGGCTCTCAAGGCCTAATCGATTCATTTGAATCAATAGGGGAGTGTCGCGTTATGCGCGGCGCTCCCTCTTTTTTTATCGAAAGCGCTGGTTTACATTGCTAAAAGCGCGGGTAGATAAACACTTACAGGTGACCGATCTCTATATATTCCTGAACCAAAGGGTCATCATCTGATACGTGCGGAAGATCCGCACCAGTCTTTCTATTACCTATAGAAAGCAATATGTTGTGTAGGACTTGTGAAGAGTGGAATTGACGTCCCACGGGGCCCTCCGGTCTGGCAATATATCTCCTTGCCGCGCGGCCCGGTCGGACCGGA
>CAJMOC010000052.1:0-5733 GCA_905214945.1 uncultured bacterium
AACAATATTGTATTAAAAAAATCGTTTTATGGTTGTTCAAATTATCCTGAATGTAAGTTTACTTTAGCTGAACATTTTAGAAAGAAACATTTTTTTCAAAGGATTGCTTAGTCCTAAATAACATGCACTTTCGCTGGAGGGTCGCTGTTTGGCGGCCCTCTTTTTTGCACAGCCGCGGTGGGATGGTAATATCGTTACGTTTGAACTGTTTCGATGTGAAACCGAGGAGATTCCCTCTATGAGTGCTGACTACCCGTCAATGACTACGGCCGAGATTCGCTCTAAGTTCCTCAACTTCTTTGAGGAGCGCGGTCTTAAGCTCTATCCTTCTTCGTCCCTCGTTCCCGACGATCCTTCGCTGCTGCTCGCCAATGCCGGCATGAACCAGTTTAAGGAGTACTACCAGGGTAAGAAGACCATGAAGGAGATCGGCGCAATCTCCTGTCAGAAGTGTGTTCGCACCAACGACATCGACTGCATCGGCGAGGACGGCCGTCATCTGTCCTTCTTTGAGATGCTCGGCGACTTCTCCTTTGGTGGCGTCTCCAAGCAGCAGGCCTGCACTTGGGCCTTTGAGCTCATCACCAAGGAGTTCAAGCTGCCGCTCGACCGCCTGTACTTCACCGTCTTTACCGAGGACGACGAGACCCATGACGTGTGGCGCTCCCTGGGCGTTGACGAGGATCACATCTCGCGTCTGGGCGAGGACGATAACTTCTGGGCCGCTGGCCCCACCGGTCCCTGCGGTCCGTGCTCCGAGATCTACTTTGACATGGGCGAAGAGGTCGGTTGCGGCAGCCCCGACTGCAAGCCCGGCTGCGACTGCGACCGTTTCCTTGAGTTCTGGAACCTCGTGTTTACCCAGTACGACCGCCAGGAGGACGGCTCCATGCCGGAGCTGCCGCACCGCAACCTCGATACGGGTATGGGTCTGGAGCGCATGGCCGCTATCATGCAGCACAAGACCGCTAACTACGACGGTGATCTGATGCAGCGCCTTATCAAGCTCGGTGAGGAGATCAGCGGCAAGACCTATGACGCCGACGATTACTCCGGCGCCAGCCGCTCCCTGCGCATCATCGCCGACCACTCCCGTGCCGTCGACTTTATGATCTCGGACGGCATCCTGCCCGGTAACGAGGGTCGCGAGTACGTTTTGCGCCGTCTGCTCCGTCGTGCCGTGTTCCACGGCCGCCTACTGGGCATCGAGGGTGCCTTCCTGACCAAGTTTATCGACGAGGTCAACGCCCAGATGGGCGAGGCCTATCCCGAGCTGCTCAAGAACGTCGCGCTCGTTAAGGGCATCGTCGCCTCCGAGGAGGAGCGTTTCTCCACGACGCTCGACAACGGCCGCGTTTACCTGGACGAGGCCCTGGGCGCGCTCGCCGACGGCGCTGTGCTTTCGGGCGACGTTGCCTTTAAGCTTCACGACACCTTTGGTTTCCCCATTGACCTGACTTTCGAGATTGCCTGCGCTGCCGGTCACGACGTCGATATGGATGGCTTTACCGCTTGCATGGAGGACCAGAAGGCCCGCGCCCGCGCCAACGCCAAGGGCGATGCCTGGGGCAGCTTCAACGACGTTTGGGTCGAGCTTTCCGACAAGGTCGCCGCGACGGAGTTCGACGGCTATGACAACGACGTTATCGAGGACGCCAAGGTTGTCGCCCTTGTTCGCAACGGCGAGTCCGTCGAGTCCGCTGCCGCCGGCGAGGACGTCGAGGTCGTGCTCGACCGCACCCCGTTCTATGCCGAGATGGGCGGCCAGCAGGGCGATGCCGGCGAGCTTTCCGCCGAAGGCGTCGCGCTGACTGTTGCCGACACCAAGAACCACAACGGCCTGTATGCCCACGTCGCGCACGTTGCCGAGGGCACGCTGACCGTCGGTGCTACCGTGACCGCGGCGCTCGATGCCGAGCGCCGCGGCTTCCTGCGCCGCAACCACACCGCTACCCACCTGCTCGACGCTGCGCTTAAGCAGGTTCTAGGTGAGCATGTCTCCCAGGCCGGATCGCTGGTGACGCCCGAGCACCTGCGCTTTGACTTCACGCACTTCGAGGCCCTGTCCTCCGAGCAGCTCAAGGCTGTCGAGGATCTGGTCAACCAGCAGATCTTCGCTTCCAAGCCGGTCGTGACCCGCGTCATGGGCATTGACGAGGCCAAGGCTGCCGGTGCTGTCGCCCTGTTTGGCGAGAAGTATGGCGACGTCGTCCGCGTCGTCTCGGTGGGCGCCGAGGACCAGCCGTTCTCCCGTGAGCTCTGCGGTGGCACCCATGCCGCCAACACCGCCGAGATCGGTCTGTTCAAGATCATCTCCGAGTCCTCTACGGGCTCCAACGTCCGCCGTATCGAGGCCGTGACCTCTAAGGGTGCCCTCGACTACATGGCCGACCGTCTGGCGCTCGTCGACGCCGCTGCCGCTGCGCTCAAGTGCCGCGTCGAAGAGGTTCCCGCCCGCGTGGAGAATCTGCAGGCCGAGCTGCGCGAGACGTCCAATAAGCTCAAGAAGGCGCTGACCGGTGGCTCCTCCGATGCCATTTCCAGCGCCATCGACGGTGCTGTTGAGCTGAATGGCTATAAGCTCGTTGTTGCTGAGCTTCAGGGCCTTGAGGCTGCCGACCTGCGCAACGTGTGGGATACCGTGCATCAGAAGGTCGCCGGCCCTGTCGCCTGCGTCGTCGCCAGCGTGACCGAGAAGGGCACCCCGGCCCTGCTTGCCGCCGGCTCCGATGACGCCGTGAAGGCCGGTTTCCACGCCGGCAACGTGATCAAGCAGATCGCGGGCCTGGTCGACGGTCGCGGTGGCGGCCGTCCCAACATGGCCCAGGCCGGTGGCAAGAATGCTGCCGGTATCGCCGATGCCCTCGCGGCCGCCAAGACCGCGCTTGGCGCCTAAGAACCTAGGTTGTCGCTGTGGTCGCACTTGCGCTGGACATAGGGGAGACCAGGATTGGCATTGCCGTCTCGAGCCGTGATGGCAAGATGGCGATGCCCGTCAAGGTGCTGCCGGCTGCCGAGGTCACCGGTATGGCCAAGACGTTCCGTTACCTAGTCGAGGACTATGAGCCCGACATCTTGGTAAGCGGACGTCCCTTGACCATGGCCGGTGAGCCCGGCCCCCAGGCCGAGCGCGTCGCCGCCGTGGCCCAAAAGATTGCCGACGAGCTCGAACTTCCGCTGGAGTTTGAGGATGAGCGTCTGTCCTCGCAAGAGGCCAAGCGCATTCTGCGAGAGCAGGGCCTCAACGAAAAGCAGATGAGGGGAAAGATCGACATGATCGCCGCCAGCCTGTTCTTGCAGACATGGCTCGATCGTAATAACGAGGAGGTTCAGCATGCCTAGCGCTTCCGATCCGCGCCAGCAGAATCGTACACGGCAGCCCGCGCCGCGCCCTGCTCAGCCTGGCCAGCGCCCAGCGCAGCCGATGCAGCGTTCGGCGCAGCCTACACAGCGTGCTGCTCAGCAGCCCGCCACTCGTCCCTCGCAGCCCGCTGGCGGCGCTCGTTTTAAGCAGCAGGCTCCTGCCCAGCGCACGCAGGGGCAGGCCCGGCAATCACGCCCCCACACACATCATGCTCATGGCTCGCACGGCGTTGCTCCGGCCACGCGCTCGAGTTATAAAACGCCTGTCCGCCGTGGTGCCCAAAAGAAAAGCTCCCCGGTGCCCATGATGATCGGTGGCGTCGTCGCCGTGCTTGCGCTTGTCGCGATCGTTTTCTTTGTCGTGCCAGCCGTCAAGGGCTTCTTTGCCGGTGAGGATGCGAATGTCGCTGCTGGCCAGCAAGTTATTATCACGATTCCCGATGGTGCCTCGGGTGACACCATCGCTTCTATTCTCTCCGAGAACCATATCGTCGAAAATCCCAAGGATTATTACGCGGCGGTCAAAAAGCTCAACGCTGACATGTCGCTTAAACCGGGTAAGTATTCGTTCACCACGCTCATGGATGCGACCAAGGTCGTTCGGCAGCTCATGGAAGGCCCCAATGCGGGCTCCGATGCGCTGACTATCCCTGAGGGCCTTACGGTTGACCAGGTCGCCGAACGTGTGGCCAAGGCGTACGACAGTATTTCGAAGGAGGACTTCCTTAACCAAGCTAAGGCGAGCAATTATGTGAATGATTACGCTTTCCTTAAAGACGCTGCAAACGATTCGCTCGAGGGCTTCCTATTCCCCAAGACCTATTCGTTGGGTAAGGACCCGTCTGCCGATGATGTGATTCGCGCCATGCTTGACCAGTTCCACGCCGAGTATAAGTCGCTTGACTTTGCCAGCTGCGGGGCCAAGATCAAGGAGCGCTATGGCGTAGAGATGTCCGATTTCGACATCGTTAACCTTGCCTCGATCGTCGAGCGCGAGGGCCTCAACGCCGATCAGCGCGCGCATGTGGCATCGGTTTTCTATAACCGTCTGGCGGGCAAGCTCGATGGCATGCGTTACCTCAATAGCGATGCGACCATGATGTATGTCACCGGCGGCGAGGTAACCGCCGACGACTTGCAGAGCGATAGCCCGTATAACACCTATAAGCACGAGGGCCTGCCGCCCACGCCCATCTGCTCTCCGTCGCTCGAGGCGCTCAAGGCCACCCTTGAGCCGACCGACTCCGATGATCTGTATTTCTACATTACACAGGACAAGGAGTATTTCTCGAAGACCTACGAAGAGCACCAACAGTCTTGGAATTGATCATGCGGATTTTTAGCCCCAAACGATATGTTGCCTCAGTCGATCGCATCGACCTCGATACCTTGTGGGCCGACGGCAAGCGCGCCATTCTACTCGACCGTGATAACACCCTGGTACCGCGCGATACCGAGCGGGTTCCCGCTGCGGTTTCCGCTTGGCTCGAAGCCGCCCATGCCAAGGGCTTTAAGCTGTGTATGGTGTCCAATAACTGGCATCGCGATCAGGTCATGGCATCGGCGCGCGAGTTGGGGCTCGAGGCCATCAGCCACGCCATGAAGCCCGCCCCGTTTGCCCTCAAAGCGGGCCTTAAGCGCCTAGGTGCCACGGCTAACGAGGCCGTACTGATCGGCGATCAGCTTTACACGGACGTGTGGAGCGGTAACCTTGCCGGCGTTGACACCATTCTGGTCAAGCCGCAGGCAACCCAGGACCTGTGGTACACGAAGATCTTCCGTGTTTTTGAACGCCGGGCCCTGCGCGACCTTCCCTGCGAGGAATAGGTTTCGCCATGTCTCAGCACATCAAACACGGCTGCGACCATATCTTCTTTATCGGCTTTTTGGGCGCGGGCAAGTCGACGCTTGCGCGCAACGTGGGCACTATGTTCAAGCGTCGATTCATCGATACCGATCGTTTGGTTGTGCGTCGATGCGGCAAGTCGGTAACCGAGATATTTGAGACCGAGGGCGAGGATCGTTTTCGTGAACTCGAGACCTCGGCGCTCCGTTCGCTCCAAAGCGAGCGCAGCCTGCTGGTATCGTGCGGGGGTGGCATCGTCGAGACGCCGGTGAACATTGAACTGATGCACGAGATGGGTACCTGCGTGTACCTCGAAGGTGACTTTGAGGACTCGTTGCGCCAGATTCGCCGCTCCGATACCCGGCCCGATTTCCGCTCGCCCGAGCATGCTGCGCGCCTGTTTGACCATCGCCGTCCGCTGTATCGTCAGGCAGCCGATATTACCCTTGATATTCGCAACAAGTCCTTTGAGGACGTTTCCTACCTTTGTGCCGAGATGCTTTTGGAGCGTGGACTGCTATGAT
>CAJMOC010000053.1:0-5435 GCA_905214945.1 uncultured bacterium
CTGCGGAAACGCGGGGCCCGTTCAGGCTGTTGCGTTGAGATTGAAAATCAACCTCTGGCTGTTAGTTGGCATTCTTCCTCCATCCAAAGATGAATAAACTAATGAAATGATATGACTTTTATGATTTTAGTGTAAACACCAAAACAGCCGCGTCTTAACACCCTGATAAGCTTTGGGCAAAATTATCGCAACGCCTTATTCAACAGGAGGTTGCGATGACGCGGGCAAACATAGAACACAGGAACATGTGGGCAGATCACATCGAACGCTGCCTCTCGTCCAGTATGTGTGTGGGACTGGTGTAGGCTCAACCACGTAAGCAGGCCCTGCCTTTACAGGTGGCTGGTCAAGTTCAGGGATGAGGGGCCCGGGCGCTTCCCATGCAGGAATGCCGCCACGATGGATTGGCTCGAGATCGCCAGTTACGGCCTGGCGGATGCAAAGGGCATCGTGCCAGTGGTGAGCAGCGCTTCGGATAGCGCGGTAGCCTCGGCTGCCAAGTGCGGCGATGTCGTTGTGAACTCGTTCACCACCCCCGACCGTGTGCTCATGTCACGACATTCCACCGACATGCGTGCCAGCATTCAGCGCCTTGCTGTCTGTGGTAGCGGAAAACTGAACACTTCGGCTTGACCATTTAGGGCACAAAGGCAGGCACGCCAACCATCACAATCGACTACCTTGGTTGCTGCCTAGAAATATCAACCAGGGAGGTCGGAAAGGTGTGATCAGCATGTCCACGGTTCATTCTATACGGCAGATGAGGAAGCGGGTCGACTCGATATCCGAGAATGCCTGAAAAACGGGCGTGTCGCGTAACACGGTGTATACCAAGCTGAAGAGCCCGACCTCACGCCACCCATCCTGGTGCGCAGGCGGGGCGACAGGTTGCTCAAGCCTACCGGGGTGTGTTTTGCGCACGGCTAGACGAGGGCTCGAGGCAGTGGCGTA
This sequence comes from uncultured bacterium, assembly GCA_905214945.1. Taxonomy (GTDB): domain Bacteria; phylum Actinomycetota; class Coriobacteriia; order Coriobacteriales; family Coriobacteriaceae; genus Collinsella. The sequence goes on from CAJMOC010000053.1 coordinate 952, forward strand.
AGCATCGCCACACCGCGCGCAGGATATGGCTCGCCTCTGCCCTCGAGGTGGACCGCATGAGCGCGAGCCAAGTGTCGAGGATCTGCGAGTTGTCCGACGCGATCGTTGAGGACATGCAGACCAGGGGCCTCTCTGATACGGCCTTTCCCTACGTCTGGCACGATGCGATCCGCATTAAATGCAGAGATCCGGGCCACGCCTCCTCGTGCGCGATCGTCACCGCCATCGGCGCCTGCTTAGATGGCGGTGACGATCGCTCGGGCTCGATGCCGTTGACACGGAGTCCTATGCCGGATGGTTGACGTTTCTGCGCTCGTTGCGCGAGCGGGGTGTTGAAGGAGTCGTCTGCGTAACCTCCATATCACTCCTTCTCGCACACAGCGCAGATTACCAGGGTGCGCTCATCAACCCAGCTGGAGAGCACCTTGCGGCTCGGGTATCCCATGGCCCCTATCGTGCGCGCCAGACTTTTCCCGTGCCCCGAGTAGTGATCGACCGCATTCCGCTTCTCCTCATCGGAATACCTCGGCCTGCGATGCTCCCCTTCCAGGAACTCATCGCCGCCGAGCTGGTATTCCTTCCGCCGGTTGTGGGGTGTGACACGGCTGGGTTAGCCGAGCTCTGCTATGGTGTCGGCCGTGCTGCATCCGAAACCGGCGAACGTCTCGATGGCTTTCGCCTTTTGTTCTGCGCTGTAAATCCGTATGATCTTGCCGGTCCTCTTTTGGTCCAGGATTTCCTCCGCAGTTCCAAGGGGCTAGATGGATAAATCAGGCAGGGCCATTACAGCGCTACGTGTTGAAAACTAGGCCAGCGAAGAGAACTTTGTGAAACGTTTTGTGAAGCGCGGCAGGACGAAGCTACCCCTCGGCAGAGGCGTCTCAACCGCCGGCGGGAACGTCGACACAGCTTTCAAGGTAGCTCTTCATGATGTCTTCCAATGTGGGCACGCGCCCTTCGGCCAATATGCCCAAGGCATCCAGCACATCGAATACGGCGGTTGCGTCATCGGCCCCGAGAAGGTCTTTGTTGCACTGGTTCAACCTCGCATCGAGCACAGTATGCCCGCGCCGCGCGGCCACCCTTGCAAGGGCATCGCCATCGGCAATCAGTGGGTGCCTTTGGATTTCGAAAACCAGCCCATACTCTTCGCCGGGCTTTCTGGAATCGAGATCAAACGCGAGTCCGATCTCTTGGACAACGAGCCATGTTTCGGCATATAGCTTCCTCGCCTCATCCAAGAATAGCCTCGTCATAGCGGGCACGAAATCCCCATACCCAAGAAATTTCCCGCAAAGAAGCGTTTTCGACAGGGAAGAGACCTTCGGATAGCGAGACAGCCACGCCCTGCCCTCTCGAGTTTTAAGCAAGGGGCAAACCTCTTCGGGATTTCCAAGCATTTCCGTAAGTATGTAGAACCTGGCACAGAAGGCGGCGGCGGTCCTGTTAATCCGAATGCCGGGCGCGTAATGGCCCATCGGAGTCTCGAAGCCGGCGGCCCTTTCATATGCGACCCTGCACTCCGCACGCATACCAAGCAAGGCGTAGCACAGGCTCATCTCGAAATAGGGATATCCGAGGGACGGTTGCTTATTGAGCGCGGCGAGGCGCTCTTCGGCAATCGAGAGCTGCAATTTCGCCACCTCGGGTTTGTCGTACAGTGTCAGCCGGGCAAGCTGCCATCGACACTCGAGCGCCGCCATAATCTGCAGGCTTCTCTCAAGGAGGCCTATAGCCTCATCAGTGTACGACACGGCGCGCTCAACGCTCTCTCCAACCATTAAGGCTAGGGCAGCGCGTTCTCGCAGCACTTGGGAGCGCCGCAGAATCGCCTCGGGAGGAAGGCCATCCTCCATCACATCCAAGTCATGCTCCGCGTCCCCATCCTTGAAATACCGCATTACGCTCTCAGCCAAAGTATTTGGGAAGCGGTCATTCACCGCCAAGCCCGAAAGCATCGCACTCAGGTTCTTATGGGCATAGTAGCGTGCATCGGGGTCGCTTACGCACAAAAACCGATCGCATCGAGCGAAGAAATTGAGCACGGGTGCGGGATCGAGCCCGTCGGACCACGCGATTCTGCCCAGGCTCGCCATAGCGACGACGCGCTGTTGCTCGGAAAGGGAGGCATTGCTGAGGGTGTTTTTGACCTCGACCAAATACAGCTTGTTCCTGTCCTCGATACTTGTCCCTATCTGCCTCATGAAAAGAAGCCGCAGATTGAAGAGCTGCCCAAAATCGTTGGGGCCAATCGGAGCAAGCGCCTTTTCGCATTCCTCAATCAACCCCCACCCTTCTTTAACGCCGCCATCAGGCAAGCCGATTTTCGTTTTATTCAATGCTGCGTTCTCAAACAGCAGCAAGAGGAACGACTTATTCCGAACGCCCAGACGCTTAGCTTCGCGATACGTCTTCTTGAACTCGTCGTCGGCGACTTTGAACTGACCGTTCACGACATAGCTAATCGCGCGGTTGTGCCAAAGCTGGACCGTGATGAAAGGGTCTGTCTTGTCGGTTTTCTCGGCCAAGGCGCTTTCGAGCTCCGCTTGCGACCCAGCACGATCGCAAGCGGCGTCCGCGATAATATGGAGGGCGAAATGCCTGAAAGCCGGCTCTAAGTTTTTGTTCTCAAGCATTCTTTTCGCAACGCCGTTGTTTCCCAAGTAGATGTTGCAGAAAATCCTATCCTTGTCGAGGCAGGTGAGCTGCATTCTGGACAGTCGATCACGGTCAACCGAGTTCATCAGCCTGAAGGCAGCTACATAGTCGCATTCGGGAAGAGAGGGATCCGCCTTGTCCACTATGTCATCGAGCTGCTGCGCACACCAAAAATAGTTGACGAGAAGAGCGAACAGACTCAACGCGAGAAAGGGCGATGCCACACCCGCCAACCATAAAAGGCTAAGCTTTACCGATGCAAACAATGCATCGGACGCCAGTGCTGCAACATAGATACCGGCCTTGTAAAACCGCGCCAAAGCCTGCTTACGCAACCACAGCAAAAACAGCCCGACGACAATCGAAAACGCCAGGATAGAATGGGCCGGGTCAGGCCCCGTGACGATATCAATCGCAGCAAGGATATCTTGGAACGCCATAATCCTCCGCTAGACTCGAGTCCAATACTCGTTTGCTATTGTAGCTTGCATTCTGCATTGATCTTCCTTCATGTAGTTTCAAATCGAACACATGTTTTGTTTTTAGGAACAGAGTTACATCAAAGGAGGCCGTATCAGCCAACGCTGATACGGCCTCCCTCTAGATTCGATTTTTGTATATCACCAGATCCTGGGAGTACACCTCTCCCCTAGTCCCTCTTAAACAGATCCCTCGTGTACACCTTGTCCGCCACGTCCGCGAGCTCATCGCTCCAGCGGTTGGCCACGATCACGTCGCAGCCGGCCTTGAAGGCCTCCAGGTCGTGGGTCACCTCGGAGCCGAAGAACTCCGGCGCGTCCAGCGTGGGCTCGTAGACCACCACGGGCACGCCCTTTGCCTTCACGCGCTTCATGACGCCCTTGATGGAGCTCGCGCGGAAGTTGTCGGAGTTGGACTTCGTCGTCAGGCGGTTGACGTCCGCGACTGGCTTCGGCTTGCCGGCATGCTTGAGATTATTAGTGAGTCCCAGGCCCTTTCGACACCACCTATATTGCGCATCGGCACCGCCGTCCACCCAGCCGAATATTGCAGTTCGGCACCGCCAATAAACGTCCCCGGCCATCCCCGTTACGCTCGGGCTGCCATGCAGTCCAGAGAACGAGGAGGTTCCAAATGGCGAGAAGGATAGGACCAGGGAGGTCCTGAGGCTGAGGTCGGTGAACGGTCTGCCGCAGAACGCGATCGCCCGCACCGCCCGCGTCTCGAAGCACAGTGTCCAGAACGTACTGGTGGCCACGAGGGGGCGAGTGGCTGCTGGACAAGCCGGACACATAGTTCAGGTCGATGCTGCTGGAGCTGATGGAGCTGAGGTACGGCACCGCCTCGACTGTCTTCTGCACGCAGCTCAAGAAGAAGGACTGGCACCCGAGGCTCGGTGGCGGGGTGCATGCCGACGCCATCATGGACAGGATCGTGCACAACGCGGTCTGGGTCGACATGGGCGAGACCAACATGCGGCAGCGCCGCGGATGGGCCGATAGCAATAAAAAGGCACCGGGGGCAGTGTCGGCCCCGGTGCCCAGGCGCGATATCGGCGGTGCCGTTTCGCGATATTCAGCAGTGCTCAAGCGAGCAAATACTCATATTAGAGTTAAATATAGCCTTGCTCTCAACTAGCTATTCGAGTTGTGCGGCTATACCGATGGATGCGATTCTTGGTAAAGCGCAACAACTTCAAGTTGATAAACAGGCTTGCCACTAATCTCCATTATCGCCACTGAATCACATTTAAGTGGTCCAGAATTTAAGGCTGCCACTGACTTTATAAGCGCCCTTGATTCTCATCTTCATTGCAACAGCCTCAGGACTCAGCGCAACGCGTTGCG
>CAJMOC010000054.1:0-4720 GCA_905214945.1 uncultured bacterium
TTGCTCTGGATTACGAACATCTTGAGAAAATCGTGATGATACCTGCCTATTTGGCAAATTCGTTCTATCCCTTTGAGATAGAGCGTGCTATAGTAGGCGCTTGCATGACCTCACCGTGTCTCAGAGGTGTCATACATTTTTTGCAAGGAACTCGAAAGGAACTCCAGAAGTGGCAAACATCAAGTCTCAGAAGAAGCGTATCCGCACCAATGAGGCAGCTCGCATGCGTAACAAGGCTGTCAAGTCCGAGCTCAAGACGCTGACCAAGCACGTCCAGTCCGCCGTTGCCGAGGGCGACGCCGAGAAGGCTCAGGCTGCCCTCAAGACCGTCACCAAGCGTCTCGACATGGCTGCCGCCAAGCATGTCATCCACAAGAACCAGGCTTCCAACCGCAAGTCCGGTCTTGCCAAGCTCGTGAACAGCATCAACGCCTAAGTTGTAAATTTCACACCACACAGATTACGCGCATAAATGGAGCCTGTTTTATGGAACAGGCTCCATTTTTTGTACCGCTCGGGTAAGATAGTCCGCATGAATACTTCAATTGACATTTCCCACATCCGCAACTTCTCGATCGTTGCGCACATTGACCATGGCAAGTCCACGATCAGTGACCGTATCCTCGAGCTCACCCATACCGTTGACGAGCGCGACATGGAGTCGCAGCTGCTCGATACCATGGATATCGAGCGCGAGCGCGGCATCACGATCAAGTCCAATGCCGTCCGCGTGTCCTATGACGCCGACGATGGTGAGACGTATCAGTTCAATCTCATCGATACGCCGGGCCACGTGGACTTTACCTATGAGGTCTCGCGTTCGCTGGCCGCCTGCGAGGGCGCCGTGCTCGTTGTCGACGCCACACAGGGCGTCGAGGCGCAGACCGTCTCCAACGCGACGCTCGCCATGAACGCCAATCTGGATATCGTGCCCGCGATCAACAAGATCGACCTGCCGTCGGCGCACCCGGACGAGGTTAAGACCGAGATCGAGGACGACCTGGCGATTCCTGCCGACGATGCCGTATGCGTGTCGGGCAAGACCGGCGAGGGCATCCACGACCTGCTGGAGTCCATTGTCTTTTTGATTTCGCCGCCCAAGGGAGATGCGAACGCGCCGCTCAAGGCACTCATCCTGGATTCTTATTTTGATGAGTATCGCGGCGTGGTTGCTACGGTCCGTGTTTTTGACGGTTCCATCAAAAAGGGCGATACGCTGCGTATGATGCAGGCCGAGGGCGACTTTTTGGTCGACGGCGTGGGCGTCAAGCGTCCTGCCGAGACCCCGGTTGACGCGCTGACGGTTGGCGAGGTCGGCTACGTGGTCACGGGCCTGAAGGACCCCGAGGCCGTTCGCGTGGGCGACACCCTTACCTGGGCGTCGAACCCCTGCCCCGAGCCGCTTCCGGGCTACCGCGAGGCCAAGCCCATGGTCTATACGGGCCTGTTCCCGATCGATAACAAGGATTACGAGAACCTGCGCGACGCACTCGATAAGCTCCACGTTAACGACCCTTCGTTGGTGTGGGAGCCCGAGACGTCCGTGGCGCTCGGTTTTGGCTTCCGCGTGGGCTTCTTGGGCCTGCTGCATATGGAGGTCGTCAAGGAGCGTCTCGAGCGTGAGTTCAACCTGGACCTCATTGCCACGAGCCCTTCGGTGGACTATCACGTCTACAAGACCGACGGCGAGATGATCGATGTCCGCAGCCCGCAGGACCTGCCCGAGGCCACGCGCATCGAGCGTATCGAAGAGCCCTACCTCAAGGCAAAGATCATCTGCCCGCCCGAGTATACGGGTGCCGTCATGCAGCTCGCCATCGAGCACCGCGGCGTGACGACCGACATGATCCATCTCACGAGCAAATCGGTCGAGATGCGCTTCGATATGCCGCTCGCCGAACTCATCTTGGACTTCTTTGACCAGCTCAAGAGCCGCACCAAGGGCTATGCTTCGCTCGACTACGAGTTCAGCGAATACCGTCCCTCCGAGCTTGTGAAGCTCGACATCCTGCTTTCGGGCGACGAGGTCGATGCGCTTTCGTTTATCGTGCACAAGGACAAGGCCTATGGCCTGGCCCGCGGCCTGTGCGACAAGCTCAAGGAGATCATTCCGCGCCAGCTGTTCGAGGTGCCCATCCAGGGTGCTATCGGCAACAAGATCATTGCCCGCTCCACCGTCAAGGCGCGCCGCAAGGACGTGCTTGCCAAGTGCTACGGCGGCGATATTTCGCGTAAGCGCAAACTGCTCGAGAAGCAGAAAGAGGGCAAGAAGCGCATGAAGGCCATCGGCTCGGTCGAGGTCCCGCAGGAGGCGTTTATGGCGATTCTCAAGGTGGACGAGTAGATCTATGGCACTCTCCGAATATAGTCAGCGGCTGCTGGGCGCCTATGCCGAGCAGCCGTTCCTTATGGCTCCCATGGCGGGCGTGACCGACCCTGCCTACCGCATCATGTGCCGCCGCCGCGGTGCCAACCTTGCGTACAGCGAGATGGTGAGCGTGGCGGGCCTTGCCTATGCCAGCAACAAGACCTGGCGCCTGGTGCTACCGGCCGACGAGGAGCAGCAGATTTGCGTGCAGCTCTTTGGCTCCAAGCCCGATCAGTTTGCGAGCGCCGTCGCCGCCGTCGAGGAGCGCGTTGGCGATCGCCTGTCGCTTATCGATATCAATATGGCTTGTCCCGCCCGCAAGGTTGTTACCAAGGGCGAGGGCTCGGCGCTTATGCGCACGCCTGATCTGGCGGAGAAGATCGTCGAGGCCACGGTGGGTGCGGCGCACGTGCCCGTGACCGTCAAGATTCGCAAGGGCTTTTATGCCGAGGACCGCAATGCCGCGACATTTGCCCAGATGCTTGAGGGTGCAGGGGCTGCCGCAGTCGCCGTGCATGGTCGTTGCGCCACGCAGCTCTACACGGGCCAGGCCGATTGGTCGGTCGTCGATGAAGTCGCAGATGCCGTCGAGATTCCCGTGATTGGTTCGGGCGATGTGTTCTCGGCCGAGGACGCTGCTGAGCATCTGCACGGCTCGGGTGCCAGCGCGGTGTTTATCGCGCGCGGCATCTACGGCAATCCGTGGGTGTTCGGCGATGCCCGAGCCCTTGCACTCGATGGCACGCCGGTTCCTTCTCGCTCCTCGGTCGAGCGCCTGGAGGCTCTGCGCGAGCACCTGACGTTGACGCACGAGCTTCTGCCGCTCATGTCGCGTGCTCGCACGTACGCAAGCTGGTACTTAAAGGGCATGCCCCATGCCGCCGCCTGGCGCGCTCAGGTGGTGCGTTGCTCTACGTACGAGGAGTTTATGGCGCTGGTCGATGATATCGAGCGCGACGTGGTGGCCTGCGAGGCCGCGCTTGCCGCCGGCGAGTCGGTGCCTGCCCATCCGTTGGAGGCCTAACGGTGGCCGTTACCGCGCTGTACGTGCACGTGCCGTTTTGCGCTCAAAAGTGCCGGTACTGCGACTTTGACTCGCGCAGCTTTGCTGCGTGTGATTTGGATGCCGCGCTCGATTCCTATTTTGAGCAGTTGTATGCGCACCTCGATTCCTTTGGCGACGCCGGGGCGCTTGCGCAGGTCCGCACGGTCTATACTGGCGGCGGCACGCCATCGCTGGCAGGGGAGCGCCTGGTGGAACTTGCCCGGCGTATCTCCATGTGGTGCAAACCCGTTGAATTTACTTGCGAAGCCAATCCTGAGTCCCTGACCGCTGAGCTCGCCACCGCGCTTGCCGAGGCGGGTGTCACGCGCATCTCTCTGGGCGTGCAAACCCTCGACAATACCGAGCTGGCTGCTATTGGCCGCATTCACGATGCTAATCGGGCACTTGCGGCTATCGCGACGGTGAAGGATGTTGGGCTCGATGTGTCGTGCGACCTTATGTGCGGGCTTCCCGGACAGACTATGGCGAGCTGGCAGCATACGCTCGATGGCGTGCTTGAGGCGGCCCCGCACCATGTGTCGGTCTATCCGCTCACGCTCGAGGAGGGCACGCCGCTTTACCGCATGGTGTGCCGTGACGAGTCGCTTGAGCCCGATGAGGATTTCCAGGCCGCATGCATGGACGTTGCGCGCCAGCGGCTGAGTTCGGCCGGCTACCATCCGTATGAGGTGGCGAGCTACGCGCTCGATGGGCATGAATGTGCCCATAATATCGCCTACTGGACTGGTCGGGGCTACCTGGGCCTGGGTCGTTCTGCCGCGGGCATGCTCGACGACGAGGATTTCGACCGCTTGGCTGGACTGTTTCCCGGCGTGGCTCCCCGTGGTGACTTTCACCGCGTGCGTTTGGTACAACGCGACGATGCCGCGACGATGTTTGATGCCGAGTATCTGTCGCGGCGCGAGGCGGCGGCCGAGGACCTGATGCTCGCTTGTCGCATGACGCGCGGTGATGATTCCGACCTGTTGGTTCGCGCGTCTCGTGTCATCCCTGCCGATGAACTGGCAGCGGCTTGCGATCGCGCTCTTGAGCTTGGGCTTGCCACTTGGGTGCCCGAGCACGGTGATACCCATGCGGGGCCTATCGCCTCTGTCGATGTCATCGCTGGCCGCACCTGTGCCCGTCTGGCGCCGACCCATCTGGGCTGGCTCGATGGAAATGTTCTGTTCGAGCTGTTTTGGGATCTAGCTTAGGCCGCTCGGGTAGAATTACCGGAATATATACGCTGCTGTGAGCAGGAGGTTGCCGCGCATGGCGACGATGAACGAAAAAGATTACTACGAGAT
>CAJMOC010000055.1:0-4635 GCA_905214945.1 uncultured bacterium
ACCTCGGGCGCCATGCTCTGGTATTGAATGCCGTGATAGGACATGACGGCAGGGGAGAGGTGACGGGCGAGTGCGGGATTGTCGAGATCGCCGTTTTTCAGGATGGACCCGAACTCATGCAGGGTGTTGAGGCAAGGCCCCAACAGTTTGTCACTCACGTTCCATAGCGCTTGCAGGCCGCCGCTGCCTTCATTTCGTTCGATATCTAGCAGTGCGCGGTGGAGGCGAGCCGTCTCGTGCGCAAAAGGTGGAATGCCCAGGACTTCAAAAGCATCTTGGGCCGCGCGCATCTGCTTGGCGGGCGAAATGATGACCTGCAGCATGGACGCTCCTCTGCCAAAAAAGTTGCGGTGGAATACGGTCTGTTTTGGCCGTTTATGGGCCAGTTTAGTCCGTATTTCACCGCAAGTTATAAGGGACTGGTTAGGCGCGCTCGAGGAAGGCCTTGTAGCCGCGATAGGCCTCGTAGATATCGGCCTTGTTAGCGACCTCCCACAGGGCGTGCATGGACAGGACGGCAACGCCGGAGTCGATGACGTTCATGCCGTACTTGGCCATGATGTAGGCGATGGTGCCGCCGCCGCCCGCGTTGACACGGCCGAGCTCGCAGGTCTGGAAGTCCACGCCGGCCTCGTCCATGATGTCGCGGACGAGGGCCACGTACTCTGCGTCGGCGTCGTTGGAGCCGCCCTTGCCGCGGCTGCCCGTGTACTTGTTAAAGCACAGGCCACGACCCATAAAGGCTGCGTTCTTGGTCTCGAACTTGCCGGCGTAGCCCGGGTCGAAGCCGGCGGACACGTCAGAGGAGAGCATGCGGCTGTGGGCGAGTGCACGGCGCAGGGCCAGCGGGCTATCCTCGCCGGCGAGCGTCATGATCTCGGCGACGGTGTTCTCGAAGAAGCGGCTCGTCATGCCGGTGGCACCCACGGAACCGATCTCCTCCTTGTCGACGATGAGTGTGATGCTCGTGCGCTCCACGTTGGCGACGTTGATCTGGGCGAGCATGGAGGGGTAGGCGCAGACGCGGTCGTCGTGGCCATAGCCCAGAATCATGGAGCGGTCGAGGCCCATGTCGCGGGCGGGGCCGGCGGGCACGACCTCGATCTCGGCGGAGAGGAAGTCCTCCTCCTCGACGTCGTACTGCTCCTTGAGGATGTCCAGGAACATCTGCTTGACGGGCTCCTTGGGGGCGTCCTTGTCGTCCTCGTCAAACTTGACGGGACGGCCGCCCACGATCACGTCAAGGATCTCGGCGTCGACGGCGTCCTTGGCGGGCTTGGACATCTGCTCGCTCGAGAGGTGGATCAGCAGGTCGGAGATGGTAAAGACCGGGTCGTCCGCCTTGTCGCCGATGTTGATGTCGACGGTGGTGCCGTCCTTTTTGCAGATGACGCCTACAAGTGCAAGCGGGGAGGCCACCCAGTGGTAGCTCTTGACGCCGCCGTAGTAGTGCGTGTCGAGGTAGGCCATGTCGCCGGCCTCGAAGGCGGGATTCTGCTTAAGGTCCAGGCGCGGCGAGTCCACGTGGGCGCCCAGGATGTTAAAGCCCTGCTCGAGCGGGGTGGTGCCCAGGTTGACGAGCATAAGGTCCTTGCCGTGGTTGGCGGCGTACACCTTGTCGCCGGCCTTGAGCGCGCGGCTCTCGGCGATCACGGTCTCCAGATTGACGTAGCCCGCCTCCTCGGCCATCTTGATACCGGTCTTGACGCACAGGCGCTCGGTCTTGTTCTCGCTCAAAAAATGCTTATAGCCACGGCAAAGCTCCTCGAGCTCCTCGACTTGCTGAGGCGTGTACTTTTTCCATGCGCAGGGACGCTCCATGACGCAGGCTCCTTTCGGATCGATCGTGCTGGTTGATGTACCGTGAGCCATCGTATCACGCGCGGGCTCGCGGCGGCAGGGGAGCTTGATGTGCGGTGGTCGCGGGGCGGGGAGCGTGTAAACTGGTGTGAGCAAACCGTGCCCAGCCCAAAGCGAGGTATTCAATATGTCTGACAAGCGCCGCACCTTTGCCGTTATCGACGGCAACTCGCTCATGCACCGCGCCTTCCATGCCGTGCCGCCGACCATGAACGCGCCGGACGGTCGCCCCACCAACGCGATCTTTGGCTTTTTGAACATGTTTCTCAAGATGATCGACGCCTTTAACCCCGACGGCGTTGTCGTGGCGTTTGATAAGGGCAAGCCGCGCGTGCGCATGGAGATGCTGCCGCAGTATAAGGCGCAACGCCCGCCCATGGACCCCGATCTGCATGCGCAGTTCCCTATGATTAAGGAGCTGCTCACCGCGCTCAACGTGCCGATTCTGCAGTCCGAGGGCTGGGAAGGCGACGATATCCTGGGAACCATGGCGCGCCTGGGTGAAGAGGCCGGCTGCGACATGCTACTGGTGACCGGCGACCGCGACATGTATCAACTCGTGACCGAGCACGTCAACGTGGTTTCGACCCGCAAGGGCCTGTCCGACGTGGCGATCATGACGCCCGAGAGCGTGGACGACCTGTATCACGGCATTACGCCGGCGCTCGTGCCCGATTTTTACGGTCTAAAGGGCGATACGTCGGACAACATTCCCGGCGTACCGGGCATCGGCCCCAAAAAGGCGAGTGCGCTCATCGTACAGTACGGCAGCTTGGACGAGGTCATCGCGCATGCCGACGAGGTCAAGGGCAAGATGGGCGAGAACCTGCGTGCGCACATCGACGATGCGCTGCTGAGCCGCAAGGTCGCAACCATTCGCACCGATGCGCCCGTCGAGCTCGACTTTGACGAAACGTCCTTCCCGGCGTTTTCTGCCGATGAGGTTTCCGCGGCGCTGGGCACGCTTGGTATCACCGCCATGCAGAACCGTTTCTTGGCGCTGATCGGCGGCGAGGGCGGGGCTGCTGCCTCCAGTGTGTTTGAGATACCTGCGATGGTTCGCGCAGCCGCCGGCGATGCTGACGCGCTTGGTGCCGTTGCGGCTGAGGTCTCCCGCGCGATTGATGCCGGCGAGTGGGTCGCCGCCGTGGTGGACGACGACAAGGAAGAGGGCGCGCTCTTTGGACTGACGCGCACGCTGTGGTTGGCGACGTCCAAGGGCCTGTTCGCGCTCGAGGAGGGCGACGGCGCCTCCACTGCCGTAGTCGATGGCTTCAACTTCGCTCACGGTGTGATCGCCGGCGTGCTTGCGCGTCTGTTTATGGAGGGCCGCGTGGCGAGCCCGGATACGAAGGCGCTGCTGCACGAGCTTTCGCCCATCGATTCTTCTGAGCCCGAGCTCATGGATCCGCTCGCTGCCGATTCCACGCGTATCTTCGATACCGTGGTCGCTGCCTATCTGCTGGATTCCGATCGCTCCGAGTTCGATGAGGCATATCTTGCCGATACGTATCTGCAGATGGCGCTGCCTGCGGCGCGCGGCGCAGAGGGTGCCGGTGAGGACGCTCCGGCGCCCGCCGCTCGCACGGCGGCCTTGACGCTGGCGCTGGTCGCACCGCTGCGCGAGTGCATGGCCCGTGAGAATGCCGCCAACGTGTTCGACGGCATCGAGATGCCGCTCGTTCCGGTGCTTGCCAAGATGGAGCGCGCGGGCATGCTCGTGGATCCCGACCGCCTGCGCAGTCTGTCCGAGGGTCTGGCGACCCAGATCACCGAGGTCGAGCGAAGCATTCGCGACCTTGCCGGTGATGAGACCTTTAATATTGGCAGTCCCATGCAGCTGTCGCATGTGCTCTTTGATGTGATGGGGCTTCCGACCAAGGGCCTCAAGAAGACTAAGCGCGGCTATTATTCGACCAACGCCAAGGTGCTGAGCGACCTTGCGCGTGACCACGAAATCGTGCGTCTGATCTTGGACTGGCGTGAGAAGTCCAAGATTAAGTCGACCTATCTGGACACGCTGGGCCCGCTGCGCCGTGGTGACGGTCGCGTGCACACCACGTACAACCAGACCATCACCGCGACGGGGCGTTTGTCTTCGAGCGACCCCAATCTGCAAAACATTCCGACGCGCTCGGAGCTGGGGCGTACCGTCAAGACGGCGTTCTCGGCGGGCGAGGGCAGCGTCTTTTTGGCGGTGGACTACTCGCAGATCGAGCTGCGCTTGCTCGCGCATCTTTCGGGTGATGAACATCTGGTACGTGCCTTTAACGAGGGCGAGGACTTCCATGCCGAGACGGCCGCGCGCGTGTTTGGCGTTCCCGTGTCCGAGGTAACGCCCGACCTGCGCAGCCGCGCCAAGGCCGTGAACTTTGGCATCGTGTACGGCCAGCAGGCCTACGGTCTGTCGCAGTCGCTGCATATCTCAATGGCCGAGGCGCGCGATATGATCGATCGCTACTACGAGGCCTACCCGGGCGTGCGCACGTTCCTCGACAACGTGGTGGCACGTGCCAAGCAGACGGGCTACGCCGAGACCATGTACGGCCGCCGTCGCCATATTCCGGAGCTCAAGGCCAAAAATCCGCAGCTCCGCGGTTTTGGCGAGCGCACGGCCATGAACCACCCCATGCAGGGAACCGCGGCCGACATCATCAAGATCGCCATGGCCCGCGTAAGCCGCCGCCTGGAAGAAGAGGGCTTTGCCGCCCACATGATTCTGCAGGTACACGACGAACTGGACTTTGAGTGCCCCGTCGACGAAGTCGAGCGCCT
>CAJMOC010000056.1:0-3353 GCA_905214945.1 uncultured bacterium
CGAGCGCGAGCATGTGATGCCTCCGCGGCCCCTGATTCCGTGGACGATGGCCCTGTGTGCCGGCATGTGCATGAGCTGCGTCTTGGTGCTCAACATGGCCGCTGATGCGCTGCTGAGGGAGCGGGCGCCGGCTGTCGGGCCGCTATGGGCCATTCCCGTTGCGTCGGCGGTATTCGTTGTGTTGGCTCAATCTTGTGCGCGGCTTGCCCCTTTGAAGCGGTGGCTGTATGCCGCGTCCGTCGGTCTCGTGGCGGGAGCGGTCGTCTCGGCGTGGTGGACTGTGGGCGCGCTAAGCGCCTCAAAGGTGCTCGACGGTCGAGCGGCAAGTAGCCTCGAGTTTGTCGTGCAGGGCGATCCATTCATTAACGACGACGTGTATTCCTATATCTGCGAGGTACGCGCGGACGGTAAGAACTTGACAACGGTCCGCCTTTCGTGCGATCACGAGCTCAAGGTCGGGGCGCACGTGCGTGTTATCGGTCGTGTTTCACGTTTTAAGAACGATGCGTATGGACGATCGCGCGTGCTTCGAGGCGAGGTACGCAAGGTTAAAGTCGTTCGGATTGTGTCGGTCGATGAGGGATCTCCGGGGCCGCTGCTTCGACTGCGAAATGGGCTGCTTGGGTCCATCGCGCCTGCGACCGACCCAGCGCGTGCGCTCATAGCCGGTGTGGTCTGCGGTCGTTCGGCCGAGCTGCGCGCCCAGCCGGCTGGCGACTGGTTTTCGGTGACGGGAACGGCGCATCTTATCGCCGTCTCGGGCAGCCATTTGGCTATCGTGGGGTTTGTAATCGAGGGCGTATTGCAAAAGACCCGGTGCTCACGTGGTCTCCAGCGGGCGATATTGGCGATAACGCTTGTGGGCTACGCTGCCTTTACGGGCGCCTCGCCCTCTGCCGTGCGCGCGTGCTGTATGGTCTTTGCGACGCTTGTCGTAAACGGCGCGGGGCGTCGCCGGCACGGCCTTTCGGCACTCTTCGTAACCATGTCCATCTTTGTGCTACTGCGGCCGACGGTACTGTTCGAGATGGGCTTTCAGCTTTCATGTGCCAGCGTCTTTGCCATCCTGTGCTTTTGCCCGTACGCCACATACGCTTTGGGAGAGCTGGGTGTGCCGACGGGCATTGCCGGCATGCTTTCCGTCACACTGTGCTCGCAGTTGGCGACGCTCCCCATCACCATTCCCGCCTTCGGTACGTTCTCGCTCATTGCTCCGCTGGCAAATGCGTTCATCGGTCCGGCGGTGAGTGTACTGCTCGCTGTGTCGATTGTGCTGGTTCCCTTTTCGCTCGTGGTGCCGTTGCAGGCTTGGGCGCTCGTCGTACCCATGATTTCCGCCCGGTGCGCACTGTTCTTTGAGCAGCTGTTTACCGTCGTGCCGGGTGCATCCGTGAGTGTGCCGCCCGATACGGTCTGGATTTACGTGGTGCCATTGGCGCTGCTGGTTCTCTTGGTCTGGTGGCCGCGCCCGCAGGCACGGCCTATGGCTGCTGGGCTAGTCTGCCTGGCGCTTCTGGCGGGGATACCGTACGTCTACTGGGATCGATTCGCTCCGCCTTCGGTGACGGTCCTGGACGTTGGACAGGCCGATGCGATCTTGGTTCGGCAGGGCTCGACGGTGGTGCTCGTGGATAGCGGGCTCGACGAGCGGGTGGTCACCGCGCTCGTTCGAAACGATGTGCATCATATCGATGCCGTCTTTGTAACGCATTGGGACGAGGACCATTGGGGCGGCCTGCCTGCAGTGCTGGAACAGTTTTCGGTTGGGACCATAGCTGTGGCGGCCGACGCGCTCGAGGATGCGCCCGCGCAGGTTCTAAACCGCCCCGGCGTTTCATATCGCCAGATGAGGCGGGGAGATGCCGTCGACATCGGTGCGTTTCGCGCCCGCGTGATGTGGCCGTTCGATTCTGTGGATGGAGAGGGGAACGAAGACTCGCTTGTCTTGCTACTCACCTTTGCGCAGGAAGGAAAGCGCTTGCGTATGCTGCTGACCGGCGATGCTGAGCTTGACCAGGAACGTGAGTTTGTGAAGGAGGTGGGGGATATCGATGTACTTAAGTTGGGACATCACGGATCGAAGGTCTCGGTCGACGGCGACCTGCTCGGTATCTTGCAGCCCGAGCTTTCCATTGCAAGCGCCGGCGAAGGAAATCGATACGGTCATCCCAGCGACGAGTGCGTGGATGCGGTTCGAGCGGCCGGTGGGGCCTTTGCATGCACCATCGAACACGGTGATATCACCATCACGCCGACCGCGAAGGGCTTTACGATGCGATGCCAACGGTCGTGATGACATCGTTGGCGCGCGGTGGGACCCTGGGCTAAAATGACACGGTACGAATTTGGGAGCTTGCGAGAGGGGAGCGCGATGTCCGAAACCGGGCTGTTGCCGGCATATCTGATCGTCGGTACCGACGGAGTCAAACGTGACCACGCTGTCTCGCGCATGAAGGCACGTCTGGAAAAGTCGGGCATGGTCGAGTTCAACCTCGACGAGCGCGACATGACCAAAGACCCCGATATCGAATCGATTATCGGCTCGCTCAATACCTTTCCCATGGGCAGCGAGTTTCGCCTGGTGATCCTCGATGGATGCTCTAAGCTCGCCAAGGCGGTCTCTGAGCCGCTCGTCGAATATCTGGCGAGTCCCAGCTCCACGACGGTCTGCCTGATCATCGCCGATTCGCTTGCCAAGAACACGCGCCTGTATAAGGCGATCGCCAAGATCGATAAGAAGGCGGTGATCGACTGTTCGGGCACCAAACGCTGGGAGTTGCCGCGTCGCGTGCAGCAGATGGCGACGCAACACGGTAAGTCTATCTCCACGGCAGCCGCTGAGGAGCTCGTCTCACGCTCGGGTGAAAACACCCGTATGCTCGACAACGACTTGGCAAAGCTTGCCCAGATGGTCGAGGCGCCTCAGATTGAGCTTGCCGATGTGGAGCGCTGGATCGTGCGCACGGCCGAGGTCCAACCTTGGGACTTTCTTAATGCGGTCTCGGCACGCGATATGCGGCGATCGCTCGAGCTTTTTAATCTGCTGCCCGCCAAGAGCTATGTGTGGACCTACACCCTGCTGTGCGGACGCATCCGTGAGCTTATCGTTTCCAAGGCCCTTGATGCGCGCGGGCAAGGTCGCGAGCTTGCCGCAACGCTCAAGCTCCAGTCCTGGCAGGTCAAGAATCATCTGACCTGGGCGCGTCGCTTTTCTATGGCGGAGCTTGTCGCTGCGCTCGAGGGCGCGGTCGATGTGGAGCTGGCACTCAAGGGTTCGGCCGATTCGGAGACCGCATTATTGCTCTGGATTACGAACATCTTGAGAAAATCGTGATGATACCTGCCTATTTGGC
>CAJMOC010000057.1:0-1871 GCA_905214945.1 uncultured bacterium
CCGGGGGCGGGAATCTGGGCGTACACATTTCCTACACATATAAGGACTCTCGGCTGGCTGGGTAAATATAAGAGGGAACCTCGTTTCCGAGATCCCCTCTTTCGCCTATCTACAGTAATAGACTCTTAAATACCTTATGCCAGCAGCTTGCGACCGGACTCTTCAATCACGTCAAGTGCTGCATCAGCCTCGGCGGCATCCGCGCCCTTGGCAAAGATATACAGCTTGATCTTGGGCTCGGTGCCGGAAGGACGGACGATACCCTTGTTGCCACCCTCGAGATCGAACTCAATGACATTAGCCTTCGGCAGGCCGTTCACGCAGGTGTCGTAGTCCACGACGGCCTCAATCTTGGAACCGGCGAGCTCCGCGGGCGGGTTCTCGCGCAGACCAGCCATGATGCCGGCCATCTTTGCCGCACCCTCAGCGCCCGGATAGCTCAGCGAAATCGTCTTGTTGTGATAGTAGCCATACTTCTCGTACAGCTCGTGCATCGCGTCAGCGAGGTTCTTACCCTGCAGCTTGTAATACTGAGCCATCTGGCAAATCAGCAGCGAAGTGCTCACGGCGTCCTTGTCGCGCACGTGATCACCAGCCAGATAACCGTAGCTCTCCTCAAAACCGAAGATAAAGCGATCGACTTCACCAGCATCGGAAAGCGAGGTAATGATGTCACCAATGTACTTGAAGCCCGTCAGGCAGCGACGAAGCTCAAAGCCATACTCCTCGGCCAGAGCATCGACCATGGCGGAAGAAACGATAGTAGTAACGGCAACCTTCTTAGTGAGGTCCTCACCGCGGGCAGCACGGGTCTTGCAGATATAGTCGAGCAGCAGAACGCCCATCTCATTGCCGGTCAGCAGCAGATAGTCGTCGCCATTCTTAACGGCAACGCCAACACGGTCGGCGTCAGGATCGGTTGCAAGCAGCAAATCAGGGTGAACCTGCTCACAGAGATCGATGCCTTTCTGCATGGCCTGACGGATCTCGGGATTAGGATACGGGCAGGTCGGGAAATCGCCGTTAGGTTCCTTCTGCTCGGGAACAACCGTGACATCAGTGATGCCAGCGCGCTCGAGCACCGTGGTGACGGGAATGAGGCCGGTACCATTCAGCGGCGTATAGACAAGCTTGAGCGGTGCGCCAGCAATCTCCTCGGCAGAAAGATTCGTAACGCCGCGTGCGAGAACGGCGTCGTAATAACGCTCGAGGCACGAGTCGTCGATCCATTTGACCAGGCCCTGCTCAAGAGCCTCATCGAAGTCCATGGACTTCACACCGGTGAACGTATCGGTCTCGGCGATAGCCTTAGAAATTGCATCGGCGGCCTCGCTGGTGATCTGGCAGCCGTCGGGGCCATAGGCCTTATAGCCGTTATACGGTGCCGGGTTATGACTAGCGGTCATGCAAATGCCACCGGAGCACTTAAGGTCGCGGACGGCCCAGGAAAGCGTCGGCACGGGAGAAATCTTAGAGTACACGAGAGCAGTCACGCCGTTTGCTGCAAGAATGGCAGCCGTCGTCTTAACGAACAGTTCACCCTTATTGCGGCTATCGCGAGCGATGGCAACCGTCGGATGCTCGAAGGTCGCATTGAGATAGTCAGCAAAACCCTGCGTCGCGCGACCGACCGTATAGATATTCATACGGTTAGTGCCCGCACCGATAGTGCCGCGAAGACCGGCAGTACCGAAGGCGAGATCCTGGAAGAAAGCGTCGGTGATGGCGTCCTCATCACCCTGCTCCTTCATCGCGTTGAGCTCTGCGAGGAGCTCCTCGTCCTTGACATTGGCAATCCAAGTATCAAGCAGCTCATGAACATCTGCCATGTGAGTCCTTCCGTCACAATCAATAAAACGACCCGTGTAAAA
>CAJMOC010000058.1:0-1846 GCA_905214945.1 uncultured bacterium
CCAGGCGGCCGAGCATGGCGAAGCCCATGGCCGGCAGGATGTTGGCGGCAACGCCGCAACCGTCGATGATGAAGGGCGGGATGAAGTCGAGCAGGCCCTGGATGGCGTCGGAACCCAAATAGAAGGCGCCGCCGCACAGCAGGAAGTACTCGACGCAGCCCCAGATTCCAATTCCCCAATGAACGGCGTAGATGCCTTTGAGGTTTCCCTTGAGGGCGAACTTGTCTGCCATATCGACAAACACAGGGAACAAGGCATTGGTAATGTTGCCGATCGTCAGCGCAAGGACGGCGATGGGCATGGCGAGCGCGATGGCCGTCTCGGTACCCTGACCGAGCTGAATGGCAAACGCGCAGGCGAGCACGCCGCCGACGGTTTCGTTAGGCGGCACGTAGGCGCCGATGGAAATCGAGCCCATGAACAGCAACTCCAGGCTGGCGCCAACGGCAAGGCCAGTCTGCAGGTCCCCCAGCACCAGGCCCACGAGCGGGCACAGGACGATGGGGCGGAACGCGTAGAGGGTGCCGAGCTGGTAGTCGAGGCATCCAAACGCTCCGACTAAGCCGACGAGGATTGCTTGGACAAGCATAATTCCTCCCAATAAGGAATCTCGAACCGTCGTCACTCCCGTCGCGCGCGTTGTTGATATCAATTCCGGGAGTTCGATTCCACGGCTCGAAGCGTACCTGGTGTGCTGCTAACACCCATGCCAGGCACAAATGATTTGATACCAATTATAGGTATGCAGGTTCGCCTTATTTAATACCAGTCGCTCAGCGGGGTGTTTTTTACCGTAAACGGCAGGCGCATCCCATTAGGCACGCTCTTTGTTTCGATGGCGGACAAGCGCCACCAGAAAGCCGTCGCCAAAAGCATCGGATGCCAAGTTGGCCACAATCACCAAAACGATCATCGCTGCGCCCAAAAACTCGTTCCAGCGAAAGACCTCGCCAAAGAGGAGCGCCGACCAGCAGGGAGCGAGCACGACCTCACTCATGCAAACCAAGTTGGCCGCAAACGCGTTGGTGCGCGCAATCCCCTTGGCATACAGCACACTCGCAAGGCCGCTGCAAAAAAGGCCATGCACCAGCATAAGCCCCCACTCAAAGGGTTTCACGGAGCCTAGGTCGCCGGCAAAATAGACGATCGGAAGTATCGAGATGCCGCAGGAGATGAGCGAGGACACCATGGGCGACGCATCGGGGCGAGAGTTTAAAAAGAAACACAGCCCAAAGGTGGCGCCCGAAATGACGGCAAGCAGATTTCCGAGCATGCCCTCGGCGCTCAAATCACCTAAAAAGAAAAGTCCCATACCCGTAAAAGCAACCACCACGGAGGCAATCTTCGCAGGCGAGGGCAACGTGCGAGTTGCGAGCGATTGATACACGATAACGAAAATCATCGAGGTGTACTGCAGAACGATCGCGTTGCCGACCGTCGTGAGCTGGTTGGCAAAGTTAAACGTGGTGCCCGTCACGAAGTTGCAGACGGCCACAAGGACAATAAGACGGCTGACGCGAAGGACGGGTCTGCCGACGAGCAGGATAAAGAGCGCCATAAATATTGCCGTGACGGCACCGATCAAAAGAGCTGACTGCGAATTGGCGCGAACGAGGATGCCGATAAAACTCCACAAGAGCGCCGTGCCAAATAGATACATCGCCCCGCTCACGCCATTATCGGGTGGATTGTCAGATCGAATCACGAAGCACCTCCAACTAGCTTTCGGTAATAAAAAACGGCGACCGCAATGGGTCGCCGTTTCCCTTGGGGGCAAATAATAGGCCGGGTCCTTACGCCAGCACGCCGAAGAACGCGCCGATGATGCCCACGACCATGGTGGCCA
>CAJMOC010000059.1:0-1741 GCA_905214945.1 uncultured bacterium
TCGTTACCGACCGCCTGGCTCGCTACTACGAGACGGTCACCAAGCACAACCTCAAGTATCGTCGCTACTATCACCAGTTCGACTACTAAAGAAACGGGTGCGGGAACGCGCCGGGCTATTGAGAGGAACACAGAATGAGGCAGTACATCATCGCCAGCCATGCGCACTTCGCTACCGGCATCAAGGAGAGTGTCGAGCTGCTCTCGGGCGCTCGCGACAACGTCCACGATCTTTCGATGTTCGTCGATGACCGCATGGACGTGGCCGAGGAGGCCCAAAAACTGCTGGCAGGCATGGCTGCCGACGATGATGTCGTTGTCTGCACCGACCTCTTTGGCGGCAGCGTCAACAACGAGTTCACCAAGATCGTCCAGACGCGTCCCCGCACGTACCTCGTTACCAACATGAACCTTCCTCTGCTTATCCAGCTGCTGTTCTCTGACGAGTCGGCGCCGGTTGAGGAGACGATTCGCGCCATCGTCGCTGCGGACGATACGCGCGTGAAGTTTGTCAACGATCTTTTGGTCGATGACGAAGAGGAAGAAGAGTTCTAATCCGCAGCACCTACTGACACGCCGTAAGACGGCACAAGACCTTTGGGGGGTCACATTATGATTCAGCTACTTCGCGTCGACCATCGCCTGCTTCATGGCCAGGTCGCGGTCTCTTGGGTCCAGGGCCTTGGCTCCAACTGCATTTTCTGCGTGGGCGATAAGGTCGCCAACGACCCGGTGTGGAAGACGACGCTCAAGATGGGCAAGCCTGCCGGCTGCAAGCTCGTCATCAAGGATATGGCGAATGCCATCGAGGCCATTAACTCGGGTGTGACTGACAAATACAAGATGATTATCTGTGTCGCCACCATCGCTGAGGCAAAGCAGCTTGTTGAAGGCTGCCCGCAGATCAAGTCGGTCAACCTGGGCAACACCAAGCCCAAGGACGAGAAGCGCCCCGATGCTCGTCAGGTCTCTCGTCAGATCTTCCTGACTGCAGCCGAGGAGGCCGATGTGCGTGAGATGCTGAACAACGGCGTCGAGGTCGAGATCCGTCCTCTGGCCGATGACCCCAAGGTTGACTGCGCAAGCGTGCTCTAGGCGTTCAATTTCGAAGAGTCTGAGCTCTTCGTAGTGTCCTATTAGGAAAGGGGGATATATGCTTACCCAAGCAATCCTCATCGGACTTATCGCCGCATTTGGTAAGTTCGACTTCCAGCTCGGTACGCTCTATGCGTTCCGCCCCATCGTCCTGTGCCCGCTCGTGGGCCTGGTGCTGGGGGACCTGCAGTCCGGCCTCGCGATCGGCGCCAGCCTGGAGCTTCTGTTCATGGGCTCGATCTCCATCGGCGCCTACGTGCCGCCTGATGAGACGATCGGCGGCGTGCTCGCCTGCGCCTTCGCTATCCAGTTGGGCCAGAGCACCGAGGCAGCCATCGCGCTCGCTATGCCCATCGCCACGCTGTGCCTTGCCATCAAGAACATCCTCAACGCCGCCCTGCCGATTCTGGTTGACCGCGCTGATGTCTTCTCCGGCCAGGGCAACCTTAAGGGTGTCTATGCGATGCACTTCCTGATCGGTTTGACCGGTATCATCATGGCGTTCCTGCTGTGCTCGCTGTCGTTCTATCTGGGTGCTGACGCCATCCAGGGCATGCTCGACTTCATCCCGCCCTTTGTCCTTGCTGGCTTTGGCGTTGCCGCCAACATCCTGCCGGCCATGGGCTTCGCCATGCTCGGCCGCCTGG
>CAJMOC010000060.1:0-1663 GCA_905214945.1 uncultured bacterium
TGGCCACCATGGTCGTGGGCATCATCGGCGCGTTCTTCGGCGTGCTGGCGTAAGGGCCCGGCTGCATAGATTTTCGTTGCAACCTGGAAAGGGGATGGAGCAGGCCTATGCCCTCCATCCCCTTTTTGTATAGAAGGAGTTCGTATGTTCGCGAAGGATCGCGAAGCAATGCGCCTGACGCCGGCAGAGGTCAGGCTGATTCTTATTGAGTCCCTGCAGTGGTGCGCCAACAACGCGGTCTACTTTTTGGGGCTTATCGGTGCGGCCACGTATGATCTGGCTGGCACGGCCTTTTTGGTTGCCGCCATTACGCTCGTGCGCAATCTTATGACGTCGGTGGGCAATATGGTGTCGGGCTCGGTCATCGATCGCTTTGGACCGCGCCGGACGTCGTTTGTGACGTGCGTGATTACGGCAGTGCTATCGCTTGGCGTGGGGTTGGCGCCGTTGTCTGTCCCCGGGCTTGTGTTTGCCGCGTGCGTCTTGGGACTTGCGGGCGGCTTTATCAACACCTGCACGCATGCGTTTCCGGGATACCTGGAGTCGACCACCGAGGGCCGTACCCGCGTGAACGGCCTCATGGTGTTCTACAGCAATATCGCCTATACCGCTGGCCCGCTGCTCGGCGGTGCCATCGTGAGCTGTTTTGCCACGCAATCGGTCTATCTGCTCATGGCGGGCATGATGGGTGTGGCGGCCGTGCTCTCCTTGGGCTGTCACGAGTGTGTTGCTCCCGCAAAAGGGGAGAAGCCGAAGGGCGGTATTTTGGGCGGCATGGCCGAGGGTGCGCGACTTACGTTTCGCGACCACGACCTGCGCCTCATCTTTATCTCGGGCTTTTTGGGTTTCTTTGCGTTTGGCGCGTTCGATTCGCTGGAGTCGTTGTTCTATCGCGATGTGCTCAACGTGGATATCGTCTGGCTGGGCTGGCTGTCCTCGGTCGTGGGCCTCACTTCCTCGGTGGGCGCGTTCATCCTGACCAAGCTTTCTGCCCGCCATGTCAACCTGCGATTGCTGCTCGGCGCGCTCATGGCCGTGGGCATTGGGTCCATGGTGTACGTGGGCACCGATATGCTGGGGGTCGCGATTATCGGTCAGGCGATTAACGGTCTGGCCTGGGGATTCCTGGAACCGCTGCAGATGATCTTGATTCAGGAGCGCGCCGACATCAAATACCTGGGGCGCATTACCGGCTTTGTGCGTTTTGGCCTGATGAGCGCCGGCGTGCTGCCGCTGCTGGCGGCTCCGTTTTTGGCGGAGGCTTTGGGCGTTCAGGCGGTGCTGTTTGGGGCATCGACCATTATTGCGCTGGTAGGAACGCTGTTCTTTGTCACACAAGGGAGGCGCCAGAGGCGTTAGCTATACATTCAATTCTAATTTAATACCACTCACCAGAGAATTTCGACCGTTCACCGAGGATTGGAGCAGATTGATAAGTGGTATTAAAAACACATTAGGTGTATGTCTATAATTGGTATCGAAAAGAAACGCGATGTATAGAGTTGCGTGCAGGACAGAAAGGAAAAGCCATGAAGGAAACCGAGAAGATCGAGATCATGCACTTTAGCCAGGAGGGCTACGTCGAGGACGGCAAGAACGTCTACGAGGCCGGCAAGAAGATGACCGCGCTCGCCGACAAGGTCGCCGACGAGGGCTACGACGC